>CAVVGB010000007.1:0-240168 GCA_963747715.1 uncultured Actinomycetes bacterium
CGGCCGTGTCGAACCGGATGCGCCTGCTCGACCTTCCCGACGACGTGCTCGCGCTCGTGGAACGGGGGGCGCTGACCGAAGGACATGCCCGGGCCGTGCTCGCCGTCCCCGATCAGGACGGTCAGCGCAAGCTGGCGCGGCGCATCGTCCAGCAGGGCCTCTCGGTCCGGGCCGCGGAGCGCGCCGCCCGCTGGTCCGGGGCCAAGACCAAGCCGAGAAAGCGGGCGCCGGTCGATCCCGCCCTGGCCGCGCGGGCCCGGCATGCCCTCGAGCGCCTGACGGGCGCCGCCGTCCATTTGCGGGAGACCCGCCTCGAGGTCCACTTCGCCGACGAGGCCGAGCTCGAGGAGATCGTCGAGGGCCTCGAGGCCGGAGGGCGTATCTAGCTCGACCCCGGTGGCGTTGTGGGGGAGACGATGGTCCTCCCGTACGCCCGAGACCTCGAGTCGCTCGAGGCGATCAACCAGGACGACGACATCCGCCAGCTCGTCCTGCGGATGGCGAACCTGGCGCGGCGGGGGCACCTCGGCGACTTCATCGCAGTAGTCGATTCGGACGACGAGCTCGACCAGGAGACGAAGGACACGGTCCTCGAGCTCGCGCGCGACGAGACGTTCCTGCTCGCCGCCGAGGACTACTTGCGAACCTGCCGGACATATCACTGAAGCGCGCGCAACCGTCGCTACAATCCGACGGCGCGGGCGATTAGCTCAGTTGGTTAGAGCGCCGCTCTGATAAGGCGGAGGTCCCTGGTTCGAATCCAGGATCGCCCACTTCGGCGTACCTTTGTGTCGTGTACGCAAGGGTTTTGAGAGCCGAAAGCGCGGCAAGGACCGCGAGCTAGAATCAGGCGCAGGGCCGGGTCGCGATGCAAGAGATGGTCATATACGGCGTGAGCTTCGACATGGTCGGCAAGCAGCCGATCGTCTTGCTGAAGACTGCCGAGGGAAACAAGTTCCTCCCGATCTGGATCGGCCATCCGGAGGCGGCAGCGATTCTCATGAAGCTCCAGGGTGCGAGCACGCCGCGTCCCATGACGCACGACCTCTTCACCGAGATGCTCTCGCAGCTCGAAGCGCGCGTCATCCGCATCGCCGTCACCGAGCTTCGGGAGAACACCTTCTACGCGATGATCACCGTGTCCGTGGACGGCAGCGAGATCGAGATCGACTCGCGCCCAAGCGATGCCATCGCGTTGGCCGTGCGCGCCGAGGCACCGATCTACGCCGCGGACTCCGTCATCGAGGAGAGCGCAATCGAGTTCGAGCACGAGGACGTGAACGAGGAAGAGGTCGTCGAGGAGTTCAAGAAGTTCCTCGACGAGGTGAAACCGGAAGACTTCTCGACGGAGAGCTAGCTGCCGTCGCCGGGCGGGGCATGCCCCGCCCCTACATCCTCGAGACTTTCCGTCACCTCGCGCTTGGTGAGGTCGAGCAACTCGCCGTAGATCTCGCGCAGGCCCTCGCCGGAGAGCGGGCCCTGATTCGCCCGCGAGAGATAGGAGATCATCCAGTCCTCACGGGCTTGGTCGACGAACTCGAAACCGCGCGACGTCTTGTACTCCTTGAGGCGCTTGACGAGCTTCAGGCGCTTGTTGATGGCGTTCACGATCGCCAGGTCGTTGTCGGAGATCTGCTCGCGCAGCTGCTTGACGACGGGGTCCTTGTCGACGTCGCTCACGGACATGAGGCGCCAAGGATAACGCCGCCCCGAAGGAGCTCTCCGCTCAATTCGTGAGGTCTGCGTAGACGGCGACCAGCGCGAGCGCGTTGAAGAGACCGTGGGCGACGATGCCGGGCCAGACGCTCTCGGAGCGCAGGCGAACCCAGGCAAGCGCCGCGCCGAAAGCCACGAAGATTGGAAGCGCGACGAGAATGCCGTGCCCGAGGCCGAAGGCGAGCGCGGTGCCGAGGATCGCGACGACGCTGCCGAGGAAGGTGAGCGCACGGACGCCGAGGCCGCGGAAGAAGAGCTCCTCGGCGAACGGTACGAACGTGGCGGCGACGAGACCGTTGACGAAGAACGCGCGCGCGCGCTCGGGGCGCCAGACATCCGGCGCATAGCCCTGCTCCTCGCCGGCGTGCAGGATCGGCTCGAGGACGAAGGAGAGGCCGAGCACGAGGAAGATGAGACCGACGGCGATGGCCGTCCACTTGACGGAGAACACGGTGAGGCCGAGCTCCTTGAGCGGGTCACCGTACGCCGTCCCGGCCCACAACGTGATTCCGACGAGGATCCCGTAGATGAAGAGCGAGCTGAGCGCGAGCCCGTAGTCGTAGAAGAGGTCGGGGTTCGACTCCCCGGAGGACTGTCCCGCGAACCCGAGCACGACGAGGATCGTCGCGAGCGTGAGCCAGGCGATGAGCCCCTTGCGACTACGCCCGCTCGAGCGCCTGCTCGAAGTCGGCGACGATGTCGTCTGCATCCTCACACCCTACGGAGACGCGAAGCAGGCCAGGCGAGATGCCCGCGGCCGCGAGCTGCTCGGCATCGAACTGGCGATGGCTCGTCGATGCGGGGTGGAGGAGGACCGTGTCGACACCGCCCAGGCTCGAGGCGCGCAGGCACAGTTCGAGGGCGTCGAAGAATCGCTCCGCGGCTTCGCGCCCGCCGGCAACTTCGACCGCGAGCACCGCTCCGGAGCCGGCCAGCTGTCTGAGCGCGAGCTCGTGCTGGGGGTAGCTCTCGAGCCCGGCGTACATCACCCTGGTCACCTTCGGGTGCCCCTCGAGGAAGCGTGCAAGCGCGAGCGCGTTCGCGCTCGCGCGCTCGACGCGCATCGTGAGCGTCTTGATTCCGCGCCTGAGGAGAAAGGCCGGAAACGCGTCGAGGACGGCGCCGGTGTCGACGAGGTGCAGCCGCGCCTTCTCCACCCGCTCGCGACTGCCGGCGATCACTCCCGCCGTCACGTCGTGGTGGCCGTTCAGGAACTTCGTGGCCGACTCGCAGACGAGGTCGGCGCCGAGCTCGAGCGGACGGCACAACGCGGGTGAGGCGAACGTGTTGTCGACGATCAGAATGCCGTCGCCCTTGCCCTCGGCGATCGCGGCCAGATCGGCGAGAGGGAAGCCGGGATTCGCCATCGTCTCGACGTACCGGACCTTGGCGGGAACGCTCCACGCGTCGAGATCGGTCACGTCGGCGTACGTCACCTCGACGCCGAGCCTGCGGACGAGCGTCTCGATCAGTCCGTACGTGTTGCCGTAGAGCTGGCTGGCCGCGAGCAGCGTGTCGCCACGTTCGAGCGACGTGACGAGTGCCGCAGTGATGGCAGCCATGCCGGATGAGAACGCCTGCGCGGCTTCGGCTCCTTCGAGATCGGCGACGACCACGTTCAGGTCCTCGACAGTCGGGTTGCGGATGCGGGAGTAGAGAAAGCCGTACTCCTTCTCGCTCATGACGCGATCGGTCTCAGCCGCGTCGGCGAGGACGAAGGTGGTCGCGGGGACGATCGGTGCGACGATCGGGTCGCCGGGCACGTCCGCGGGCGGCGGGCGCCCGTGGATGGAGCGTGTGGAGATGCCTCGCTTGCGCGCGCTCACAGTCCCAACCTGGTGGGCAGCGTAACCAGCGGCACGGGCTCGAAAGCGAGGCCGGCCGCACGGGCGCCGTCGCGGTCGGCATCGGAGTCGCCCACGTGCAGCGCGCGCTCGGGCCCGACACCGACCCGGCTCAAGGCGAGCTCGAACGGACGCGGATCCGGTTTTGGAGCGCCTGCTTCGGCCGAGCTGACCACCGCCGCGAAGAAATGCGAAAGGCCGACTCTGCGCAGGTAGTCGGCGAGCGACACGTCCCAGTTGCCGACGCATACAAGTACGAGCCCGGCCGCGCGAAGACGTCCGAGCGCGTCCTCCGCGCCCGGGAGGAGGTGGAACTCGAGCGCGTCGACGAACGCCGGAGCGAACTCGGACGGATCGAGGCTCGCACCGGCTTCGGCGAGGAAGACCCCGGCGCACTGACGACGCAGCCGGCCGAGGCTCTCGGCATCGCGTCCCTCGTGCGCGCGCGGAAGGTAGTGGGCGACCTCGGCAGCGAAAGCTCGAGCGACCTCCTCGCGGCTGCGTTCGACGCCACGCTCGGCGAGCGCCTGGCCCAGCCGGTCGTACGGCTCGCCCAGCTCGACGACGGTTCCGAAAGCATCGACAGTGACCGCGTCGAGCTGCTCAGCGGAAGGCATTCGGGTGCAGCGCGCGGGCCACGGCTTCGAGCGCCTGCGGCACGTTGGGGCCTGCGGGGAGCACGAGAGCGGGGTCAAGGGTCGCGAGCCGCAAGCGCCCCGCGTCCGGGCAAGCGGCGAACTCCTCTCTCGGCGTTCGCTGCCTCCTGTCGGCCAGGACCAGGACGACCCGCGTGCCGAGGCGAGGGACGTCGCACGCCTCGAACGGCTCCGGCCCGGGGTTGGCTCCGGCGACGTTGCGGCCGCGCGCGCGACGCACCAGGTCGCCGGCCAGCGAGCGATCCCCGACCGTGATGAGGAAGCCCGTGTCGACGAAGGCGGGAACGAGCGGCTGATCAGCGACACGCCGCTCGATCTCGGCAGAGCCGCGGCGGATGTCGGCGACGAGCTTGCGCGCTTGCGGTGCTGCGCCGAGCACGAAGCCGAGCTCGAGCGCCGCGCGCTCGACGTCCTCGACCGAGCCGGCCGGCTGAACGTAGGTGATTGCGTCGCTCTCGCGCGCGGCACGAGTGAGGTCGAGCGGATCCGTGCTCGGCGTTCCGACGACGAGGTCCGGCTCGAGCCGCACGACCGTGTCGACGTTGACCCGGCCGATGTCGCTGACGACCTCGGTTGCGTCGACGTCGACACCGGCGGGAACCCCGACGAGCCGTCGGCCGGCGCCGAGGGCGGCGATCAGCTCGGCGGAGCCCGGATCGAGGGCGACGATCCGCTCGGGAGCTCGCTCTGCGACGGTCGGCTGGTCGCCTGCCCCACGGACGGTGACCGGGTAGGTCTGCGGCAGCTCACCCGTGGGCTCGCTCCGCTCCCCGCAGCCGCTTCCCACCACGGCGAGAACGAGCAACGCTGCAGCGAGGAGGCGGTGTCTCACGGGGAGAGCACTATTCCAGCAACCTTGAAGGTCTTCACCCGGAAGGAGGCGAAAACGGCCTGATGGAGTCGGAGTGGGTCGAGCGCGTGATCGTCGCGACCATCGTCGTGCTCGTCGCGATCGGCGTCGCCCGGCTCGTGGACCGGGCGCTTGTCCGGCGGCTCGAGCTTCGGCCCGAGACCCTCACGCGCTATCGCGTTCTCCGGCGAAGCGCGATGGCCACGATCATCGCGGTCGGGGTTCTCTCCGCTCTCCTCGTCATTCCGCAGTTCCGCGCCGTGACGGGCGCCATCCTGGCCTCGTCGGCCGTGATCGCCCTCGTGGTCGGCTTCGCGGCGCAGGCGACGCTCTCGAACTTCATCGCCAGCATCCTCGTCGCCTTCACCCAGCCGGTCCGCCTCGGTGACTGGATCGAGGTCTCCGGTGCTGCCGGCACGGTCGAGGAGATCGGCCTCACCTACACGCTCCTGCGGGCCCCGGACGGCTCCCGCTTCTTCGTGCCGAACGTCAAGCTGGCCTCCGATACCATCAGAAACACGACCCTTTCGAGCGCCGAGCACCTGGCTCAGGTCGACGTCGCGGTACCCGTCCAGGCCGACCTCGACAGGGTCCGCGAGCTCGTCTCCGAGGAGGCCCGCGCCGCCCAGGCAGCCATGACCGACAGAGAACCCACCGCCAGCGTGAGCAGGCTCGAGACCGGGCACGCAGTCGTGACCGTCGAGGCCTGGGCCGCGTCCGCGACCGAAGCCGCCCGCGTTGCCGAAGACATCCGAATGGCCGTGCACCGCCGCCTTCGCGAGGAGGGCGTGTACGCATGACGCGACGCCCGCGCAACGGCAACGGCAACGGAAACGGCCGCAACGGCAACGGGCAAAAGATGCTGGCCCAGCGCCGCCGCCGCCGGCACCGCCGCCAGCGCGAGCGCAGCGCAGCGCGGCGCCTCGTGCTGGTCGGCGTGCTCGCGGTGGTCCTCGGCGGGCTCGCCGCTCTCGCGGCCGCCGCGCTCACGGCTGCCTCTGCGTTCCGGTCGAGCTGCGACCTCAGCTCGCTGAAGCCCGTCGCGATCGGCCAGAACTCGTTCGTCTACGCCGCCGACGGGTCGCTCCTCGGCGCGATTCCGGCCGAGCGCAACCGGCAACCGGTGACCCTCACGCAGATGTCGCCGTGGGTGTCGAAGGCCACGATTGCGATCGAGGACCGGCGCTTCTACGAGCATGGTGGCCTCGACTACGAGGCGATCATCCGTGCGGCCGTCAAGAACCTGGAAGAGGGCGAGATCGTCCAGGGCGGCTCGACGATCACGCAGCAGCTCGTTCGCAACCTCTACATCGGCCGGGAGAAGTCCCTGGAGCGCAAGGCGAAGGAAGCGTGTCTCGCGCTCAAGGTCGAGGACGAGCACGACAAGGAATGGATCCTCGAGACCTACCTGAACCAGGTGTACTTCGGAAACCACGCGTACGGCGTCGAGGCTGCGGCGCAGACCTACTTCTCCAAGACGGCATCGGACCTCGACATCGTGGAGGCGGCGCTGCTCGCTGGTCTCCCGCAGGCGCCCTCGGCGTGGGATCCCTTCAAACGGCCGGAGGAAGCGGCGCGCCGGCGCAACGACGTGCTCAAGGCGATGTACAGCGCCGGCTACATCAACGCCGCGGACTTCGAGGCCTCCGTCGCGGCGCCGCTCAAGCTGAACGCCGGCCAGCTCTACACGAAGATTCGCGAGCCGTACTTCTTCAGCTTCGTGCGCGAACAGCTGATCGCGAAGTACGGCGCCAACACGGTTCGCGGCGGCGGGCTCAAGGTCTACACGACCATCGTCCCGCGCCTGCAGCGGTTGGCCGTCAACGCGATGAAGGACACCCTCAATCTCAAGTCGGACCCGGCGTCGGCGCTCGTCTCCATCAACCCGAAGAACGGCGCCATACGCGCGATGACGGCCGTGATTCCCGGCAAGAAGAACCTCCAGTTCAACATCGCCGCGCAGGGGCGCCGGCAGGCGGGCTCCGCCTTCAAGACCTTCGCCCTCACCGAGGCGATCAGGCAGGGGATCAACCCGAACTCGACGATGTACTTGTCCGCACCCTTCCGCTGGCAGCCGGACCCGAGCTGTAGCGAGGCGGTCGATCCCAACTGCGTCTGGGACGTCGCGACGTACAGCCACAGCTACTCGGGCCCGATGCCGATCGCACGGGCGACCCTGCGCTCCGACAACACCGTGTACGCGCGGCTGACCCTCGACATCGGGCCCGAGAACGTCGCCAAGACGGCGCGCGCGATGGGGATCCGCACGAAGCTCGAGCCGGTTGCCTCGATCGGACTCGGCTCCAACTCCGTGTCCGTGCTCGAGATGGCGTCGGCCTACGCGACGCTCGCGGCGGGCGGCGTGTACACGCAGCCGAGAGCGATCAGGAAGGTCGTGCTGCCCGACGGCAAGGTGGACGCGGGCGCGGGCTGGAACGACGTCAAGCAGAAGAAGGTGTTCTCGGACGGCGTTGCGTACGAGGTCATCAAGATCCTCAAGGCGAACATTGTCGGTGGCACCGGTACGGGGGCAAATCCGGGCTACCCGGCCGGCGGGAAGACCGGCACGACCGACGACTTCGGCGACGCCTGGTTCGCTGGCATCACGACCAAGGCTTCGACGGTTGTCTGGGTCGGCTACCAGAACGCGAAGATCCCGATGACCGCCGTCCACGGGATCCGCGTCGCCGGCGGGACCTTCCCGGCGACGATTTGGGGCATCTTCATGCGGGCGGCGTACGCAGGCAACCCGCCGCCCGACTGGGGCCTGCCGAGTCAGCCTGCCGTGTGGGAGTCGTTCAACGGCCAGTACCAGTACAAGGGCGCACCTCCCAGCCAGGGTGGCGGCGACAAGAACGACAAGCCGACCAGCACGGGTGCGTCCCCCGCCTCCGCCCCCGCCCCCGTCGCCTTCCGACTCCGACGGCGACGGCGTTCCGGATGGTCCCGACAACTGTCCGGCGGTGCCGAACCCGGATCAGGCTGACAGCGACGCCGACGGCGTCGGCGACGCCTGCGACGCGTAAGCCACACCGCGCGCGCGGCCGTCGCGGCCGGACTCGCCTGTTTCGTTCTCGTCTGCGCGGCGTTTGCGTTTGCCTACCCCGCGAGCTCGCCGCTCGTCCCCGACCACGACGGGGACGGACGCGACGTGGGCATGGCTTTACCTCGTCGCCGCGTCGGCAGCCTTTGCCGCGTACCTCGTCGGCCTGTACGCGCTCTCGGGCGGGCGCTTCACACACGCGCGCATCGTGATCGCGCTCGCGGTTGCGATTCAGGTCGCGCCGCTTGCGGGCCCCGTGCTGCTCTCGACCGACGTGTACACGTACTGGGACTACGGGCGACTCTCCGCCGTGCACGGCGCCAATCCGTACGAGGACGAGCCGAGCACGTTCCCCGACGACCCGGCGTACCCGCGCATGGGCGCGCAGTGGCGCGACACGACGTCGGTGTACGGGCCGGGCTTCACGCTGGCGTCCGAAGCGCACGCGGTCGCGGTCGGCGAATCGGCCGGGGCGGCGGCGTGGGTGTACAAGGCCCTCGCGGCGGCCGCCATGGTTGCCCTCACTCTCCTGGCGGCCAGGCTCGGGTCGCGCCCGGCCTTCGCGGCGGCGTTCGTCGGCTGGAACCCTCTCCTCGCGCTCCACTTCGCGGGCGGCGGCCACAACGACGCGTGGATGATGGCGTTCGT
This sequence comes from uncultured Actinomycetes bacterium, assembly GCA_963747715.1. Classification (GTDB taxonomy): domain Bacteria; phylum Actinomycetota; class Thermoleophilia; order Gaiellales; family Gaiellaceae; genus CAVVGB01. The sequence continues at coordinate 8,758 of CAVVGB010000007.1, forward strand.
TCTCGCCGCGCTCGCCCTGGCGGCGGCGGGACGTCGGCAGCTGGCGGGAGTGGCCTGGGCCGCCTCGATCGCGGTCAAGTGGCTTCCCATCGTCTTCCTCCCGCTCCGAGCGCTCGAGGCCCGAGCGACGCGCCGGCGTCTCGGCCATCTCGGCTTCGCCGTTGCCGCGACCGTGGTGGCCGCGTTCGCGTTCGCGCGCTACGGGACGGCGTGGGTCGAAGCCTTCGGGCCGCTGGCCGACAACCTGCGCGACCAGGCCCGCTACAGCATCCCGAACCGGCTGGCGCAGCTCGGCCTTCCAGAGTCGGTCGCGGCAACCCTCCTCGCAGTGCTCTTCGCCGGCGCGTACGTCTGGCTCCTCGTCGAAGCGTGGCGGGGTCGCGCACGCCTCGGGCTCTGCGCCGGGCTCCTTCTCCTCGCCACGCCGTGGCTCGTGCCGTGGTACGCCGTCTGGGCCGTGCCCCTCGCCGCGGTCGAGGAGGACGCGGCGGCCCGCTGGCTCGCGCTCGGCCTCTCCGCCTACCTCCTCAGGGACGCGGTGCCTCTCTAACGTAGCGGAGCGTGAACGAGCTCATCTCGATCGCCGAAGCGCAGAAGCTCGTGCTCGAGCGCGCCAAGCGGCTCGAAGCCGAGCGCGTTCCGATCGAGCGCGCCGCCGGCCGCGTGCTGGCCGAGCCGGCCATCGCCGCCGTCGACCTGCCGCCGTTCCCGAGCTCGGCGATGGACGGGTTCGCGGTGCGCGCTGCCGACACCACCGGCGCGCCCGTGACGCTTCCCGTCGTCGCGCGGATCGCGGCGGGCTCTCCGGCGCCGGGCCCGCTCGGTCCGGGCGAGGCGATGGCGATCGCGACCGGGGGAGCAGTGCCGGACGGCGCGGACTCGGTCGTTCCGATCGAGCTCGTCGAGGAGACCGACGAGCGTGTCGCGCTTGCCAAGCCGGTCGCCGAAGGAGCGCACGTTCGTCCACGCGGAGGCGACACAAGGGCGGGCGAGCCGATTCTCGAGCCGGGAACGCGCCTCGGTCCCGGTCAGGTCGCGGCGCTCGCCGCGGCCGGCGTGTCGGAGGTGCAGTGCGCGAAGCGCCCGCGCGTCGGCATTCTCGTCACGGGATCGGAGCTGCGCGACGCCCGGCGAGACGCTCGAGCCCGGACAGATCTACGAGTCGAACGGTCTCCTGCTTGCGACCGCGCTCCAGCTCGCAGGTGCCGTGCCCGCCCAGCTCGGCGTGGTCGCCGACGACGCTGCGGAGCACGAGCGCGCCATGGAGCGGGCGCTGCTCGGGTTCGACATGCTCGTCACCTCCGGTGGAGCGTCGGTCGGCGTGCACGACCTCGTGCGCGAGACGCAAGCCAAGCTCAGGGTCGAGGAGATCTTCTGGGGCGTCGCCGTCAAGCCCGGCAAGCCCGTGGCGTTCGGCGTCCGGCGCGACCATCTCGTCTTCAACCTGCCGGGCAATCCCGTCTCGGTGCTCGTGACCTTCGAGCTCTTCGTGCGTCCGGCGGTGAACGCCCTGCTCGGGATTCCCGATCCGCTGCCGTCCTTTGACCGCGGCGTGCTCGGCTCACCGATTCGCCGCAACGCTCACCGCGATGAGTTTCTCCGCGCCCGCGCTGAGCGCAGAAATGGCGTTGTCGTTCTCGACCCGCTACCGGGACAGGAGTCGCACATGATCGTGCGCGCCGGGCAGGCAAACGCGCTCGTCGCGGTCGAGGCGGGAGACGGCGAGATCGACGCGGGCGCCGAAGTGCAGTTCCTCGCGCTGGACTAGTTGTCGGCCGACTCTTCGGTCTCGACGGCCTCGAGGTGTGGTCGCCGCTCGGAGCGCGCGCGGCGCGCCACCAGTACGAGCTGGCGGACCGATTCCCGGATGGGGCCTCGCTCGGGCCGGTCTTCTCTGGCCGGGTACGGCGCGTACCGGCCGGCCGCGAGGGCGCCCACCTGCGTCGCGGCCGCGCCCCACGCGAGGAATGCGAGTAGGAGCGGGACTGGCACGTAGCCGACGGAAGCGAGCGCGAGCATGTACCACGGCGCGTCGAAGCCGAGCTCGAACCGAAACGCGAACGAGCCGAGGAGAAGCAGCGGGCCCGCGAAACCCGCGGCGTACACGAGCAGGCGGGCACCGACGTTGTCCGCGACGTGCGGCAGCCACAGCCACGCGTGCAGCGAGGGCAGCACGAAGATGAGCGCGTAGGGATTCTGCGCCGCGACCACGAGCCCCACCAGTCCGAGCACGAGCATCGCGGCGAGATGACCGCCCAGCTCCTCGGAGCGGGTCACGTCACGCTGGGGAACGAGCCGCGGTCGTGCGACGAGCCAGCCGACTGTTGCCAAACTGGAAAACATCATCAGGACGAGCACGGGCCAGTCGCCGGCAACCGGCGTGTCGAGTGCAATCGGGCGCGCCTCGCCGTTCGGCAGGAGACCGGCGAACGAGAAGAAGGCGAACAGCGCGCCCACCCACGCCCACACGCCCAGGCGGCTGGCGAAGCTCCGCAGCGCCGGGCCGAGCGAGATGTGCCGCCGGCGGCAGCGCGCGAAGAGATCGACGGTCGCCGCCAGAAACGGGAGGAGCATCGCGAGCAGGAGGAACTGGACAGTCCAGCCGCGCACCAGCCGCGAGCCGACGTAGATATACGACTCGGTTCCGCGCGTGACCTCGGCGGCGGCGTCGAGCGAGCCGAGGAGCGCCTGCGCAGAGCGGCCGAGCTCGTCGAGGCTGGCGGCGTCGAGGGACGCGGCCGCATCGCCGGCGGACGGATCCGGGCGGACACCCGCGGTGGTGATCGTGACTGCGGGAGTGCCGCGGGCGATGAACGGTCCCTGCTCGTACAGCGTGAAGGGGAAGGCGAGATCGATGAGTTGCGCGCCCGCACCCGGCCGCTCGGGTGCGCGTTGCGTCTGCGCGAGGATGCTCGCCTCGGCGGTCGCGATCAGCGGTGAGGCGGGAGAGCGTGACGTGTCGCCCGCGAACTCGATGCGCGGCGGACCGCGGCCGGCGATCGCATCGAGGTTGATGACAGCGATCGTGCGGCCCGCGTAATCGGAGTTGCGCGCAAAATGCTCGGCGCCGAGGCCGCCGTACGCACCGCCGTCCGTGGAGACGAAGACGATCGTGTGCGCAACGGCGGCGGTCCCGATGTTGCGGGCGAGCTCGAGCAGCGCGGCCGTGCCGGACCCGTTGTCGTTTGCTCCCGGCGACTCGCCGAGGTTGTCGCGGTGCGCCATCACGACGATGGTCTGGTTCGAGCGGGCGGCCGTGTCCTGAGGGCGCGAGGGTGCGACCGCGATGATGTTCTCGAAGCGCTCGCGACCGCGCCCGGGCACGTCCGCGGTGAAGGGCTGGCGCTCGACGGTGAAGCGGTAGCTCTGCAGCTGGGTGGCGACGTAGTCGGCCGCCTCACGCGAGTCGACCGTGCCCGGCGTGCGCTCCGGAGCCCGGCCCGCGAGCACGCGGGCGAACTGCACGGCTGTCGTGCGGTCGAACGAGGGCGGGAGGCGCGGCTGCTGGAGAGCGACGGGCCGGCCGACGCTGAAGGCGGCCACCAGGAGCGGAACGGCGACGGCGATCCAGGCCGCTCGGTAGATCCGGCCCGAGACAGGCCTCTCTAGCGACCCGCGCCGGGGCCGTCGGCGCGGTGTGGGATCGGCCATGGCCGTCGATGAGTCTAGTGCTTCGGCGCTCTCCCTATCCTTTGTCGGGATGATCCAGGAGGCGACGATTCTCCTCGTCGAGGACGAGGAATCGGTGACCAAGCTTCTCACGTTCCCCCTCGAAAGCGACGGTTACAGGGTCGTTCACGCTGCGGACGGCGAGGAAGCCCTCCGGCTGTTCGGGGAGAACGAGGTCGACCTTGTCGTGCTCGACATCATGCTTCCGAAGATCGACGGGCTCGAGGTCTGCCGGCGCCTGCGTGCCCAGAGCGCCGTCCCGATCATCATCCTGACCGCGCGCGGCGAGGAGCTCGACAAGGTCGTCGGGCTCGAGCTCGGCGCCGACGACTACATCACGAAGCCGTTCTCGATCCGCGAGTTTCGAAGCCGCGTGCGCGCGCAGCTGCGCCGCGCCCAGCTTCCGCCGGTCGCCGCGCGGGCCGACGTCATCGATGCGGACGGCGTGCGGATCGACGTCGTCCGCCGCATCGTGGCCGTCCGCGGCGAGCCGGTGCAGCTCACCTTCCTCGAATTCGAGCTCCTTCGCACTCTGGCCTCCAATCCAGGCCGGGTCTACTCGCGGCAGGCGCTTCTCGAGATGCTTCGCGGCGGCGCCGACTACCGCGATCCGCGGACGATCGACGTCCACGTGCGCCACCTGCGCGAGAAGATCGAGCGCGACCCCGGAGAGCCGGAGTACATCTTCACCGTCCGCGGCGTGGGCTATCGCTTTCGTGAGGCCACGTGAACGCCCGCACGCCCCGAGTCCGCCTCAGCCTGAAGATCGGCCTGGCCCTCTTCCTCGTTGTCGTGGGCGCGCTCGGGATCGTCTACCTCGCCGTCGTCCCTCAGCTCGAGTCCCGCCTCGTCGACGCGAAGATCAGGGAGCTCGAGCGCTCTGCGCCCTCCGTGACCGCGCAGGTCGAGCGGGCCGACCCCTTCCAGGACTACGCCAACCTCGCCAACTTCTTCGCCTCGAGCCTCAATGCCAGGGTGGTCATCTTCGACCGGCTCGACGAGTCGGCGCTCCTTCCGCTGGCCGATTCGAGCGGTCTTCGCTCCGGCGACGTCCAGCGCGACCCTGTCGCCCTCGAGGCGGCTCGGACGGGGCTGCGGGCCTCCGGGCGCGTGACGCGGGGCGAGCGGGAGTTCGCCGAGGTGGCGGTGCCCGCCGGCCCCTCGAAGGTCGTGCTCCTGTCGGCCTCGCTCCGGGACGCCCTCGCCAACGTCAATCTCGTCCAGCGGAGCCTCCTGTTCTCCGGCCTCCTCGCTCTGCTCGTCTCCTGGGCGGCGGGCTACATCGCCGCCTGGCGCTTCAGCGCCCGGATCCGGCGCCTGGAGCGGGCTGCCGACCGGATCGCGGCCGGGGACTTCGACGTGCCCGTGCACGACCCGGCCAAGGACGAGGTCGGCCAGCTGGCCCAGGCCTTCGAGAGCATGCGGGTGCGCCTGGCCCGGCTGGAGCACGCCCGCCGTGAGTTCATCGGCAACGCCTCTCACGAGCTCCGGACGCCCCTCTTCGCCCTGGGTGGCTTTCTCGAGCTCCTCACCGACGAGGAGCTCGAGGAGAACGTCCGGCGGGAGTTCCTGGTCGAGATGAGGGGCCAGGTGGAGCGGCTGACCAAGCTGGCGACCGACCTCCTAGACCTGACGCGGCTGGATGCCGGCCAGCTCGCGGTCGAGAAGGAGCCGGTCGACTTGACCGCCGCCGCCCGCACCGTCTGCGAGGAGTTCCGTGCCGTCGCAGAGGCCTCCGAGCATGAGGTCGCGACGGCCACCGATGGGCCCATCCATGCCCTCGGGGACGAGCAGCGGGTGCTCCAGGTGGCGAGGGCCCTCGTCGAGAACGCCATCCGGCACACTCCGGAGGGGACGAAGGTGCGGCTCGAGGCCGGAATCGGCGAGGAGGGCGCGTTTCTGGCCGTTTGCGACGATGGGCCGGGAATCGCGGCCTCAGAGCAGCGGCACCTCTTCGATCGCTTCTACCGGGCCGACGGCGGCAAGGCGTTCGGCAGCGGGCTCGGTCTCGCGATCGCCTCGGAGCTCGCGGCCCGCATGGATGGTCGCCTCGAGGTCCGTTCGCAGCCTGGCGACACCGTTTTCACCCTATGTCTCCCACCAACAGGTCCGGAAAAGCCGATTTCACATGGAACGCAAACCGAGCTCCACCCGCGCTAGACGGCGCGGGCTCAACCAGGGCGCCAGAGTCAGAAACGTCGTTCGGGCAGACCGTCCATAACAGACCCAGGCCCATCGCGGCTTCCTCTTGAAGCCGTCCTTGAACTGCTTCGTGTAGGGCCCGTAGATCTTCCCAGTCCCGACGATCTCGCAAAACCGTTCGAGGACATCCAGGTCGGTGTTCTGAACTCTGAGGTGCAGAGAACTCCCACACATGGTGATCGTGCCTTCGCCCTCGAAAAATCCTGCCGCCCACGCAATCTCAGGGTTTATCTGGCACACCTAGCAAGGCTGCCCGCGGCATCGGCTGGCCACCTGGCTTAAAAAGACGAGTGTTCGCTCGTCGGGACCCGTTTTCAGAGCAAACCGGCACATTGCGCGACGGCGGGTCGGTCGGTTGAGCAACCGGTGACGGTGACTACCATGCGACGAGTGCGCCCGGGAGCCGTCGCAGTCATCGCCGTCGTTTGCGCCCTCCTGGGGGGCACGGCCGCCCTCGTCGTCGGCAAGGCGGCCGGGTGGATCGACGACGACCCGGAGACCGTCCTCGTCTCGAGCGGGAACGGCGCCACGCCCATCCCCGCGCGGGTGGACGAGGAGGCCACCGCGAAGCCCCTGCCCGGGAACGACTTCGACGCTGCCGAGGTCTACCGCACTCGTGCCAACGGCGTGGTCACCATCATCGCCGTCTTCGGCGAGGAAGGCAGCGACGCCGGGCTTGCCCAGGGGTCCGGGTTCGTCGTTTCGGACGACGGCTACGTCCTCACGAACTCGCACGTCGTCACGACGGCCGGCGAAGGCGGGGCGAACGAGCAACCCGACCCGGCCAGAGACGTCTTCGTCGAGTTCCGCGACGGCGACCGCGTGCCGGCCAAGGTGGTGGGCTGGGACATCTTCGACGACGTCGGCCTCCTCAAGGTCGATCCCGACGACCACGAGCTCAAACCCGTGCCGCTGGGCGACTCGAGCCGAGTCGTCGTCGGCGAGCCGGTCGCTTCGATCGGCAGTCCGTTCGGGCAGATGAGCTCGCTCTCAGTCGGCGTCGTCTCGGCCACGGAGCGCTCGATCGAGTCGCTGACGTCACGGTACAACCTCGTCGACGCGATCCAGACCGATGCGCCGATCAACCGCGGCAACTCGGGCGGCCCCATGTTCAACGCCCGGGGGCTCGTGATTGGGATCAACGCCCAGATCCGTACCGAGTCGGGCACCGCGGAGGGCGTCGGCTTCGCCGTGCCGATCAACTCGGCGAAGCGCTCGATGGAGCAGTTGATCGCCACCGGAAAAGTGCGGTACGCCTGGTTGGGCATCGAGACGCAGACCGTCACGCCGAGGCTGGCGGAGCGCTTCGACTTTCCGGCCGGACACGGCGCGGCGGTGCAGACGGTCGTCCCGAACAGTCCGGCCCAGCGCGCCGGTCTCCACGGCGGCGGCCAGGAGCGGGAGTTCGCCGGAATCCCGTTTCGGCCCGGCGGCGATCTCATCGTCGCGATCGACGGCGCCCCGGTCGAGACGGCCGAGGACGTCGTCCGCGCAGTCACCGAGCGCCTGTTGCCCGGTCAGACAACAGAGCTGACGGTGTTTCGCTCCGGTGAGCGGCGCGTCATTCGCGTCACGCTCGGCGAGCGGCCTCTGACCCCCGCCGGCGGCCGGTAGCAGCACTACATTTGGTCGATGGCGGGCCGTCCCGGCGCCGATCTCATCCTGCTCGGCGACAACCTCGAGCTCCTGCCGACCTTTGCGGACGAGTCGTTCCACCTCGTCTACGTCGACCCGCCGTTCAACACGGGAAGAGAGCAGCGGCGGCGGACGCTGAAGACCGTGCCCGACTCGGACGGCGACCGAGTCGGCTTTCAGGGCCACCGCTACAGGACGCCGCTTGCTCGCCGAGTCGTCGTACCGCGACTCGTTCGACGACTACCTCGCCTTTCTCGAGCCCCGTCTGCGCGAGGCGCGTCGCCTGCTCGCCGTGACGGGGACGCTGTACTTCCACATCGACTATCGCGAGGCGCACTACTGCAAGCTCCTGCTCGACGAGCTCTTCGGCCGCGAGTGCTTCCTCAACGAGATCATCTGGGCCTACGACTACGGCGCGCGGGCGCGACGGCGCTGGCCGGCGAAGCACGACACGATCCTCGTGTACGTCAAGGACCCCGAGCGGTACCACTTCGACGCCGACGAGGTCGACCGCGATCCCGTACATGGCGCCCGGGCTCGTCACCGCCGAGAAGGCCGCGCGCGGCAAGCTTCCGACGGACGTCTGGTGGCACACGATCGTGTCCGCCGACGGGCAAGGAGAAGACCGGCTACCCGACGCAGAAGCCGGAGGGAATCGTTCGCCGCATGGTTCTCGCCTCGACGAGACCCGGTGATTGGTGTCTCGACTTCTTCGCCGGGAGCGGCACGCTCGGAGCGGTCGCGGCCCAGCTCGGGCGCCGCTACGTCCTCATTGACTCGAGTGTGGAAGCCGTTACCGTCGCTCGAAAGCGCCTTGCGCCGTTTCAACGGGAGGCTGCCAGGGTAGTCGGGTAGGGCGAGAGGGGTCCGCCCACCTTCCTCGAGACGGGAACACCCCGAAAATGAATCTGTTCTCCACTCCGGCTACGGCGACGAGATGAATATGAACGGCGCCGGGGTCGTTGCGCTCACCATCCCCGCCAGGGCCGAGTTCATCGCGCTCTGCCGGCTTGCTCTCACGGGCCTGGCGCGCACCCGCGCTCTCGCTCCCGAGGTAGTCGCCGACCTCAAGCTCGCGCTGACGGAAGCGTGCTCCAACTCGGTCCGCCATGCCTACGCGGAGGGCCGGGAGGGCATCGTAGAGATCCGCTACGAGCTCGGCGAGGACCGCATCCGGGTCGAGGTCTCCGACGACGGGCACGGATTCGACCCGGTCATCGTGGAGCGCTCGCCCGAGGAGATCGACGAGGGCGGGCTCGGTATCGCCATCATCCGGGCGGTCACGGACGAGCTGGACATCAGCCGCGGGCCCGAGGGCCAGGGGTCCCGCCTTCGCTTCACGAAGTACTTGGGCTGAGACTCCGCGGAGCCCGTCTATATGCTCCGCCGCCGTGCAGCTTCAACGGGTAAACGTCGGCTCCAAGGCAATCGCCGACTACGTCTCGATCGCGGGTCGCACGCTCACTGACCAGGTCCGCGTGCTTGCAGAGCCCTTGGTCGGCAAGCGCGTCCTGCACCTCTCCGCGACGGCTTTCGGCGGCGGCGTAGCCGAGATCCTCTACACGCTTGTCCCGCTCATGCAGGACGTCGGGCTCGAGACGGAGTGGCGCGTCATTCACGGCCAAGACGAGTTCTTCGACGTGACGAAGACAATCCACAACGCGCTGCAAGGAAATCCTCAAAGCCTCGACGACGCGCAGCGCGAGATCTTCGAGAAGTACAACCGCATGAACGCAGACGCGCTCGACGGCTCGTTCGACTACGTCATCGTGCACGACCCGCAGCCGGCAGCGATGATCGAGTACGGACGTCAGGCAGGTGCGCACTGGATCTGGCGCTGTCACATCGATCTGTCGACGCCGAACGACGACGTCCTTGACTTCCTGCGCCCGTGGCTCGCGCGCTACGACGCGATGGTGTTTCACCGAGAGGAGTACGTTCCGTCGCGCAACGGCCTGCCGTCCGCGTACATATGGCCGCCGGCGATCGATCCACTCGCGCCCAAGAACATGGCCCTTTCCCCCGAGGACGCCGCGTACATCGTCGACCAGTTCGGCATCGAGGTCGCTCGGCCGCTGCTCACTCAGATCTCTCGTTTCGACCCGTGGAAGGACCCGGTCGGCGTCATCGAGGCGTGGCGGCTCATCCGCAACCACCACAGCGATTTGCAACTTGCCCTCGTCGGGTCGATGGCACACGACGACCCGGAAGGGTGGGACTACTACAACCGCACCGTCGAGGCCGCAGACGGAGACCCCGACATCTACATCCTCTCTAACCTGAACAACGTGGGCTCGATCGAGGTCAACGCGTTTCAGGTGCATTCGTCGGCGCTCGTGCAGAAGTCCGTGCGCGAGGGCTTCGGCCTCACCGTCACGGAGGGGCTCTGGAAAGCCAAGCCGATGGTGGCCGGTCGCGCCGGCGGCATCGTCGACCAGATCCAGGACGGCGAGACGGGGTACCTCGTGGACTCCGTCGAGATGTGCGCCGAGAAATGCTGTCAGATCCTCGACAACCCCGAGCGGGCGCGCGGGATGGCGCTCAAGGGCAAGGAGCACGTGCGGCGCAACTTCCTCACGCCGCGGCTCCTACGCGACTGGCTGGCCCTTTTCAACCGTCTCGACGGGAACGACGTGGCGGGCGCCGAGCTCGTGACGGCCGGCGCCGCCTAGGCCCCCGATTCCTGTACGGATTTTGGGGGGTGGGTAGGGTTGGCACATGCCTGACCGGCGGAAGCTGATCCTCGTCTCCAACCGGGGCCCCGTGACGTTTTCCCTGGATTCCGGGGGATCGCGCGTGGCTGCGCGCGGAGGAGGAGGCCTCGTCAGCGCCCTGAGCGGCCTGATCGCACGCCACCACGTCACCTGGATCGCGAGCACGATGACCGACGAGGATCGGGAAGTCGCCGCCGAGAACGAGGGGGCAGCGTGGGAGGACTCGGGTCCCGACGGGTCCGAGTACCGCTTGCGCCTGGTGGCGCACGACCCACAGGCCTACGACCGCTACTACAACGTCGTGTCGAACCCGGTGCTCTGGTTCGTGCAGCACTACCTCTGGGACCTCGTCAACGCACAAGTTGTCGACCAGGGCCTGCACGACGCGTGGTCAGAGGGCTACGAGGCCGTCAACGCCAACTTCGCCGAGGCGATTCTCGACGAGCTCGAGCGCGCACCCGATTCCCCGGTCTTCATCCACGACTACCACCTCTACCTCGCGCCCGGGCTCGTGCGGGGGGCCGCGCCCGATGCGTCGCTCGCGCACTTCGTGCACATCCCGTGGGCGCAGCCGGACTACTGGCGCGTCCTGCCCGAGCCGATCAGGCGCGCCATTCATGAAGGCCTCCTGGCGAACGACGTCGTCGGGTTCCACACGCCCCGCTGGCGGCGTAACTTTTTGCGGTCCTGCGAGGACATCACGGGCGCGGAGGTCGATTTCGAGACCGGGGAGGTTCGGCTGAACGGCTGGACGACGTACACGCGCGTGCGACCGGTCTCAGTCGATGCCGGCGAGTTCGACGAGTTGGCCGCGAGCGAGGCCGTTCGCGCGGAAGAGGAGAGCATCGAGGCCGCGCGGCGCGAGTTCCTCATCGTCCGCGTCGACCGGACCGACCCGTCCAAGAACATCGTGCGCGGCTTCCGCGCCTACGAGCTCTTCCTCGAGGCGCATCCCGAGCTGCACGGGCGCGTGTCCATGCTCGCTCTGCTCGATCCGTCGCGCCAGGACATCCCCGAGTACGCGGAGTACCTCGCCGCCATCCAGCGCGCCGCGCGGTCGGTCAACGACCGCTTCGGCCACACCGAGTGGATACCGCTCGAGGTCAGTATCGAAGACAACCTGCCGCGCGCGGTCGCCGCGTACAAGCAGTACGACGTCCTCCTCGTGAACGCGATCTTCGACGGCATGAATCTCGTCGCCAAGGAGGCACCGCTCGTCAACGAGCGGGACGGCGTCCTGGTGCTTTCCGAGAACACGGGTGCGCATGAAGAGCTCGGCGACTGGGCGCTGACGGTGAACCCCTTCGACGTCACCGCGCAGGCGGATGCGCTCCACGAGGCGCTCGGGATGGCGCCGCACGAGCGCAGACGGCGTCACGATCGCATCCGGGGCCACATCCGCGGGCACGGGATCGACGGCTGGATCGAGGCCCAGCTCGCCGACCTCGACGAGGTCCTCGAGCGGTCGCGGACTAGAATTTCCGCCTGAAATGGCCGGAACAGGCGGGTTGAGCCACGTCGGCGAGGCGGGCGAGGTCCACATGGTGGACGTGGGCGGGAAACCGCACGAGCGTCGCCGGGCCGTCGCGCACGCCTTCGTCGCCATGCAGGCCGAGACGGTGGCCGCGCTGCGCGAGCTGCCCAAGGGGGATGCCCTCGCGACGGCGCAGATCGCGGGGATCATGGCCGCCAAGCGGACGTCCGAGCTGATCCCCCTCTGTCACCCGCTGCCGCTCACGCATTGCGACGTCGAGCTTGCCGTCCAGGACGCCGGCGTGTCGATCACGGCGAGCGCCGAGACGACGGCGCAGACAGGCGTCGAGATGGAGGCCCTCACCGCGGCAACGGTGGCCGCGCTGACCGTGTACGACATGGCGAAGGCGATCGACCCGGCCATGGTCGTGACCGAGGTTCGCCTGCTCGAAAAGGCTAAAGGATGAAGGCTGCGGTGCTGACTGTCTCCGACGGCGTTGCGAGCGGGGAGCGCACCGACGAGAGCGGGGACACGCTCGCGGAGCTCTTGGCGACCGAAGGCTACGAAGTGACGCGCCGCGTCGTTCCCGACGACCGTAAGACGATCGCCGCTGCGTTGCGCGAGCTTTCCGACGACGCGCGGGTCGTGTTGACGACGGGCGGCACCGGCGTCGCTCCCCGCGACGTCACGCCTGAGGCGACCGTCGAGGTGATCGAGCGAAGCGCGCCCGGCATTGCCGAAGCGATCCGCGAGGATTCTCGAGGCAAGACGCCCCACGCGCTGCTGTCGCGCGGTGTGGCGGGCATCGTCGGGTCGACGCTCGTCGTGAACCTCCCCGGATCGCCAGGCGGCTGTCGGGACGGCTTCGAAGTGCTTCGTCCTGCGCTCGCACACGCGGTCGACCTTCTCGCCGGCGAGCCGACGGTGCACCGCCAGACGTGACGAACACAGTCCCACCGCCCCGCCCCCTGACCCCCTGGACCGGACTCCTTCGCTACCCGCGCCTCTTCGTCTCGCTCGTCAAGTTCGAGCACACGATCTTCGCGCTCCCGTTTGCCTACATCGGCGCGTTTCTCGCGCTCGACGCCGTTCCCTCGAGTGCCGAGCTGCTCTGGATCACGGTCGCGATGATCGGGGCCCGCAGCCTCGCGATGGCTCTCAACCGCCTCATCGATGCCGGCCTCGATGCGCGCAACCCGCGCACGGAGGGACGCGAGCTGCCGCGGGGCGCGCTCGAGTCCTGGCAGGTCGGCCTCTTCTGCGTCGCCTCCCTCGTGATCTTCCTGATCGCCGTCTACCAGCTCGAGCCGATCGTCCGGTGGCTGTGGCCGATCCCGGTCGCCGCGTTCGTCATCTATCCGTACCTCAAGCGCTGGAGCTCGGTGTCGCACTTCTGGCTGGGCGCCGTCGACGGCCTTGCCCCCGTCGGCGCGTGGGCCGCCGTCACGAACGAGATGCCGTGGCAGGCCTGGGCGCTCGGCGGGGCGGTCGCGCTCTGGGTCGCCGGCTTCGACCTTCTCTACTCGCTCTTCGACCTCGACGTCGACCGCGCGCAGGGTCTGCACTCGGTCGCGGCCCGCCTCGGGCCGAAAGCTGCGTTTCTCCTCGCGCGCGCGTGTCACGTCGGCACGGTGGCGTGCCTCGCACTCGCCGGGCTCGGGCCTGTCGGTGGGCATCCTCTATTGGCTCGGCGTTGCGGCCGTCGGCGTCCTGCTCGCGTACGAGCACATGCTCGTCTCGCCTGACGACTGGCGCCGGCTCGACGCTGCGTTCTTCACTACGAACGGCGTCATCAGCGTCACCTTCTTCTCCTTCGTCCTGGCGGACGTCCTCGCCACATGATCTAGAGCCCGCGACTTGGAGCGGCGCTTCGGGCGTAAGCGCGTCATCCGCGACCTCGACCTCGACCTCGCCGCCGGCGAGTCACTGCTCGTCACGGGGCCGAACGGCTCGGGCAAGTCGACACTGCTCGCGCTCTGTGCCGGTCTGCTCGCGCCGACGAGCGGGGAGATCCACGTGGCGGTTGATCGCGGCCGCATCGGCTATCTGGCGCACGAGCCTCTCGTGTATCGCGAGCTGACGGCTCTCGAGAACCTCGACCTCTACGGGCGTCTCTACCGCGTGCCGGAGCGGCGCGAGCGGATCGGAATGCTGCTCGAGCGCTTCGGCCTCTGGCCAGGTGCGCGGCGAGCGGGTCGGATCCTTTTCGCGCGGCATGATCCAGCGGCTCGCGCTCTCCCGGACGCTCCTGCACGACCCCGAGCTGCTCCTCCTCGACGAGCCGTTCGCGGGGCTCGACGACGCGGGAGCCGCACTGCTCGACGCCGAGCTCGCCGGGCTCACGCGCGAGCGCACGATGGTCGTGGCGACGCACGAGCCTGCCCGGCTCGCCCCGCTCGGAGCGACGCGGCTGGTGCTCGCGTGAGCGGTTACGTCGGCGACGTCGCCGCGCTGGCGCGCAAGGACGTGCTGCTCGAGCTGCGCTCGCGCGACACGCTCCCCGCGCTTCTTCTCTTCGTCGTCTCCGCGCTCGTCGTCTTCAACTTCTCGCTCCCGGCGGGATCGTCGCGGCTCGCCGCCTACGGCCTGCTGTGGGTCGCGATCGTCTTCACCGCGCTGCTCGGTCTCGCGCGCGCCTTCGCGGCGGAGCGCGAGCAGCGCCTGCTCGACGGTCTCGTACTCGCGCCGTGCGACCGCAGCGCGATCTGGCTCGGGAAGAGCCTCAGCGTGTTGGGACTGCTCGTCATCGCAGAGGCGGTCGCCCTGCCTGCCTTCGCGCTCTTCTTCGCGCCCGTGGACGCGACCCTCGTCGCGGCCGTCCTGCTCGCGGACGTCGGACTCGCCGCCGTCGGGACGCTGCTCGCGGCGATGGCGGCCGCCAGCCGGGCGCGGGAGCTTCTGCTTCCGCTCCTCTTCCTTCCGCTCGTCATCCCGCTCGTCGTGGGCGGTGTCGGAGCGACGGTCGCCGCCGAACCGGCTCGCTACCTCGGCTTCCTCGTCCTGTACGACGCGCTATTTGCGATTCTCTCCTGGGCCACCTTTGAGTACGTCGTTACGGAATAACCGGGCGCCGCTCCTGGCGTGCACGGCCGCGGTGCTCCTCGTCACCGGGATCGCGCTCGCCTTTTACTGGGTACCCAACGCGCCCGTCGAGGAGTTTCGGCAGCGCATCTTCTACCTGCACGTTCCGGTCGCTCTCACGGCGTATGCGTGCTTCATCGTCGGAGCCTGGAAGGGCCTACGCCTGCTCTGGACGCGTGAGCAGCGTTACGACCTGGAGAGCTACACGGCCGTGCACATGGGCGTCATCTTCGGGGTGCTGACGCTCGCCACCGGCTCCATCTGGGCCAAGACGTCCTGGGGAGTGTGGTGGACGTGGAGCGAGCGACAGCTCGTCCTCTTCCTCGTCCTCTTCCTCTTCTACTCCGCCTACTTCATGTTGCGCTTTTCGGTCGAGCCGGGACCGCGGCGCGCCAACCTGTCCGCCGTGTACACGCTCTTCGGCGTCGTTCTCATCCCTGTGAGCTTTCTCGCGATTCGGCTGGCGGAGAATCTCATCCACCCGGTTGTCTTCACGCGCGACGTCGACGAGAACCTGACAGGAAGCCAGCTGCTCACGTTCTTCGTGTGCCTCGCCGGCACGCTTGCGCTCGCCGCTTCGCTGTACGTGAACGAGCTCACCGGCAAGCGCGTGGACGAGCGGCTACGCGATCTACGAGAGGTCTTGTCGTGACCACCGCCGAGAAGTACGTCACCGCAGCATACCTCGTCGTGCTGGGCGTGATCCTCGTCTACGTCGTGCTCTACTCGTTCAAGCTCGCCCGTCTGGAGCGCGAGGTGAGCGAGCTGGCGGAGCTCGCCCGGCGCAAGCGGGCGGCGTAGGTGCTGCTGCGTCTGGGATCGCGGGGCAGTCGCCTCGCGCTGACGCAGGCCGAGCGCGCGGCGGAGCGCCTGCGCGAGTCGAATCCCGACCTCGACGTCGCGCTCGTCCCGATCACGACCGCTGGAGACCGCGACCGCTCGAAGCCGTTCGGCGAGATCGGCGAACGCGGCGTGTTCGTGAAGGAGATCGAGGAGGCGCTCCTCGCCGGGAGCATCGACGTCGCCGTGCACTCGGCCAAAGACATGACCTCGACGCTCGCCGACGGCCTGGCGGTTGGCGCGTACCTTCCGCGTGACGACCCGCGCGATGCGCTCTGCGGCGCCGCCGAGCTTCGGCAAGGCATGCGCATCGGCACGGCGTCGGTGCGCCGCAAGGCTCAGCTTCTCGCGCTCGAGCCCGCCTTGTCGGTCGAGCCTCTGCGCGGGAACGTGGACACGCGTCTGCGCAAGATGCGCGAGCGCGGGCTCGACGCCATCGTGCTCGCCGCCGCCGGGCTCGACCGCCTCGGGCTTGCCGAGGAGATTGGCCTTCGCTTCGACGTCGGCGAGTTCGTGCCCGAGGCCGGCCAGGGCGCCGTCGCACTGCAGGTGCGTGCGGGGGAAGAGGGCCTCGTCGCCGCGTCGGACGACGGCGAGACGCGACGGCGCGTGGAAGCCGAGCGAGCTTGCGTGGCGCGGATCGGCGGCGGCTGTCTCGCTCCGGTCGCCGCCCACCACGACGGAAACGAGCTCGTCGCCTTGATTGCGGCCGAGGACGGCAGCTGGATCGAGCGGCGCAGCGGCACGGATCCGGATGCGCTCGCAGACGAGCTGCTGGCCGCGGTGGCGTGAAGGTCGCGCTCACGGGCACCCGGGCCGAGCCGTTTTCCGAGCCTCTGCGCGCGGAGGGCTTCGAGGTGGTCCACAGCCCTTTAATTCGGATCGAGCCGTTCGAGGGACCGCCCGTGCGTGTCGCCGACTACGACTGGCTGGTGCTGACGAGCCGAAACGCCGTCGAGTGTCTGTTCCACCGCCTCGAAGGCGACCTTCCAAGAGTTGCCGCGATCGGGCCGGGAACCGCCGACGCACTGCGGGAGCGCGGCGTCGAGCCGGCGGTCGTGCCGCGTGAGTCGACGCAGGAAGGGCTCGTGGCCGTGCTCCCCGAGCCGACGGGTCGCGTTCTGTTCGCGGGTGCGGAAGGTGCGCGAGGAGTGATCGCGGACGAGCTGGCGGCCGACGTGCTGCCGCTCTACCGCACGGTCGAGCTCGACCCGGCGCACTTTCCCGAGGCGGACATCGTCCTGCTGGCCTCGCCCTCGGCGGCGCGCGCGCTCGCCGCAACTCGCTCTGACGCGCGCTGCGTCGCGATCGGGCCGATCACGGCCGAGGAAGCTCGGCGTGTCGGGCTCGTCGTCGCCGGCGAGGCTGAGTCGCCGACACCGGAAGAGGTCACTCGAGCGGTTAAGCTCGCGGCATCGAGAAGCGTTTCGTCACGCTCCTGACCGACTTCGGCTTGGAGGACGACTTTGCGGGCATCTGCCGGGGCGTGATCAAGCAGATCGCGCCCGACGCGGACGTCATCGACATCACGCACGGCATTCCCCCTCAGCACGTCCTGCAGGGCGCGATCGTGCTTGCGAACACGCTGCCGTACATGCCGATCGGTGTGCACATGGCCGTCGTCGACCCTGGCGTCGGTGGGCCGCGTAAGGCGGTGGCGGTGCGCGGGGCCGATGGGCGCCTGTACGTCGGGCCGGACAACGGCGTCCTGCTCGTCGCCGCCGACCGGCTGGGAGGCGTGGCGGAGGCCGTCGAGCTCGCGAACACGAAGTACATGCTCGAACCGGTCTCGCGGACCTTTCACGGCCGCGACATCTTCGCTCCGGCTGCCGCGCATCTCGCGTGCGGCGTCGCGCTCGAAGAGTTCGGCGAGGCGATCGAGGCGGGTGACCTCGAGAGGCTCGAGGTACCGGAGCCGCACGTCGGGAACTCTCGGATCCGTGCGACGGTCCTCTACGTCGACCGGTACGGGAACGTGCAGCTCAATCTGACGCGCGACCACCTCGAGGGGGCCGGCATCGTCCCGGGATCGAAGGTCGAGCTCGAGGTCGGCTGGGATCGCGTCTACGCGGTCGCGGCGCGGACGTTCGCCGACGCGCGGCCGGGGGACCTCGTCGTATACGAGGACGCGTACAGGAACATCGCGCTGGCGATCAACCGGGGGAGTGCCGCGCAGATGCTGCGGGTGACGGTCGGGCAGGAGATCCGGCTCGCCCATGCGTCATGAGCGGTGAGTGGCTCGAGCGGGCCGGTCGCCGCTTCGCGCGCTTCACGACCACAACGGTCGTGGCGCGCCCGGGCTCTGGCGCCTGTTGCGCCCGCTCACGCGCGTCCAGTTCGACCGCCTGGCGCCGGTGTGGGATCGCCGTCGCGGGCCCGAGTCGCTCATCCCGCTGCAGGCGGCCCTCGCGAAGATCGAGGCGCCGCGGCGCGTGCTCGACCTGGGGACCGGCACGGGCGTGGGCGCACGCGCGATCGCCAAGCGCTTTCCCGAGGCGCGGGTGGTCGGCGTCGACCTCGCGCCGGCGATGGTGGAGGAAGCCCGGCGGCTCCTCGAGCCCGCGCTGGCTGCCCGCGTCCGTTACGAGGCCGCGGACGCCGAGCACCTGCCGTTCGAGGACGCATCCTTCGATCTGGTGGTGCTGCTCAACATGATCCCCTTCTTCGAGGAGCTGGCCCGCGTCACCGCCCTGGGCGGGGCGCTGGTGCTTGCGTACTCGTCGGGGCCGGAGACGCCGATCTACACGCCGCCCGGGATCCTCCGCTCCCGGCTCGAGCCGCTCGGCTTCGGGCAATTCGAAGAAATTGCGGCCGGGGACGGCACCGCCCTCCTTGCCCGGCGCACGGCGCGGGCGTAGCATTTGCGGCAAGCGACGTCCGCGGCGCGGTAGCACCGGCCCGGACGTCGTTTTTGGACCGGCGAATTCCTGACGAAGTTCGCTGGGAGCGACATTTTCCGCAGTCCGGCGCCTTGCCCTCGACGCGCGTCCGGCTCTAGGTTCCCGGCGCAAATCCTCGGGCACGAAGGAGGGCTTGATGGCCGAGTTGGCAGGCTCGCTGCGGACGAGCGCGCTGGATCGTCACTTCCGCTTCAGGGAGAACGGCACGACGCTCGCACGGGACACCATGGCGGGCGTAACGACGTTCATCGTCATGTCGTACATCATCTTCGTCAACCCGGCGATCCTGAGCTTCGCCGGCATCGAAGGGCTCGAGAACGCCGGGCTTCCGTTCGACGGAGTGCTCGCCTCGACGTGTCTCGTCGCCGGGGTCATGTCGATCGTGATGGGCCTGGTCACGAACAGGGCGTTCGCAATCGCTCCCGGGCTCGGGCTCAACGCCGTCGTCGCGTTCACGCTCGTGGCGGGCGCGGGGCTCGGCTTCCCGGAGGCGATGGGCATCGTCGTGCTCGAGGGCGCGCTCGTCACCGTGCTCGTGCTCGTCGGGATGCGCGAGAAAGTGATGGATGCGATCCCGCTCGAGCTGAAGAAGGC
This sequence comes from uncultured Actinomycetes bacterium, assembly GCA_963747715.1. Classification (GTDB taxonomy): domain Bacteria; phylum Actinomycetota; class Thermoleophilia; order Gaiellales; family Gaiellaceae; genus CAVVGB01. Next base: position 27,867 of record CAVVGB010000007.1, read on the forward strand.
GATCGCGATCGGTATCGGTCTCTTCATCGCGTTCATCGGTCTCGTGAACTCGGGACTGGTCGTTCAGGGCGTGCCGGTCGTCGATCTCGCGCCGTTCACGACCTGGCCGGTCTTCATCACGCTGTTCGGTCTCGTCCTCACCATCGTGCTCCGCGCGATCGGCTTTCGCGGCGACCTCCTCGTCGGCATCATCGCGACGACCATCTTCGCCACGATCGTCAACTGGGCGACGGACTACACGGTGTTTACCGGGCCGGGCTCGGAGCGCTACGCGCGCTGGCCGGGCGAGGTGGTGGAGAGCCCCAACTTCGGGCTCATCGGCGAGTTCAGCTTCGACGCGTTCGCGACCATCGGAGTCGTTGCGACGCTTGCCTTCATCTTCTCGCTCTTCCTGGCCGACTTCTTCGACACGATGGGCACGCTCGTCGGCGTGGGGAAGCAGGCGGGCTACCTCGACCGCGACGGTCGCCTGCCGGACATTCGCAAGCCGCTCCTCGTCGACTCCGTCGCCGCGATGGCGGGCGGAGCGGCGTCGGCATCGTCCGCGACGACGTATATCGAGTCGGGCGCCGGCGTCGGGGTGGGCGGAAGGACGGGCTGGGTCGCGGTCGTCACGGGCGCGCTCTTCTTCCCGTTCCTCTTCTTCGCGCCGCTCATCGGCATGGTGCCCCCGCAGGCAACTGCACCTGCACTGATCATCGTCGGCTACCTGATGATCACCGCTCTGAGCGAGGCGGAGGAGCGCGCGGAGCCGGGCGGCGACAGAAGGATCGAGCGGAAGTTCGCGGGGATCGACTTCCACGATCTTGCGATCGGGCTCTCGGCCGCGTTGACGATCATGATCATGCCGTTCGCGTTCTCGATCACGGACGGCATCGGCTTCGGGTTCATCGCCTACGTCTTGATCCGGATCGCGCAGGGCGAGTTGCGACGGGTCCACCCCCTGATGCTGGTCGCCGCGGCCGGGTTCGCGCTCTATTTCGTCATCCCGCTCCTACAGAGCAACTTCGACTGGATCTAGCCGTTTGTAGGTAGGACTACTCCGGAGCGGCCCGAATCCGAGGTCCGTGGCCGCTCCGGAGCGGCGATCCCTCTCACCGCGTGGCTCAAGGTTGCGATCGCCTTGGGCCTGAGTGCGCTCGTCGCGACGTGGCTGCCCGGAGCGAGCGGTCTGGCTCAACACCACCGATCGCAGAGCTCGTTGCCTCCGCCTCGCTCATCGCCGCGCTGACGACGGTCGCGCTCATGCTCGTCCTGCGGTTCGACCTCGGGCTGCCGATGATTGCGGTGCTCTACACGGTCGCGTTCAACATCCTCATCGTCGTCGTGAAGTTCGTGTGGGGGCCCGCGGGCCTCTACGAAGTGAACATCGACCTCGGGCACGATCTCTCGTCCGAGCTCGGGGGCCAGACGGAGGCTGCCATCGCCGGACTGCTCGTGTTCACGCTGTACGTGACGATGTACATCGCCCTCTACTGGTTCGCGAAGCGCCGCGTGCAGAAGCAGCTCGGCCACGAGCAGACAGGCGCGAACCCTTGGTGGCTCGTGTCGTTCATCCTGCGTCGTCTTCCTCATGGCGATTGGAGGCGGGCTCGTGGTGCTCGCGATCCCGCTCTTCTTCGCCGCCGGCGGCATCGAGTACGTGCAGTTCGTCTTCTCGTCCGGCTTTTCCCTGGCCGTCTCGTTCGCGCTCATCGGGGCGACGACCCTCGCTGCGCTTGCGTTCCACGAGGTAGGTGAGCGCGCGCGGATCGTCGGGGACGTGGGCGTCCTCGTCGCGTTCTTCTGGGTCGGCCTTGCCTTCCTCGCCCTCTACCACGTCGTGTGGGTGATCTACATCGTGGCGTTGACGGCGCTCTGGCCCTTGCGCGTCGTGGTGCCGAAATGAAGCGTCCGGCCATCCTCTATCTCCGGATGCTGCGCTACCGCGTGGCGGTGATGCTCTGGATGTTCATGTTGCTGGGCGCCGCGTCTCACGGAGGCCTCGAGAGCGGGCTCGTCTGGGCGGCTCTGGCTCTGGCGTCGAGCTACGTGGCCGCGACAACGCTGAACGACGTGGCCGATCGTGATCTTGACCGCGTCAACCATCCGCGCGACGCGGGCAGGCCGCTCGTCAGCGGTGAAGCGACGGAGAAGGAGCTTCTCGACCTGAACCGCATCGCGTCGGTGCTCGCCGTGCTGGCCGCGCTTCCACTCGGTTGGGCGGCGGTCCTGCTTGTTCTTTGCTCGCTCGCGATCGGGCGCGTCTACTCGTCGCGACCGATTCTGCTCTCCTACCGCACGTACCTCGCGCCGGTGGTCCTCTCGCTCGCGTACGTCGCGGTTCCCTACGGGCTCGGTGTGGCAGCGGTCTCCGCGTCTCCGGCGAGCTCCGATCTGACCTTCTGTGCCGCCCTTATGGCCCTGTTCCTCGCGCGCATCAACCTGAAGGACTTTCGCGACCGTCGTGGCGACGCGCTCTACGGCCGGCCGACGCTTCTCTTGCGCTACGGGAAGACGGTGACGTGCGCCATCAGCCTCGTGGCGCTCGTCCTGGGGAACGCGCTGCTCTTCGCCGTTCTCTCGCCGCCGTTTCTGATCGCGCTCGTGCTCGAGACCTTCTTCCTGGCGATCATCTGGACTCTGCACGCTCTCTGGCGTGCGTCGGAAGGAACGTTGGAGCAGGTCGCGATCGGCATTGGAGCGAAGATGGGCAACGGCCTCCTGCTCACCGTGCTCGGCTGGCTCCTGTTGATCGAGGCGAATGCACCACTCGCCGACCGAGCGGTCTTCGTCCTCCTTCTCTCCAGTGCGTTCGCCATCGCCTTCACCACGCTCGTTCGCAGCCCCGAGCGGGCGGTTATCGGCTACAAAGGCTGACCGGGCGACTCGGAACTAAAGGGGCCCGCGTGAGTGGCGAGGGCCGGAATCGAACCGGCGACACCACGGTTTTCAGCCGTGTGCTCTACCAACTGAGCTACCTCGCCTCGGGCTCACAGTCTAGCCTTCGCCCGCTGTGACCGACCGTAAAGTGGTCATCATCGGCGCGCCGCTCGACCTCGGCGCGGGACGGCGCGGTGTCGACATGGGGCCGTCCGCGATTCGCTACGCGGGTCTCGAAGATCGTCTCGACGCGTTGGGGTACGACTGCTTCGACTGGGGCAATGTCGGCACGGCGGTTGCCGAGGCGATCGAGGAGGGCGACTCGCGCGCCCGCTTCCTCAAGGAGATCAAGGAGACGTGCGGGCTGGTCGCCCGCCGCGTCGCCGAGGCTGTGAAGAAGGACGTGACGCCGATCGTTCTCGGTGGTGATCATTCCGTCGCGCTCGGGACGCTCGGCGGGGTCGCGTCCGTGCAGGACAGGGGCGCGGTGCTCTGGTTCGACGCTCACGGCGACCTCAACACGCCGGAGACCTCGCCGAGCGGCAACGTGCACGGGATGCCCCTCGCCGCTGCGCTCGGCCTGGCGGGCGCTGCGTTCGACAGCGACGCGTGGCCTCTGCCCTCCGTGGAGCCGGCGCGAGTCGCGCTCGTCGGCGTCCGCTCGCTGGACGATGGTGAGCGCGAGCTCGTCAAGGAGCTCGGCGTCTTCGTCGCCACCATGACTGACCTCGACCGTCGCGGCGTGGAAACGGTCGTCCGTGAAGCGCTCGAGCGCGTCGAGGGTGCGGCGTTCGTCCACCTCTCGCTCGACATGGACGTGGTCGACCCGGAGGTGGCGCCCGGCGTCGGAACGCCGGTTCGCGGCGGGCTCTCCTATCGAGAGGCACACCTCGCGATGGAGCTGGTGGCGGAGGCCGACGTGCTCACGTCGGCCGAGGTCGTCGAGGTGAATCCGATCCTCGACCGGGAGAACGCCACGGCCGAGCTCGCCGTCGAGCTCGCGGCGAGCGCCTTCGGCGCCCGCATCCTCTAGCGCTCGAGCGCCTCTTCCCCCTCGCCCGACGGCTCGTAGTACGTGCTGCCCTTGAGCTCGTCCGGCAGGTTGTCGACCTCGTAACCGCTCGGATCGTTGGGCGGATAGATGTAGCCGGCTCCGTGACCGAGCTTCTTGGCGCCCGGGTAATGCGTGTCGCGCAGGGCCTTCGGCGGATGGATCGCGCCGTGCTCGCGCACGTCTCGCGATGCGGCGCCGATCGCGCTGATGACGGCGTTCGACTTTGGCGCGCGCGCCAGGTAGATGGTCGCGTGCGCGAGGTTGAGCCGCGCTTCGGGGAGACCGACGTGGTCGACGGCGTGTGCGGCCGCCACCGCGACGAGCAGGGCCCGCGAGTCGGCCATGCCGATGTCCTCCGACGCGTGCACGATCAGGCGGCGCGCGATGTAGCGGGGATCCTCACCGCCCTCGAGCATGGCGGCGAGGTAGTAGAGCGCCGCGTCGGGATCCGAGGCGCGAATCGACTTGATGAACGCGGAGACGAAGTCGTAGTGCGCGTCGCCGTGCTTGTCGTAGACGACAGGGCGCTTGCGCGCCGCGTCCTCGACGTGCCGTTCCTCGAGCGCACTCCCTTCGCTCTCCGCCGTCCGCCACGCGAGCTCGAGGATGTTGAGCGCAGCGCGCGCGTCGCCGCCGGCTCGCTGTCCGATGAGGGCGACCAGCTCGTCCGGCACGCTCGCGTCCAGCTCTTCCGCGCCGCGGCGTACGACGACGCCGAGCTCGTCCGAAGACAGCGGCTCCAGCTCGTAGATCTGCGCGCGTGAGAGGAGCGCCGAGTTGACCTCGAAGTAGGGGTTCTCGGTGGTGGCGCCGATCAAGGTGAGCAGCCCACTCTCCACCGAGGGCAGAAGAGCGTCCTGCTGCGCCTTGTTGAAGCGGTGGATCTCGTCGAGGAAGAGAATCGTGCGCCTGTTGTCGGCACCCAGACGGTCGCGGGCCTCGGCGATGACGCGCCGGACGTCGGCGACCGAGGCCGAGACGGCCGACAGCTCCTCGAAGTAGGCGCCCGTGACCGCTGCGACGATGCGTGCGAGCGTCGTCTTGCCGCTCCCCGGCGGGCCGTAGAAGACGGCGGACGTCACGCGGTCCTCCTCGATCGCGCGCGCAAGCGCCGATCCCGGCCCGACGACCTGCTGCTGCCCGACGAAGTCCTCGAGCTTCGCCGGACGCAGCCGCAGGGCGAGTGGCGCGAGCTCGCGTAACTGCTCGTCCGCCGCGTCGGCGAAGAGGTCGGTCACGCCGAAAGTATGCTCCACGCGTGGTCACGATCTCGCTGCGTGAGGAGGCGACGGAGCTCCTCAGCGGCCTGCTTCGCCTCGACACGGTCAACCCGCCCGGGAACGAGACGAAGGCCGCCGAGCTCCTGCGCAACTACCTCGAGCCCTCCGGCGTCGAGTGCCGGCTGATCGCCAAGGTTCCAGACCGCGCCAACCTGGTCGCGCGGCTGCGCGGACGTGACGAGGGCCCGACCCTCCTGCTTCTTTCCCACACCGACACGGTCATCGCGGATCCCGGCGAATGGAGCGTCGATCCGTGGAGCGGCGAGGTGCTCGACGGCCACGTGTGGGGTCGCGGAGCGCTCGACATGAAGAGCCAGGTGGCGGCGAGCGCGGTCGCTCTCGCGACGCTCGCGCGCGAGGGCTTCGAGCCGGCCGGCGACGTTCTCTTCGCCGCGTGTGCCGACGAGGAGGTCGGCGAGGACTACGGCCTGTCCTGGCTCTGTCAGGAGCATCCGGACGCGGTGCGGGCCGACTTCTGCATCAACGAGGGCGGTGGCGACCGTGTCGAGGTGGACGGCCGCGCCGTCTACTTGTGCGCCACCGGCGAGAAGATGAGCTCGCCGTTCCTGATTCGGGTCCACGGGCGCAGCGGGCACGCCTCCGTGCCGTCGATCGCCGACAACGCGCTCGTCAAGGCGGCGGGGCTCATCGAGAAGCTGGCTGCGCTTGAACCGCAAGCACCGCCTTCTTCCCGAGACGGAGAGGTTCTTCACGACCGTCCTCGGTGACGTTCCGTCACCCGCAGAGGCCCTCGACCGGTTGCGAGGTCTCGACCACGTTCTGGCCGCCACCGTCGAGCCGATGCTCGCGACGACGATCGCGCCGACGATGGTGGAGGCGTCGAAGGCGCGAAACGTGATCCCGGCGGTGTGCGACGTCGTCTGCGACTGCCGTCTGCTGCCCGGCGAGACGCAGGAGGACGTCGAGCGCGCTCATCCGGGCGCACCTCGGCGAGGATTCCTACGAGCTTCACTGGCTCGAGGAACACGGAGGCACGCGCTCGGAGCTGGCGACGCCTCTTTGGGACGCGGTCGAGGCGTTCGTCGCCGAGGAGGAGCCGGGCGCACGCGTCGCACCCGTCATCTGTCCCGGTTTCACCGACAGCCACTGGTTGCGCGCCGCCTTCGGAACGGTCGCGTACGGCTTCTTCCCGATGCGCACGATGGAAACCGAGCTCGCTGCACGGCTCGTGCATTCCGCGGACGAGCGGATCGCGGTCGACGATCTCGAGCTTGGAACGCGCTTCCTCCTGCACGCGGTCCGTACACTGGAAGCGTGAGCAGCGACAGAATCCGCCTGGGAGGGATGGCCCTCGCAAACGGGGTGCTCGTGCACGGCCCGCGCCACTGGGCGTGCGCGGTGCGCGCGGACGGCGGCGAGATCAAGATCGCATCCGGCGTGAAGCCGCTGCTCGCGGCCGACACCGAGAGCCGCTTCCTGCGCGGCCCGCTCAAGATGGCCCAGCTTTTCGCGCTCCTGCCGGTAGTTCGTCGGGCGCTTCCCGACGCGAGGCTGCCGTTCGAGAAGGCCAACGTGGCGGCCACGCTGCTTGGGAGCGCGATCGTCGTTCGTCTGCTGCGGGCGAGCAAGCTCTCGCCTCTGAGGCAGGAGCTGCTCGCGGGCCTCTTCGCCGCTCGCTCCGGCCGTCGCCGCGCTGCGCGGCTCCGAGCTCGCGGAGTACCACGGCGCCGAGCACATCTCGATCGGCACGTACGAGCACGGTGAGGAGCGCCAGCGGGAGCACGAGCGGTGCGGCTCGCACGTGCTCGGGCCTCTGCTCCTGACGAACGCCGCCGCGGGAATGCTCGCCGGCCGCGCACCCGCTGAGATGCGGCCCCTGGCGCGCCTGGCGGGGTCGGTCGGCGCCATGGCGGCCTCGATCGAGATCTTCTCGTGGATGGTGCAGAACGAGCGCCACCCGCTCGCGCGGGCGCTGTCGAAGCCGGGTCACGAGCTGCAGCACCGCTTCGTGACGGCCGACCCTTCGCCGGAGCAGCTCGAGGTCGCAAACGCGGCGCTGGCCGAGTGCCTGCGCCTCGAACAGGAGGACCACGGTGGCCGTCCAGACGCGCAGGACGAAGCGACTCCCACCTGAGATCTTCGACCTCCCGGTCGAGAAGATGCGGGAGGGCTACTACACCGACGCGTACTTCAACTTCGCGCGCTCGACGCTTCTAGCCGACGATCGCCATCCACGCGTCGTCATGCAGGTCTTCCAGCGCAAGCACTCGCTGCTCGGCGGCATGGACGAGGCGATCGCGATCCTCAAGCTCTGCTCCGACGACTGGGACGCGCTGACCGTCCACGCCCTGTACGACGGCGACGAGGTCGAGCCGTGGGAGACGGTCATGACCATCGAGGGCGACTACACGCTCTTCGCCCATCTCGAGACCTGCTACCTCGGCGTCCTCGCGCGTAGGACTCTCATCGCGACGAACGTGAGGCGCGTCGTCGAAGCGGCGCGCGGGAAGCCGATCATCTTCATGCCCGCGCGTCACGACCACCACCGTGTCCAGACCGGTGACGGCTACGCGGCGCACGTCGCCGGCGCGACGATCGGATTCCCGATCGGCGTCACCACGGATGCGCAGGCGTCGTGGTGGGGCGGCCGCGGCATCGGCACGGTGCCGCACGCGCTGATCGCCGCCTACGGGGGGAACACGGCCCTCGCCGCGACGAAGTTCGCGGAGTGGGCGCCCGACGACCTGAACGTCGTCGTCCTCGTCGACTTCGAGAACGATTCCGTGCGCACCGCTCTCGAGGTCGCGCGCGCGCTCGGCCCGCGGCTTTGGGGTGTGCGCCTCGACACGTCGCGATCGCTCGTCGACCGCTCGCTGTGGGACGAGCTCGGCGAGTTCGACCCGCGAGGCGTCAACGCCGAGCTCGTGTGGAAGGTGCGGTAACGCGCTCGACGAGCACGGGTTCGAGCGGGTGAAGATCGTCGCGTCGGGCGGTTTCGACGCCGAGCGGATCACCGCCTTCGAGGAGAGCGGCGTGCCCGTCGACTCCTACGGCGTCGGCTCGGCCTTCCTGCGCGGGGAGAACGACTACACGGGCGACGTCGTCCTCACGGACGGCCAGCCGTCGGGGAAGGTAGGCCGTGCTTTCAAGCCGAATTCCCGCCTCGAGCTTGTTACGTAAGCTGCTTTAGCGCTTCCGGCGTCCCGCCGATAGGAGCAGCGTGGACGCCATCGTCGACGTCATGGCGAACATCGCCGACGATCGCCCTGACGTGGCTCCCGCTCGTCTTCTTCGGTCTCATCGTCTACCTGCTCTGGCGTTCTCTCGCGCTCATGCCGCGGGTGAAGCCTACGGAGGTCGAGCCCGATTCGAAATCCTCTGTCAGCTGGGAGGACATCGCAGGCGTCGAGGAAGCAGCAGCTGAGCTCCAGGAGGTCGTCGACTTCCTCCAGCACCCGCGGCGCTTCAGTCGTCTCGGCGCGAGAGTGCCCAAGGGGATCCTGCTGTACGGGCCTCCGGGAACGGGCAAGACGCTGCTCGCCAAGGCCGTTGCGCACGCCTCGAACGCGAACTTCTACTCACAGAGCGCCTCCGCCTTCGTCGAGATGTTCGCCGGCCTCGGTGCCGCCCGCATCCGCAAGCTGTTCGAGAAGGCGCGCCGCAACGAGCCTGCCATCGTCTTCATCGACGAGCTCGACGCCGTCGGCATGCGCCGCTCGGGCTCGAGCTTCAACCGCGAGCACGATCAGACGCTGAACCAGCTGCTCGTCGAGCTCGACGGGTTCCGCAAGCCCGACCGTGTCGTCATCATCGCGGCGTCGAACCGCCTGGAGGATCTCGACCCCGCCCTCCTTCGTCCCGGTCGCTTCGACAGGCAGATCCTCGTCGCTCCGCCCGATCTCGCCGGCCGCGAGGCGATCCTCCGCGTGCACACGCGCGGGAAGCCACTCGCTGCCGACGTCGACCTTGAAATCGTCGCGCGTCAGACGGCTGGCCTCACGGGCGCCGACCTCGCCAACATGTGCAACGAGGCCGCCATCTTCGCGGGACGGGCCGAGCAGCAGTACATCCGCCACGCCGACTTCGAAGCGGCCATGGAGCGGATCGTCGCCGGCCTGCAGACCCGTCGCGTCGTGACCGAGAAGGAGAAGCGGATTCTCGCCTACCACGAGGCCGGTCACGCGCTCATGTCGCATCTGGTCGGCGATCCGCAGCCGGTCCAGAAGGTGACGATCGTCTCGCGCGGTCGTGCGCTCGGTTACACGCTCAACACGCCGCAGGAGGATCGCTACCTCCATACGAAGGAAGAGTTCATCGACCTGATGAAGGTGATGCTGGCCGGTCGCGCCGCCGAGCAGATCGTGTTCGGCGCGGTCACGAACGGCGCGGCGAACGACCTCGAGCGCGTCACCGAGCTTGCCCGCTCGATGATCTTCGAGTTCGGGATGGGCGAGGAGGTCGCCTCGCGCACGGTGCGCGCGGACAACTACGCGCTGTCCGAGCACACCAAGCAGGTTCGCGACCAGGAGCAGGCTCGTCTCACCGATCTCGCCTTCTCAGAGGCGCTTCGCCTGCTCGAGAAGCACCGCCACACCCTCGACATGCTGGCGCACACCCTCCTCGAGAAGGAGACGATCATGCGCGCCGAGCTCGAGCAGCTTCTCGCCGGGATCGCGCCCGAGTCCGACTCCTCGGCCAAGGTCGGGACGCCCCGCATCCTCCCGCTTCCCGAGCCCGACTCGGCCTCCTCCTAGCTCCGCGGTAGGCTAGGGCCCGTGGAGGTACGGGCCGTCCACCACGTCGCGATGGCGGTCGAGGACCTCGACGCGGCAGTGGCGACTTACGAGCGACTATTCGGTGCGCGGGTCGAGCTCCGCGGTCGCATGGAGGATCAGGGGGTCGAGGCCGCCTACTTGCGGGTTGGAAGTGGACGCGTGGAGCTCGTCTCTCCGCTCGGCGCCGACACGCCCGTCGGGCGCTTCCTCGCCAAGCGTGGCCCCGGCATGCACCACGTCGCGTTCGAGGTCGCCGACGTCGCGTCTGCGGTCGGCAAGCTTGCAGCCGACGGCGTCGAGGTGATCGACGCCGAGCCGCGCGAAGGTCTCGGAGGCCATGAGGTCTCGTTCGTCCATCCTGATTCGCTACACGGCGTACTTGCGGAGGTGATCAGTGGCTAGGCAATCGGAGCGGATCCGCGTCGAGCTCGCGTTCGAAGGCGGACAGATCATCGGAGGGCTGGTTGCGCCCGACTCGGTCGAAGGGCTGCGTGCCGCGCTCGGAAACGGCGCGGCCGTCTACGACCTCGAGTCGGAGGACGGCACCTACGTCGTCGCGCTCAACAAGGTCGTGTATCTGAAGCGCTTCTCGCGGGAGACGCAGATCGGCTTCGGCTCCCAGTCCTGACGATGGAGTTGTTTCCCGTCGAAGGACGCACGAAAGACTGAACCAGATGGCCGAGGATGCGGGCAGCGCGGGGCTGCAGACACACGGTGGGGGAGATTCGACGACGGCCGTCCGCCGGCTCGTCGAGCGCGCCCAGGGAGGCGACCGGGAAGCGCTCGAGGAGCTGTATCTGCTCCATTTCGACCGTATCTACAGCTATCTGCACATGAGCGTCGGCAACCGGCACGACGCGGAGGATCTGACGAACCAGACGTTCGTGAAGATGCTCGAGTCGATCGGACGGTTCGAGTGGCGCAAGGTCCCCATCTCCGCCTGGCTCTTCCGGATCGCGCACAACCTTGCGATGGACCACTTTCGCGCGTCCAGGCGTTGGCAGCCGGAGGAGGAAGTTCCCGGAGCCCGAGCACACGGCCGAGCACTCGGCGGAGGACGAGGCCCTGCAGGCGATCGGGCGCACCAGCATGCTGCAGATGATCGAAGACCTGTCGCCCGACCAGCAGCAGGTGCTGACGCTCAAGTTCGTCTTCAACTTCGGGAACGGCGAGGTGGCGACGATCCTCGGCAAGACCGAGGGCGCGATCAAGTCGCTTCAGCACCGTGCCCTCGCCTCGCTGCAGCGGCGTCTGACCAAGACCGCCTAAGTGCCGGTCGAGGTCGGGATCGTCGGCCTCCCGAGCTCCGGGAAGACGACGCTCTTCACCGCGCTCACGGGGGTCAAGGCCGACTCGACCGGCTACGGCAAGCCGCACGTCGGCATGGCGCCGATTCCCGACGAGCGGCTGGAGCGCGTAGCCCAGCTCGTCGGTTCGGCCAAGGTCACCCACGCAGCCCTGCGCATCGTCGACGTGCCGGGATCCGAAGCGGCGGCGCTCGGCGGCGTCAGGGGCTGTGACGCTCTCGTTGCGGTCCTCAACACTTTCGGATCCGGGTCTGACCCCGTCGCGGAACTGTCACGGCTCGAGCTCGAGCTCGTCGTGGCCGATCGGGACCACGTCGAGCGCCGCCTTGAGCGCGTGGCGAAGCAGGCGAAGTCGGGGGAGGCGGCGCTCAAGCAGGAGGTCGCAGCGCTCGAGCACGCGCTCGCCCACCTCGACTCTGGAAGGCCGCTGAGCGAGCTCGCAGGCGATCTGCCCACGGGGCTCGAGCCCCTGACGACGAAGCCGCTCATCCAGGTCGAGAACGGTCCCGGTGGAATCGACGCCAAGCTCGAGGCCGAGCTCGCCGAGCTCTCAGCGGAGGAGGCTGCGGCTTTTCGGGAAGGGCCGGCCGCGCTCGAGCAAGTAATCCCGCGCGTCTTCGAGACTCTCGACCTTGTCGTCTTCTTCACCGCGAACGACAACGACGCGCATGCCTGGACGCTTCGGCGCGGACTGACCGCACACGACGCGGCGGCGGCCGTTCACACCGACATGGCGCGCGGCTTTGTGCGCTGTGAGGTGCTGCCCTGGAGCGACCTCGTCGAGTGCGGGTCCCAGGCGGAGGCCGCGAAGCGCGGCCTCGTCCGGCTGGAGGGGAAGGGGTACGTCGTCCAGGACGGCGACGTCCTCCAGATCCGCTTTACGCCCCCGCGCTAGTCCGCCCGGGCCCGCCGGGCCGACTCGGCGATTCGTTCAGCAGCAGCCGCAGTCGCAGCCCTCGCCGCACTCACAACCACAGTCACAAGCACCAGCCATCGCTCCTCCTTTCCCCAGATCGCGGATTGACCAGAGGGTAGCTGCTATATTGATAAACGTCAATGAAGAAACTGAACGTCATCTGCTGCGCGCCCGGCGCGGCTCCGCTGCCCGCGAAGGCCCGTGCGGCCCTCGCCGACCGGTTCAAGGCGCTCGCCGATCCGACGCGCGTGGCGATCGTCAACCGGCTGGCTGGTGCAGAAGAGGTCTGCGTTTGCGCCTTCGTGAACGAGCTCGAGTTGTCGCAGCCGACGATCTCGCACCACCTGCGCATCCTCCGGGAAGCCGGTCTCGTCGAGGCTTCGCGTCGCGGCACCTGGGCCTACTACCGCCTCGTCCCGAACGCGATCGCAGAGCTGGCGCGCGCCCTCGGCGGGCCCGTAGCGCCGGCGCGCGCCGCGTAGCGTTACCAGGGAATCGGCTCGCGGTCCCGGAAGAAGCCGCCCGTCGGTCCGTCGTCCGGGAGGGTCGCGAGCCAGACGGGCGTGTCGGCGCCCTGCTCGACCGACCGCCGCGCGTTCGCGCCGCCCATGTCGGTGCGCACCCAGCCCGGGCACACGGAGTTGACAAGGATGTTCTCGTTGCCGAGCTCGGCGGTCAGCATGCGCGTCAGGGCGTTCAGCCCGGTCTTCGAAACGCGGTAGCCGGGGGAGTGGCCGCCCATGTCGGACAGCTGTCCCATCCCGCTCGAGACGTTCACGATCCGGCCATACCCGTTGCGCCGCATGACCGGCAGGGCCGCCTTGGCCAGACGCCAGGAGCCGAATAGGTTCGTGTCGAGAACCTCCTTGACACTGTCGAGGTCGGCGTCGGCGGCGCCCCCGCTCCAGCCGTCGGTGACGCCGGCGTTGTTGACGAGGACGTCGAGTCGGCCGAAGTCGCGCTCGACGAACGAGACCGCCGCCCGCACACTTTCGTCGTCCGTCACGTCGAGCTGCACCGCGGTTGCACCTTCTCCGAGCTCCTCGGCAACCGCCTCGCCCTTGGCGAGGTCGCGCGAGCCGACGACGACCTTGTAGCCCCGTTCGACGAGCTGGCGTGCGATCTCGCGGCCGATCCCGCGGTTGCCGCCGCTCACGAGCGCGACACGCTCCACGCTGTGAGGCTAGCTACTCGACTACTCGACGGGGCGGGTCGCGGCGACCGCGTCGAGCTGGTTCGCGTGGTACAGCACGGCGGCCTCTGCCGTTCGGGCTGCGCGCGCGTCGTGATGCGCCGACACGGCGTGCACGAGCTCTGCCAGCACCGCGGGCTCGAGCGCACGGGCCTGTTCCTCGATCATGCGAACGCCGAGATGCACGTGGCCGAGGAGCTTGCCCTCCGGCGTGGGCAGGAAGAGCGGGCCACCATCGAGCTCGCGCACCCGCCCGCAGTCGTGCAGGAGTGCGGCTGCGACGAGGAGGTCGGTGCGCAGGCGCGGGTGCAGCTGTCCGGCTTCCCGGCAAAGCGTCGCGACCGAGATCGTGTGCTCGAGCAGGCCGCCGGCCCAGGCATGGTGGCCCTCGACCGTGGCGGGAAGCAGGCGCAGGCGTGCGCGGAACTCGGCATCCGAGGCGAACCTCCCGACGAGCGTCTTGAGGCCCGCGTGTGAGATCTCGGAGGCGAGGAAGTCGAAGAAGCCGTCGAGCTCCTCCACGTCACGGCGCGCCTCGGGAACCAGAGAGGACGGATCGGTCTCGCTCGGCTCGAGCGAGCGCACCTCGAGCTGGAGCCGGTCGCGGAAGCGCTCGACGCGTCCGAGAACTCTGATCGCGTCGCCTTCATGGAACCGGCGGTCGAGCAGGTCGACGTCGTTCCACACCCGCGCCTCGATCCGCCCGCTCGAGTCGACGAGCTCGAGCGCTAGATAGGGACTGCCCCCGCGGGTTCGGAGGCGCTGCTTGCGGGCGACGGCGAAATCACCTTCGACGACCCTGTCCTCGGCGAGCTCGGCGATCGGGACATTGGCCGTCACCCGGGCGAGTCTAGGCCGACGCGCGGATGGTAGCCTGGCTCGCCGTGCGCCTCGTGAAGCCGTTTCGCGCGCTGCGCTACGACGAGGAGCAGGCCGGGCGGCTGGACGATCTCGTTGCGCCTCCCCACGACGTCATCTCCCCTGAGCTCCACGCGCAGTTGCTCGCCGCGAGCCCGTACAACTCGGTGCGGCTCATTCACCCTGACGACCCGTCAGAGGCGGCCCAGGCACTCGGGAAGTGGAAGGACGAGGGGATCCTGATGCGCGAGAGTGACGAGGCCGTCTGGGTCCTCGAGGACGAGTTTCTGGACCCAGCGGCGGGCACGATGCGCCAGCGGCGCGGACTTGTCGCGCGCGTTCGGCTCGAGCCTTACGGCGAAGGCCACGTTCTTCCGCACGAGCGCACGTTTCCGCGCCAGAAGGACGTTCGTCTCGAGCTTCTGCGCGCAACCCGGACAAAGCTCTCACCGATCTTCCTGCTGCATGAGGGGGACAGCCCTGAGCGTCCGGAGCGCGATCCCGACCTGCAGGCCATGCTCGCCGGCACCGAGAGCCGTCTGTGGCGTGTAACCGATGCGGGGGCCGTCGACGATGCAATCGCGCGGGTACGAGGCGCGCTTCTCATTGCCGACGGCCACCACCGGTACGAGACGTCGCTTCGCTTTCACGAAGAGGATGGCACCGAAGAGACCGGGTACGCCCTCGCCGTTTTCGTCAGCCGTGGCGATCCAGGTCTCGTCATCCTTCCCACGCACCGGCTCGCGGCGAATGTGCCACACGATTTCGACGGCGCGCCGACCAGTGGAGTGGAGCAGGCTCTCGCGGAGCTCGACCGCGTTCCGCGCGAGCAGGCCGCGTTCGTGGTTCTTCGCCCGGACGGTGCGAGGCTCGTGCGGTCCGCAGGCGCGAAACTCGACACGACGGTCGTGGACGAGCTCCCGCTCGAAGGCGTCACCTACACGGCCAGCGCGAGCGACGCTGAGCGCGCGGTTGGCTCGGGCGCAGCAGCTGCTGCCTTCCTCGTCCGCCCTCCCACGATGGACCAGGTGGAAAGCTACGCGCACGCGGGCGAGCGCATGCCGCCGAAGAGCACCTACTTCTTCCCAAAGCTCACCTGCGGTCTTCTCTTCTCACCGTTTGACGAGTGACCGACTGGCTCGCCGTCTGCCGTGAGGCCCGCCAGGCCGTCGAGCGCGTCCTCGAGGAGCTGCCGTCGCGGAGCGACCGCGAGCCGGTTGTCGGCGCCGGCGAGGGCGGTGATGAGACGACGGCCGTCGACCTCGCTGCCGAGATGGCCGTGGTCGAGCGCCTCGCCGCGCTGCACGACTCCGGTGTCGACTTCACCCTCGTCTCCGAGGAGCTCGGGGAGCGCGTGTTCGGCGGTCCACAGGCACCGCTCCGCCTCGTGCTCGACCCGATCGACGGGAGCTTGAACGCCAAGCGCGGCATTCCCTTCTTCTCCGTCTCCCTCGCGGTCGCAGAGGGCCCTGCGATGGGAGACGTGTTCTTCGGTTACGTGTTCGACTTCGGCACGGGGGAGGAGTGGACGGCGCAGCGCGGAGAAGGAGCGTTCCTGAACGGCGAGCGCCTGGACGGGCCCGGGCCCAAGGAGGACATCGAGATCGTCTCCTTCGAGGCGACGCGGACGGATCTCGTCGCCGAGAAGGCGCAGGGCATGGTCGGCCTCGCCTACCGCATGCGCATCATGGGATCGCTCGCGCTCTCCCTCTGCCACCTCGCGGCCGGCCGCGTCGATGCGGTCTGCTCGCTGAAGCCGGCGCGGAGCGTCGACATCGCGGCCGCGCAGCTGCTCGTTCGGGAGCGAGGGATGGCGATCGACCTGCCGGAGGACGACTCCTTCGACGGCGCGGCACTCGACGTGGTGGCGCGCTCGCGCGTCGTCGCGGCGGCAACGGCCGAACGCTGTGGCGAGCTCTACGCCGCGCTCAACTCTTCGAATTGAGCCGCCGCTCGAGCAGCGTGCGCACGACGGGCCAGTCGTCGTCCGTCACGCTGTAGAACGCGGAGTTGCGGCGCTCGCCGCCGCGCACGAGCATGTGGCTCCGGAAGATGCCTTCGAAGCGCGCAGGGATCGCCTCGAGGGCGAGGCGCGCGCGTTCGTTCCGCGCGTCCGTCTTGAACTCCACACGGATGCATCCGAGCCGCTCGAACGCGTGCTCGAGAAGGAGGAACTTCGCCTCGGCGTTGGCCCCGCTTCCCCACGCGGACGGCACGAGCCACGACCAGCCGATCTCGAGACCGCGGTGCTCCGGGCGCACCGTCATATAGCGCGTGCTTCCGATCAGCTCGCCGGACTGCTTGGAGCGGACGACGAAAACGGCTTCCTCGCCGGCCTTGGTCGCGCGCAGCGCATCGTCGAACCAGCCGTGGAAGCGCTCGGCGCTCTCGACCGCGTTGTAGCTCATCCACCGCCAGACGTCCGGATTCTGCGCTGCCGCGTAGAGCTCGCTCTCGTGCGCCGCGACGAGCGGCTCGAGCACGACGAGCCGTCCCTCGAGGCGCTTCGCCAAGCCCTCCCAGGGCATCAGGCGGCTGCTTCGGCGGGCGCCGCGAGCATGAGGCGCATCGAAGCGCGCGCTCGGTTCAGTCGCGATGCGACCGTTCCCGCCGGGACTCCGAGAAGCTCCCCGGCGCCGCGGTAGTCGAAGCCGTCTCGGTCGACGAGCAGAAGGGCGGCCCGGTCGACGGGCGGCAGGGCGTCGAGCCCCTCAGAGAGCGCGTAGCGTTTCGCGAGCTCCTCGTCGGCCGGGGGCCCGGTCTCGACGGGCTCGGGGACCTCGGCCAGGGAGACATACGTCGCTCGAGCCGAGCGCTCGAGCTCGTCGAGGCAAACGTTGTAGGTGATGCGGTAGAGCCAGGTGCCAAGCTTCGAGTCGCCGCGAAAGGCCGGCAGCGCTCGGAAAGCCTTCATGTACGTCTCCTGCAGTGCATCCTCCACGCGGTCGCGATCTCCCAGCAGCCTGTACGCGAGCGACCGCAGGGTTGGTTCGTAGTGGCGGATCAGCGCCGCGAACGCGGTCTCGTCTCCGCCGCGGGCGCGATCGAGGACGCCAGGGGCGACGTCGGCGTGTGCGAGGAGCCTCTTCACGGGGTGAGGACGACCGGAATGTGGACCTGATGCGGGGGAGTGCCGGTGCCGGCGGCGTCGTCGTCCTGGACGACGATCGTCCCGGACTGCTCGTGATCGACGTCGTACTCGACGTCCACGGAGAAGTCGCCGCGACACCCGCTTCCGCACGTCGCGGTCGTGAAGGTGCGCGCGATCTCCTCGTCGTTCTCGTCGAGGATGACCACGGTGACGTTTGCCTCGAAGACGTTCGCGCTTCCCTCGACCGTCACCGGGCTGCTCACACGCTCGCCCGGGGTGGGGCTCGTCACGAGGATGACGGGAAGCACGTCCTCGTAGTCCTTGCAGCCGACGGGGTGGTCGAGCACGATGCCCTCTCCGGAGAAGACGTCCACCGGCTCGCCGTCGAGCTTGAAGAGCACGCCGTCGACCGTGGGGAACTGGTCGAGGGTGCAGACGACCTGTCCGAGTCGCAGGAACATCGCCAGCGATCCGCCTCCGGACTCGAACTCGGACGTGAGATCGACGGTGGCGATTCCGTCGTCGATCGTGAGCCCGAGAAGTTGCGTGCCCTGCGGCACGGCGGTACCGACCCCACTCTCGGCCTCGAAGGAAGCTGGGCCTTTGAAGAGCGCCTCGAGCGCGGCCGTTCCGATGCGCGGCGTGGCGCCCTGGGTCCGCTTGGCGACGTACAGCGTTTCGCCCTCCGTGAACCAAACCTGGTAGGTGACCTTCGACTTGCCCGCGGGAGGCGGCACCGTCTCGCTCGTCGAGCCCGTCTCGCCTTCGACGGTCGAGATCGCGGTCTCCGGCTCCGTGCCGAGCTCTCCCGGCTCGGACGGGACGGGACCGGCGGACTCTGCGCCCTCGCTCGTGCCACAGCTGGCGGCCAGGAAGCCGAGCATTGCCGCGAGAGTGACGCTCAGGACTGCGACGAGGTACTTGGGCTTCAACGCGGTGCTCCTTCGCTAGATGCCCCTATCGTCGCCGGGCCAAGAAACACCCCCCTCACCGTCGTGTAACGGTTTGGTCACAGGGAGGCGCAGCGTGAATCGCGTCCCCGTGCCCACCTCGCTCCAGACGTCGATGTCTCCGCCGAGCAGGCGTGCGTTCTCGAGCGCGATCGCCAGGCCGAGGCCGCTGCCCGGCGTCGCTCGCGACGGGTCCGTCTTGTAGAAGCGGTCGAAGACATGCGGGAGGTCCTCCCGGCGGATCCCAGGGCCGTGGTCCGTCACCTCCACGAAGGCGCCGATTCCGTCGCGCCCGACGCGCACGCCGACCTCGCGGCCGCCGTGCTCGAGCGCGTTGCCGATCAGGTTGGCGACGATCCGCTCGAGGCGCCGCGAATCCGTGGGGAGGACGACCCCCTCGCCGGCGACCGTGACGCGACCGTCCCAGCGCCGGGAGCGGACGACGGCGTGTACGAGGGAAGAGAGGTCGACGTCCTCCTCGCGCAGGCGCGTGTGTCCCGCGTCAAGCCGTGAGATCTCCATCAGGTCCTCGACGAGGTCGGCGAGACGCCGGACGTCCGCGACGAGAAGCTCGGCCGGACGGCGCACCTCGCCGGGCATGCGGTCGAGCTGCTCCGCGAGGAGCGAGGCCTCAGCGACGAGTGCGGTCAGCGGCGTGCGAAGCTCGTGCGCGACGTCGGCGGTGAACCGTCGCTCGCGCGCCTGTGCTTCCGACAGCGCGTTGATCTTCGCCTCGAGCGCGTCCGCCATCTCGTTGAAGGACGCTGCCCACGCGCCGAACTCGTCGGTGCGCTCGACGGGAAGCCGCGTCTCGAGCAGGCCCTCCGCCAAGGAGTGGGCCGCTTCGCTCGCGCGCGCGACAGGGCGCAACATGCGGCGGGCGAGGACGATGCCTGCCAGAGCGGCGAGCAGGACGACTACGACAAGGACGCCGAGCAGGATGTTGCGGAGCTCGCCGAGCTCGTCCCAGAGGCGATCCTCGGGGAAGAAGTAGTAGAGCTCGGTGTTGCGACCGGGCACCTCGCCGCCGACGACGAGGTAGCGCGCATCCGCGATCTCGGTCCTCTCGTAGGAGAGCTCGCCGTTCGTGACCAGCTCGCGTACCTCTTCGGGCACCTGGCGAGGCCCCACGGACAAGCTCGAGGAGAACTCGCGCTCGGGCGTCGATCCGACCGTGACGAACCCACCGCGGCGCTCGTAGGCGTCGAGCAGGGCCTCGACGTTCTCGGCGGTCGGCGGCCGTTCGAGCGTCTCGCCGGCGAGGACGAGGTTGAAGCGCGCCACGTCGAGCGCCCTGTCGACGGAGTCGGACAGGCGCGCCTCGCGAACGACGACGTACGAGCTGGCGGCGAGCGCGGCGGCGGCGAGACCGGCGGTGAGGACGAAGGCAAGCGCGAGCCTGCGCCGCAAGCGGGTCGTGCGGACGCGCGGGGCGAGACCGGGGGGGGTGGCGAGGGTGTCTTGCTCACTCACGCGTCGAAGCGGTAACCCACGCCGCGCACCGTCTTGATGAGCTGCGGCTGCTTCGGGTCGTCCTCGACCTTGCTGCGCAACCGTTGCACCGCCACGTCGACGAGCCGAGAGTCGCCGAGGTAGTCGTAGTTCCAGACACGCTCGAGCAGCAGCTCGCGCGTGAAGACCTGGCCCGGCCGCCGAGCGAGCTCGAGCAGGAGCTTGAACTCGGTCGCCGTCAGGTCGAGCTCGCGCTCGCCCCGCCGCACGGTGAACCCGCCCGGGTCGATCTCGAGCTCGCCGCGCGTGAGCTTCGGTTCCTCCGGTGCGGACGCTGCCCGTCTGATCGCCGCGCGGGCGCGCGCGACGAGCTCGGGCATCTCGAACGGCTTCGTGACGTAGTCGTCCGCGCCGAGCTCGAGGCCGACGACGACGTCGACGGTGTCGCTCTTGGCGGAGAGAATGATGATCGGCACGCGGCTCTCGCGGCGGATCTCCCGGCAGACCTCGAGGCCGTCGAGCGCCGGCAGCATGACGTCCAGCACCACGAGGTCGAACGACGCGTTCCGAAACTGGACGAGCGCCTCACGCCCGTCAGGCGCCG
Organism: uncultured Actinomycetes bacterium; assembly: GCA_963747715.1. Taxonomy (GTDB): domain Bacteria; phylum Actinomycetota; class Thermoleophilia; order Gaiellales; family Gaiellaceae; genus CAVVGB01. The sequence continues at coordinate 48,169 of CAVVGB010000007.1, forward strand.
TCGGTGACCCGAAAGCCCGCGTTCGTGAGACCAAGGGTCGCGATCTCGCGGATCGAGGGATCGTCCTCCACCAGGAGCACGCGCTCATTCACGTCCCTGAATCTGCCAGATGGACCCGTTGGTAGCCTAGGTCCGCATGCCCGACCGGGACACCGTCATGAAGGCCCTGGAGGCCGTCATCGACCCGGAGCTGAAGCGCTCCGTGGTCGAGCTCGACATGGTTCGGGGCGTCGAGATCGAGGGGGGACGAGTGGGCGTGACGATCGCCCTCACCGTCCCAGGCTGTCCCTTGCGCGCGAGCTTCGAGCAGCAGGTCGACCAGGCCCTTGCGCCCATCGAGGGGGTCGAGACCGTCGAGCTCTCCTTCGACGTCATGAGCCCGGAAGAGAAGGCGGCTCTCACCACCAAGCTGCGCGGAGGCGTCGCCGAGCGCACGCCCGGCATCTCCGTTGACGCGGGGACGCGGGTTGTCGCGATCGTGAGCGGCAAGGGCGGTGTCGGCAAGTCGACGCTCTCGGCGAACCTGGCGGCCGCGTTCTCCAAGCTCGGCCATCGGACCGGCGTGCTCGATGCCGACGTCTACGGCTTTTCCATCCCGACGATGCTCGGCATCGCCCAACGGCCTGTCGTCGTCGACAAGATGATCGTCCCGCCGGTGCGCGGCGACCTCAAGGTCATGTCGATTGGTTTCTTCCTCGACGACAACACGCCGATCATGTGGCGGGGACCCATGTTGCACCGCGCGCTCGAGCAGTTCTTGACCGACGTGCACTGGGGCGAGCTCGACACGCTCGTCGTCGACATGCCGCCCGGAACGGGTGACGTCGCGATTTCGCTCGGCCAGCTCCTTCCGCGCGCCGAGGCTGTCGTCGTGACCACGCCGCACAAGGCTGCGCAACAGGTCGCCGTGCGAGCCGCACAGATGGCGCAGAAGACGAACATGCGCGTACTCGGCGTCGTCGAGAACATGTCGTACCTCGTGCGCAACGGGGGCGGGCGCGAGGAGCTCTTCGGCACGGGAGGGGGCGAGGCGCTCGCGGCGGAGGTTGGTGCGCCGCTGCTCGCGCGCATCCCGTTCGATCCCCGGCTCGGTGCCTACGCCGACGAAGGCGAGCCGATGGTGGTCGCGGCGCCTGACGAAGAGGTCTCGCGCGCGATCACGGGCCTGGCAGAGTCGATCGCCGCTATGAAGCGCGAGCAGGGCGTCGGCATCGTCAAGTCGCTCCCGCTCGTTCCCGCCTGAGCACAGACGACGTCGTCGGACGCCTGCGCTCGCTCGGTTTCTCCGACGCGGACGCCGACATCCTCGCGGAGCATTTTCTCGACGCCGACGCGCGCGGCAAGACGGGCCACGGCGTTTCGCGGATCGGGTGGCTCGCGACGCTCATGCGGCTCGATCCAAAGGCACAGCCGGAGCGCGTGGTGCGCGAGGCCGGCTACGAGCGTTGGGAAGGGCGCGGTGCGCTCGGCTACGTGACGCTCGCGCGCATCGTCGAAGCACAGCTCGTCGACCCACCCGACAGTGCACGCGTGATCGTCGCGGCGGACTGCTTCCCGACGGGTGTGCTCGGTTACTGGGTGCGCAAGCTCGCGGACGGGGGACTCGTCGCTGCGCTCACCGCCACGTCGCCGGCGCGTCTTGGCCATCCCGACGGAGGGCCTGAACTCGTCGGCACGAACCCGCTCGCGATCGCCGTTCCGAGCTCGGACGGCAAGCCGCTCGTCGCCGACGTGTCCATGGGCAAGGTCACGCACGGCGACGTACTTGCGGGCACGGCGTCGGAAAAGGACCTCGTTCCGTTCGGCGGCGACCAGGCGTACAAGGCGTTCGCGCTGGCCGCCGGCTTCCAGATGCTCGTCGGCTCGCTCGCGGGCGAGGGGCACGGCGCCGTTCTGCTCGTCGCGCGCCCCGAGGCGGATCCCGTCCCGGCGTTCCGCGAGCGCGCCGAGGGCCTTCGCCTGCCCGGCGACCGCTGATTCAGCGCTTGCGAAGCTCGGCGAGGACGACCGGGTCGATGCGCTCGAGGCCCTTGACCCGGTCTTCGAGATTCTCCGTACCGACCCACGCGTTGAAGGCGGCCTCGAGGTCGCCGTCGTCATAGCCGAGGCGCGCGAGGCGCTCCCGCAGCTCGGACGCGAGCTCGTCATCCACAGGTAGCCACTCCTCGTCGGGCGTCTTCCCGAAGAGGAGGTCGTGCATCTCGTACAGGCGGGCGAGCTCCTCGATCGGCGTGGGATGGTCGTCAACGCGCAGGTCGACCATCACGTCGCTTGTCCCGCCGTAGCCCCCGTCCCTCTTCACCACGAGGAGCGAGGCCGACTGCTGGCCGCGGCTGTCGCCGCCGGCGGCCTGCGCGGCCGCGAGCGCCGAGAGCAGCCGGTCGGCGAGCGGGTTCCCCTTCGTCTCCTCGAACGTTTCGGCCAAGGCCGTGACGGTCTCCTCGGACACGAGGATGTTGCCCTGCGCCGCGTAGCCCTCGCCCGTTCTCCCGCCCGCCCAGTGGAGGCATGACGAGCCGGTGTAGGAGGCCGCACGGCCGGCGCCGTCGACCACGCCGAGCTGCCGGTCGGCGCGCCCGGCGTCCTCTTCGGCGAGACGGGAAACGACATCGTCGGCCGACAGGCCCTCGCGGAGCAGCTCGAGCCCGCGCGGCCCGTACGCGACGTTCGCAAGCGCCTGCGTCGCGACTGCGCCGACCTCGGGCTCGGCCCAGGGTACGACCGCGCCGACTGCGAGGAACTTCGACTGCACGGCGATTCCCCATTCACGCGTCTCGAGATCGCACGCGACGAGCGAGTAGGTCGAGAGCCTAGCCACCGTATTTCAGGCGCCGAAAATCGAGCTCGAGGAGATCCTCTCGCCCGGCGGGAACGAGCACGCACGCGACCTCGGGGTGAGCGAGCGCGGCCTCGACGCCCTCGGCATCCTGCGCGCGCACGACGACCGGCACCCCCTCGCGATGCGCCTCGCGGAGACGGTCGACGTCGCTGACGTCCTCGAGGACGAGTGCTTCGTCGAGCGCGACTGCTGCGTCCCCCTCGACCGCGATCTCCGGCACGCGCCGGCCGGTCTTACCGAACCAGCGCTCGCGCATTTAGATCTCGACCGACTCGCCCGGCTGGGGTGCCACGATCTCGCAGTCCGAGACGAGCTCGCGGCACTCCTCGGGCGTCCCGGCGAGGAGCGGGAACGTTCCGTAGTGGCAGGGAACGCAGCGCTTGACGCCGAGAAGCTCGAGCGCGACGGCGGCCTCGCGCGGGTCCATCGTGAAGTGCCCGCCGATCGGGAGCACGGCCACGTCGGGCTGGTAGATACGGCCGATGAGCGCCATGTCTCCGAAAACGCACGTGTCGCCGGCGAAGTAGATCTTCTTTCCGTCCTCGAGCTCGATGACGAGACCGGCCGGTTCCCCCAGATACACGACGTTGCCGTTCGCGAAGGTGCTGCTTGAGTGCTTCGCGTCCGTGAGGGTGATCTTGATGCCGTCCTTCTCGACCGTGCCCCCCTTGTTCGGCGCCTCCGAGTCTTCCTGGGGAAGGCCTTGTGTCGAAAGCCAGTCGCGCAGTTCGATCATCGCCACCACCGGGCACCCGAACTTCTGGGCCAGCTCCACCGTCGCTCCGACGTGGTCGTCGTGCCCGTGGGTGAGGGCGATGAGATCAACCCGCTCAGGATTCTTCTCGTCCTCCGGGCACTTGGGGTTGTCGAGCCAGGGATCGACGTAGATCCGCTTGCCTCCTGGGCTGTCGATCCGAAACGTTGCGTGTCCGAGCCACGTCAGAGACGCGTTGGCCATTCAGTCCTCCTCCCGGTCGGTCGCGAAGGAGGGTAACGAAGGACCATCCGGCCCCGCGCCGAAACTCGGGGCATGTGGCATACCCGCACGGGTGCGTCCGCGATGGCGGTCGAGCTCGCGGCGGCGCTCCTGCTGGCCACCGCGGTCTCTGACGCCCTCGGCTTCACCGGGGCGTCCTTCTATCTCCTCGTGGCGGGCGTCCCGCTGAGCGCGGCGGCCGGCCTCATCTGCTTTGCCCACGTCGTGGATGCGGTGAACGGAGGACGCCTCGACCTGCTCGGACGGACGCAGGCCGGGCTCTCGGCTCTCCTCGTCGCTGTGATCGTCCTCGGCGCTGCGGTTCGCGAGCCGGCGATCGGCGCCGACACGGTTCCGCCCGAGGCGACCGCCCTGCTCGCCTTCGGCTTCGCGCTCCTCGTGTTTCAGGCGCTGATCGCGCTCGCACCCCTGCGGCGCTAGTTACGGAGCCCGCGCAGGAGGAACGCGCGCACGTGGCGCGCTTTGCCCTTGACGGGGATCTCGCCGAGGTCCTCGACTTCGGCAAGTGAGCCGAGCGCCTCACGGGTGCTTTCGCCGATGACCACCTCACCGGCGCGCGCCTGGCCCTCGAGCCGCGCGGCGAGGTTGACGGCATCGCCCGTGACGGTCAGACGCCGGGCGCCGCGCACTTCGGGAAGCCCGACGACCGCCGAGCCCGAGTTGACGCCGGTGCGGAAGCGCGGCCACTCCGGCCGGCTCGCGGCGACGCGCGCCGTCGCCCGCTGAAAGTCGAGCGCCGCGCGCGCCGCGCGCAGCGCGTGGTCGCCGTTGCGAAACACGATCATGAGCGCGTCGCCGATCGTCTTGTCGATCCAGCCGTCGTGTGCCTCGGCGACCGGTGCGGCCGCGCGCCAGTACTCGTCCAACATCGCCTTCACCTCCTCCTCCGACGTTTGCTCGGAGTAGGACGTGAACCCCTGCAGATCCGCGAACAGGACGGTGAGCTCCTCGCTGTGGCCGCGCGTGCGCTCCTGGTAGATGTCGCTCCAGATCTCCGCCGGCGAGCCCTCGACCTTCCACTCCTGCCACGCGCTTCGAGCCACGATCACGAACGCGAGCAGCATGAGCAGGTGCCACTCCCACCAGGTCGCGTGCCAGCTTCGCGCCAGTGCGACCGCGAGCATCGCCTCCGTGAGGAGCAAGAACGCCGCGACGACGGCGAGCAGGAGCTCGGCCGGGCGACGACGGTAGAGGATTGCGTAGCGAACGCACGCGAACGCGTAGAGGACGCCGCCCACGACTGCGAGCGTCAGGAGCGGTCCGCGCACCTCGTCGGGCGGAATGGGATCGTCGAGCGGCGGCAGCGTCACAAGCGAGACGGCGGCCCAGGCGACCATGAGCCCGACCAGTCCCGCGTAGAAGAGGCGCCTGTTTCGAAGAAGCGCCTGCGTGGCTGCAGGGCTCCATTCGACGGCCGAGAGCGCGGCGAACACGCTCGCGATCAGGAGGCCGATCGGGGAGGCGACCTGGAAGCCCGAGTTCTTCCCGCTGACGAGGACGCCCGGCGTGGCGAGCGCGTGGAGCACGAGAAACCCGGCGCTCGCGAGGAAGGCGAGCGAGACGAGGAACACCCGCGCGTCGTGACGTCGGCCCGCCGCCTCCGCCAGCAGGAACCCGAGCGCAAAGTTGAGAGCGCCCGTCAGGACGACGAGCCAGAAGTGGGCCGGATGGTGTTCCCAGTGGAGATCGAGCCGGGGGACACCGAGGAGAAGGAAGAGGCCCGCCAGCGGCGCCGTCACGAGCACGGCCCACGGCAGCCAGCGTCTCAGAGGAGCGCCTCCAGCTCGCGGCGGTACTCCTCGCCCTCGTAGTCGTTCAGCTGGTTCGGCGGCAGCGGATGCTCGCTCACGTCGCGCTCGGTCCTGTAGACGACGGGGTAGACGATTCCCTGCGCGTTCATCTCGATCGTCGCGGCGATGCATCCGGAGCGCGGGTGGTCGATGAAGTCCGTCAGCGGCACGACAGCCGTCTCGCCGTCGTCGTAGACGACGCGTGCGAGGTAGGACTTCTGCGCCCAGAGCTCGGGCGCCCTCGTAAGCTCGCGCTGCAGAAACGGCACGATGTCGCGTCGGGCGACTGTTTGACGGGGGACGCTCACGCCGAGCTTCTCGGCGATGTGCCGGGCAAGCACGCGCGCGTTGTACCGAAAGCCGTGCACGGCCGCGGAGGAGCTGCCGACGCCGTGCTTCTTCAGGCCCGCCGCGCCCTGCGTCGCATTCCCAGCGAAGTAGATGCCCTCCGCGCCGACACTTTCCCAGTGCGCCGTCAGGGCGGGGATGCGTCCCTGCGCGACAGTCGTGACGCCCAGGGCCGGCAAGTCGCGGATCGGCGTCGCGAATCCCGTCGCGGCGATGACATCGTCCACCTCGAGCTCGACCGGGCCGGGATGTGTCGTTCCGCCTCCGGCGACGAGCCAGCCGTCGCCGCGACGCTCGATCCGCTCGATCGCGACGTCGAGCGCGAACGTGCCGCCCCCGAGGCCCCAGTCCTCGTAGGGCTGCAGGTAGCGGACACGCACCGAGGAGAGCGCGATTACCGCGACCTGTGCGGGTCGCGGGGAGCCGAGGACGACCTGACGCGCCCAGGGCAGCAACCCGTCTGCGATCTCGAAGCCGGAGTTTCGCTTGCCGATCACGAACACCCGCCGGCCGCGGTATTCCGGCGGGGCCTTCGTCTCGACGTAGTGCGGGACGTCCTCGATGCCGGCGATCGGAGACTTCCACGGATCGGTGACGCCGAGCGCGAAGACCGCAGCGCGGCACGTGTACTCACCGTCGCTGGTGACGAGGGTGAGCCGGCCGTCGTCCTCCCGCCTCGTCGATTCCCAGCGGCACCCGTAACGCACGGGCAAACCCGCTTGGTCGGCAAACGCGGCCAGACCCTGCGCCATCTCCGGACGGGCCGGGACCATGTACGCGCGGTCCATGAACCGCGGAACGAGCGCTTGATTCTCGGGCTCGTCCGCGATCAGGCTGTTGTGGTCGTACCACTCGTATTCGCGCGTCCCGGCTTCGCAGGGGGCGTCGGGCTTCGACCACGACAGGAGCCGCTGGAAGATCGGCAGGCTGCGGAACATCCCGCCCGCGGACTCGTCCTGCGAGATGACCGCGTGCTCGACGCCGAGGCGGCTGAGGGAGTAGCTCGTCTGGAGTCCGCCCGGGCCGCTTCCGACGACGACGACCGGATAGTCGCCGGGCGGGGAGGGCGCGTCAGTCACGGGGCGTTCTGAGAGCAGGTCGCGTTCACCGGCTGCGAGAAGCGAGCATCGCTAGGACGCAGGGAGCGTTCGTAGCCGGAGGCTACGGGCGCGACTGAGGACGCCGCGAGGCGACGCTTCGCAGCTCCCCGGGGGACACGAAATGCGAACAGAGTGGCCCAATCCATCTACTCGAGCAGGTCCTGGACCCTTCGGGTCACCGTCTGCAGCATGCGCAGCATCACGCGCGGGTGTGCGAGCAGGAAGCCCTCGAGGTCGGGCCCGGGGATCTCAAGGCATTGCAGCTGCGTGCGTGCGACGACGTCGGCGGCCGGGTTCGAGCCGAGGAGCGTCGAGATTTCGCCGAAGAACTCGCCGCGCCGCAGAACTCGCGGCTCGCGTCCCTCGATCTCGACCGCCGCCTCCCCCTCGAGAATCACGTAGAACCCGGACCCGCTGAAGCCGCGGCGGAGGACCCGCTCCCCGCTCGCGAAGCGCCGCTCCCATTCCGGGTCGGCGATCGCCTCGAGCTCGGGCCCGCGCAGGTCGGCGAAGAGCGCGAGGCTTGCGAGGCTCTCGGTGAGCTCCTGCTTTCCGTTCACGCGTTCACCATTACATGTCGAGGTCCCTGGCGGCGAAGAAGATCGCCTCGGAGAACGTCGGGAAGGGCTGGATAGTGTCGCGGAGGACGGTGATCGGGATCTCCGCCCGGATCGCGAGAGTCAACTGCCCGAGCCACTCGCCCGCCTCGGGCGCGACGACGAGGGCTCCGACGAGGACGCCGCGCTCGCGGTCGGCAAAGAGCTTCACGAAGCCGGGGCGCTTGGGCCGCGCGTAGGTGGCGGCGCGCGAGACGTCCTCGACCCGCCACGACGCGCTCACTGCGCCGTCGCCGCTCGTGTCGCCGACGCTCGCGACCTGCGGGTCGGTGAAGACCGCCGCGGGGATGGCCCGGTAGTCCGCGCGGGCGTCGCCCCCCGCGACGTTCCTGGCGGCAACGCGTGCCTGGTACTTCCCCACGTGCGTGAAGAGAGCAACGCCGGTGACGTCACCCGCGGCCCAGACCCGGTCGCCGGCGGACAGACGATCGTCCACCACGATTCCCGTGGCGCTCGATGCGCACGTCGAGCTTGTCGAGACCGAAGCCCTCCACGTTCGGGCGCCTGCCGGTCGCGACGAGCAGCTGGTCGGCCTCCAGCGGAGTGCCCGTCCTTGAGCTCGAGCCGGATCCCCGACCCGCTGCGCGCCGCGCGCGTTGCCGTGGTGCCGAGCCGGACGTCCACGCCCTCCTCGCGCAGGACGTCCCCGATGAGCTCACCCGCCTCACGCTCGACCCGCGGGAGGAGGTGGTCGCCGCTCTGGACGATCGTGACCTGCGCGCCCATGCGCGCGTAGAACTGGGCGAGCTCGACTCCCACGGCTCCGCCTCCCAGGACGACGAGGCTGTCCGGCACCTCGTCAGCGGTCGTCCCCTCGCGGCTTCCCCAGAACTCGAGCTCGTCGAGGCCGTCCACCGGAGGAACGGCCGGGGTCGAGCCTGTCGCAACGAGGAGATGGTCGTACTCGAGCTCGCGCCCGTTCGCCGACACGCGGCCGGGCTCCACGACCTCGGCGTGGCCGCGGACGAGCTCGGCGCCTTGCTTGGCCACCCACTCCGCCTGGCTCGTGTCGTCCTGGCCCGCGACCTCGTCGCGCCACGCGAAGACGCCCTTTGGATCGATCTCTCCGACGGCTTCAGCTGCGCCGGGTGCCAGGCGTGCGCGATGGATGACCTCGAGCGGGCGCAGAAGCGTCTTGGACGGGATGCACGCCCAGTACGAGCATTCACCGCCGACGAGCTCTTGCTCGACGATCGTGACGTGCGCGTCGCGGTCGAGCCGGCGCAGAGCCGCGACGAACGACTCACCGGCCACGCCCGCCCCCAGAACGACGACGCGGGCGGCCACCTAGTGCGGGAAGTCGAGGAAGGAGACGGCGTCGCGCACGGTGTCCAGCAGCGGGTCGGCGGCGATGAAGCTTCCGACGGTGACGACGAGCGAGGCGACGACCGTCGCCGTCAGCATCGAATCGCGAGGCGGCGATCCGCCCGCGGGTGCGAGCCTGACCTCGGGCGTTTGCATGTACATCGCACGCAGCACGTAGAGGTAGTAGTAGACCGACACGACCGTTGCGACCACGCCGACGATCACCAGCCACAGCCACCCGCGCTCGTACGCGGCGGCGAAGGCGTACACCTTGCCGAGGAAGAGGCCCGCAGGCGGAAGGCCGATGAAGCCGAACATGAACACGGCCATCGCGATGCCGAGGAACGGTCGCTCCCAGCCGAAGCCGGCGAGATCGGGGAACGTCACGGGGCGAACCAGCTCTCGCTCGCGCGCCGCGACGATGGCGAAGGCGCCGATGCTCATGGCCGAGTACGGAATGAGGTAGTAGAGAAGTGCACGTCCGCCGACCGCGTTCGCCGCCGCGACGGGCATGAGCAAGAACCCCGCGTGCGAGATGCTCGAGTACGCGAGCATCCGCTTGACGTCCGACTGCACGAGCGCGGCGAGGTTGCCCCACGCGAGCGAAACGGTCGCGATCACGGCCAGCGCGAACGTCCAGAGCTCCTCCTCCCCGGGGAACGCCGTGAGGAGGAGCCGCATGAAGGCGACGAGGGCGGCGACCTTCGTCGCAGCGGCCATGAAGGCGGTGACCGAAGTCGGCGCACCCTGGTAGACGTCCGGCGTCCACATGTGGAACGGCGCCGCCGAGGCTTTGAAGGCCAGGCCGACGATGATCATCGCCAGCCCCGTGACGAGGAACAGCTGGTCGGCCTCGCCCGCCTGCGCGGCGATCTCCTCGAACGCGATCGCCCCGGTCGCGCCGTAGACGAACGAGCTTCCGAGCAGGAGGATGGCCGAACCGAAGCTTCCCACGATGAGGTACTTGAGGCCGGCCTCGAGCGAGGGCAGGCGGTCGGCCGAGATCGCCGTCAGGACGTACAGGCAGACCGAGAACCACTCGAGCCCGAGGAAGAGTGTCATCAGGTTGTTGGCCGCGACGAAGAAGGACATGCCGGCGACCGCCGCGAGCAGCAGCACGTAGTACTCGCTCACACGGTCGCGGTGGTGGCGCTCCCGGTACGAGAGGCCGACTGTGAGAAGGCCGGCGCCCGCGACCACGATCTGCGCGAGCTCTGCCAACCGGTCTCGCCGGATCGCGTCGGCCACGACGCCGCGACCCGTGTCGTCGAGAACGAAGAGCACGATCGCGGCAGCGCCGGCGCCCGCCAGGCAGAGCGCCGCGAAGACCGAGGCGAACGGACGCCGCACGTCGGGCGGCAGGAACACGCCGACGAGCAGGAGCACGGACGCGCCGCCGAGCAGGATCAGCTCGGGCGAGAGCGCGGCCCAGTCGACCGTCGGCGCCTGGAACTCGTTCACCCGAGCGGTCCCTGGAAGATGCGGTCGGTCACGGCCGCCGGCCAGAACGAGAGCGCGAGCAGGATGGCGACGAGCGGGACGATCAACCCGGCCTCAGCCGGGCGCAGGTCGAGCGCCTGCTCGGGGACGGCCGAGCCGACGTCCTCGTGCAGGACGGCGGAGATGAGCCTCAGCATGTACATGGCGGCGAGCACGATCGCGACAGCGCCGACGACAGCCCAGCCCCACCCGATCGCAAAGATGCCGTTGAGCACGAGGAACTCGGCCGCAAACGCGCTCGAGCCCGGCACCGCGAGCGCGATCACGCCCGTCGTGATCAGAAGCGTCGCCAAGACGGGCCGGCCGCGGGCCATTCCGCCGAGCAGCACGAGTTCGCCGGTCGCCGTGCGCCGCTCGATCGTGCCCGCCAGGAGGAAAAGCGCCGCGGAGATCAGCCCGTGGTTGATCATCTGCAGGACGGCGCCGCTCAGTCCCGAGTCGTTCGCGGCGAAGAGCCCGATCACGATCAGGCACATCTGCGCAAGGCTCGAGTAGGCGATCACGCCTCGCACGTCCGGCGCGCGGAACGCGAGCAGCGAGCCGTACACGAGCCCGATCGCCGCGAGGACGAGCACGATGGTGCGAAGGTCCGCCACCACGCCGGGAAACGTTGGAAGAACGATGCGCAGGATCCCGTACGCGGCTGTCTTCGAGATGACGCCAGACAGGACCGCCGCGACCTCGGGCGGCGCCTCCCGGTACGCGTCCGGGAGCCAGCCGTGGAAGGGCCATATGGGCGCCTTGACGACGAAGGCCGCCATGAACCCGAGGAAGATCCACGTGTTGTCGCTCGTCGCCCCGGTCATGTCGAAAGTGCCGCGCGCGAGGCCGAGAGCGATGACGGCGACGAGCATCAGGAGCGAGCCCGCCATCGTGTAGACGATGAACTTGATCGTCGCGCCGATCCGTCCCGCTCCACCCCACACGCCGATGAGGACGTAGAGCGGGATCAGCATTGCCTCCCAGAAGACGTAGAAGAGCAGGAGGTCCTGCGCGGCGAACACGCCGACCGTGGCGCCCTCGAGAAAGAGCAGGAGGCTCATGTAGGCAGCGGCGCGCTCGCGCCCGGCCCAGAAGCCGTACCCGACGGCCGCCGCCGTGACGACCGCGGTCAGCCCGACGAGCCAGAGCGAGTAGTCGAAGAGGCCGACCTTGTACGCGACCCCCAGGTCGTCGAACCACACCGTCTCGGCGTCGAACTGCAGTCCCGCCTGCGAGAAGTCGAAGTTGAACGCGGTGCCGACCCAGAAGCCGAGCTCGAGGAGCGCGACGAGGAGCGCGAATCCCCCCGCGGTGCGCGGCGAGCGCCACGGCGTCAGCCAGAGGCCGGCGGCGCCGACCATCGGAAGCAGGATGAGAATCGTCGTTGTCATCCGCTGGCGATGAGAAAGACGACTGCCATCAGTGCGAGGCCGCCTGCGAGCGCCAGCGCGTACGAGCGGACGAGTCCGGTCTGCGCTTGTGCCACACGCGAGCCGACGGTGCGAACGCCGTCGCCGAGACCACGGAGCGAACGCAGGAAGACCGGCTCCTCGACGAAGCGGGTGCTGACAACGGCAACGCGGTCAGAGGGCTCGTAGAGCGCCGCCTGGTAGGCCTCGTCGAAGTAGAACTTGTGCTCGAGGGTCCGCACGGCCCAGGGGTAGCGCTGCCGGGTCTCCTCCGGGACGCGGCCTCGGCGCCCCCACCAGCGGTGCGCGAGCGCGATGCCGGTGAGCGAGAGTGCGAGCGCGGCGAGTGCCGAGAAGAGGGCGGTCGCTCCGCTCGCCTCCTCGATCGATTCGGCCACCGGATGGAGCCAGTCGTCGACGCCGTTCCAAAGGCCCGGGACCTGGACGAAGCCGCCGATGACAGCGAGCACGGTGAGTATCGCCACCGGCCAGAACATCGCGAGGCCTCCCTCGTACTGCCGGCGATGGAGATGCTCGCTCACCCAGACGGAGCGGTCGCCGTGAAAGACGATGAAGAAGAGACGGAACGTGTAGAGCGCGGTCAGGAACGCACCGGCCGCGGCCGCTCCCCACAGGATCCAGCCGAGCGTGCCGGCGTTGGCTGCGCTCGCGAGGATCGCGTCCTTCGAGAAGAACCCGGAGAACGGCGGCACGGCTGCAAGCGCGAGAGCTCCGGCGAGGAACGCCTTGTGCGTGAGCGGGAGGTCTCGCGCGAGCCCTCCCATCTTGCGGATGTCCTGCTCGTCCGAGAGCGCGTGGATGACGATCCCCGCCGCCATGAAGAGCAGGGCCTTGAAGAAGGCGTGCGTCATCAGGTGGAACATGCCGGCGCCGTATGCGCCGAGGCCCACGCCGACGAACATGTAGCCGATCTGGCTCATCGTCGAGTAGGCGATCACGCGCTTGATGTCGACCTGGACGAGCGCGATGAGCCCGGCCATGAGCAACGTGACGGCACCGAGAACAGCTGCGAGATCGTGGATCGCCGGCGCGAGCTCGAAGAGGACGTTTGTGCGCGCGATCAGGTAGACGCCCGCCGTCACCATCGTGGCGGCGTGGATGAGCGCGCTGACCGGCGTCGGGCCCTCCATCGCGTCGGGGAGCCACGTGTGCAGCGGTACCTGCGCCGACTTGGCGACCGCTCCGCCGAGGAGGCCGAGCGCGATGAGGACGGCCACGGTGCTCGACTCGTCGATGGCTTCCGGCGCGCGTGAAAAGACGGTCTCGAAGTCGAGCGCGCCGACGTGCTGGATGAGCAGGAAGAGGGCGAGTGCGAACGTCGCGTCGCCGAAGGCGTTCACGATGAACGCCTTCTTGCCTGCTTCGACCGCGGTCCTACGGAAGTGCCAGAAGTTGATGAGGAGGTACGAGGACAGGCCGACCATCCCCCAGCCGGCGAGGAGGAGAAGCAGGTTGCCGGACTGGACGAGGAGCAACATCGAGAAGACGAACAGCGCCTTGTAGGCGTGGTAGCGCCGCTCCTCCTCGTCGCCGTGCATGTAGCCGATCGCGTACGACAGGATGAGAAAGCCGACCCCCGAGACGATGAGCATCATGAAGACGGAGAGCGGGTCGACCGCGATCTCCATCCCGAAACGAAGGTCACCCGCCGAGAGCCACGTCCACAGGGTCGAGAAGTGCTCGCGCTCCTCCGGCTCCTCCGAGAGGAGACGCACGAACACGACGACCGAGCAGATGAACGAGACGAGCGTTGCACCCGCGGCGAGGAGCCCCGCCTGAAACCGGCTGATGCGCATGCCGGCGAGCGCAATCGCGACGACCGCGGCCGCCGGCGCGAAGAGCGCGATCCAGGCGGCCGGTATCACCCGCGCAATGACGTCAGCTTGTCGACGTCGAGCTCGGCGCGCAGACGCGACATCGCCACGATCAGGCCGAGCCCGATGACCGCCTCGGCTGCCGCGACGACCATCACCGTGAGCGCGAAGATCTGGCCGTCACCGTCGCCGAGCTGGCGCGAGTACGCGATCAGCACGAGGTTGCCGGCGTTGAGCATGATCTCGAGCGCGAGCAGGATGATCAGCGGGCTGCGCCGGATCAGGACGCCGAGCGCTCCGGTCGCGAAGAGCAGGACCGAGAGGACGAGGTAGGCCGCGATGCCGGGCCCGTTCACCGCGCTCCTCTTTCGGCGCGCTCTTCGGCCGGCACGGTCGATCCCAGGATGACGCCGCCGATGGCGGCGATCAACAGGACGATCGAGGTCACCTCGAACGCCAGCAGATGGTCGCTCAGAAAGAGCCGCCCGATCTCTGCAGGCGTGCCGAATCCGTCCTGGATGTCCGCGACGTCGCTCAAACTGTCGCCTGCTGTCAGCGCGATCACGACAACGATCTCGACGGCGATCGCGCCGGCCGCGACGAGCGCCGCGAAGCTTTGCCAGCTCGGTCCTCCCGCCCACGGCGTGTCCGCGCGGCCGCCGAGGTACGCGATCACGAAGAGGAACATGACGACGATCGCGCCGGCATAGACGAGCACTTGCGCGGCAGCGACGAACTCCGCCGCGAGCAGGAGGTAGAGGACGGCGAGCGAGGCGAGGTTCCCGATCAGCGCGAGCGCGCTGTAGAACGGGTTGGCGAAGAGAACGACGGCGAGCCCGGATGACAGGAGCGCCATGGCCGCCACTACCCAGACCACCCAGACGAGCACGTCCCCCATCAGCTCTCCGCCTTCCATGCCGGGATCGGCGTGTCGTACAGGTCGCGGTCGGCGACGGGCATGCGCTTGATCGGCTCGGCCAGCAGCATGTCCTTCGTGTAGATGAGGTCGTCGCGCGAGTACTCGGAGATCTCGTACTCCGCCTCGAGCGTGATCGCGTCGAAGGGGCAGGCCAGCTCGCAGTAGCCGCAGAAGATGCAGCGCGAAAGGTTGATCTCGTAGATACGCGCGAAGCGCTCGCCCGCCGAGACGCGCGCGTCCGGCGTGTTCTCGGCAGCAACGACTCGAATGCAGTCGGCGGGGCAGGCGGCCGCACAGAGGGAGCAGCCGACGCATTTCTCGAGCCCGTTCTCGTGCCGCCACAGGCGGTGGCGCCCTCGGAAGCGCGGGTAGACCGGCCGCTTGTACTCGGGGTACTGCTGCGTGATCGGCTTCTTGAAGATCTGCCGGAACGTGACGGCGAAGCCCTTGAGGCTGTCGAGCGGCTGCGGCATCAGCGGCACTCCCCGTGCGAGCAGATCGTGCGAGATGTGAGGAAGGGGAGTGCCATCAAATCGCCACGACGAGGACGGCCGTCAGGACGGCGTTGAGCGTCGCGACGGGTAGGAGCACCTTCCAGCCGAAGCGCATGAGCTGGTCGTAGCGCAGGCGCGGAAGGGTCGCGCGCAGCCACATGAACACGAAGATGAGAGCAACGAGCTTGAGCACGAACCAGAGCGGGCCGGGCAGGAAGGGGCCGCCCCAGCCGCCGAAGAAAAGCGTCACGGCGAGCCCCGAGAGCGTGATCATGTTGATGTACTCGGCCGTCGAGAAGAGGCCGAAGCGCATTCCGCTGTACTCGGTGTGATACCCGGCGACGAGCTCCGTCTCGGCCTCAGGAAGATCGAACGGCGGCCGGTTCGTCTCGGCGACGCCGGCGATGAGGAAGATGACGAGCCCAACGAACTGCGGCACTGCGTACCAGATGGTCTCCTGCTGCGCGAGGGCGATGTCGACGAGCGAGAGCGACTGCGCCATGATCACGACGCCGAGGACCGAGAGAGCGAGCGAGACCTCGTACGAGACGAGCTGCGCGGCCGTGCGCATTGAGCCGAGCAACGAGTACTTCGACTCGCTCGCCCAGCCACCGACGAGAAACGCGTAGATGCCGATGGCGCCGAGCGCGAAGACCAGGACGAGGCCGATGGACACGTCGGCGACCCAGCCGGTGACGTCGTATCCGCCGACGTGCCACACGCCCCCGAACGGAATGACGCTGAACGCGGCGAGAGCAGTCGCTCCGGCCACCGCCGGGGCCGCGATGTACAGGATGTCCGTCGCGCTCGCCGGGAAGAAGCTCTCCTTGCGGATGAGCTTCACAAGGTCGGCGATGGGCTGTCCGAGGCCGAACGGCCCGGCGCGGTTCGGCCCGTAGCGAAGCTGCATGCGGCCGAGCAGCTTGCGCTCGAGCCACGTCGCGTACGCGAACGCGCCGAGGACGAGGTTGACGATCACGAACGCCTTGATGGCGTCGATCCACCAGGGCTCGTTGATCTCCGCGGGCATCAGGCTTTCGCGACCTCGACGTGCTCCTCGAGGCCCTCGGCGTGCTCCGCCGCGACGCGTGCCACTCCGGGCCGTAGCCGCCGGTTGATGCGGGCGCGCAGCTCGTACGACGTTCCGTTGGAGCTGACGCGCACCGAGTCACCTGCGCCGACGCCGCGCTCCCGCGCATCGTCGGCGGCGAGCTCGATCTCCGCCGCGGGACGCTGGAACTGGAGCTCCGACACGCGCTCGACCGCTGCGCCGCTGAAGAGAGGCCGGTAGCGAACGAGCTCGAGGCCGGAGCCTTTGCGCGTTGCTTTCGCGGCGCCCGCCGGCGTAACGACGGCGCCCTCGGCCGCGCGCGGCGGCAGCGGTGCCCGTTCTTCCGGGAGCTCGCCCGCCCACGGGGAGAGGGAGACTCCGAACCGCTCGCCGAGCGCTGCGAGCCATTCGAGCTCGTCCGGAAAGTCGGGGACGACCGCGCGGCGCAGGCGTTGCGGGCGTCCCTCGAGGTTGACGAAGGTCCCGTCGCGCTCGAGGTAGCTCGTCCCGGGCAGGGCGAGGTGCGACCACCCTGTCACCTCGCTTTGGAACATCGTCATGGTCAGGATGAAGCCCGCTTCACGCGCGAGAGCGCGCACGAGCGGGTCGGCGGCCGCCTCGTCGCCCGACACGATGAGCGCGCCGAGCTCGCGGCCGGGGCGCGGCGCCTCGCCCGGCCCGTCGCCCGCCGAGCGCCATGCCCCTGCGACCCCGCGTCCGTTCGGCGTGCGCGGCAGGAAGTACACCGACGCCTTGTCCCCGAGCGATTCGGCGAGCGCGGCGATGCGCGCGCCGCCGGAGTCGTCGTCCTCCGACCAGACGAGCGCGATGCGCTGCGCCTTCGCAAGCTTGCGAGCCGTGTCGCGAAGCTCGTCCGGCGGCGAACCCTCCCGCAAGGCGTCACAAAGGGCCGGGGCGCTGCCCGCGGAGACGGCAACCGTCCCGGCCGGGTTGATGGTGACGACGTCGGCGCCCTGGCGGCGGGCGGCGCGGAGCCAGAGATCGACGACCGGCGCGCGCTCGACGACGGGCTCGTCGCCGAAGACAAGGCAGAGATCGGCGTCCCGAATCGAAGACAGAGGCGCGCGGTAGCTGTCGAGCCCGGCGTGGACGTCCTCGGGAAGCAAGGCCAGATCGGAGCCGAGACCGAGGCGCACGACACGCGCCAGGGCTGCGGCCTGTTCGACCGTCTCGCTTCCGGAGAAGGCGACTGCGACGGACCCGACCGCGCCCCCGAGACCGCGCTCGGCCTCGTCGAGCGTCTCCTCCCAGCTCGCCTCCTCGAACCCGCGCCGACGAACGCGGCGAAGCGGCCGGCGAATCCGGTCGTCCGCGCGCAGGTGGTCGTACGCGAAGCGCCCCTTGTCGCAGAGCCAGCCGTCGTCGACTTCGGGATGGTTGCGCGACAGGATCCGCGCCACCTTGCCCTCGCGCGTGGTCGCCCAGATGTTGCACCCGACCGGGCAGAGACCGCAGACGGTCGGGACGTTCTGGATCTCCCACGGACGGGCGCGGAAGCGGTACGTCGTCGACGTCAACGCTCCGACGGGACAGAGCTCGATGACGTTGCCGGAGAAGTGGGCGCGATAGGGATCGTCCTCGAACGTCGCGATCACCGATTGCGCTCCGCGCGCCACCGCGACGAGCTGCGCGTCCTCCGAGACGCTCTCGGAAAAGCGCGTGCAGCGGTAACAGAGGATGCAGCGCTCGCGGTCGAGCGCGATCAGCGGCGAGACCGGGATCGGCTTGTCGAACGTGCGCTTCTGAAAGAGCATGCGCGTGTTGCCGGGCCCGTACCGGAAGGTGAGGTCCTGGAGCGGGCACTCGCCGCCCTTGTCGCAGTCCGGGCAGTCGAGCGGATGGTTGAGGAGGATGAACTCGAGGACCGCCTCCTGCCCCTCGGCGGCCTTCTCGCTCGTCTGCGCGGTGCGAAGGACGAGCCCGTCCTGCGCGGTCATCGTGCAGGCGGCCTGGAGCTTCGGCATGCCCTCGACCTCGCAGAGGCACATGCGGCACGCGCCGACCGGCGGTCCGAGCCGCGGCTCGTAGCAGAAGACCGGGATCTCGATGCCGGCGGAGAGCGCCGTCTCGATCAGACCCGTCCCCTTCGGGACTTCGATCTCCTGGCCGTCGACGGTGACCTTGACGAGCTCGGTCGCCGGCACGCTCACGCCGGCACCTCGATCGACGAGCGTTCGTGGCTGTGAAGTTGGTCGACCGGCGCCAGAACGCCTTCGAGGGACGACTCCCCACCGAAGGGACAGCCGCCCTCGTCGATGTGCCGCTGGTACTCGTCCCGGAACTTCGCCACGTAGCTCGCCACCGGCATCGCGGCCGCGTCGCCGAGCGGGCACAGGCAGTTGCCGAGGATGCGGTCGCACACGTTCAGGAGCAGGTCGAGCTCCGACTGAGACGCCTCGCCCTCCTCGATCTTCTTGAGCAGCTGCACCATCCAGCGCGTCCCCTCGCGGCATGGCGTGCACTTGCCGCAGGACTCGTGCATGTAGAACTGCGCGACGCGCAGCCCGAGCTGCACCATGCACGCGCGGTCGTCGATCACGATGACTGCGCCCGAGCCGAGCATCGTTCCCGCCTGCGCCATGGCGTCGAAGTCGAGGCCGGTGTCGATCTCGTCGGCCGACAGGACCGGCACCGACGAGCCTCCGGGAATGATCGCCTTCAGCTCGCGCCCGTCCGGGATGCCGCCGCCGATGTCGTACACGAGCTCGCGCAGGGACGTGCCGAGCTCGACTTCGTAGTTGCCGCCGTTCGCGACGTTGCCGGAGAGCGAGAAGACGCGCGTGCCGGCGGAGTTCTCCACGCCGAGCTTCGCGTAGGCGGCACCGCTCATCTCGAGGATCTTCGGGACGGTCGCGAGCGTCTCGACGTTGTTGATCAGCGTCGGTGACGCGTACACGCCCGAGATCGCGGGGAACGGCGGCTTCGAGCGCGGCTGGCCGCGCTTACCCTCGAGTGACTCGAGGAGTGCGGTCTCCTCCCCGCAGATGTAGGCGCCAGCGCCGCGATGGACGACGATCGGCAGGCTCCAGCCGCTGCCGAGGATGTTCGCGCCCGCGAGGCCGGCACGACGGGCCTCCTCGAGCGCGTCGCGCACGATCTCGAACTCCGTCAGGTACTCGCCGCGCAGATACACGAACGCGGCGCTCGCGCCGATCGCGCGCGAGGCGATCAGGATCCCCTCGACGAACATGTGCGGGAGCCGCGCCATGATCTCGCGGTCCTTGAACGTTCCGGGCTCGGACTCGTCCGCGTTCGCCACGAGGTAGATCGGCTTCGGCGTGGCGTCGGGCTTCGGCAGGAAGCTCGCCTTCTTGCCCATCGGGAAGCCGGCCCCGCCGCGCCCGCGAAGGTTGGCGGCGAGGAGCTCGTCGAGGATCTGCTGTGGCTCGAGCTCGAGAGCCGTCCGAAGCGACGCGTAGCCGCCGACCGCTTCGTACTCCGACAGCCGCGTCAGGTCTCGCTCGGCGTGTTCGAAGAGAAGATGGCGGCGCGTTCTCTTTCTAGCCACCGCGCAACTCCGCGACGATGGACGGGACGTCCTCGGCCTGCACGGGCTCGTGGTAGCGGTGGTCGATCGCGACGACCGTGCCCCAACCGCAGCCGCCCGCGCACTCGACCGTGCGCAGCGTGAACTCGCCGTCCTCGCTCGTCTCGCCCGCGTGGATGCCGAGCTCGCTCTCGAACGCCTCGAGCACCTGCTGGGCGCCGACGAGGGCACACGAGACGTTCGTGCACACCTCGACCATGTGGCGGCCGACGGGCTTGAGATGGAACATGTCGTAGAAGCTTGCGATCGCCTCGCAGTACGCCGGCGTCAGGTCGAGCGCGTCAGCGACTTCGCGGAACGCCTCGGGTGGCAGCCAGCCGTACTTCTCCTGCGCAAGCCTGAGCGCCGGCATGACGGCGGAGCGCCTGACCGGGTACTGCTTGGCGACCTTCTGGATCGCGTCGTAGAGGTCCACGGTGCTCACCGGTCGACCTCGCCCATGACGGTGTCGAGCGAGCCGACGATCGCGATCAGGTCCGCGACGAGCGCATCGCTCATGCAGGTTGCGGTCGCCTCGAGCGCGACGAAGGACGGAGCGCGGAACTTGACGCGCCAGGGCTTCGGCCCGCCGTCGGAGACGAGGTAGCAGCCGAGCTCTCCGCGCGGCGACTCGACGGCGACGTACACCTCGCCCTCGGGAACGCGGTAGCCCTCCGTCACGAGCTTGAAGTGATGGATGAGGCTCTCCATCGACGTGTGCAGCTCGTTGCGCGGCGGAAGCACGATCTTGCGGTCGTCGATGATCCACGGGCCCTCGGGCATCCCGTCGAGCGCCTGCTGGACGATGCGCGTGGACTCGCGCATCTCGTCCATGTGGACCTTGTAGCGCGCATAGACGTCTCCCTCCGGATAGACGGGAACGTCGAAGTCGACCTGGTCGTACGCGAGGTAGGGCTCCGCCTTGCGCAGGTCCCAGTTCACGCCCGATGCGCGCAGAACCGGCCCGGACTGCGCGAGCGCGATGGCGTCGGCGGCCGAAAGGAAACCCAAGCCTTGCGTCCGCTCGAGCCAGATCGCCTGGCGCGAGAGGATGTCCTCGTACTCGTCGACGCGGTCCTCCATCACGTCGGCGAAGCGCCGGCACTCGGAGTAGAAGCCCGGGGGGATGTCCTCGGCGAGGCCGCCGGCCTGGAAGTAGCGCGTGTGCATCCGGACGCCGGTGACGAGCTCGAACAGGTCGAGGATGGCGTCCCGCTCGCGGAAGCAGTACCAGAACATCGAAATAGCCCCGAGCTCCAGGGCGGCCGTTCCGAGCCAGACCAGATGCGAGTGGATGCGATTGAGCTCGCAGAGCAGCATGCGCATCCACGCGGCCTTCGGCGGCGTCTCGATCTCGAGCAGCTTCTCGATCGCGAGCACGAAGACCAGCTCGTTGTTCTGGAAGGAGACGTAGTCGATCCGTTCCGGATACGTGATCCCCTTCCAGTACGTCTTGTGCTCCATGTTCTTCTCGAAGCCGGTGTGCAGGTAGCCGACGACCGCGCGCAGGCCGACGACCCGCTCGCCGTTCAGATCGACGACGAGGCGGAGAACGCCGTGCGTTGAGGGATGGTTCGGGCCGAAGTTGATCTGGAGGATGTCGTCGTCCTCGTGCAAGGACGGATCGACCTGAAGCACGGTCGGGATGGGGGAGGGGATGCGTGACCCTTCGTAGATGGGCGCGCGAGCTCGCTCAGCGACGGCCACGGCTCACTCCTCGCCCGAGAAGCGGACCGGCTCTCCGCCAAGCGGGTAGTCCTTGCGCAGTGGGTGGCCCTCCCAGTCGTCCTCCATCAGGATCCGCTCGAGGTTGGGGTGGCCCGCGATCGCGATGCCGAGCATGTCCCACGCCTCGCGCTCGTGCCAGTCGGCGGTCGGCCACACGGGCACGACGCTCGGAACGGCCTCTCCGTCGTCGCACCACACCTGCAGGCGCAGGCGCCCCCCGCCCTGCTGCACCGACAGGAGGTGGTACGAGACCGAGAAGCGCTTCGGCTTGGGCTCGGGCTTCTTGTGCAGGCCCCAGGACCCCGGTGAGTTGATGTCGCGGCCACCCGCCGTGCCCCAGTACCCCGCGATGCGCTGCTCGTTCCAGCCGAGGTAGTCGGCAGCGGCGATGTCGGCGAGGAAGTCGTACCCCGCCTCGTCCCGCACGTAGCGCGCCGCATCGACGAGCCGGCCGCACTCGACGACCACGGTCGTCTCCCCGTAAGCCTGCCGTTCTTCGAGAAAGCCCGGAACGAGCTCCCAGCTCAAGAGGCGACCCCGCGAATCTCATACGCGGGTGGGACGCCGGCCTTGATCTTCTCCTGCAGGCGCACGATGCCCTCGAGGACCGCCTCGGGCCGCGGCGGACAACCGGGGATGTGGATGTCGACGGCGACAATCTTGTCGACGCCCTGGAGAACGGCGTAGTTGTTGAACATGCCGCCCGAGCTCGCGCACGCGCCCATCGCGATCACCCACTTCGGCTCGAGCATCTGGTCGTAGATCTGGCGAAGCGGCGCGGCCATCTTGTGGGACACGCGCCCCGAGACGATCAGAAGGTCGGCCTGCCGCGGCGAGGAGCGGAACACCTCCGCCCCGAAGCGCGCGACGTCGTAGCGCGACGAGACGATCGACATCATCTCGATGGCGCAGCACGCGAGCCCGAACGTGTCCGGCCAGATGGAGTTGCTCTGCGCCCAGGCGACCGCCTTCTCGACCGTCGTGAGCATGAGCTTGTTTTCGAAGTCCCCGAGCTCCTGCTCGAACACACCGGGCTCCTTGCGGCGCATGAGCACGCGCTCCGAGTTGAGCCCGAAGTCGGCGAGGCGCGGGCGTGGCTTCGGGTCTAGCGCCATTCCAGGGCTCCCTTACCCCAGACGTAGACGTATGCGATCACGAGGATCGCGATGAAGAAGCCGAACTCGGCCACCGCGAACCAGCCGATGTCGATCAGCTGGACGGCCACCGGATAGAGAAAGACGATCTCGATGTCGAAGACGATGAAGAGCATCGCCGTCAGGTAGAAGCTGATGGTGAAGCGCTGCTGCTGCAGCGGCCCGGTCGAGACGCCCGATTCGAATGGGATCTCTCTCTCGCGCGCGGGACGACGCGGCCGCGTCGCAAACAGGAACGACATGAGGATCATCGACGCGGGAATCGCGAGGGCGAACAGGCCGTAAACGAGGAACGGAAACCAGTCGCCGAGCACCGCGACTAACACGGCCGCATAGTAACTCTGGCAAGCCCCTCTCGGAGGTGATACAAACTGACCCGCGAGCCGTCTCTCCATGCTGGCAACGGCTGTTACGAAGTGGGGGTCAGGAACCCGCTTTTCCCGTTGCTACACTCCGATTGAGATGGTGACCGTTACGGAAAAGGCTGCGGCGAAGATCAAGGAGCTCATGGCCGAAGAGCCGGCCGGGGGCATCTCCGTCCTGCGCGTCGCCGTCCAGGGCGGCGGCTGCTCCGGCTTCCAGTACGCACTCGGCTTCGACCGCGGTCCCCAGGACGGGGACAACGAGGTCGAGATGAACGGCGTGCGGGTCGTCATCGATCCCCTCAGCGCTCCCTATCTCGCCGGGTCGGAGATCGACTACGTCGATGCCCTTATGGGCGCCGGCTTCGCGATCAACAACCCCAACGTGACCGCGGCGTGCGGTTGCGGGTCGTCCTTCCAGGCGAAGGACGAGGTCGAGGGCGAGGCTGTCACCGCTCACGCGGGCGGCGGCTGCGGCCCCGGCTGCGGCCACTAGAGCGCGTCTCGCTTAGCGCGGCGTCTCGTTTTTCCCGGGCCGGGGTAGCATCACTTCCCGAATGAGCGCGGGCGTCTGCGACATCACGATCATCGGCGCCGGGCCGGTCGGGCTTGCGGCGGCGTACTACGCCGGCCACCGTGACGCGTCGGTCTGCATCGTGGAGAGCCTCGGCCAGCTGGGCGGCCAGGTGGCCGCCGTCTATCCCGAGAAGCACGTCTACGACGTGGCCGGGCATCCGAAGATCCTCGGCCAGAAGCTCGTCGACCTCTGCGTCGAGCAGGGCCTCCAGTTCGGCGCCGACGTCCACCTGGGCGAGGAGATCGCGACTCTCGAGCGCGTCGCGCAAAACGGCGAGGAGATCCTCGCCCTGACGACGAATTCGGGCAAGCGGTTCCTTATCGCGCGCCCTCATCATCACGGCGGGCCACGGCGCGTTCGAGCCCCGCAAGCTCGCGATCGACGGCATCGACGCGTGGGAGGGCCGCGGGCTCCACTACTTCGTCCGGCGTAAGGACGTCTTCCGCGGCAAGGCGTGCGTCATCGTCGGCGGCGGGGATTCCGCGCTCGATTGGACGCTCGGCCTTCAGGACACCGCCGACCTCCCCATCACGCTCGTGCATCGGCGCGAGCGCTTCCGGGCGCTCGAGACGTCCGTCAAGGAGGCACGCCGCCTCGAGGAGGAAGGCAGGGTGCGCATCCACGTTCCCTCCGAGATCCGCGAGATCCACGGCGACGGGAGCATTCAGGCGGTCACGGTCGAGAACACCACGACGGGCGAGCTGAGCGAGGTCCCTTGCGAGGCGCTCATCACGCTCCTCGGCTTCCACTCCCACCTCGGCTCGATCGCGGACTGGGGCCTGGACTTGCATGGCAAGCGGCAGATCCTCGTGAATGCGATGACCATGGAGACCTCGCTTCCCCTCGTGTACTCGGCCGGCGACGTGGCGGGCTACGAGGGCAAGATCACGCTCATCTCCGTCGGTTTCGGCGAGGCGGCGGTCGCCGCGAACAACGCGATCGCACGCATTCGGGGCGAAAAGGTCCAGCCCAAGTACTCGACGGACTGATCGAACCGGGCAGGCATCCCCCGTTCGAGGGAGCGGCGCAGCGCGCTGGGCTCCGAAGAACCCTTCGTGGCCGAGAAGCACGCCGTCGAGTGCCTTCGCTGCGGTGGGTTCCGCACCGTGCAGCGCGAGCGCACGCAGCGACTGGATCCGGGCGAGTGCCCCGATTGCGGCTACGTCGGCTGGGCGCTTCTCACCGAGCTGAACGAAGCAACGCGCAGGACTCTGCGCGAGCGCCCGCCGGAATGGCGCGCCCGTCTGCGCGCAGTCTGAGCGGGACTACACTGGCACCGTGGACAAGACGGTGCGCGACGAGCTCTGGGGTGCCGAGACGCGCAAGGCGGTCGTGAACTTCCCCGTCTCCGGCGAGCCGATTCCGGCAGCCGTGGCCCGCTGGCTCGGCCGCATCAAGGCGGAGGCTGCGCGCGTCAACGCCGAGCTAGGCCTGCTCGACCGCGAGAAGGCGGAGCGGATCGCCTCCGCCGCCGACCGAGTCGCGGCGGGAGAGTTCGACGACCAGTTTCCGATCGACGTCTTCCAGACCGGTTCGGGCACTTCGTCCAACATGAACGCGAACGAGGTGATCGCGAGCCTCGCGGGTGACGACGTCCACCCGAACGACGACGTCAACATGGGACAGTCGTCCAACGACGTGTTCCCGTCGGCGGTACACCTCGCCGCGGTCGATCAGATGACGAACGGCCTCCTGCCGGCGCTCGCACAGCTGGCGGGCTCGCTCGAGTCGAAGGCCGCCGAGTTTGACGACATCGTCAAGTCGGGACGCACCCACCTCATGGACGCGGTGCCGGTCACGCTCGGCCAGGAGTTCGGCGGCTACGCAGCGCAGGTTCGCCAGGGCGGCGAGCGAATCGAAGCGACGTTCGAACGCGTGGGGCGCATCCCGCTCGGCGGGACGGCGGTCGGCACCGGCCTCAACACCCACCCGAAATTCGCGGAGCGCGTGCGCAAGCGCCTGTCGGAGGAGACGGGTCTTCGCATCCTCCCGCCCGCCGATCCGTTCGAGTCGCAGGCCGCGCGCGACGCGCTTGTCGAGGCCTCCGGTGCGCTCAAGGTCGTCGCGGTCTCTCTCACCAAGGTCGCGAACGACCTCCGTCTCATGGGCTCGGGCCCGCGCGCGGGCCTCATGGAGCTTCGTCTGCCCGAGCTGCAGAAGGGAAGCTCGATCATGCCCGGCAAGGTCAACCCGGTCATCCCCGAGGTTGTCACGCAGGTCGCCGCCCAGGTGATCGGAAACGACGCTGCGATCACCGTCGGCGGGATGCAGGGCCACTTCGAGCTCAACGTCTTCGTCCCCGTCATCGCTCGCAACCTGCTCGAGTCGATCGAGCTGCTCGCGAGCGCAGCGCGGCTCCTCGCCGAGAAATGCGTCGACGGGATCGAGGCCAACCGCGAGATGTGCGAGCGCTACGCCGAGCTGACGCTCTCGGCGGCCACCGCCCTCAACCCCCATGTCGGTTACGACAAGGCGAGCGAGATCGTCAAGGAAGCCGTGGCCTCCGGGCGCTCACTGCGCGAGGTCGCGCGCGAGGCCGGCGTCAGCGACGACGTGCTCGACCAGGCTCTCGACTACCGGGCCATGGCCCGGCCGCACGACAGCTAGAAAGAAAAGGGCCGCCTTGCGGGCGGCCCTTTCCTTAAACGCCTCTCCTGCCGCGGCCCCAGCCGACGCCGCCGAACAGCAGCAGCACGACCAGGACGATGATCAAGATCCAAAGCCAGGTAGCCATCGGATCCCTCCCTTCGTCGTGATGATTCCCAGGCCACTCGGCCGCAAAACTGCGGCAGGAGAGTGGGCGGCATGCTGGAACGTGAGGTCGTGGCGACCCTCACGAAGCCGCTCGTCTTGGCTGCCCTCGTTCTCGGCCTCGCGCTGCTCGCGGCGCCGAGGCTCCTCGGGAACGCGCCCGACGTTCGCGGTGCCTTCCACCTCGACGGCAGCGGGCCTCGAGAGACCCAGAGCGCATCGCAGATTTCGGAGGGCGAGTTCGCGGAGGTCGGGAACGGCTTCACGACCACGCGTCTCCGTGCGCTCGCCGGCGAGCCGGCCGGTAGGAGCTCGCACGAGGTTGAAGGCGTCAGGCTCGAGTGCTGGTACTACGGGATCGTCGGCGGGACCGGCGCGTACCAGTTCTGCTTCGCCGACGGCAAGCTGCGCGCGAAGCTTCGCTACGACCGCTAGCGCTTAGTACGCGACTGCGCCGCGTCCGGTCTCGGCCGCGTGGCGCTGCTCGTCGGCGCGGTATGACGAGCGAACGAGCGGGCCGGAGAAGACGGAGCCGAAGCCGAGTGCCTCGCCCTGCTCGCGAAACCAGCGGAACTCGTCGGGATGAACCCAGCGGTCGATCGCCGCGTGCTTCGACGAGGGCTGCAGGTACTGGCCGATGGTCACGACGTCGACGCCGTGCTCGCGCAGGTCCCGCATCGTCGCGACCACCTCATCATTCGTCTCGCCGAGCCCCACGATGATCCCGGACTTCGTCATCACCGGGTAGCGGGCCACATCCTTCGCGCGCGCGAGGAGCCAGAGAGCCTTGTCGTAGGAAGCTTTCGCGCCGCGCATGCGGCGGTGCAGCCGCCGGACCGTCTCGATGTTGTGGTTGAACACCTCCGGCTTCTCCGCGAGCACGGTTGCGAGCGCCTCCTCCTCGTAGCCGAGGAAGTCCGGGGTCAGCACCTCGACCGACGCCGCCGGGAGCTTGCGCTTGAGCGCGCGGATCGTCGCCGCGTAATGCCCCGCGCCCCTGTCGGGCAGGTCGTCCCGGTCGACGGACGTGACGACGACGTGTTTGAGGCCCATCTGGGCGGCGGTCTGCGCCAGCCGCATCGGCTCGAGCGGGTCGGGCGGATGCTCCGGCCGGCCGGAATGCACGTAGCAATAGCGGCAGGCGCGCGTGCATGTCTCGCCGAGGATCTGGAACGTGGCCGTGCCGCGGCCCCAGCACTCGGCGATGTTCGGGCAGCGCGCCTCCTCGCAGATCGTGTGGAGGTGCTGTCCGTGGATGAGCGAGCGCACCTCGAAGTAGCGGGAGCTCGCACTCGGCGCGCGCACCTTCATCCATTCCGGGCGGCGCGGCCGTTCGGCCACGGGCAAGGACGTTTGCACGTCCTTCAGTCTAGTGAGCGGGTCTAGTAGCTCTTCCAGGGATCCAGGTAGACGTCGTCCACCTGGAAAGCGGTTCCGCTCGCGCGGAGCTGGAACGACACTGCCCTCGTGCCGACGAGACTGGTGACGTTCGAGAGCAAGAGGCCGACGCGAGGAGAAGGGGTCCAGTATCCGTTGGCGCCGACGGTGCCCCCGTCCAGGATGCTGAGGACTCCGAGCAGCGTCTTCACCTGAACCGTCACCTTGATCGAGCCTGAACCCGCCGCGGCCTTCTTGACGAAGAAGCGGAGGTGCCAGTCGCCGAGGGAGAAGCACATCGTCGGCGTGGTTACCGAGCTGCCCGCCGGCAGGTAGAGCGAGTACCGGTCGGTGCTCGAGCGCACGAAGAAGCTTTCGTTTCCAGACCTCACGGTGGCACCGCTCTTCAGCGTCCAGCCGGGCGCGCCGCCCTCGAACGATCCCCCCGGAAGCAGCACGTAGTTCGCGCCGTCGCCCCACGGTTGGAAAGGCTTTGACGCGGACGTCTCGCACGTTGCAGCGGGCCCCGTGAAGAGCAGGCCGGCTCCTGCGGTCGGCGCCCAGAGGGCGACGGCCGTCACCACTCCGGCGAGCGCGATTGTGAACCGAGAAGCGAGAAACCTGGACGCCACAGAACTCTCCCTAGCCGCTGATCCCAACTCCGCCTACTGAGTCTCATTAAGCGGCTGCAAGGTGCCATCCCCCGTTCGGGGCACCGACGGGGCGCCCCTTCATCCCTCGAACGAGGGATCGGAGGAGCGGGCCGTCAACTGGTCTTCCCGGCGAGCCGATGAAGGGGTGACGCGTGGCGACTGCGGCGACCCCATCGGCTCACTCGAGCGGTGGCCTCGAGGCGGAGGTCATCGAGGAGCAGCGCGTGCGCCGCCTCGCGCGGCTGGCCGCGAACGAGCGGCTCTCGCTGGCAGTCTCGAACGCCCTTCTCATTGCTACGGCGCTCGCGCTTTTCGTGCTCCTTCCCTCGGAGCGGTCGCCTTCCACGCTCAGCGTGCTCCTCCTCGTCACCGCCTATGCGGTCGCCTTCCGTCTCGACTTCGAGATCGGCACGGGATCTGCCGTGCCCACGCAGCTCATCCTCGTGCCGATGTTCTTCGTGCTTCCGACCGGCTCGGTTCCGCTCGCCGTCGCCGGGGCGATCATGCTCGCGAGCCTTCTCGACGCGGTGCGGGGCTCCCTTCATTTCGAGCGCGTCTTCCTCCACCTCGGAAATGCATGGCACGCCGTCGGCCCGGCGCTCGTCCTCGGGCTGGCCGGGGAGGGCCCGCCAACGCTCTCACGCTGGCCGCTTTACGTCCTCGCGCTGGCGGCGCAATTCGCGTTCGACTTCGTGACGGCCGCAGCGCGCGAGTGGATCGTGCTCGGCGTGCCGCCCAAGGTTCAGCTCAAGGCGATGGGCATCGTCTACCTGATCGATGCGGGCCTGGCTCCGATCGGCCTCGCGGTCGCCTTCGCGGCCACCGAGTCGTCGAACGCCGTCGTCCTCGCCCTTCCGCTCGTGGCGCTTCTGGCGGTCTTCTCGCACGAACGGCAGGGGCGCATCAACAGCGAGCTCGAGCTTCGCGATGCGTACCGAGGCACCGCGTTTCTCCTGGGCGACGTCGTCGAGGCCGATGACGCGTACACCGGCGCCCACAGCAGAGAGGTCGTCGACCTCACGCTCTCGGTCGTCGACGAGCTGGGGCTGTCAGTGCGAGAGCGGCGGGACGCGGAGTTCGCGGCGCTCCTCCATGACGTCGGCAAGGTTCGCATTCCGAACTCGATCATCAACAAGCCCGGTGCCCTCACCCCGGAAGAGCGCGCGGTCATCGAGACGCACACCATCGAGGGCGAACGGATGCTGCACCGGGTCGGCGGCCTGCTTGGCAGCGTTGGCCGGATCATCCGCTCGTGCCACGAGCGTTACGACGGCTCCGGCTATCCCGACGGTCTCGCCGGTGAGCAAATCCCGCTCGTCGCGCGCATCGTCGCCTGCTGCGACGCCTACAACGCCATGACGACCGACCGTCCGTACCGACCCGCGCTGACACAGGCGGTCGCGGTCGAGGAGCTGACGGAGAACAGCGGCACCCAGTTCGACCCGGACGTCGTCGACGCCCTGGTCGCGACGATCAGCCGCCGCGAAGCCGGCGAGCCGCTCGCCGCCGCTACCGCGTAGCCGCGAGCTTCTCGTGGACGGGTTGCGGCCAGAGGCCGCTCATGCCGTCGGCCGGCAAGGGCTCCAGCTCGAGCTCGAAGAGCTCGGCGAGGGCCGCGGCCGCAAGCGGTCTGACCTCGTCGACGGCGACGGGGCGCCCGAGCTCACGGGCGATCGTCGTGAACGCGGCGTCCTCGAGCCCGCAGGCGGTGATCCAGTCGGTGAAGGGCGCAGGGTCGAGGTCGACGTTCAACGCGTAACCGTGCGTTGTGACCCAGCGCGAGATGTGGACGCCGATCGAGCAGATCTTGCGCGGCGGTCTTTCGAGCCAGACTCCGGTCAGCCCGTCGATGCGGACAGCCTCGATTCCGAGCGACGCCACTGTCCTGATAATCGCCTCCTCGAGGTCGCGGCAGTACTTCTTCACGTCGCGCCCGTGCCGGTTGAGGTCGAGGATCGGATAGGCGATCAGCTGGCCGGGCCCGTGGTAGGTCGACTTGCCCCCGCGGTTCGTCTCGACGACCTCGACCGCGGCGCCCTCGGGGACGTGGAGCTCGCCGTCCTCGGTCCTCCGCCCGAGCGTGATGACCGGCGGATGCTCGAGGAGCATGACGGTGTCCGGGATCGCGCCCTGCGAGACGGCGCCCGCGAGCGAGCGCTGCAACTCCCATGCTTCGAGGTAGGGCGTCTCGCCCAGGTTCAGCAGGTAGCCGGGATTCATCAGTACGCGGATTCGTCCCAGGTCTGCAGGCTCGTCTTCAGATCCCGCATGAACTGGGCGGCGTACGCGCCGTCGACGAGGCGATGATCGTACGAGAGACAGAGGTTCATCATCGGCCGGATCGCGATGACGTCGTTGCCGGTCTCGTCGCTGATGACGACCGCGCGCTTGACCATCGCTTCGACGTCCAGGATCGCGACCTGCGGTTGGCTGATGATCGGCGTGCCGTGGATGGCGCCGAAGCCGCCGGGGTTGGTGATCGTGAACGTCCCGCCCTGAACGTCGTCGGGCATGAGCTTCTTGTTTCGCGCGCGATCGGCGATGTCTTCGATCGAGCGGGCGAGCCCGAGCAGGTTGAGCCCCTCGGCGTTCTTGATGACCGGAACGATGAGACCCTTGCCGCCCTCGAGCGCGACGGCAATGCCGAGGTTGATGAAGTTCTTCACGACGATCGACTCGCCGCGGAGCTCCGCGTTCATCCACGGCCACTTGTCGATTGCGTCGATCGTCGCGCGCGCGATGAACGACAGGTACGTGAGCTTGACACCATGCCGCTCCTCGTACTCCTTCTTGAGCTTGTTGCGGATGGCGACGACCTTGGAGAGGTCGATCTCGAACGTCGTCGTGACGTGCGCCGACGTGTCGAGCGAGCGGCGCATGTGCTCCGCGATGCCCTTGCGCATCGCCGTCATCGGCTCGAGCTGCTCGCCGGCGCCGCTCGGCGCGGGCGCGGCTGCAACCGGAGCGGGGGCAGCTTTCGGAGCCGCTGCCGCAGGAGCGGGGGCGGCCGGAGCGGCCGGAGCGCGGCTGGAGCTTCCGGTGCGGCGGGCGCCGGCTCGGCGCTCGGCTCCTCTTCTTTGGCCGGCGCGGCAGGAGCGCCGCCTTCGACGAAGGCGAGGATGTCCTTCTTCGTGACGCGGCCGCCGCGGCCCGTTCCTTCGACCTGGCTGACGTCGACACCGTGCTCGGAGGCGATCCGCGCTACGACCGGCGAGACGAACTTCGCCTCACGGCGGCCGTCGCCGTCCTCGGGCGCTGTCGCCGGCGCGGCTTCGGGCTCGGGGGCCGGCGCAGCCTGAGGCTCGGGCGCCGCGGCGACGGGCTCAGGTGCCGGCTCCGGTTCGGGAGTCGGCTCCGGCTCCGGAGCGGGTTGTGTCGTTGGCGCTTCCTGGGCGCGCTCGTCGGTGGCCGTTTCGCCCTCAGCACCCGCCGCAGCGCCGGCCTCCTCAGCCGCCTGCGCCGTGGCCGGCTCGGGCGGAGTGCTCTCCGCAGCCTCGGCCCCCGCTGCGCCCTCCGGCGCGATCACGGCGATCTTCGTGCCGACGGCGACCGTCTCTCCCTCCTGCGCGAGGATTTGCTGGACGACGCCGGTCGCGGGGCTCGGCACCTCGGTGTCGACCTTGTCGGTCGAGATCTCGAGGAGGCTCTCGTCGGCCTCGATGTTCTCGCCCTCGGACTTGAGCCACTTCGTGATCGTCCCCTCGGAGACGGACACGCCCATCTGCGGCATGACGACGTCGACTGCGGTCCCGGTCGCCATCAGTACTCGGCCAGCTCCTTGACGCCCTTGACGACGTCCTCCACCTGCGGGATGTACGCCTTCTCGAGCGGAGGCGAGAACGGAACAGGGGCGTCGGGTGCTGTCACGCGGACGACCGGGGCGTCGAGGTTCTCGAACCCCTCTTCCATGATCGTCGCCATGATCTCCGCGCCGAATCCGCCGGTGCGCGTGTCCTCGTGCAGCACGAGCGCCTTCGACGTCTTCTCGACGGACTGCAGGACCGCCTTCTTGTCCCAGGGGATCAGCGTGCGCAGGTCGAGGATCTCGACCGAGACGTCGCCTTCCAGTTGTTTGGCGGCCTCCTCGGCCGTATAGACCATTGCGCCCCAGGTGACGAGCGTGATGTCGTCGCCCTCGCGGTGCACGCGCGCCTCACCGAACGGAACGGTGTACCGCTCTTCCGGCACATCGTCCTTGATGCGCCGGTACAGGTGCTTGTGCTCGAAGAAGAGGACGGGGTTCGGGTCCTCGATTGCGCTGATGATCAGGCCCTTGGCGTCCGCCGGTGTCGCCGGGCAGACGACCTTGAGGCCGGGGATGTGCGCGAAGCTCGACTCCGGATTCTGGGAGTGGAATGGGCCGCCGGAGAAGCCGCCGCCCGACGGCAGTCGCACCGTGATCGGCACCGGCGTGCCCGCGCGGTAACGCTGCTTGGCCGCGACGGTGACGAGGTGGTCCCACGCGCACGAGATGAAGTCGGCGAACTGCATCTCCGCGACGGGGCGCATGCCCATCATCGCGGCGCCGGTGCAGCCCGCCACGATCGCCGTCTCGGAGAGCGGCGCGTCGATGACGCGCCACTGGCCGAACTCCTCTTGAAAGCCCTGGGTGACCTTGAACGCTCCCCCGTAGACGCCCACGTCCTCGCCGATGACGAAGACACGCTTGTCGCGCCGCATCTCCAGGCGGAGCCCGTCGGAGATCGCTTGCAGGTAGGTCTTCTCAGCCATTACTTGTGGTGCGGTGTGTCGAGGTCCTCGGGGGTGGCGAAGACGCCGTCGGTCACCGTGGACGGATCCGGCAGCGGGCTCTCGTCCGCGCGCTGGATCGCGTCGTTCAGAAGCTTCTTCACGCCGGCGCGAATCTCCTCTTCCTCCTCGTCCGTGAAGTCCGCGTTCTCGCGAAGCCAGGTGCGGAAGCGCTCGAGGGGGTCACGCTTCGCCCACTCCTCGAACATGTCTTTCGGGACGTAGAACGCGTCGTCGTGCACCGCGTGGCCCTCCATGCGAAGGGTCAGGCACTCGATGAGCGTCGGCCCGCCGCCCTCGCGCGCCTTCTCGATCGCGCGCTTCGCCTCGCGGTAGACCGCGAGGACGTCGGTGCCGTCGACGACGACGCCGTCGAACCCGTACGCCTTGGCGCGGTCGGCGAGGTGCTCGCACGCGTACTCGAGATGAGTTGGAGTCGAGTAGGCCCACTGGTTGTTGTCGCAGATGAAGACCACGGGGAGGCGCCGGACGCCGGCGAGGTTCATTCCCTCGTGCGTGTCGCCGCGCGCCGATGCGCCTTCGCCGAACCAGGCGACCGCGACGCGCTTCTCTTCCCGGATCCGAAACGCGAGCGCGCAGCCGACTGCGACGGGAAGCATCGCCGGCAGATGGCTGACCATCGCGATCAGGCCGAGCCGGCTGTCGGCCATGTGGACGTTGCCGTCCTTGCCTTTCGTCGGCCCGTCGGCGCGTCCCATGTACTGCGCGAAGATCCGCCACGCCTCGACGCCGCGCACGATGTGCACGCCCATGTCGCGGTGGAGCGGCGTCCCGACGTCGTCGGGGCCCATGGCTGTCGCGACGCCGACGGCCGCGGCCTCGTTCCCGCGCCCCGTGTAGAAGCTGCCGGGGATCTTCCCCTGCTTGTAGAGGATGTGGCCGCGCTCCTCGATCCCCCGCGTGATCAGCATGTTGCGGAAGGCGCCGAGGAGATCGTCCCGGTCGAGACCCGCCTCCTTGACTTCGCTCAGCGAGTTGACCGGCTCTGCTTCGCGGGCGACGGCCATGCGCACTCGCACTGTAACGACTGCCAAGGCGGTCGCGGTGCGCCCGCTCCTCTAGGGTTGAAGACGTGGGCAAGGCATCCGACTGGCTGCGGGAGGAGCGCCGCAAGACGCTCGGCGACTGGGTCTCCTTCTGCCTCGCCTGCGGCCACGCCCAGCGCTACTTCGAGGAGAACGAACCGGAGCTCTCGCCGGCCTGCCCGACCTGCGGCGGCGAGATGCGCCACCGCTGCGCGCGCTGCGACGCTCGCTTCAGCTCCGTCTTCGCGGTCGAGTGCGAGGCGTGCGGCGCCGAGCTGCGCGCACCGGAGCAGTTCGGCACCCCGATTCGCCGGAACTAGCTCTTGATCTCGGAGAAATGGATGACCGTGACCGTGTTCTCCTCGGTCACGGGCCGGTTGTAGAGCTGGCCGAGGAAGGTGGCCATCTCCTCGGTCCGCCGGATCTCGGGGTTGTCCTTCTCGAGCTCTCGCGGCGAGCACTCGCTGAGCGCCTTCACCTCGACCTTGTCGATGACCGCGTCGAAGATCTTCTCGCGCGGCCCGTAGCGAAGGCCGGCGAGCACCTGGACGACCATCCCCTTCTTGTACTTACCCGACTTGTCGCCCAGGCGAATGGTCGCGGTCTTGCGGCGAGAACGCAATTGGTCGGCGACGATGGGTGAGTAGAAGTTGAGGGCGTACATCGAGCCGTCGTCGAGCGCCACGGAGACGGCGCATCATAGGCCGTCGCGCGTGGAGATTTGAAGGGCCTTCTCCGCCATCTCGCGCTCTCCTTTGTAGGCGAGGATGGTCGGGGCCTCTGCGAGCTTGATCCAGCGGGTCTCGTCGACCTCCCGCCGGTGCTCGGGCGAGATGTCGCCGAGGCGCCCGCTCGAGTAGCGGAGGAGGAAGAAGCTCACGACCTTGAAGACCCTCTCGCCCTGCCACATGTAGACGTAGCGGACGTCGCCGAGCTTCTCGAGCAGTCGGCCCTCGATCCCCGTCTCCTCCGAAACCTCGCGCACGGCGGCATCGGCCGCGCTCTCGCCGTGGCCGATGATCCCCTTCGGAAGCGCCCAGACCTTCTTCCCGCCCGGGCGGATCGCAGCGAGATGCCACTCCCCCTTGAGCCTGCGCACGAGCACCCCGCCCGCTGAGAACTCCCGGCGCACGGGCCCGATGCTAGCCCCCTTCCGCGGAACACCAGCGCGGACGTCAACGTTGGACCTGTAATGCGCCGCCTGCTTTTTCTCGTCTCGGCGATCACGCTCGTCGACACGATGCTGTACGCGGCGCTTGCGCCGCTCCTTCCCCACTACGCGGACGAGTTCGGCCTCTCGAAGGGGCAGGCCGGCCTGCTCGTGGGCGCCTATGCGGGCGGGGTCGTACTTGCCGCGATCCCGAGCGGTTTTGCGGCCGCGCGCTTCGGGCCCAAGCGGGCCGTTCTCGCCGGGCTCGTCGTGATGGGCCTCGCGAGCCTTGCCTTCGGCTTTGCAGACAGTGCGCTTGCCCTCGGCGTCTCACGGCTCCTACAGGGCACGGGCAGCGCGCTCTCGTGGGCCGGCGGCCTCGCCTGGCTCGTCGCGGCGACGCCGTCCTCGCGGCGCGGCGAGATGCTCGGGACCGCGATCGGCGCAGCCATCTTCGGCGCTCTGCTCGGCCCGGCGCTCGGCGCCATCGCCGAGCACATCGGCACCGAGCCTGCCTTCATCGGCGTCGCGGCAGTGGTCGGCGCTCTCGCCTTCTGGGCGGTCCAGACACCCGGCGTTCCTTCGCGCATGCAGTCACCGCGAACCGTGGTTCGCGCCCTTCGAAACCGCGTCGTGATCGGCGCGCTCTGGCTGATGGTCCTGCCGGCGCTCCTCTTCGGCCTTGTCGCCGTGCTCGTGCCGCTCGAGCTCGGTCTGGCCGGCTGGGGCGCCGCCGCCATCGCGGCGGCCTTTATCACCGCCGCGGCGATCGAGACGGTCGTGGCGCCGCTCCTCGGGCGCTTCTCGGACCGCCGCGGACGCCTTCTTCCACTCCGCTTCGCCGTGACCGGGGGCGCAATTATCTCTCTGGCCTTTGTCTTCGCCGACCGTCCCGCGGCGATCGTCGTCCTGCTCGTCGCGGCCGCCATCTCGTTCGGGGCCTTTTGGGCTCCGGCAATGGCCCTTCTCTCGGACGGCGCCGAGCGCGTGGGGCTCGCCCAGGCGATCGCGTTCGGCCTCATGAACGCGGCCTGGGGCGCGGGGAACTGGGTGGGGCCCTCCCTCGGCGGAGCGCTCGCGGACGCGGCCGGCGACGCCCTCCCCTACGCCCTCATGGCGCTCGTCTGCCTGGCCACCCTCCTGATCGTGCTCCGGCCGTCGTTCGCTGGCACTCAGGTGGCCCGAGTGCCAGAGAGTCCTTGATCAGCGCTCCCCAGGATCGCTAAGATAGAGGTCGGCACTCGCCACGGCTGAGTGCCAGCCCTAAACAAGCGAGTTCGAGAAGGAGAGCTGTATGGACCTGAAGCCACTGGGCGACCGCCTCATCGTCGAGGCCCTCGAGGAGGAGGAGACGACGGTCAGCGGCATCGTCCTGCCGGACACGGCCAAGGAGAAGCCGCAGCGCGGCCGCGTGCTCGCCGTCGGCCCCGGCCCTCGGGACGAGGACGGGAACCACATCACCATGGAGATCGCCGAAGGCGACGAGATCATCTACTCCAAGTACGGCGGTACCGAGATCAAGCTCGGCCCCGACGAGTACCTGATCCTGCGCGAGGCCGACGTGCTCGCCAAGGTCGTCGGCTCGAAGGGCAAGTCCACGAAGAAGAAGGAGCTGGCAGGCGCAGCCGCCTAGCCGCTTGGAAAGGAAACGGAGGAACTGAGTTGGCTCACAAGGAGTTGCTTTTCAATGAGGACGCGCGCCGGGCGCTCGAGCGCGGCGTCAACGTCCTCGCGGACGCCGTCAGGGTGACGCTCGGCCCCAAGGGCCGCTACGTCGTCCTCGACAAGAAGTTCGGCGCTCCGACGATCACGAACGACGGCGTCACGATCGCGCGCGAGATCGAGGTCGAGGACGTCTTCGAGAACCAGGGCGCACAGCTCGTGCGCGAAGTCGCCACAGCGACCAACGAGGTCGCCGGTGACGGCACCACGACCGCGACCGTGCTCGCACAGGCGATCGTCCGCGAAGGCCTGAAGAACGTCGCGGCAGGCGCCAACCCGATGGGTCTCAAGCGCGGCATCGAGCGGGCCGTCGAGCTCGTCGTCGAGAACCTGAAGACGCAGTCGAAGGAGATCTCCGGCAAGGAGGAGATCGCCCGCGTCGCAACCATCTCGGCCCGCGAGCGTGAGATCGGCGACGTCATCGCCGACGCGATCGAGAAGGTCGGCAAGGACGGCGTCGTGAACGTCGAGGAGGGCCAGACGTTCGGCCTCGAGCTCGAGTTCACCGAGGGCATGCAGTTCGACAAGGGCTACCTGTCCCCCTACATGATCACGGACGCCGAGCGCATGGAAGCCGTGCTCGACGATCCCTACATCCTGATCGCCAACCAGAAGATCGGAGCGGTCAAGGACATCCTGCCGGTGCTCGAGCAGGTCATCCAGGCTGGCAAGCCGTTGCTGATCGTGGCCGAGGACGTCGAGGGCGAGTCGCTCGCGACGATCGTCGTCAACAAGCTGCGCGGCACGTTCACCGCCGTTGCAGTAAAGGCTCCCGGCTTTGGCGACCGCCGCAAGCGGATGCTCGAGGACATCGCCATCCTGGCGGGTGGCGAGGTCGTCACCGAGGAGCTGGGTCTCAAGCTCGAGAATACGAAGCTCTCGCAGCTCGGCCGGGCCCGCAAGGTCGTCGTCGACAAGGACACGACGACCATCATCGACGGGGCCGGTGACACGGAGGGCATCAAGGGCCGCATCAAGCAGCTCAAGTCGGAGATCGAGTCGACCGACTCGGACTTCGACCGCGAGAAGCTGCAGGAGCGTCTCGCCAAGCTGGCCGGCGGCGTCGCCGTCGTCAAGGTCGGCGCGGCCACCGAGACGGAGATGAAGGAGAAGAAGCACCGCGTCGAGGACGCGCTGCAGGCCACGCGGGCCGCTCTCGAGGAGGGCATCGTCCCGGGCGGCGGCGTCGCGCTTCTGAACGCCGTCAAGGCGATCACGCTCGATCAGTTCGAGGGTGACGAGCGCACCGGTGCTTCGATCATCGCGCGGGCGCTTGAGGAGCCGATTCGCCAGCTGGCGAACAACGCAGGGCTCGAGGGCTCGGTCGTCGTCGACACGATCCACCGCGGCACCAAGGGCCACGGCCTCAACGTCGACACGGGTGAGTACATGGACCTCGTCAAGGCCGGCATCGTCGACCCGACGATGGTCACGCGCTCGGCGCTGCAGAACGCAGCGTCGATCGGCAAGAACATCCTCACGACCGAGGCGATCGTCGCCGAGGCGCCGGAGAAGGACAAGGTCG
Organism: uncultured Actinomycetes bacterium; assembly: GCA_963747715.1. Classification (GTDB taxonomy): domain Bacteria; phylum Actinomycetota; class Thermoleophilia; order Gaiellales; family Gaiellaceae; genus CAVVGB01. The sequence continues at coordinate 86,696 of CAVVGB010000007.1, forward strand.
GTGCCGGCATGCCGGGCGGAATGCCCGACATGATGTAGGCGGTCGAAACCGCTAAGAAACAAAGGGGCGGCCTCAGGCCGCCCCTTTTCTTTGCACGTTTCTTCGAGCTAGGGGGTCGGATCGAGGCCCGACCAGCCGAAGATGTCGCTGTTTCCGAACGTCGGTGCGCAGTCGATGTTCGCCCGCGGCGTCGGGACGTCGTCAGCCGTGGTCTCGCGTGCGCAGAGACATCCGCCAAGCGTCGATCGCCGGACAGTCGGCCCCCTGCCGGACGTCGTTCCACACGGCTGCTGCGTAGTCCCGCGTGGCGATCGCGTAGACGTAGTCCCCGAGGAACTCGGCCTGGAGGTCGTTCTGGCTCGAAGCGCGGGCGTCTCCCTGTGCGCCTCGATGGAGTTCGTTCCACGTCAGTGAGCCGCCGTTGAGCAAGTCAGTCAGCCTCGGCGTGCTTCACCACGCCCACGAGCGGCCGCGGCGCAGCGGTCGTCTCTTGGAACGGGGCGTTGAACGCGTTGTAGACGACGTAGACGTCCGTTCCGTCCGGCGAGACCGCCGGGGCCGTGTAGAAGCCGCGATCTGGCGGGCTCGAAACCCGCGCCGGCCCGGAGAACGTCCGGGCCTTGTTCGTCGACCAGCTGATCATGGCGTCCTCGTTGTTGAAGCCGTCGCGGCCGTCGATCCAGCTGACGACCATGAGGTTGGTCGCGTCGGTGCCGGTTGGCGCACCGTTGGCGATATCAACGCTCGGGGCCGCCGCCAGGTCGCTGCGTGCGCCGGCGATGCCGTCCATGACGCAGCGGCCGATAACCGGATCGAGTCGGAAGCACGGGTCGACCACCCGGTAAAGAGCGCGCGGCTTCGTCCAGGTCTGCCCGCCGTCGCGCGACTTGACGAGCATGTGCGTTGCCGGCGGCGGGAAGCCCACGCTTGGGTTGGTCGGGTTCTGGAACTCCTCGTAGAACAGGTAGACGACGCCATTGCTGTCGGTCCGGATCGTGCATCCCGACTGACCGAAGTGTTTGGCGGCGAGGTTGTGCGAGGGACTCACCTTCTTCGTCGCCCACGTTCTCCCGCCGTCGGTTGAGAAGGCGACGGTCATCGGGGCCGCTCCGCCACCCTGGAACTTGGCGTAGCAGACATAGACGTTCCCGAAGAAGCGGCTGGAGGCGGCGTTGTCGGCCCAGATTTGCTCCTTGTCGGAAAACGTCGCGGAGCTCTGCTTGCTGATAATCACCGGCCGCTTCCAGGCGGCCTCGTTCCCAGCGGCCGCACTCTGCGGGTTGTCGGTGCGGGAGACCGCGATCGCCTCGAAGCCCTTGAACCCTGGCTCGCCGAGGTCGGCCGTCACGTTGGACGCGAGGTTGGCGACGTACATACGCGAGCCGTTTGCCCACGAGAAGCCGCCGGGACCCGGGCGCGGTCCGAAGGCGATCGCGGGATCACCGTCCGCCACGATATTGAGCTCGTCGTAGCGGGGGACTGTGCCGATTAGGCCCTGCTGTGCGACACAGTCGGGATCGCCGTTGCCCGGCGCGCCGAGGCAGTGTCGTGCGCTCCAGCCCGTGTAGGTCGGCTGGACCCAGCTGTCACCGCGGTCGAACGAGAACATCACGCCGGTGCCCCCGACGTTCGGCGTGAACGGACACGTCGTGTCGTCGCCGGCGTTACAGAGCTCCATGTCGATGTTGTCGTTCACGCCCGATGCGAGCACGTCGTCGGCTGGGTTGGCGTTGGCGGCCGCGTTCTGATCGACGGCGATCGTCGGCTCGTTCTGTTTATTGCGCGAGAAGAATGAGTCGTTGCTGCCGACGCTGACCTCCCGGTCACCGCCGTGCGTGGCGAGAGCGCCGGGCACCGTCACGATCGCTGCGACGGCCATGAGGCCGAGCAGCGCCGCGGCCAGCCGGCTCCCCCGAGTACCAGCTTCCTTCATGTCGAACCCCCTTGACTCCCGGGTTGAAGGGACGACTATAGGACGCTCCCGGCGCCCCTGCCGTGCTACCTACACTGAGCCCGATGGGCAGCGAGATTCCACAGGTCGCGCGGCTCGACCGTGGCTACGTCGAGGTGTCCGGGCCTGATGCGGAGGACTTCCTCGAGCGCATGCTCTCGAACGAGATCGCGTCGCTCGAAGAGCCTCCCGACGTGCGTCCCGCCCTCTTTCTGACGCCGAAGGGCCGGCTCATCGCCACGCTGCGCGTCGTCCGCGAGAAGACCGACGCCTTTCTCCTCCTCACCGATACGGCCGAGCTCGCCGAGCCCGTTGCCGAGACGCTTCAGCGCGCACGCTTCGCGGCGAAGTGCGAGATCAAAGTGCTCCCCTGGGACGGTTATGTCCATTTCGGCCCGGTGCCCGAAGCCGGCGCGGTGCGGAACGCAGACTACGGCGCCGAGGCATTCGAGACGTGGAACCCGCGCGGGATCGCGCCGTCGAGCGCGCCCGGTGCGGACACGCTCGAGAAGCTTCGGATCGAGGCCGGGACGCCTGCCTGGGGCAAGGAGCTCGACGAGACGGTGCTCCCGGCGGAGGCGGGTCTCGACAAGACGCACATCTCGTTCACGAAGGGCTGCTATCCGGGCCAGGAGCCGATCGCGCGTCTGCATCACCGCGGCCACGCGAACCGGTCACTGCGCCTGCTCACGATCGAGAACGCGGAGCCGGACGCCGACATCGTCTGGAACGACAAGATCGTGGGCCGTGTGACGAGCGCCGTTCAGGGCAGAGCGCTCGGCTACGTTCGCACGGAGGTGCCCGACGACGCCGAGCTGCTGGTCGGCGGCGCGGTGGCTAAACTGGCCTCACCCACGCGCCCGTAGCTCAGGGGATAGAGCGCAGCCCTGCGGAGGCTGAGGCCACAGGTTCAAATCCTGTCGGGCGCATCCTCGCTTTCCTGGTCGCGGCTCCGCCGCTGGCGGACGCTGACGGCGGGATCTTTCGGGCTCGGGGACTCGGCCGTACGTCTGGGTACTGTCCTCGCCCCTCGCCCTCGGCTCCCTTGTCAGGCATCGCCCCAGGGAAAGCGAGGCAATCGCTCTTCCGAGATTGCGCTCGGAGCGAGCGGAGCTCGCTCCTCGCGTCGTGATGAAGAGGTAGGGCCGGGGCATCGCCCGCCGGGACGCGAATCACCCGTCCGGAGGACGGAGATTCCGCGCTCTGCGCCTACTTTTCGCTGGAGGGCCTATTCCGGTCCCCTGCGGCATGTCGACGGTCTCCCCCCACATCCTCGCGCCGGCAACCGCGCGCACCCGGGCTGAAAGCCTCGGCGCTCGCTGGGAGCGCCTGCTGGCTGTGGCGAGCGTGTGCCTGCCGATTCCTCTTCTGGCTGCGACCGGGCTTTCGATCCCTCTGCCGGCCAGCGTCGAGCGCATCGGCGCCGCCCTCGTCGCCTGGGTCGACGAAGCGCCGGAAGGCGCGCCCCTTCCCGTTTCGGGCGACATCGTCCTCACGGACGCACGGCAGGCTGTGCCGGAGCCCCGTGAGCAGGTCGCGCCGGCGGCCCGTGCAGCGGTTGCGCAGGCAGTCGGAGCTCCAACGGCCTCGCCCACGACGGGCGGGGGCAACGGAAGCGACGGCGGCAAGGGAGGCAATGGTGAGTCCACCGGCTCGACGGGTTCTGGCGGTTCGAGCCCGCCGGCGACGGGTGGAAGTACGACGCCACCCGCTCAGCCCGGCCCGATCGAGGAAACGGTCAACGGGGTCACGAAGGCGACGGAACCCGTGGTCGACGTCGTGGAAGACACGGTCGGTGTCGTCGACGAGACGGTCGGTGGCCTCGGAACGACGGTCGACGGGCTTACGACCGACCTTCTCGACGGCGGCCTTCTCGGCGGCGGTAAGGGCGCCGGCCTTCTCGGCTCTGGGAAGTAGCGTGCCGCGGAGACACGCGACCTCAGGCGGCCCGCCGCGCCTCGTGCTGCGCTTTGCAGTGGCGACCGCGCTCGCCCTCGCGCTCGCCGCAAGCGCGATTCTGCTCGTCGTCCGGCATTTCGACACGGTGCAGGCCGAGCGCTCAGCTACGTCCCACGCTCGGCTCATTGCGAGCTCCGTGCTGCGGGAGTCGCTCGAGCTCTCGGACTTCTCACGACCGGTCACGCCCGAGCGGCGAGACGCCCTCGATGATCTGTTCGCGCGCCATGTGTTGAACCAGGGCGTTCTGCAGGCCACGCTCTACTCCGCGAACGGCAGCGTCACCTACAGCACCGACCACCGCCTGATCGACACCCGCGCGGCGTCGCCGGAGCACCTGAGGGAGGCGCGAGCCGGCACCGTGCGCGGAGACGTCACGTCGTTGGGGCATGAGAACGGTCGCGAGCCGCTCAAAGTTCTGCGCACCTACGCGCCCGTGGCGGTCCCCGGCGGCACGGGCGTCGTCGGGATCCTGCAGGACTACAGGCCCATCGCGCGAGCCGCCAACGAGACTTTCCTGCCGGTGGCCGGGATCTTCGAGGGCGTCCTGATAGCGCTTTTCATCGTGCTCGTCCCCGTTCTCCGCCGCGTCACGCTTCGTGTGCGGAGACAGATGGAGGAGATCGAGTACCGCGCGCTGTACGACGAGCTCACGGAGCTTCCGAACCGGTCGTTCTTCCGCGAGCGAATCGAGGAGACGATTGCAGCACACTCGTCTGACGGCGGGACGGCCGCCGTCATGCTGCTGGACGTCGACCGCTTCAAGGACATCAACGAAGCGCTCGGCCACGACCTCGGCGACCTCCTGCTGCAGGAGCTCGGCAAGAGGCTGCGCGTTCTCGTCGAGCCGACGGAAACGCTCGCTCGGCTGAGCGGTGACGAGTTCGGGATTCTTCTCCCCGACGCATCCGCGGAGCAGGCACATGCGATTGCGGATCGACTGCACGCGGCGCTCGAGACACCTTTCGCGCTGCGCGGGCTGCCGCTCGAAATCGCCGTGAGCGTCGGCATCGCCGTCTACCCCGACCACGGTGACGACGTCGAGACGCTTCTCCAGCACGCCGACGTCGCCATGTACTTCGCCAAGGACTCGCACCTCCGGACCGCCGTGTACGACGCCGGGCAGGACACGAGTGACGCCGCTCGTCTGGCACTCGCCGGGGAGTTGCGTGGAGCGATCGAGACCGGCCAGCTGCTCGTGTTCTTCCAGCCGAAGGCCGATCTCCGCAGCGGACGCGTCGTCGGTGCCGAGGCACTCGTCCGCTGGCAGCATCCGGAACGCGGCTTCATTCCGCCGAATGAGTTCATTCCCATCGCCGAACGAACGGGATTGATCAAGCCGCTTAGCCGTTACGTGCTGGCGGAGGCTGTCAAGCAGTGCGCCGCGTGGAACGCGGCAGGCTTCGACCTCCGCGTGTCGGTCAACGTCACGGTCCCCGATCTCCTGGATCTCGACTTCCCGGATCGCACCGTGGCGCTTCTCGACGAGGCCGATGTCGCGGCCGGAGCAGCTCGAGCTCGAGATCACGGAGACGACGATCCTCGCCGACCCGTTCCACGTGCGCGAAGTGCTGACGCGGCTGAGCGAGCTGGGGCGTCCGCTTCGCGATCGACGACTTCGGCACCGGCTATTCGTCGCTGGCTTACCTGAGACGCCTACCGGTCCACACGATCAAGATCGACCGCTCCTTCGTGATGGGAATGTCCGACGACGTCAACGACGCCACCATCGTCCGCTCGACGATCGATCTCGGCCGCAACCTCGGCCTCGAGGTCGTGGCCGAGGGCGTGGAGACGCAGGAGGTCTGGAGCGAACTCCGCGCGCTCGGATGCTCGGTGGCGCAGGGCTACCTGATCGGGCGGCCCGTCTCGGCGGACGAGCTCACGCCCTTGCTCGCGGAGCGAGGGCACCGGCGCGGGCGCGGCCGTCGAAGCCGGTCTCGTGCGCCTGTAGCCGGACGATAGGCGCGGCAGGACGGCTCGGCCGATCGCCGAACTCTCGTACATGGCGAAGGTTCCGGAGACGCTCGTGCGCAAGGAGCACGTCGAGCTGACGGGTCCCAACGTCGAGGAGTGGGCGCGATGGGTAGGCCTCGTCTTGCTCGCCGCCATGCTCGCGCTCGGGCTCGCCAACTTCTTCGGGCAGGCGACCGGGGAGACGGCCGTCGAAAACTCGGATGCGCGCCTCACGGTGCGCGCCCCGGGTGCAGTGAGGGCGGGGCTCTTCTACCAGGTGATGTTCAGAGTGGACGCGCGCCGCGCGATCGAGGAGCCGACGATCGTGCTCGATCCCGGCTGGTTCGAAGGCTTCACCATCAACTCGTACCAGCCGGATCCGGTCGAATGGCAGCATCGCGACGGGCGCAACGTGCTCGTGTACGGGCCGATTCCCGCCGGCGGCCATCTGGTCGCACGCTTGCAGTACCAGGTCAACACCACCGCGTACGGCTCCCGTGTTCAGAACGTCGTCCTCGAGGACGGCGGAGCTCCCCTCCTTCGACTCGACCACGACGCCTACGTCTATCCCTAGCCATGGACATCGTCCTTCGCTCCATCGTCGTGTTCCTCTTCATCTGGGTGCTCATGCGCATCGTCGGGCGCCGCGAGCTGTCGAACATGCAGCCGTTCGATCTGATCATCATCATCGTGATCGGCGACCTCGTTCAGCAGGCCGCGACGCAGCAGGACATGTCGGTTACGGGCGCGATCCTGTCCGCGGGCACGATCGGGCTCCTGACCGTGGTGTTCTCGTGGTTCTCGTGGCGCTTCCCGCGCGTACGTCCGGTCCTCGACGGAAAGCCGATCGTGATCGTCGAGGACGGCAAACCGCTCATGGACAACATGCGCCGCGAGCGGGTCACGATCGAAGAGCTTGCCGCGCAGGCCCGCCTGAAGGGAATCGAGTCGCTCGAGTCCGTCAAATGGGCAGTGCTCGAGACCGGCGGGCAGGTCAGCTTCATCCAGAAGTAGCGGCGGTACCCTCTCTTTCGTGAAGATCTGCTCGCTCGTTCCTGGCGCGACCGAGATCGTCTTCGCACTCGGCCTCGGAGACCGCGTCGTCGGAGTCACGCACGAGTGCGACTGGCCACACGAGGCGACGACGAGGCCCTCCGTCACCGCGTCGCTCATCGACAGCGACGGGCTCTCGAGCGTCGAGATCGACCGCGCCGTCTCCACGGCAGTCGTCGACGGCCGTCCCCTCTACGCGATCGACGAGGACGCGTGGCGCGAGATCGAGGCCGACGTCGTGCTCGTGCAGGAGCTCTGCGACGTGTGTGCGGTCTCGCGCGACGAGGTGCACGAGCTCGTGAGCGCGCGTCACCTCGACGTCGAGACGATCGACGTGTCGCCGAGGACGCTCGAGGGAGTGCTCGCGACCATCACCGCTCTCGGTGAGCGCCTCGGCGAGGAGGCGGCCGCGGACGAGCTGACGGGCGGGATGCGCGCGCGCCTCCGGCGCGTCGAGGCAGCACTCACCGACATGGACACAGTCCCGCGCGTGTTCGTCTGCGAATGGCTCGAGCCGCCGTTCGCGGCGGGCCACTGGGTCCCTGACATGGTCGCCTTGGCCGGGGGGCTCGACGTGGCGGCGGACCCAGGTGAGCCGTCGCGCCGGCTGACCTGGCCCGAGGTCGCCGCACTCGATCCCGACGTGGTCGTGCTCGCCCCCTGCGGCTTCGACCTCGACCGCACGCTCGCCGAGGTCGACCTCGACAGCCTGCGGGGCGAGATCGGCGAGACGCCGGCGCGCCGCGAGGGGAAGGTGTTCGCCGTCGACGCGAACGCGTATTTCTCGCGCCCCGGCCCGCGGCTCGTCGACGGCGTCGAGCTGCTCGCGCACCTGCTGCACCCGGAGGCGTACCCGGATCCGGGCCTCCCCTGGGCGCGCGTGCGTGTCTAGGCCCTCCTAGGAGACCCGATGCGAATGACTCCGTCGCTCACTTCGACGGGATAGGAGCGCGCCGCCTCGTCCCCGACGAGGCAGGAGCCGGTGGCGAGGTCGAAGGTCCACGCGTGGTAGGCGCATGTCAGGTTGCCGCCGACGAGGTCACCCTCGATCAGCGGGTTCCCCTCGTGCGGGCAGGCGTTCGCGACGGCATAGACGTTCCCGTCGGCGCGGAACACGGCGATCTCGTGCCCCTCGTGCTCCACGAGGGCGCGCCCGTCGGGCTCGAGCACCTCGAGCGGGACCGCGAGCCAGTCGTGCATTCCTAAAGTATTCATCCCGTGCCTCTCTACCTCCGCGAGGCCGACGTGGACGCGCTCCTTTCGCCGGCCGATGCGGTCGAGGCGGTCGAGGGCTGCTTCGCGCGTCTCGCGAGCGGCGCGGTCGAGAACCGCCCCCGCTTTCGGCTCGGCCTCGACGACGGGCGTCTCAACGTCCTGGCCGCTGCCGACCTCGAGCTCGGCGTGGCCGGCCTCAAGGCGTATGCCGCCTTTCGGAGCGGCGCACGCTTCGTCGTCGCCCTCTTCGCCGCCGATCGCCCCGAGCTGCTCGCGCTCGTCGAGGCCGACCGCCTGGGACAGCGGCGCACCGGAGCCGCGAGCGCCGTGGCCGCCAAGCACCTGGCGCGTCCAGGCGCCCGCACGCTCGGCGTCATCGGGACCGGTTGGCAGGCGGAGAGCCAGGTGGAGTGCCTGCGTGCCGCGCTCCCCGGCATCGACCGCGTCGTCGCGTACTCGCGCACCGAGGAGCGCCTCGACGAGTTCTGCCGGCGCTTCGACGCCGAGCCGGCTGAGTACAACCGCGACGCCGCCGAGCAAGACATCGTCGTGACCATGACGACCTCTCGCGATCCGGTGCTGCGCGGCGAATGGCTGCGGGAGGGCGCGCTGGTCTGTGCCGCGGGCGCGAACCGGATCGACGCCCGCGAGCTCGACAACGCGGTCATCGAGCGCGCCGCCTTCGTCTGCTGCGACTCGAAGGAGCAGGCCCGGTTGGAAGCGGCCGACATCGCCGAGCCGGTGGAGCAAGGCGTCCTCGACTGGCTCGAGGTGCACGAGCTCGCCGAGGTCGTGGGCGGGGAAGTGCAAGGACGCGCGCACGACGAGGACATCGTCCTCTTCAAGAGCCTCGGCATCGCTGCCGAGGACATCGCGGTCGCGAAGGTCGTCTACGACCGCGCGCTCGAGCGCGGCGTCGGGGAGAGTCTCTAGGAGGTTTTGACGCGCTCGGCCGCCATCGCGGCCGTGTCCTCGCCGACCGCGCGGATCACATCGGGCACCTCGAGCAGGCGCAGTCGCTGCTCCTCGGTGGTGCGGTTCTTCAAGTACGCGTCGTCGAGGATGTCCTCGAGCGACCGCCCCGACTTGTGCTCGCGGATGATGTAGGCCGCGAACGCGTCTTCCTTCGAGTGGCTGCGGGACGGGGCCTGGCTTGATTCCTGCTTGCCGAAGATGCGTCGGAAGAAGCTCACCGCGCGATTGTATCCTTGGCTCGTGGGGCAGGAACCGGGCGGGATGCGCTTTGCCGAGCGGGTCCTCCATGGTCTGGGCGACGACGGCAGCCGTGAGGAGATCGTCATCTGGATCGAGCGCCGCCCGGGCGCCTTGTGGGCCGTCGGACGCGCGATCGACTTACGGAACCGTTCCAACCCGGCGCCGCGCGCCGACGACTACATCTTCGAGGGCTACGAGATGACCGACGCGCTCGAGGCCGCGAACAACGCGCTCAGCGACGATCTCGAGGTATCGGCCGAGGACGGAGTGAACGAGCAGGTCGGTCCGTTCGCGGACACCGACTTGCTGAAGCCGCTCGAGCGCTGGTTCTTCGGACACGTGCCGTAGCTCCGGGCTAGGCCACGCCGATCTGACCCGCGAGCTCGCGCGAGATGGCGTGCTCCTTGCCGCTCACGAGCACGGTGAGCGGCCCGCCGAACGGCTCGGAGCGCCGCATCGTCACGCGCCCGCCGGGCACGAGGGCGAGCTTCGCCAGGTAGCGGAGCAGGTCGGCGTCCCCGTCCGGAACCCGCCGCACCGTCGCCTCCTCACCCGGCTCGAGTGCTTCGAGCGAGCGCAGCGGCGAGCGGTCGACGTTCAGGCCGGCGTCCGGAATCGGGTCACCGTGGGGGTCGTGCGTCGGATACCCGAGTTGCTCATCGATGCGCGCCTCGAGCTCTTCGGAGAGCACGTGCTCGAGCCGGTCAGCTTCCGCGTGCACCGCGTCGATGCTCAGTCCCAGCGTCTCCGCGAGGTACTGCTCGATCAGGCGATGGTGGCGGATGATCTCGAGCGCGATCTTCGTCCCGGCCTCGCTCAGCTCGACGCCGCGGTAGGGGGCGTGCTCTGCGAGGCCGAGCGCGGCGAGCTTCTTGAGCATCGACGTCGTGGATGAAGGCGCGACGCCCATGCGCCTCGCGATCGCCGTCGTCGTCGCCCTCTCTCCAGACGCCTGGATCTTGTAGATCTCCTTCAGGTAGTCCTGAATGGCGGCCGAGAGCTCAGATTTAGACACGTCTCAATTTTAGCTGCGTGGCTCTGGGCGCCTGGTTCAGCGCGGGTTGCTAGCCTGCCGCGCCCTGCGGATTCGTCTTGGACATAGCCCAGACCCGGACGACGCTTTCATGTTTTGGGGGCTGGCCACCGGCCGGGTCGACCCTGGCCCATACGAGTTCGAGCACGTCCTCGAAGGCATCCAGACGCTGAACGAATGGGCGCTCGAGGGCCGGCTCGAGGTGAGCGCGCTTTCGCTCCACACGTACCCGTTCGTCCAGGACCGGTACGTGATCCTCCCGCACGGCGCGAGCATCGGATCCGGCTACGGGCCGATCGTCGTCGCGCGCGAGCCGCTCACGAAAGACGCTCTCCGCAAGGCGAACATCGCCGTGCCGGGCTGCATGACGACGGCGTTTCTCGTCCTACGCCTCTACCTCGGCGATTTCGACTACCACGTCGTGCCCTTCGACCGGATCCTCGACGAGGTCGTGCTCGGGCGCGCGGACGCGGGTCTCGTCATCCACGAGGGCCAACTCACGTACGAGCAGCACGGTCTCGACGCAATCGTCGACCTCGGCGAGTGGTGGCTTCTCGAGACCGGCTTGCCGCTGCCGCTCGGCATCAACGTCGCGCGCCGGGATCTGGGAGATGGAACGCTGCAGGAGCTCTCCGCGATCTTGCGCGAGTCGATCGCGGCCGGGCTTTCCTCACGCCGCGAGGCGCTCGAGTACGCGCTTCAGTTCGGGCGGGGCCTCGACGAGGCGCTCGCCGATCGCTTCGTCGGCATGTACGTGAACGAGCTCACCGAGGACTACGGCGACGAAGGCAGAGAAGCGGTCGTCGAGCTGCTCAAGCGCGGCGAGATGGCCGGGGCGTTCAACTCCCCCGTGCGCGTCGAGTTCGTCGGCGTCTAATCGGACGAGAACGAGCTCGCGGAACGCTCGAAGTCGTCCCGGTACTCGTCCGCGTACTCGGGCAGAGCCGTGTACGTGATCACGTACGCCCAGCCGTCGACCACCAGTCCGTACTGAAGGGTCGTGATCGATCGCTCCTGGCCGCTGAACGTGAAGCGCGCCTGGTAGGTGAGCCGCTGAGCCCGGCCAGCGGGTAGGTTGACCTCGTCGCTCTCGAGGCCCGCGGTAACGCCGCTCAGCGTTCGGAGCTCCGCCTCGTTTGCCTGGGCGAAGTCTTCGAACGTGAAATCGTCCGGGACGTCCTGCGCGACAACGTTGACGTTGGTGGCGAAGCCGCCACGAACCTTCGGATCGAGGGCCACGAGCTTCATGGGCGAGCGTGGGTCCGAAAGCGCGTCGCGGTACTGGGCGAACTCGGGGTTCTCGCGCTCGAGCTCGTCGAGCGCCTCACCGTCGGCGAACACCTCGTCGGCCTTGAACGTCCGCCAGGACTGCGGCACGGCGATGGAAAAGTTGGCGGAGGGCACGGCATACGTCGTGAAGCCGGCCACCGTTCCCCGCTCCTCGGGACTTTCATTGGCGGAGCTGGCGATGCGGTCCATGCCGATCCAAAGAGCGGCGGCGGCGCCGACGGCCACCAAGAACCAGCGCAGGGCGTGCGAGCTCACGACGCCTGCCATCGGCACCCGCGACCGTAGACTTGATCCCGTGTCCGAGGCGGTCATCCTGTCGGCCGTTCGCACCCCCGTGGGTCGCTACGGAGGAGCGCTTTCCGAGTCCCGTCCGGACGATTTGGCGGCGCACGTCATCAAGGCGGCGGTCGAGCGCGCCGGGGTCCCGCCCGGAGAGATCGAGGACGTCTACTTCGGCGCTGCGAACCAGGCCGGCGAGGACAACCGCAACGTCGCTCGGATGGCCGCGCTCCTGGCGGGCCTTCCCGAGGAGGTGGCCGGCGTCACCGTCAACCGCCTGTGCGCTTCCGGTCTGACCGCCATCGTCTCCGCGTGCCACGCGGTGCGCGCCGGCGACGGAGACCTCTTCGTCGCGGGAGGCGTCGAGTCGATGACGCGGGCGCCGCTCGTCATGTCGAAGCCCGAGCACGCGTTTGCGCGAGGCAATCACACGGTGTGGGACACGACGCTCGGCTGGCGGTTCCCGAACCCGCGGATGGAGGAGATGTTCCCGCTCGAGTCGATGGGCGAGACGGGAGAGAACGTCGCCGAGCGCTGGAGCGTCTCCCGTGAGGACCAGGACGAGTTTGCGCTCGAGAGCCAGCGGCGCTGGGCGGCTGCATCGCAGGCCGGTCTCTTCGCCGACGAGGTCGTGAGCGTGGACGGTTTGGAGCGCGACGAGCATCCGCGACCCGACACGACGCCCGAAAAGCTCGCCGCGCTCAAGCCGGCGTTTCGGGAGTCGGGAACCGTCACCGCCGGGAACTCGAGCGGCATCAACGACGGCGCAGCGGCGCTCGTCGTCGCGAGCGACGAGCGCGCACGCGAGCTCGGCGCGCAGCCGCTCGGGCGCTTTGTGGGAAGCGCGGTCGCCGGCGTCGATCCTCGCGTCATGGGAATCGGTCCCGTCCCCGCCGTTCGCAAGCTGCTGGCCCGCGTCGACATCGACATCGGCGACATCGACCTCGTCGAGCTGAACGAGGCGTTCGCGTCGCAGAGCCTCCAGGTCATCCGCGAGCTCGGGCTCGACCACGAGAAGGTGAACGTCAACGGCGGGGCGATCGCGATCGGTCATCCGCTCGGCATGAGCGGCGCGCGACTCGTCGTGTCGCTCCTCCACGAGCTCCGCCGACGCCGCGGCCGCTACGGGCTTGCGACGCTCTGCGTGGGCGTCGGCCAGGGCCAGGCCGCGATCTTCGAGGCGGCGTAGAGTCAGGCGCATGGCGGTCGCGACCGAGAAGGAGTACGGCCTCTTCATCGACGGCGAGCTCGTCGAGCCCGCCTCGGGCGAGGTCCGTGACCTGACTGAGCCCGCCAGTGGTGCGCCGCTCGCGAAGGCTGCGATGGCCGGGGCGGACGACGTCGACCGCGCGGTGGCCGCCGCACGCGCCGCGCTCGCCGGGCCGTGGGGCAAGACGCCGCCGAACGAGCGCTCCCGTCTTCTGCACGCACTCGCCGACGCGCTGCAGGAAAACCGCAAGGAGGTTGCGGAGATCGAGACGCGGAACGTCGGCAAGGCGCTCGCGTCGGTGAAGGCCGAGCTGGCGCAGGCGGTCGAGAACTTCCGCTTCTACGGATCGGCGGTCGCGCTCGATCGCGGGACGCTCCAGCACGCTCGGGGGCTCACTCCTCTCCTACACGCTCAAGGAGCCGGTTGGCGTCTGCGCGCAGATCGTCCCGTGGAACTACCCGCTCATGCTCGCGACGTGGAAGCTCGCGCCCGCCCTCGCCGCCGGCTGCACGCGTCGTGCTCAAGCCAGACCCGGCCACGCCGCTCAGCGCGCTTCGACTCGCGCAGCTCGCGACGGAGGTCGGAATCCCGGGCGGCGTCGTCAACGTCGTCCCCGGCGACGGGCCGACGACGGGAACGAAGCTCGTCTCGCATCCCGACGTGGACAAGGTCGCGTTCACGGGGTCGACGGAGACCGGCCGCGAGATCATGCGCCTCGCGTCCGACCCGCTCAAGCGCGTGTCGCTCGAGCTCGGCGGCAAGAGCCCGAACCTCGTCTTCGCCGACGCCGACATCGACGATGCGATCCCGAGCTCCGTCTGGTCGATCTACTACTCGGCCGGGCAAAGCTGCGAAGCGCGCTCGCGCGTGCTCGTCGAGAAGCCGCTGTACGACGACTTCGTCTCGCGCTTCGCCGAGGCGGCAAAGAGCCTGAAGGTGGGCGATCCTCTCGATGCGGAGACGCAGGTGGGCTCGCTGATCTCGGGCGCTCATCGCGACAAGGTGCACGGCTTCGTCGAGACGGGCCGCGACGAAGGCGCGGAGGTCGTCACCGGCGGCGAGGCGCCGGACGGAGACGGCTTCTTCTATCCCCCGACCGTTCTCGCCAAGGTCGAGAACCGCATGGTGGTCGCGCAGGAAGAGATCTTCGGTCCCGTCGTCACCGTCATCGCGTTCGAGGACGAGAAGGACGCCGTGCGGATCGCGAACGACGTCAAGTACGGGCTGTTCGCGACCGTGTGGACCGGCGACCCGGCCCGAGGCCACCGGCTCGCCCGTCAGATCAAGGCCGGGATGATCGGCGTCAACACGCCGTACACCGCCTTCCCGGGGATCCCGTTCGGCGGATACAAACAGTCCGGGTTCGGCCGTGAGCTCGGTCTCGAGACGCTCGACCTCTACCTCGAGACGAAGTCGGTCCTCGTCTCGACGAGCCCGAAGCCCTTCAACCCGTGGGCGCTCTAGCGAGAGGTTTCGCTCTTCTCCTCGTTCTGGCGGCGGCTGCGTGCGGCGAGAGCGACGACGCGGGTGCGCCGGCGGAGGCGGAGACGAGCGTCGAGGTGACCCTGTGGCCTGGGGGCCAGGACGGTGGGGAGCCGACGACGGCCGTTCTCGAGTGCGAGCCGGCCGGCGGAGACCATCCGAATCCCGAGGAAGCGTGCACGGCTCTCTTCGCGGAGGAGGACGCTCTCCAGCCCGTTCCCGGCGACGTCGCGTGCACGCAGATCTACGGCGGGGACGAGGAGGCGCGCATCGCGGGCACGGTGCGCGGCAACGCGGTCGACTCCATGTTCAGCCGTACCAACGGGTGCGAGATCGACCGCTGGGACCGGCTCGCGCCCGTTTTCGAGATCGGTTAGCGCTTCAGCACGAGCGCGGAGCCGCCGGCGAGAAGGACGAGGCCGCTGACGCGCGCCCAGTTGAGGGGGATGCGCTCGAGCCCGAACAGCCCGATCGCGTCGATCAGCACGCCCATGAAGAGCTGGGCGGCAATCACGAGCGCGATCGTGGCGAACGTGCCGATGCGCGGGGCCGAGTACGTGATGCCGACGACGACGATCGCGCTCATCACACCGTTGAGCCAGAGCCAGGGCGGCTCGCCGAGCCCGGACGCGATACCACCCACGCTGCGGCTTGCGATCGCCACGAGCACCACGAGGATGAGCGCGGCGAACACCGCGCCGAAGGCGGCGGCCTCGAGCACGCCGATGCGCTTGCCGAACGTGCCGCTGACCGCTACCTGAGTCGACCCGGCGAGCCCGGCGACGAGCGAGAGAAAGATCGCGATCGTCCCCGCGGACACGCCCGCGAGCATAAGCCATTAGCATCGGGCCGCTTCGAGAAAGGAGGCCGCGTGGTCAGGGTGTTCGTCGTGTACGAGCAAGAGCCGTCCGCTGCACGCTTCGAGCAGCACGCTGAGCTCTGCCGGAAGGTCGAGGGCGGCACGTTCCGCCACGGCAAGGTGTTCGGGGCGCCGATGGGCGAGCCGAGGTTCAAGTACTACGCCGAGTGGGAGTTCGCCGACATGGATGCGTTCAAGTCGGCTGCGCGCACCGAGGAGTTCATGGCCACCGGCAAGGACGCGATGGATATGGGCGTTCCCTTCCACGTGCACTTCGCCGAGGTTACGTGACGAGCGAGCCGACCAGGCCCGCCCCACGCGACCCGAGCGAGCTCGGCTTCGAAAAGATCCTGTACGAGAAGTCGCCGCCCCGCGCGACGATCACGCTCAACCGGCCCGAGATCCTGAACGCGTTCGACTTCCAGATGCTCCGGGAGCTCGCACGCGCGTGCGAGGACGCTTCGTGGGACGACGACCTTCGCGTCGTCGTCTTGACCGGGGCGGGGCGCGCGTTCTGTGTCGGGGCCGATCTGAAGTCCTGGGCAGAGGACTACCTCGGCAATCCGGGCGAGTACTGGAAGTGGTTCGGCGCCTTCAAGGACGCGCACGACCGCCTGCGCGAGATCGGCAAGCCGACGCTGGCGCGCATCAACGGCATCTGCGTCGGCGGCGGTAACGAGCTCCAGATGGCGTGCGACCTCGCGGTGATGGTCGACGACGCCTTCATTCGTCACGTCGGGCCCGAGCACGGCTCGGTTCCCGCCGGGGGCGCGACGCAGTGGCTCCCGATCATGGTGGGCGACCGCCGCGCGCGGGAGATCGTTCTCCTCTGCGAGGAGCTGCCGGCGCGCAAGGCGGAGGAATGGGGGCTCATCAACCGCGCCGTTCCCGCGGCCGAGCTCGACGCGGAGGTTGACCGCCTCGTCGAGAGTCTCGCACGCAAGCTCCCGCAGACGACCCGCTACGCGAAACAGCACTTGAACTTTTGGCGCGACCTCGCCTGGCACCAGACGATCAACCACGCGCGCGACTGGCTCGCGCTTTCGATGGCGACGGAAGAGCCTCAGGCGGCGATCCGCAAGTTCCTGGAGAAGAAATGACGGTCCTCCTCGAGCGCGAAGAGCCGATCGCGGTCGTCCGGCTCAACCGCCCCGAGCAGCTGAACGCCCTCTCGAGTCAGCTGATGAGCGAGCTCGTCGGTGCGCTCGAAAATCTCGATGCGGACGAGGCGGTGCTTTGCATCGTCCTTGCCGGCGACGAGCGTGCGTTCGCGGCGGGTGCCGACATCTCGGAGCTTCGCGACACGCCGACGCTCGACCTCTACTTCGGCGCGAGGCTCGAGAAGTGGGACGCCATCCGCAAGGTGCGGACGCCGCTCATCGCGGCCGTGTCGGGCTACTGCCTCGGCGGCGGCTGCGAGCTCGCCATGGCGTGCGATCTCATCATTGCGTCGGAGACGGCGCAGTTCGGGCAGCCGGAGACCGGCGTCGGCGTCATGCCGGGCGCCGGCGGCACGCAACGCCTAACGCGCGCGATCGGCAAGGCGAAGGCGATGGACGTGATCCTGTCCGGCCGCTTCCTCGATGCCTGGGAGGCGGAGCGTGCTGGGCTCGTCGCGCGGGTCGTCGCGAAGGAGGCATGGCTCGAGGAGGCCAAGCGCGTCGCCCGCGCGATCGCCTCCAAGGCGCCTGTCGGCCAACGGCTCGCCAAGGAGGCGGTCAACCGCGCGTTCGAGACGACACTCGACGCAGGCCTTGACGTGGAGCGCAAGCTCTTTCACCTCGCGCACTCGACCGAGGACGCCAAGGAAGGCCTCACCGCCTTCGGCGAGAAGCGCGACCCGAACTTCCGCGGGTCCTAGCTCGAGCTAGAGCTCGAGCTCGATCGGGACGAGCTCGACGGCGAGGGTTCGGCCCTCGCGCACGAGCGTCACCTTGACGCTGCGGCCGATCAGCTCGCCGACCATCAGGCGCTGCAGGTCGTCGACGCGTTCGACGGACACGCCGTCGAGCTCGACGACCAGGTCTTCCGGCCGCACGCCTGCCGTGGCGGCCGGGCTGTCCTCGACCACCTCGACGACCTCGACGCACTGCTCGCGCCCGAGCTCGCGCGCGAGCCTGGGCGGAAGGGGGCGCGGCCCGAAGGCGATGCCGAGATACGAGCGGCGGACGCGGCCATCCGTCATGAGCGCGGCGATGATCTTCCGCGTTGTGGCGTTGATCGGCACCGCCAGTCCGAGGCCGACTCCGGCGACGGCGGTGTTGATGCCGACGACGCGACCCTTGCCGTCGGCCAGCGCTCCTCCGGAGTTGCCGGGGTTGAGCGCGGCGTCGGTCTGGATGACGTTCTCGACGATGCGGCTCGCGGAACGCGCGCGTACCGGTAGCGAGCGCCCGAGGTGCGAGACGACCCCGGCGGTCACCGAGCTTTCGAACCCGTGCGGGTTCCCGATCGCGACGACGAGCTGACCGACGCGCAGTCGCTCCGCGTCGCCGAGCTCGGCGGGCACCAGGTCACTTCCCTCGACGCGGAGCACGGCCATGTCGGAAAGCGGGTCGGTGCCGACGACAGAGACAACGCACTCGCGCCCGTCGACGAACGACGCGCGGATTCCCCCGCTCGCCGCTGCGACCACGTGCGCGGACGTGAGGAGGAACCCGTCCGGCGTCACGACCACGCCGCTTCCGCCTCCGGCCACCACGCGGCCGCCGCGCACCCGGCGCGAGACGCGTAGGTTCGCGACGGAGGGACCGAGCCGCTCGGCGACGCCGGTGACGGCACGCGAGTAGGCGTCGAGCGGCTCGTCATCGTGCGCCTCCGGCGGCGGACGGTCGTCTCGCTCGGGCCCGAGCGGCGAGCCGATGAACGTAAGATCCGTCACCCGAATCACGCTAGCAGCGGAGGCAAGGTCTGCCGATGGCCGAAGTCGAGCTCGCGCGCGACGGCGCGGTCCTGACGATCACGCTCAACCGTCCCGACGTTCTGAACGCGTTCACGCGCGAGACGCACAAGGCCTTCCGCGCGGCGCTCAAGGAGGCAAGCGCCGACGAGACACGCGCGGTCGTGGTGACGGGAGCCGGCCGGGGCTTCTGCGTCGGGCAGGACCTCCAGGAGTTTCGCGAGGGCGCCGACGATGTCGCCGACCGCCTGCGCGGCGCCTACCACCCGACCATCCTGGCGATCCGCCGGCTCGACAAGCCGGTGTTCGCCGCAGTGAACGGCGTGGCGGCGGGCGGCGGGCTTTCGCTGGCGTGTGCGTGCGATATCCGCATCGCTTCGGACCAGGCCACCTTCGTTCCCGCGTTCATCAACATCGGCTTGATCCCGGACATGGGCGGCACGTTCTTCGTCACGCGCCTGCTCGGATACGCGCGCGCGTTCGAGTGGCTCACCTCGGGGCGGCGGCTCAGCGCAGCGGAGGCATATTCCTGGGGGCTCGTCTCGGAGGTCGTGGAGCACGACAAGTTGGAAGCGCGCGCCGCCGAAGCGGCCGCCCAGCTCGCCGCGATGCCGACGCGCGGAGTGGGGATGACGAAGCGGCTGCTCGACGGCGCCCACGCGCGGCGGGTCGAGGATCAGCTCGATCTCGAAGCGCAGCTACAGGCTGAGGCGGCTCAAACCGAGGACTTCGCCGAAGGCGTCGCGGCGTTCCTCGAGAAGCGCGAGCCGCGCTTCTCCGGACGCTAGGAGGGTTTGGCGGAATTCGCTCGCTGGCTGGGTGCGATGGGCGGCGCGAGGCAACGGACGCAGGGAGCGTTCGTACTGATTTCAAGTACGGGCGCGACCGAGGACGCAGCCTCGCGGCGATCCAGCGCGGCCAGGCGGCATCAGCTGTATTTCGTCAAGCCCTCCTAATAGGAGGGGTCGCCGGCTCTAGTCCGTGTCCTGACCGCACTCGGTCAGGCCAATGTCGCGCGCGAGCTGGTCGGCCTCTTCCTCGTTCGAGCCGGCCTCCTCCATCAAGCGCTGCGCCTCCGCGAGGTCAGCGTTTTCGAGAGCGTCGCGAACCGCGCGGATCGTGTCCAGGTTCCCCTCGTTGATCTCGACGACGCGATCCCACTCGTCCTGGAACTCCGAGGGCGGCTGGAGCGAGTTCAACTCGTTCGTTCCATCCTCGATGATCGGGACCGCTTCGTTGACGAAGCGCTCGATGTCGTCGGGCGACGTCGGCGGCTCGACCTCTCTCAGCTGAGCTTCGAAGTCGTTGCAGATCGAGTCGGCCTGCTCGCGGAACTCCTCGGCCGAGAGCGCCTCACCGCCCCCGCCGTCACCTCCACAGCCGGCCGCGGCGAAGGCGGCGGCGATGCTCAGGACTGCGACGGTGAGCTTCAGTGCCCGCATTTGCGAGTGCACTCTACTCAGGTTCGTCGACGCACTCGGTGAGACCGAGGGACCGTGCATGGTCGTCGGCTCGACCGCTCGCGATGTTGCCTTCGTTCAGCGCCTGCTCGAGGGCGATGTCGTCATCCTCCTCGGCGGCGTCGCTCAGGCTTCTGCCCGCCGCGAGCACCTTCTCCTCTTCCGCGATCATCTGGTCGAGGGTTTCCTGGGCCTCGTCGGGTGGATCGAGTGCTTTCAGCTCGGCGAGCTCGTCCTCCACGAGCGGTGCGGCCTTCTCGACGTACGGCGGAATGTCCTCGGTCGCTGCCGGCAGTGGGAGCTCGTCGATCTGCTTGTCGAACTTCGCGCAGATTTCGTTGCCTCGCTCACGGAACTCTGCCTGGGACAGCTGTTCGTCGCCGCCGCATGCCGCCGATGCGATTGTCGCCATCGCTGCGGTGAGAATCAGGACGCCTCGAGCCATCAAGCGGCTTACCCTAGCGGCGTCTGCGGCTCGCTTTCCTGGGCGGACGGGGACGAAGCTCCACAAGCAGGTCGCAATCGAGCGCCGCTGCGATCCGAAGCAGCGTGTCGATCCTCGGCGGGCGGCCCCCGCTTTCGAGCCGGGCAATCGCTGACTGGGTCGTCTCGACGAGCTCCGCGAGGTCGGCTTGTGAGAGGCCGAGGCCCTTGCGGCGCTCGGCTACCTGGTCGGCGATGGCGGCGAAGAACCAGCCGTCATCCTCGACGCCCGCGAGCCGCTCGCGAAGGCGCTCCAACGCGGCGTTAGCCGTGTGGGACTTGGTCCCTTGACTCATATCTCAATTATGCTATATAGCAGAAGTGAGATGACAGTCAAGCGGCCTCGACCGAACCGACATCGGTCGCCCGAATGATCCTCGTCGCGCTCGCCGTCGTCGTGATCGGGACCTACGTGCCACTGATGCTTGCTGCAGCGCGTGGGAGTCGGAGATCGCGGGTCCTCGGGGCGCTCGAGGGGCTGCTGTTTGTTGGAGGCACGGGCTTCGCCGGGCTAGTCGCCCTCGCCTGGCTCAGCCTGAAATGCGACGAGTCCTGCACTGAGCCCGGTTCACCCACCGATCAAGCCGGTGAGTGGTGGCACACCCTCGACGCTTGGGAGTGGGAGGCGCAGGCGGGGCTCGCGCTCGCCGCACTCCTCGCCGCGCTGGCGACGTTCGTGTTTCCGCTCGTGCGCTGGTACTACGCGGCGATTGCCGCGGTGCTCCTCGGTCTAGCCGCGTTCAGTGCGTGGGCGTTGATGATGGCTCCGCTCGGCGAGCAGTTCGGGATCTGAAGTGAAAGGGCTCGTCGCCTGCGTTCTCACAGCCATCTTCGGGGCAACTGTCTACGAGCTGCTCGTTGCGCTGCGCGTCATCGAGCTCGGCTCGCTGCCGGGAGATGGTCCGCCCGGTGCCGGGATCGCGGGCTGGGTCGCCGCCCTCGCCCTGCTCGGTGCCGCCGTTCTCTGTGTCGTACTCGCGACCACACGGAACGCACCGGCGCTTGCAGCTCTCCTCGCTCCGGCAGCCGGCGCATTTCTCCTCGCCTACTTCCACACCTTCGACCCGTACTACCTGCCGCCGCGCATCCGCTATTCGGAACGCGACTTCGTCCCGCCCGAGCTCGTGTACACGCTCGTCGCCGTAGCGATTGCGGTGGGTCTCCTGACACTCCTACGGCGTCGGCCGGGACTGGTTCTCAGCGTGCCGACAATCTTGGCCTGCGGGCTCGCCGCCGGGTGGGCGAGCATCGGCCACTAGCTAGATCGTCTTGAACTGCTCGAACGGCTGCCGGCAGCGCGGTGCAGTAGCGGATCGACCGGCACGGAGTCGGGCCGAAGATGTTCTCGAGCTTCGTGTCCGTGGACCCGCAGTAAGGGCAGCGGAAGACCGGCGCGCTCAGCTGGACGAGCTGCGTCCCGTTCCCGCGCGGAAGCGGCGGCGCGAAGCCCACGTTGCGTAGCTTGCGGCGGCCCTCCGGCGTGATCCGGTCGGTCGACCAGGAGTCGTCGAGGATCACCTCCACGTCCGGCTCCGCGCCGAGCGCTCGCACTGCGTCCGCCATCTGGTCGCGCATGACCTCCATGGCAGGGCAGCCGAGGAACGTCGGCGTGAACTCGACGGACACGCGCTCGTCCTCGACAGTCACGTCGCGAACCACGCCGAGATCGACGATCGAGATGACCGGGATCTCCGGATCGGGGATGCTCGCGAGCGCGTCCCAGACCTGAGCTTCGGTTACCACGCCGCTCCCGGCACGGACCGGCGCACGATGGTCATCTCCTCGAGCAGCGGTCCGAGCTCGTCGGTGTGGGTTCCGCGCTCGATCGGGTCGACCGCGTCGCGGCCGACCACCTCGCACAGAAGCCCTCGCTGCGGTCCCTCGAGGACGCCCAGTGCGTACGGCCACAGCTCGTCGACGGCCTGCTCGAAGCGACTGCTCGTCTCCTCGGTCTCGCGCATGCGCTCGGCCCACATCTGCGCGTGCATGCGGTGGTACGTCTCTTCGCGATCGATCTTCGCCGTGAGACCCGCGATCTCCCCATCGTCCGAGTTTTTCAGCGCCTCGATGCGAACCGCGTCCGCGCTCTCGTACAGGTAGTGGCGCGCGATCGTTCGCGCCCAGTCGGGCACGAAGCGAAGCTCGACGAACGGGGCGCAGCGGTACTCCTCGGGCGCGCGGTCGAAGGCGAGCTCGTCGGCGGTCGTTCCGAGGTCGCGCGCGGCTAGCTCATACAGCGCTCGCGCATGCCCGATCTCGTTCTGCGCGATCGAGGAGAAGGCGACGTCCTCCTCGAGAAACGGTGCGATCCCCGTCCACTCCGAGTTGCGCCAGCCGAGAACGAGCTCGTCGTCGGCGAGGTCAAGAAGAGCTTGTGCCCGCTCGTTCACGTGCTGCCTTCAGTTTGTCCTTGAGGGAGTAGCCGTCGACGCGGTGGTAGTTGCGCTCGAGCTCGTCGATGAACTCGTCGACGGACGCGATCTCGTCGCGCTTGACGATCCACAGCGCCACGGACTCGCCGCGCCGTCCGTAGAACTCGCGCGCGTACGTCTCGGCAAACGACTCGTCGGGGGCGTCGAACGACCCCGCGTGCTGAAACGCCTGACCCTTGCGCTCTTGCCGAAAGACTTCGTAGATCACGCCGCTTCGGCGACGACCGCGCGGCGCACCCACTCGGTCTCGTCGCGGGAAATCCGGCGCAGGCCGAGGCGCTCTTCGGTGCGCGGCCCGTGACCGGTCACGACCCACTTGAGCTCGTCCCAGTCCGGCTCGCTGAACTCCCAGCGCCCGCTTTCCTCGTCCTTGCGGAGCTTGGGATCCGGCACGGTCAGGCCGAGCTCCCAGATCTGCGGCACATAGCCGTCGAGGAACTGCTGGCGCGCCTCGTCGTTCCCCTGGCTCTTGATCCGCCACTCGTACATCGGGTCCTCGTCCGCCGGGGTCGGGTTGCCGTGGAACTGCATGAGAGGCCCCCACCAGCGCGTCACCGCCTCTTGCACGAGCTCCCGCTGCTCGTCGGTGCCGTTCATCATCGTGAGGACGACGTCGCGACCGTGGAGGATGTGGAACGACTCCTCCCAGCAGATCTTCTTCATGATCCGCGCGTAGGGCGCGTACGAGCATTTGAGGAGCGCCTTCTGCGAGATGATCGCCGCGGCGTCGACGAGCCAGGCGATCACGCCGACATCGCCCCAGGTCTTCGTCGGGTAGTGAAAGACGTTGTGGAACTTCGTGCGGCCCTCGACAAGGTCCTCGAGACATTGCTCGCGCGGCTTACCGAGGTCCTCGACGACGCGGTAGATGAGCTGCGAGTGCCCGACCTCGTCCTGCACCTTCGCGGTGAGCGCGAGCTTTCTCTGGAGCGTCGGCGCGCGGAGGATCCACTCGCGCTCGGGAAGGACGCCCATGATCTCCGAGTTGCCATGCATCTCGATGAACTTGATGAGCGCCTTGCGATAGGAATCCGGCAGCGGGTCGCCGGCCTCGACCTGGCCGCCTTCCTGGACGTAGGCTTTGAATTCGTCTTCGTTTAGGCGCTCGAGCATCCCAACCAAACGATCGTTAGGTAAGAATCGTACTGCATGACACGTCGACGTGAGCTTTCCCGCCAGGCAGCCCGCCTATTCGCCGAGAAGGGCTACCACGGGACGTCGATCGGCGACCTCGCCGCCGCCATGGGCGTCCAGAAGGGCTCGCTCTACGCCCACATCGCCGGGAAGGAGGACCTTCTCTACGAGACGATGCGCGAGGGCGCCGACGCGTTCCACGCCGCGCTCGACGAGATTCCGGAAACGCTCCCGGCGACCGAGAAGATCCGCCTGGCCCTGCGCGGCCATCTCCGCGTGGTGAAGGAACAGCTCGAGGTCGCCACCGTGTTCGTGCAGGAATGGAGATATCTGGAAAGCGGCCGCCTCGAGGAGATCGTCGCGGAACGCCGGCGCTACGAGGAGCGAATCCGCGCGCTCTTTCGCGAGGGGCAGAGAGCTGAGCGAGTTCCGGTCGGATCTCGACGAGAACGTCGCGGCGCTCTTGTTCCTTTCAGCCGCCAACTGGGCGTACACGTGGATGCGTGCCGACTCCGACACCGACGCGCTCGCCGATCGTTTCTTTTCGCTCTTGATCGACGGCATGCGCGGTTACGCCACCCCGCAATAACCAGGCCAATGTGGGTATGGAGCGTTTCCGGGGCGGGCCGAGGGCCCACCCGTCGCTCTTAAAGTGGCGTCATGGGCGCCATGCTTGTGGTCAATCCCTTGGCCAGCCGGGTCACACCTGAGCTGACGGTCGAGGTCGAGAAAGTGCTGAGGACAGCCGGCCCGCTCGAGACCTTTCTCACCGAGCGCCCCCTGCATGCCGTCGAGCTTGTCGCCGAGGCAGCACGCGAGTTCGACCGGATCTATGTCTTCGCCGGGGACGGAGGCTTCAACGAAGCGGTGAACGGCCTCGATGCCGACGTCCCCATGGGCTTCATCCCCGGAGGATCGACGAGCGTGCTCCCGCGCGCGCTCGGCCTGCCGCGCGACCCGGTCGAAGCGGCCCGGGTCTTGGTGAACGCGAGGACGAGGCGGATCTCGCTGGGACGCGTCAACGACCGGCGCTTCACGTTCTCGGCCGGGCTCGGTCTCGACGCCGAGCTCGTGCGCCGCGTGGACGCCCGCGGCCGCGACGGCGGCACCCGGGCCGGTGACCTCGCCTTCGCCTGGTCGTTCCTTACGATTCTCGCTCGCAAGCGTGCACGCTTCGAGCCGGTGATGACCGTACTCGGCCGCGAGCGAGTCGCGTTCGCGCTCGTCGCGAACACCGACCCGTACACCTACTTCGGAAGGGTGCCGCTGCGTGTGGCCCCACGGGCCCGGGCCGAGCTGGGTCTCGACCTCGTGGCCCCGCGACGACTACGCGCGCGTCAGTTGCCGCAGGTCGCCCGCTGGATCATCCGCGGATCGGGCCAGACCCGTTCGCCGCACGTTCTCTACGTCCACGACGCGGACGAGATCAGAATCGAGTGCGACGTGCCCTTGCCTCTCCAGGCCGACGGAGAGGATCTCGGCGACGTGACCGAGGCGCATTTCCAGGCAGAACGCGGGGCGCTGGAAGTGCTTGTGCCCGCATAACATTTGGCCCATGGCCCAGGTCGTCCCTGCCGAGCGTGACCTTCGCCGGGTGATCGGCGACGGCGAGGCGATACCCGACGGAGAGGTGGACGGGCTCGGCGCAGAAGATCTGCTCGCGCTCTACCGCGACATGGTCGTTCTGCGCACCTACGACGAGCGCTCGCTCGTCTACCACCGGCAGGGGCGCATCGGGACGTACGCCATCTTCTGGGGCCACGAGGGGATGCAGGTCGGAGCGACGCGTGCACTCGCGGACGGCGACTGGATCTTTCCGTCGTACCGTGAGTCCGCCATCGGGCTGCTGCGCGGCATGCCGGCCGCGACGGTGCTCTCCTGGTGGCGCGGCCATCCCGAGGGCTGGTGGGACCCGCGGGCATATCGCGTGGCGCCGGTCACCGTCCCGATCGCGACGCACGTTCCGCACGCGGTCGGCTTCGCCTGGGGAGAGAAGCTGCACGGCCGTTCGACCTGCGCGATCGCCTTCTTCGGCGACGGGGCGACCTCGGAGGGCGCCTTTCACGAGGGCGCGAACTTCGCGGCCGTCATGGACGCGCCGGCCATCCTCTTTTGCAACAACAACCAGTGGGCCATCTCCACCCCGCTGTCGGCGCAGACCCGCGCCGACGCGCTGGCGGACAAGGCGGCCGGCTACGGCATGCCCGGCGTCCGCGTGGACGGAGGCGACGTGCTCGCGGTCTACGAGGCCACGCGGGAAGCTGTTACTCGCGCGCGCGCGGGTGAAGGTCCCACCTTCATCGAGGCGCTCACCTACCGCTGCGCCCCGCACGCGACCGCCGACGACCCGAGCGCGTACATCGACGCGGAGCGCGTCGAGCAGGAGCGCCAGAACGAGTGCCTGGGACGGTACGAGCGCTATCTGCGCCGCGTGGGCGTCCTGACGGACGCTTTTGCAGAGCAGGCGCGTGAGCAGGCGCTCGCCGCGATGCGCGACGGCATCGCGGCCGCCGAGGCGCTTCCCGATCCCGACCCGGAGCTCGTCTTCCGGAACGCCTACGTCGATGCGCCGCCCAATCTTCGCGATGGCTGAGAGAACCCTCGTCGAAGCGGTCAACGACGCGCTCCACACGGAGATGGAACGCGACGGGTCCGTAATGGTGATGGGCGAGGACGTGGGGCGCGCCGGCGGCGTCTTCCGCGCGACGGCGGGGCTGCGCGATCGCTTCGGGCCCGATCGCTGCGTGGACACACCGCTCGCGGAGGCGGGAATCATGGGCACGGCGGTCGGGCTCGCCATGGCCGGCTGGCGTCCCGTCTGCGAGATGCAGTACGAGTCGTTCAGCTACCCGTCGCTCGACCAGCTGATCTGCCACGTCGGCCGCTTTCGCTGGCGCACGAACGGCGCGATGGACTTCCCGATCACGGTGCGAATGCCGACGGGCGGCGGAGTCCGTGCCCCCGAGCTGCACGAGGACTCGCCGGAGGCCTACTACGTGCACACCCCGGGCATCAAGGTGGCGATCCCTTCGACGCCCTCCGACGCCAAGGGCCTGCTCGCCGCCGCGATCCGCTCCGACGATCCGGTCGTGATCATGGAGCCCAAGGTCCTGTACCGAAGCCCGCGCGAGGAGGTGCCCGAAGGCGACTACGTCGTTCCGCTCGGCAAGGCGCGCGTTGCGCGTGAGGGGGATGACGTCACCTTCGTCGCGTACGGCGGCATGGTGCCGGTCGCGCTCGCTGCGGCCGACGAGCTCGAGGCGAGCGCCGAGGTGGTCGACATGCGGAGCCTCAAGCCCCTGGACGAGGACACGCTCCTCGCGTCCGTCGGGAAGACCGGCCGCGCGGTGATCGTCCAGGAGGCGCCGCGCGTCGCCGGCTTCGGCGCGGAGATCGCGGCCGTACTCGCGGAGAAGGCGATCCTCGACCTGCGCGGCCCCGTCGTGCGCGTCACCGGCTACGACGTGCCGTTCCCGTTCTGGTCGATCGAGGACCACTACCTGCCGACGCCGGCGCGGGTCGTCGAAGCCGCGAACCGAGTGCTCTCTTTCTAGTGGCCTACGAGTTCAAGCTCCCCGACCTCGGCGAGGGGCGTGCGCGAAGGCGAGATCGCGCGCTGGCTCGTGCGCGTGGGCGAGACGGTCGCCGAGGACGACCCGCTCGTCGAGATCCAGACCGACAAGACGACCGTGGAGATCCCGTCGCCCGCGGCGGGGACCGTGGCGCGCATCCTCGTCGAGGAGGGCAAGCTCGTCCCGGTCGGCACGCCGCTCGTCGTCATCGGAGACGGCGACGTCGCGGCCGCGCCCGCCGAGGCACAGCCGCCGCGTGCGGAGAAGGTGCAGGCAACGCCGCTCGTCCGCAAGATCGCGGCCGAGCTCGGTGTCGATCTCGGCTCGGTCAGCGGTACCGGTCCGGGCGGTCGCCTCACCGAGGACGACGTTCGCCGAGCGGCGCCCGCGCGCGAGGGTGAGCGGCGGGAGCCGTTGCGCGGCGTGCGGCGCGAGATCGCCCGCCACCTCGCGACGGCGCACCGGGAGGTTCCGCCGGTCACCGTCGTCGAGGAGTGCGACTTCGGCGAGATCGCGCGCACGCGCGGCGAGCGCTCGTATCTTCCGTACCTCCTGCAGGCGACGGTCGCGGGCCTCAAGCAGGTTCCCGAGCTCAACGCGGCGCTCGAGGGTGACGAGATCGTCTTCTGGGAGCGGTACGACCTCGGCGTCGCCGTTCAGACCGACCAGGGGCTCGTCGTCCCGGTTCTGCGCGCGGCCGACGAGAAGGACCTGGACGAGCTCGAGGCCGAGGCCGCCCGCCTCGCGGAGGCCGCCCGCAGCGGCACGCTCAAACCGGAGGAGCTCCGCGGCTCGACGTTCACGGTGAGCAGCGCGGGCCGCCTCGGCGGTCTCCTGACGACCCCGATCGTCAACCATCCCGAGGTCGGCATCCTCAGCCTTGGCCGCATCGCACCCAGGCCCGTTGTCCGCGACGGCGAAGTCGTCGTGCGCGACGTCGGTTGGCTCTCGTGCACGTTCGACCATCGCGTGGTGGACGGCGTGCGAGCGAGCGAGTTCATCCTGGTGGTCATCGACCGCCTCCAAACCGTTTCCCGGCCGACCGCGTAGGGCTAGCGGAGGCGAGATCCAGATCAAGTCCGACGACGACTAGACGTCGAGCGTTTCGACTCTCCGGCTGCGAGGGCGGGAGTGATCCCGCCCTCGCCTGTTTGTCTAGACCGCCTGCTTCTCGCCGGGCGCCAGGTGCGGGGCCAGCATCCGCTCGATCTGGGGCGCGCTGGCCCGCCCGTCGAGGCGAGCGACCGGGCGCTTGCCCTTCACGAGCACGAGCGTGGGGATCTCTTCGATCTGGAGCCGCTCGACCCATTCCGGCGATTGAAGCGTGTCGATGCGCGCGATCGAGAGCCGGCCTCGCTCCTTGCGTGCAAGGTGCGCGAGCAGGCTCTCCATCCGCCTCGCGGGGCCGGACGTCGACGCCGTGAAGAAGAGGAGGATCGGAACATCGCTCTCAGAGGACATAGATTTTTGCCTTTGCCTTGGGGGTTGGCACTGGAAGCAATTCCCTATTTGCGACCCGGGCTAACCCCTCAGTTGGGTATTTGGTGGGGTATCGGCAGCCGGCTAGGAGGGTTTGGCGGAATTCGCTCCGGCAACAGCTGTATTTCGTCAAGCCCTCCTAAGCGCCGCGGCTGCGGCGCGGCAGCTCCGGAGGCGGCACCGGGAGCGGCACGTACTGGACGCTCGGCCGGCGGCGACCGGCCTGCGGGAACAGCTCCATGAGCTCGTAGACCTCGGCGGGGAGACCCACCTCGACCGGTAGCCCGAGGGCGCGCGCCTCCTCGACGGTGATGGGGTCGTCGTGGGTGTAGTGGCCCCCGGCCAGCTCCTCCGCGAGCGCTTCCGCCTTCTTGTCGTCGACGCGGGGAGTCACGAGCTCGCGCACGACTTGCTTCATGTGCCGCAGAGCTTTCTCGGCGACGTCGGCCATGATCAACGTGCGGTCGTCGATGCGCTCGAGGGGCTTCTTCGTCGTCACGCGGACGAGCGAGGCGGCGGGCATGTCTCCCAGCTGGGGGTCGACTGGGCCGAGCACGGCCGCCGCGTCCATTCGAATCTCGTCGGCCGCGAGAGCGAGCAGTGTTCCGCCCGACATCGCGTAGTGCGGGACCAGCACCGTCACTTTGGCCGGGTGCTGGCGCAGTGCGCGTGCGATCTGCTCCGACGCGAGCACGAGCCCGCCCGGCGTGTGCAGGATCAGGTCGATCGGCGTCTCGTCCGGCGTCATGCGAATCGCGCGGAGAACCGCCTCGGAGTCGTCGATGTCGATGAAGCGGAAGAGCGGCACGCCGAGAAAGCCGACCGTCTCCTGACGGTGGATCATCGCGATCACGCGCGTTCCGCGTCCCCGTTGAAACGCTTCCAGCGCGCGTGTCCGGCGGGCGGACACGAGGCGCCGTCCGAGAACGGGGAGGAGAAGCGCCGCGAAGAGGAGGACCGTGAAGAGGTTGCCGAGGTCGATGGGCGCGAGGATACCGCGGGCTAGACTCGCGTAGCGTGGACGGTCTTCTCGACTGGTACGGCCTCGGAGTGGCTCTCGGCCTCGGCGTCTCGAGCGGCGCCGCGCGCCGCATGGCTCAGCGCCAGATGTTGATGCTGATGCACTTCACCCTTGCCCTTCCCGGCATCGTCGCGGCGTACGTCTGGCTCGCGTGGTGGGCGGCGCTGCCGATCATCGCCGGCGCCGTCATCGGGATCTTCTCGTTCCGCAAGCTCTCCGAGGCCGCAGCCCCCGCGGCGGCCCTCTTCTCGCTCGCGCTCGCGTACGTTCCCCTGCTCGGCTACCTCGAGACGCTGATCGCTCCGCTCGCCGGGCGGCGCCTCGCCAGGCGTGCTGATTCGCGCTACGCCGGGCTGCGAGTTCTCGCGAAGGACTAGGCGTGTCCAAGAAGCTGGTCCTGGCTGTCATCGACGGGCTCACGCCTGCACTGCTCGAGAAGGGCATCGCCTCGGGGCGCTTGCCGACGCTCACCGCGCTCCGCGACGCAGGCGAGTACACGCGCGCGACGACGACGTTCCCCTCCGTTACCCCAGTCTGCTTGACGTCGATCGCAACGGGCGCTCACCCCGACGTCCATCACGTTCCGCACCTCGTCTGGTACCACCGCGGCGAGCAGCGCCTGGTCGAGTACGGCTCGTCGTTCCCCGCCATGCGAGCGGCCGGCGCGCGGCGGGCGCTCCAGGACGCCGTCTTCGAGATGACGCGCTCGCACCTGTCGCGCGGCGCCACGACCGTCTTCGAGGCGCTCGAGGATGCGGGGCTTGTCACGGCGGCGATCAACTTCACGTGCTACCGCGGCCGTACGCGCCACGCGATTCGCCTGCCGGAGGTGATGCGGCGTAACCGCTGGTTCGAGGCCGTCGACGGCCCGACGCGGTTCTTCTTCTTCAACCTGTTCGAGTCGGACCCGACGGGCGCACCGCTCGCGATTCGCTCGCGCACCCGCGGCTCCATCGACTCGTACGCGGCGGTCGTCGGCCGGTGGCTGGTGACGCGCGACGGCTTCGACTTCCTCGTCTTCTACCTCCCCGACTTCGACTACGCGTCGCACGCTGTCGGGCCCGAAGCGGCGCTCGACGCGCTCGAGCACGCGGATGCAGCGTTGGCGGAGCTCCTTCGCGCGGCCGGAGGCGTCGAGGACTTTCTCGAGCGCTACGCGATCGTCGTCTGCTCCGATCACGGCCAGACTCCGGTCGAGCATGGCGTGAAGCTTGGAAGCTCGCTGGCGCTGGACGGCGACGGAGTGGTCGTCGCCGCGTCGAATCGCGCCGGGATGATCTACCGCCTGCCGGGCTGTCCGGTCCCGGCGCGCGAGCTGGCCGAGCGGTTGGACGACAGACGCGAGCGCCGACGTCGTCCTCTTCCGGGAGGACGGTGTCGCAGCGGCGCGGCGGGACGGGCGAGAGCTTCGCTTCGCTCCCGAGAACGGTGGCTGGCGATGTGAGGGGGACGTTGAGGTGCTCGACCCGGGGCGGTATCCGAACGGCTTCGAGCGCGCCTGGTGCGCGCTCGTGTGTCCGAACGCCGGCGACGTCCTCGTGTCGGCGGCGGAAGGACACGAGTTCGCCGATCTCGGCGGGAGTCATCACGCCGGCGGTGGCAGTCACGGCTCGTTGCTCGCGGGCGACTCGACGGTGCCGGTCATCCTGGCCGGTCTCGAGCGCCCCTCGCTCGGCGACGACGCGAGCGTCACGGACATTGCCCCGCTCGTCCTCGCGCATTTCGGAGTCGACACGCCCACGTCGATGCGGGCCGCAGTCCATGCCTGACCTCGAAGGCCGACGGCGCACAATGGTGCGCGAGCAGCTCGAGGAGCGCGGAATCGTCGACCAGCGCGTCCTCGATGCGATGGCACGCGTCCCGCGCGAGGCATTCGTCGACGAGCGCGACCGAAGCCGCGCCTACTTCGACATGCCGCTTCGCATCGGCTGGGGTCAGACGATCTCGCAGCCCTACATGGTCGCGCTCATCTGCCAGACCGCCGACGTGCGGGAGGGGAACACGGTCCTCGACATCGGCACGGGATCCGGGTACCAGGCGGCCGTGCTCGCTGCGATGGGCGCGGACGTGCATTCCGTCGAGCGGATCCCCGAGCTTGCCGAGAAGGCGCGAGAGCGGCTCGCCGAAGCCGGTTACGAGCAGGTGCACGTGCACGTCGGCGACGGCTCGCGCGGGCTTCCGGGCGAGGGGCCGTTCGACGCGATCGTCGTCGCCGCCGCGGCGCCGGAGGTTCCGATGAGCCTGTACGACCAGCTCGTTCGGCGCGGACGTCTCGTCGTCCCGGTCGGCAGCCCCGAGGGACAGCGGCTCGAGGTGGTCGTCAAGAGCCCCGAAGGCCCTGCGATCCGCCGCTCCGTCCCGTGCCGCTTCGTCCCGCTGGTCGGCGCGGAGGGCTATTAGGGCCGCGTCCTTCGCCAAGACCAACTTCCCGCCCGCCCGTCCCTTCGGGACATGACCGGGGGACAGTCCCCGGACGGGCCGGCTACTCGGGACCTGGCCGCTTTCGGCGAGCATTCCCCCGTGGCACAACTAACCTTTGTTCGTGGCGAGTCGCCCCGATACGACCCTGGCGCGGGCGACAGCGCTCGGCGACGCGGCGGCCGGGGCGCTGCGCCGCTCGGCGAACTGGGTCCAGCTCGCGAAGTTCTGCACGGTCGGGCTCACCGGCTACGTCGTCAACCTGTCCATCTACGCGGCGCTTCTCGCGGCCGGCCTCCACTACCTTCCGGCCGCTTGCTGCTCCTTCCTCGTCGCGGTCACGAACAACTACACCTGGAACCGGCTCTGGACCTTCCGGCACCAGCGGGGCCACGTTGCGATCCAGGGGTTCCGCTTTTTCGTCGTCTCGGCCGTCGCGCTCTGCGCCAACCTCCTCTTCTTGAGCACCCTCGTCGCAGTCGGAGTTCCCAAGCTGACCGCGCAGGCGATTGCAATCGCGCTCGTCACACCGTGGAACTTCGTCGCGAACAAGCTGTGGAGCTTCCGACGGCGCCGCGCCGACTAGGAGGGCTTGGCGGAACCTCGCTCCCCGCAGGGGTGCGCTGGGCGATCCAGTGCGGCCCTGCGGTACAGCTGATGTTTCGTCAAGTCCTCCTCACAGCTTTCTGCGCGCTCGCCCTTGCGCTCTGCGTCGCGCCCCCGGCGGCGGCCCAGGAGCCCGGCCAGACGTACGACTCGGAGGGGAACCTCGTCCAGACACCCGTCGTTCCGTCCGGGGACGGCGAGCGCAGCCTGACCGAGAAGGAGGCGACAGCGCTCGTCATGGCCTTCCCGAAAGTCGCCGACTGGGTCGAGCGCTACCCGGCGAAGACCGTGACGAAAGACGCGACCTACGACGACGACGAGCGCGTCTGGAACGTGAACGTCTGGTCGTCGCTCCCGGACGCCGGCCAGATCGTCAAGGCAAAGGTCGACGACGGGAGCGGGGAGGTGACCGAAGCCTGGACCGGCCCGCAGGTGGCGTGGTCGATGGCGCGCGGGGGCAAGGGCGCATTCGGGCGCAAGATCAACGAGCCCTGGATCTGGCTGACCTTGTGCGCGGTCTTCCTGCTCGGGCTCGCGGACTTCCGCCGGCTTCTCTCCGTGCGCAACCTCGACCTCCTCGTGCTCCTGTCCTTCAGCGCGTCGCTCGTCTACTTCAACCGCGGCCAGGTGTTCGCCGCGATGCCGCTCGTCTACCCGCCCCTCCTCTACCTGCTCGCGCGCATGGTGTGGATCGGGCGCCACGGACGCGGCAGCGCGGCGCGGTCGGTCTGGCCCGCGTGGGTGCTTCTCGCCGCGACGGTCTTCCTCGTCGGCTTTCGCATCGGTCTGAACGTCGCGCAGGACCTGCGCGCCTCGAACGTGATCGATGTCGGCCTCGCCGGCGTCCAGGGGGCGCAGCGCATCGCCACGGAGGGCGAGATGCCGTACGGGAACATGCCGACCGACAACGGCAAGGAGTGCGGCGACCCGGACGCCAACGGGTACGTGCGCGAGCGAATCCAGACGAACGGGCGCTGCGAGTCGGCCAACGAGCGCGGCGACACGTACGGGCCGGTCAGCTACCTCGCGTACGTCCCGGGCTACGCGGCGCTGGGCTGGAGTGGGAAGTGGGACACGCTGCCGGCCGCGCACTTCACGTCGATCCTGTGGGACCTGATCGCGCTCGCAGGCATGGGAGCGCTCGGCCTTCGCTTCGGCGGCCGGCGCCTCGCCGTCACCCTCGCGTTCGCGTGGGCCGCTTACCCGTTCACGCAGTACGTCTCGAGCTCGAACTCGAACGACACGATCATGCCCGCCTTGCTCGTCTGGGGGCTCGTCTTCGCTACCTCGTCGAGCGCGCGCGGCCTGTTCGTCGGGCTCGGGTCGTGGACGAAGTTCGCGGCGCTTCTGCTCGTGCCCTTGTGGGCGTCGTACCCGAACGGCCTTCGTTTTCCGAGGCAGAAGCTCGCCTACGCCGGAGGCTTCGTGCTGGCGACCGCGCTCGGCTTCTGGATCCTCCTGTTGGAGCCCGATCCGCTCCACGCCGCGCGCGTCTTCTGGGACCGCACCTTCGGCTGGCAGCTCTCTCGTGCCTCACCGTTCTCGATCTGGGACTGGGACGAGTACCCCGGCTATCCCGATCTCGCACACGTTCAGACGGGCTTGAAGATCGCGCTGCTCGCCGGTGCTCTCGCCGTCTACTTCCTGCCGCGCGAAAAGAACGTGATCCAGCTGGCGGCGCTCTCGGGCGCGCTCATGATCGGCTTCGAGCTCGTGCTCACGCACTGGTTCTATCTCTATATCCCGTGGTTCTTCCCGTTCGTCGCGTTCGCCGCCCTGGCACCGCTTGCGCCGAAGACGGCCCCCGTGGAGGCGGAAGCGCCTGACCACCCGGTCAGAGAGCTCGTACCCGCGGGTTGACGTTGGGCGTGCGGCTTCGGCCGTCGCGCTCGGCATCGTCCTCGTCAGCGTGTCGTGGGCGCTTCTCCACGTCGGCTTTTACGACCGCAACGAGATCATCGACACGCCGAGGTACCAGGACTTCGGCGACGCGATGATGAGCGGCCAGGTCCCGTACCGGGATTTCGGCGTCGAGTATCCGCCCGGAGCGTTGCCGGTGTTCGTCCTCCCGTCGCTCGGCGCCGAACACAACTACCGCAGCTTGTTCGAGGTTCTCATGTGGGTGTGCGCCGTCGCCACGGTTGCCTTCGTCGCCCTTGCCCTCACCGCTGTCGAGGCAACGCGCGAGCGCATCTTCGGCGCCGTGGTGTTCGTGGCGCTTGCGCCGCTTGCACTCGGCTCGGTCGTGCTCACGCGCTTCGACTATTGGCCCGCCGCTTTGGTCGCGGCGGCTCTGGCCGCCTTCGTCTTCGGCCGCTCGAAGCTCGGCTTCGCCGTTCTCGGCCTCGCAGTTACCGCGAAGATCTACCCGCTCGTGCTCTTGCCCCTCGCCCTCCTGCTCGTCAGGAGGCGCCAGGGATCGCGCGAGGCGCTGCTGGGGCTCGCGTGCTTCGCCGCGGTGCTCGCCCTCGTGGTCGTGCCCTTCCTGGTCATCGATGCGGGCGGGCTCATTGACAGCGTCGGAGGACAACTCGAGCGCCCGCTCCAGATCGAGAGCTTGGGCTCGTCACTCCTCCTTGCGGCTCACCAGCTCGGGCTCTACGAGGCGACCGTCGTTCACAGCCACGGCTCTCAGAATCTCGGCGGCCCTGTGCCCGACGCGTTCGCCAGTGTGCACGCCCTCGTCCAGCTCGCGGCGATCGCGGGCACCTGGATCTTGTTCGCCCGCGGGCACGTCAGCCGCGCGGGTTTCCTGGCGGCGGCGGCTGCCTCGGTCGTGGCGTTCGTCGCGTTCGCCAAGGTCCTGTCCCCCCAGTTCCTCATCTGGCTCGTCCCCGTCGTCCCGCTCGTTCTCGGGCGCATCGGCGTGATCGCGGCGGGACTACTCGCCGTCGCGCTCGTGACGACGCAGCTCTTCTTCCCGTACCGCTACTGGAGCGTCGTGTCGCTCGAGAACGACGCCTGGCTCGTCGTGGTGCGCAACGCTCTGCTCATCGCGCTCTTCGCCGTGCTGCTCGTCGCTATTCGACGGGAACGCGAAGAGCCTCGCAGCGCGTAGCGCGCCCGTCGCCGTCGCAGTCGATCACGACGCCCTCGATCCGAACCCCGCCTTCGGCGGGAACGAAGCGGACCGGACGGCCCGTGCGCATGCGCTCGATCGCGAGCTTGGCCTCGACGCCGATGACGGAATCGTGCGGTCCGGTCATGCCCGCGTCGGTGATCGCGGCGGTGCCTCCTGGTTGCACGCGCGCATCGTTCGTCTGTACGTGCGTGTGCGTGCCGACCACCGCGGTCACGCGTCCGTCGAGCACGCGCGCCAGCGCGATCTTCTCGCTCGTGGCTTCCGCGTGGAAGTCGACGAACACGATGCGTGCCCGTTTGCGCGCCTCCTCGACGAGCTCGTCGATGATGAGGAAGGGATGCACGGGAGGGTTGAGGAAGAGCGCGCCTTGCAGGTTCAGAACGGCGACGGGCTCACCGCCCCGCGACTCGACGACGGTGAGGCCGCTGCCCGGCCCCGTCAGGTTGGCGGGCCTGATGACGCGATCGCTTTGCTCGAGGACGGGGGCGATGTCCTTATGTCGCCAGACGTGGTTACCCGTCGTGAGGACGTCGGCCCCGGCGGCGAGGAGCTTCTCCGCGAGCTTCGCGGTGATACCCGTCCCGTCCGCCGCGTTCTCGCCGTTGACGATGCAGAAGTCGGCGCCGAGCTCGTCGCGGAGCTTCGGCAGGCGCGACTCGACGGCGCGACGGCCCGGCGGGCCGAACACGTCTCCGAGAAAAAGAATTCGCAGCGCGGTGCCGGTCTACTGTGTGGCCAGCGAGCTCGCGGCGTGCACCTCGAGGTGAACGTGCTGCCCGTTGTCGTGCGTGTAACGCGCGAGGCCAGCCTGCTCGACCGATGACAGGTCGATGAGCCGCCCCACCTTGGTGCGCCCGGCCGACACGTTTGAACCCACCGTCAACGCCGGGTCGGGCCGCAGATTCGTCAGCGCGACGACCACATCGGGATCGCCGGACGGCTGGATGTCGATGCGCACGCCGTAGGCGTGGCCGTTCACGACCTGATCCGAGATCGCGATCACGGTCCCGTCCACCGGTGCGTACACGTCCGTCTGCACGGGGGCGCCGATGTCCAGCCCGCCAGTCTGCGGACCGACACCGCCGCCGAGCAGGTAGTAGCGAATGCCCGAGCCGCTTTGACCGAAGAGCCGTTGCACGACGCTGCCGAGGAGGCCCGCGTTTGCCTGGGTGCCGACGGGCTGCAGCGGAAGCGCGGTCGAGCCGGACGCGTGGTAGCCGATCGCGGTCACGCGCGTCTGGTTGATCGGCAGCTGGATGCGGAGCGTGTCCTGCATCGCCACGACCTGCGCGCGCGGGGGACCGGCGGGAAGCAGCCGTTGGGCGGGTGCCGGACCGTCCTCCGGCAGGGAGCCGGCGTCGCCGGTGCCGAACGCCGTGAGCAAGAGCGTCACGAGCGAGACGAGGGCGACGACCAGTAGGGCCGCAGTCCGCCGCGAGCGACGCGCTTTCGCGCGCATCTGCTCTCGCTGTATGGCTCGACTGGTGGCGACCCCTTGGGCCTGGGGCTCGACCATCCGGGGCACGCTAACGGAGCCCGAGGGGTCGTGCACCCGGTCGCTGACCTGAGGCTGGATGGCGAGAGCGCCGTCGACCTCGAACGTCCAGTCGTCCGCCGGGGCCCAGAGCTCGACCACTTTCCCACCCTTTGCAGCAATTTCCCGCTCACGATCGAACGGCGGGGGCGCGAACATGTGGTGCTAGCATCGCTGCGTGATCGGATGGTCTCGGTAGGAGGACCCGCTCCGGACCGTCCGCCAGCGCCGCTCCTGTCCGCCCAGGGCGTCGCGCGCCGGTACGGGCGCATCGTCGCGCTCGCGCCCACGGACCTCGACATTCGCGCCGGCGACTCGCTCGCCCTCATCGGCCCGAACGGCGCGGGCAAGTCCACCTTGCTCTCGATTCTCGCGGGGGCTCTGCGCGCCACCGACGGCCGCCTCGCGGTGGGCGCCAACCACGGTCCGCCCCCGAAGATCGGCTGGGTGCCGCAGCGCCCGGCCCAGTACGGCCGGCTGACCGCGCGCGAGAACCTCGAGCTCTTCGCGCGCCTCGAGAAGGTCAAGGATCCGGAGGCTGCGGCGGACCGCTTGCTTCGCCTCGTCGAGGTCCCGGCGGACGACCGTGCGACGTGTGACCTGTCCGCGGGGAACCAGCAGCGCCTCAATCTGGCGGTGTCGCTCCTCGCCCAGCCGAACGTGCTCCTCCTCGACGAGCCGACCGCGTCGCTCGACCCGCGCCAGAGGCGCCGCTTCTGGGAGGTCGCCGCCAAGGTCCACCAGGGCGGAGGTGCTGTCGTGTTCGCGACGCAGAACCTCGAAGAGCTCGAGCGCTTCGCCAACCGCGTCGCCGTTCTGCTCGAGGGCAAGCTCGTCTTCGACGGGACCGTCGAGCAGTTCTCGCGCGCGCCCGAGGCGGACGTGTTCTCATGACCGGGATTCGCCTCTTGCTCGGCAAGGACTTCCGCGTTCTCGCGCGGTCGCCCGCGTTGCTGGCCGCGCTGATCGTCTACCCGATCGTCTTCGCCGTTCTCGTCGGGCTCGTGGTTCGCTACGCGAACGACCGGCCGCGCGTCGCGTTCGTCGATCTCGACGACCTCCCGCGCGTCCTCGCGGTCGGCGGCGAGGAGTTCGACGTCGAGCGCGTGATCGACGAGGCGAACGAGTCGGCGGAGCTCGTGCCGATGTCCGAGGAAGAGGCCAACCGCGAGCTCGAGAACGGCGAGGTCGTCGCCGTCATCGTCGTGCCGCGCGGTTTCGCCTCGCGCTTGCGCGGCATGGTGGAGAGCCCGCGCCTCGTCCTGAAGACGACGCAGGGCGGCCTGGCCGGTCGAGTCGAGCAGCAGACGCAGGCGCTCGTCTACAACTTGAACCGGCTGCTGCAGACCGCGTACATCGAGTCGAACCTCGAGTACATCAAGCTGATCCTCGAAGGCGGTGAGGGGAGCTTCCTCGGGAACGAGTTCGACGTCGTCGGGCTCGACGAGGCGGCGCGCATCCTCGGCGAGATCCAGGAGCAAACGGACGATCCCGTCGTTCAAGCCGAGGCGGAGAAGCTCGAGGTGTTCGTGCGAGAAGCACGCCTGGCGCTCGGCGCCTCCGACGACTCGCTGCGCGCGACCGCCAACCCGATCGAGCTCGAGGTCGACTCGCAGGCGGGGCGCACCTGGCTCTTGTCGGCGCAGCTGCAGGCGTACGCGTTCGGCCTCACGCTCGCCTTCATCTGCGTCCTCATCGCCGCGGCCGCGATGGCGGCCGAGCGGGACGAGAACGTCATCGGCCGCTTGGCCCGCGGTCTCGTCCGCCTCTCCGAGCTCGTCGCCGTCAAGGTCCTCCTTGCCGCCGCGCTTGGCGTCGCGCTCGGGCTTGCGCTCGCGATCGTGTTCGGCGTGCTCGCCGAGGCCTTCGCGGTCCCCGGCGGAGAGCCGTGGGAGCGCATCCCGCTGTTGGCGCTCGGGCTCGCGATCGCCGGGGCGGCCTTCGGGGCATTCGGCGCGCTCATCGGCGTCATCGCGCGCGAGGCGAGGACGGCGGTGCTCGTGGCCTTCCTGGCCGCCTTGCCGATCGTCCTCGTCGGGCTCGTGCCGGAGGGATCCGTGAGTGCGCTCGGCTGGCTGTCCGACCTCTTTCCCTTCCGCCACGCCATCCGCTTCTTCGAGGCCGCCCTCTTCGACCTCGATCCGTGGGGCACGCTCGCGCGCGAGGCGCTCTGGCTGCTCGGCCTTACGCTCGTCTTTGCGACGGCGGCTCGAATCGGCGTGCGAAGATTGTTGACGTGAGCTCCTTCCCCCTCACTCGGCTGCGCCGGTTTCGGCGCTCCGCTCCCCTGCGGTCGCTCGTGCGCGAGACGCGCCTCGACGTCGCCGACTTCGTCCTGCCGCTCTTCGTCTGCCCCGGCGAGGGCGTGGAGGCGCCGCTCGACGGGCTGCCGGCGCTGACCCAGCGCTCGGTCGACCGCCTCTGCGTCGAGGCGGCGGACGCACACGGCGCGGGCATCGGCGCCGTTCTCCTCTTCGGGATCCCCGAGGAGAAGGACGAGGCCGGCTCGGGCGCCTACGACGAGGACGGCATCGTGCAGCGGGCCGTGCGCGCACTCCGCGCCGAGGTCCCGGATCTCGTCGTCCTCACAGACGTTTGCCTGTGCGAGTACACGTCGCACGGGCATTGCGGCCTCGTTTCCGACGAGGGCGAGGTGCTGAACGACGTCTCCCTCGAGCTCCTCGCGAAGACCGCGGTCAGCCACGCAGAGGCCGGCGCGCACGCCGTGGCGCCGAGCGACATGATGGACGGACGCGTGGGCGCAATCCGTTCGGCGCTCGACGCCGAGGGCTTCGACCAGCTGCCGATCGTCTCGTACGCCGCGAAATACGCGTCCGCCTTCTACGGGCCGTTCCGGGACGCAGTCGACTCCGCACCCGCGTTCGGAGACCGCCGCGGGTATCAGCTCGACCCCGCCAACACGCGCGAGGCCCTGCGCGAGTGCGAGCTCGACCTCGCCGAAGGCGCCGATGCGCTCATCATCAAGCCGGCGCTGCCGTCGCTCGACGTGATCGCGGCCGCGCGCGCACGCTTCGACGTTCCGATCTTCGCGTACAGCGTCAGCGGTGAGTACGCGATCGTCAAGGCGGCCGCCGCCCGCGGCTGGATCGACGAGCGGCAGGCGGCACTCGAGAGCCTGACGGCGATCAAGCGCGCCGGCGCGGACGTCATCGTCTCGTACTGGGCGAAGGAGCTCGCGGCCTGGCTCTAGCGCACACGACCGTGTGGGAAACCATCGCGCTCGAGGCCGCGGCCGAGAGCGCACTCTGGGCCACTGCTCTTCTTCCCGAGGAGGAGCGCGAAGCCGTGCCCATTTTCTCGGCGCTCGCCGACGAGCGTTTCGCGCTCGGCGTCGAGTCGATCTACGAGGGCTATCTGCTGCACTACGGACGGCCGCGGCTCTTCGCGCCCACGGATCGCGACACGAGCATCCTGCTCGGCGACTATCTCTACGCGCACGGCCTCGTCCGCGTCGCCGCTCAGGGGGACGTTGGCGTCGTCGCCGATCTCGCCGAGCTCCTGGCGCTCTGCGCCCATCTGCGGGCCGAGCGCCGCCCGGGCGACGGCGAGGCATGGGCGGCCACGATCGCCCTGCTCGGCCGGGTCGAGGAGCGCCTGACCGAGGCCCGCGCGGCGCTGACGGAGGGCGCGGACGAAGCTCCGCTCCTCGAGCTCGCCGAGAGCGCGGCGGGGGAGGAGCCGGTGGCTCTCGCGCTCACGCTTCACCACACGCACCTCTCGTAGGATTCAGGGCGTGGGCGCGCTCTCGCTTGCACTCGTGCTCGCGGCCGAGAAGACGACCGCGGAGGAAGGACGGGACATCATCCTCGTCATGTTGGCCGTCGGCCTCGTCTTCCTCGGCGTCATCGGCCTCGGTCAGCTGAGCCGCTGGCGCTCGCACAAGCGCGAGGAGCGCCGCCGCCTCGAGCGCCGCGTGTACTGATGCCGGCGCGGGACCTGCGCTCGTGGATCGACGAGCTCCGGCGCGCGGGTGAGCTCGTCGAGGTCGAAGCCGAGGTCGACCCGCATCTCGAGGTCACCGAGATCGTCGACCGCACCGTGAAGGCGGGCGGCCCGGCGCTCCTCTTCACGAACCCGGCCGGCGCCGACCACCCGCTTCTCATCAATCAGTTCGGGACGGAGCGGCGCATGTGCATGGCTTTGGGCGAGCCGAGCCTCGACAGCGTCGCGCGCAAGCTCGAGGACGTTCTCGAGATGCAGCCGCCGCAGGGTCTCGTCGAGAAGGTGAAGGGCCTCGGCAAGCTCAAGCGACTCGCCGACTCGATGCCGAAGGTCGTCTCTCGTGGCCCCTGCCAGGAGCTCGTGCTCGAGCCTGATCTCGACCGGCTGCCGATTCAGCACTGCTGGCCCGGCGATCCCGCCCCGTTCATCACGCTCCCCGCCGTCATCACGAAGGACCCGGCGAGCGGCGTTCGCAACGTCGGGATGTACCGCATGCAGAAGATCGACTCGCGGACGACCTTCATGCACTGGCAGGTGCACAAGGACGGCGCGGCCGACTGGCGCGGCATGGCGGACAGGCTCGAGGTCGCCGTCGCGCTCGGGTGCGACCCGGTCACGACCTACTCGGCGAGCGCACCGCTCCCCAAGCACATCGACGAGTTCATGCTCGCCGGCTTCCTGCGCGGCGAGGCCGTCGAACTCGTCAAGGCGAAGACTGTCGACCTTGAGGTCCCCGCCAACTCCGAGATCGTGCTCGAGGGATACGTCGAGCGCGGCGACGTCGAAACCGAGGGGCCGTTCGGCGATCACACCGGCTACTACTCACCGCCCGAGCCGTTCCCCGTCTTCCATCTGACGTGCATGACGATGCGCCGCGACGCCGTCTACCCGTCGATCGTCGTCGGAGCACCGCCGGCCGAGGACGCGTGGCTCGGCAAGGCGACGGAGCGGATCTTCCTTCCCGCCGTCCGCATGACGGTGCCCGAGATCGTCGACTATGACCTGCCCGTCGCGGGCGCCTTCCACAACTGCGTCATCGTCTCGATCCGCAAGGCCTTCCCCGGACACGCGAAGAAGGTCATGCACGCGATCTGGGGCCTCGGGATGCTGTCGCTCTCCAAGTCGGTCGTCGTCGTAGACGAATTCGTCGACGTGCACGACTACGAGCAGGTCTTCTTCCACGTGTGCGCCAACATCGATCCCAAGCGCGACGTCATGCTCTCCGAGGGGCCGCTCGACCAGCTCGACCACGCCGCCTCGATGTACTGCTACGGCGGGAAGCTCGGGATCGACGCGACCCACAAGTGGGTATCGGAAGGGGCCCGCGAGTGGCCTGAGCGGATCGAGATGACGCAGGAAGTTCGTGACTTGGTCGACCGGCGCTGGGAGGAGTACGGCCTGGCGGGGTCGGACAGCCAGAACGGCCGTATTTCCAAGGCTTTGAGGCAAACGCTACGTCGTTGACATGAGCGAGCGCGCGGAGGAACAATGACGGTGTTTGTAACAACGGCAGGACGGAGGGTCTGAGTGGCCGACGAGCACGAGCGGCCTGGCGAGCAGCCCGAAGCGCACGACCCTGAGCTCGAGCATCCGTCTCCTTCCATTTGGCCTTTCGCATTCGCGGGCGGCCTCGCACTCGTTCTCGTAGGGCTGATCGTCAGCTGGCAGATCGCCGCCATCGGCGCTGTCATCGCCGCCGTCTTCGGTTTCCTCTGGATCTGGGACGTGACGAAGGAGGTTCGGGCACCGCGCGCCGAGCCCGCGCCGCCCCCAGTCTCGGAGCTGGCCGAGCCCGAGGTGCCGGCCGAGCCGGAGCGCTACCCGCGCGCGCGCTTCCTGGAAGGGGCAACGCTCGGCGTCGGCGCTCTCATCGGCGGGCTCGTCACCCTCCCCGCACTCGGCTTCATGGTCGCGCCGGCCTTCGTGGGGCAGGAGTACGACCCCGTCGACCTCGGCCCGCTCGACAACTATCCGCAGGGCCAGTTTCTGATCGTGAAGTTCTTCTCGAAAGAAGAGGAAGGAGACGTCGGGAAGCGCACGGCGTTCGTCCGCAACAACGGGAACGTCAATGGCTCGCCGAGCTTCACGATCATCTCGAACCGCTGCGTGCATCTCGGGTGTCCCACCCAGCCGCAGGGCCCGCCGGGCGAGGAGCGCGAGTTGAAGACATCAGCCCGTCCCGTCCAGCTGACGCCGACGCAGGTGT
Source organism: uncultured Actinomycetes bacterium (assembly GCA_963747715.1). Taxonomy (GTDB): domain Bacteria; phylum Actinomycetota; class Thermoleophilia; order Gaiellales; family Gaiellaceae; genus CAVVGB01. The sequence continues at coordinate 130,484 of CAVVGB010000007.1, forward strand.
CCGGATTCAGCTGCCCGTGTCACGGCGGCGCGTACGACAAGGAGGGCAACCGCACCGCGGGTCCGCCCGTGCGCGCGCTCGACCGCTACCAGTACTCGATCCGCGACGGCAGCCTCTGGCTCGACACGCCCTACAGCGTCAGCGTCGTGAAGGGCGAAGGAGCGGATGCGGAGATGACGGCGTACCCGCTCGCCGATCCTGGACAGCACGTGGACGGGCCGGAACAGATCTTCTACCCCTACGTGCCGTGAGAGCTCCGTAGTGCCTCGCGGGGTTAAGTCGAAGCGGCGTCAGCAAGTCGAGGCGCTGCTGCTCGCGCCGGTCAACTGGCTCGAGGAGCGCTCGGGCCTCGTCGGCGGCGTCAAGTACTTCCTCTTCCGCAAGGTCCCGCGCGAGACCAACTGGTTCCACACGCTCGGCTCCGCGACGTTGACCGCCTTCCTCGTGCAGGCCGTGACGGGCGTGATCCTCGCGATGTACTACAAGCCGACGCCCGAAGAGGCGTGGGACTCGATCAACAGGATCACGAACGAGCTCACGCTCGGCTGGCTTGTGCGCGGCATGCATCGCTGGGGCGCGAGCGTGTTCATCATCCTGCTCTTCCTGCACATGGGCCGCGTGTTCCTGTTCGGCGCGTACAAGTACCCGCGCGAGCTGAACTGGCTCATCGGCGTGATCCTCCTCACGATGGCGCTCGCGGAAGGCCTCACGGGCTACCTGCTCCCGTGGGACGAGACCGCGTACTGGGCGACGGTCGTCGCGATCAACATCAACGCGAACGCGCCGATCGTCGGACCGTTCCTCGGCGACTTCCTGCGCGGGGGCACCGAGATCGGGGAGGACACGTTAGCCCGCTTCTACTCGCTGCACATGCTCGTGATACCGGGCGGATTGTTCGCGCTGATCGGGCTCCACCTGTACCTCGTCGTGCGCCTCGGCGTCACCGCGCCGCCGTGGTCCGACGTCGCCGGCGGTTACGACGACTCGGATGGCGGGCCGCCGCGCCGGCGCGGGCTCGTGGAGCCGCGGCCGCGGGGTAACGGCGCCGTCGTCAGGAAGAAGGTCTCGAGTGGCAGCTGACGACAAACGGCGCGACTTCGAGCTCTACAAGAAGGACGTCGAGCGTCGCGGAAAGCCGTTCTTCCCGTACGCGATGTGGCACGACACGCTCATGAGCTTCGTCGTCGTCATGGTCATCATCGGCCTCGCCGCCCTGTGGTACTACACGTCTGGCGAAGAGCCAGGCGATGCGGGCGTGCTCGGCCCGCGGTACACGGAGGAGGCCGATCCGAGCACGACGTCGTTCACGCCGCGGCCTGACTGGTACTTCTACTTCCTCTTCTACCTCCTCCGGATCTTCAAGTGGCCTGAGTCGGTGTTCCTCGGCACCGTCGGGATCCCGACGATCGCGCTCATCCTGCTGATCGCCCTGCCCTTCCTCGACCGCCGCCGGGAGCGCCGGCTCGTGCGCCGGCCGGTTGCCGTCGTCGCGGCGTTGCTCGTGATCGCCTCGATGGGAGTGCTGACCTACAAGGGCGCGACCGCGGAAGAGGCGTCGGGCGAGGCCGACCAGCTCGCGGTCGAGTGGTGCGTGGCCGATCCGTGCTCGGAGGAGGCGGAAGCGGGCGCGCTCCTCTTCGCGCAGTCGGGCTGCCTGAGCTGCCACCTCTACCAGGGGAACGGCGGCACCGTCGGTCCTGATCTCACCGAGGAAGGCACGCGAGGCCGCGGCGTGCAGTGGCAGATCGAGCACCTGATGGATCCCGACTCGAAGACTCCGGGATCGAGCATGCCGGCCTTCACCGACTTCACGGACGAGCAGTACAACCAACTCGCCGCGTTTCTCGAGGAGGCCGGCACCGACGAGACCGCCGGTGGCAGCGGGGGTAGCGGCGGCGGAGGGAGCGACGACGGCGGCACCGGCGGGACGGGCGGCACCGGCGGCGGGGGCTAGCCGGTGAACGTGTTTCTGGGGATCACGGGCGCCTCCGGCGCTCCGTACGCGGCCCGCCTTCTCGCGGCGCTCGTCGACACCGGCTGCGAGGTCGGCGTGTGCATCTCGGACTCCGGCTACGAGGTGATCGCGACGGAGCTGTATGGCAACCCGGCGCTGCCGCACGACGAGGTGCTCGACCTGTTTACGCGCGATCACGCCGGTGTCACCGTGTACGCGAAGGACGACTACTCGGCTCCGTACGCGAGCGGCTCGGCGCGTGTGGACGGCTACGTCATCTGCCCGTGTTCCATGTCGACTCTCGGGACGATCGCGACGGGGGCCATGGCGAATCTCATCCACCGCGCCGCTTCGGTCGCGCTCAAGGAGGAGAGGCGACTCGTCCTCGTTCCGCGCGAGACGCCGCTCTCGACTATCCACCTCGACAACATGCTGCGGCTGCGGCAGGCGGGCGCGACGATCCTCTTCGCCGCACCGGGCTTCTACCACCGTCCTGAGTCGATCGACGACCTCGTCGACTTCATCGTCGCGCGCTGTCTCGACCACCTCGGCGTCGAGCACGAGCTCGTCGCGCGCTGGGGCCAGGAAGCGTGAGCGTCGAGACCGGCCGTCTCGCGCCGGAGTCCGTGCGCGACATGTTCGACCGGATCGCGCCGGTCTACGACTTCATGAACCGCGCGATGACGCTTGGGCTCGACACACGTTGGCGGCGCTTGACCGTGGCCGCCGCCGTCCGGCCCGGCGATCGCGTTCTCGACGTCTGCTGCGGCACGGGGGACTTGGCACTGGCGTCCTCCGAGGCAGGCGCCCACGTCGTCGGGCTCGACTTCTCCGAGAAGATGCTCGCGCGCGCGAGAAACAAATCCGACGCCGTCGACTGGGTGCGTGGGGACGCCACCGCCATGCCGTTCGCCGACGGCGAGTTCGACGCGGTCACGGTCGGCTTCGGGATTCGCAACCTCGAGGACCTGGAGCGCGGCCTGGCGGAGATCGCGCGCGCGCTGCGAGCGGGCGGCCGGTTCGGCTGCCTCGAGATCACGCGGCCGCGCGGCGTTCTGCGCCCGTTCTTCCGCGTCTGGTTTGACGCGCTCGTGCCGCTGGCCGGCAAGGTGCTGCCAGGCGGGGGTGCCTACACGTACCTCCCGGCGAGCGTGCGCCGCTTCCCGGGGCCGGAGGACCTCGCCGTCGCGTTCGCGCGCGCGGGGTTTTCGAAGATCGAATGGCGTCTTCTCGGCGGCGGCATCGTCGCACTGCACACGGCGGTGAAGGCGTGAGCGCGCTCGCGACTCTGCGCGCCGCGGCCGGGCTCGACGAGTACATGGATCTGCTCGAGGAGCGCCTCGAGGAGGCGGTCGGCTCGCAGGCGGGCCTCGTCCGTGAGATCGGCACCGAGACGCTCGCCGCGGGGGGCAAGCGTCTTCGCCCGCTGCTCGTCTTCCTCGCGACGCCGGTCGAGGAGCGAACGGGCGAACGGGCCGTCGCGGGTGGCGCCGCCGTCGAGCTCGTTCACATGGCAACCCTCGTGCACGACGACCTGCTCGACGGCGCGGAGATCCGGCGCGGGCGGCCAACGGCGTGGGCCGCGTACGGGGCCGACGCCGCCAAGTCGGCGGGCGATCACCTCTTCGCTTGCGCCTTCGTGCAGCTCGCTCGTACGGGCGACGCGCAAGCCGTCGGCTTCCTGGCCGAAGCGGCGCTCGCTCTCGCGCGCGGCGAAGCTCTGCAACGGCGACAGGCGTTCCGCCCTGACACGTCCGTCGACGATTACCTGGCGCGCTGCTCGCTGAAGACCGGGAAGCTCTTCGAGGCAGCGTGCCTCCTGGGAGGAAGCGACCTTCGCTCGTTCGGGCTCGCGCTCGGAATCGCGTTTCAGATCGCCGACGACATCCTCGACTGCGCCGGCAACCACGTGGCGACCGGTAAGGCCGGCGGCGTCGACCTGAAGGACGGGACGCCCACGCTGCCGCTCATCCTCGCGGCTAGGCGCGACCCAGTCGTCTGGCGGGCGCTGGCCGGCGAGGAGGTCCCCGACGCGCTCGAGCGGGTGCAGGCCTCCGGTGCGCTCGACGACGCGCGCGAGCTCGCGCGCGATTTCGCTGCTCAGGCACGAGCCGCGCTCGACGGCGAGCCGGACCGCGACACGCTCGAAGCGCTGACCCACGCCGTCGTGGACCGGGAGAACTGATGGCGGCGACGGTCGAGCAGCGCGCGTTCGAAGAGATCTGGGAGAAGGTCGAGGCCGGCGAGCGGCTCGACTTCGAGGACGGCGTGCGCCTCATGGAGTCCGAGGACACCCTCGAGCTCGGCGACCTTGCGGATGCTGCGCGCCGGCGCCGCGGCGGGACGGACGACGTCTACTTCGTCCAGAACCTGTACCTGAACCAAACGAACGTCTGCCGCGTGAAGTGCAAGTTCTGCGCGTTCGCCGTGACGCAGAAGCAGGAGGGCGCCTATACGTACACGCCGGACGAACTCGTCGAGGACGCCTTGCGCCAGCGCGAGCTGACCGGCTTCACCGAGATCCACATGGTCGGTGGCGAAAACCCGCACGTCGGCTTCGACTACTACGTCGACATCATCCGCCGGCTGCACGAGGCGATGCCCGACGTGCACCTCAAATGCTTCACCGCGAGCGAGATCCACCACATGACGAAGCTCTCGGGCCTGACGCACGAGCAGGTTCTCGTCGAGCTCAAAGCGGCCGGGCTCGGATCGCTACCAGGCGGCGGCGCCGAGGTGTTTGCCGACCGAGTGCGCCGGCTCGTCGCTCCCGGCAAGGAGCACCCAGACTTCTGGCTGCACACGCACCGCACGGCGCACGCGCTCGGAATCCCGACGCACTGCACGCTCCTCTACGGCCACGTCGAGACGTACGAGGAGCGGGTGGACCATCTCCTCCGTCTGCGCGACCTGCAGGACGAGACGGCCGGCTTCCTTGCGTTCATCCCGCTCGCCTTCCACCCCGAGAACACCGTCTTCGAGCGGCGCGGGTGGAAGCACACACCCGGCTCGGACGACCTCAAGATGATGGCGGTGTCACGGCTCGTCCTCGACAACATCCCGCACGTGAAGGCCTACTGGATCATGATGGGCCTCCCGCTCGCGCAGGTGGCGCTTCACTTCGGCGCGAACGACGTGCAGGGGACGGTCGTGCGCGAGGAGATCTTCCACGCCGCCGGCGCGCGCACCGAGACGGAGCAGAAGATCGACGAGCTCGTGCGCGTCGTCAAGGCGGCGGGCCGCGTTCCGGTGCAGCGCGACACTCTTTACAACGAGGTGCAGCGGTGGCAGTGACCGAGTTCATCTCGGCGGTGCCGATCATTCCGGCGCGCGACGTGGACGCGAGCGCTGCCTGGTATCGCGACCGTCTCGCATTCGAGATCTTCCACACCGAGCGTGACTACGGGATCGTCGGGCGAGGCGAGGCCTGGATCCACTTTTGGGGCCCCAGCGGGATCCCGCCGGAGAAGTCCGACACGATGTTTCGCGTCGGAGTCCGCGGCATCGACTCGCTCTACGAGCACTGCCAGGGAGAGGAGATCGTCCATCCGAACGGGCTCCTCGAGGAGAAGCCGTGGGGTTTCCGCGAATTCTCGGTCACCGATCACGACGGAAACCTCTTGACCTTCTTCGAGCCGTCGCAATGATCCGCCTCGGTCGCATCTCGTACGTGAACATGGCGCCGCTCTTCTTCGGCCTCGACGCCGAGGTGGAGGAGGTGAGCGGCGTGCCGACGGAGCTGAACGCGCGCTTGCTCGCCGGCGAGATCGACCTCGCGCCCATCTCGTCGATCGAGTACGGCCGCCACGCCGAGCGCCTGCGCCTCCTCCCACGTCTGTGCGTCTCTTCCGAAGGCGCCGTCGACTCGATCCAGCTCGTCTCGCGCGAGCCGCTCGAGCGCGTGCGTCGCGTTGCCGTCACACCCGAGAGCGCGACGTCGGCGGTGCTCGTCCGCGTGCTCCTGCCAGACGCCGAGCACGTGCCGCTCGGAGAGGACGCAGATGCGCGCCTGCTGATCGGAGACGCCGCGCTCGAGAGCATGTTCCAGGACCCGACTCCCCACTACGACCTCGGCCGGCTCTGGCTCGAGCGCACCGGGCTGCCGATGGTGTACGCCGTCTTCGCCTGCCCCGACCCCGCGCCCTGAGGGCGTCATCGAGCTCGAGGACTCGCTCCTAGCGGCGCATCGCAGTGCGCGGGCCAATCCCGAGCGCCTCGCGCACGAGGCCAGCGAGCGGTACGGCTATCCGCCGGGCTTCCTCGCACGCTACTTCGAGAAGCTTCGCTACAGCTTCGGGCCGCGCGAGCGGGCGGGCCTGCTCTCCTTCTTCGAGCTCGCGCGCGACGTCGGGGAGCTCGAGCGCGTGCCCGAGCTCCGCTTCCTCGTGACCGAGCCGGTACGCGTATGACGACGGCCCAGATCCTCGACAAGGCGCTCTCCGGAGAACGGATCTCCGACGACGACGCGCTCGCGCTCCTTGGGAGCCACGACCTCGTGGCCGTCGGCAAGGCGGCCGACGAGCTTCGCAACCGCAAGGTCGATGCCGACCGCATCACGTTCGTCATCGACCGCAACGTCAACTACACGAACATCTGCCACACCGACTGCGACTTCTGCGCCTTCTACCGGCGTCCCGGTGACCGGTCGGAGGGCTACCTGCTGCCGAAGCCGGTGATCTTCAAGAAGATCGAGGAGACGCTGGCGATCGGCGGGACCGCGTTGCTCATGCAGGGCGGCCATCACCCCGACCTCGGCGTCGACTACTACGAGGACCTGTTCAGCTCGATCAAGGCGCGCTACCGCATCCATCTGCACGCGCTCTCGCCGCCGGAGGTGCAGCACATTGCGCGCCGCTCGAAGCTGACGATCCCGCAGACGCTCACCCGCCTTCGCGACGCCGGTCTCGACTCGCTTCCGGGCGGCGGCGCCGAGATCCTGGTCGACCGCGTGCGCGACATCATCAGCCCGAAGAAGACGAAGTCGGCCGAGTGGCTCGGGGTCATGCGCGCCGCCCACGGGCTCGGCATGTCGACGACCGCGACCATGATGTACGGGCACGTCGAGACGCTCGAGGAGCGCGTCGAGCACATGCGCAGGATCCGGGACCTTCAGGACGAGACGCGTGGCTTCCGCGCCTTCATCTCGTGGACGTTCCAGCCCGACGGGACCCGCCTCGCTCCGCAGGTGAGCTACCACCCGACGTCGCTCGAGTACCTGCTGACGCAGGCGGTCAGCCGGATCTACCTGGACAACGTCGACCACGTGCAGTCGAGCTGGGTGACGCAGGGCCTCAAGGTCGGCCAGGTGGCGCTTGGCTTCGGCGCCGACGATCTCGGTTCCGTGATGATCGAGGAGAACGTCGTCTCGGCCGCCGGGACGACGCACCGGGCTTCCACAGAGGACTTCGTGCGCCTCATCAAGGCGCTCGGCAAGACCCCCGTCCAGCGGGACACGCTCTACCGCGACGTCAAGGTCTGGAATTAACCTCCTCTCTCGGGTTGTAAATCCGACGGAGGTGTGTTTTCGTCCTCAGGATGCCGAGGCGGGTCTGCCTCGTTGCCTTGCTCGCGGCTCTCGCGTGTTTCGGCGGCGCCGACTCGCCTGCGACGGCCTCGGAGCTCATACCCGGTGTCACGTACAAGAAGGAGCTGCGCTGGTCGCGGGGCGGCCCGTTCGTGCTCCACGTCGTCACCGGGCCGGCGCCGAGTGAGCTGTTCCAGCTTCGCCCGGTGCTGGCGCACAACAACGTAGGCAGCCGCGAGACGGTCAGCGCGATGCAACGACGGCTGTCGCGTAAGGCGACTCCGGTCGGCGTCAACGCCGACTTCTTCGCGCTCGCGACCGGCGGGCCCGCCGGCCTCCTCATCCGCGACGGGAAGGTTGCGTCGAGCGCGCAGGGATGGCGATCGAGCCTCGGGATCGGCCCCGACGGCACGCTGCGGATCAACCGCGTGGTGAACCGGAGCACGTGGACCGTGCCGGGTTACGCATCCGAACGGCTCCACCGCATCAACAAGGGCGTGGCCGTTCCCGGCGTCACCCTCTTCACGCCGTCATGGGGCGTCTCGACCCCGGCAGCGCGGTCGAGGGTGGACGTCGTGCTCGCCAACGTCGGCAAACTTCGGCCGGACAGTGAGCTCCTGCCGACGGTGCTCCGTATCCGGCGGGGCGGTGGCGCCACGATCCCGGCCGGTGGCGGCGTTCTGCAGGCGCAGGGGCGGGAGTGGATCGGACCCCTTCTCCGCCGTGCCCAGCCGGGACGGACCGTCGCCCTTCGCGTGGGCCTCAAGAACTGGTGGGAGGACGTCGCGAACGCGGTGGGAGGCGGACCGCTTCTCGTCGAGAACGGCGAGCCGGTGGTGTCGGCGGGCGAGGACTTCACGTACGACCAACTCTTCGGGCGTCACCCACGTACGGCCGTGGGTCAGCTCGCCGACGGACGGATCATCTTCGTCACGGTCGACGGGCGCAGCTGGTTCAGCATCGGCCTTCGCATCTCGGAGCTCGCCAAGGAGATGGCGCGGCTCGGCGCGGTTCGAGCGATGGCGTTCGACGGCGGCGGCTCCTCGACGCTCGCGTTCGACGGCCGCGTGCTCAATCGCCCCTCCGACGGGTTTGAGCGGCCGGTCGCCAACGCGCTGATGCTTCTCTACTACGGGATCTACACACCGCCGCCGCGCCACACCAAGTTCTCGCCCAACGGTGACGGCGTCGCCGACGTCCAGTCGCTCAGGGCCAAGATCGTGCGGCCGTCGAACGTCGACGTGACCTTGTTCCAGCCTGACGGAACGATCGCCTGGACGTACGCAGGGTCCCTCGAGGCGAGCACGATCTCAAAACAGCTGACGGGACCGACGTTGCCCGAGGGGCGCTGGCGCTGGGTCGCGCACGCCGTCGACGATCGCGGCCGCGAAAGCATCATGGACCGCACGTTCGTCCTCAACAACACGCTCGGGTTCCTGTCGGTGTCCAAGACGCGCATGGCGGTGAACCCGAAGACCGGAGGGCGAGTGCTTCTCTCCGTCCGGCTGGCGCACGATGCCAAGCTCAGGTTCGCGGTCCGAAACGGGCGCGGGCGCGACGCTCGCGTCCTCTTTAGGGGCCAGCTCGGGCCCGGCACGTACGGGCTTGCGTGGAACGGCCGGAACGACGAGGGCCGCGTTGTGGCGCCGGGGACCTACACCGTGTACGCCCGCGCGCGCAACGACCTCGGCACCATCACTCTCGAGCGCAGGCTCCGCGTGCTCGCCGAGTAGGAGGGTTAAACCCGCAGCTAGACTCGCTTGGTGAGCGAGATCACCGAAGCGGTCACCTCTGCGATCGGCGACTACGGTCTCTACGCCGTCTTCCTGCTGATGCTCGTCGACGCCGTCCTTCCGGCCGCGAGCGAGATCGTCATGCTGTACGCAGGGGCGGTCGCGTCTGGAGCCTTCGCGGGGCAGACGGTGACGCTCTTCGGAGAGCCGATCGAGTCGACGGGCTGGGCCTATGTGGCGATGGCGCTCGCCGGCACCATTGGTTACCTGCTCGGGTCCGTGCTCGGCTGGGGAATCGGGTGGTACGGCGGCCGCCCGTATCTCGAGCGACACGGCCGCTGGCTCCACATGGGTCCCGAGCGGCTCGACCGGGCCGAGGCCTGGTTCGGGCGCTGGGGCGACGCCTTCGTCCTGGTGGGCCGTGTCCTTCCTGTCGTGCGTTCCTTCATCTCCATCCCGGCCGGCGTGGCCGGCATGCGCCTGGGGCGCTTCACCCTCCTCAGCATTCCGGGCAGCGCGCTCTGGTGCTTCGCGATCGCCGGCGTCGGTGTGGCCCTCGGGACGAGCTGGGAACAGTTCCACCACGGCTGGCGCTACGCCGACTACATCGTCCTCGGCGCCCTGCTCGCGGGTGGCCTCTACCTCGCTTGGAGGGTGCGCCAGAAACGCGCCCGCCGGCGGGCTGTCGAGCCTTCGGGCTGAGGTAGGCTCCGCCGCCGTGGCCATTCCCCTCGTCGACGTGCGGGCTCAGTACGCACCGCTTCGCTCTGAGCTCGAGCGCCGGATGGGAGAGGTGCTCGCGTCCGGCCGCTTTATCCTCGGTCCCGAGGTGAGGGCCTTCGAGGCCGAAGCCGCTGCCTACCTCGGCGTGCGGGAGACGATCGGCGTCGGCAACGGCACGGATGCACTCGTTCTCACCCTCGATGCGCTCGGGGTCGCCCCAGGAGACGAGGTCATCTGCCCCGCCTTCACCTTCTTCGCGACCGCGGAGGCAATCGCGCGCAGGGGAGCTACACCCGTTTTCGCCGACATCGACCCGGCCACGCTCAACCTCGACCCCGCCGACGTCGCGAAGCGGGTCACCGATCAGACCAAGGCAATCCTCGCCGTCCATCTCTTCGGGCGGACGCTGCCGGTCGGCGACCTGCCCTCTGGCATCCCAGTCGTCGAAGACACTGCGCAGGCGTTCGGCGCGACGCTGGGCGGCTCGAAGGCCGGCGCACTCGGGACGGTCGGGACGTTCAGCTTCTTCCCGAGCAAGAACCTCTTCGGGCTCGGCGACGGAGGCCTCGTCGCGAGCGACGACACCGATCTGGCCGGGCGCGTGCGCCTGCTTCGCTCGCACGGCTCGCGCGACAAGAAGACGTTCGAGGCGATCGGCTACAACTCGCGCCTCGACGAGCTTCAGGCGGCCGCGCTCAGGCTGTTCCTCGAGCAGTTGGACGACTGGAACGTCGCGCGCCGTGACGCCGCCGCGCGCTACGCCGAGCTCGGTCTCGGCGAGCTCTGCGAGCTCCCTGCCGACGAGCCCGGTCACGTCTACTACGTGTACGCCGTACGGATGCGCGAGCGGGCGCGGGTAATCGCGGCGCTCGAGTCCGCGGACATCGGCCACGCCGCCTACTACACGACCGCGCTCCACCTTCAGCCGGCCTTCGCCTCGCTCGGCTACCGGGAGGGGAGCCTGCCCGAGACCGAGCGCGCCGGGCGCGAGGTGCTGGCGCTGCCGATCTGGCCGAGCATCACGCCCGAGCAGCAGCAGGAGGTCGTCGAGACCATCCGCAGCGCCGTAACGTTGCGAGCAGCGTCATGAAGGCCCTCACGTTCCTCGGGCGTCGCTGGCAAAGGAGCCAAGTGAGCGGGCGCGAGACAGTACTCAAGACGTACGGCGAGCGTCCGGGAGCGCAGGATCCTGCCGCAAGCGGCGCCAGCCCCCCGCGAAGCCCGGCTTCGCCGGGCGAAAGCGGAAGGCGGCGAGGGGCGTGAGGCTCATCAACCGGCACCGGGTGTGGCAGGCCGCGGTTGACGCCGTCCTCGTCGGCATCGCCTGGTATCTCGCCTTCGCGCTTCGCTTCGATTTCGCGATCCCGAGGCGCTACGAGGACCTCTTCACGGAGACCGTGCTGCTCGTCGTCCTCATCAAGGTGGCCGTGCTGACGGCCTTCGGCCTCTACAACCACTGGTGGCGCTACGTCTCGATCGGCGACATGTGGAGCGCGGTGCGCGCCGTCGCGGTCGGATCGCTCGTCGCGTTCGTGGCCATCTTCCTGATCGAGCCGGTGGAGGGCGTCCGCCTGCCGCGCTCGGTCTTCCTGATCGACGCGCTGCTCCTGCTCGCGCTCATCACGGGTGCACGCCTCCTGGCGCGCACGTTCATCGAGCGTCCTGGCCGCCGCGGTCTCATCGCGCGCGGCAAGGAGGCGCTGATCGTCGGCGCCGGCGACGCGGGCCAGGTGATCATCAAGGAGATGCTGAAGAACCGGGCGCTCGGCTACACGCCCATCGGGCTCGTGGACGACGACACGCGCAAGAGCAACCTGCGTCTTCACGGCGTTCGCGTGCTCGGGACGACCACCGATCTCCCACACCTCTTGAGCGACAACAAACCGGACGAGGTGATCATCGCCATCCCGTCCGCGGCCGGAGAGACGCGGCAGCAGATCGTCAACGCGTGCCGCGACGCGGGCGTCCCCGTCAAGACGCTTCCGGCCGTGCACGAGCTCATCACCGGCGATCTCTATCTCGCCCGCCAGCTTCGCGAAGTCCAGGTCGAGGACGTCCTAGGGCGCGAAGCCGTCGAGCTCGACGTCGCGTCGATCGCGTCGTACCTGACGGGCGAGACCGTGCTCGTGACGGGAGCAGGCGGCTCGATCGGAGCCGAGCTCTGCCGGCAGGTTGCTGCCGTCGGCGCCGAGCGCATCGTGCTCGTTGACCATGGCGAGAACGCGCTCGTCGAGATCGCGCGCGAGCTCGAGCACGAACGGCACTTCGCCGCGGCCGTCCCTGTTCTCGCGGACGTCAAGCAGCGCGTGAAGATGCAGCAGATCTTCGAGCGCTACCAGCCGTCGGTCGTGTTCCACGCGGCTGCGTACAAGCACGTGCCGCTCATGGAGCAGAACGCGCTCGAGGCCGTCCGCAACAACATCGTCGCCACGAGCGTCGTTGCCGACGTCGCCTCCGAGGCGCGCGTGAAGCGCTTCGTGCTCGTCTCGACCGACAAGGCGGTGAACCCGAAGAACGTTCTCGGGCAGACGAAGGCGGTTTGCGAATGGATCGTCCAGGCCGCCGCGGCCCGCGAGCGCAACGGCACTCACTTCATAAGCGTCCGCTTCGGGAACGTGCTCGGCTCGTCCGGAAGCGTCATCCCGCTCTTCCGCCGTCAGATCGCGCGCGGCGGGCCCGTGACCGTCACGCATCCCGACATGACGCGGTTCTTCATGACGATCCCCGAGGCGGTGCAGCTCGTCGTCCAGGCGGGCGCGATCGGTGAGAGCGGCGACATCTACGTGCTCGACATGGGCACGCCCGTGAAGATCGTCGATCTTGCGCACAACATGATTCGCCTGTCCGGGAAAGAGCCCGGCCTTGACGTAGAAGTCGAGTTCATCGGCGCCCGCCCTGGCGAGAAGATGCACGAGGAGCTTTGGGGCGAGGGCGAGCAGGCCGTCCCGACCCCGCATCCGAAGATCCTGCGCTCCGCGTGTCGCTCGGTCGATCCGGCGTGGCTCGAGGACGAGCTCGCCGAGCTCGAGCGGCTGGTCGACGCCGGCGAGACGCTTAACGTCGTCGCCCGGCTCGGCACGATGACGCGCGAGCCCAAGCGGCTCGGGACCCGCACGGCCGAGCCGGTCTAGGCGCTCCCCGAGCACCCGGGCCGCACCTGCGACATACTCGCGGGCGCAAAGGCTCCGGGAAGGGGGAAGGTATGCGAAGGATGGTTCTGGGCGCTGTGCTCGCTGTGGCCGCGTGCGTCCTTGCGGCCGTCGGTCTCGCGGGTTCGGCTCCAGGGTTCAAGACAGCCCGACCAACTCAGCTCGTGCCGATGGCGCCGGGGGTCGTCGTCGATCCGATCCTCTCCGTCGGCGACATCGTCCCAGGCACGACGTATCAGATGTCCGGGATTCCGGACGGGCTGGGGGCGTACAAGGACGGCCAGAATCGGCTCCACGTCCTCATGAATCACGAGCTTGGACGGAGTTTTCCGGCCTTGCCGCCGGGCGTCGACACACGAATCTCCAAGGTGACCCTGAACCGAGACACGCACGGCGTCCTCTCAGCGACATACCTGTTCACCGGCAACGAGGGTTTCGAGCGGTTCTGCTCGTCGACGCTCGAGGTGATTGAGGGCACGCCGTACTACTTCACCGGCGAAGAGACCATCAACACCGGCCACGACGGCAGCTCGATCGTGATGAATGCCGAGACTGGTGAGTGGTGGGAGACGGCGCACTTCGGGCACTTCCAACATGAGAACGTCGTTCCGGTCGAGCGCATCAAGAAGTTCATGGTCGTGTCGACCGACGACGACTTCCGGGTTGGTCAGCCGGCCTATCTCTTCGCGTACATCGCCGACAGCTTCGAGGCGGCTGTGTCCGGCGATCCGGACGAAGGCAGCCTGTACGTGTGGAAGGCGACAGACCCCTCACAGACGGCATTCAGCGTCGAGAAGGGTGACTCGATTCCCGGCGAGTTCGTCCCGCTGACTCAGGCCGAGAACGCCAACTCGACCACGCTCAAGGACGCAGCCACGGCCAAGGGTGCTTTCCGGTTCGCCAGGCTCGAGGATGCCGCGACGGCGCAGCAGAAACCGGGGCGGCTCTACTTCGCCGACACGGGCAAGGTCGGCGAGGCGACGCTGAGGGGGCGGATGTACCAGATGGACATCGACCCGTCCGACCCGACCAAGGCGGCGGTGACGGTGCTCCTCGACGGGGATGCAGGCGACGACATGGTCAACCCGGACAACATCGACACGTCGGTGCACTCTCTCGTGATCCAGGAGGACCGCGAGGCTCCGTTCCGGGCCATCCACAACCGCGTTCTCGTGTACGACCTCGACAGCGGCACGCTGCGGCCGGTCGCCCGCGTGAACACGACCCCGCCGTTGCCGCCCGGCCAGTGGGAGTCGTCGGGCGTGATCAACGCCCAGACGCTGCTCGGGAACGACTGGTGGATCGTGGACGTCCAGGCGCACAGCACGCTCGCACCGCAGCCGGGCGCAACGCCACCCGGCGCTCAGCCAATGCCGAACACCGGTATCGGAGAGGACGGCCAACTGCTCGCCCTCTACATCCCCGACAGCTAGACCGGCAGGAGCAGATCCAGGAAGAGACGCGGGTCGCGGCGAACGCGGCCCGCGTCGTCCTTTGTGCGCTTGACGAGCTCGAGCTCGCCCGCGCCGGCGAGCGTGCGCAGTCGGCCCTCGCGGAGCAACGCTTCGTCGACGCCGCCGAGGCGTCCTTGGAACGTCGTGTAGACGGGCACTCCGAGCGCGACGGCCTCGCGATTCATCGTGCCGCCGGCCGAGACGACAAGGTCCGAGAACGCAATGAGGCTCTGCGCGTCGACCGCCCGCTCGGGAACCAGGAGCGACGGCAGGCCGAGTTCCTTCACCCACTCGCGCTGCTCGTCGGTGCGGGGAAGGACGACGGCGTGAACGCCGTCGTCGCGTCCGAGGCGTTCGAGCACGGTCGGGAAGAGCGGGTTCTCGTGGCGGTGGTAGAGAGCCACGTCGGGCGGCGTGCGAACGACCGCGATGACGCGCGCGCGATCGACGCCCAGCTGCTCGGGCACCGACGAGTCGGGTTCGAAGTCGGCCAGGTAGTACTCCTCCTTGAGGCCTGCGTAGTGCGCGAGCTTTGGCGGCTTGACCCCGTAGCGGCGCAGCCGCTCAGGCGGGATCGCCTCCGGCACGAGGACGCGGTTGGCCGCTCGGCAGCCCAGCTGGTGCTGAAGCGTCGCGAACTCGTAGTCGAAGGTCGTGCCGCTCGGAATGCCGCGCGCCCGCGCGACGAGGGTCAGATGGTGCGAGCCGTGGGCGAGCGCGACGTCGAAGCGCCGCCCCTTCGACCAGGTGCGCAGCGCCGCGATGCGCGTCACCATCGTCTTCAGCTTCCCGAAGGCAGAGCGCCCGCCGTGGCGGTCGATCACCTCAGCCTCGATCCCGTGCAGCGCCAGGAGATCGACCGTCTGCGCGTACTCGCGGGCGGTCACTTCGACATCCGCACCGCGCTCCCGCAGGATTCCGATCAACGGCCGGAACACGAGCACGTGTGCGGGGGCGGTGATGTCGATCCAGACCCGCAAAGCGCGAGGATTGTAGTAGGAGCGATGCTTCTACATAATGAATCCTTATGGACACGCGCCAGTTGGCAGCGTTTTGCGCCGTCGTCGAGCGCCGCAGCTTTTCGCAGGCGGCCGAGCGCCTGGGAGTCACGCAGCCGGCGGTCAGCCTGCAGGTGCGCGCCCTCGAGGAACGCCTCGGACAGCGGCTGATCGACCGTTCAGGGCGGCGGGTCGAGCCCACGGAAGCGGGACGGCGGCTGTATCGAAACGCGCAGCGGCTCCTCCAGCTCGAGCAGCAGCTGATCGAGGACGTGCGCGGCGACGGCGGCCAGCTCAAGGGCACGCTCACGATCGGGGCGTCGACGGGCCCCGGCGCCCACCTCGTCCCGTTGCTCCTGTGCGAGTTTCAGCGCGAGCATCCCGATCTCCGGGTCGCGCTCTCGATCTCCGACACGCACGCCGTCATCGAGCGCGTTGCCGAGCGTCAGCTCGAGCTCGGCATCGTCGGCGCGCTGCGGCGCCACCGCTCGCTCGATTTCGAGCCGCTCGCCGTCGACGAGATCGTGCTCGCCGTCCCGCCGGGCCATGCCGCCGCGGGCGGCCAGATCGCGCTCGGCGCGCTGCGCGAAGAGACGCTCGTCGTCATGCAGGAGGGAGCCGGCGTCCGCCAGGTGGTCGAGGAGGCGCTTCGGCGTTCCGGCCTGCGCTTGCGCGGGCTCGAGCCGAAGCTCGAGCTGGGCCTCCAGGAATCCGTGAAGAGCGCGGTTGCCGCGGGCTACGGCGTGACGTTCATCTCGAAGAGCGCGATCGAGGGAGAGCTCGCTGCCGGGACGCTCGCCGCGGCGCGCGTCGAGGGTCTCGAGCCTGCGCGGCAGATCTACGTTGTGCGCGCGCGTGGCCGCCGTCTCACCCGCGCGGCCGACGCCTTCCTCACGTTCGCGAAGGAAGGTCTCGATTGATCGTCAGGTGGGGTCTCGGGGAGTTGCCGGGTTTGCTCTCCGAAGTAAAGAGTGAGTCGCCGCTGCTCGTCACGAGCGAGCGCTGGCGCGAGCTCGAGCTGCCCGTCGCTCGTTCGTTCTACGGCGTCAGGCCCCACTCGCCGCGCGACACGGTCGCTGCCGCGACCGAGGAGGCGAAGGAGGCAGACGCGCTCGTCGGGCTCGGAGGCGGAAGCGCGATCGACACGGCCAAGGCCGTCTCCGCGGAGACCGGTCTTCCGCTCGTCTCGATTCCGACGACCTACTCCGGCGCCGAATGGACGTCCTTCTTCGGCGTTCGCGACGAGGAGCGCGGCGTGAAAGCCGGCGGGGGCGGCGCGCATCCCGTGGGGATCGTCTACGACCCCGAGCTGACGCTCGACCTGCCGCGCGACCAGACGGGCGGTACGGCGCTGAACGCGCTCGCGCATTGCGCGGAAGCGCTGTACGTGCAGGGACGAAACGACCAGGCGGACGTGCACGCGCTCGTCGGGGCCGGTCTCATCTCGAACTCGTTGCCGCTTGTACTCGCCGACGGTCACTTTGCCGCCGGTCGGCGCGAGCTCCTCGAAGGCGCCATGCACGCGGGCGCCGCCCTCGCGGGGGCGGGGCTCGGCCTCGGCCACGCCATGGCGCAGGCCCTCGGCGGCCGCTACGGGCTTCCGCACGGAGCGCTGAACGCCATCTGCCTGCCGCCGGCCCTTCGGTTCAACATGGACGTGGCGCGCGCCGAGATTGAACGGTTCGGCGAGGCGATGGGTCGCCACGACGCGGTCGCGCGCGTGGAAGAGCTCGCGCGGCTCGGCGGGTTCGCGCTTCTCAGGCATCTGGGCGTGCCGAAGGATGAGCTCGCCGAGGTGGCCGCCGCCGCGGCTGAGCGTGGTGGGGCGAAGGCGAACCCACGACCGTCCTCCCCCGACCAGATCGAAGAGCTCCTACTGAGCGTCTGGTGACCGAGTTGGGCGAACGACCAGTCTGAGCTGCTTTACGCCCAACTCCTCGAGGGAGTAATGACCCGCGAAGGGCTCGGCCAGGTCCAGGCCGCGCAGGACGTGAAGGTCATGCGCCGACGGCTCGACCGCGCGCTCCTCCAACACCTCGAACCCGGCCGACCGGAACAGCTCGAGGTAGTCCGGATACCGAAGGCGGTTCTGGTAATTGAGCGGCGAGCCGAGCAGGCGCCAGCGCCGGGCGTCGAAGCGCAGGAAGTTGTACGGCGACAGGCGCCGGTCCATGAACGAGAAGTGGTCGCGCAGGTCGATGGTGCAGCTCATCACTCCTTCGGCCGTGAGCAACCTTCTGCACTCCTCGAGGAGAGGTCCGATGTCGTCCGCCGGCACGTGCTCGAGCGTGGAGGTGCTCGAGACGAAGTCGAAGGATGCGCTGGGTAACCCTGTGTCGCTCGGATCCTGCGGGGCGACGTAGGTGATCCCGAAGCGCTCTTCGAGCTCGTCCAACGATCGGAGCTCCGGTCCGAGCGCTCGAAGCGAGCGTCCGCTCTCCGCCGCAAGGCCGGCCTCCAGCCGCCCGAGCTTGGCGAGGGAGTCGTTGACGAGCTCGGTGCGCGCGACCGCTGCGACGTCGACGAGCGTCTGCCGCTCGATGCCGAGCGCGCGAAAGGCGAGCGCGACGAGGAGATCCCAGCCGGGCCCGAACTCGTAGAACCGCGCCTGCGACGGCTCCCCCGCGCCGTGCGCGGAGTACGCGTCCAGGTGGCGAAGCGCCCGGCGGAACTTGCGCGCGAACGCGGCCTCGCCGCGCGGCAGGCTTCGCGCCACGTGGCGCTGCAAGAGGTAGTTGGCGGACCTGCCTCCGGGCGCAGCACCGAGGATTTTTTGGGCCGACGCCTTTAGCAGCCAGCGCACAGGGCAAGCGAGCATAGCCGCGCACCCGCTCGCCAGAATGGCTGCATGGCCGTTCAGGGCCGCCTGGGCGGCCTCCGCATACTGCGCCCGCTCGGGATCCGCGACTTCGCCCTCCTCTGGACGGGCATGACGGTGTCGCTCCTCGGCGACGGCATCTACTTCGTGGCGATCGCGTGGCAGGTGTACGAGCTGTCGAACGCACCGACCGCGCTGTCCATCGTGGGCGTCGCGTGGACGCTGCCGCAGGTGCTGTTCCTGCTCCTGAGCGGCGTCATCAGCGACCGTTTCGACCGTCGCCGCGTGATGATCCTCGCGGACGTCCTGCGCGGCGTGCCCATCTTCATCATCGGCCTGCTCGCGGTGAGCGGCACGCTCGAGCTCTGGCACCTGCTCGTGCTCGTCGCGTTCTATGGCGCCGGTGAGGCGCTCTTCTGGCCGTCGTTCACGGCGATCGTCCCCGACATCGTCCCGCAGGAGCTGCTTGTCGAGGCGAACTCGCTCGACATCTTCGTGCGCACGGCGACGAGCCGTCTCGCGGGGCCTGCGCTCGGCGGTCTTGCGATCGCCGCGCTCGGGACGGGCGGCGCCTTCCTGCTCGACGCGGGATCCTTCGCGTTGTCCGCACTCGCCCTGTTGGCCATGAAGAGCCGGCCGGTCGAGAAGGCGTCGGGAGTGTCCATGCGCCAGGACATCGCCGAAGGCGTCAACTTCATTCGCTCCCAGACGTGGTTGTGGGGAACGCTTGTCGCAGCGTCGGTGACGCTCCTCTGCTTCTTCGGGCCGTGGGAGGTGCTGGTTCCCTACATCGTCAAGAACGAGCTTGGCGGGAGTGCCGCCGACCTGGGCTTCATCTTCGGCGCGGGCGGGCTCGGCGCGGTCCTATCGTCGCTGATCCTCGCCCAGCGCCACTTGCCGCGAAAACACATCACGTTCATGTATGCAGCATGGACGGTGAGCGGCTTTGCCATCGTCGTGTACGGCGTCGCGACGGAGGTCTGGCACGCGATGCTGGGTGCCTTCGTCGGAGCAGGCTTCGCGAACGCCGGCATGGTCGTCTGGATGACGCTTCTGCAGACGCGCGTGCCGACGCGTCTGCTCGGCCGCGTGGCGTCGCTCGACTGGTTCATCTCGATCGGCCTCATCCCGGTGTCGTTCGCGCTCACCGGGCCGATCGCGGCCGCGGCCGGCGCCCGCGAGACGCTGGTGGCCGCCGGCGTTCTCTCCGGCGTCATCACGCTCGCATTCCTGTTCCTGCCCGGAATGCGAGACCTGGAGCGGGGTCCACCGGACAAAGACATAAGAGCCACTAATGCGTGGCATTAGCTCGACGGTGGTATATTCGCCTCGATCGTGGCCGAGCGGCTCTCCTTTGACGTTCTCGTGGTCGGAAGCGGGGCCTCCGGGCTCGCCGCTGCGCTGACCGCCGAGCGCGCCGGCGCCCGGGTCGGCCTCGTCACGAAGGGCGCGCTCCAGTCCTGCAACTCCGCCAAGGCGCAGGGCGGCATCCAGGCAGCTTTCGGCGACGACGATTCGCCGGATGCACACGCCGAGGACGTCTGGCAGAGCTCGCACGAGACCGCCGACATGAGCCTCGTTCGCATCCTCACCGGCGAGGCGCCGAACGCGATTCGCTGGCTCGAGGAGAACGGCGTCGAGTTCACGCGCGAGAACGGCGGCTACCGCCTGGCGCGCTGCGGCGGCGCCAGCACGCGCCGGCTGCTGCAGGTCGGCGACCGCACGGGCCACGCGATGACGACAGCGCTGCGCGAGAGTCTCGAAGGATCGAGCGCGACGCTCATGAGCCACTCGCCGCTCGTCGCACTGCGCGCGGAGGAGAACGGCTGGGCCGCGACGTGCGCCCGCAAGGACGGAACCGAAAGCCATGTGCGCGCGAGCACCGTCGTGCTCGCTGCAGGCGGGCGCTGCTACCGCGAGGCCGAGGACCGCGGCGAGCTCTCGACCAACCATCCCGGCGCCACCGGCGAGGTGACGCAGATCGCGCTCGGCCTCGGCGCGAAGACCCGCGACTTCGAGGCGCTTCAGTACCACCCGAACGGCGCGGCCTGGCCCGCCAACCTGCGCGGCTACGCCATCCCGGAGACGACGCGCGCGTACGGCGCGCACCTCCTCAACGCCGGCGGCGAGCGCTTCACGGACGAGCTGGGGCCGCGGGACGCGGTGTCCCAGGCGATCGTCGACGAGGTTGCGGCCGGGAGGGGCGTCGACACGCCGGACGGCCGGCCCGCCGTCTGGCTCGACACGACGCGCATCCCCAAAGAGGACGCAGAGATCTCGCTGCCCTACATGTTGCGGCGCTACCGCGCCGCGGGGATCGATCCGCTCGAGGAGCCGATCCTCACGTTTCCGGTCCTCCACTACCAGAACGGCGGCCTCGTCATCGACGAGCACGGCGAGACGACGGTCGAGGGCCTCTACGCGTGCGGCGAGATCGCCGGCGGCACGCACGGAAAGAACCGGATGATGGGGAACTCGCTCCTCGAGTGCTGCGTGTTCGGGCGGCGCGCCGGCAAGGCCGCGGCGGAGAAGGCGGCCGCGTGAGCGTCGTCGCCGTGGATGTCAAGCAGGCCGTCGAGGACGCAGCGGCGCACCTGTACGTGTGGGCGCTCAAGGACATCCCGCAGGACCTCCGCGACGGCATCAAGGACGCGCGCAAGCGGGAGACGTCGGTGCCGGGACAGCGCGTGCTCGACACGATCATCCGCAACGTCGAGATCGCCGACGACCAGAAGAACCTCGTCTGCCAGGACACCGGCATCGCGGTTTACTACTGCCGCGTCGGCGAGCACTTCCCGCTCCACCCCGCGCGCATCTACGAAGCTCTGTACGACGGCACCGCGCGCGCAACGCTCGAGCATCCGCTGCGCTCCAACACGGTGCACACGCTCACGCGCGAGAACACGGGCCCGAACGTCGGCTACCGCGTGCCGATCGTCCACTGGGAGTTCGTCCAGGACTGGGACGGGCTCGACGTGAAATGCGTGCCGAAGGGATCGGGCTCCGAAAGCATGAGCTTTCTGAAGATGTGCTCGCCCGCCGACGGCGTCGCGGGCGTCAAGCGCTTCGTGCTCGACTCGATCGTCGAGGCCGGCGGGCGTCCCTGCCCGCCCGGCATCGTCGGCGTAGGCGTGGGCGGCTCCGCCGACTACGCGATGTATCTCGCCAAGGAGGCGATCTCGCGGCCGATCGGGTCTCACAACCACGATCCCGAGGTCGCGAAGCTCGAGGACGAGCTCACCGACCTGCTCAACGAGACCGGGATCGGCCCGATGGGCCTCGGCGGAGACGTCACCGTGCTCCGTGCGCACGTCGAGCACGCCGACACGCACATGACGCTCAATCCGGTCGCCGTCAACTACCAGTGCTGGGCGGCGCGGCGCGCAACAGCGCACGTTTCCGCCGACGGTGACGTCGACTTCGACCGGGAGGCGTGACGTGTCTGACCGTCACCTGACCTTCCCGACGACCGAGGAGGAGATTCGCACGCTGCAGGCCGGCGACTCGGTGTTCGTCGACGGCCACATCATCGGCATCCGCGACCGCACGCACATCCGCATCTTCGACAAGGGCGTCGAGCCGCCGATGGACTTGCGCGGCGCGCTCCTTCTACACACGGCGCCCGGCGTTCGCAAGGTCGGCCCAGGCCGCTACGAAAAGGTTTCCATCGGCACGACGACGAGTTGGCGCATGGCGCGCTTCACCGAACCGCTCGGCCGCGACTACGGTGTGCGCGCCATCGCCGGCAAGGGCGGCCTGCCCGACGAGGTCGTCGAACCGATGAAGACGTACGGGATGGTGTATTTCGCGCTCGTCGGGGGCTCCGCCGCGCTCGAGACGACGCAGATCGAGGAGATCGAAGAGGTCGCTTGGGAGGAGCTCATGCCCGAGTGCCTCTGGAAGTTCCGAGTCAAAGACTTCGGGCCGCTCACGGTCGCGATCGACTCCCACGGCAACTCGCTCTACCACGACGTGCAACAGCAGGCCAAGACCAAGCTGGAGGAGCTCTATGCCAAGCTTTGACACTCCGGGGAACGGCCGCCCAAACGGCTTCCTCGACATCCTCGCCCGTTCGGGCAAGCCGCGCACGCGCGGTCTCACGCACGTCATCGACAAGGGCTTGAACCTTCGTGACATCGAAGGGCTCTTCGACACGGCTGGGGAGTACGTCGACGTCGTCAAGCTCGGCTGGGGAACCTCGTACGTCACGCGCAACCTCGAGAAGAAGATTGCGCTCTACCGCTCGCTCGAGACTCCCGTGGTCTGCGGCGGGACGCTCTTCGAGGCCGTCGTGGTGCGCGACAAGATCGACGAATACCGCAGCTGGCTCACGGACAACCGCATCTCGCACGTCGAGATCTCCGACGGCGCCATCGACCTTCCCCGCGAGCGCAAGCTCGAGCTCATCGCGACGTTCGCGGACGACTTCGTCGTCCTGTCCGAGGTGGGCTCCAAGGACGCAGAGGTCGTGTACGCCCCCTACCAGTGGGTCGATTGGATGCACGAGGAGCTCGCCGCCGGC
Source organism: uncultured Actinomycetes bacterium (assembly GCA_963747715.1). Classification (GTDB taxonomy): domain Bacteria; phylum Actinomycetota; class Thermoleophilia; order Gaiellales; family Gaiellaceae; genus CAVVGB01. The sequence goes on from CAVVGB010000007.1 coordinate 153,359, forward strand.
GCGTGGAAGGTGATCACCGAGTCCCGCGAGACCGGGACCGCGGGGATCTTTCGCCCCACCGGTGAGATGCGCACCGGCCTCATCGACGAGATCGCGCACGAGATCGACGTCGCCGACATCATCTTCGAAGCCCCGACGAAGTCCTCGCAGGCCTGGTTCATCCGCCGGTTCGGGCCCGAGGTCAACCTCGGGAACATCCCGCCCGACGAGGTCATCCCGCTCGAGACCCTGCGTCTCGGACTGCGGGCGGACACGCTCAAGGAGGTTCTCCTGCGTGGCGATCAGCCCGCCCCTGTCGCTGACTGAGGCCGAGCTCGAGACGCTGCCGGCGGAGGAGGTTCTCCGCTGGGGTCACGCCGAGTTCGGCGAGCGGCTCTGCCTGTCGTGCTCGTGGCAGAAGCAGTCGTCGGTGCTCGTGCACATGGTGTCGGAGCTCGGCCTGGAGATCGACGTGATCGAGCTCGACACGCACCTCTTCTTCAAGGAGACGTACGAGACGCGCGAGCGGCTCGTGGAGCGCTACGGCCTTCGGCTGATCCAGCCCGACGTCCTCACGGTGGCCGAGCAGCACAAGCGCGAAGGCCCGAACCTGTGGGAGCGCGCTCCCGACCGCTGCTGCCACATCCGGAAGGTTGAACCGCTCTTGCGCGCGCTGGATCCGTACGATGCCTGGGTCTCCGGCATTCGCCGCGACCAGTCCCCCTCGCGAGCTGCCACGAAGAAGCTCGAGGGCTCGGAGCGGTACGGAGTCTGGAAGATCCAACCCCTCGCGGACTGGAGAGAAACAGACGTGTGGAACTACATCAAAGCGAACGACATTCCCTACAACCCGCTGCACGAGGCCGGCTACCGGTCGATCGGGTGCATGCCGTGCACAAGGCCGACCCGTCCCGACGAAGAGGAGCGAGCCGGCCGGTGGGCGGGCTCGGACAAGCTCGAGTGCGGTATTCACCTCGATCAGGCGGTGGCCTCGTGAACAACGGGTTCACTCTCTGGTTCACGGGTCTCTCCGGCGCCGGCAAGTCGACGATCGCCGAGATCGTCGGACCGCGCCTCGAGGAGGCCGGCCGCATAGTCGAGTACCTCGACGGCGACGTCGTGCGCACGCACCTCTCGAAAGGTCTCGGCTTTTCGAAGGAAGACCGCGACACGAACATCGAGCGCATCGGCTGGGTCGCCTCGCGGCTGACGCGCAACGGCGCGGCCGTGCTCGTTTCCGCCATCTCGCCGTACGAGGAAACCCGTCAGAAGGCGCGGAAGCTCGTGGAGGAGCACGGTGGTTTCGTCGAGGTCTTCGTCGAGGCCTCGGTCGAGGAGTGTGCGCGCCGCGACGTGAAAGGCCTCTATGAAAAGGCTTTCGCCGGCGAGATCAAGGAGTTCACCGGCGTCTCGGATCCCTACGAGGCGCCCAGCGCCCCGGAGCTCGTTCTCCACACCGAGGGCGAGAGTCCCGAGGAGAGCGCGCAGCGTGTGCTCGGGAAGCTCGAGGAGCTCGGGTTGCTCTACGGCGAGGTGCGCGTGTGAGCCTCGCGACCGAGCAGACGCTCATCAGACCGCACGGGGGTGAGTTGACCGGGCGGGTCGGCGAGCGGCCCGACGGCGTCGACAGCCTCCAGGCCCTCGCGCTCACTCCGCGCGAGCTCTCCGACCTCGACATGCTGGCCTCCGGCGCGCTGTCGCCGCTCGCGGGCTTCATGGGGTCGGCCGACTACGAGCGCGTCGTCGAGGAGATGCGCCTGTCCAGCGGGCTGCCGTGGGCGCTGCCGGTGTGCCTGGCCGCGGATCATGCGCCCGAGGGGGATCGCGTGGCGCTCGCCGACGAAGCCGGGCGCTCGCTCGCCGTCATGGACGTCGAAGAGGTCTTCCAGTACGACAAGGACCGGGAGGCGGAGCGCTGCTTCAGAACGACGGACGCCGCGCATCCGGGCGTCGCGCGGGTGTACTCGCAGGCGGACTATTACGTGGCCGGGGCGGTGACGGTGTTCGAGCGGCAGCAGCCGCCGTTCACCGAGCTCCACAAGGACCCCGCCGACACGCGCGCGCTCTTTGCCGAGCGCGGCTGGAGGCGCGTGGTGGGCTTCCAGACCCGCAACCCGATCCACCGCGCCCACGAGTATCTGACCAAGTGCGCGCTCGAGACCGTCGACGGGCTCCTCATTCACCCGCTCGTCGGGGAGACGAAGTCGGACGACGTTCCGGCCGCCGTGCGCGCCGAGGCGTACCGAGTCCTCGTCGACGGCTACTACCCGGCCGAACGCGTCGTCGTCTCGGCATTTCCGGCGGCGATGCGTTACGCGGGCCCGCGGGAGGCGATCTGGCACGCGATCTGCCGCAAGAACTACGGTTGCTCGCACTTCATCGTCGGACGCGATCACGCCGGCGTCGGCGACTACTACGGGTCGTACGACGCGCAACGCATCTTCGACGAGTTCGAGCCGCACGAGCTCGACATCGAGCCGATGTTCTTCGAGCACTCCTTCTGGTGCAAGGCATGCGGCCAGATGGCGACGGCCAAGACGTGCCCGCACGGGGGAGACGATCACGTCTTCCTCTCGGGGACGAAGGTCCGCGAGCTCCTGGCCGGCGGCGAGCTGCCGCCGACGGAGTTCACGCGGCCCGAGGTCGCCGAGATCCTGATCGCCGCGTACCGCCAGCAGTAGCCGGTCAAACAGCGGGACGAAAGCGCGCGCGACCTAGAATCCGCGCTTGTGCGTCGTGTAGCCGTGACCGTGCTCGTTCTGGCGCTCATCGGCGGCACGACCGCGGCCTTCACGATCACCGAGGCGCTCAAGCTCGAGCCCACGCCGATCACGGCGAAGCGGGCGGAAGAGCTCTTCTCGCCGGGATGCGGGTGCCCCACCGCCATCGCGCGTCTTTCCATGCGCATTCGCCGCAACGACCGCCTCGACCTGGACATCCTCGCGGGCGGTGTGCCTATCCGGAATCTCGCCCGCGATCTGGAGGCGAAAAAGGGGCGAGTGCGCGTTCGCTGGGACGGCCGAGACGACGCAGGCCGGATCGTTCCGGACGGGAGTTACCGGTTGCGCGTGCATCTTCGGGACGACGACCGAACGGTCGTCATCCCGCGGACGGTCCGCGTCGACACGGAGTCACCGGATTTCGAGGTGCTCGGCGTCGACCGCCAGGTGTTTTCGCCTGACGACGACGGCCAGGGCGATTCCATCCGTATTGGCTACGACTCGAGCGAGGACGGCGCTGCCGTGGTGTTCGTAAACGGTCGCCTTGCTGCGGAGGGTGCCTTCAAGCCGGCGGGTGAGGCCGACATAGCCTGGGACGGGCAGGTGGACGGCCGCGCGGTCCGGGCGGGGGACTACACGCTCTTCCTCCGGGTTCGCGACGCGGCCGGAAATCTCTCGGCGCCGGGGAAGGTCGCCGTCGCAGTCCGGTACATCGTGGTCGTGCAGAGCACGCGCGCCGTGCGGCGTGGCGGGAACGTCCGCTTTCGCGTCGTGACGGATGCAAGTCGCTTCTCGTGGGAGCTTCGCCGGGTCGGCGGAGGGGTACTGGGGTCAGAAGCGAGGGAACGTCCGGGCGTCGTCGTCGCGCGCGTTCCGGAAGGTGCCCGCGCGGGTCGTTACGTTCTCGAGGTCGAGGCGAACGGGCATCGCGACCGAGCTGTCGTGCGCGTGCTGAGGCGCGGATGACCGCGTCGACTCTGGCCCAAGCAGGCGGCATCGTCGGCGCTGTCGGGTTTGCTCTCCTCCTGCTCGTGCAGGAGCGCCTGCTTCGGTTGGCCGGGCTCGCGCTCGTCGTTCTGGGGATGGCGCTCTTCCTCCCGCTCCTGCTTCCGTCCGGTCGCGTTGCGGTGCTTGCCGCGGGCGGCGTCGTCGGAGCGCTCGCCGTCGGCGGGCTGGCGGTGCTCTTCCTGCGCTACCCATGGGCGCTCGCCTTCTTTGCGATCGTCGCCGCTGCGATTCGCATCCCGGTGTCGGTCGGCTCGACATCGGCGAACCTGCTGCTTCCGCTCTACATCGTGATCGCCGCGGCGGTCGTCGTTCTCGCGTGGAGGATCTGGCGCGAGCCGCCGCGCCGCGAGCTGGGGCTCCTTGCGTGGCCGCTCGCCGCGCTCGTCGTCTGGTTCGGACTGTCGATGCTGTGGACGACGGACGTTCGCACCGCGTCGGTCTTCCTCTTCTTCTTCGTCCTGCCGTTCGGTGTGCTCGCCGTTGCTCTCGCGCGCCTGCCGTGGTCGACGCTCGAAGCGGGTCGCCTCTTTGGGATGGTCGTCTCGATCGCGGTCGTGTTCGCGCTCGTGGGAATCTGGCAATGGATTGCGCACGACGTCTTCTGGAACCAGGACGTCATCGCAGCGAACGCGTACGCGACCTTCTACCGGGTCAACTCCATCTTCTGGGACCCGTCGATGTACGGGCGCTTCCTCGTGCTCACGATCCTCGCCGTGCTCACGCTGCTTCTCTTCCGCACGCGGCGTGGGACTCGATTCGAGGTCGCCCTCGGTGCGGCGATCGTCGTCCTGTGGGTCGGCCTGCTCTTCTCCTTCTCGCAGTCGAGCTTCGTCGCGCTCGTGTGCGCGGTCGTGCTGGCCGCGGTGATTGCGTGGCGGTGGAGGGCGCTCGTGGCGGTCGGAGTGGTCGCCGCCGTGATGATCCCGGTGGGTGTCGCCTCGCCGCAGCTCGCGAATGTGCGCGAGAGCCTGGATGGCTCAGCGAGGGCGACGTTGTCGGATGCCACAGGCGGGCGCTCCACGCTCGTCTCTGTGGGGCTTCGCATCGCGAGGGACAATCCCGTTGCGGGCGTGGGCCTCGGAGGTTTCGGCGAGGCCTACGCCGACCGGGTCAGCAGGCGCCAGGCCGACCGCAACCAGGCCTCGCACACGACGCCGATCACCGTCGCGGCGGAGACGGGGCTGATCGGCCTCGCGCTCTTCGCCTGGCTCGTCGGCGCGGCCCTCTTCGTCGCCTTTCGCGGAAGCTCGGGCGCCGACGGCGCCGGCCGAGCGCGCCTGATCGCCGGCCTTTGTCTCGTCGCAATCTTCGTGCACAGCCTCTTCTACAACGCGTTCTTCGAGGACCCGCTCATGTGGGCCCTGCTCGCCATCGCGACGATCGCGCTTCCTCGGCGCGAGCCGACGAGCGCTTCAGCCTAGGCCGCGCGGCAGGCGGCGCAGAGCCCGGCCACGTCGAGGCGGTGCGCCGTCGCGACGAATCCGTGGTCTGCGGCGACGCGGTCGAGCCACGGCGTCAACTCGCAGTCGCCGAGCTCGACGACGCTCTGGCAGCTGGAGCACACGAGGTGATGGTGGTGGTGGTCCCCGCACCAGCGGTAAGAGACCTCGCCCTGGCGGTGGGAAAGCGCGTCGATGGCGCCCTCGCCGCTCAGGAGGCCGAGGGTGCGGTACACGGTCGCCAGCCCGAGGCGCGAGCCGCGCCGCCGCAGGCGCTGGTGGAGCTCCTGCGCGGTCAGGTCATTGCTCTCGCCCATGAGCTCGGCCAGGACGGTGGCCCGCTGAGGGGTGGGGCGTGCGCCGAGCGCCCGCAGCGTCTCCCTCGCCTGCCGCTGGAGTTGCCTGGCCTGGGCCATCCGGGGTAGCATAGCGGGCGCGATAATGAGAATCATTCTCGCAGTTAGCGTGCACGACTTCTCCCGCGACTGGGTCGACTACGTCGTCCATTTCGGGATCGATGTGATGGGCACGCTCGCGACCCTGTACGCCCAGCGGTACTGCAAGCACCGCTCCCACCAGGTCCTCATCTGGTTCGCCCTCTCGGTGCTCGTCACCGTTGCGACGGTCAACCTCGTCGGCTGACGTAGTCTCCGCTCCCTGCGAAGCGCGAAGCGCGCCATTCGAGCGGTTCGGCTGCTCGCCCGGGACGGGCGCATCCCGCGACCGTTGCGCTGGCTGGCCGCCATCGGCCTGCTGCCGATCCCGGGCCCCGTCGACGAGGCGGTCCTGCTGCTCGTCGCGCTGCTCCTCTGGCTTTGCCGCCGTGAGTCGTTGGGCGACGCGTGGCGGCGCGCAGCGTGAGCGTCCTCGTCATCGGGCTCGACGGTGCCCCGGCCGCGCGCGTGCTCGAGCTCTGGCGCGACGAGCTCCCAACCATGCGGGGCCTGATGGAGCGGGGCGCGTACGGCGTGCTGCGGAGCTGCGACCCGCCCATCACGGTGCCGGCGTGGACGAGCATGACCTCGTCGCGCAGTCCCGGCGCGCTCGGGCTGTACGGCTTTCGCAACCGTCGCGACCGCTCCTATAGCCGGGCGGTGCTCGCCGACGCTCGTTCCGTGCGCGTGCCGCGGGTGTGGGACGTGCTGTCCGCGCGCGGGCGCGACGTGATCGTCCTCGGCGTCCCGCAGACGTATCCGGTCTCGCCAGTGAACGGCGTAATGGTCTCGTGCTTCCAAGCGCCCGCGCGCGCTGAGACGTATCCCGCCGAGCTCGAGCTCGTCGACTACATGACCGACGTTCCCGCTTTTCGAAGCCACGACAAGTACCGCATCCGGCGTGACGCTGAGGAGATGACGGACAAGCGCTTCCGGCTTGCCGAACAGCTGCTCATCACGCGCCCGTGGGATCTCTTCTTCATGGTCGAGATCGGAACCGACCGCATCCAGCACGCCCTGTGGCGCTCACAGAACGCCGTGCTGGACTACTACCGACTTGTCGACGAGAGGCTCGGGCGGCTCCTCGAGCTCGTCGGTGAGGACACCGCCGTCCTCGTCGTCTCCGACCACGGCGCCAAGAGCATGGACGGCTGCTTCCACGTGAACGAGTGGCTCCGGCGTAGCGGATATCTCACGCTTCGAGCCGAACCTTCCGAGCCGACGCCGCTGACGCCCGAGCTCGTCGACTGGGAGCGCACGGTCGCCTGGAGCGACGGCGGCTTCCACGCGCGCGTGTACATGAACGTGGCGGGCCGCGAACCGGCGGGCATCGTCACTGCGTCGGAGTACGACGACGTCCGCGGCGAGCTCCGGTCGAAGCTCGCGGAGCCCGGCGTGACCTACCGCCCCGAGGATCTGTACGACGAGGTCAACGGCGTCGCACCGGACCTGCTCGCCTACTTCGGCGACCTCCATGTGCGCACGAGCGCGCTCGTCGGCACGGATTCCCTTTACTCACGGGAGAACGACACCGGGCCCGACGAGGCCAACCACGATCACGACGGCGTCTACATCCTCGCCGCCGACGGGGTTCGCACCGGCCCGCGTGCAACGAGGAACATCCACGATGTCGCCCCGACGATCCTCGCGCTCCTCGACGAGCCGATCCCCGCCGAGATGGAGGGAAGCCCGCTTCTCTAGACGGACTGCTGCTGGAGGAGCGCGTAGCCCTCCCGCAGATACGGCGTGCGGTCGAGCAGAGCCGGAATGTCGGCGGGGGCGAAGACGCCTTCCTCGGTCACGTACGAGTCGATCTGCTCGGGCGGCGTCAGGTCGAAGCGGTCCTCGCCGGGCTCGCGCGGATCGACCGGTGCGAGCTTCATCACCTCGCAGGCGACGATCACAAGCACGCCGGCGCCGGAAGCCGTCTTCGTCAGGTCACGAGTCCCGGTCTTGTTGATGAGCGAGCCATCGCGGAACACGGTGTCCGCTCCGACGAGGAGCAGGTTGACGGTCTCCACCGCATGGCCGGCGTCCTCGTCGTTCACAAGCTCCGTCGTCAAGCCCTGGGCGCGCAGGCCCTCTTCCAGCTCACGGCCCTCCTCGCCCGGTTCCGAGACCGTGCACACGATGCGGTCAGGCTGGGTGTGCAGGAGCGCCTCGGCCACGGTCGCCGAGTTCGAGTGCGTCATGACGACGCCGACCCCGTCCAGATAGGGCTGGAGCAGGACGGCTATGGCGCGTGCTGCCCGCTCGCGGGCGGCCATGAGGGCGCGTGCCTCTTCCACCATGTGCTCCGGGCTGCGGCCGGCCGCCAGCACCCGTCCGAGTGCGCCGGAGATCGCGCCCATCGCGGGCCGCGCCGCCACCATTGCGCGCGCGACCTCGACCGGGTCATGGCCGGCCTCGATCGCGTCCGCCACGGCTTCGACCGCCTCCCGCGCGAGCCAGCTCGCGCCGTGCGTATCGTCGTTGGCGACTCGCTCTACTCGCTCTGCCAGTTTCGCGTCCACGCAGCCTCCTCGAGATCAGCCTAGCCGCTTCGGTCGGCGTCCGCTTCCGGAAAAAGCGGTGATTACAGGCGTTTCTTTGATCTTCGCGATGGTAGCCTCCTCCTGGCATGGCCGAGATAGAGCCGGTTCCCGCGCCTCTTCGGGACGTCGTCGACGTCCCGGCGCCGGACATTTCGCTCGTCGTTCCCGTCTACAACGAGCGCGAGACACTCGAAGAGGTCTACCGCCAGGCGGTCGCTGCCCTCGAGGCGATCGGTCGGCCGTACGAGATCATCGTCGTCGACGACGGCTCGAGCGACGGGACGTGGGAGCTCGTCAAGCGGCTGAACGAGCAGGACGCCCAGCTTCGCGCCGTTCGGTTCAAGCGCAACTTCGGCCAGCATCCCGCCATGCACGCGGGCCTCGTGCGCGCCCGTGGCGACATCGTGGTGACGATGGACGGCGACCTCCAGAACTCGCCTTCCGACCTGCCCAAGCTCATCTCGGCGATCGACGGGGGCGCCGACGTCGCGAGCGGGCGCCGGCACAGCCGTGAGGATGCGTGGGGGCGGACGCTTCCCTCGCGCGTCATCAACATCATGCTGCGCCGCTTCACGAAGTCCGACATCACCGACTTCGGCTGCGCCTTCAACGCCTACTCGCGGGACGCGCTCGTTCCCGTCCTCGGCGTGATCGGCAAGCAGAAGTTCACGAAGGCGCTCGTGCTCGCCACCGGCGCCAACGTCGTCGAGGTCGACCTCGAGCACCGTGCCCGCCAGGGCCGCTCCCGCTACTCGCCGCTACGGCTGGCGCGCCTCGCGCTGCACGTGCTGGCCGGCTTCTGGCCCCAGCCGATCCAGTGGGCCGGCGTCATCATCGGGACGCTCTGCGGGTTCCTCTCCGTCGCCACCGGCATCTGGGCGACGGTCGTCTGGGCCGTGCGCGGCGATTTTCCCGGCTTTCTCTACCTAGGCGCGCTCGTCCTCGGCGTGCTCGCCGTGCAGGGCTTCATCCTCGCGCTCGTCGGCGAGTACCTCGGCCGCATCCAGCGCGACGTCGAGGGCCGGCCTCTCTACACCGTCGACACCGAGCTGTAGCGAAGCTTCCGGGCCGGGCATGCCCGGCCCCTACTCGTCCGAGAGCGGACGCGTAAGGAGTCGCGATCAGAAATGAAGAGGTAGGGGCGGGACATGTCCCGCCCGGGAACTACGCAGCCGCGATCGCGGCTTCGACAGCGCCGCGCGCCTTGACGACGAACGGATCCGCATCGAGCCCGGCGAGCTCATCCTGGATCGCGCGCAGCACCGCGACGCGGTCGACGAACGGGCCGCTCGTGACGAGCATCCGCCACGAATCGTCCTGGGGCACCGCGATGAAGACCCGCAGCACCGGATAGTCGGCCTCGTCGAGCTCCCGTAGCAACAGCTCGGGCCGTGCGCGGCTGACGACCGTCGCTCTTCGCCGTCTCGGGCAGACGCGCTCAGGTACACGGGCGAGTAAGGGAAGAGGACGTCTCGCTGGCCGACCTGCTCCCGCACGAGAGCCGCCGGCGCGGCGAGGTTGGCGGGCTCCGCGGCCTCGAGCACGCGCGGATCCTTGACGGCGTTCCCCGGCGCCAGGAAGACGACCGCGGCGAGCGCGGCCACGCCGACGACGCCCACACGTGCGGCGGCCACGCCGACCAGCGCCGCCCACACCGGCAGTAGGAAGATGAAGTAGCGCGACGAGAGCGGCGCCGGGTCCCCCGCGCGCGCGAGGACCAGAAGAAGCGCGGAGGAGGCGAAGAGCCCCGCCGCGTAGGCGACGAATGGGAGCGAGCGCCGTCGCAACAGGAAGAGGCCGGCCACGGCGAGACCGATCACGAGGACGAGCAGCACGCCGGTCCCGCCGCTGAGCCCTCCAAGCACCTCGCGGGCGAAGTCGCCGACACCGCGCTGCTGCGTGAGCGATTCGCCTCCGAGGCCCACCGAGAAGCGGTCGAGAAGCCGCAGGTCGGCGACGAGGAACGGGACGACACCGAGCGCGATCAGGAGCGTGGGGAGCGCCGGCCGGAGCGGCCGCCCGCGCCACACAGCAAGCGCGACGCGGCCTCCACAGCGAACGGAACGATCCCGTACGGGTGCGACGCAGGCAGGAGCAGGGCGGCCAAGGCTGCGAGCGCCGCCGCCTGCGCGGTCGGCCGCTCGAGAGCGCGCACGAACAGATCGGCCGCCAGCGCGGCGGCGAAGACGAAGAGGGCGTACATGCGCCCGAAGCTCCCGTACAGGAGCAGGAGATCCGAAGCCGCCACGACGAGCGCGGCGGCCACGCCCGCGGTGCGCCCGCCCAGGCGGCGCCCGAGGTCGTAGCAGAGCAGCACTGCGCCAACGGCGAACACGATCGACAGCGCCCGCAAGGCGACGGGTGACGGGTCGAGCGCGAGGGTCACGTGCGCCAGCAGGAAGTGCAACGGCGCCCCGCCGCGGTCGCCCATCACCGTCTCGACGATCTCGTTCAGAGGCCTTGCGGCGATCAGGCCGGCGAGCGCCTCGTCGTCGTAGATCGGCTTGCCGCCCGCGTCGCGAACGAGCCGCGTCAAGAGATAGGCAAGCGCCGCGCCGACCGTGGCGACAACGGCAACGATCGGCAGCCACTGCGCTTCGGTTCGCAAGCCCGTGGGTAGACTCGCGCGAGTGAACGGCAAGCGCATTCTCGTAACGGGCGGGGCGGGCTTCATTCCGTCCAATTTCGCCCGCCATCTTCTCAGCGCCACGCCGCATGAGGTCGTCGTCATCGACGCCCTCACGTACGCGGGCAACCTCGACAACCTCGCCGACCTGATGGACCACGAGCGCCTCTCGTTCGTCCACGGCGACATCCGCGATGCCGAGCTCGTGGCCGACGTCGTGGCCGACGTCGACGTGATCGTCAACGCCGCCGCCGAGTCGCACGTGGAGAAGTCGATCCTCGAGGGCGCGTCCGAATTCGTGACGACGAACGTCGAGGGAACCCAGATCCTGCTCGACGCGATTCGCCGCACGCCGGTCGAGCGCTTCGTCCTCTTCTCGTCGAGCGAGGTGTACGGAACGGCCGAAAGCGAGCCAATGGACGAGGAGCATCCGCTCAACCCGCGCAGCCCATATGCAGCGACGAAGGCGGGTGCCGACCGCCTCGCCTACTCGTACTACGTCACCTACGAGCTGCCGATCGTGATCGTGCGTCCGTTCAACACGTACGGGCCGTACCAGCATCCGGAGAAGCTCATTCCGCGCTTCGCGACGCAGGCGCTCTGCGACGAGGCGATCACCATCCACGGCGACGGCCACGCGAGCCGCGATTGGGTGTTCGTCAACGACGTCGCTGAGGGCGTCGAGGCCGCCATCGAAGCGGATCTCGACGCGGTCGCCGGTGAGGTCATCAACCTCGCGACCGGCCGCGACCTGTCCGGTCGCCGAGATCGCCGACCTCGTCATCGAGACGCTCGGCAAGCCCGCCTCCCTGAAGACGAACGTGCCCGAACGCCCCGGGCAGGTGGATCGTCACATCGGCTCGACGGAGAAGGCCAAGCGTCTCCTCGGCTGGGAGGCGAAGACGCTCTTCGAGGACGGCCTCGAGCAGACGATCGCGTGGTATCGCGACAATCGGGCGTGGTGGGAGTCACCGCTTCGCGCTCAACCGGATCAGGTAAGCGCCTTCTCGTCCTAGGCGCGGGCCCGGCTCAGCTCGGTCTGCTCCGCGCCGCGCGTGAGCGCGACGTCTTCGTCATCGCCTGCGACCGCGACCCGCAGGCGCTCGGCTTCGAGTACGCAGACCGGCGCGCCATCGTCTCGGCCGAGGACGAGGCGGCGATCACGGCGCTCGCCAAGGCCGAAGGGATCGACGGCATCATCGCGCCGGGCATCGACTGGCCGGTCGCGATCGCGGCGCGCGTCGCCGAACGGCTCGGGATTCGCCACCCGCTTCCCTCGGACGTGGCCGCGCTTTGCGTCTCCAAGCTCCGCCAGCGCGAACGCCTCGACGAGCACGGCGTGCCGCAACCACGGTGGTCGTTGACGACGACGGCCTCCGACGAGCTTCCGGTCCCCTGCGTCGTCAAGCCGCCCGACCGCCAAGGGCAGAAGGGGCTGACGCTCGTGCGCGAGCGCGACGAGCTGAGGGAGGCGATCGCATTCGCCGTTGCCGAGTCGCGCTCCGACGTCGCGCTCGTCGAGGAGCTCGTCGACGGCCCCGAAGTGACGGTGAACGCCTTTTCCGTCGGCGGCGAGTTCTTCCCGCTGACCGTGACCGACCGTCTCACCGCCGAGCCCGCCCGCCTTCGGCGTGGCGCTCGCGCACGCCTGGCCGAGCGACGTGCCGAACTGGGAGGACGCGGTCGGCGTCGTGCGCTCGGCGGCCGTCGCGCTCGGCATCACGGACGGCCCGACGTACACACAGGTCCGCTTCGGGCCCGACGGCCCGAAGGTGATGGAGCTGGCGGCGCGGCTCGGCGGCGGCCACGACGCGGAGCTCTGCCACGTCGCGCTCGGCTACGACCTGAACGGCTTCGCTCTCGCGGCCGCGCTCGGTGGCGATCCGGAGGTGGCGCCCACGAGGACGGACACCCCCGGCGGCGCCTGCGTTCGCTTCCTCGTCCCGCCCCAGGGCGTGCTCGAAGCCGTGACCGGGCTGGAGGAGGCGTCCCAGGTGGAAGGAGTGGTGGACGCGCGCATCTACCGCCGGCCCGGCTTCGAGTTCGGCCGCTTCGAGCGTGGGGCCGACCGCGCCGGCTTCGTGCTGGCCACCGGTGATTCCAAGGCGGACGCGCTCGCGCGGGCCGATCGCGCCGCGGCTCTCGTACGCTTTGAGACAGCCGATGTCGAAGCTCGAGTCCAGGCGTAGCACCTTCCTCTCCTTCCAACCGCCGGCCATCGGCGAGGAGGAGATCGCGGCCGTCACGGAGACGCTCCGAAGCGGCTGGCTGACGAGCGGCCCGCGCGCGGACGAGCTCGAGCAGCGCTTCGCGGAGGTCACGGGCGCCGAGCACGCCGTCGCGCTCGCCTCGGGGACCGCTGCAATGCACCTTGCCCTCGTCGGCCTCGGGGTCGGTCCCGGCGACGAGGTGATCACGAGCCCGATCACGTGGCCCGCGACCGCCAACGTCGTCGTGCACGTCGGCGCCACCCCCGTCTTCGTCGACGTGCACGATTCCGACCTCAACATCGACCCCATCGAGGTCGCCAAAGCAGTGACGCCGAGGACGAAGGCGATCCTCCCAGTCGACCTCGCCGGCCAGCCCGCCGACCTCGACCCGCTGCTCGACCTCGGCGTTCCGGTCATCGAGGACGCCGCGCACGCTGTCGGCGCCGAGTACCGCGGGCGGCCGATCGGGTCGATCGCAGCCGCGACGTGCTTCTCCCTCTATGCGACGAAGAACGTCACCTCGGGCGAGGGCGGGGTCGTCACGACGAAGGACGAGGCGCTCGCGAACGACCTGCGCGAGCTTCGCTTCATGCGTCGCGGCGACGGCTCGCTCTACGACATCCGTGTCGCAGGCTTCAAGGCCAACCTTTCCGACGTCCTCGCCGCGATTGCGCTCTGCCAGCTCGACAAGCTCGAGACGCACGCCGAGATCCGCCGCCGGCACGTGCATGCCTACGACGCGGCGGTCGAGGAGCTCGAGGGCGTCACTCCGCTCGAGCGCGACCCGCGCGACGAGCACGCGATGCACCTGTACGTCGTTCGCATCGACGCGGAGAAAGCCGGCGCCGACCGCGACGCCTACCAGCGCTCGCTCGCGGAGGAGAACATCGGCACGAGCATCCACTTCCTGCCGGTGCACACGCTCAGCTACTACCGCGCGCACTATCCGGACCAGGCGCGGTTGCCGATCGCCGAGCGCGCAGGCAGTGAGGTGCTCTCGCTGCCGCTCTCACCGGCGCACTCGGACGCCGACATCGGGGATGCGATCGAGGCGCTGCGCCGCGTGCACGCCTCGTTCACCGGTTGAGCAGACCCCTCCGCATCCTCATCCAGGTCCTGGTGAGCGGTGCCATCCTCGCCTACCTCATCTGGCAGGTCGATCTCGGCGAGACCATCGACATCCTCGCCGACAGCAACCTCGTTTACGCCGCCGGGGCCGTCGCGCTCTTCGTCGCCACGACGTGGGCGATGGCCTGGCGCTGGCAGGCGCTGCTTGCCTCGAAGGGGCTCCACGAACCGATCGCCTGGCTGACGCAGCTCTACTTCGTCAGCTACGCGGTCGGCCAGATCCTGCCCACCGCGGTCGGCGGGGATGCGGTGCGCATCGTGGAGCACGCCCGCAAGCGGCCGGACGCCAAGGCGGAAGCCGCGGCCGCCGTTCTCATGGAACGCGTGATCGGATCGGTCGGGACGCTCGTCGTGGTCGCACTCGGCCTTGCGATCGCGGCGGGCCGCTACGAGGACGTCCGCTTCGTCGCCTGGATCGAGGCCGCTGCCGTCCTCGGGACGATCCTCTTCCTCGTTCTCATCTTCTCGCGGCGCACGGGCCGCCACCTCGTTGAGCGCGTGTTTCCGCTCGGCCGCCGGCTTCGTCTCGAGCGCCCGGTCACGAGCCTCTACCAGGCCATGCACGAGTACCGCGGCCGGCCTCGCGTGCTCCTCTTCGTGCTCGGCATCACGATCGTCTCGCAGCTCGCGCGCGTCGTCGGCATCTGGTTCTGCGGCGAGGCCGTCGGCATCGACGTCTCGCCGCTCGTCTACTTCGTGCTCGGCCCGCTTCTCTTCTTCGTGCAGATGGTCCCGTTCACCCTCAACGGGCTCGGCGTGCGTGAGGCGTTCTTCGTCGGCTTCCTCTCGCGCTTCGACGTGCCCGCCGACCAGGCGTTTGCAGCCGGGGTCCTCTACTACGCCGTGCTCCTTCTCACCTCGCTGCCGGGTGCGGTCATCCTCTTGTGGCGGAGTGTCAGGCCTGCACGGCGGGTACAACAGGAGGCGTGAAGCGTGTCCTGATCGTGCTCGGCGTCGTGATCCTGCTAGCTGGCGGGGCGCTGGCGGGTGCGTACATCTGGAACGAACGTCAGACCAAGGACGTCCGGGGATCGACGGACACCGAGTTTGAGACGACCGAAGAGCCGGGCGCGACGACCCGGGAAGAAGAAGAGGTGCAGGAGGAGCCGTGGCCGACGTACGGCTACGACGAGGCGCGCACGCGCTACGCGCCCGCCTTCCAGCACCGGCCGCCGTACGAGCAGGTCTGGAGATTCAACACACGCAAGCTGATCGAGTTTCCGCCGGTGATCGCATACAACCGCCTCTACTTCGCCAACATCGACGGGGAGTTCTACGCTCTCGATGCGGAGACCGGTGAAGTCGCGTGGCAGAAGGATTTCGGGGTCTTCACCGCCGCCTCGCCCACCGTGGGTGAAGGCGTCATCTACCAGCCGCTCATGAACAAGCCGAGCCAGGAGCGCACAACCGCGCCCGGCTTCATGGTGGCCATGGACGCCGAGACGGGCGACGAGCTCTGGCGCTTCGAGGCGGGAGTCGTCGAATCGTCGCCGCTGCTCGCCGACGGGACGATCTACTTCGGCACCTTCGACGACAACTTGTACGCGCTCGACGCTGCGACCGGCAAGAAGCGCTGGTCGTTCAAGGCGGGCGACGACGTCAAGGGCGGCCCGGTCCTCGCCGAGGGGACGATCTACTTCGGCGCGTACGACGGCAAGGTGTACGCCGTCGACGCGCGCAGCGGCAAGCTCCGCTGGGAATCCGCGGCCCAGGGCGGTCTTCGCGGCGCCGGCAACTTCTACGCGACGCCTGCGGTCGCCTACGGGCGCGTCTTCATCGGGAACACGGACGGCAAGGTGTACGCCTTCGGGCGAAGGAGCGGCAACCTCCTCTGGTCGAGGAGCACGAACGGGTTCGTCTACTCGTCGGCCGCCGTCTTCGACAAGACCGTGTTCGTCGGCTCCTACGATCACCGCCTCTACGCGATTGACACCGGGACAGGCGATGTCCGCTGGACCTTCGACGCCAAGGAGCGCATCTCGGGGCCGGCCACCGTTCTCGACGGCCTCGTGTACTTCTCGAGCTTCGGCTTCAAGACGTACGCGCTCGATGCCGAGAGCGGCGAGCGTGTCTGGACCTTCGACGACGGGCGCTACGCCGGTGTCGTCGCGGACGCGCAGCGAGTGTACGTCACGGGCCACAAGATCCTCTACGCCCTGGAAGCGGCCTCCTAGCGTCAACTGGACCGGCTGGTACCGTCCTCTTCCAACGTGTACGAGGGAAAGACGGTCGCCGTCGTCGTCCCGGCTTACAACGAGGAAGCGCTCGTCGGCTCGACCGTCGCGGGCATTCCAACGTTTGTAGACCACATCTTCGTCGTCGACGACGGCTCTACGGACGCCACGGCCGAGCGCGCGCGAGAAGGGGACAAGCGCGTCGAGGTCCTCACGAGCGAGAAGAACGAGGGCGTGGGGGCGGCGATCATCGTCGGCTACCGGCGCGCCATCCAGGACAAGATCGACGTCACGTGCGTGATGGCTGCCGACGGGCAGATGGATCCGGACGACCTCGAGACGCTCGTTCGCGCCATCGCCGTCGACGAGTGCGACTACGCAAAGGCGAACCGCCTTTTCACCGGGCAGGCATGGGAGATCATCCCGCGCACGCGCTACCTCGGGAACGCGATGCTGTCGTTCCTGACCAAGATCGCCTCCGGGTACTGGCATGTGGCCGACTCACAGTCCGGCTACACAGCCGTGAACCTCGAGACGCTGAAGCTTCTCGACCTGCAGCGCGTGTACCGGCGCTATGGGTTTCCGAACGACATGCTCGTGCACCTGAACGTCATCAACCGGCGCGTGCGCGACTACCCGTCGCGCCCGATCTACGGGGTCGGCGAGCGCAGCGGGATCCGCCTCCGCCGAGTGGTGCCGCGCATTTCGTGGCTCCTCATCAAGGGCTTCTTCTGGCGACTCCGCGAGAAGTACGTCATCCGCGACTTCCACCCGCTCGTGCTCTTCTACACGCTCGGCTTCTTGCTGTTCGGGGCGGGCATCGTCCTGGGCATCGTGGAGACGGCCCTGCGTTTCGCCGGCAACCCGATCCCGGTCGCCACGATCGTGCTCGTGGCGCTCTTCACGATCTCGGGCTTACAGCTGCTCCTCTTCGCCATGTGGTTCGACATGGAGTCGAACAAGGACCTTCGCTAGCGCGACGGTTCGAATTTGACGGGCTGGGTCGGGCCCTAGTAGGTTCGCCCGGCATAGGGGCGTCCGACAGGAAGAGAGGTAACAACATGCGGAAGAAGTGGATTGCGGCAGTCTGCGCGCTTGCGATCGCGGGCCTGAGCTCTGGTTCGGCCTTGGCCGGTGAGATCAAGGGCCCGCCCGGAAGCGGCGAATACATCTTCGGCTCCGCCGACGCGCCGCTGCGCGCCGCGTCGGAGTGCGCGTTCTCGGGGCTGAACGACGACAACTTGCCTACCGACGCCATCGCGCAGTCGTTTGGGCAAATCGTCAAGGTCGCGGGACCGATGGGCGGGGGTCCCGGGTTCGCCTGCAACCCGACGAGGGCCGGCGGCTAGAACCGACTCGGTTGGCCCCGGCGCGAGCGTCGGGGCCAACCGTCCTTCCGGCGACCGGATCGCCGAATACCTTTTCGTAGGTGTCCTCCGCCGGCGCTGATCCCGGACATCAGGCGGTGCTGCGCCATCTCCGCGAGCGGGAAAAGGAAGAACCCTTGATCCGGGCGCAGGTCGCGGGCACGATCGTCTTCGACCTGTTCGTCCAGATCCTTGGGGAACGGAGCGGGCGCGTGCGCATTGACGATCTCATCGCTGCGCTCGCGTCCTTCGGCGGCCACCTCTGCCTCGTCGCGGTGCTCGACACGCTCGCCGAAAGGGGCCTGACGCCGCAGCAGGTCGGGATGCTCGAAGTGGAAGGGAGCGACGGGCACCGCTACTACTTCGGCGACGAGCCGAACCGTCTGCTCCTGGAGAGCGAGACTGCGCTCTTGAGCCTCGTTCTCGGCGCCGCGCACTCTTTCGGCGCGCCGGTATCGCTCGAGATGGTTCACGAGGTGATGAGCCGAACGGCACAGCGCGTCGGCACGGACGAGTTCGGCAAGACCGAGTTGCCGGACGAGCACCAGCCTGCGATGCCTCCCTTCGAGTGGGTGAAGCACGGCCGGGTCAGGGTCGTCGAGGCATTGGATCTCTACGAGGTTCCGCCGCTGTTGCGACCGGCTGCCCTCGGCTTCGCCTTGCAACGGGCGCTGGACGAAGGGCGCGATGTTCTCGATCCGCTGATGGCCGCGAAGATCGCCATCGAGTGCTCGGTGCCGATGGCGAAGGTGGATCCGGCTCGGTTCGCCTGAGCGCATGAGGATCGCGGTCTTCACGACGTCCTATCCGCGGAACGAGAACGATTTCGCCGGGCGTTTCGTCCACGACCTCGTCGAGCGGTTGCGGGCGCGTGGGCTCGAGGTCGACGTGGTTCGGCCGGGATCCTTCACGGCGTTCGGGGAGCGAGGCGGCGTCGTCGAGTCGTTTCGACGTAAGCCGTGGCGTGCGCCGCGCGTTCTCTGGTCGATGCGAAACGCGCTGGTGCGGGCCGGACGCGAGGCGGACCTCGTGCACGCGCACTGGCTCGCCAGCGCGCTGGTCGCACCCTCGGCGGGCAAGCCGGTCGTGCTCACGCTGCACGGCTCGGGTACCGCGGGACGGCTCGAGGACTTGCAGCTCATGGCGCGCATGCCGCGTGTGGCTCGTGCCCTTCTTCGGCGCCCGCGCGTCGTGATCGCCGTGTCCGAGCCGCTCGCTGAGGCGGCGCGGCGCGCCGGGGCGACCGACGTCCGTTGGATTCCGAACGGCGTCGAGATCCCGGCCGAGGTGGGGGAGGAAGCCGATCCACCGGAGATCCTCTTCGTCGGGCGCCTCTCGCCGGAGAAGGGCATCCGGGAGCTGGTCGAGGCGACGCGTGGGATGAACCTTGTGGTGGCAGGAGACGGGCCGCTTCGTTCTCTCGTGCCAAACGCGCTCGGCTTCGTCTCCCACAAGCAGGTCGAGCGGCTGCTTGCGCGCGCAGCGGTGGTCGTCCTGCCGTCGCACCGCGAAGGTCTCCCCATGGTGTTGCTCGAAGCGATGGCGCACGGCCGCCCCGTCGTTGCGACGAGGGTCGGCGGGATGCCGAGCGTGGTCGAGGAAGGGCGCACCGGCATCCTGATCGAGCCCGGCGACCCGGCGGCTCTTCGCGCTGCGATCGAGCGGCTCCTGGACGACCGGGAATCGCGCCGCCGGCTGGGCGCCGCGGGGCGCGAGAGGGTGGCCGAGCTCTGCTCGTGGGAGCGCGTGCTCGACGAGACGGTCGCAGCCTACGAAGACGCGTTGCGCTGATCCCCCTGAGCTGAAGACTCGTCGTCCTGACGCGGTCTAATAGCGACAACCCAAATCGGACGAAAGGAGGCCAGCATGGTTCGCTGGCTCAATAGTCGGAAGGCGCTCGTTCTCGGAGCAGCCGCTCTCGTCGCCGTGGTTGTCCCGCTCGCACTCTGGGCGGCGACCGGGACTGAGGGCGGCCGGCTCGACCGTCAGACCGCCAGGTGGACGACCACAGACGAGTCGACATCGTCCACGTCTTGGAGGAACGTGCCGGGGCTCGGCAGGACGCGCTGCACGGTCAACCAGGTGACGGCGACGCTCAGCGCGACCATGAAGGGTGGGCCCGTGCGGTTTCGCGTGATCATCGACGGCGTGCCTGAGGCGCCGATGATGCCCGGCGCGGCCCGCTTCGTTCCGAACGGCACCGAGTCGTTTTCGTACACATTCGTCGGCAACACAGGTCCGTTCGAAGCAGACGACACGCACAGGTTCAACGTCCAGTGGCGCTCGCCGAGCGGTGCCCCGGTGACGATGCAGGAGGGGGCGGTGAACCTCCTCTTCGAGAACGGCACGCAGGGCTGTCCGTAGCCTCTTGCCCAGGACCTAGGAGGGAGGGCGCGCCCGGCCGGAATCGGGTTTTCGGGGGCGCGCGCCTCTCCGTCCGAGCCCCGCTCTACGCTCCCAGGTCCCGCCCTCCGGGCGACCCATATCCAGGTAGATAGCCTTTCAGGAGGAAACCATGGCGTCCGCTGCGCGTACCGAAACGACCCCCTTGATCGCCGACGAGGCCCTCGTCAACGCGGTCCTCGAACCGGCCAAGCAGTGCGGCGTCAGGCGCTATTTCACGATCCCGGGGCGCGACCCGTTCGACGAGATCGAGTGGGAGATCCGCGACGCCTACATCCCGGGCAAGGACAAGCCCGTCTTCGAGCAGAAGGGCGTCGAGTTCCCCAAGTTCTGGTCGCAGACGGCGACCAACATCGTCGCGCAGAAGTACTTCCGCGGCCGCATGTCCTCGCCCGAGCGCGAGTCGAGCGTGCGCCAGATGATCGGCCGGGTCGTCACCACGATCGGCAAGTGGGGACGTGACGGCGGGTACTTCGCCGACGAGGAAGAGGCCGAGACGTTCGAGGCCGAGCTCAAGGCGCTCCTCGTCAACCAGCTCGCCTCCTTCAACTCGCCTGTCTGGTTCAACGTCGGCTTCGAGGAGAAGCCGCAGTGCTCGGCGTGCTTCATCCTCTCCATCGACGATTCGATGGAGTCGATCCTCGACTGGATCCGGCGCGAGGGCATCATCTTCCGTGGCGGCTCCGGCTCCGGCGTCAACCTCTCCAAGCTTCGCTCCTCCAAGGAGCAGCTGTCCAAGGGCGGCTACGCGTCCGGCCCGGTCAGCTTCATGCGCGGCGCCGACGCGTCCGCCGGCACGATCAAGTCGGGCGGCAAGACGCGGCGCGCGGCCAAGATGGTCGTCCTCGACATCGATCACCCCGACGTCGAGGAGTTCATCTGGTGCAAGGCCAAGGAGGAGGAGAAGGCGCGCGTCCTCGAGCAGGCCGGCTACGACATGTCGCTCGACTCCTCCGACTGGGCCTCGATCCAGTACCAGAACGCAAATAACTCGGTGCGCATCACCGACGCGTTCATGGAGGCCGTCGAGGCGAACGAGGACTGGAACCTCGCCGCGCGCACTGATGGGACGGTTGTGAAGACCGTGCCCGCGCGCGAGCTCCTGAAGCAGGCGGCCGACGCGGCGTGGCGCTGCGCGGATCCCGGCATCCAGTACGACACGACCATCAACTCGTGGCACACGCTCCCGAACACGGGGCGGATCAACGCGTCGAACCCGTGCTCGGAGTACATGTCCATCGACGACTCGGCATGCAACCTCGCCTCTCTGAACCTCTTGAAGTTCCGCCGCGAGGACGGCGAGCTCGACGTCGAGGGCTTCGAGCACGCGGTCGACACCATGTTCCTCGCGCAGGAGATCCTCGTCGGCTACTCGAGCTACCCGACGCCCGAGATCGACCGGAACGCGAAGGCCTACCGCCAGCTCGGCCTCGGCTACGCGAACCTCGGCGCGCTCCTGATGGCGCGCGGCCTTCCGTACGACTCGGACGAGGGTCGCGCCTACGCGGCGGCGATCACCGGCCTCATGACCGGGCGCGCGTACCGCAAGTCGGCCGAGATCGCCTCGCGCATGGGCGCGTTCGCGGGCTACCAGCCGAACGCCGGCGCGATGATCGGCGTCATCTCCAAGCATCGCGCCGCGGTCGGCAACATCGAGCACGCCGCGTCGGTCGCGGACGATCTGCTGGGCGCGGCGCGGCGCGCGTGGGACGACGCGCTCAACATCGGCGAGGTGGCGGGCTACCGGAACGCGCAGGCAACTGTGCTCGCGCCCACCGGGACGATCAGCTTCATGATGGATTGCGACACGACCGGGGTCGAGCCCGACTTCTCGCTGGTCAAGTCGAAGAAGCTCGTCGGCGGCGGCGAGATCTCGATCGTGAACCGGACAGTGCCGCTGGCGCTCGAGAAGCTCGGCTACGCGCCGCCCGAGATCGACCAGATCGTCGCGTACGTGGACGACCGCAACACGGTCGTCGGCGCGCCGTTCCTGAAGGCCGAGCACTACCCGGTCTTCGACTGCGCGATCGGCGAGCGCGCGATCCACTACATGGGCCACGTGAAGATGATGGGCGCGGTTCAGCCGTTCATCTCGGGCGCCATCTCGAAGACGGTCAACCTGCCCGAGACCGCGACGGTCGACGACATCTCGGGGCTCTTCTCGGACGCCTGGAAGCTCGGCGTCAAGGCGATCGCGATCTACCGCGACAACTGCAAGGTCGCGCAGCCGCTGTCCGGCAAGGCGGACGCGACGACCGCTGCGATTCCGCCCGCGCCGAAGTACGAGCGGCGCCGGCTACCGGACGACCGCACCGAGATCGGGCGCAAGTTCCAGGTGGGCGAGTACGAGGGCTACATCCACGTCGGCCTCTACGACGACGGGACGCCCGGCGACATCTTCGTCGACATCGCCAAGGAGGGCACGACCCTCGCCGGCCTCATGAACTCGTTCATGATCTCGGTCTCGCTCGGCCTCCAGTACGGCGTGCCGCTCGAGGTGTACGTCTCGAAGTTCGCGCACATGCGCTTCGAGCCGTCCGGGACGACGAACGACGCCGACATCCGCGTCGCCAAGTCGATCGTGGACTACATCTTCCGCTGGCTCGGCAAGAAGTTCCTCGACGCCGACAAGCAGCAGGAGCTCGGGATCATGAGCCCGGAGGTGAAGGCGCGGTTGGCGCAGGCGCATTCGATTCTGGAGGGGAACGGCGGCGGTGCGGCTACGGCTGCTGATGAGGCCGCGCCGGCGCCCCCGCCTGGCCAGACCGCGCTCTTCAACGCCTTCGAGGACGCGGTCGAGTGCGCCAAGTGCGGCGGCCGGATGGTGCGGACGGGCTCCTGCTACACCTGCCGGGACTGCGGCCAGAACACCGGGTGTAGTTAGCTGTAAAACGACATCGGGGATGTCACCGAAAGACAGGTGCATTTCAGCGAAACGACAACTCGATGTCACTGGCTGACGACAGTTCGATGTCACCGACACCCGTCACCTTGAGCGCTCCATGAAGGTGTACGAGCTCTTTGCGCAGCCTGGCGGCGGCTTCTCGAATCGCACCGCCGACCACGAGGGGACGATCTTCGCCGTGGCGGCGGATTCAAGCGAGCAGGCGCACGATCTTGCCGCCAGTGACGCCTGGGCTGCTGGCCCGGACGATTCCCTCGGCATCCTCTGGGTGTACGGACGAGGTGCTCAACCGCGCGATCACCAGCTGTTCAATGGCGACCGGGCCTGGGGCAACGACGTGCATGAGGTTCGCCATGGCGCCGGCAAGACTGCCATCGTCACCTGGATGCGAGGCGTCCTCAGGCGAAGCTCTCGCGCTCGTACGCCCTGAGGGTTTGCCTCAGCGTGCGTTTTGTTAGGTGATGCCCGAAAGGGGAAAGAGCGACTCAGCCCTTCTTGCCCACGACCTCGCTCGCGGCGTTCGCCTGATCGCCGGTGTCGATGAGGTGGGGCGCGCCTGCCTAGCTGGACCGATCATGGCCGCATGCGTTCTCTTTGACCTGGAGCGGCTCGCCTCCGGCCCGGGCAGAGACCTCCTCGACGAGCTGAACGACTCGAAGCGCCTGACGCGTGCCAAACGAGAGTGCCTCGCCCCCGCCGTCATCGCGCACGCGGAGGTCGTATCGCTCGTCTCCCTCCCCGCGAGCGAGATAGACCGGATCGGGATTCAGGACGCCAACCTGACCTGCCTCGGGCGGGCGCTCCGAAGCGCGGGCGAGCGGGCAGAGCTACGCCTCGTGGACGGAGAACTTGCGCTCGGCCCCGAGGCATCCGCGCACGAGCTGATCGTGCACGGAGACGCGACGAGCGCGACCGTCGCAGCCGCCTCGATTGTGGCCAAGGTGGCACGCGACCGCCTCATGACGCGCATGGGCGAGCGCTACCCGAGCTATGGCTTCGAGCGTCACAAGGGCTACTCGACCAAGGCGCACAGGGCCGTTGTCGCGAAGTTGGGGCCCACCCCCTTACACCGGCTCAGCTTCGACGCCCCTTGCTACGCCGAGTTCGGCTCAAGATGTGCGCCTCGGCGGGAGACGCGGGGGTCGCGCCTCCGAGACTAAGCGATGGACAACGACAGCGTCGTCGTTAGGCGCCCGCCCAGAAATCGCGGTGCTCAATCACCAGTCCGTCGTCGTCGAACCGAAGAAGCGTGACGCCGGCCAGCTTCTCGGTACCCCCGTCCTTCAGTCTGGTGGTCGCTGACCATTCGACCGCAGCACGGTCCCCTTCGACGATCGGCTCGCCGAACGCGCACTCCGCCGATTCTTCTTCGGACAGCGCTCAAATGATGTAGTCGCGGGGCGCCTGGGGCTCTCGGAACGGATGCGACTGGAAGTACGCGTCCTCGGCATAAAGCGCGACGATCTCGTCCGCCTCGCCGGCGCGCCAACCGCGCGCCCACACGACCCTCCAGCGCTCCGCGGCCGCACGAGCATCCACGAGAAGGGACGCTAGCGCCTCCTGACTAGACTCGGGCTCATGGTGGCCGTCTGGTGAATCCGCTCTTCGTCGCCACCGGCGACGCCATCGTGCGGGTCGCGGACGGGACTACCGAGACCGTCCTCGAGCAGCCCGGCGCGCAATGCGTTGCCGTCGACGCACGCAACCGCGAGCGAATTCTCGCCGGGTGCCGAGGAGGCGGCGTGTTCGAGAGCGAGGATAGCGGCAAGACGTGGCGCGATGCCCAACTGCCGGCCACGGACGTCTTCTCGGTCGCCTACAGCCCTGCCGACGGCGCTGCGTACGCCGGCTGCGAGCCGAGCGCGCTCTGGGTTCGCCGTGACGGCGCTTGGGAGGAGCTCTCCGCGCTCCGCGAGCTGCCGTCGGCGCCGACGTGGAGCTTCCCGCCGCGCCCGTGGACGTCCCACGTTCGCTGGATCGCCCCGAGCCCGCACGACGCGAAGCTCGTTCTCGCCGGCATCGAGCTCGGCGGTCTCATGCGCACGCTCGACGGAGGCGAGACGTGGCAGGACCATCGTCCCGGTGCTCAGCGCGACGTGCACTCGCTCGCCTGGCATCCCACCGAGCCGGGCCGCGCCTACGAGGCGGCCGGCGGCGGCTCGGCGTGGAGTCGAGACGACGGCGAGAGCTGGGAGCCCGCCGACTCCGGCCGCGACCGCCACTACACGTGGGCGCTCGCCGTCGATCCGGGCGACCCGGACTGCTGGTTCGTTTCCGCCGCCCCCGGTCCCTTCCACGCGCACGGCAGCCGACCCACTGCAGAAGCCGGGTTGTACCGCTGGCGCGGCGACGGCCCGTGGGAGGAGCTCGACCTCGGCCTTCCGCGCCCGCTCGAGACGATGCCGTACGCGCTCGCCGCGACGGACGACGGGCTCGTCGCCGCCCTCCGCGACGGCCGGCTCTTCATCAGCGACGATCAAGGCGATGACTGGCGCCCGCTCGAGGCGCAAGGCCTCGCCAAAGTCGTCGCAATGGCGGCTTAGGTCTAGCTCTCCCCGTATTCGTCACGACGTCGGAACCAGAGCCCCTTCTCGTTCCGTCCCAGCGGCGCCCGGTCGAGCCATTGATACATGCCCCAGAGGGCGTCGACGCCTCGCGCGAACGCCGAGTACGTGTGGTAGACGACGCCGTCCTCGAGCGCAAAGGCGCTCATGCCTGGCTGCTCACGGACGTACGTCGCGGGATCGGTTCCGGTCATGGCCGCGAACTGCTCGACCCCCGGGCTGGGCTCTTCGAGGATCGGCCGCGCGTCGAACTCGCGATAGTTGTATTCGACGTTTCCTGCACGCTGCTGCTCCTCGGTGACCGAGACGTTGAAGTCGTAGTTGAAGTCGCTGCCAAACGAGGAAGCCCAGGGAAAGCTCCAGCCCATGCGGGCTTTGTACGCCTGCAGCTTCTCGAGCGGCGCGCGCGACACCGCCCACATGGCCACGTCGTGATTCGCGAGATGGACGTCGGGGCCGTTGAAGCCGTCCGCGATCGCCGAGCACGCTGGGCACCCGGCTGTGTACTCGGGCCCGAACATGAAGTGGTACATGAGGAGCTGCGAACGCCCGCCGAAGAGGTCGGCGAGTGACGCGCCGCCTTCGTCGGTCTCGAAGGTGTAGTCCTTCTCGATTCGTACCCACGGCAACTCTTGTCGCCGCTGCGCGAGCTCGTCGCCGCGGCGGGTGTGCTCCTTCTCGGCCTCGAGCAGCTCGAGCCGGGCGGTGAGCCACTCGTCCCGCGTGCCTGTCCTGTGCTCTGTCATCGATCCTCCTTCGGTCTGGTGGCTCCCAATGGAACCGCCCTTTCGCAGGAAGCGAAGAAGCACCTACTCGAGGGCCCGCTGCGGCGGGCCCTCGTCGTTTAATCACCGCCTGACTTGCGCCGCTCCCATGCGCGGTGCCAGACGATGAACATTACGGCCCCGCCCACGACCAAGCCGATCGCAATTGGAACGTGCTCACCCGCGATCAGCAGGATCGTTCCCCAGAGAAAGCCCTGCATGCCCAACATGGCGTAGATACTCGTCGGCATACGGTCTGACGAGACCGCTAGTCGACCGTACGCTCGTCCTGGCGTACCCAGAGGGTGACCAGCCGCGCGACGAGCACGACCAGGAAGATGCTGCCGACGAGCGCTTCGAAGACCGTGAGCGCCTGCGGCAGTCCGACGGCCGGCGAGAGATCGCCGAAGCCGAGCGTGGTCAGCGTCACGAAGCTGTAGTAGAGGTACTCGGATTCGGGGTGCGGGCCGGGCTGGGCGAAGAAGGGCCCGTCGCGCAGATCGCTGACGGCGAGGTAGAAGAAAGCGAAGAGGAGCCCGATCAGCACGTACGCGCAGATCGCGCCGAGGATGGTCTCCCGGGTGACTCTGCGATGCTGGAGAACGCGGCTGAGAGTCACCGGCAGCGTCGCGGTCACGAGCAGGCCGGCCGGCAGCAGGTAGGTGAGGCCGATGATCTCGGCCGAGTTGATGAATAGGACGAGCGGCGCGAGCGCCAGGCAGACCGCCACCGCGACCCAGTGCCAGCGCTTCAGGCCCTCGCCGACGTCGGGGTCGCTGATCGCGACGATGAGGGCGGCCGCGGCGAGGATCGTGCTCCCGACCGCGCCCCAGCGCGGGTCGTCCACGAGCTCGAGCAGCATGAAGTTCGCGAGCAGGAGGGCGAGCAGCATTCCGTAGCTGTCGAGGACGCGGATGACCTGTTCGCGCGACGGCATCGGCGCAGGAGGCTACACAGCCGGGCGGTTCCCACCTTTGGGGGAAGAGGATCGCGGCCTCTTCAGGCTCGATTCGAGGCTCAGGTAACGAACCAAGTCCGAGTCGTCGGCCCCGGCTCATTGGAGTTGACGAGGAGGTGATCTCCATGCCTGCAGCCCGTCGTCCCGCCAAGCGCACAGCCACCACCAAGACGCGTGCGCACAAGGCCGCCCCGAAGCGCAGCAACGGGAAGCGCCGGAAGTAACGACCGCAAGGTCCCTGGAGGGCGGGAAAGGGGCCATGGGTCCCAGTCCCGCCCTTCCTGCTCTTGAAGTAGTCCGACGAGCGCGACATAGTGATGCTCTTGCTTCGTCGGGCCATCCTCCTCCTCGCCGCGGGCGCCGCGCTCGTCGCGCCCTCATCGGCGGCCGCCGACACGCTCACGGAGCTGCCCGAGTGCGGGACCGGCATACCTGCAGCCGGGCCACCCTGCGTCGAGGGCGTCAAGAGGAACGGTCTCCCCATTGAGTACGACGCGGAGTTCGACACGGGCGAGGACCTCGTCAACGCCTTCGAGCTCGACATCACGGGCGACCCGACTAGGAGGTTTAACTTCACCATCACGTCTCCCGACGGGAACTTCACACTCGACCCGCTCGACCAGTACGAGTTGACGCTGAACCTCGGGCCCGGGTTCACGGGCGAGACGTTCGCGCGCGGGCACGACGTCGTCGTCACCCGCAGCACGGACCTTGCCGGAAACGCCCTCTTCACGTTCGAGCAGAACCCGGTACGAGCTTCCGACGACAGCTGCACCGGGGCCGGAGTGTGCTTGATGACCGCCAACCGCACGTTGACCGGCTATCTCGACGGCCACGTCACCGACCTCGCCTACCTCACCGATCCTGCCGACGCGGCGTCCATGCGCGGCTTCGACCTCGCGAGCAACATCGACTGGATCTCCTCGCCGCTCGAGCTCGACTACCTGACGAACTCGATCTTCGTCCGCGTCGCCAATGCCCACTTCGAGGTTGACGGTTCGACGGTGTTCCAGGGCTTCGTCGAGTTCAAGCTCCCCTTCTCGATGTTGCGACGCCTCTACGACGTGGACGACCCTGCCTCGCTGACGGCCAGCGCGTTCAGCGTCAGCGGCGCGGGCGCGGCGGCCACCACCGACGTCGTGGTGGACAGCGTCGCCCACACCGTGCACGTGCAGCTCGAAGGCCTCACGTTTTCGAAGCGCAAGCTCCGGCTCCAGGGCATCACGACGCCGCGCGCTCCGCGGGAGCTGCGGGCCGTGCGCAAGAGCGCGAGCGCCGGAGTGCTCAAGTTCAAGCCGGCACTTCCACGCGGATCGCGGGTGCGCGGCTACGAAGCGCGCTGCGTCTCCGGCGGCGGGCATGTCAGGACCGGTCAGAGCCTCGACTCTCCGCTCCGCGTGACAGGGCTCTTCGCCGGAGTGAGCTACAGCTGCAAAGTGCGCGCGAAGAGCAAAGCCGGCCTCGGCAAAGCTGCGCGCGCCACGATGCCGAGAAGCTGAGAGGAGCGGGGCGAAGCCCCGCTCCCCATCAGAACGAACCTACGACGTTGCCGTCTTCAGCTCGTCGCGCAGGGTCTTCTCGATCGACTCGACCTGGCGGAGCGTTTCCTTCTCGCTCTTGAGGTTCTCGTCGAGG
This sequence comes from uncultured Actinomycetes bacterium, assembly GCA_963747715.1. Classification (GTDB taxonomy): domain Bacteria; phylum Actinomycetota; class Thermoleophilia; order Gaiellales; family Gaiellaceae; genus CAVVGB01. The sequence continues at coordinate 182,207 of CAVVGB010000007.1, forward strand.
AGCGAGACCGCGTTCTGCTCGCCGAGCGCGCGCGCCATCTCGATCAGGCCGGAGTAGGCCGCGATCTCGTAGTGCTCGGTGCGGGCGGCCGCGCCGGTGTTGACGAGGTCGATGAGATCCTCGGAGGACTCCGCGACCAGCTTCTCCTGCTCCTTCTTGAGGCCCTCGAAGCCGATGCACTCTTCCGTCTTCGGGCTCTCGCCGAGCTCGTCGAAGACCTGCTCGACGTTGTCGACGTGCCCGCGCGTCTCCTTGAGGTGCTTCTCCAGGCCCTTGCGGAACTTCGTGTCCTGCACCTGGCCGATCAGCGTCGGCAGGACCTCGTTCACGAGCTTCTTCTCGACGTACAGGATGTCGCCGAGCTCGTGAAGGAAAAGGTCCCGCGGAGTTGTCAGTTCTGGCATGTAGCCCCCCTTATCGTTTCCAGAGGCCTACCCGGGCACCTGTCCTCTAACCGTCCCTAGCGAGCCGCTCCTGCGAGGCGCGCGGCCTCCTGGTAGCGGCGCGCCACCTCGGGCCAGTTCACGACGTTCCACCAGGCTGCAAGGTAGTCGGGCCGCCGGTTCTGGTACTTGAGGTAGTAGGCGTGCTCCCAGACGTCGATCCCGAGGATCGGGACCTTGCCGTCGCTGACCGGGCTGTCCTGATTAGGCGTGGCCACGATCGCGAGCGAGCCGCCGTCGACGACGACCCAACCCCAGCCGCTGCCGAACTGGTTGACGGCCGCGTCGTTCACCTTCTGCTTGAGGTCCTCGACGCCGCCGAACGCCTGGTTGATCGCGTCCGCGAGCTCGCCCTCGGGCTCCCCGCCGCCCTCAGGGCTCATGATCTCCCAGAAGAGCGTGTGGTTGGCATGGCCGCCGCCGTTGTTGCGGACGGCTTTGCGCTTGTCCTCCGGGATGCTGTCGAGGTTGCGAAGAACCTCCTCGACCGGCTTGTCGGCCCATTCCGTTCCTTCGAGCGCGGCGTTCGCCTTGTCGACGTAAGCCTGGTGGTGCTTGTCGTGATGAATGCGCATCGTCTGCTCGTCGATGTGCGGCTCGAGCGCGGCGTAGTCGTAGGGAAGACTGGGAACTTCGTATGCCATTGCGGACTCCTTTGCCTGGCCTTCTCGGTGTAGAGGCTACAACCGCGGCCTTGGCGGGGGCCAAGGAGCGGCTCGATCGTCTGGACCTGTACCCGGAGCCGGTCCGGATAGACCGGGTCCGGCTCACGGTTTTCCCAGCCTTCTTTCGCGTGCCGGGCTTCCGGCGCTATCGGGGCTACACCCTGTGGCGCACGATCCTGCTTCGGGAGCCGCCTGGTGAAGGTGCATCGGACCTCCTCGCGCACGAGCTCTGCCACGTGTGGCAGATGCAGAACCGGCCATGGGCGGCCATGTGGGCGTGGCTTCGCTACCGCTACGCGGACAACCCCTTCGAGCAGGAGGCGCGGCGCGCGGTGGCTGACACGCGGCCGAATTAGGCGGGCCCGGAGCGCCGGCGAATCGAGAGGCCCCACGCCTTGCCCGAGGCGAAGAGCTCGTCGGGATCAACCTCGTCGCGCCAGCCGAGGAAGTGCTTCGTCTCGTCGTCGGCCGTCGAGCCGTAGACGGCCTGGCGATCGGGCGGCGCGGGAGTGTCGTCGTTTCGCTCACCGCGCTCGAGGTCGGCGAAGTGCTCTTCGGCCGCCGGCCCTTCCGCGTAGCCCTTGCCCATGTGCGGATCCTACGATTGTGGGCTGCGCCGCGCCCACTCGTTCAGGTCGTACCAGTACGTGTCCTGCAGCGCCGCGGCGACCTTGGCGTCCGTGTGTGAGGGGTTGAACACGTTGTGGTCGAGGTCGGCGCAGATCGCGACGGCCTCGAGCGGGATGTCCGGAATGTTCACGAGCACTTCGGCAGGAAGGCGAGCTTCACCCAGGGTGTAGTGCTTGAAGTGGAGGTCTGGCGCGATCTCGAGGAGCGTCGGCCAGTCCGGGCAGGTGCGGATGCTGGTCACCGCGCCCCGATTCCGGTCGGTACGGCGAAGGCCCGCACGAGCGAGGCGAGAGCTTTGATGAAAGCTGGATCGTCGTTTAGAGACGGCATGCGCTCGAACTCGATGCCGAGCTCGGCCGCTCGTTTTCGCGCCTCGACGTCGAGGTCCCAGAGGATCTCCAGGTGGTCGGAGACGAAACCGACCGGCGCGACCAGCACGTGCTCGACGCCGCGTCCTTTGAGGTCGTCGAGGTGCCTGAGGATGTCGGGGCCGAGCCACTTGCCGCCGGTCTTGGCTTTCGCTCTGAAAGGCGACTGACCATCTGCTCGAGACCGGCCCGCTCGGCGATCAGGCGCCCGCTCTCGCGAATCTGCGTTTCGTAGGGATCGCCCTCGAGCACGCGCTCCGGGAGGCTGTGCGCGGTAAAGACGACGTGCGCCTCCGTGCCGCGCAGGCGGTCTGCGACGACTTCAACGAACGGCTCCCAATTGGACCAGTCGTCGATAAATTCGAGCTCGGCGCGGTCCGCGAGGGCTTCTTCCAGGCGCGCGCGGTAACCGCCGATGGAGAGCTTTGAGTAATGGGGCGCGAGGACGAGCCCGATGATGCGCTCGGCGCCGCCAGCGAGCGCCTGCTCGACTGCGTCTGCGATCCGCGGCGTCCAGTGCTTCATCCCGACAAAGACGGGCAGCCATCGGAGCTCGTGCTCGAGCGCCGCGCGCTGGCGCTCGGTGATCTCGTTCAGCGGCGAGCCGCCGATGCCGCGGTAGCGCTCGATCAGATGCTGCAGCACGCCGGGCGGGGACGAGCGCCCGCCGCGGATGTCCTCGAGGTAGGCGGGAACGTCCTCGAGGCGCGAGGGACTGCCGTACGCCATCAAGACGATCGCGGTCTTCACCCCGGGATCGTAGTCTCGGCCTTGAAGGTCAGATCGGGGTAGGGCGGTTGGGAGTAGTACGAACGAGGACGGGTATGATTGATGAACCGGGTGCGCCCCCTTTGGCGCTTCTCCTTCCTCCGCCGCTCCTTGCCTAGGTCTAGCGGCGCTTGAGAGGTCTCCGTTTCCCGGACAGGTCGTCAACGGGAAAGGGGACGCAATGTCCCAGTCGCTTCGTCCGCTCGTGCGGAACCGACTCCTCTTTCGAGAGGTCAATGAACGTGTGCGCGACGCCCTTGCAATGCACGAGGGCCCGCTCGAGTTTCTCTGTGAATGCGGCGACAGCGGCTGTGTTGACACGGTGCTGCTCGATGTGCCGGCGTACGAGCGGGTTCGCGCACATTCGAGCCTCTTCCTAGTCGCCTCCGGACACGAGAACCCCGAAGTCGACCGCGTGGTCGACCAAGGTTTCGGTTACCTACTCGTCGAAAAGACGACGGAGGTGGGCCGCGTCGTCGCTTCCGACCCTCGCACGCGCGGTGAGCAATGAGCCGCGAAGATCGGCAGCGAGGGAACCAGGAAGAATTTCGCTATGCAAACGAGCGGCTTGGGCGAAGCATCGACTCCGTCGTTGCGAGAGACCATCGCCACGTCGCTTTCTTCTGCGAGTGTGCTGACGGAGACTGCCTGGGTCGGCTCCGCGCGACGCTCGATGAGTTCGAGGAGGCACACGTGACTTCCAATCACTACTTCATCCTGCCTGACCATCTCAAGATGCGCGGCGAAGAAGCCGTCGAGGAGAACGGTCGCTACGAGGTTGTGATCAAAGAGGCTGCTTAGAGGAGCGCCGCGCCGCGCTCGCGCATCAAGCCGCTACCTCGACCGCCGTTCGCTCGTGCACGAGCTCGACGAGGCGGCGCAGCACCGCCGGGTCCGTGTCCGGCAGCACGCCGTGCCCCAGGTTGAAGATGTGCCCGGGTCGGCCCCCAACCGCGGCCAGGATCCTCTCGGTCTCGCTTTCCACCCGCTCCCACGGCCCGAGCACCAGCGCCGGGTCGAGGTTTCCCTGCACGCCCTTCTCCGGCCCCACGATCTCCCAGCCGCGCTCGATCGGAACCCGCCAGTCGAGGCCGATGACGTCGCCGCCCACCGCCGCCATGTCGGCGAGCAGATGCGCCGTCCCGGTGCCGAAGTGGATCGTCGGCACCTCGACCGCATCCAGGACCCGCGCCGAGTACGGCGCGACGAACTCGCGGTAGTCCTCCACCGACAGCGCTCCGACCCACGAGTCGAAGAGCTGGACGACGTCGGCGCCCGCCGCCACCTTCGCCCGCAAGTAGAGCGCGAACGTGTCGGCCAGCTTCGACATCAACGCGTGCCACACGGCCGGCGACCCGTACATGCAGCGCTTCGTGCGCAGGAACTCGCGCGTCGGCTTGCCCTCGATGAGGTAGCCGGCCACCGTGAACGGCCCACCGGCGAAGCCGATCACCGCCTGCTCGGCCGGAAGCACGGAGCGCACGAGACGCACCGCTTCGAGCACGAACGGCACCGCCTCCTCCGGCTCGGGCACGCGCAGCCGCTCGACGTCGGCGAGCGACTCGATCGGCTCGGCGATCACCGGGCCGACGTTCTCCACGAGCTCGACGTCCACACCCATGCCGAGCGCCGGGAGCATGATGTCCGCGAACATCACGGCCGCATCGACGCCGTGCGCGCGCACGGGCTGCAGCGTTACCTCGGCGCAGAGCTCCGGCTGCCGGCAGACCTCGAAGAGGTCGAAGCGCTTGCGCAGCTCGCGGTACTCGGGCAGAGAGCGCCCGGCCTGGCGCATGAACCAGACGGGCGTCCGCTCGACCGGCTCGAGTCTGCAGGCACGCGTAAGCAGAGGGTCGGCCACGCGCCTAGCGTAGCCCGCCGACCGAGAACCGAGCCGGTCTAGCCGCCGAGGATCAGCGCGAGGTGGGCGCCCTGGAGGTCGCCCTTGCTCATGCCGTCGAGGGGAACCACGCGCTTGATCTTCATGTCCGTGCCCAGGCGCTCGGCTTCGCGCTCGTAACCCGGCCGGAACATGACGACCGACTGCGCGAAGTCGCTCCTCGGGGCGTTCGTGCTGCCTGAGATCAAGTACCCGCGCGCGCGAACGTTGTCCGCCAGGATGGCCGCCGCGCCCGCGATTCCGTTGCCGTTCAGGACGATGACGGCGGTCTCACCACGGGGCAGCATCGGCTTGGCGGGCTTGGACGCTTCGCTCTTCTTCGTCTCGGAAGCAGAAGTGCTCGGCTCGGCCGCCGGCTGCACTGCCGCGGGCGCCTGGGGCAGTGCGCTCTCGGCCGCGCGGTTCACCTCGCCGGCGAAGAACCTCGTCGAGAACGCGACCGCGATGAGGACGAGGATGAAGAGCTCGACCGTGGCGATGGCCGCCGCCACGATGGCGGCGGCGCGCCACGGCTGGGTAGAAGGGAGGGGGGTGGAATGTTCCACGGGCGCCCCTAGTTCGCTTCGGCCCCGCCCACTCCTTCCGCCGCCCGCACGAATTCCCACGTGGCCCCCAGGCCCTCTGCCAGCGGCGTTGCCGCCTTGAACCCGAGCTCCCGCTCGGCCCTCGCCGTGTCGAGCACGCTCCGCTGGAGCTCTCCCGGCCGCGGCGGGTCGAACACGGGCTCCACCTGGACCCCGCTCACCTCGATGCAGGCCTCGAGCAGGGTGAGCACGGAGGTCGCCACGCCGGTCCCGACGTTGAAGACACCCGCGCGCCCGGCGCCGGCGAGGGTGGCGGCCACGACGTCGCCGACGTACACGTAGTCCCGCTCCTGGCTCCCGTCGCCGAAGACGTGCGGCGCCTCGCCGCGCGCCAGGCGGCCGAGGAAGATCGCGACGACGCCGGCTTCCCCGTGCGGATCCTGGCGCGGCCCGTAGACGTTGCCGTAGCGCAACGCGACGTGCCCGGTCGCGTGCAGCCGGTTGTAGACAGCGAGGTACTCCTCGCCCGTGAGCTTGGACGCCCCGTACGGCGCGAGCGGTTGGCGCGGCGCATCCTCGGGCGCCGGGTCCCGGCATTCGCCGTAGATTGCGCCCCCCGTCGAGGCGAACACGATCTGCGCCCCGTGTGCCCGCGCCGCCTCGAGAATCTGGAGCGTGCCGCCCGCGTTCACACCGAAATCGAGCACCGGATCCTCGACCGACACGCGCACGTCCGCCTGCGCTGCGAGGTGAAAGCACACCTCCGGTCGGAAGTCGTCGAACACCGCCACCACCGCGTCTCTGTCGCGAACGTCGACGACCGCGAGGCGGACGTCCTCGTTCATGTTCTCCTTGCGACCCTTCGAGAGGTCGTCGACGACGAGGACCTCGTCCCCGCGGGCGACGAGGGCGTCGGCGACGTGCGAGCCGATGAAACCGGCCCCGCCTGTCACGATCGCCCGCACGGCCAACTATCCTAGGGTGCCCGGCGCATGTTCATCACCTTCGAAGGGGTCGACGGCTCCGGCAAGACGACCCAGGCCAGGCTCCTCGCCGAGGCGTTGCGCGCGGAGGGTCGCGACGTCGTCGACACCCGCGAGCCGGGCGGAACTCCCCTCGGGGAAAGGGTGCGCGAGCTCCTTCTGGCGGGGGAGCGGGTCGCACCGTGGGCCGAGACGGCGCTCTTCGCCGCTGCCCGCGCGCAGCTGGTCGACGAGGTGATCAGGCCCGCGCTCGAGCGCGGCGCGGATGTCGTCTGCGACCGCTACATCGACTCCTCGCTCGCCTATCAGGGGCTCGCGCGCGGCCTCGGGGTGGAGCGCGTGCTCGAGCTCAACCTGCTCGCGACCGGCGGGCTCCTCCCCGACCGCACCTTTCTCCTGCTCCTTCCGCTCGAGGAGGCGCTCAAGCGCCACGACGAGGAGCCGGACCGGATCGAGCGCGAGGGCGCGCAGTTCGCGGCGCACGTCGATCGCGCCTATCGCGAGCTCGCCGAGATCTTCGCCCAACGTATCGTTGCCGTCGACGGGACGAAGAAGCCCAAGGACCTTGCCGAGACGATCCGTGGACAGCTTCGAGACCTTTCCTGAGCAGGAGGAGGCGAAGGCGCTCCTGCGGGCGGCGCTCGCCGAGGGCCCCGCGCACGCGTACCTCTTCCACGGCCCGCGCGGCGTCGGCAAGCGGCGGGCCGCGCTCGCCTTTGCCGGGGAGCTGCTCGGCGAGGCCGACCGGGTCACGCGCCGCGCGCATCCGGACCTCTACGTCCTCGAGCCGCTCGGCGACCAGATCCGGATCGATCCCATCCGTGCGCTCCGGCGCGACCTGCACATGCGACCGTTCGAGGCCGACCGGCGCGTCTACCTCGTGTTCGGTGCCGACCTCCTGAACGAGGACGCTGCCGATGCCCTCCTCAAGGATCTGGAGGAGCCACCGCCGTACGCGGTGATCGTGCTCGTCGCCGACGATCTCGGGCCGCTCGCGCCCACCATTCGCTCGCGCTGCCAGCACGTCCCGTTCCGCCGTCTGTCGCAACCCGCGATCAAAGCGCACCTCTCGGCTCGCGGCGTTTCGGGAGACCGGTTGGAAGCGCTCGCGCGCGTGGCGGGCGGCAGGCTCGACCGCGCCGAGCGCCTGCTCGATCCCGACGCCGAGGACCGTCGAGCCAAGGTCATCGCGCTCGCGCGCACCGTGTATCTCGCGCCCGAGTTCGACCCGTCCGCGGCTGCGCAGGTCGTGACCCAGCTCGCGCAGGCCCGCGGCGCGCAGGCGCGGATCGAAGCCGAGGAGGCGGAGAACGAAGGAGAGACGGCGCGGGAGCAGGAGCAGCGCTTGCGCCGCGCGGCCCGCGGCGCAGAGCGCGACGAGATCCTCGAGACGCTCGACGTGCTGTCGGGCTGGTATCGCGACCTCATGGTGATCGGTCAGGGCGCCGACGGCGCCGTGTTAAACTCAGACCGCCTCGCGGAGCTGTCCGAGGACGGCAACGAGAGGTCCGTCCAGGCCGAGCGGGCCGCGGAAACGGTTCGCGACGTCTGGCGGTCGTTCGAGTTCAACGTCCAATCCGGCCTCGCACTCGAGGCGCTGTTCGTGAGGCTCCGTCGCGAGCTCTCGTCGGTTTCTCAGGCAGGCCGTTAAGAAGGAACATATGGCAGTAGCGGTCGGCGTCGTCTTCTCACGCGGCGGGAAGGTGTATTCCTTCGACCCCGGCGGGTTGGACCTCGCGTGGAACGAGAAGGTCGTGTGCCAGACCTCCCGTGGACAGGAGTTCGGCCGCGTCGTCAAGGCGAATCACGAGCTCCCGGACGAGGGGCTGACGCTCAAGAAGGTCGTGCGGCGCGCGACCGAGACCGACGAGGAGACCGACCGCGAGAACCGTGCCGAGGCCAAGCGGGCGATGCTCATCTTTCGCGAGGTGAGGCGCGCGCAGGGAATCGACCTGAAGCCCGTCGCCGCCGAGCTCGTGTTCGACGGCTCGCGGATCGTCTTCTCCTACCAGGCGCAAGGCCGGCCCGACCTGACCGGCGTCCAGGACGAGCTCAGGCGGCGCTTGCAGCGCCGCGTCGAGCTGCGTTCCGTCGGCCCGCGCGAGTGCGCGCGCCTGTGCGGCGACCACGGGCTCTGCGGCACGAAGCACTGCTGCCGGCGGTTCCCGTCCCACGAGAAGCCGATCACGCTCCGGATGGCCAAGGACCAGGACCTGCCGATGGGGTCCGGCCGCATCACCGGCCTCTGCGGCCGGCTGCGCTGCTGTCTCGCCTTCGAGCATCCGCTCTACAAGAGCTTCAGGGATCGGGCGCCGCGGGTAGGGGCTCAGGTCGAGACGCCGCAGGGCGTCGGGCTCGTCACGGGGTACGAGGTGCTCGAGGACGCCTGCACCGTCGAGCTGGACGGATCCTCCGTCCAGATCCGCATCGACGAGTGCCGCGAGCTGGCTGAAACCTAGGAAAGAGGCGGCTCAGCCCCTCCATCGGGGGTGGTGGCGGGTACCGGAGCCGCCCAGACTCCGACAATGGCTGCCGCCCCCGAGCACGGCCGCGCCACGCAGGTCGAGCCGCTCGCGACGCGGGCCGGTTCGCTGGCCGTCGCCGATCTCTTCGAGGAGTACTCCCGCCGGGTCTACGCCCATTGCCTCAAGCGCCTGCGCTCGCGCGAGGAGGCCGAGGACGCGGTGCAGGCGACGTACCTGAGCGCCTGCCGGCATCTCATGCGCGGGTTCGAGCCGCAGGCGGCGCAAGCGTGGCTCCTCAAGGTGGCCGAGAACGAATGCATTTCGCGGCTGCGCTCCGAGTCCCGCCGGGCCCGCCTCCAGTCCGGTCACGACGTCGAGATGATCGAGGAGACGATCGCGGCCCCGGAGCGCGCGCCCGACGAGCTCTTTGGAATCGAACAGGCGCTCGCGACGCTCCCCGAGCAACAACGGCGCGCGATCCTCCTGCGCGAGTGGCAGGGACTCTCCTATCGCGAGGTAGCAGCCGAGCTCGATCTCTCCCAGTCGGCGGTCGAGGCGCTGATCTTCCGCGCACGGCGTTCGCTGGCCGAAGCGCTCGAGAAGCTCGACGTCCGCCCGACGCCGAAGCGCCGTCGCTTCTTCCACGCCTTCGACGTCAGCGCGATGGTCGCGGGCCTCAAGGCTTCGCTCTCGGCCAATGTGGCGACGAGCGTCGCAGTCGCCGTGTCCGCGGCAACGATCGTCTCGGGGCCGCTCGACCGCCCGGTCGTACGCTCGTCCGTCGAGACGACGGCGTCTGCCGAAGTCGCGCCGGCACGTGCTCCGCATGCAGGTGCGAAGCGACCGCTGCCGTTGCGCTCTGCACACGCAGCTCCGGCGAAGCAGAAGGGCGCCAAGGGCGGAAAGGCATTCGGCCACAGCCGCGGTCACGCAAACGGCAAGGCCAAGGGGCACGGCATGGCCGGCGGCAAGGCGCACGGGAAGTCGTCGGCGGGAGCGCCTACGCACGCGAACGCGCACGCCCAAAGCGGCGGCAACGGCGCCGGCAAGAGCCACAAGTAGAGCGGGCTATACTCGGTTGGCAGCGCCGACGTAGCTCAGCTGGTAGAGCACTTCACTCGTAATGAAGGGGTCCCCGGTTCGAGTCCGGGCGTCGGCTCTAGCTGTTTGCAGGACTTTCGCGGTCACACCGACGAATGCGTCTCCGTCCAGGCGAACACCCTGCGAACGGCTCAAGTTTCCAGCCTGCCCGGCCTCACTCAGGCCATCACCACCGACCCGCCGGTTCCGTTTCTCACGAACCGAACGTGCACTCGACCGTCATCTTGTCGAGCGCGCTCTTGAGCAGGGCGAGCTCCTCGTCGGTGAGCTGAGAGACGAATAGCTCGACGACGCCCCGGAGATGGACGGGGGCGGTGTCGGCGAGGCGAGCGAGGCCCGATTCCGTCAGGGCAACGACGACGCCGCGGGCATCAGCTTCGTCATTAGCTCGCGTGACGAGGCCCTCGTCGACCAGGCGTGCGACGCGGCGCGTCATCCCGGAGCGAGAGCTGAAGGCGCGCGCCGCGAGCTCGCTCATGCGCAGTTCGCCCCCGGCCCCAGCGAGCTGGGCCAGCACGTCGAAATCGCCGAGCGACAGCCCGGTGGCCTGCGCCAGATCGGCAGCCAGCCGGCGCATGAGCGTCGCGTGCGCCTGCAGGAAAGAGCGCCAGGCGTCGAGCGCCCCACGGCGCGGCGACGCCTCTGCGACGAGCCGTTCGATCAGCGCGGCCGAATCAACTTGGGAATTTACTTGCATGTGCAACGTTCTACCGGTAGGGTGATTGCAGTTGCAACTATCGCATACCGAAGCGACGAAGGAGAGACCATGGCAAAGACGTCCGCAGCGGCCCGCTTAACCGCACCACCCGACGAAGAGACGTTGGCCGCCACCACCGTCTCGCTCGAGGAGCACGGCTTCAGCGTCGAGGTCGTCGACGATCTCGACGCTGCTCGCCGCGCCGTCCTCGCGCGCATCCCGAACGGCGCCTCCGTTATGACCAACACCTCCGTGACGCTCGACGAGACCGGCATCGCGGAGGCGATCAACGACGGCGGACCCTACGAGTCGGCGCGCAACAAGATGATGGCGCTCGACTACGCCACCCAGCTGGCGGAGATGAAGGCCGTCGCCGGTGAGGCCGAATACGCGCTCGGCAGCGTCCACGCGGTCACCCGCGACGGAACGCTCGTCGTCGCCTCCGCCTCCGGCAGCCAGCTCGCCTCCTACGCCTGGGGCGCCGCCAACGTCATCTTCGTCGTCGGCGCGCAGAAGCTCGTCCCGACGGTGGAAGCTGGACGCGAGCGAATCTTCAAGCACAGCCTGCCCCTCGAGGACGCGCGCGCTTACGCCGCCTACGGGATGAACAGCCGCGTCGGGAAGATCCTCGAGATCCGCCAGGAGGACCCGGGCCGGATTCACGTCGTGATCGTGCGCAAGGCGGTCGGCTTTTGAGAGCCGCCCTGGTTCCGGAGGTCGCAGAGGCGCGCGACCACGTGCGCGGCTCACGCGGGCCGACGCTCCTCGTCTTTGGCGACTACGAATGCCCGTACACCCGCGCCGCCTACCGTAGCGTCCAGTCCCTCGAAGCCGAGGGCGTTCCGTTCCGCTTCGTCTTCCGCCACTTCCCTCTCGTCGAGATCCATCCGCACGCGCTCGCCGCGGCGGAGGCGAGCGAGGCGGCGGCCGCGCAGGGGCGCTTCTGGCCCATGCACGACCTGCTCTTTCGCCGCCAGCAGGCGCTCGAGCGGGCCGACCTCGAAGCGCTACGCCGACGAGGTCGGGCTCGAGGTCGAGCGGTTCCGGCAAGAGCTCGAAGCGCATGTCCATCTCGACCGGGTCGAGGCCGACCGCTCGAGCGCCCTGGCAAGCGGTGCCACCGGCACGCCGACGATCTTCGTCGACGGGCTCGCCTACCGCGGGTCCTACGAGCGGGCGGAGCTCCGGCGGGCGCTCGCTCCTGCTGGAGAGGAGAACGAATGACGGACGTCTGCACGCATCTCGACACGATTCAGGTGACCTCCCTCCCCGAGAACGTCCCGGGCTGCGAGGACTGCCTGCGCATCGGCGGCCGGTGGGTCCATCTGCGCCTCTGTCTCACCTGCGGTCACGTCGGCTGCTGTGACTCCTCGCCAAACCGCCATGCCACGGCACACGCCCGGTCGTCGCAGCACCCGATCATCCGCTCGCTCGAGCCGGGGGAGGACTGGTGCTGGTGTTACGTGGACGAGATCGCCTTCGAAGTCGACCTCGCAGGGGGGCGAGCATGAGCGAGCTGCCGGAGCTTGCGCTCGAGCCGTGGGAGCCGACGAAGGACACGCTTCACCTGTGGGCGCAGATCGTCGGCAAGGTGCGCCTGGCCGCGACGCCACCGCAGAACCACTGGTGGAACGCCCCGCTCTACGTCGACACGCGAGGGCTGACGACGCGCCGCCTCCGCTCCGAGGACGACGACTTCGACGTCTCCTTCGACTTCGTCGCCCACGAGCTCGTCGTGCGCACGAGCCGCGGCGAGGTGGACTCCTTCCCGCTCGCGGACGGCCTCTCGGTTGCGGCCTTCCACGAACGTTTCTTCGCACTGCTCGCCGGTCTTGGGATCGAGGTGGAGACCAAGGCCGAGCCGTTCGGGATTCCGGTGACCACGCCCTTCGCCGAGGACAGCGAGCACGCTTCGTACGATCGCGAGGCGGTGGAGCGGTTCTGGCAGGCCCTCCGCTGGATCGACTGGACGCTGCAGGAATTCGCCGGCTGGTTCTGCGGCAAGACGAGCCCGGTGCACCTCTTCTGGCACGGGCTCGACCTCGCCGTTACCCGCTTCAGCGGAACGCGTGCACCCGCGATGCCGAAGGCCGATGCGGTTACGCGCGAGGCCTATTCGCACGAGGTGATCAGCTTCGGCTTCTGGCCCGGCGACCAGAAGGTCCGCATGCCCGCCTTCTACTCGTACACGGCGCCTGAGCCGGCCGGCCTCGCAGAACAGCCGCTCCGTCCCGAGGCGGCGAGCTGGCAGCAGCCATTCGGCTCGAGCCATCTCGCCCTCCTCCCCTACGACGAAGTGCGGAACTCGCCCGACCCGCGCGGAACGCTGCTCGACTTCCTCCAGAGTGCGTACGAGGCCGGTGCAGCCACCGCCGGTTGGGATGAAGAAGGCCTGCGCTCGAGCTGGTGTCCACCGGTCACCGTCTTCGACCCTCGACCCGGCACGTCACAGATCTCATCGACCTGAAAGGAGAAGCAAACATGAGGAACCAGCTTGAGACGACGGAACGGGAAGCCCTCCTCGTCGAGGATGCCGCACTGACCCGGGTCTTCGGGCAGCCCATCCTGGAGGCCTTGCCCTCGCGGGAGGTGTCATACGAAGCGGTCGACCCGTTCATCCTCCTCCACGAAGGGCGCGTCCGCGTAGCGGATTTTGTGAACGTGGACACCAAGCATGCCCACCGAGGATTCGACAACCTCTGGTACGTCCTCGAGGGCTCTGCAAGCACGGGCCACAGCACCGGCCCGAACGGCGCGATGGAGAGGGCGCGACTCTCCGAGGGCGCGCTTCTGGCGCTCAGGACGGGACGAGGCGTCTGGCACGCCGAGGCGATCGGGGCGGGTGAGCTCGAAGAAGGCCAAGTCGACGCCGAGTTCAGAAGCGTCATCTTCTGGGTCAACCTCGCTAGGAAGGACAAGCAGACGGAGCCGAGCGCACAGGTGCTGCAACCGGAGCAGGTCCCAGTGCGGCAGGAGGGCGACGCGACGGTTCGGGCGCTGGTGGGCGAGGGCTCTCCCGTTCGTCTGGGCACGCCCGCGCTCATTCTCGACATCGAGCTGCCGGACGGCGGCGAGGTCACCACACCCGTCCCGCCCGAGTTCCAGGGCTTCGCCTACGTGCTCGAAGGCCAGGCGGCGTTCGGTGCCAACCGGCGTCGGGCGAGATCTTCCCAGCTCGTCCTCCTCGGTCGTGGGGATGAGTTCACGGTCACCGGTGCCTCTCCCGGCACTCGGTACCTGCTCCTGGCGGGTCAGCCTTACGGGGAGGTACCCGTCTTCAACGGGCCGTACGTGGATTAGCCCGCGCGTAGGGATGGACGATCCACGGAACGATCGAGGACATCGCGACCGAGTTCCTCGTGCAAAGGAGGCGATGCGCAGTTCGGGCGCGTCTACTCAGGCCCGACCCGGTCGGGGTACAAAACGGGTACGTCAGCGCGGGCATGGGCGGGTACGCGCGTCCATTGCGAGAGCGGTGAAACCGCCCGATCTCCAGGAAAATGTGCTCGCGCGTGCCCACGAGTGGACGCCTGTCCCCTACTTGTCTTCCCTCGTAATGAAGGGGTCCCCGGTTCGAGTCCGGGCGTCGGCTCTCGAGATTTGCAGGTCATTCGAGGACACGGCGCCAAGCCAGGCGCTATCTCACGCGAACACGATGTGTCGCGAAGAGATCAAGGACGCTGGCCACGCGGTTCGCCTACCGCCTTCCCTTGATCGCGGCCCTTTCCCGGCGGTGCAGGCTTCCGAGACCGAGGAAAACGAGGACACCGGCGACGAGGGCGAGCACGACCACGTAGCCGCTCTCACCCCCGTGGCCGATGTGAGCCAGGCAGATCCCCGTCACCGCGTTATCCCGGGCTGCGGGAGGGCGCGGTCGTCGCTCGCGGCATTGGTTCTTTGGAGCGGATGGCGCCGGGCCCTTTGACGCTCCCGTAGAAGTCCGGCGAAGAAGAGCGCGACCATACCACCCGCCGCCGGCGCGGTGTGCATCGCGACGAGCACGGAGATGCACGTCAACGCCACGACGGCTCTGCCCGCACCCGCCTTGTGCAAGGCGACGGCGGCCGCGATCGCCACGACGAGCCACGAGCCCTGCCCGATCAGCATGAGCACCGAGATGTTTCCGCCCAACTGGCTGTCCTCGACGAGGTACTGGAGCGCCCCGGCAACGGCCGCTTGCTCGTCTCCGGCTACGCCGTTGGCATAGCGGACCAGGAGGCCGGTCGCGATTCCCTGAACCGTGTCGTACGCGGCGAAGAACACCGCCCACACGACGAGCGCGGCCCGGCTGACCGTGGCCGCCACCGAATGCAGGTCTGCGAGAAGTCTCCAGACGGCGAGGAACACGAGCGGCGCCAGGAGGAGTTGGCCGACGTGCACGACGAGCCAGCGGTCCACGACGTCCTTGATCCCCTCGTACGCGCTGGGGTCGGAAGGGTTGGGATGGAAGACGATCAGGATCGCCCAGAGAAGTGGCCCGACGAAAAAGAGCAAGCTCTTGATGCTCACTGCGGTTCGTGCTCTTTCGTATTGACCTGTTCCAGCGGTTGCGGTGTTCATCACGACGCTCCTTCCGGGAGTGCAGCGCGGCCGCGGCGGCCGCGCTGCAGGTGTGTGCGACTACGCGGTGGGCCCAAGTGCGGACGGCGCCTTGACGTTCTCGACCGAGCTGCCGTGCTCGAGGTGAGGAAGCCATTCGAGCCAACTCGGCAGGTACCAGTTCCAATCGCCGAGCAACTTCATCGTCGCCGGCAGAAGGACGGCGCGGACGATTGTCGCGTCGATCAGGATCGCCGCCGCCAGGCCGACGCCGAACTGCTTGAAGATGAGCATCGACAGCGTGGCGAAGACGGCAAAGACGCACACCATCACGATCGCCGCGCTCGTCACGACTCCCGCGGTCGTGCTGATCCCGTACGCGACCGCTCGCTCCGTCGTCATGCCGCCGTCGTAGGCCTCGCGGATGCGGCTCAGGATGAAGACGTGGTAGTCCATCGAGAGCCCGAAGAGGATCACGAACATGAAGATCGGGAGGAAGGAGTCGATCCCGGCAGTCGACTCGAAGCCGAGGATGCCCTTGCCGATTCCGTGCTGGAAGACGAGAACCATGACACCGTAGGCGGCGGCGATGGAGAGCAGGTTGAGGACGATCGCCTTGGCCGCGATCACGAGCGAGCGGAATGCGACCAGCATGAGCCCGAACGCCAGCAGGAGAACGAATCCGAAGACGAACGGGGCGACGGACTTCAGCTTGTCGGTGAAGTCTTTCGACTGAGCAGTCATGCCCGGTAACGGCGACCTCGGCATCGGGAAGCGCGCCGACGGTGGCGGGCACGACGTCGTCCCGAAGCGCAGCGAGCGCGGCCTCGGAGGCGGCGTCGGTGCCGTTTCCGTCGACCGGGATGGCGACGTTCGCCACGGTGCCGGCCGGGTTCACGTCCACCGTGATCGGCTCGTGCATGCGGCCCGTGGCGAGCGCGCGCCGCTCGAGCTCGGCGATGGCCTCCTGTACCTCGGGGGCGTCGATGCTCGATGCTTTGACAACGACCTCGGCCGGGATCTCGCTCCCCGGGAAGGCCGCCTGGATCCGGTTGTAGGTCTGGATCGACGGCAGGTCCTGCGGGTACGTCTCGATCCCGGCCTGAACCGGACGCAGCTGGAGCGCCGGCACGGCGAGGGCGACCAAGAGCCCGGCCGCGAGCCCTGCGAAGAGGAGGGGACGGCGAAGGACGCGGGTGACGATCCAGCACCAGAGCCCGCCGCCAGTCTTGTAGCGGCCGAAGCGGCCGACCAAGGGGACGCGGCCCCGTTCGACGCGGTCGCCGAGCGTTGAGAGGACGGCAGGAAGGACGGTGAGCGACCCAAGCATTGCCACGGCCACCACGAGGATCGTGCCGACTGCAAACGCTGACATGCCCTGAATCCCGGCCAGGAACATCCCGGCCATGGCGATGATGACGGTGAACCCCGAGATCAGCACCGAACGGCCAGAGGTCGCCGAGGCCGCGGCGAGCGCGGCTTCCTCGCTGCGGCCGGCGGCCCGCTCCTCACGCTCTCGCTTCAAATAGAACATCGAGTAGTCCACCCCGACCGCAAGGCCGATGAGAAGGATGAGCTCATAAACGGTCTCGTCGATGGGGACGAGGTCGCTCGGAAGGGCGACGAGCCCGAACGTCGCGAAGATGGCGGTCAGCGCGAGCAAGAGCGGGATGCCCGCCGCGACGATGGCGCCGAAGACGATCAACAGGATGATGAGCGTGACCGGCAAGGAGAGGATCCCGGCCTTCTTGAGATCGTCTCCGAAGGCGGCGTCGACCTCCTTGCCGGCGCTCGCTCCGAACGATCCGATGAAGAGCTCCGGATGCGCCTCCTGCGCCTCAGCGACCTTGGCGACGATGGGGTCGACCTTGTCGGCTGCATCGTCGGCGTCGCCGCGAATCTGGAACTCGATCAACGCGGCACGACCGTTCTCCGCGATCTGACCTGCATGCTCGGCGTCGAGCGGCGACCGAACGTTCGTGACCGCCGCGAGCGCTGAGACGCTCGACACGACGTCTTCGACGGCTGCCACGAAGGCGGGATCCTCCACCCTCAACGTCGTGCTTTGGACGAGCACGCTCTCGCCGGCGGGCTGCTTGAAGCCTGCATCGAGAATCCTGTCGGCCCTGCCCGACTCGCCCACCCCGGACGTGTCCGGATCGATTCTCGTCGTCCCCGAATAGATGCCGACCGCGAACGCGGCGGCCACGAACGCGAGCCAGCCGAAGATCGCGAGCTTGCGGTGCTGCGCGCTCCAGCGGCCCATCCGAGCCGCAACGTTTCGGGAGTGGTTCATCGAAGACATGTGTTGCTCCTTTCGGGGTTCCGGCTCGCCGTGATCGGCGCGGCTCCGACTCGCGGTCATGGGATCTCGACCTCGTTGACGCGCTCTGCTGTCGTGCGCTGGCCGACGAAGGACGGCAGTAGCGCGAGCGCCTCTCCCTCGGATTCGGCATCCACCGTCCACCAGATCGTGTGCTCTCCCGAGTGGCAGGAAGCGATCGTCGCTTTCCCCCGGAGAGCACTCTCGTGACTCTTGAAGGAGGCGAATACGGCGCCGCACTCGTGCGGCTCATGGCGGTGTTGCAGCACGTACTGAGGCATCGATCAAGCGTGACCTCCCGGCCAGGCGGCGACATCGGGGGCACACCCTGATTTCTCGATTCCTCCGCCCTGATCTATCCTCGTTACGGGCGCCACGAATGACCGTTGCCGAATATCTGGTTGGGCGAGCCGAGGAACTCGGGACGCTCGACGACCTCGTCGCCGCCGTCGAAGGCGCCGGCGCGGCGGCTGTAGAGGTTGACGGCGAGCCGGGAATCGGGAAGACGAGGCTCCTGGCCGAATTCGCCCACCGCGCCGAATCCCGCGGTCATCTCGTCCTGTCCGGAGCCGCTTCCGAGCTCGAGAGCGAGCTGCCCTTCGGGGTATTCGTCGATGCGCTCGACGACTATCTCCGAAGCCTCGAGCCGCATCGCCTCAACGCACTGGACGACCCTGTCCGGAACGGGCTCGCCAACGTCTTTCCATCGCTCGCGGAACTTGCGACGACGCAGGGCACTCCATTTCGGCACGAGCGACACCGCAGCCATCGCGCCGTTCGCGAGCTCCTCGAGCGGCTCACGGCGACCGGCCCGCTCGTCCTCCTGCTCGACGACGTCCATTGGGCTGACCCCGCTTCGATCGACTTGCTGGGCGCCCTGCTCCGCCGGCCTCCCGATGCCGAGGTACTCATCGTCCTCGCCCTTCGCCCGCACCACGCGCCAGAGCGCCTGGCGCCCGCGCTCGAGCCTGCGCGCCGGGCGGGGACGCTCAAGCGGCTCGAGCTTGGCGCGCTCACGCGCGCGGAGGCGGCCGAGCTTCTCGACGCGTGCGTCGACGAAGCGACAGCTGACGCGCTCTATGAAGACAGCGGAGGGAACCCCTTCTATCTCGAGCAGCTCGCCAGAGGGATCGAGCGCACACCCATTTCCTTTGCCGCCCGGCCGCCGGACTCGCTCGAAGATCTCCAAGTACCGCCGCTTGGTCGCAGCCGCCTTGGCGGAAGAGCTTGCGCTGATACCGGACGAGGCGCGACTGATGCTGCTAGGGGCCGCAGTCGCAGGCGATACGTTCGACCCGGAGCTCGCGACGGCTGCGGCCGCCTTCGACGAAGGTTCGGCACTCGAAGTGATCGACGAGCTTCTGCGCCTCGGTGTGATCCGTGAGACCGATGTGCCCCGCCGCTTTCGCTTCCGGCATCCCCTCGTTCGCCGCGCGGTCTACGCATCGGCCCCCGGCGGCTGGCGTCTCGGTGCGCACGAGCGCTGTGCCGAGGCACTCGCAGCCCGTGGGGTCGGCCCGGCCGAACGCGCACACCACGTCGAACGGGCCGGGCGGCAGGGGGACGCGGACGCGGTCGCGACGTTGCGCGAGGCCGGGACGGCCGCGGCCCATCGCGCGCCGGTCAGCGCCGCTCACTGGTTCGCGGTCGCGCTGCGGCTGCTCGGTGACGACGTTCCGGCAGACGAGCGTGTGGAACTCCTGCTCGCCCGTGCGGGAGCGTTAGCCACGTGCGGGCGCTTCGACGAGGCTCACTCCGCGCTGCTCGAGTCCATCGAGCTCGTCCCCGACGACGCGGTCGCGCTGCGCGTCCAGCTGACGACCGTTTGCGCGGCGGTCGAGCACCTCCTGGGTCGCCACGAGGACGCCTACGGGCGCCTGACGACGGCACTGAGCGGACTCGAGGACGCCGGCTCGGCCGAGGCCGCTGCCCTCATGATCGAACTCGCGCTCGACGGGGTCTACAGGATGGAGTTCGAGCAGATCGGGCCTTGGGCCGAACGTGCGCTCGAGATCGCCAGGCCGCTCGGCGACCTGCCGCTGACCGCCAGTGCGGCGGCCATCCTCGCCTGGGGCACCGGCCTCTGCGGCAGGGTTGCCGAGGCAGAGATACATCGCGCAGAGGCTGCGGCGCTCGTCGACTCGCTCTCGGACGAGGAGTTGGCGCGTCGGCTCGACGCCGCGATGAATCTGGCGGGCGCAGAGCTCTACCTGGACCGTTTCCCGGAGTGCGGCGTTCACGCGGAAAGAGTGGTCGCCGTCGCACGAGCGACGGGGCAACCGGCGGTCGCTGTCTTCGCCTTCATGCTGCTCGCGTGGGCGCGGATGTTGACCGGCGAGCTCGCCGAAGGCGGCGAGATGCTCGATGCGGCAATCGAAGAAGCACGACTGCTGGGAAATGCGCAGAGCCTGGCCGGCCTTCTCCTCAACCGCTCGCTCACTGCGCTCGCCGCCGGCGATGCTGAGCTAGCGGTCAGCGCCGCGGAGGAGAGCGTCGAGCTCACCCGCGGGATGGACAATGGGCTCGTACCCGCAGCAACCGGCCTTGCACTCACCGCCGCGCGTCTCGAGACCGGTGACGCCGGTCTCGCGGAGGCCGTCGAGCTCATGCTCGAGCGTTGTGGCGGCGCCGGGCTCCCGCTCATGCCCGGAGGGAGCTTCCGGGCGAAGTGGCTCGAGCTGCTCACCCGCTGCCGCCTGGCCTTGGACCAGCCGGATGAGGCGGAACGCGCTGCGGCCAGCGCCATGGGCACGGCAGCTTCGATGGGATCGCTGCCACTCGCGATGTCGATGGCCGACCGCGCAGCGGCAGTCGTCGCACTCGCCTCAGGCGACGCCGCTTCCGCAGCTGATCGCGCCCTCGCCTCGGCGGAGGCCGCAGACCAGGCCGGCGCGCCGGTCGAAGGGGCCCTCGCGCGCATGGTCGCCGGGCGAGCGCTCGCGCAGGCAGGAGAGCGCGACAGGGCAATCGCGGAGTTCGAAAAGGCGGCCGGCATCTTCCACACCTGCGGTGCGCGCCGTTACCGTGACGGCGCCGACCATGAGCTGCGAGTGCTTGGCTGCCGCATCCATCGGCGCACGCAGGCCGGCCAAGCGGACGCAACGGGTATCGCAGCGCTGACGGGACGCGAAGAGCAAATCGCCCGGCTTGTCGTCGATCGCAGGACCAACCCCGAGATTGCCCAAATCCTCTTTCTCAGTCCTAAGACCGTGGAGACGCACCTGCGAAACATCTTCCGCAAGCTCGACGTCTCCTCACGGGTCGAGGTCGCGCGCGCCGTCGAGCACGCCGACGACGTGGCGCGCATGAACTAGCCCTCTTTCCACCCCTGAAAGCTTTCGCCGTGCCGTCCTTGACGATCTGACAAAGCGAGGATTCCCGGGTTCGAGTCCGGGCGTCGGCCTCGATTGGGGATCTCAGCGGACTTAGAACGCTTCCGCTCAGCGCAGCCCGTCACGGCCCCTTGCAAGCGCCACGGCCTGGGCTACGACTTTGGGGTCCGGCCCGCCGCCATGTCGCCAGAGGAGAAGGAGATCGTCACCAAGGGCCTCTCTTGCTTCGGCTTCGTCCCTTCTGCCGTGGGCGTCAAGTTCGTCTGCCCAACGCTGAAGCCCCGCCAGCGCCTCGGCCGCGGCGAGGCAAGGCGGCGAGCAGAAAGCGCCGACCATCTTTCCTGCCGAAATCAGCCGTAATCCCTCCTGGTCGAGCTCGCTTGTGCAGACACCGCAGCGAACAGCCTTGTTGGCAGGCCGAGCACTGCGATTTTCTCGCATGGCTCCCCGACCATTCGGCTCGACCGACGAAGCCTGTGGCTGCTGCCCTTCCGCGCGCGCCAGTTCGCGAATCGCGCGAGTGAGACTCTGCAGCCCCTCGTTTTCAGCTGCGCTTTCGATCGCGGTCGCGAGGGCCGCTCCTGCCATTGCCGGCGCTTTCGCCTCCATCTCGCCCTCGCAACCGTCGCTCACTTTGGCGGAGGCCGCCGCGACCGCACCCGTGAGGGACCAGCTGCGGGCAGAAGGATGCGACGGACCGACCGGCTGGCCTTCCCCGTCCCGGGCGGCGGCTCCGCGGCTCCAGCCCCTCAAGACGAGATCGCGGGCCTCCAGCAAAATCTGGCTCGCCTGACGGTGCAGCTCCGATTCCGGATGCTTCCCCATCGCGGGTCACTCCTCGCTTCGATCGCTGGTGACATCTCAGCGAGGAGAAGGTTGGGGACGACCAACTCTGAGGCGTCTCGCGGACTTCCCGCTGCGGCAGAGCCCGAAGATCGAGCTCACCCCTCAGGGTAGCGGTTTCCCGACGGACGCCGTCAGGACTTTTCGGGGTACGACAGCTTGCGACCGAGCTCGTCTTCGGATCAGCGGTCCGGGGCGAACTCGAGCTCGTCGCCGAGGACGACGCCCTCAGGGAGGATCTTGAATTCGCGGACCGTGGGCTCGAGCGGGCTTGCGCGAGCTTTCAAGACGGTCAGCGCGCGTTTCACCTTCGATCCCGACCACACGTACTGGAGGAGGACGACATTGTCTGCAAGGTGCGAGATGTTGAAGTCGGACAGGTGTGTGATGCGCGAGAGATCCGGTACCTCGAGGGTCATCATCAGGCTGACGTGATTCCGCGCGCAGCGCTGGACGAGTGAGTACATGTACTCCCGGAAGCGCACTTCGTCCTGAGTGGTGAAGCCCAGGTCGTCGAGGCTGTCGATCAGGACCCGGCGGATGCCGCCGCGCTCGACCCGCTCGAGCAGCTCGTGAAACCACTGGTCGATGTAGATGTCGACGGGCGACCGGTACATCACGTCGACGGCGTCTTCTTCGAGGGACCAGCCGAAGCTCCTGACGACGCGTTCGAGCTGGGGCGGGTTTTCCTGCAGAGTGGCAATGAGGCCGGGCTCGCCCAGCCGAGCGCCGCCGAAGATGAAGTGCAGACCGAGGAGCGTCTTTCCGCACCCTGAGGGACCGGCGATCAACGTGCTTGCGCCGGGCCAGTATCCGTTGGCCAACATCTTGTCGAGCGCCTGGATGCCCGAAGAGATTCGCTCGCTGCCGTCCGAGTCGTAGGGTCCCTCCTGCGCAGGATCGGCGAGGCGAGGGAAAACATCGACGCCGGCGTTCGAAAGCCTGTAAGCGTGTCTCCCCATGAGGAAGTCCGAGCCGCGTAGCTTTCGAACTTCGAACTCGCGGAGTTCGCGCTCAGACATCCGCCTGGCGGACAGATGCAGAATCGCGTCGGCAACCGTGAACTCCGGTCTGCCGAGGAGGTCTTCGCCGTCGTATTCCCCGATCCAAAACGATGTGGCGGGGAACGCGGAGAGCCTCCCGGCGAGCGCGTGTAGGAACCGCCGGAACTCGGCGTCGTCAGCCGCGAAGTCGCGAAAAGCCGTGAAGCTATCGATCACAATCATTCCCGGGCGCCGCTCCTTGGTGAGGGCGTCGATTCGGTCGAGGGCGGCGGTCAAGCCGCGCGACGCCAGGGTGCTGCCGAGGTCTTCGTAGAAGACCGTTCGGCCAACGAGGCGCGTGTCGAAGAAGGTAAGCGTTTGGCCGTAACGGATGACCTTGTCGAAAGGTTCAGAGACGGTCGTGAGATAGAGCGCAGGGCTCTCTTTGGTCGCGTTCTCGAAGACGTACTGGTGAGCCAGGATCGTCTTTCCGCTCCCTGGCGCGCCTGCGACGACGGTGATCGAGTTCGCGGGTAATCCGCCGCCAAGCACGCTGTCGAGCTTGGAATCGCCGCTCGGGAGACGATTGGTCACCGCTCCGCCCCAGGCTGGGACTCGACGAGGGGGCTCAGCGCAATCATGTCTTTGACGACCGTTGCAAGCACGAGTGGGTCGAGCGGTTTCGGCAAGAACGCGGTTGCGCCTGCGGCCAAGGCGGCGTCTCGGCCGTCGAGGCTAGAGACGACGAGCACGGGCACGGCGCTTCGCTCCTTCAGGCGGCGGCAGAGAGCTGCTCCCTCACCGCCTGAAAGGAGCAGCTCGACGATCACGAGCTGGGGCGAGAGTCCCACGAACTTGGTTTCCGTCTCGGCCGCGTCCGTTGCGACGGCGACCTCGTACCCCTCGCGGCGAAGGAAGTACTCCATGAACTCGGTCGCATACGGGTCGCGCTCGGCGATCAGGATGAGCGGACGCGGGCCACCCTGCGCGGGCCTCTGTACGGGCACGCGGCTGATGTCCGTCCGGTCGGCAAGCAGCCGGTGTGCATCCGCGGGTTGGATGCCCTCGTCGACCTTCGTCTTCACGAAGCGAAGCCGCTCGATGTCGTCGTGCGAGTACAGCCTCCGGCCCGATCCATTTCGCTGCGGCGAGACGAGGCCATATCGGTCCTCCCACGTGCGGAGGGTGCTCGGCGTGATGCCGAGCATGCGCGCGACCGCGCCGATGCCGTAAATCGGACGTGATTCCTGAGACATTGCGGAAGATCTTCCTAGAGCCGTGGGCTGTCTGGGCGGAGCATATACCCAGTCTTTCAGCAGTATTTGCTCAAGTGTTCCTCATATGCTACCGTGGCTGGCCTAAAGGAGAACGGCTCGCGAAGAGGACCTCTGTGGCGATCCTGTTCCGGCGCCGCCCCCTGACCTCTAATCGAAAGGGGAGTCGGACATTGAGCAGCAGCCAGATCGCAGGCTCGATCTCTCCGGAGCACGACGTCGCCTCACCTAGCGAACTCGCCCACTGTGCGGGCTTTCGGGTCGAGTCTTCCGATGGGTATGTCGGGGTCGTTCAGGAGTTGCGCTACGCGCCGAGCACCAGGTGGGATCGTCCGAGCGAGCTCGCGGTGTACGCCGGACGCTTGAAGGAGTGGCTGCTCATCATCTCGTCGGCCGAGGTCAAAGGTGTCTCTCTGCGGACCGGCGAGTCGTCCTCCGATCCTCCCCCAGGGTCACAGCCACGGAGCGAGTGAGTGCTGCACGAGCTTGAGGACGGGGAAATGCCCTCGCGCATGATGGTCGAGGCGCGCGAGCGCATAACCATTGGATGGTGCCAGGGTACGGTCGCCCAGGACGAAGATGGGCGCGCAGTGGCTCCCGAGAGCTCCGACGCTCGGCGGTGGTCGATGCTCGGCGCCCTCCTCGCAGGCTGGAACGGGGGGCCGGTCGGGGACCTCCGGCAAGCGGTCACGTCACTCCATGCGGCGACCGAGCAGTCGCACCTCGAGGTCTGGAATGACCGACCAGGACGAACCCAGACTGAAGTCGTGAGCGCATTCGAGCGGGCGATCGACGCTCTTGCGAGGGGCGGAGAGGGAGCGGTCCGCGCCGACGAGGACGTATCGGCGTACTGGCTCCGCACGTGCGAGGGCTTCCGCGTCGACTCAGACAATGGTCGCATGGGCGTCGTCGAGGAGGTCCGCCTCTCCCCGGCCAAGGAGCCCCAGGCGCTCGCGGTGCGGACAGGCCTCTTCCGTACACGGGTGGAGATCGTTCCCGTCAGCGACGTCGAACGCGTCATCCCGAGGAAGAAACGGGTTCTTCTTCGCGCGGCCGCGATTTGATCGCCTAAGCCCGCCTCAGCGCCGAAATACACTCAGCCACGCCGCTAACCTCATCACCATGACTGACGAGCGGCAAGAGAGCGACCGGAAAGAGCGCGACCGCGAACGGACGGATGAGGCTCATTGGCGCGTAGCCGAGGAAGGCACTGAGGACCAGGCCGACGGGCCGAAGCAGAAGACCGAGAAGGGTCAGGAAGAGACGCGCACCGCAGATAGATGAGCCGGCAGCCTCGCGGCTTTGGCGGCCTTGTCCTCCTGCCTGAACCGCGATGAACGCGGAGCCGAGCCGCCGGCCCGAACCGGCTCTCCGCTAATCCCGGTCGTCCTCGTACTCCGGGTATACGCGGACGACTGTGCGGACGACGTCGCGGAGGCTGACGATCCCGATGGTCCGTTCACCGTCGACGATCGGCAGGTGTCGAAAACCGTGCGTCACCATGATGCTCGCAGCTCTTGGGATCGACGTCGCCTCGGGAACCGTGACCGGGCTTTCGGTCATGAATTCATTGACTCGCGCCTCGTTCGTCTGCACCCTGCCCGCCACCGCCGCCAGGAGATCGCGCTCGGTCAGGATCCCTACGAGTCGGCCGGCGTCCATCACGAGCGCGGCGCCCACGCCTCTGCCGACCATCATCTCTGCCGCTTCGCCGAGCGTGTCCTCGGGAGCGACTGTCAGGAGATCGCGCGACATTACATCCCGAAGCGAGTCCCGCATCCCAAAGCGAGCATAACCGTTAGCCAGTTCGCCTTCTCCAACGAAATGAAGGCGCTCGGCGTCATCTTTCGCCGCTCGGGTTCTTCGTCCCCAGCTTGCTTGGCAGGCGGGCCGCGCGGGTGTCAAGGTGCTTGCGCTCAACCCGAGCGGTGCGAAACGACGTTGACGAGCGTGCCGCTCGGCTCGCGAAGCATGAAGCGCCGAACCCCCCACTCCTCATCGCGGAGCGAATAGGTGATCTCCAAGCCCCGCTCCACGGCCCTAGCGTGGACGGCATCGACGTCAGGCACCTCGACCGAGATGCCAGGCGCCGCCATGTCGTCGTTCCCGATGATGGTCACCTGCACCGAGCGGTTCGTCGGCGACGCCACAGTCACGACCCAGCCGATGTCCATGGCGACTTCGAAGCCGAGTAGGTCAAGGAAGAAGTCGCGGGTCTCAGCGGGACGATCGGACTTGATGTTGGGCACCGCCCGGTTGACGGTCACGGTCCGTCTTATACAAAGGAACTGGGGTCAGGTGTTACCAAGGAAACGCGTCTTTCGCCGCTGTAGCGGGTGTGAGTCCAGGCGTTCCTGGTAAGGACAAAACGGGGAGCCCGCCTCTCTCCTCGGTGATGTGGCCGCAGCCAGCCGAGGGTCATCGGGCTCCCCTCTTTCTAAGGAGTCCCGAAGAGCGCGAAACTTTGCGGCCGACCCTCGCCACTGCCCGGGCCCAAGGCCGATGAACTGCTCGGTCATCAAGCCCCGCTCGTACACTCGCGCGATGCCGCCCGGCCCTGCGCGCAGAGGACGTCGCCAAGCGCTACGGCCGCGTCGAGGCGCTCGCCGGGGTCAGCCTCGAGGTCGAGCGCGGCGAGCTCGTCGGCCTCCTCGGCCCGAACGGCGCCGGGAAGTCGACGCTCGTCAAGATCGCCTGCGGCCTGATCCGTCCGTCGCGCGGCCGGGCGGAGATCTGCGGCGCTCCCGCGGGCTCGGCCGCGGCGCGCGCGGCGCTGGGCTACCTCGCCGAGCTCTTCCGCTTCCCCGGCTGGTACTCGGCGGACGAGGTGCTCCGCCTCCACCAGCGTCTCGTCGCCTCGCCGGGCGGAGAGCATGAACGCCACGAGCTGCTCGAGCTGGTCGGGCTCGCCGACGCCCGCCGCGTGCGGGTCGACGCGATGTCGAAGGGGATGCAGCAGCGGCTGGGGATCGCGCAGGCGCTGGTCGGCTCGCCGCCGGTCCTGCTGCTCGACGAGCCGACGAGCGCGCTCGACCCGGCCGGGACGGAGGACGGTGCGCGCGCTGCTCGAGGAGCTGCGTGCGCGCAAGATCGGCGTCCTCCTCAACTCGCATCTGCTCAGCGAGGTCGAGCTCGTCTGCGACCGCGTGGTGATCCTGTCGCGCGGCCAGGTGGTCGCCGCCGGCCGGCCGGAGGATCTCTCGCGGCCGCGCGGCGTCGAGATCGAGACCGACGAGGGCGTCCGCTTGTTCGCCGAAGCGGGGCGTGACGAGGTTCCCGGCCTCGTCGCGGCGGCTGTCGGAGAGGGCCGCCGCATCTACGGCGTGCGGGTGCTGGCCACGACGCTCGAGGAGGAGTACCTGGAGGCCGTGGGAGGCGACAAGGCGTGAGGGCGATCCCGATCATCGCCGGCTACGGCCTTGCAGGAGGCGCTCCGCCGTCGCATCTTCCACGTCGTCCTCCTGCTGACCGCTGCGTACATCGGCCTCTACTGGCTCGGCGCGGACAACGTGTTCGAGGAAGTGGCCGAGGCCGAGGCCGAGACGGTCTTCCGCTCGACGAGCAGGAGCTCACCGGCGGAACGCTCTTCGGCCTCTCGATGTTCGGGACGCTCTTCCTCGGGGCCGTGCTGGCCGCGTTCCTGACGCTCGGCGTCGTGCGGGGAGACGCCGAGCGCGGTCTCCTGCAGCCGCTCGTCGTCCGCCCCGTCGGGCGCAGCGCGCTGCTCGTCGGCCGCTTCCTGGGCGCCGCGGCCGTCTGCGTGCCGTACGTCCTCGCCGTCTATGCCGCCTGCGCGCTCATCACGCGCGCGGCCGGCGATTGGTGGCCGGACCAGTTCCTGCGCTCCGGCGTGCAGCTCGCCGTCGGCCGTTCTCGTGATCGCCGCGCTCGGCGTCCTCGGGTCGGTCTTCCTGTCCGCGACTGCGAACGGGATCGCGATCTTCATGATCTTCGGGGCGGGGCTGGTCGCGGGCCTGCTCGGCCAGATCGGCGAGGCGCTCAACTCGGACACGCTCGAGACGATCGCCGAGTGGACGTCGTGGGCGCTTCCGTTCGAGGCCCTCTACCAGGACGCGCTCTACCGGATCACCTCGGAGAGCCGCGGCTTCACCGGTCTGGCGATCCAGCTCGGGCCCTTCGGCGGCTCGGACGCCGGCGGCCCC
Organism: uncultured Actinomycetes bacterium; assembly: GCA_963747715.1. Lineage (GTDB taxonomy): Bacteria > Actinomycetota > Thermoleophilia > Gaiellales > Gaiellaceae > CAVVGB01. The sequence continues at coordinate 210,208 of CAVVGB010000007.1, forward strand.
TTGCTGCCGCTTTGGACGCTCGCGTCCTCCTTCAAGCTGTACTTCTATCTACGCAGCGAAGCGGGCGCGCAGGAATTCGGCGTCGAAGTCGAACCTTTCGGCATCGGTCATGGGTTCGGTCGGCACGTGGATCACGATCGCAGTCGTGCAGGGCATGATTTCGAGCGGCGGCGGTTTCGGTTCGTATTTCCCTCGGGCAACGCAGCCGGATTTCGAGCAGACCGCGGCGCAGCAGCGGCAATTCGAAGTCGAGCGCGAGCGCCGCGATGCGGAGCGCCGCGAAGCGAGGCGCCTCGAAGGGCAACGACGCGAAGCGGAACGTCTCGAGGCCGAGCGTCTCGCGCAAATGCGGGAACCAGAAGCAGTCGCGCCGGAAGAAACGTACCCGGTCGAGGAAGCGGAGCTGCCCGCCATTCAGCCAGCGATGGCCGTCAGCACGAGCGAGTCCGAGTCGGGTGAGACGTCGAGGAACCAGATCCTGAAGTGCCGCGATGCTGCGGGCTCCGTGCAGTACACCCAAGGCTACTGCCCGCCGGGCACCACGCGGGTCGAGATGCCGGCCCACGACTGACGGACCACGTCCGAGGGTCAAGTCGCCTCGAAGACCAGCACCTCGTGATCCGCGATTCGCGGAATCTCCACTTCGTGCCAGCCATCGCTCCAGCGCTGACTTCAGCGGCTGCTCGCTCACCAGCGAGCGCGCATGCGGCGCCTTTCGCAGATGCGACAAGTTCACGCGCACGCGCACCTCTGCCGTGGGCACGAGCTCCTGCACGGGCGTGCGCCACGCATTCGGATTGTTGAGGTTCACGAGGTGCAGCACGATCAGTCCGTCGCGGGTGCGGAACAGCCGGCAATCGATGAGGCCGGGCGCCGACACTTCGAGCGGCAGGTCGCCACGCAGGCACCAGCGCGTCAGTGCGGCCAGCAGATCGCCATGGTCGGGAAGCTGGTCACGCGCGAAACGCCGGTCGAGATCGGCAGGTAGATAGGCAACGCGCGCGCCGTCCGGCAGCTGCGAGCAGATGAGGCCGGGGATGCGCGTTTCGGGAGTCCGCATCCACACGTCTTCGGGCGGCGAGACCGGCAGCGCGGGAACGAAGGTGAGCGCGGGCTCCTCCGGCCGCGTCAGGTTCAACGGCTCCAGCGCGCCACCGAATGCCAGCAGGTCGGTATCCGCGAAGCCGCGCAACACGTCGTGACGCCCGCCGGCCGCGCGCGGCAATCGCAGATACGTCTGCGCCCATTCCCTGGCCTGCGCGGCGCGACGCGCCGGATCGCGCCATGCATGTCCGGCGGGCACGCTGGCGCCGAGCAGATCGCCGAGCGCGAGATCCTTGCGCACGCGGCCGGCCTCGTCGCACAGCGAGCTCATGCCGGTGGCCAGCAGGCTGCCGCCGGCCGCGACGAAGCGGCGGATGCCGGCAACCTGGGCATCCGACAGCGCCGCGAGGTTCGGAAGCACGAGTAGTTTGAGGCCGAGCTCCTTCGTCACGCGCTCGATGTCGTCCACGTGCACGGGCACGGCGGGTATGCGCGCGCGCACCAGCGCCTGCGCGCAGCCGTTCCACGGATCGTCGACGAGAGCGCCGGCGTCGTCGCGGCCGAAGAAATCCATGTTCCGTTGCGACCACAGCAGCCCGACGTTGGCCACCGCCCTGCGGACGGACGAGATAGCGCTCGTTTTTCTCGTGCCAGCGCCACAGCGGCTCGGCGGTCGCGAACATGCGGCGGTCTTCCTGCACGGCGCCCAGGTGATGCCACCAGGGTTGTACGCCGCCCGCGAATCCGGACACCGCCCAGAGCCGCACTTCCGCGCTGGGCTTGGTGGCGAGCCGGAAATTGTGTTCGCCCAGGTGGTACATCGCCATGCTTTCGGGAATGAGTTTGTCCCAGCCCGCGGCGCTGTGCAGCCGCAGTCCCGTTTCCGCGTTGTGCGCAAAACCCTCGTTGTCGAAGCGCCGCTGGTGGTCGAGCATGATGATCGCGGTGCGCCGGAACACTTCGCGGTCGTCGCGAAACACGCGCGACTGGTAGTTCAAGCTACCCGACATCATGCCCACCCAGAGGCAGTCCGGACCGCCGGCCGCGCGGGTCACGCGATTGAACTCGTCCCAGATCTCGAGCCGCCGCGCGTAGTTCCACAGGATCCATTCGCGATAAAGCGGATCATCCCAGTTCACCGCGCGCGGCAGCGCCGCGCCGGTGCGCGCGCGGAACGATTTCTCACAGTTTGCGCAGAAGCAGGGCTGGTGCCGTTGCGGGCCGTTCCAGTTGTTGTCCGTGACGCCGTCGGGCCGATAGCCGCTCACGATCTCGCGCAGGATCGCGGGCAGGTACTCGCGGTAGTAAGGCCCGTTGACGCACGCGACGTACAGACCCGTGACCACGTACGGCTTGCCGCCCGCATCGTGCGCGAACCAGTCCGGATGAGCGCGATAAAACTCTTCGTGCGCGCGGTTCGAGTCCATGCGCGCGAATACCGCGAGGCCATCCTCGCGCGCGGCGCGCGTGAGCTCGCCGAGCAAGTCGCGATCGCCGAGCTCGCGCGCGCGGCGATGAAACGGCACCTTCGTCGGGTAGTAAGCCACGATGCCGCCCGCGTTGAGCACGACTCCCTGCACGCGCGTGCGCTTCCAGTGCGCGCGCCAGAAATCGATGTCGATGCGCTGCGGGTCGATCTCGGTGAGATTGGTCTGGCCCCAGCGCAACGTGTGTTCGAACCAGGGACGCACGCGGTCCGCGGCGCTGGCGATATCAGGCAGCGCCGCCGTGGCTATCAGGCCCGCGCCGCCGGCCTTGAGGACATCGCGGCGCGAAACGCTCAGACCGAGAATCCTTCCTTCGTCAGCGGCAGCGTGCGCACGCGGTGTCCGATCGCCGCGTAGATCGCGTTGCAGATCGCGGGCGCGACCGGCGGCAGCGCCGGCTCGCCGACGCCGGTCGGCGGGTTGTCGCTCTGGATGAAGTGCACTTCGACCTTCGGCTGGTTCGCGATGCGCAGGATCGGGTACTGGTGGAAGTTCGACTGCTCGATGCGGCCGTTCTCCATCGTGATCTCGAGGCCCATCATCGTGCTGAAGCCGTCGGTGACGCCGCCCTCGCACTGGTTGTTGGCGCCGCTCATGTTCACGATCGGTCCGATGTCGCCCGCGACCACCATGCGATGCACGCGCAGCTTCCGGTTCGCGTCGACGCTGACCTCGGCGACTTCGGCGAAGTGGCCCGCATGACTGAAATGGAACGCGAGTCCCATGCCGTGACCTTCCGGCAGTTTGCGTCCCCAGCCGGCCTTTTCGCAGGCGAGCTTGATGACGTCGGCCGCGCGGCCGGTGTTGAGCCCGCCTTCGAGCAGGCGCGGCTCACCCATCACTTCGAGCAGGAAATCGCGATGGTCGCGGCCGCCCGGCGGCCGACAGTTCGTGCAGGAAACTCTGGATGACCCACGCGACCGAACAGGAACGCGGCGCGCGCCACGGTCCGCACGGCGTCTTCAGCGGCAGCATGGTCTGCGTGAGCTGGTAGTTGGGAACATTGAGCGCGGGGAATTCCTGCGCGGGCATGTTGCCGCCGCTCACCGGGTTGGTGCCGTCGGTGGTGAACGTGATGAAGTGGTTGCGCCAGGCGATGAGCTTTGCCCGCTGCATCGATTCCGCCCACGAGCGAGTGGAATCCACCCGGGCGGAAGAAGTCGTGCGTCATGTCCTGCTCGCGCGTCCACACGAGCTTGACCGGTCCCGCGTAGCGCTGCGCGATCGCGCCGGCCTCGCAGACGTAGTCGTTCATGAGCCGGCGCCCGAATCCGCCGCCCACGCGCGTCTGGTTGATCTTGATCTTCTCCACCGGCACGCCGAGCGCGCCGGCGACCGTCGTCAAGCGCGCGATCCGCCGTCTGCGTCGGCGCCCAGAACTCGACGATGCCGTCGTGGCTCCACGCGGTGCAGTTCTGCGGCTCGAGCGGCGCGTGCGACACGAACGGATACGAGTAGAACGCCTCGACGTTCTTCACGATGGGTTGCAGCGCTTCGGCGGTGTTGCCATGCGTGACGGTGACCGTTTCGCCACGCTGTTGCTTGCCGAGCTCCGCCGCGCGTTTGACGAGCGCGCTCCAGCTGTCCTTCGAGGCCGTCGGACTCGTCCCACTCGACGCGCAACTTGCTTGCGCGCCTCGAAGGCGGCCCACGTCGTGTCCGCGATGATGGCGACGCCCGGCATGACTTCCGTCGTCTTGCCGTTGCCTTCGATCACGAACGCGTCGCGCACGCCCGGCAGCTTCTTGACCTCATCGAGATTCGCCGAGCGCACCTTGCCGCCCACGGCGGGACACTTTTCATACACCGCGAACTTCATGCCCGGCAGCGTCTGGTCGATGCCGAACAGCGGCTTGCCGGTGACCACCTTGTGATTGTCGACGCCGGTGTACCACTTGCCTAACAACCGGTATTCGCCACGTTCCTTGAGCTTCACGGTCGCGGCATCGGGAACCGGCAGCGTCGCGGCCTTCGCGGCGAGCGCGCCGTAGCCGAGCTTGCGCTTGCCATGCAGCACGGCGCTGTCGCGCGTCGTGCATTCGGCGGCCGGCACGTTCCAGGTCGCCGCGGCCGCGGACACCAGCATCGAGCGCGCCACGGCGCCGGCCTTGCGCAACTGATCCCAGCTCGAGGGAATCGAACGCGAGCCGCCCGCGCTCTGGTTGCCGAAGACCGCCGGATTCACCGCCGCCTGTTCGACGACGACATCGGACCATTTCGCATCGAGCTCTTCGGCGATGATCAGCGGGAACGCGGTCTTGATGCCCTGGCCGATCTCGGGGCCCTTGTTGTAGATGAGTATCTTGCCGTCGCGGCCGATCTTGATGAACGCGTTCGGCACGAAATCCTTCGCGCTCGCGCCGCCGCGCCTTCGGCCGGCGTGCCGGTGCAGAACGCGAGCACCAGGCCGCCGCCCGCGAGGCCCGTGAGCTTGAGGAAGCCGCGGCGGTCGAACGTCAGCGCGCGCGGCGGGCGCCGCGCTCTCGCCTTCCATCTCGCGAATGATCTCGCGCAGGTATTCGTCCGCGGTGACCGGATCCCGGGTGCGCGCGTTCATGCCGACTTCCCTTTCGCAAGCTTGTCAGCCGCGCTGTGCACCGCCGCGCGGATGCGCTGGTACGTTCCGCAGCGGCAGATGTTGCCCGCCATCGCCGCGTCGATGTCGCCATCGCTCGGCTGCGGCGTCTTCGCGAGCAGCGCCGCCGCCGACATGAGCTGACCGGCCTGGCAGTAACCGCATTGCGGCACGTCGTGTTCGATCCAGGCTTCCTGCAGCGGATGCAGTTTCGTTTCGGAAGGCGCGAGTCCTTCGATGGTCGTGATCGCCTGGCCGACGACCGTGCTCACCGGCGTGGAGCAGGCGCGGATCGGATTGCCATCCGCATGCACGGTGCAGGCGCCGCACAGCGCCATGCCGCAGCCGAATTTCGTGCCCGTGAGGCCGAGCGAATCGCGCAGCACCCAGAGCAGCGGCGTGTTCGGATCGACGTCGGTGGTGATTTCCTTGCCGTTGATGCGCAGTTTCAAAGCGGCCATGCGACGTCCTCAGAGTTTCGGGTGTGTACGCCCGATCGTATCCGGCTCAGCGCGATGAAGCGAGGTACTGCCGCCATCCTCCGAGCGCGCTGATGTCCGCGGCGCCTTCGACGCCGATCGGCTCGCACAGAAAGCCGCAGACCGCGCTGCCGTCCTCGAGTTTCACCTTGCCGATGCCGAGCGGTGCGGGTATCCCTGAGACGAACGAGCCGAAGGATTCCGTGGGTACGCGCCACACTTCGACATCGATCGCGACGCCGTTCTCCTTCACCTGCACGAGGCCCGGACGGAACGGCGGTCCGCCCGGCAAGCGCATAGAAGCGGTAGATCGGCGCGGTGCGCGTGATCGCGACGCGCCATGCGCCGCGTTCGAGCAGTTGTTTGTTGAGCGGCAGGCCGGACATGTGCGCGCCGCACACCATGACGTCGATGGTGTTCGTGTCCGTGTCGGCGATCGGTTCCGCCGCCGGCAGCGGCAGGTTCGTCGCGCCCATCGTTGTCACGCCGGCGCGCTGCACGCGCGCGCCGAGCGCCAGCAGTTCGACGTCGTTCCAGGCCGGCGCGATCAGCGAGACGCCGAACGGCAGTCCCGCGGACGTGAAGCCCGCGGGCACCGCGACGGCGGTGAGATCCATGAGGTTCACGAAGTTCGTGTAGCGGCCGAGCGTGCTGTTGAGCCGGATCGGCTCGGCCTGCTCGTCGTCGATGCGGTAGTGCGTGCCGGCGGTCGGCAGCAGCAGCACGTCGGCCTTGTCCCAGATCGGCTGCGCCTGGCGGATCAGTTCCTTCAGCCGGTACTGCGCGCGAAACGCGTCGCGCGCCGTCGGCGCTGGCGCCGCCCTGGATGATGCGGCGCGTGACCTCGAGCATCGCCTCGGGCTTCGACTCCAGCAGCGACTGCGGTCGCGAGATATCGCTCCGCGACCCACGGACCTTCGTAGAGCAGTCGCGCGGCATCGAGCAGCGGCTGGATGTCGACTTCGAGCGGCTTCGCCGCCGAGCGCGCGCAGCCGCTCGACGCTCGCGTCGAACAACCGCGCGTACGCGGCGTTGCCGAAGAACTCGAGCTGCGCGGCGCGCGGCACGGCGAAACGGAACGTCGCGCCGCGCGCCCAGCCGGGCCGCGCCGGCGGAGCGCGCGTCGCGCGCGAACGCGTCGGCGGCGTCGAACTTCGCGGCGACGCGCGCGCACGCGCGCGGCGTCTTCGGCGGTGAGCGCGAAGATCGACATCACGTCGAGCGAGCGGCACGCGGGCACCACGCCGCGCATGCTCGAGCAATCCGAGCGTCGGCTTGTAGCCGACGAGATTGTTGAACGCCGCGGGCACGCGGCCGGAGCCCGCGGTGTCGGTGCCGAGCGAGAAGCTCGCGAGGCCGAGCGCCACCGCGACGGCCGAGCCGCTCGAGGAGCCGCCGCTGACGTACGCGGGATCGAACGCGTTCCTGCAGATGCCATACGGCGAGCGCGTGCCGACGAGGCCGGTGGCGAACTGATCGAGGTTGGTCTTGCCGAGCGCGATGGCGCCCGCGTCGATCAGCGCCTGCACCACCGGCGCGGATGCGCCGGGTAGATAGGCGAAGGCCGGGCACGCCGGCGGTGGTCGGCACGCCCGCGAGATCGATGTTGTCCTTGATGGCGAACGGAATGCCGTACAGCGGCAGCGATCCGGGTCGCGATCGCCGCAAGCTGCGCGCGCCCGCGCGCGCAGCGCACTCGTCGTCGACCTCGCGGATCCAGATGTTGTGCGAGCGGAATTCGCGCCGCCGCTCGATGAGCGACTCGACCAGCGCGAGCGGCGTGAGCGTCGCCCGCTGCGATACGCGCGCGCGAGGGTGCCGATGGATAGGTCGAGAGCGGTGTGTTCATGCGTGCACCGGTCCGGACGCAGCGCAGCAGCGTGTCGCCGGCGCTCGCGCCGGCGCCGGCCTTCTGGTGAATCGACACCACCGTGCCGGCCGCTTCGGCGAGCACCGCGATTTCCATCTTCATCGCCTCCATGACCACGAGCGTGTCTCCCTTCTGCGACCTGCCTGGCCGGCGGCGACCTTGATCTGCCACACGCTGCCGGACACCGGCGACGTGACGGCGATGCAGTCGTCGGGCAGCGCGGGCGGCGATCGGCTTCGGCGCGCGCTTCGACGACGGGCGTCTCGGCGACGCCCGCGATGCGCCAGCGCTCGCGCTCGCGTCGAACGCGTCGCGCTGGCGGCGGCGGAACGCGTCGATGGAATCGCGTTCCTCGCTCGAGGAAGCGCGAGGTACTCGCCGCAGGTCGAGATGCGATTCCTCGATGCGCAGCGGATGGCGGCCGTACGGGAAATCCGTCGCGCATGCTCGAGCAGCTCGTCCGCGCTCACCGGGTAGAAGCGGATCTGGTCGAAGAACCGCAGCAGCCACTGCCTGCCGTCGCGGAAGTCGCGCGGTCTGCCGGTAGCGGTTCCACATCTGCACGGTGCGGCCGACGAACTGGTAGCCGCCGGGCCCTTCCATGCCGTAGACGCACAGATAGGCGCCGCCGATGCCGACGGCGTTCTCCGGCGTCCAGGTGCGCGCCGGGTTGTACTTGGTCGTGACCAGCCGGTGGCGCGGATCGAGCGGCGTCGCGACCGGCGCGCCGAGGTAGACGTCGCCGAGGCCCATCACCAGGTAGCTCGCGCCGAACACGATGTCGCGCACGTCCTCGCGCGACGTCGAGCCCGTTGATGCGCCGGATGAACTCGATGTTGTCGGGACACCAGGGCGCGTCGGCGCGCACCGACTGCTGGTAGCGCTCGATCGCGAGCTGCGTGGCCGGATCGTCCCACGACAGCGGCAGGTGCACGATGCGGCTCGGCAGGCGCATGTCGTCGACGCTCGGCAGCTTTTCGATCGCGGCCAGCAGCCAGTCGAGCACCGCGCTCTGCGGCGAGCCGCGCGCGGATCGAAGTGAATCTGCAGCGAGCGGATGCCCGGCGTGAGATCGATGACTGCCGCGGCGCGGCGCGCGTTGAGCTGCTCGAGCAGCGCCTGCACCTGGAAGCGCAGCACCAGGTCGAGCACCGGCGCGCCGAACTCGACCAGCAGATTGCTCTCGCCCGCGCGCCGCACGCAGATCGTCGCGCGTGCGTTGCGCGCGATGGCGCGGCACGCGTCGAGCAGCGATCGACGGGATTGCTCGGCGCGCGCAGCCGCGCGGCCTGCGTCGCGACGCGCGCGAAGCGCACGCGTGTCGCCGGGCCGCAGCTGGCCGATCTTCCAGAGCTCGGCGTCGACGATGGTCGACCGGGCAGACGAAGCCGCCGAGGCTCGGGCCGTCGGGGCCGAGGATGATCGGCATGTCGCCGGTGAAGTCGACGCTGCCGATGGCGTAGGCGTTGTCGTGGATGTTGGACGGATGCAGCCCCGCCTCGCCGCCGTCGGTGCGCGCCCACGTGCGGCTTCGGGCCGATCAGCCGCACGCCGGTGCGGCTCGAGTTGTAGTGCACTTCCCAGTCGGTCGCGAAGAACGTGTGCGATGTCGTCGGCGGTGAAGAAGTCCGGCGCGCCGTGCGGGCCGTCGATGACGCCGATCCGCCACGCGTGCGCGTAGTCGGGCCGCTCGCTGCGCGGCGATCGGCGCGGCAGCCGTGCCGAGCGTCGCCGGCTCGTGCGCCGCAGGCGCAGCACGTCGCCGGTGCGCAGCGCGCGCCCGCCGTGACCGCCGAACTGCCCGAGCGTGAACGTGGAGCGGCTGCCGAGATACTCGGGCACGTCGAAGCCGCCGCGCACGGCGAGATAGGCGCGCTGCCCGGCGCCGCGGATCGCGCCGAGCGCGAGCACGCTGCCGGCGCTGCACCGCGACCGGCTGCCAGAACGGCACGGCGACGCCATCGAGCGTCGGCATCCATGTCGGCGCCGGCGAGCGCGATCACCGCGTCGGCGTCGAAGCGCAGCGTCGCGCCGGTGACCGTCATCTCGAGCGCGGCCGCGCCGTCGTCGTTGCCGACCATGCGGTTCGCGAGGCGGAACGCGAGCGCGTCCATCGGTCCCGACGGCGGCACGCCGACGTCCCACAGCCCTGCCGGCCCGGCCAGTCCTGCACGGTGGTCTGCGTGCCGGGCGCCAGCACCTCGATGCTCGGCAGGCGCAGCGTGTGACTGCGCGAGCAGCGCCGTCGTCTGCTCGCCGGCGGCGAACGTCGGGTGTCGCGAGGATCGACGCGCAGGTAGGCGCAGGTTGGTCTCGATGCCGTCGATGCGCGAGCTCGCCAGCGCGCGCGCCAGGTTCGCGATGCGCCTGCTCGCGCGTCGCGCCGCGCACGATGACCTTGGCGAGCATCGGGTCGTAGTAGCGCGCTGACCTCGGTGCCGGTCTCGACCCAGCCGTCGACGCGCAGCGTCGCGCGGGTAGTTCGACCTGCGGTCAGCAGCCCGCTCGCGGGCCGGAAGTTGCGCGCCGGATCTTCGGCGTAGACGCGCACCTGGATCGCATGGCCGCGCGGCGCGTGCTCGGTGCGCGCGCAGGTCGGGCGGCTCGCCCGCCGGCCGTGCGGATCATCCACTCGACCAGGTCGACGCCGGCGACCTCCTCGGTGACGCCGTGCTCGACCTGCAGGCGCGTGTTCACCTCGAGGAAATAGAACTGCGCGCGTGTCCGCGTCGTAGACGAACTCGACCGTGCCGGCGGAGCGGTAGCCCACGGCGCGCGCCGAGCCGCACCGCCGCGTCGTGCAGCTCGCGGCGCGCGGTCCTCGGCGAGGTCCGGGCGCCGGCGTTTCCTCGATGACCTTCTGGTTGCGGCGCTGCACCGAGCAGTCGCGCTCGCCGAGCGCGATGACCGTGCCGCGTCCATCGCCGAAGATCTGCACCTCGATGTGCCGCGCGCGCGCGACGAACTTCTCGAGGAACACGCCGGCGTTCGCCGAAGTTGCTCGGCCGCGAGCCGCTGCACGGCCGCGAAGGCGTCGCTCGAGCTCGCGCGGCGCTGTCGCAGCGGCGCATGCCGATGCCGCCGCCGCCGGCGGTGCTCTTGAGCATCACCGGGATAGCCGATGCGCTCGGCCGCCGCGAGCGCCGCGGGCAGCGTCGCGCAGCAGGTCCGGTGCCCGGCAGCAGCGGCACGCCGCTGCGCTGCGCGAGCTCGCGCGCGCGTGTGCTTGAGGCCGAAGTCGCGCATCTGCGCGGGCGTCGGCCCGATGAAGGCGATGCCGGCGCGCTTCGCAGGCCTCGGCGAAGTCCGCGTTCTCGGACAGGAAGCCGTAGCCGGGATGGATCGCCTGCGCGCCCGCTAGCGCGCGCGACCTCGAGGATGCGGTCCTGCCGCAGGTAGCTCTCCGCCGCGGGCGCCGGCCCGAGCAGATAGGCCTCGTCGGCCTCGCGCACGTGCGGCGCGTTGGCGTCGGCCTCGGAGTACACCGCGACGGAGCGCGATGCCCATCGACTGCAGCGTGCGGAGGATGCGGCACGCGATGGCGCCGCGGTTGGCGATCAGGACTTTCTGGAACATTGCGCAGTTCCACCCTTCTGGGAGCTGCGCCAGGTCGTCCCGGCGTTGACGAATGTTCCAGACGGGTCGTCCCGCCGGCGGGATGCGCGCGCTCACGCGCTCTCCCGGGTCATGACTCGAACCGGCGTCGGGTTGTAGGCGTTGCAGGGATTGTTGAGCTGCGGGCAGTTCGAGATCAGCACCAGCACGTCCATCGAGCGCGCGCAGCTCGACGTAGCGGCCCGGCCGCGGAGATGCCGTCGGCGAAGCGCAGCCCGCCCGCGGGCGTCACCGGCACGTTCATGAAGAAGTTGATGTTGGTGGGCAGGTCGCGCTTGGTCGAGCCGCGGCCGCTCAGCTGACGCGCCAGCGCCAGCAGGAAGCTGTCGCGGCAGTTGTGCATGTGGCGCTTCTCGAGCGCGTAGCGCACCGTGTTGCTCTCGGCCGAGCAGGCGCCGCCCAGCGTGTCGTGCCGGCCGCAGGTGTCTTCGCTCGATCGCGCAGCAGCGGCCGGCCGCGGTTGCGTGAGCAGCACGCGTGCCGGTGGTGAGGTAGATGCTGCGCTGCGCCGGATCGTGTTCTGCGCGCTGTAGTGCTCGGCGGTGTCGTGCGCGTTGTAGAACAGCGTGTCGACCGCCTGGTTGCCTTCGAGGTCCACGATGCGCAGGATCTGGCCGCGGCGGCACCGTGCCCATCCACGGCTCGCCGGCCGGAACGATCGCATCGATGGCGTCGGTCCGGCGCTCACGCGTACAGTACCTCTCGGTGTTGATGAAGCCGCGCGCGTTCTCCGGGCAGCGCGTGCGGCAGGGATCGTCGGCGGCCGGCGGCGCGCCGCGGCGCGCGCTCAGAGCCGATCGGCGGCGGCGCGTAGTCGGGCCCGGTCGCGAGCGGATGCGGGCCGGCGTGCAGCAGCACGATGCGTATCCATCTCGAAGCGCAGCTCCACGCATTGCCCGGCCCGGCGTGGCCCGGCTGCAGCCGCATCGCGCCGGCGTCGTCGACCACGACCTTGCTGAAGAAATTGACGTTGGCGACCAGGTCGCGCTCGCCGAGCCCGTATTTGCCGAGCTCGACCAGCATCGCTTCGCGGCCGCTCACGTAGCGCTCGTTGCGCTGTTCCTGGAAGCGCGTCGCGCCGTAGCGCGCGGCGATCGAGCGCCTCATCGGTGAGGCCGCACAGCGGGTCGTGCCAGCCGCAGGTGTCGGCGATGATCGAGCAGAGGATGCGGCCCATGTCCGAGTAACACACGCAGCCGGTGGTCAGGTGCGCGGTGTGCTGCGCCTTGAGCGTGTCGGCCATGTTGTAGCGCTCGAGCGGCTGTTCGCGGCTGTAGAACAGCGCGGCGACATTCGCGTCGTCGGCACGCGCCGTGAGGCGCAGCACCGTGCCGCGGCGCAGGACGCCCGACCAATGCGCGCCGCCGATGATTTCTTCTTCCCACAACATGTTCGTCATTCGTTCGCCTCGTGCCGCGCGCGCCAAATTGCAAGGCGTGTACCAGCCGTCGACGCGCCTGCGTTGCACGTTCGAAAGCCGGCATCTGCGCGCGCACGGTTGCACGTCGATCGTGCGCTCGCGCTGCTGTTTGCCTGCGCTTGGTGCAACGCGCGCGTCGCGTCGACGTGCGCGCGCGCCGCGTTGCACGACGCGCGTGCGGCACACGTCTTGCAAATTTGCTCAGCAGTAATGTGCGCCTAGGGTTCCGGTTGAGCGATCAACGCTGGTCCGAGAGACGCAGTCCGGTGGTACGCATGGATGCGCCGGGGATACACGGCGGGACAAAAGCCCGGGAGATGCCTCATGAACTGAACAACACGGGAGACCTCTCATGGCCCATTTCCGATCTTCATTGGCGTCGGCGCGCCTGCTTTCGCGCGGTGTCGTTCTCTTCGCACTCCTCGCCCTGGCTCTCACGGCTGCGCAACCCGCGAAGCCGCCGCCGAGAAAACCATCTTTCAAAGTCGCCTGGAGCATCTACGTCGGCTGGATGCCCTGGGACTACGCCGGGCAAAGCGGCATCCTCAAGAAGTGGGCCGACAAGTACGGCATCAAGATCGAGCTCACGCAGATCAACGACTACGTCGAGTCGATCAACCAGTACACGGCGGGCCAGTACGACGCCTGCGTGATGACCAACATGGACACGCTGACGATCCCCGCCGCGGGCGGCGTGGATTCCACCGCGCTCATCGTCGGCGACTACTCCAACGGCAATGACGGCATCGTGCTCAAGGGCACGGGCAAGAAGCTCGCGGACATCAAGGGACAGTCGGTCAACCTGGTCGAGCTGTCCGTGTCTCACTACCTGCTCGCGCGCGGCGCTCGATACCGTCGGCCTCGCGGAGAAGGACATCAAGGTGGTGAACACTTCCGATGCGGACATGGTCGGCGGCGTTCGCGGCGTCCACGCGTCACCTCGGTCGTGACCTGGAAGCCGCTGCTCTCGGAAATCACGGCGGTGCCGAAGACCACGCTCGTGTTCGACTCCAGCAAGACGCCGGGCGAGATCCTCGACCTCATGATCGTGAACAGCGAAGTGCTGAAGGCCAATCCCGAAACTCGGCAAGGCGCTGGTCGGCGCCTGGTACGAGACGCTGGCGCTGATGCAGGGCAAGGACGCGAAGGCCACGGCCGCGCTCGAGTCGATGGCCAAGGCCTCGGGCACGGACCTCGCGGGCTTCAAGGCGCAGCTCGCGACCACCTACATGTACTGGACGCCGGCCAGCCGCGGTGGCCGCGACCTCGAGCCCCGATCTCGTCAAGAAGATGGACCTGGTGCGCAAGTTCTCCTTCGACCATGGGTTGCTCGGCGAAGGCGCCAAGACCGTCGACGTGGTCGGCATCGCGTTCCCGGGCGGCACGACGCTCGGCGACAAGGCCAACATCAAGATGCGCTTCGACACGACCTACATGAAGCAGGCGGCCGACGGCAAGCTCTGTAGACCGCGTCGTCGAGGGGGACGCGCGTGCGCCGACTCATCAATCAGCACCCGGGGCGGGGCGCTCGCCTCGCCCTGGGCGCGCTGCCGTTCATCGCGCTGCTCGTCGCGTACGTGATCGCTTCGCACCTGCGCCTGGCGGAAAACCCGAACGACAAGCTGCTGCCCTCGCTCGGCACGATCGCCGAAACGTTTCACGGCTACGCGTTCGAGGAAGACAAGCGCAGCGGCCAGATGCTGTTCTGGGTGGATACCTGGGCGAGCCTGCGCCGCATCGGCATCGCGCTGTTCATCAGCGCGTTCGGCGGCGCTGACGCTCGCGATCGCGATCGGCGTGGTGCCGCGCATGCGCGCCTTGTTCTCGCCGCTGCTCAACACCGTCGCGATGATTCCGCCGCTCGCGGTCCTGCCGATCCTGTTCATCGTGCTCGGGCTCGAAGAGACCGCGAAGATCGCGCTGATCGTCATCGGCGTCGCGCCCTGCGTGGCGCGCGATCTCGCGCTGCGCGTGGCCGAGCTGCCGAAGGAGCAGCTCGTGAAGGTGCAGACGCTCGGCGCCTCCACCTGGCAGATCGTGCTGGCGCGTGGTGCTGCCGCAGATGTGGCCGCGGCTCATCGACTCGCTGCGCCTGTCGATGGGCTCGGCCTGGCTGTTCCTGATCGCGGCCGAGGCCATCGCCTCGACCGAAGGTCTGGGCTATCGCATCTTCCTCGTGCGGCGGTATCTCGCGATGGACGTGATCCTGCCGTACGTCGTGTGGATCACGCTGCTCGCCGTCGCCACCGACGCGCTGCTGCGGCTGCTGCGCGCGCGCGCCTTCCGCTGGGCGGAGCCGGAGCGCTGATGGCCACGCGTCTCCGTCACGCAATGTCTGGAAGGAGTACGGCACGACCGTCGTGCTCGAGAACGTGCGGCTCGAAATCGCCGATCACGAGTTCGTCACGATTGTCGGCGCTTCCGGCTGCGGCAAGACGACGTTCCTCAAGATGCTGCTCGGCATGGAGCAGCCGACGCGCGGCCAGATCCTCATCGACGGCGTGCCGATCCGGCCCGAGCCGGATCCCGACGCGCGGCGTCGTGTTCCAGCGCTACTCGTCGTTTCCGCACCTGACCGTGCTCGAGAACGTGATGCTCGGACTCGAGCTGCAGCGCTCGAAGCTCATCGGCAAGTTGTTCGGCAGCGCGCGCCGCGCCGCGCGCGAGGCGGCGCTCGCGATGCTCGAGTCGGTCGGTCTCGCGCATGCGCGCGATCGATATCCGGCGCAGCTCTCGGGCGGCATGCAGCAGCGCATGTCGATCGCGCAGGCCGTGATCTGCAAGCCGAAGATCCTGCTGCTCGATGAGCCGTTCGGCGCGCTCGATCCCGGCGTCACCGCCGACATGCACGAGCTCATCCTCAAGTTGTGGGCCGAGAACCGCATGACGATCTTCATGGTGTCGCACGACATCAAGGAGAGCTTCACGCTCGGCACGCGTCTGCTGACGTTCGACAAGCTGCGCCACGACCCGCAGGCGCCCGAGGCCTACGGCGCGAGCGTGACGTACGACATGCCGCTTGAACCGGCGCGCGGCCACGCGCAAAGAAGAAGTCGTCGCGTAGCCGGATTCCGCAGTCCGTTGCCTGCGTGCGCGTGACGCACCACCGCACAAACGGCGTCCGCAAGCACGCTCCATCGATTCCCCGGCTGGCGGCGGGCCCCCGCGAACGGTTAGCCTCGCCGGATGAGATCTGGGTCTTGCAGTGCTGATCGGTGGAGTCGTGGCGGCGGTGGCCGGCGTCGTGTTCTGGGTGCGCGCCACGCGCGCCAAGCCCGAGCCGGCCGATCCCATCGCCTCGACCACGGGCTCGAATCGCACGCTCACGGGCGGTCGTCCCGGCGACAGCAGCGCGAGCTTCAACTGGAGCGAATCGCTGCGCCGCTTCGTCGCGTATGCGCTCGACGACGTGCCGCGCGAGGCGCTGAGCCGCGCACCGCGATCCGGATCACGCACCGGTGTTCCAGAGCGTCGCGCAGATCCTCGAACGCATCGAAGCGCGTCCCGAATACATTCCGCGACGCCCGTCGCTGCTGCCGAAGCTGCTCGCCACCGTGAACGACGGCGAAGCGCCGATGCTCGAGATGGCGCGCATCATCGCGCAGGATCCGGCGCTCACCGGCAACCTGCTGCGCATCGCGAACAGCCCCGATGTACCGCGTGAACAACTGCCGGTCGAGAGCATCGAGCGCGCGGTGACGCTGGTCGGCGTGCAGGGCATTCGTTCGATCATCACGACCGCGCTGCTGCAGCCGGTGATGACGCCGGGCTCGGGTCCCTTCTCGAAATTTCCCGAGCTCGTCTGGGAGCACACGTTGTATGCCTCGCAGGCCGCGGAAGGACACGCGAAGCAGATCGAGAACGCGGAGCCGTTCATTTCGCAGCTCATCGGGCTGCTGTACGGACTCTCGGCCATCGTCGTGTTCCGCATCGTGCGCGATCAGTTCGCCGCGCATCCGCATCTGACCCCCGATCCGGCCAGCATCGCGCGCCTGCTCGAAACCTGGGTCGCGCCCACGGCGGGCCGCATCGCCCTGAGCTGGGAGTTGCCCGCAGCGCGTGCAGTACGCGCTCGAGAGCCAGACCCTGGCCGCCGAGTTGCAGCTCGAAAACTCGCTCGGCCGGTCCCTGAAATTCGGCCGGGTGGCGGGCGCGCTCGATCGTGTTGTGCCGGCTGGGCCGGCTGACCGAGCACGAGGCCCGGGCCATCTGCATCACCGGGGAGGGCCCCCGTGCCCAGTTGCAGCGCCTCTGGGATCGACTGGCGGCAGGCCTATCTGCGGCCGGGCGCCTGAGGGCTATTACCTGATCCACGAAACAAAACAGTCTCGGGGGTGAGAGAAAATGCTCACTCGTGACACAGAGTATTCGTGGACCCTGGAACCCTACCGGGGTCCGCAGACCGAAAGCTGCGGAACAAGACCCCCGTTTCCGCGCGACCAGAGCCCCGCCCAAGCGGGGCTCTTTTTTTTGCGTGCCGCGCTGACGTTCTTAAGTGACACACGGTAAGCTGTGCGCCGCCAGCAGGGAGAGGCACAGTGAATCAGGACATTCAGGGCGGCTGCATGTGCGGTGCAGTGCGCTATTCGGCGACGACCAATCCCGCAAACAGCATGGTCTGCCATTGCCAGTCCTGCCGGCGTATCCGCCGCGTCGCCGGTGGTCGCGTGGGTCACGTTTTCGAAGGCGGAATTCCGCTTCACGCGCGGCACGCCGCTCACGTACGAGTCCTCTCCCAAGGTGCGCCGGCATTTCTGCGGCGCCTGCGGCTCACCGCTGGCCTACGAACATGTCGACACGCCGGACTTCCTCGACGTGACGACCTGCAGCCTGGATGCGCCGTGGGCCTTTCCGCCCACGCATCACTCCTGGCTCAGCGACGACATCGGCTGGGTGAAATTCGGCGACGGTCTGCCCACCTTTCAGCGGTCGCGGTTTGGCGATCCTTCCTGAGATCGAAACCGCGCGGCTCACGCTGCGCCGGCTCGAGTTCGACGACGCGCCGTTCTTGGTCCGGCTGCTCAACGAGCCGTCGTTCATCGAAAACATCGGCGATCGGGCGGTGCGCTCGATCGAGGATGCGCACCGGTACCTGCGCGAAGGTCCGTTCGCGATGTACGAACGTTACGGATTCGGACTGTGGCGCGCCGCGCGCCGCGCCGACGACGAGCCGGTCGGCATGTGCGGTCTGCTGCGGCGGGACAACGCTGCCCGACGTGGATCTCGGCTACGCCTATCTACCGGAGCACTGGGGACGCGGTTACGCCTTCGAGGCCGCCGAGGCGATGCTGCGGCACGCGGCGCGCAAGTTCGGCCTCACGCGCGTGATCGGCGTGGTTTCGCCGGGAAACACCGCGTCGATCCGCGTGCTCGAGAAGCTCGGCATGCGGTTCGAGCGGATGTTCCCGATGAACCCGGACGAGCCGGAGGTGCGCCTGTACGGCCGCGTGCTGCTTTAGCCGCGTCAGCGCCGCGTGACCTTGTCGCCGATGACCGTGCCGATCTTGCCGCCGCTGTCGACGCGCAGTTCCACGGGCTGATCGAAGCGCAGCTCGCCGTCGACCACGCAGGTGCCGCAGACGTGCACCTTGATCGGGTCCGACTTGCCCCAGTCCCAGCCCGAGTCGTTCGGCTTCTGCACATGAATGCCGCCGCGCACGCGCGCGCCGTCGGTGAGATCGATGTCGCCGTTGCGCGTGATGAGCTTGCCCGCGACTTCCGCGCCCGCGAGTTCGATTTCGCCGGACACCGTGGTGACGTCGCCGCCGACGCGCGCGCGCGAGGCGAGTGATCACATCGCCGTTGACCGTCGTGGCTTCCCTGTCGATCGCGGCGCCCGTGCCGACGCGCAGCGATCCGTTGACGGTGTGCGCCGTGCCGACATGCGCGTCATCTTCGAGCACCACGTTGCCATTGACTGTCCTGGCCACGTCGGCGCCGGCGCCGCGTTCCAGGCGCACATCGCCGTTCACGGTGGTGAGCGAGCCGTAGGTCTTGCCGGCTTCGCCTTCGACCGATCCGTTCACGGAAGTGATGTCGTGCCCGTCGCTGCTGTAGGCGGAAGAACAGGCCGGCAGGACGAAACGGCGAGGCAGGAGACGAGGACGGCGCTGAGTGCGGTGAGTTTCATGAGAGACCCCCTTTGCGCACTTGGACGCGCCGTCCGCGAGCGGGTTGCAAGCGGTTGCGAAAAAAAGAAGCCCCGCACGTGGCGGGGCTCATTGGTCGCTTGCTTGCTTGTTTGTGGAGGAGTGTTGTCGCTCTTCTTGTTCTTGTCCGATGCGGTCTTTGTCGAGCCGCTTGCCAAAGAAGGAGCAAGCCCTGTGCCAGAGGATTCTGACGCGCTGCCGGCGGGAATGGCGCGAGCGGGGCCTCGGTCGGGGAAAATCGCGAGTTTGCGCAATATGTCACGTCGGAAAAGACTGGCAAGCTGTCAAAATCCCGACACAGGATGGGCCGGTCACGCGACATAAGATGTGGCGCGTAACGCAGATTCGGCTTTCTTATTCAACTGCTTACACGCGAGCCGACGGTTGTAAATGAGGCCGACAGTCAAATCTGCGCTCCGGCGCACACGTTCTATGGCCCTGACCCTGCTGCTGCTGGCGCTTGGATGCGCTGCAGCAGCGAACACCACCACGATTCCGCGTCCGGAAGGCATTCAGCCGGACGTGAATTTCTGGATTCGCGTCTACACCGAAGTGACGACCAACGAAGGATTCCTGCACGACGAGCGGAATCTCTCGGTCGTGTACGACACGATCAAATTCACCGCGGGTAGTTCGTCGCGCGATCGGCAGCTCATGGTCGACGAGCGTCGCGACAAACACATCGCCACGTTGCGACGTATCTCTGCCGCGTTGTCTTCGAACGAGGCGCGCGATGCATTGTCGGCCGATGACAAGCGCGTGCTCGAGATGTGGGGTGCGAGCGCGAGCACGATCCTGCTCAATGAAGCGACCAAGCGCATTCGTTTTCAGCTCGGGCAGGCCGACCGTTTCCGCGAAGGCCTGATTCGTTCGACCGCGTGGGAAACGCACATCGCCGAAACGTTCGCGAACCAGGGACTGCCGCCTGAGCTCGCCGTGTTGCCGCACGTCGAGTCGTCTTTCAACGCCGCGGCCTACTCGAAGGTGGGCGCCGCCGGACTGTGGCAGTTCATGCGCTCGACGGGCCGGCGCTACATGCGCGTCGACGACGCCGTCGACGAGCGTCTCGATCCGTATCGGTCGACCGAAGCCGCCGCGCAGCTGCTGGCGTACAACTACCGCGTGCTCGGCAGCTGGCCGCTGGCGCTCACCGCGTACAACCACGGCGCGGCGGGCATGCGCCGCGCCAAGGAAACCGTCGGCACCGACGATTTCGTGAAGATCAATCGCACGTACAGCAGCCGCTCGTTCGGTTTCGCATCGCGCAATTTCTTCCCGTCGTTCCTCGCCGCGCTCACCATCGACGAGAATCCCGGAGAAGTACTTCGGGCCGCTCGAGCGCCGTCCCGAGCAGAAATTCCGCGAGATCAAGATGCCGGCCTACGTGCGGCTCGCGACTCTCGAGCGCACGCTCAACGTCGATCGCGAGCAGCTGCGCACGCTGAATCCCGCCTGGCGCCCGGCTATCTACAACGGCACGCGCCTGGTGCCGCGCGGCTACCTGCTGCGCCTGCCGGCCGAAATGCCCCGAGCACGTGGACCGCAGAACTGCTGAGCGCGCGGCTGCCCGCGAATGAGTTGTATGCCGGGCAGATCTCGGCGCGTACGCACCGCGTGCGCAAGGGCGAGAGCCTCGCCGGCATCGCCGAGCGTTACGGCATGACGGCCGCGAGCCTCGCGAAAGCTCAACGGTCTCAACGCCAATGCTTCGGTGCGCGCCGGACGCCGACTGCAGCTGCCCGAGCAATTGCCGCGCCTGTTGAACGCGTCGGCGGCGGCGCAGGCGCACACCGGCCGCTGCGGTGGCTTCTCCGTCGCCCGAGAACGCGACCGCCGCGACGGCGCCGGCCGAGGATTTCTACGTGGTTCGCCGCGGCGATTCGCTGCAGGCGATCGCGGCGCGCGTGCGCGTGCCGGAAGCGCAACTGCTCAAGATGAACCGGCTCAAGGATCCGGATCGCCTGTACGAAGGCCAGCGCCTGCGCATTGCGGGTGAGCCCACGCCGGCCGTGGTCGCGGCCACCGAGCCGGAGCGCGAGACGCGCGTCGCCGCCATCGATGCGGCGCGCGGCGAGGCGCAGCGCGAAGGCGCGGCGGTCGAGGTCGTGCGTGAGGAAGTCACGCGGCCGCTCGCCAATGGCGAACCGAAGCGTGGCCGGGCGCGTTCCGCTGCGGCGGCCGCGATGGTCGCCGCGACGACGCCCGAGGTCGCGACGTCCGTCGTGCGAGGCGGCGGAAGACGCGCGCGAGCCGGTGTCGGCGGCGCAGGCCGAGGAATTGAGCCCGGCGCTGGGCCCGGCTCGGACTATCGCAGGGACTCGCGGATTCGATCGATTACCAGGTGCGCGAGGACGGCACGATCCGCGTCGAGGCGACCGAGACGCTGGGGCAGTACGCGGACTGGCTGCAGCTCCCGACGCAGAAGCTGCGCACGCTGAACAAGCTCAAGTTCAAGCAGGCCGTGCTGCTGGGGCAGAGGTTGCAGCTCGACTATTCACGCGTGTCGCGCGAACAGTTCGAACAGTTGCGCCGCGATTATCACGCGAAACTGCAGGGCGAATTCTTCGTGCAGCATCGCATCGCGGGCACCGAGGTCTACATCGTGCGGCGCGGCGATTCGCTCTGGACGATGACGCAGAAGTTCAGCAACCTGCCGATCTGGCTGCTGCGCCAGTACAACCCGGACACGGATCTGTCCGATCTGCGTCCCGGCACGCAGGTCGTGATGCCGCGCGTCGAAGTCGCGCCGGGGTAGTTAGTGGTGCCGGGTTGCAATTCTCGTAATTGAATCGGCGCCGATTCATGGATCCACGTCTGCTCAATTACGAGAATTGCAACCCGGCACCGTCATGGTCTGTTCGCGAAGGTCCGCAGCCGTGGTTCGTCCTTGAGCTCGACGAAGAATTCGGTGGTCACGGTGGTGCCGTCGCGCGCGGCTTCGGGCACGCGCACCGCCAGGCGCGACGATTCGCCGAGCCGCGCGATGGTGTCCGCGTCGACCTTGAAGTACCAGGTGGTGCTCCAGGGCGTCGGCAGGCGGTACGGCGCGGCGCGAAGTCCGGCGAATTGCGCGATCGCGGCTCGGAGCGCCGAGCGCAAGCGGAGCGCCGTTGACCTCGACGACCGGCGGCGCGGCGCCGTCGACGAATTCGATCGGCACCGCGACCCACAGAAACAGCTCGCGTGTGCCCATGCGGTTCGTTTCGAACGGGCGCGAGGAATGCGAAGCGCACGGCCGCGTCGCTGCATCGACGTCTCGCGATACAGCTCGATCGGTCGCCCGAGTCGCGCAACGGTCATGCCGGTTTCGGAGTCGAGTTGTTCGACGACCGGCGAGTCATCGGGTACCGCGGCGCAGCCCAGCAGCGGCGACGCACGCGAGCAGTGCGAGCGCGCTTCGCGAGCTGGCGAAGTCGCGCGGCAATTGTCATATTCGTAGTTTCGGTCACGTTCTTGTTGCATCGAACACCGCAAGCTGTGACGCGCTCCAGATACGGAGCGCGGACCCAGCCCCTATAATCTAAATTAGTATAAGTGCTTGTTTTGTAACCAAATGCCAGCTGCCAAAAGACTCCTCGCACTGACTGCTCCGCTGCTCGCCTGCCTGTTCGTCGGCACGGCCTCGGGCGATGCGCTTCCCTATCATGCCCGCGCCATGGCGGCGGTGGGCGTCGAGTTGCCGCTCGCCGACCGCGTGCTCGTGCGCAAGTCCGAACGCCGCATGTACCTCATGCGCGGCAACGACGTGCTGCGCGCCTATCGCATCGCGCTCGGTCTGAACCCCGGCGGCCACAAGGAGCGCGCCGGCGACTTCCGCACTCCCGAAGGCAGCTACCGCCTCACGCGCCGCAACGCGCGCAGCGACTTCTTCCTCTCCATCCAGGTCTCGTATCCGAACGACCAGGACACGAAGCAGCGCCCGCCGCAACGGCTGGCAGCCGGGTGGTTCGATCATGATCCACGGCCTGCCGAACGATCCGCGCCACGGCCCCGACTACTACGCGACCCAGGACTGGACCGACGGTTGCATTGCCGTGACCAACGCGGACATGGTCGAAATCTGGATGATGACGTCAGACAACGTGCCGATCGACATCCAGCCCTGATCTGAAGCCTCTCCGGCCCGTCGAGTACACTCGCTCACCCAAACAAGGTGAGCGGACTCGAGGGATCTCTTGGAAACCAGCATCGTCATTCCCGATTTCGTCGACGCGCGCATCGGACCGCGCGGCAGCCTCGAAAACCTCTCCCAGGCCGAGATCGACAAACTGCTCGATTCGCGCGCCGGCGGCCTCTATCCGCTGTTCCGCAAGTGCGCGCTGGCCGTGCTCAATTCCGGCAGCGAAACCGACAACGCCAAGGAAATCTTCGACCGCTACAAGGATTTCGAGGTCGAGCTGGTGCGCCAGGCCTGGGGCATCAAGCTCGAGATCAAGAACGCGCCGGGGCAGGCCTTCGTCGACGGCGAGATGATCCGCGGCATGAAGGAACACGTGTTCGCGGTGCTGCGCGACGTGATCTTCATCTCCAACGAGATCGTCGAGAGCGGCCGGTTCGACCTGCAGGACCCCGCGTCGATCACCAACGCGGTGTTCCACATCCTGCGCAACGCGCGGGTGCTCGACTACAAGGCCAAGCCCAATCTCGTCGTGTGCTGGGGCGGTCATTCGATCAGCAACGAGGAGTACCAGTACACGAAGAAGGTCGGCTACGAGCTCGGCCTGCGCGGCCTGGACGTCTGCACGGGCTGCGGCCCGGGCGCCATGAAGGGCCCGATGAAGGGCGCGACCATCGGCCACGCCAAGCAGCGCATCGTGGGCGGGCGCTACATCGGGCTCACCGAGCCCGGCATCATCGCCGCCGAGCCGCCGAATCCGATCGTCAACCAGCTCGTGATCATGCCGGACATCGAAAAGCGCCTCGAAGCGTTCGTGCGGCTCGTCGCACGGCATCGTGGTGTTCCCGGGCGGCGTCGGCACGGCCGAGGAGATCCTCTACCTGCTGGGCGTCCTGCTCGATCCGGCGAACGCCGGGCAGCCGCTGAAGGTGGTGCTCACGGGCCCGAAGAATTCGGCCGACTACTTCGTGCAGATCCGGCGCTTCATCGAGGGCACGCTGGGGCGCGGGCCGCCGACCTGCTGCACGTGATCGTCGACGACCCGGCCGAAATGGCGCGCTACATGGTCGGCGTCATGGAGCAGGCGCGCGATTACCGGCGCAAGAACAACGACTCGTACAACTACAACTGGCTGCTGAAGATTCCGCCGGCGTTCCAGCATCCGTTCGAGGTGACGCACGAGTCGATGCGCGCGCTGCGCCTGCACCGCGACCAGCCGGCGCACGAGCTCGCGGCGGACCTGCGCCGCGCGTTCTCCGGCATCGTCACCGGCAACGTGAAGGAAGACGGCGTGCGCGCGATCGAGAAGCTAGGCCCGTACGAGCTCACCGGCGATGCCGCCGTGATGAAACTGCTCGACGAGCTGCTCGCGGCGTTTGTTGCGCAGAAGCGCATGAAGCTGCCGGGCAGCGCTTACCGGCCCTGTTATCGGCTCGTCGCGTAACAATAAGCAGCTGCACCGTTAAATCGCGCGCGCGCGAACGCGCGTTCGCCACTACATAACGAAAAAATCTCTGCGACTGCACCGCATCGTCCGCAAACCGTCCCGGCCTCGTGAATCAGTTCCTGTCGTTTTGGTGCGACGAAATCGTAGGCTTACGTCAACCGAAAGGGAGAACCGCATGAGTTCCTCAGACAGGAGCCGGGGAAATTTGGCCAACGGCACGCCGCCACCGGTAGGCAGCGATGCCTACGCCGCATGGCTCGAGCGCATGCAGCGCACGCGTGGTCGGCACGCGGCGATCACCAAGAACCTCTACACCTGGTCTAGCTACAAGCATTGGGCCGACAAGGTGAAGGGTTCCTGGGAAGACGAGCCGGCGCCGAGGCAAGAAGATAACACCGCGTAGCGAACGCGGGTTACGCGGCGATTCCAATCGCCGGCGGATGAAGGATTTAGAATCGGGAATTGCGATTGCGGAACGTCGGGCGGCCGGTCGCCGGCGTTCAGCCGTGATGATGAACCGCGCGTCGTGCGCGGCCGTGTCGTCGGTGCCTTCGATGACGGCCTCGGGGGCCGGGATCACTTCGGGCGCGGGCTGTTCCTGCATGGGGGCGGGCTGCTCGGCCAGCACCCGTTCCGGTTCGAGCCAGGCGAGCAGGGTCTCCCACTGCGCCAGGTCTTCCTTGACCACGTAGGGCTTCATCTCGTGGATGCCGACGCCGAGCTCGGCGGCGCGCACGTAGTTCTGCGAGTCGCGGATCGTCGCGACGATCGGGATGTCGAGCTTCTCCAGGAAGCGCATCAGCGACTGGAACATCAGCGTGTTCTTGCGCACGCGGTTGGCGATCACGCCGATGCGGTTTTCGGCGCGCTTGATCTTGGCCACCAGCAGCAGGTCGGCGATGCAGCGCGACGCGGCGTGGATGTCGATGTCCGAGGGCAGCACCGGCACGATGATCTTGTTCGCGTCGCGCGTGAGCTCGGGCAGGGCGCGCGCTTCGACCGCGGCCGGGCTGTCGACCACGACCTTCTCGCGTGCCGTCGGGAACGCGCATCTGCCAGGCGCGCGTGGTGCGCGCGTCGTGCTCGAACGTGGCGATGCCGTGGATGGGCGGCTGCGGCGCCTTGCGCTTGCGCAGCCAGCGCGTCGCCGAGCCTTGCGGATCGCGGTCGATGAGCAGGGTCGAATCGCCACGCAGCGCGAAATACGCCGCGAGGTTGATCGCGAGCGTCGTCTTGCCGGAGCCCCCTTTAGGGTTTAGGACGACGATGCGTTGCATGGCGGCCGTTTGTCAGAATGTGGCTTCGATGTGAAGCACTCGAAAGACTAGCGATGCGGTCCGGGTGGCGCAACCAAACAGCCGGGGTGACTGTGACTCCGGACACAGCGATGCGGCAGACGCGTGTTCCTAGGATCGCGCCCCATGGAACGTTTTCTGCTGCTCTGGGACGAGCTCGACGACCTCATGGGCACGAGCCGCTACATGTGAAGAACACCGCGATGGCCATCTGGACGCAGCGTCCGCAAGCGCTGATCCCGCCGCCCTCGACGACCTGTCCGGGGCTTGAATTCGACAACCCGGCGCCCGCAATCTGCCGGGCGCCATGACAACCCCCAACACAAAGCCAAGGAAACCCTCGGCTTCCAGGCCGAAGTCCGTGAGCTGCTGCAGGCTCATGATCCATTCGCTGTACAGCCACCGGGAAATCTTCCTGCGTGAGCTGATCTCCAACGCCTCCGACGCCAACGACAAGCTGCGCTTCGAGGCGCTGACCAAGCCGGAGCTGATGGCCGGCGACACCGAGCTCGCGATCTGGATCGACGCCGATGCCGACGAAGGACACGCTGACGATCCGCGACAACGGCATCGGCATGAGCCGCGAGGAAGCCGATCTCGCACCTCGGCACCATCGCGCGGTCCGGCACCGCGGAGTTCTTCAAGAAGCTCTCCGGCGACCAGCAGAAGGATTCGCAGCTCATCGGCCAGTTCGGCGTGGGCTTCTACTCGGCGTTCATCGTCGCGGACCGGGTCGAGGTGCTCACGCGCGCGCGCCGGCTTGCCGGCCGCGCGAGGGCGTGCGCTGGGAATCGGCCGCGGACGGCGAGTTCACGGTGGAAACCGTCGAGCGCGCCGAGCGCGGCACCACCATCGTGCTGCACCTCAAGGAGGACGCGAAGGAATTCCTCGACGCCTGGCGCCTGCGCTCGCTGGTGCGCCGCTATTCGGATCACATCGCCTTCCCGGTGCGCATGCCGAAGGAAGGCGAGGCCACGCTCGAATACGAGGCCGTCAACCGCGGCACCGCGCTGTGGGCGCGGCCGCAAGTCCGAGATCAAGGACGAGGAGTACATCGAGTTCTACCGCTCGCTCTGCGCACGACTCGGGCGAGCCGCTCACCTGGTCGCACAACCGCGTCGAGGGCAAGCGCGACTACACCAGCCTGATCTACATCCCGGCGGCGGCGCCGTTCGACCTGTGGCAGCGCGACGGCGCGCGCGGGCTCAAGCTCTACGTGCGGCGCGTGTTCATCATGGACGACGCCGAGCAGTTCCTGCCGCTGTACCTGCGCTTCGTCAAGGGCGTGCTCGATTCGGCCGACCTGCCGCTGAACGTGTCGCGCGAGCTGCTGCAGGCCGACAGCGAGGTCGAGGCCATGCGCGGCGCGCTGACGCGACGCGTGCTCGACATGCTCGCGAAACTCGCGAAGGACGAGCCGGAGAAATACCAGACGTTCTGGCACGAGTTCGGCGCGGTGCTCAAGGAAGGCCTGGCCGAGGATCACGGCAATCGCGACAAGCTGCTGCCGCTGCTGCGCTTCGCCTCCACGCACGCGGAAGGCGAGCCGAGGAAGTCTCGCTCGCCGACTACGTCGCGCGCATGCAGACCGGCCAGGACAAGATCTACTACGTGGTCGGCGAGAGCCTCGCGGCCGCGCGCAGCCACCCGGCCATCGAAGCGCTGCGTGCGCGCAACGTCGAGGTGCTGTTGTTAGGCCGGCGCATCGACGCGTGGGTCATGGACCACCTGCAGCGACTTCGAAGGCAAGCAGCTCAAGGACGCGACGCGCGGCGATCTCGAGCTCGGCAGCGCTCGCGAGCGCCGCCGAGAAGGAAAAGGCCGAGGCGCAGCTCAAGGAGAGCAAACCACTGCTCAAGCGCGTGAAGGATGCGCTCGGCGAACGGGTCGCGGAGGTGCGCGTGAGCACGCGCCTCAAGGATTCCGCCGCGGTGCTGGTGCGGGCGAGCACGACATGTCGGCGCCGCTGCGGCGCGTGCTCGAGGCGGCCGGACAGAAGGCGCCGGAGGGCAAGCCGGTGCTCGAGCTCAACGTGGAGCACCACGTGGTGAAGTACCTCGAGCAGCGCAGCGAAGGCGCAGGACTTCGACGAGCTGGCGCTGGTGCTCTACGAGCAGGCCATGCTCGCGGAGGGTGCGCAGCTGCCCGATCCGGGCGCTTTCGTGCAGCGGCTCAATCACCTGTGGACGCGGCTTGAGTAACGAGGTTTGTTTGGGA
The DNA here is from genome assembly GCA_963747715.1 of uncultured Actinomycetes bacterium. Classification (GTDB taxonomy): domain Bacteria; phylum Actinomycetota; class Thermoleophilia; order Gaiellales; family Gaiellaceae; genus CAVVGB01. The sequence goes on from CAVVGB010000007.1 coordinate 237,923, forward strand.
TAATGCCCGCCCCGCCAATCGCGCGAGGTGTGTGATGCACGGCAAGTTACTCACGGTCGTTTTGACGGCGCTGCTGATCGCGGCGTGTTCGAAGAAGGAAGCTTCCGCGCCAGACGCCGCGGCGACCTCCGGCGCCGCCACCTCCGCAACGGCTCCCGCCGCAGGAACTGAAACCATGGCATTGCAGAAAATCGACACTCGCGCCCGGCACGGGCGCCAAAATCAAGTCCGGCCAGGGTGCGCTGGTGCACTACACAGGCTGGCTGTACGACGCTGCCGCGCCCGGAGAACAAGGGCAAGAAGTTCGACAGCTCGGTCGATCGCAATGAGCCGTTCGAGTTTCGACGTTGGCGCGGGTCATCGTCATCCGGGCTGGGACGAGGGCGTGGTCGGCATGAAGGTTGGCGGCAAGCGCCGCCTCGTGATTCCGCCCGAAATGGGTTACGGCGACGCGGGTGCGGGCGGTGGGCTCATTCCCGGTGGCGCCACACTGGTGTTCGACGTCGAGCTCGTGGAGATCCGTAGTGCGGCGCGGCGCGCGTTGTCGCGCTCGGCCAGCGGCGCTCGCGTTCGCGGGTGCCACACAGGCCGCGACGCTCGTGCACGCCGGACGCGTCATCGACGGAGTCTCGGACACCGTTCGCACCAATCAGACGGTGGTCGTCGACAACGGCAAGATCACCGCGATCGAGCGGGATTCCGGCAGCCCGCCGCGGGCGATCGCGTCATCGATCTGAAGCAGGGCACGCTGATGCCGGGCTGGTTCGACATGCACGTGCACATCACGGGCGAATACAGCCGCACGTCGGAAATCGACAGCTACAAGAAAAACGAAGGCGATGCCGTCATCGATGGCGTCGTGTACGCCCAGCGCACCTTGCAGGCCGGCTTCACCACGGTGCGCGACCTCGGCGATTCGTATCGCGCGGCCATCACGCTGCGCAACGCGATCAACGCGGGCAAGGTGCCGGGTCCGCGCATCATCGCCGCGGGCAAATCCATCGCGAGCACGGGCGGACACGCGGATCCCACCAATGGCTGGGCGCGCAAGTTTCCCGCGAATCCCGGGCCCGACGACGGCGTCATCAACGGCGTCGAGGACGCGCGCAAGGCAGTGCGCCAGCGCTACAAGGACGGCTCCGACACCATCAAGATCACCGCCACGGGCGGCGTGTTGTCGATCGCGAAGAGCGGCCTGAATCCGCAGATGACGGAAGAGGAGATCCGCGCGGTCGTCACGACCGCGCGCGACTACGGCTTCAAGGTCGCGGCGCATGCGCACGGCGCCGAGGGCATCAAGCGCGCGGTGCGCGGCGGTGTCGATACGATCGAGCACGGCACCTTCATGGACGACGAAGGCATGAAGCTCATGAAGGAGCACGGCACCTTCTACGTGCCGACGATCTCCGCCGGGCCGCTGGGTCTACGACCAGGCGCAGGATCCGACTTCTTTCCCGGCCGTCGTGCGTCCGAAGGCGCTGCAGGTCGGTCCGCAGATCCAGAGCACGTTCGCCAAGGCGTACAAGGCCGGAGTGAAGATCCTGTTCGGCACCGATACGGGCGTCGGCAAGCACGGCGAGAACGCGCGCGAGTTCAGGCTGATGGTGGAAGGCGGCATGCCGGCGATGGAGGCCATTCGCGTCGGCGACGTCGGCGCCCGCGAAATTCCTGGATCTGTTCGATCAGACGGGCAGCATCGCCGTCGGCAAGCTCGGTGAGCTGGTCGGCGTGCCGGGCGATCCGCTGACGGATATCTCGGTCATGGAGCGCGTGGTGTTCGTCATGAAGGACGACACCGTCTACAAGGCGCCGTGATGCGCGCGGAAGTCATGACGCTCGCGGGTCCCGCGGGCGCGCTCGAGACCAGGCTCGAATACGCAGGACGCACGATCCGGCACCCGCGGCCTTCGGCGTCGTGTGCCACCCGCATCCGCTGTTCGGCGGCACCATGGACAACAAGGTCACCCACGTGATCGCGCGTGCGATGATCGAATGTGGTGCGCCGGCCTTCCGCTTCAATTTCCGCGGAGTCGGCGCGAGCGGCGGCGCGTTCGACAACGGACGCGGTGAAGCGGACGACCTTGCGGCGGTCGTCGCGGAAGGGCGCCGCCGATTCCCGGCTGCCGCGCTGTGGTTAGGCGGCTTCTCGTTCGGCGCCTTCGTCGCGCTGCGGGCGGCGGAGCGTCTGGCGCCCGTCAAACTCGTCGCCGTCGCCCCGCCCGTCGCGCGTTTCGAACTCGGCAGCG
>CAVVGB010000008.1:0-254435 GCA_963747715.1 uncultured Actinomycetes bacterium
TGATCGGTGTCTACCTATGCGCCATCCGCACCAAACGCGGCAACCGCTCAAGAAGATCGAAGACGCCGCCGAATCCAGCAATGCGTTGAGTGCGAAGGCCGCGAGCGCCGGACTGCTCGCAACGATCGCGGCCGCGAGAGCCGAGACGCCAGCAACGCCGTTCCAGGCGATCGTGAAATACGAGAGCCGGAGCGCGGAAACGAGGAGCGGCGCGCGACGGTCATCGGTGTTCGAGAGCAAGTGGCGCCTCCAGCCTGGTCGGGGATGAGGAACTGATGCCGACCAGACTTCCCGGCGCGCCGTCGGAAATTGTATGCGAGGTGGACCCCCGACAAAGCCTTAGTGCAGTGCGTTTTTTCTTGAACGCCGCCTGACCCCGCGCAACGCCAAGCGCTATCGCGCGCGGGCAGCTACTTGATCGATGGCGAACGGTCCGCGTTCCGGCCAGAGCGGATAGAGCACCTCATAGACTTCCCGGCGGACGTCGATCGCCCCATAGGCAGTCGGGATCGTCCGCGCCAGCTCGGTCTCGCGAAACGCGGCGAGGCTGTCGTGGCTCTCGAAGAAGTAGATCCCGCAGACGTCGCCCGTCTCCTTGTCACGGCCATAGATCTTCTGCACGAGGCCAGGTACCTCGCGGAAGCGAGGCCGTCGTTCGGCCAGGCGACGGTCGAACTCCTTGGCGTCAAGACCAGACTTGATACGTACGAATAGAACGGCGGCCATGGCGTTTACCTCCAACGTCGATCTTCAGATGAAGCATCGCACAGCCACGACGCGACGAGCATTCGCGGCACACAAGGCACACGTGAGCTACGCAACCATGCGCCATAGCACCTCCTCTCGCCTCAAGCCCGAGACAAACCCGGCGAACGAGTCAGCCTTTATGGAGCCACGGAGCCTGCCCGCGCACAGGCACCGGCGCCGAGGGCCGCCGAGGAGAGGCTCGACTCGCGCGTCGAGGGGTGAGAACATCGCGCGGTCGGCTCTGAAGGCATCCGACTTGGTGCATTTCGAGAAGGAGGGATCGTTGTGAGCTGTGAGGAGGAAAGAGCAGCTTATGAAGCCGCGAAAGCAAGGTTGGAGGCACATCCAGGCTGCCCGCCACTCGATACGGAGAACAACCAATCCGTCATTTGTCACGGTGCGCTTGAGAACCTCCGGCGAAACGTTCGGAGAGCAAGGCGCGCCCTGGAGGAATGCGAAAATGGCGTGAGGATTCTGGAGGCAGAGGGACTCCTCACATTTCTACGCGTCCACGAAAAGGAAACCGGCTACGGCGGTGGTCGCTCGAACCAGATCACCGCCGATGTCATCTTCAAGCTCGACAGCAAGCCAGATAAGGCATTCGGCTTCGAACTGCGCGATGACGACAACTTGCCGGTGCGGCAGGGCATGTTGGGGCTCTTGCGCGATGCCTTGCTCCACGATCTGAGGGTGAGCACCGACTATTACGAACTCGTGACGCCTCCGAATCAGAACAGCTTCGTACTTAGGATCGCTCTCGCCAAGTCCCGACCACCCATTGACGTTCGCCGCGACGAATGGTTGGTCGAATAGTCGTTCGGCAATTGCCCATCGTGAACGACGTAACGTCCAAGCAGGTGACGCGTTCCGGAGATAAGTGTGCCGGTGGAGCAACCGGGCTTGCCTCGATCGTGGCCCAAAAGTGGCCGGTCGGTTGTGTATCACGCGCGTTTGCAATGAGCTCGGCAGGGAGTCGCTGAGCTAAGCAGCGAGTAACCGGAGACTTGTCTCGTGAGACTTCTCGCCCATACTGTCGTCGGCGCGTGGCTAACGGCCCTAGCCATGGCTCATCGCTTCCTCCTTCTCTGTTGCGCAGCCGACCGCTGATCCGGCGTTCTCGAGCAGCACACCTTCGACGGGCGCTCGCGTGTCCGCGCTAAGCGCGAACCTCGCACCCCAAGACAGTCTCGCCGTTAAGCCACATGTCCTAGCTCTGGCAGAACGACGCGACCGACGAAAGCCTCGGGGGAGCCGAGGCACGGCGATCGGGAGTCTGCGGCAACCCCCCCAATCGCCTTCGCAGCGGGTAAGGGAGAACTGCTGCCTCGGCTCACCTACGGGAGTAGCACAGATCTACCCATCAGCGAGCGCGATCAATTCGAAAGGTCAGTATCCAGCTGGGCTGCCGCGGGCTTCTCTGTGACTGGGGGCAGGGCTGCTGTGGCGGCTCTGTCCCCACCCTTCTCAGGGCGGGCCCCATGCGAAAGGATGTTGCGGGGCCGGACTATCCCCTTACCCCAGGGTGACAACTCTCGACGTTCAAGCCGCAGACGTCGAGGGACGTCCGGCCCCGTACATGTACGTACTACGACTCGTCCGGGGCGGTTTAAGCGACGATCGGCTCGTATACCGCTGCGCAGAGCGGGGTGGCGGGGTTCGAGAGCCTCCGCCTCTTCTCCGGTTGGGGAAGATTGACGGAACGCTGATGCGCGGTTTTTCTCTGTCTAGGGTGCGCCGCTACGTCTGGGGTCCACGGATTGCCTGGCTCGGCATGGCCATCTTTGTTGGGACAGTTCTCGTGGTCGCCCATCGAGCGGGGTGGCCGGAGGGGGAGTTGCCCCTGCCGGCCTGGAGCGTTCCGTTAGTAATTGGCGGCTGGGTGCTCGTCATCGTCGGGTGTCGCTGATGGCCCGCGGCGGGGCCGACATGTGACTCGCGTTGCGCCTTTTTTAGGACGAGACGCCGCCTGACCCCGCGCCAGTTATTTTCCCAACCCCGTGAAATGCGGCGACTCTCCCAGAGACAGCGTGGCTATGGGTTTGAACACATCCAGACCCGGCGAAAACTGGCGCCTTTGGTCGACGCTGGACTGGTGCGCTGTGCTCGCTGCGGTGAGTGGATCGCTCCGGGCGACCGTGGGGCCTTGGCCACCACGATTGGGATCGGTCTGTCTACACGGGTCCGGAGCACCGGGCCTGTAACCGGGCTGCCGCTACGCCGCCGCGTTTCCCGCCGGATCGCGGCTGTCGGCGGGGGGACGCCCAGGCTGTCCGGAATCAGAAGTCCCTAGGGGTCGGAGGTCGAGGGCCGCCACTGAGCCCTCGACCGAGCCGACCCCGTCTCCCCTCACCCTCTTGTCGCGCGGGTACCCGGATGGAGTGCTTCGAAAGCTCGCAGGTAGCCGTCTAGCTCGTACAAAGCTGCGTCGTCGTCGACTGGCCAGCCCGAACGGATGTCGATGGTCTTCGGGCCAATGCGCGCAACAATGCAACCAGACTCGCGCAAGCGCTGGACTAGAGCCCCGACCAAGTCGGGGTCGCTGAGATGTACCGTTGTCACTGCCGCAGACGCGCCCCCGGAGTTGCCGCAACGGGCTCGCACATCTCACTCTCACCACAATCGACGGCACGTCAAGGCCCAGCCGAGGACACCTAATCCAAGGGCAACGGACACCAAACTATTGGCCAGTAGACGCGGGCTTCGCCCTTACGAGAGTGAGAGATAGCTCCACTGCGGGGTTCAGGAGTGTGTCTGCGGCTATGCACGTCTACATCAGCGATCCATCCTTGCTCCGAAATCTCGAAGAGCTCCTGAGGCGCACGGGCTTCATCGCCGAGCAATCCCGTTTACATGAGCTCGAGGTCTTCGTCCCGAGCGCCCCTAATGAGGCCCAAGCGCGACGGGAGCTGAATGTGTGCCTTGCCACCTGGCAGGTTCTGAATCGCGGAGTCGAGGCTTACATCGTCGAATCGAACGGCGGCTAGCGGGCGGGCGCGCGAGGCTTAGAGCTAACAGATGGCTCTAGGCACTCGGCTAAACCCCTCTCCGTTGCGCCGGTCCATCGGTTAGATCCAATCGCGGAGTTTGGCAACCGCGACAGTGACGAGTGCGACTGCCGCCATCACGGCAAGGACAACGTAGAAAAGCCACGTCGCCTCAAAGATTTCGAGCTTGAAGTTCATTCCCATCACGCCGGCGATCACCGCTCCGGGCAACAAGATGACCGAGGTGAGCGTCAGGACTTTCATGATGTCGTTCGTGCGATGACCCGTCCTAGCGATCAGCACGTCGAAAGAGCCAACGATGCTCTCGCGCGCATCGCGCGCCTCTTGCACGGTGGCTTCAAAGCGTCTCAGTAGAGACTGAAAGCGCTCCCCGGACGCGTCGCTGCCGAGCGCTTCCAGTTCGGGATGCGTAAGCGCGATCAATGCGGAGCGGTGCGCGGCGAGTGCGCGGCGGAGCACACCGACTTCGCGCCGCTCTGCCACGAGTCGCTCGATGTCCCGCTCGGCCTTGCCCCGACCGCGCATCGCTTGCACGTCGAACTCTTCGAGACGCTCCTCCAGCCGCTCGAACGCCTCCGAGTAGGCGCCGAGCACCCATTCCAGCAGTGTGGCGAGAAACGCAGGACCGTCAAGCACGCCGGTGTCGCCCGAGCCCGAGACCCGCTGCGCAAACTCCTCGAGCACCGCAACCGGGCGATCATGCGCGGTGACCACCCAGTTCTCGCCGACAACACACTCGAGCGCGATGAGGTCTTCGTCTTCCTCCTCACAGGGCGAGTACGTGGTCACCTGAAAGTATCGGCCGTGATCGGAAAACACGGCTCGTCCCGTGGATGAAGCCAACCGCTCACGCGTCGTATCGTCGAGCTCGAATGTGTGGGCGACCTTCGCCGCGCTCTCAGCGTTGCGCCGGTCGATGTCGACCCAAAGAAGCTTCGAGCCGTTCAACCGCTCCAGCCCGTCCGGCAGATCATCAAGGTGGTCGACCTGCTCGCGGTCGAAGAGAATGGCGCTCACTACGCGATCTTTGCTCACCGGCGAGGGCTACCCAACTCGCCGACCTCTAACCGCCCGCGCGAGGGTTACAGCTAACCGCGTCGGGGCACGATTTGCCCGATGCGTACTCGCGAGACACGAAGGGAACTGAACCAGCTGCGATTTCGGAAGGCCAACGAGTTCTTGCACGACGCCGTTGAGGATCAGGTGCAGGAGGCTCAGGTCGTGCCTTTCCTTTGTGAGTGCGCCGATGACGACTGTCTTGGCACGGTCAATGTCTTGCTGAGCGAATGGGAAGCCGTCGCCTCTCAGCCCAATCACTTCCTCATGCAAGCCGGGCACCAGCACAGCGAAGGCGAGGAAGTAGTCGGCTCAGTCGGTCAGTACGACATAGCGCGTAAGCCTGAGTGAGCGACGTGCCTTGTCGCTTGGGGCGCGCAAGGCGTAGAACATGCACTGCCCCCCGCCGGACCGGAGGAGGCCATGAACGAACGTCTCAAACGAAAGGCTCGCAATGAGGCGCGATGGTGGTCTGGGGAGTCGTTAGCTCCGATATCGAGCAGGTGATCGACTTCTTCAGGACTCGGCGAGAGGCTGAGCGGATGCTTGCCGAGGTCGGCCGGGACGAGCCCAACTGGCAGGACCCTCTTCTACATCGAGCGCATTGACCTCGGGCGCGAGTCGCTGAACTAAAGTCGTCCCAACCGGCAGCGCCCCAGCCGCATCCGAGGGGCAGCGCATCTGCGTTTCGGGATCGCCATGGGAGGCAACTAAGTAACAGTTTCCCACTGCGGCGTTGGAGGTTTGCGGATAGATGAACGTCTTCATTAGCGACCCGTCCTCCCTGCGGGGCCTTCAGGACTACCTCAGGCGGGCGGACTGCATCGCCGAGCAATGCCGGCCCAACCAGCTTGAGGTCTACGTGCCGAATGCTTCGAACGACGGCCGCGCGCGGCGCCAAATCAACATCTACCTCGCCACCTGGCAAGCCAACAATCAGGGCGTCGAGGCTTACGTGGTTGAGGACAACGGCAACGGTCGTCGCGTCCGCACAGTTTCGCGCGTGTAGACGCGAGAACATGAGCTCAGGCGCGGCGAGCGCTGGCCACTATCGAGGGCGATCGGCATCCGACCTCCGCCTTTAGCGAACGGTCTGCACAGGGACCTCGTAGAACTCGACCGACGTCCTCCGCTGGTCCCACCCGGATTCATGGCGTTCAGTGCCTCGTCGCCGCGCCGCATCGCGTCTTCGCTTTCAAAGAGGGTGACACCGAGCCCCTTGCCCGTCTCACGATTTATGAGCATGAGCATCTTCGCCCCCTCGAGTCCGGCTGGAGTCTCGTCTGATTCGACTTGGGTACGAACCATTTCGATCGCGTCGTCGACACGGGAAGGGTCGCCTTCGAAAGTTGCCACACGTGCGTGCATGTCTCCTCCTCATCGGAACACCTGGGTCGTGACAGTTTCTACGCGTCTCTGCGCCCACGCGACAAGTGCCTCGCAGGGACGCTTCCAGCCCGCGCCGGCTGAGAAGCAGACGTCTACGCCGCCCGCGACCAGTGGACGAAAGCCTCGACGATTCGCTCGCAGGATCGTCGCCGGTTGAGCAGTCCGGCGGGGCTGCAGCGCTAGGCGATTGACCGGGATCGCGGCGAGGAGTACGTCTAAGCTCGGCTGCGGTTCGCCGCGTTGGGGTTCGCCGCGTATTCCTCGGCTACGCGCTTCGGCACGCAGAAAGCCCAGGCGTCTTCCACCAGTTCACGCATCTCGTTCACGTCAATGGCGGCGAGACGGACGTGAACCCAGTGGTAGCGAAGGTCGGACTCGCTCGGCAGCGAGAACTTCTGGGGCTCGGACTCGACGAGCGCGTCGCGCCACTCCTTTGGGAACGCGAAACCCATGACCGTCCCGTCACGTGAGAAGGACAGGTACACGATCCGGCCGAGTCGGAACTTCACGCGGCCACGCACGAACGCCTCGCTGCTGCGAGGCAGCGTCTTCGCAAAAGCGCGAACATCGTCGAGTGTCACCATGGCTCTCTGCGATCAGGATAGGCGGATGCAGCGCGACAAGCCAGAGTTCATGAGCAAGCCGGCGAAGCGCTCATTCGCTGGAGCGACGGACACGCAACTCTCGGCCAATAGACGCAGGCCGTTGGGGCCGCAAGTCTTCGGGCATGGTCGTCTGGGGAGTCGTTAGCTCCGAGATCGAGCAGATGATCGAGTTCTTTAGGACTCGACGAGAGGCCGAGCGGATGCTTGCCGAGGTCGTTCGCGATGAGCCTGACTGGCTCGAGCAGTTCCGCATCGAGCGCATCGAGCTCAGCCGCGAGTCTGAACTAACGCACAGGCTGCGACAGCAACGGTTCGACACGGCGTCGAACAAGAGACCTGCGCTGCTTCCCGCGATCGACCTGCGAGTGCACCCGCAGTAGAATCCCGGGCCCGTGCGCACCGGATTCCTCGCACTGATCCTCGCCGCGGTGCTCGGTCTCGCCGCGTGCGGCGGCGACGACGAGGCCGAGCCGGTCGTGTTCGAGCAGCGTTTTATCCAGGCCGACGATGCGCCGGGCTATGCGCCCGACCCGGTCGAAGGCGGCAAGCACATTTGGGACAACGCGGAAGACTTCGTCAACGACACGGGCGACCAACTGATCGCCGCGACCGAGGCGGAGGCCGAAAAGTTCCTGACCGAGGCGGGGTTCGTCCGCGCGATCGGCGGGACGCGATTCCTGCCGGGGAGTGACGGGGAGCACTCCCCGGGTGACCCGCATGTCGTCGTGGGCGTCCTCCAGTTCGAGTCCGACGAGGGCGCGCGCGACGCCGTCGACTGGTACGACGAGGACGGCCATCAGCCCTGCCCCGAGAACTGCGGGATCACTATTTCCGAGTTCGAGGTGGACGGGATCCCTGACGCCAAGGGGGTCCGCCGGACATTGACCGCGGAAAGGATCCCAGAGGGCGAGGAGGAGGCCCAGCCCTTCGACTCGTACGACGTCTGGTTCACCGACGGGCCGTTCGCGTACTTCGTAGGCACATCCGCCCCGCCCCCCCGAGACGACGGAAGCGACCGCCGAGGCGATCGCGAAGCGCATTTACGACCGGGTCAAGGGCGCGCCCGCGCCCGAGGGGTAGCCGGGGCGCGGCCCCTGACGATCCGCCCCGGTTTCGGTGAGTCTGCGTGAACACGGGAATCACCGGAGTCGTCGAGGTTGCCTACCGACGAGCCGAGACATCGCCGCACGCACAGCAGAGCACGGCCGCTCAATCGACCTCAATGCGAGGCACGCACCGAGGCACGCACGCGGTGCGCATTTCCGGCAATCCTGGCACACCTGACCCGCTCAACCGTGCGGTTTTCGCTCAACCGTCCCGCTGAGGATGGGCCGGGCAGGACTCGAACCTGCGACCTTGGGATTAAAAGTCCCCTGCTCTGCCAGTTGAGCTACCGGCCCGCAAATTCAGTGTAACCAGGGGTCGGCGGTATCCTGAGTGGGCCGCCCCCATCGACTAGCGGCCCAGGTCACAGCCCTTTCAAGGCCGTAGCGCGGGTTCGAATCCCGCTGGGGGCACCACGGGCGGTTAGCTCAGTTGGGAGAGCGCCTGCCTTACAAGCAGGAGGTCGCTGGTTCGAGCCCGGCACCGCCCACCTCATGACTGAGAAAGGTTGGGCTCCTCTCGGAGCGGAGTGGCGTCAAAAGCTTCCGCGCAGCGGTCCGTTCGACCGCGAGCAGATGCTGGTCGAGTTCGCGCGAGGCAAGCGCGTCGTCCACGTCGGCTTCGTCGATGAGAAGCGGATGGACGACAAGCTCGAGCGGGGGCCGCTGGCTGCACGAGCGGCTGGGCGACGCGGCCGCCTCGATCGTCGGGCTCGACGTCTCCGAGGAAGGCGTGAAGTGGGCGCGCGAGCACGGGTTCGACGCGCACGTCGTCGACGCACAATCGGCGAACGCCGTCGCCGAGCTCGGCCTCGAGCCGGCGGACGTCGTGATCGCAGGCGAGGTGATCGAGCATCTCGACGCGCCGGGGCCGTTCCTGCGCGCGATGCCGACGCTGCTCGCCCCGAACGGCGTCCTCGTCATCACGACGCCGAACGCCTACCGGCTCCTGAACTTTCTCGCGCCGGCCAGCGGCCGTGAGCTAATCCACCCCGACCACACGGCCTGGCACAGCCCGCACACGCTCCGCAACCTGCTCGAGCGAAACGGGTGGAAGGTCGAGGGCGCCGCGTACTACCGCAACCCCCCGGGCAGAGCCGACGGCTGGAAGGGCTCGCTGCTGAACGGCGTGCGCGGGACCCTCGCGCGCGTCGGCCGCCTCGCTCCATACTGGAGTGACGGCCTCGTCGTCTGGGCCCGCCCGTCCTAGTTGCGCGGCGCCGTCGAGCGGCCTGAGGGCCTCGCCTACCACGAAGACTTTCTCGACGAGAGCGAGGAGGCTGAGCTTGTGCGCTTTCTCGAAGGCCTCGACTACCACGAGGTGACGATGCGCGGACAGACCGCCAAGAGGACCGTGCGCCACTACGGGTTCGACTACGGCTACGAGTCATGGCAGCTGACGCCGACCGATCCGCTACCCGAGGAGCTCTCTGGGCTGAGGGCCCGCGCGGCTCAGTTGGCCGGAGTCGAGCCGGAAGAGCTCGCGGAGATCCTCGTCTCGCGTTACCCCGCCGGCGCGGGGATCGGCTGGCATCGCGACGCGCCGATGTTCGGCCCGGCCATCGTCGGCGTGTCCCTCGGTGCGCCCGCGCCGCTTCGCTTCCAGCGGGGCAAGGGTCCCGAGCGGCGCGTCTTCGAGCTCGAGGTCGCGCCGCGCTCGGCCTACGTGCTCTCCGGTGCAGCCCGGTCGGCCTGGCAGCACAGCATCCCCGCGACGAAGGCCCTGCGCTACTCGATCACCTTCCGCACACTGAGAAACCCGGACCGGTGGTCAACCGAGGCCCGGTAGAATGGCCCTGTTCTGGGGGCGTAGTTCAGTTGGTTAGAACGCCGGCCTGTCACGCCGGAGGTCGCGGGTTCGAGTCCCGTCGCTCCCGTTAGGCACTCCCGTACGCGAAGGGATTGCCCTCTTGCGAGCACCCTTGACGGAAAAGACACCACCCGGAGCACCGACGCACAACGCCGACATTCGCGGGCGGGCCGAGAGGCTTCTCGGCGGACCGCCTCACCGCAGGACCCTCGCCCTCGGGTTCGACGAGAGCACGGCTTCGTCGGCGGAGGTCCTCGTCGAGGGGACCTCGTTCTACCCGCGGATGCTCGCCGACATCGCCGCCGCCTCATCCTCCGTCCACATCAATCAGTTCGGCTTCCGGCCGGGTGTCGTCGGAGACCAGTTCGCGGATGCACTGGTCGCCAAGGCCGCCGAGGGCGTAGCCGTCAGGCTCGTGGTCGACCGGCAAGGCTCCGACCCCGAGCGGAAATCGAAGGCGTTCTACGACCGCCTCACTGCTGCGGGGATCGAGGTTTGCGTCGTGCGCGCAACGAAGCTTCGCGTCCCCGTCGGACCGCTCGGGAAAGATCGGCGCGGCCCACTGGAACCTGGGCACGCTCGGGCACATCGACCATCGCAAGCTGATGGTCGTGGACGGTCGGATCGGATGGGTCGGAGGGGCCGGGATCGAGGACCACTTCCAGGACGGCCGCTTCCACGATCTCTTCCTCCGGGTTGAGGGCCCCGTGGTGGCACAGCTCCAGCTCGTCTTCCTCGCGAGCTTCCACTGGCTGCGCGGCGAGTTCGGACGCAGCGGAGCTCGATTCCCTCTTCCCCTCACTGGAAGGCGGGGCCGACCCGGTCCCGGCCCGCGTTCTGCACAATGCGCCCGGCCGCTACCGGCCGATAACCGACGCGATCGCACGGCTGCTCGAGAGCGCGGCCGACACGCTGGACGTCGTGAACCCGTACGTCACCGACCGCAGGATGATCCGGCGAATCGAGCAGGCGGCCCGGCGCGGCGTCCGTGTGCGCCTCTTCGTTCCGGCGAACGCGAACAACTGGGCGTGCGCCGGAGCGCAGCAGTTCCACCACGCAAAGCTCCTGGACGCCGGCGTGCGCATCCTCGAATACCCCACGATGCTGCACGCCAAGGCTTTCGTGCGCGACGGTGAAGAGCTCCTGGCCGGAACGTGCAACCTCGAGGCCTGGAGCCTCAAGCGCTTCTTCGAGATCGACCTCCAGCTTCGGTCGACCGCGGTCGCGGCCCAGTTCGACGAGCGCTTCAGCGCGCCAGCCGAAGCGGTGTCCGCTCCAGGCCGACTGCTGACGGGAGCGAAGGCAACGGGCCAGGGCCGCGGCACTCTCGGCGATCTCCCCACTGCTTTGAGCTACCCCGGCGGCGGTCGTCGCCGTAGGCGCGTGAACGGCCACAGCCCGGTGGGGGCGAGGAGCGCGAGGAGGCCTCCGGCACCGGCCAGGTAGGGGCCAGCCTCGATGTTGCCGGCCGAAAGGTTGTCCCACCCGATACGTCGGCCGAGCTGCACGACGAACAATGCCGTGACTCCGAGCAGCACGACGCCACCGAGTCGCCGCAAGAACACGAACGGCTCGACCGCCGACACCGCGAGGAGCGCGACGGCCCCGGCGACGCTCACGAGAGGAACCCCGAGGCTGACGCCATCGGTCGCGTCCTTGTCCCACAGGAACTGCAACGGGACGTCGAAGCTGTCGTCGTACCCGTCCCATGCGACGAAGCAGGAGATGAGCGCGAGCACGCCGCCGAGGAGGGCGACTGGCGACGGTTCGAGCACACGCGATCTCATGGCGCACCGAGCCTTTCAGATGGAGAGCGGCGGTTCGGGCGGGTCCGAGGATTCGAATTGGGCTCTCCATGATTCGGTCCTAGGCGACGAGCGTGAGTATGAGGATCGCGAGGACGACGCTCTGGGCGCTGTGCACCGCGATTCCGATCCAGGCGCTCCGGTACCGCTTGGTCGGGTAAGCGAGGAAGAACGTGTCGAGCAGTGTCGCCGGCATCCCCCACGGCACGTGCAGGTGGTAGCCCGTGAAAAGGAGGCCATTGGCGACCCAGTCGCCGCGGCCGAACGCGCCGTTCATGCGCGGAAGGAGGAACCCGCGGAAGAGGAGCTCCTCGCCGAGCACGGTGTTGAAGAGGAAGTTGACGAGGATCAGGGCGTACCAACCCCAGGCGCCGCTCAGGAACGCCTTGCCGACGTCCGACTCGACGAGCGTCACGAAGTCGCGATTCTCCGGGGCGGCGATCGCCGGGACCACCTCATGCGCCAGACCGAACAACAGGATCAGCGGGATGAGGATCAGCCACAGCCGGCCGCCGACGACGGCCGCTGCGCGGGCTACGCGGGGACTTCAGCCAGAGCGCATCTCGAACCGTCGACCACCGAAGCGTGCCCTGCTCGCGTCGGACGAGAACGGCAACGAGGAGGAACTGCCAGACGAGGCCGACCGTCAGAGAGATGTAGAGCGCCTTTGCCATCGGCACGATGCCGTCGCCGCCGAACCGGTCCGCGAGCACCGGCGTGACGAGCCAGGCGAGCGCAGCCATCGGCAGGGCGGCGGCAGCCCAGACGGCGACGATCCGGGAAACCGAGTACTGCGGAATCTCCACGCTCGCATCCGCCGCAGCGGCGCGACTCACTGGGAGCGAAACGTCCATCCCGAAACCTCCTTGCCTGTCGAGTGCATGCCTCGACGCTAGGAGGCCGCTGGCGAAGGCGCATCGTCGCAAGGCCGGATTCGAGCTCGGAACTAGGCGATGATTTCGACTCCTACTCAGGTAGGAGGCGGCGAGCCAGGAGGTGCAGTACCTTCAACGCGTGAGCCGGATCAGGCACGTCGCGCGCGAGTACTGGTTCGAGCTTCTGGTCGCGTTTCTCGCGGTTGCGGGCATGGTCGAACTCGTGGTCCGGACGCGATTCGCCGGGCGCGCCGACGACGACACTCTGGTTCGCCATACCCGCGGTGGGGATCATGGTGTCGACGCTGTTCGCGCGCCGGCGCTTTCCCTTCGCGGCGCCGGCGGGCTACTGGCTCCTGGCGACGGCGCTCACGTTCGTCGACGGAGCTGCTGATCGCGTTCGTCGCCAGCCTCGGCGTCGTCGGCCTGGCTTCCGCGTTCATGCTCGGGAACCTGCGCGACAGCCGAAAGGCGGGCATCGGCCTGGGCATCATCCTCGGCTGCATCGTCACCGTCGTCGTCAACATCCCCGGTGCGCAGTCCACCGGCGACCTCGTCTTCATCGCCCTCCGGTTCGTCGTCGCCTGGGTTGCGCGGCTATGCCCTCCGCGAACGGGCCGAGCAGGCCGAGGCCGCCGAGGAACGCGCGACCCGGGCCGAGCGCGAGCGTGAGGCGGCGGCACGCGTCGCGGTAGCGGAGGAGCGCTGCGCGGATCGCGCGCGAGCTCCACGACATCGTCGCCCACGCCGTCAGCGTCATGGTGCTTCAGGTCGGCGCCGTCAGGCACAAGCTCCCCGCTGCGCTCGCCGAGGACCGCGACGCGCTCAAGGCCGTTGAGCGCGCCGGCCGCACGGCGCTTGACCGAGATGCGCCGTCTCCTCGCCGCCATGCGGCCAGACGGGGACGAAGCCGAACTCGTGCCGCAGCCCGGCCTCGACGGCCTCGACTCACTCTTGGAACAGATCGGCCGCGCCGGCCTGCCCGTTCAGCTGCATGTCGACGGCGACCGTTCCCGCTTCCGCGCGGCGATCGACCTCTCCGCCTATCGCATCGTCCAGGAAGGCCTGACCAACGCGCTCAAGCACGCGCGCGCCAGCAGCGCGGACGTGACCGTTCGCTATCGCGGCCGACGAGCTCCAGCTCGAGGTGCGCGACGACGGCCGGGAAGCGCGACGAGCGACGGCCTCGGTCACGGGCTCGTCGGCGTCCGCGAACGCGTCAAGATCTACGGCGGTGAGATGACCGCAGGAACGTACAACCGGAGGCGGCTTCGTCCTCAGCACACGCCTTCCGCTCGGCGGCGACGATCATGACGATCCGCGTGCTCGTCGCCGACGACCAGTCGATGGTCCGCGCCGGCTTTCGCATGCTGCTCGCAGGCGAGGAAGACATCGAAGTCGTGGCCGAGGCGAGCAACGGGCTCGAGGCGGTAGACAAGGCCGCCCGTTTCCATCCGGACGTCGTCCTGATGGACATCCGCATGCCCGAGCTCGACGGGCTCCAGGCGACGCGGCGCATCCTCGCAGCCGACAACGACGCCCGGATTCTGATTCTCACGACCTTCGACCTCGACGAATACGTCTACGAGGCGTTCCGCGCCGGCGCCAGCGGCTTCGTCCTCAAGGACGACTCGCCCGAGCAGCTGATCGCCGCGATCCGCACGGTTGCCGCCGGCGACGCGCTTCTCTCACCGACGATCACGAAGACGCGTGATCGAAAAGTTCGCCCGCACTCCCCGGCCGCCGCGCCCCGAAGGAGCTCGACGACCTCAGTGAGCGCGAGCAGGACGTCTTTCGCCTGATGACCCGCGGGCTTTCGAACGGGGAGATCGCACAAGAGCTCTACATCAGCGAGACGACCGTCAAGACGCACGTCACGCACATCCTCCAGAAGCTCAATCTGCGCGACCGCGTCCAGGCCGTCGTGCTCGCCCACCAGACGGGGCTCTTCGATCGGCATGGGACGGATACGGCCTCGAGGAGGCGCGCCGCATCGCCGTGCGTGCGCAGCTGTCTCGACGGGTCGGCGCGCGACGTGCTCGACACGGTGCGACGGCTCGGGTTTCTCAGCTCGATCCCATCGCAACGGTTGCGACGCCCCAGCAACTCGTCCTTTGGAGCCGTCTGGGCCCGTTCGACACGGCCGAGCTCGAACGCCTCGTGGCGAATCGCCAGCTTTCGAATGGAACGCGTTCCTCTGGCCGGCCGACGTGCTGCGGCATTCATCCGTGCGCGCATGCGACCAACGCGCAATGCGCCGACGACCGCCTGGGAGCGACACCGCCGCGACTTCCTGCGCGAGAACGCGGCTTCCGCCGCTTGACGTCCTGCGCGAGCTCGAGCGCCGTGGCCCGCTCCTCAGCCGCGAGCTCGAAGACCGCTCCGTGCAGGGCCGGCGTGACCATCGCTGGTTCGGGCGCGCCGCGTCACCGACATGCTCACGATCCTCCACCTGCGCGGCGAGGTGGCGATCGTCGGCCGGCGGACGGGCCAGCGCCTGTGGGACCTGGCGGAACGCTGGTATCCCGAGTCTGAGGTGCCGCCGCTCGAGGAGGCGGAGCGTGAGCTCGAGGAGCGCCGCTCTCGCTCGCTCGGAGTGAGGCTCGAGAAGGGCGAATGGCGCGCGCACCCGGACGCGAGCGACACACCCGTCGGCGACCGCGTCACGCTCCTCTCCCCCTTCGACCGCCTCATCCACGATCGCGACCGGACCGAGGCGCTGTTCGGCTTTCACTACCGCCTCGAGATGTACGTGCCGAAGGCGAAGCGCGAGTACGGCTACTACGTGCTTCCGATCCTCGCCGGCGACCGCCTGGTCGGACGCGTCGAGCCGCGCTTCGACCGCAAGACGAAGACGCTCGACGTGCTCGGGGCGTGGGGAGACACGTCGCGCCTGGACGAAGCGCTCGCCGAGCTCGA
The DNA here is from genome assembly GCA_963747715.1 of uncultured Actinomycetes bacterium. Lineage (GTDB taxonomy): Bacteria > Actinomycetota > Thermoleophilia > Gaiellales > Gaiellaceae > CAVVGB01. Next base: position 15,315 of record CAVVGB010000008.1, read on the forward strand.
GACGTTCTTGCAGCGCGCGCGCTAGCGCGTGGCGCCGACGAGTGCCCCGCCCGCGACGACGAGGAGCGAGACCAACAGGAGGCGCCGCCCCACGAGCTCGCTCCGCCCGAGGAAGAGGCGGCGAACACGACCGTCCAGAGCACGCCGGTACCGGCGAGCGGCGCGACGACGCTGACTCGGGCCCGTTCGAGAGCGGCGAAGAGGAACACGTGCGCGAGCGCCGTCACGACCCCGGAGCTCGCAAAGAGCGGGCCGGCGACGCGCAGCCGGCGCACGGCCGCCGCCGGCCGGCGCAGAAGGTTCGCCAGCAGGACGATCGACGCGCCGAGCATGAGCGTCGCCGTCTGGGCGAGCGCGTCCACGTCGGCACCCTCGCCCAGCTCTCGCGCCACGTTGTCCCGCACGCCGAAGGCGAACGCGACGGTCACTGCAAGGACAGCGCCGTAGGCGCGAAAGTAGATCGGGCGCTCCCGCTCCCAGGCCAGCGCGACGCCGCCGGCGACGACGAGGAGCGTCCCCAAGACGACCGGCCAGGTCAGCGGATCGTCGAACACGGCGATCGCGATCAGCACGGAGAAGAGCGGGGCCATGCCGAAGAGGACTCCGGCACGGGAAGCTCCCGCCGCCTGCACCGCGTACACGACGAGTGCCTGCGTCATCCCGGGGACGAAGGCTCCGAGCACCGCGAACGGCCAGAGGTCGCGCGCGTAGAAACTGCTCCCCGCTACGAGAGCGATGATGAGGACGAGCGCGAAGGCGACGGTCACGATCACAGCCGAGCCCGCGGCCACGTCGGAGCCGCGCTCCAGGGCGCGGCGAACAGTGATGTTCAGAGCGCCGAAGAAGACTCCGGCGAGACACGCAAAGAGGACGCCAGTCACGGGTGAGCCCGTGAGCGCTGCCTTACGCGACGCGATCGAGAGCCAGACGTCGGCGCCGCCGCCTTCGCGGTTGACGGCGTAGGCGCCGCCCCCGTGCGCCTTCGCGATCGTCGACGCGATGGCAAGGCCGAGACCGGCGCCGGCACCGGTACGTGCGGAGTCGGCGCGCGTAAAGCGTTCGAAGGCACGGGGCAGGAAGTCGGCCGGAAAGCCTTTCCCTTCGTCGATCACGTGCAGTTCGACGAATCCGTTCACTTCGGCGGCGCTCAAGCGAATCGCTCCCGATCCGTGCCGGAGGGCGTTGTCGACGACGTTCCCGAGCGCCTGCTCGAGACGAGCTGCGTCGGCGTCGACGAGAAGCCCCTCGCGAGCGTCGATCTCGATCGCGCGCCCGCCGGCCCCGTACCGCTTCGCTACACGCGCGAGTAACTCCGGAACCAGAACGCGCTCGCGGCGCAGCGGCAACTCCCCGCGGTCCGAGCGAGCCAGCACGAGCAGGTCTTCGGCCAGCCGCGAGAGGCGGTCGGTCTCCGTCGCGGCGGATCGCAGCGACTGCTCGAGCTCCTGCGTCGTTCGCGGCCGGCGGAGCGCCAGCTCGAGCTCCGTTTTCAGAAGCGCAAGGGGCGTGCGCAACTCATGACTTGCGTCGGCGACGAACGACCGCTCCCGCTCGAGCGCCCGCTCGAGACGCCCGAGCATCTCGTTCAGCGTCTCCGCCAGGCGTGCAATTTCGTCGCGGGCCGCAGGAACAGGCAAGCGCCGTCCGGGTTCGGCCGCTGAAATTACGTCGGCCTCCGCGCGCATGCCCTCGACGGGTCGCAGAGCGGCAGTACCGATCCCGTAGCCGAGCAGCGAGGCAAGCAGCAACGCAACCGGTCCGATGATGAAGAGCTCACCGAGCAGGCCGGCGAGGGCCTCGTCGCGCTCTTCGAGCGAGGCACCGACGGCGAGGATGCCTCCGTCGGGAAGGGGTGTCAGCAGAAGGCGCACGGAACCTTCAACGCCTGCGACCTCGTCGCGCTCCACGGTCAACTGTCCGCCGGCCGCTCGCACCCGTTCGTCCGGCGTCACGAGCGGGTCGTCGGGAGACAGCACGGTCGCGAAGGTCTCGTCACCCGCTGCGCCTCCGGCGAGCGCGGAGGGGTTGTCCGCAACGACCGGCGCAAGCTCGGCAGCCCGAGCTTGCAGGTTTTCGTCGATCGTCTCGTCGAGCGACGAGCCGAGGCGGAAGTAGAGAAACGCGCCCATGGCGGCGAGCACGATCGCCATCGCGAGCGCGAAGGCGAGCGTCAGGCGAAGCCGGATCGGCAGCCGGCTCATGACTCGCGCCGTAGCCGGTAGCCCGCCCCTCGCACCGTCTCGAGCGAGGAGCGCCCGAACGGCCGGTCGACCTTCTCGCGGAGGTAGCGCACGTAGACGTCGACCACGTTCGAGCGGTTCTCGTACCGTAGTCCCAGCAGTGCTCGAGCAGCTGGTAGCGGGAGAGCACTTCGCCCGGACGGCGCATGAACGTCTCGAGCAGCGCGAACTCCTTCGCCGACAGGTCGATCTCCGTGCCGTCGCGCCAACCTGTCGCGTGGCCGGGTCGAGGCGCAGGTCCCCCACCTCGATGACCGCCGGCCGCTCGAGCGGCGGACGACGCGCGAGCGCGCGCAGGCGGGCGAGGAGCTCTGCGAACGAGAACGGCTTGGTGAGGTAGTCGTCCGCGCCGGCGTCGAGACCCTGCGACCCGGTCCTCGACCGCGTCTCGCGCCGTCAGCATCAGAACCGGCGCCCATCTACCCGCCTCGCGGAGACGGCGGCACACGCTCGAAGCCGTCCGTCCCCGGCAGCATGACGTCGAGCACGATCGCGTCGTACTCGGTGGCCGCGGCCATCCAGAGCGCATCGTCACCCGTGCGGGCCACGTCGGCGGAGAGGCCCTCTTCGACCAGGCCGCGCCGGAGGAGCGCCGCCATCTTGACGTCGTCCTCGACGACCAGAACCCGCATGCCCACATTGTGGTCCGGAAGATGAGAGCGAGATGAGAAGTAAGGCTTGGGCTCTCTCATGGTCGTTTCACACGACCGGGCTACCTTGGGGCCGTACGCCGATGGGAGGAGGTTCGATGAACAAGCGAATGGTCAAGATCGGAGCGGCAATCGTCGTGGTGGGCGCCCTCGCCGGCGGCGGGTTGGCGTGGGGCACCGCAGCCGACGATGACGCCACCGACACGCCGATCACGGGCTCGGCGCTCGCGAAGGCGAAGGCTGCCGCCCTCGCCCACACGGGCGGAGGCAGCGTCACCGGTACCGAGGTGGGCGACGAGGAGAGCTACTACGAGGTCGAGGTCACCCTCGACGACGGCAGCCAGGTCGACGTCCAGCTCGACGAGAGCTTCGACGTCGTCGGCTCGGAAGACGACGGCCGTGGGGACGAGGACTAGTCCGATGAGACGCGCTGTCCTGGCGAGCGGCAGCGGCTCTCCTTCTCTTCGCGGGATGCGGGGGGAGATGACGAGCGAGACGCCGCTCCCGCGGCCGGCGATGAGCTTCCGCAGGGAAGCGAGGCCGTCGAGCTCGATCCGTCGACGTTCAGCGCGGATATCGACAATCGCTACTGGCCGATGGAGCCCGGCACGCAGTGGACGTACCGCGAGGTCGACGAGGAAGGCAAGGAGGTCATCGTCGTCGTCACGGTCACCAGCGAGACCAAGCAGATCGCGAACGGTGTCACGGCGCGCGTCGTGCGCGACACGGTGACTGAGGACGGCGAGCTGATCGAGGACACGATCGACTGGTACGCGCAGGACGCCGACGGCAACGTCTGGTACCTCGGCGAGGACACCGCCGAGTTCGAGGACGGCAAGGTCAAGACGAAGAAAGGCTCCTGGGAGGCCGGCGTCGACGGCGCGCTCCCCGGCGTGATCCTGCCCGGCTGAGCCCGTCGACGGCATGGCCTACCGGCAGGAGTACTACGCCGGCGAGGCCGAGGACAACGGCGAGGTGCTGGCCGTCGGCGAACAGGTGGAGGTGCCGTCCGGCCACTACACCGACGTGCTGGTCACCAAGGACACGGTCGGCCTGGAGCCGAATGTGCTCGAGTTCAAGTTCTACGCCCCGGACGTGGGGCCCGTGCTCGCGCTCGGCATCTCCGGCGGGGGCGGTCGCGAGGAGCTCGCGAAGGTCGGCGACGTGAGCGCCGAGGTCGCGCGGGCCGCCGCCACGACGCCGCTCGGCGACAAGTACTAGGTCTCGCGCGCGCGGGTAGAACCCCGGCGTGTACGAACCGCCCTACCGGGGCCCTCCACCGCCCGAGGAGCCGTGGCCGCCCGAGACGGTCACGGAGGTCACGGAGGTCTACGAAGGGCCGCCGACCGGCCCACCGGCCGGGCGGCCGCCGCTCTGGAACAACATCTGGTTCTGGCTCGCCCTGCTCGGCCTCGTCGCCGTCGTGATCGTCTTGATCGCGCTCCTGGCCTCGCGAGACGACGAGCGCGGGCGGCGGACGGTCCCTCAGGTCGTCGGCCTGCGACAGGCCGTCGCGCTCGACGTCCTCGAAGACGCCGGCTACGACGGTGACGTCCGCCGCGCGCGCGAGCGAAGAGCCACGCGGCATCGTCGTCGATCAGGACCCGAACGCCGGCACCCGCCTGCGCCGGAACCAGACGGTGCAGATCGTCGTCTCGCGCGGGCCGGAGGTGGTCACCACCACCGTGCAGACGGTCACCGAGTCGGTCGAGGTCGTGGCGGTGCCCGACGTCGTCGGCGACGACCACGTCGCGGCCGGCGCCACGATCGACGGGATCGACCTGATCGCCGACAGCTTCCCGGTCGAGTCCGGCGAGCCTCGCGGCACGGTGATCGGCCAGGACCCGGCGGGCGGAAGCGAGGTCCCGCCCGGCACGCACATTCGTCTTGCCGTCGCGCTCGGCCCCGGCGAGCGCCCGACCGGAACGGTTCCCGACGTCACGGGCCCGAATGAGATCGACGCGCGCGCGACCCTGCGCGAGTCCGGCTTCACGGTCCGCACGATCGACCGTCCCGCCCCGACGCCCGAGGAGCGCGGCGAGGTCATCCTCCAGCGGCCGGCGGCCGGGACCGTCGCACCCGTCCTCACGCAGATCAGGATCTTCGTCGGCCGCTAGAGCTCAGTGGTGGTGGTACTCGTGCACCACCGCGTGTCCCTTGCCGCGCGCGATCAGGGAGCGGTTGACGAGGAACGCGAACGGAAAGGCGACGACGAACCCGCCGAGCAGCGGGAGCCAGAAGAGCGCGTCGCCGAGGCCCGCCTCCATCGCGCCCGGCACGAGCAGCACGACGAGGTTGTCGATCGCCTCCATGACGGCGATCGAGACGGTGTCCGCGGCGAAAGCGGTCGTCACGATCGCCGCAGCCGACAGGCCGGCACGGATCAGCGGTAGCGACGTCAGCAGGTAGCCGAAGAAGAAGGCGAGCAGGACCGCGAGTGCGATCGAGGCGACGTCACCCCACCCGAGAGCCGTTGCGATCACCATGCCGAGCACCTCGCCGATCACGCACCCGGTGAGACAGTGCGTGGTGGCGCTCGCCGCCAGCCGGTTCAGCGAGCCCGCTACTTCGCCGTGAGCGTGGTCGTGCACTCGTCCGGAGACTCACCCTCGCAGCAGCCGATCTTGAACCGGCAGCGCGGGCACTGCCACGTGCCGTGACGCCATTCCATCTCGGCCCCGCAGCGAACGCAGCTTTCGGTTGTCACGCGGCCAATGTAGCCGCGCGACCGGTCTACGCCACCTTCTCGAGCGCCTCTGAGGGCGAGTCCTCGAGGAGGTCGAGCACCGCTTCCTCGATCGCTCCCTGCGTCGAGGGCTGGCCGAAGCGCGACGTCGTCGCCGATCTGCTCGAGCGCTCCGCCGATCGTGACGCCGTCGCGGTAGCGGTCGAAGACGCGCGGGTCGATGTAGGACGCCCGGCAGACGGCCGGCGTGTTGCCGAGGTAGTGGGCGACCTCCTTGACGGCCCGCGCGATCGCGCGCTTGCGGCCCGTGGGTGTGGCCGCGACTCCGCCGGACACGGCCAGGCCGACGGCGGCCAGCACGGTCGCGTTCCACGTGCGGAAGTCCTTCGCGCTGAACTCTTCGCCGACCACGCTCTTGACGTACTCGTTGATGTCGAGCGACTTGACGTCGACCCAGCGTCCACCCTCTCGGTAGGCGAGCAGCTCCTTGCCCGGCCTGCGCCGCTTGAGCACCTCGACGACCGTGTAGACGTCGGGATCGACGAGCGATTGGACGCGCTGCTTGCCGCCCTTCGACACGTAGTCGAACGTCAGCATGTGGTTGTCGCCCAGCTCGACGTGGCTCTTCAGCATCGTCGCGAGCCCGTACGTCTCGTTCTGCTCCGCGTACTCCTCCGTGCCGATGCGGAAGAAGCCGCGATCGAGCAGGCGTGTCGCGCACGCGAGCACGCGCTCGCGCGTGAGGTCGCTCTGCCGCAGGTGCTTGGCGGTGACACGGCGGAGGTGAGGGAGCTTGCGCGCGAAGTCGATCATTTCGTCGAACTTCTCCTGGTCGCGCCGCAGGCGCCATTGCGAGTGGTAGACGTACTGCCTCCGCCCTGCCGCATCCGTGCCGACCGCCTGGATGTGGCCGATGGGATACGGGCAGATCCACACGTCCTTCCAGGCCGGCGGGATGACGAGCTCGCGGATGCGCTCGAGGACCTCCGGGTCTTCGATCCGCTCACCGTTCTCGTCCAGGTACTCGAACCCCCGCCCGCGCCTACGGCGGGTGAACCCGGCGCCCGAACAGTCCGCTCGCCTCAGCCTTGCCATGCCGCCTTTCCTTCCCACCCTGGTGGCCGTCCAACCGCCGCGGCCGTCGGGTGCCTCAGCCAGACTTGTCTCATGCGCGCGATCGTCCCCCTCGAGACAGAGCCCCGCTTCCGGCCGTTCCCCTTTGCGCTGCCCGTGGATGCTCCGCTCGACCGGGCGGTTCGGGACGCCGAGCGCCTCCTCTCGCGCACTCCGGGGCGCTTCGACGGGCCGATCGCGTTTTGCCACGGCGTCTCCCCGGACGGAGGCGTGCTACGCCGGGCGGGTCGCTACGCGGAGGCGATGGTCGTCTTCGAGGAGCCTACGCTCGCCTACCGCCTCGGCTTCGCCCTCGGCGTTCAGCTCTTCGTGGAGCGGCCCGAAGGCCCCTTCCTCTTCCAGCTGCGCGGGCCGTCCATCGGGCGCGACCCGCTTCTCTGGACGGCGTCGGCGTCGGGCGGCCTACGCCCGGGAGAGGACCCGCGCGCCGCGGTGCTCGCCGACGCGGCGGAGGAGGTGGGCCTCGCCGAGAACGATCTCGAGAATTTCCGCGCGGTCGCCGTCTGCGTGAACGACGACTCGGGCTCGGCGCTCGTCGTCTACTACGCGAGGCTTCGCGCGGGCGCCGAGCCGGTCCCGCACGAGACGAAGGTCGCCGAGCTCCACTGGGCACGCGAGCCGAGCGAGATCGGCGCGCAGGTCTCGGGCGACACGACCGCCTCGTGGGAGGCGCTCGTCGGCTGGCGGGGTCGTCTACAGGAGGGCGCTGAAGCGGCTTCGACGACGTAGGCTCGGCCTGCTGAGGTTACTGGGGCGTCGCTCGCAAGGGAGCCGAGCGAGCGGGCGCGAGACAGTACAGAGAGACGTACGGCGAGCGGCCGCGAGCCGAAGGATCCTGCCGCGAGCGACGTCAGGCGGGCGAGCCGGGCTACGCCCGGCGAAAGCCCCGCCGCCCAGGGCCTCAGGCGGCCTGGTCACCTCGCCGCCGGTGACCTTCTTCCACCACTCTTCTTCGCGCTGCTTCAGCTGACTCTGAACCTGCGCGACGTAGGTGGCGAGCTCCTGCTCCTTCTTGCCGAGCCGCTCTTCGAGGTCGTTTAGCTCGGCTTCCTTGCGCTCGAGCTTCTCCTCGCGGATGTCGACGTCGGCCTCGAGCTTCGCTTCGTTCTGCTCGATCTCGGATTCGCGCTCCTCGAGCTCGCGCATGCGGTCTCGTACCGACTTCTCCATCTCGGCGAGGCGCTTCTCCTTGCGGTCGAGGCGCTGCCGCTGGGAGTCGGTCATCGTCTCCGTGTTCCCGAGGTCGGCTTCGCGCTCGGCCAGCTCGCGCTCGCGCTCCTTGAGGCGCTTTTCCTTCTCGTCGAGATCGACGGCGAGGTTCGTCTCGGCCTCGAGCCGGGCCACCTGCGCCTCGCGCCGGCCCAGCTCGGCCTCGCGCGCGGCCAGGTCGAGCTCGCGGGCATCGAGATCGGCGGCGTGCGTGATCACTTCACCGGAGCTACGGTCGCCGAGCTCGCGCTGGAGGCGCTCCGCGTCCTGCCGGAGGCGGTCCTGCTTCGCGACCATCTCGGCCTCGCGCTCCTCGAGCACTTCTTCCTTGGCGGCGATGCGTGAAGCCTCCTTGGCCATGTCGCGCTCGAGCGTGGCGATCTTCTGCTCGCGCGCCGCAATGCTCTTGTCTTGCTCGCGGAGGGCGCTCTCGCGCTCTGCGATGGCTTTTTCGCGGGCGTCCTGGCGCGCCTTGGCTTCGCTCTCCTTGCTCGCGAACGCCGCTTCCCGGCGAGCGATCTTCGCCTCCTGAGACTGCAGCGCAGCCGTCTGCTTGGAGATCTGTGAGGCCGTCTTGTCGCGCTCCCGCTCCCAGTCGCGGAGCTCGCGCAGCTTGGCCTCGGCTTGCGCGGTGCGCTCGGACGTGACCGCCTCGTCGGAGACGACGCGGTTCTCGATCTCGCTCAGCCGCTCCTTCTCGGCCTTGACCATCTGCACTTGCTCGGTCACGCGGCGCTCGCGCTCGGCGATCTCGGCCTCGGCCGTGACGAGCCGCGCGGTGAGCGTGTCGAGCTCGGCGGACCGCTCGGCGAGGTCGCGCTCGAGGTCCTGCTCGCGCTTGCTCTGGTCGGCGCGGTCGATCAGCTCGTTGCGCAGGTCCGACTCGCGCAGGAGCGCGGCGTCGAGCTCGGTCTTCAGCTTGCGAAGCTCGGCCTCGGCCGCCTCGCCGTTCTGACCTACGAGCAGCGGGCCGACGGCGGCGGCGGTGGCGGGCGTCTGCGGCTCGACCTGCTCCAGAGCCTCCAGCCGGCGCTCGAGCTGAGCGCGCAGGCCGGTGCCGAAGCCCTTCTCGACTTCGTCGCCGTGGTTCTCTTCGTCGGCCATTTCGTTGGCTCCGGCGGGCGCTTGGGGGGCTATTAGAAGACCCGGCCGAGATCGAGCAGCGCGGGCCCCAGGATGACGATGAACATCGCGGGGAAGATGAAGAGCGCCGTCGGGAACAGCATCTTGATCGGAGCCTTCATCGCCTTCTCCTCGGCGGCGGCCTGGCGCTTGTTGCGCGTGTCGGCGGCCTGGACCTTGAGGATGCGGCCGAGCGAGATGCCGAGCTCGTCCGCCTGGATGATGGCGCGGACGAACGAGGCAAGCTCGGGCGTGTCGACGCGGGTGACCATCTTCTGCAGCGCGTTGCGGCGGCTCTCGCCGATGCGCATCTCGCCGAGCGCGAGCCCGAACTCCTCGATGAGCGGGCCCTCCATGTGCTCGGTCAGCTTCTGGATGGCGCCGTCGAAGCCCATGCCCGCTTCGACGCTGACGGCCAGCAGGTCGAGGGCGTCGGGAAGCTCGGAGCGGATCCGCTCGCGCCGGCCGCGTCCCTTGAAGGAGACGACGACGTCCGGCACGAGAAAGCCGAGGCCCGCGAAGACCAGCGCGAGGAACGCAGCCATCGCGCCGCCCTTGCCGGCAATGGCGCCGAGGAACGCGCCGCCGATGAAGCCTCCAACGCCGGCAATCGCCTTCGTGGCGAGAAAGGTCTGCGGCGAGATCACGCGTCCGAGGCCCGCGCCCATGAGCTTGCTCGCCACCTTGTCGACGGACGAGCGGCGGTTGACGCGCAGCACTGCGTGAGCGAGCGACATGCGCATCGGCGCGACGACGCGCTCGCCGAACGTCGCCTCGCGCATGCCGGGTGCGGCCATGCGCGCGTCGCCGTACGTGGCGGCACGCTTCAGCGAGCCGCGGCGCTCACGCGAAGGGGAGGTGGCAACCTCGCCTACGAGATAGACGGCGAGGGCGAGGAATGCGAGACCGAGGATGAGGATGATGGGCATCGGTTACCCCTTGAAGGAGACGATCTTCTTCAGGATTGCGGAGCCAATCGCCATCATCACGAAGGTCGCGATGATGAGCTTGTTGCCGGTGGACGTTTCGAAGAGCGGGTCCATGTAGTCGCGGTCGATGACACTGATCGCGAAGAAGACGAAGAACGGAAGACCGACGAGGACGTAGGCGGAAGCGCGGCCCATCGCGGTCAGTCCCTTGATCTTGCGCTGGAACTGGTGCCGCTGACGCACGGTGTCGGCGACCATGTCGAAGAGGCCGGCGAGGCTACCGCCGACCTGTCGCTGGATCGTGACGGCGCTCATGACGAACTCGAAGTTCTTCGAGCCCATGCGCTGCCCCATCTCACCCATGGCGTCGTCCATCGGACGGCCGAGCCGCGTCTCGGTGAGGACGCGCTTGAACTCCTTGGCGGCCGGCTCCTGGCCCTCGTCGACCACGCTCTGGATGCCCTGGCGGAAGCTGTGCCCTGCCTTGAGCGAGGCGGCCATTGTCACGAGCAGGTCGGGCAGCTGGTTCTCGAAAGCCCGGAGGCGCCTGCGCGCGAGGTAGGAGACGACGAAGTACGGGATCAGTGCGCCGGCGCCGATGACCGCGCCGACGACGTAGATGGGCGGGCCGACCAACGTGGCGAGAAGGCCGAGCGCAAGGCCGGATGCGATCATCGCGTAGACGAGCTCGACGGCCTTGAGCGGCACGTCGGCGCGCTTCAGCGTCCAGTCGACGCGCTTCCACAGGCCGAATTTCCCGAACGCGTGCTCGGTCGCCCTGAAGATGGGGCTGGCGAACGCGAGCCGCTCGGACTCCGCCGTGCGCCGGCGGTCACGCTCGGCCGCCGCGACGTGCGGCTTGAGCCGCCCGCGCAGCCACGCGCCCTTGGGCGCGGCGAAGAGGAAGATGCAGGCCATGAGGATGATCAGGCCGACGGTGCCGGCGAGCAGCTGGCTGCCCCACGCGCTCTTGTAGAAGACGTCGGGGAGAAGCGGGGAGCTCTTCGGCGTCTCGACCGTCGGGGCTGCGACGCCCGGCGCCTTGATCTCGCTTGTCGCGCTCTCGCCGGAGGCGGTTACCTCGAGCGCGAGCGTCTCGCCGGGGCGGGCGCGCGTCGCGTACTCCATGAGCCACGTGCGGCGAAGCTCCTCGCCGATCGCCGCGTAGATCTGCGTGAGGGCCTCGGTCGAGGGCGTGCCGTAGTAGCGTTCCGCTGGTCTCCTGCGGCGAGCTGGCGGAGCGGCTCGGGCGAGAACCCGCTGGCCGTGATGGCGATCGCGTAGACGCTGACGCCGGCGGACTGGGCGGCGGAGACGGCTGCCGCGAGGTCGGCGTCGCTGCCCGAGTCCGCGCCGTCCGTCAGGACGATCAGGACGCGCGACGGGTTCTGCTCGCGGCGCGAGGGCCTCGGCTCCGAGCACGATCGCGTCGTAGAGCTCCGTGCCCCGGATCGGGTCGACGGCGAGCGCGCCGAGCGCGCTGTCAGCGTCGATGGTGGAAGTCGAGAAGCCCGTGAGAGCGACGGCCTCGTTGCCGAACGTGCCGACCGCGAGGCGGTCGGTCGGCGGCTTGCCGGCCACGAAGGCGCGCGCGCCGGCGATCGCGTCCTCCATCGCCTGGCCCTACATCGACCGCGAGCGGTCGACGGCGAGGAAGATGCTCTTCGAGCTGCCGAGGTTCGAGGTGCGAAGGCCGGCCACGGCGCCGCCGTTCTCCGTCAAGGTCGGCGACGAGGTGGACTCGACGCCTGCGACGACCGTCAAGCGGATCGTCGGGTAGTCGCTCGTGTCGACCTCGCGGACCTGGGTCGCGGCAAGGCCCGTCGCCGGCGCAAGGAGAACGACGGCGACGAAGAGGGCGAAAAATCGCCTCACGAGAACCCGCCGCCGTAGCTCGCAGCGGTGAAGCTCGGCCGGAAGACGCTCTCTTCCTGCTGGAAGAACGTCGGCGGCAGGACGACACCGTTGGCAGCCATCTTCTCGAGGAAGTGCGGCTTCAGGCCGGAGCACATCAGCGGGGTGAGCAGGCGCGTCCCGCCCGGTGCTGCCCCCGCCTCTTCGTCCGGCGGCTTGGCGATGAAGATGTCCTGCAGCGTGATGACGTCCGACTCCATGCCGAGCACCTCGGTGATGTACGTGATCCGGCGCGTGCCGTCGACGAGACGCTCGATCTGAACGAGTAGGTCGAAGGCGCTCGCCACCTGCTCGCGGATGGCGCGGAGCGGAAGCTCGACGCCGGCCGTCAGCACGAGGGTCTCGATACGCGACAGGGCGTCGCGCGGAGAGTTGGCGTGGATCGTCGTCAGCGAGCCTTCGTGGCCCGTGTTCATGGCCTGGAGCATGTCCAGGGTCTCGGGACCGCGGACCTCGCCGACGATGATGCGGTCGGGGCGCATACGCAGGGCGTTCCGGACGAGCTCGCGGATCCTGACCTCGCCCTGTCCTTCGATGTTGGGCGGGCGGGCCTCGAGCGTGATCACGTGGTCCTGCTGGAGCTGGAGCTCGGCCGCGTCCTCGATGGTGACGATGCGCTCGTCGCCGGGCACGAAGGCCGAGAGGGCGTTCAGGGTCGTCGTCTTACCGGTACCGGTACCGCCGGAGATGAGCACGTTGAGCTTGCCCTGCACACAGGCGGCCAGGAAGTGCGCCGACTTCGCCGTCAACGACCCGAAGTTGATGAGGTCGTCCATCGTGTACGGGTCGCGGGAGAACTTCCGGATGGTGAGAACCGGACCGCGCAGCGAGAGCGGCGGGATGATCGCGTTGACGCGGCTTCCGTCCGGAAGGCGCGCGTCGACCATCGGGGACGACTCGTCGACGCGGCGTCCCACCTGCGAGACGATCTTGTCGATGATTCGCAGGAGGTGGGCGTCGTCGACGAAGGCGGTGGTGGTCTTCTCGATCTTGCCCGCGCGCTCGACGTAGATCATGTCGGCGTTGTTGACCATGACCTCCGTGACCGAGTCGTCGCGAAGGAGAGGCTCGAGCGGCCCGTAGCCGAGAATGTCGTCGGCGATCTCCCGGACGAGCTGGCGGCGCTCGTCGCGCGTCAGCGGCGTCCGGTCGAGGGCGAGCTGCTCGGTGACCGCGCGCAGGACGCGCTCGGTCAGGTCAGCGGTCGTCTCGGCCGTGTAGAGCTCGGGGCCGAGCTTGGCGATGCAGGAGTGATGGACGCGGGTCTTGAGCTCCGCGTACGGGTCGACGTTCGTCCGCTCGGGGCGTTCCTGGGCGGAGACCGCGTCGCTTCTGACCGGTACGACCTCGCCGAGGCCGTCGGCCTGCTGCTCGTTTGGTCCGCCCTTGAGGCGATCGTGGAGTCCCATCGTCAGCTCCGGGCGAACATGCGCCGCTTCTGAGTCTTGGCGGCTTCGGCCGGCGTCAACCCCTTCGCCATCTCGCGGATGGCGCGGGAGAAGTCGGCTTTCTCGTCCGAGACCGACAGCGGCGTGCCGCGGTTGACGGCCAGCGGGACCTTGCCGTCGCTCGGAACGTGGAAGCGCACCTTCACTTCGAGGGCGCCTTCGACCTCGCCGGGCTTCATGCCGACCTTCGTGTTCGCGCGGTTGAGCACGACACGGATGCGGTTCGACGGGAAGGCCAGGAGCTCGAGGGTCTGAAGGCTCAGGCGGACGTTCTTGAGGGTGGGCACGTCGAGGCCGCAGACGAGCAGGAGCTCGTCGGTGCGGTCCAAGGTCGCCAGCATCGGCCCGTGGAAGAACGGGGAGGTGTCGACGACGATGACGTCGTACGACTCCCGCGCTACCTCGAGCAGGCGGGCGAGCTTGGCCTCGGTGACGAGCTCGGCGTCCTCGGGGCGCAGCGGCGCCGGGAGGATGTCGAGCCCGCTCGAATGACGCGTGGTGTAGCCCGCGAGCTTCTCGGAGTCGAGCTCGCCCGGGGCGACCACGAGGTCGTAGATGGTCTTCTCGGGCTCGAGGCCGAGCATGATCGCCGCGTCCCCGAACTGGAGGTCGAGGTCGAGGAGAAGCGTGCGCTTCTTCTCGTGCTTGGCGAACGTGGCCCCGAGGTTGGTGGCGGTCACGGTCTTGCCGGTGCCGCCCTTCGGCGAGAACACGGTGATGATGCGGCCGCGACGGGCGTGGCCGCCGCTGGACTGGGCGCGCCGGCCGCCGTGGCTCGCCTTGCGGATGGCGAAGACGACGTTCTCGGTCATCTGCGGCAGGAGCAGGACGTCGGAGACGTCCGCGTCGAGCGCCTCCTCGAGCAGAGCCGAGGACTCTCCGGACGCGAGCAGGATCACCGGAGCACGCGTGTGCTCGCGGATCGCTGCCAGCTCGTCGTGCGGAAGGTGCGAGTTGCGCGTGCCGTGGAGGACGACCTGCAGGTGCCCTCCGGTCAGAGTCGCAGCCGACTCCCGCACGCCGTCGCTCGAACCGACGATCTCGACCTCGGAGTGCCGCTCGAGTGCCTCGCGGAGCTCCGGAAGGCCGTCGCAGCTGCCGGTGACGAAGACGCGCACCTTCTCGCGAATTCCGACAGGGGTGTCGAGGCTCATGCTCATGGAGTGCTCCCTTCGACGGCGGCGGCCCGCCGTGCGATTCCGTCCCTGAGCAGGGACTGAGACGACTCGAAGCCCTCCGGACTGTCGGCCGGATCGTCGGTCGGGCGAAGCTCGAGCGACCACTCGCCGTTCTTCATGATCCAGAAGAGCTTCTGCGCCTGCGCGTCGGTGAGGGCGAGCATGACGGACGACTCGGGAGCTTCGGCTCCGCCTTCCGTGATGCTCTCGGCCACGTCGCTCGTGGTGACGCTGCGCAGGACGAGGATGTCGCGGAGGATCGTGCGCGAGAAGTGGTTCGTGGCGCTCTCGGGGAAGTTCCACGAGCCCACGATGTCGACGCGATCGCCTTCCTTCAGCGTCCCCTTGAGAAGCTGATGCTCGTCGCCGGGGACCTGGATGGCGCGCAGGTTGCCCGTCAGCGTTGCGCGGACGCCCTGCTCGGTCGGCGAGCGGAAGCGAAGCTGCGTGACTTGCTCACCGGCGTAGATCTTCTCCGTCACGACCTGGTCGGCCACGTCGGTCGGGTTCACGATCGCCCCCGGGACGACGTGCTCCTTGGCGATCTCGCGCCGCTCGAGCATGTCGACCACTTCGGCGCCGGTCGTGCCCTCGGCGACGTCCTCGGTTGCGACCCAGACAGCGGTCGGTTCCTGACCTTGCTTCAGGTCCTTCTTGTACTGGCTCACATAGAAGCTCGTCAGCATGGCTGCGAGCGCCGCCAGGGCGATAGCGATGGCGATATTCCGAAGGCGATACGTCATTGCACCACGTCTTTCTCTTCTCGCGTTTGCACCACGTCGTGTTCTTTCGGCAGTTCAGGCCGAGACCTGAACCGCCACTTGGATGTCTTTCTTCGGTCGGCTACTCCACGAGCTCGACGACCTTGACGCCGGTGCCGAGGCTGCCGGGGCCGGACTCGACGAGGATGCCGTCCCAGATGACCTCGGTGAACTCGCCGTAGAGCTCCTCGTTGTTGCCCGTGGAGGTTCATGCCGGTGAGCCGGAAGCCGACCCAGCCGATGATCTCGTACTTGGCGCCCGTGCCCGTTCCCGTCAGCTTGCGGTAGATCGGGAAGAGCAGGACGTCGCCGACGCGGAGCTCGAGCGAGCCCTTCGACGTGGGACGAGCTGAACGGGTTACCCGTCCTCGCGTCGTAGTCACCGAGGCCGAGGTAGCCGCTGAAGCCCTTCTGATCCATTCGCCCGAGAGTCGGACGTGCCGGTTCCTCCGTCATCGGTCAGGTTGATGAAGCCGAAGTTGCCGGAGCCGTCGGGGCTGCCGTTGTTCTTCAGGTGCTGGTACTTGAGAATCCTGCGATGCCTGCACAGGGATTGGGAGTCGCACTGGAGGCCGGGGTGCTTCTCGTCGACGACGATCGGCGCGACGTACTTGAACTGGGCGCCGCCGCCGGCGCGGGCAGCCGCCCTCGCTCCGACCGTGACGGAATCGATTCCCATGATGCGCGAGAAGAAGCCCGGCGCGGGCGCCTTCGCGTCGACGGTGATCGTGTCGTTCGCGATGGCCTTGGACGTGATCTTGATCTCGCTCACGTCCACGTCGCCGCCGTTCTTGTTCGCGTACTCGAGCGCGAGGGCCTGGGCCTGCGCGGGGTTCTCCGGCAGGGCCTGGGCGCCCGCGAGCGCGGCTGAGTCGACCGTCGACTGCAGGGCACGGTCGGCGCGGTACCACGATCCGACGTCGAGGACGGCCGCCGCCATCAGAAGCAGGACCGTCATGAAGACGACGGTGATGATCGTTGCCTGGCCGCTCTGGCGCTCGTTGTTGCTCATTCCACACGCTCCGTTGTCGTCGACGTCAAGTTCCCCGACTTGACGACCATCCCGAGGATGCTGATTGAGTAGGGGTAAGAGGCCGTGACCGTCACGTCTTCGCCTGCGGCGAACGTGGAGGCGCACGACACGTTCAGCTTGGACTGGGTGAGGTTCTCGGCCGAGTCGCGCACACGGCTGACGACGGAGGGGCAGCGCTCAGCGGGCGGCAGATAACGCGCTACCGCGCCCTGGCGCGCCCCGGCGCGCACAGCGTCCGTGACGGCCAAATAGTTGTTGAACGCGATCCCGAACTGAACGACTCCGAGAAGGAGCAGCAGCAGGATCGGGAGGACGAGGGCGAACTCCACCATCGTCTGGCCTTGCTCTCTCTTGCTCCGAATTCTCTTGATCACGTTGGATCCCGTAGTCGCTTTCAGTTGGTTGTCAGTGGGAGGAGGCGGGCCCTTCGTGGAAGGGCCCGCCCTTCGCCTTGAATCGTTCGCCCTGCGGAGTTACGACAGGACGTCGACGACTGCCTGCAGGTTGTTGCGGATGCCGTCCGAGAGGAGGACGAGGACAGCGATGATCGCGACCGTGATCACGGCGAGAATGACGCCGTACTCGGCCATCGTCTGACCCTCTTCGCGGCGCCCCGCGGCGAGCAGCCGGGTGAAGTAGCCATAGAGATACGTCATGCGGTTCACCTCCCTTCGTCGATCCGCGCACGCCTGCCGGCGCGCTGAAAAGTGCGACAACTGTCGTGCGAAGACGAAAGGAATTCGTCGAGAGGAAACTTGTGGGTGAAACAGGCGCATACGCTGGTCACGCTGTGACGACCTCCCAGAAAATTCCTTTCGGCGTGACCGCTCCGCCGCTTTAGCTCCGCTGCACCCGATCATCGTCGGCACACGTCGGGCGGGAATCCCCCGGCATGGTGATTCGCCAAGGGGTTGCACCTTTTGGGGGATGACCGGCGATTCGATCGCCGCTTGGGTGCGTCAGTTCGTAAGGCCCGCGGACGGACCATTGCTATCCGCGCCGATGTGGCGGCTTCGGCGCCCGACTTAACGGGAGCGACACCGAATGCCACAACGGACTGCTTCGAGGCGCATGTACACCCGCCTCCTCCTCTTCTCTCTCGCCGGCTTCGCCCTGTGGGCGCTCGGGCGCAACCGGCCGGAAACGCATGACCGTGCACCTGAGACGGTCGAGATCTACGGCGCCCACGCGAACGACACGAAGAACACACGCGCGCGCGAGAGGTCTTCGTACAGCAAGCGGCGTCTGGCGACCAGCCTGACGTTCGCGACTCTCTTCTTCGCCGGGGCCGCTCTGTCGGCCGGGGCGGGCGACACCGTCGCCGAGATGATGGAGGGCTCCGACGCGCCTACCGCGGCGGAGACGACCACCGAGGAAGCACCCGCCGAGGAGGCTCCGCCCGCGCCTGAGGCGCCGGCTGAGGAGCCTGCCGAGGCGCCGTCCGAAGAGCCGGCGGAAGCCCCGGCCGAGGCCCCGCCGAGGAGCCGTCGAACGACGGTTCCGGTGAGGCACCCGCCGAGGACGGCGGCGAGGCCCCGGCAGAGGGCGAAGAGCCCGCAGCAGGCGAAGAGCCTGCCGAGGGCGACTCAGGCTCTGAGGAGCCTGCCGAGGAGCCCGAGGAAGAGCCCGCTCCCGCGCCGAAGGACGATGAGCCTTCCGACCAGGAGCCGGCCCACGAAGAGGAGCACGAGGAGCACTCGCACGAGCTTCCGGCCACTCCTTCGGAAGAGACCTCGGAGAACCTCGAGTTCGAGTCGGGCTTCGCGACGATCTGGCTGCATCGCACCCTGTCGGATCCGCTGCCCATGTCCCAGCGCCTGTCGCCGAAGTGGGCCAATCTGCTCGCCCGCACCACCAAGCGCTACGGTGCGGACTGGGCGGAGGTTCTCGGGTATCTCCGCGCCAGCCATCACTACACTGCCTCGCCGGCTTCGCGGGCGCTTCTGAACCGCCTGTCCCGCCAGTTCGCATCGCTCGGTGCGTCGAGGAACACGTGGGAGACGGTTCTGGCGCTGACCGGTCGCACGGCTTTCGCCGACCGGACCGAATGCCCTCGTCAACTACTACCGCGCAGTCGGGCTCCGGGCGCTCGTGACGGGCCTGGACGCTGCGAAGAACAACCTGCAGGAGCGCGTGCTCTTCGACGGGCGCATCGACATCTACGCGGGCGGCGCGGACGACATCGCGTCCGGCCGGGTAAACGTCCGTGTCCTCGTCCTGCTCCGCTACATGGCGGAGGCGCACGGACAGGTGACCGTGTCGAGCCTGAAGAGCGGCCACCGCTTCTTCGCTCGCCCCGGCGTCCCGTCCGCGCACATGTACGGCCTCGCGGTCGACATCTCCGGCCTCGAGGGTCACTCGATCATGGGCAACCAGGCGCCCGGCGGGCTCACGGAGCGCGCCGTGCGGAATATCCTCCTGCTGCCCGGGGAGCTCCGCCCGAAGCAGGTCATCTCACTGCTCGGCCTCGGCGGGCCGTCGTTCCCCCTCGAGGATCACTACGACCACATCCACGTCGGGTACTAAACGGATAACACTGGTTCGCCAGGACGGGCGGCCAGTATGTGAGCGGTGTCTCCTCGCGGAGACACCGCTCACTCGACTCAAAGGACTCCTTGGGCGAAGCGGGCTCGAGCGGGGCGAAGGACTTCTCCTCCGCCCCGCTTCGTCCATTCACATGTTCTTCATGCGCTTCCCGATCGACGCGGTCTTCCTCGATCGCGATCTCGTCGTCGATGAAGGTTGTGGAAGACCTCGCTCCGTGGCGGACGGCGGACAGCGCGGTGCGAAGGCCGTGCTCGAGCTGCCGGCCGGCGCGGCGTCCGGGTTGCAGCCCGGCGACCGGTTGGTCCTGGCCTAAGGAGGACCTGACGGAACATCAGCTGTTCCGCAGGGCCGCGCGGATCGCCGCGAATGCTGCGTCCTCGGTCGCGCTCGTCGAAAGTCGACGCTCCCGCGTCCGTTGCCTCGCGACGTCGACCTCGGGAGTGATGCCCGCCAAGCCCTCCAGCCGGGCGGCGTTCGCACCCGTAGGGCGCGGGGCTTGCTCTCGAAGACGAGCGGCGGCTCGAGCACGACCGCCTCGCCGTCCACGGCGGCGTGCAAGCGCGGATGGGCGGCCTCGACCGCGAGCCGGGGAGCGGCGTGCTCCACCCAGCCGTGCGCCGCCTGGACGTTCCCCACGGCGGCCTTGGCGAGGAGCGCGAGGAGCGCGCCGCGGCCGACGTCCTCGATCACGTAGGCGTCGAGCACGCCTTCGTCGAGCCGCGGTCGGTCGCCGAGCTCCGCCGGCCGACGTCATCTCGTACCGGTTGTTGGCGACGAGCGCGATGAGCGCCAGATGCTCGTCGCGACGGCCGTTCACCTCGAGGGAGAAGGCGAGCGGCTTGCGGGAGCGCCCGAGCGCGGCGGGGAGCATGCGCGCGAGCGCGAGCACGCGGTTGCGCGTCTTGCGCGTCGGGTCGTGCACGAAGCTCGCGTACAGGCCGAGCGAGACGTTGTTCAGGAACGTGCGCCCGCTGACCTCGGCCACGTCGACGCGCCGCTCCGGGCCTCGGAAGGCCGCCAGCGCGGCGAGCGGGTCATCGCCGTCGAAGCCGACGTCGCGGGCGAAGTGGTTGCGCGTGCCGAAGGGAACCGGCACGAAGGGGACGTCGAGCTCGGCCGCGACCGCTGCGACCGCGCCGAGTGAGCCGTCCCCGCCCGCCATCCCGACCGTGTCGGCTCCGCCCTCGGCGGCCTCACGTGCGAGTTGGGCGAGATCGTCGTCCGGACGCAGGACGTGCGTGTCGATCCCGTGCGATCTCGCTTCGGACTCGAGATCCTCGACGGTGGGCTGCTCGTCTCCCGAGCGGGGGTTGACGAGCAGGAAACTCAGTTAGACGGCGCCCTCGATGGCGTGGAGCGTCCAGGCGGGGCCGACACGGACGAGGTAGCCGTCCGGGTCGGAGATGTCGAAGACGTCCGTGCCGAAGCGTGTTCGCGTCTGACGTCCCTCCTCGATGCCGCGAGCGCGCAGGCGGTCGACCTCGCTCTCGACGTCGTCGACGGCGAGCTCGAGCCGCGATCCGCCGCCGACCTGGCGTCCCCGTTCGGGGTCCCACGTGAGAACGAGGAACGCGCCGCCCTCCTCGAGCACGAAGAAGGCGCTGTGGGCGTTCTCTCCCTCGTCGTAGGCGGCCTGGGGCCCGTGACCGAGCAGGCGTGAGTAGAAGTCGACCGAGCGGTCGAGGTCGGTGACGTACAGGTGGACGGCCGCGACGTGACTCACGACTTCCGCGCCCGTCTCGGCGGTGCGGCGGCCTTGGCGGCGGCCGCGCGCTTGCGCTCCCGCGCCTTCTTCTTGCGCTGGCGGTCGTTCGCCCACCGCTTCGTCGCCCGCGACCCTCGTCCCATGAGGGCCGGAACTCTACCTGCAAAAGGGCGTTAAGCTCCCGCGCCGTGGCACTGCAGCCGAGCCGTACGGTCGATGAGCTGCGGGAGCTTCGCGAGCTCACCGGAAACGACGACGGGGCGCAGCGTGTCGCGTGGACGGACGTCTGGGTGCAGGCGCGCGAGTGGCTCGCCGCCAAGGTCCGGGAGACCGGCGCGGAGGAGACGCGTCGACGAGGCCGGCAACCAGTGGTTCACGCTCCGGGGCGCGAGCGACAAGGCGCTGCTCATCGGCGGGCACATCGACTCGGTCCCGAACGGCGGCTGGCTCGACGGCGCGCTCAACGTGATGGCGGGCGTCGAGGTGCTGCGTCGCATCGCCGAGAGACGGCGAGCCCGCCGCGACCGTCCGTCTCGTCAACTGGGCCGACGAGGAGGGCGCCCGCTTCGGCCGCTCGCTGTTCGGATCGAGCGCGGCCGCCGGGACGATGGCCGACCAGGACGAGCTCCGCACGCGCAAGGACGCGGAGGGCAACGCGTTGCCGGACGTGGTGTCCCAACACGGTGTCGAGCTCGACCGCGCGCTCGAGGCGCGTGCGCAGCTCGAGAATGCGGGCGCCTACCTCGAGCTCCACATCGAGCAGGGCCCCGTGCTCGAGTCGCTCGATCTTCCGCTCGGGGTCGTCCTCGGCACCTTCGGCGTCGAGCGGCACGAGGTGACGTTCCGAGGGCAGGCAGCTCACGCCGGGTCGACGCCGATGGACAAGCGCCGCGACGCGCTCGCTGCCGCCGCCAAGCTCGCGCTCGAAATCCGCGACGTGGCCACGCGGGCGGGCGAAGGGGCCGTCTGCACGATGGGAAGCTGCGTGACGAAGCCCGGGATCGTCACGTCCGTCGTCGAGACGTGCACCGTCCTCCTCGACCAGCGCAACCTCGACGCCGCGACGCTCGCACGGATGCTCGACGACGCGAAGGAGGCGAGCGAGCGCTTCGCGCGCGAGGAGGACGTCGAGGTCGAGTGGGAGCGCATCTGGAACATCGAGCCGATCCTGTTCCACGAGGAGCTCGTCGGCCTTGCGGACGAGGCGATCAACGAGGTGGCGGGCACGTCACACCGGCTGCCGAGCGGACCGCTGCACGACGCGGCGGAGGTCTCGCGCGCCGGCGTGCCGACCGTGATGCTGTTCGTGCAGAGCCTGCGCGGCCTCTCGCACACGAAGCTCGAGGACACGAAGCCGGAGCACCTCGAGCTCAGCGTCCAGGCGCTCGACCGGCTCGCCTCGAAGACGCTCGACTGGCTCACGCGCGGCTAAGAACGTCTAGCGCCGAAGACGCCTGCGCGCCTGATCCGCGAGCCAGCGCGGCGCTCGGCGGCGCGCGGTGGCAAGCGCCCGCTCGAGCTCTGCCGCCGCTTCGTCGCCGTGCACACCCTCCCCGTGCCCACAGAGGACATGTGTAGGGGTCAGACCCCTGGCCATGGCCTTTGGAGGCAGGAGGCGCAGGAACGGGTGGACGGCGAGGCGCTCGCCGCGTGAGCGGAAGTACGACGCCGTGCCGAGTGCGTCGGCGAAGACGAGCGGCGCGCGCGTCCGGCCACCACAGCGCAACCTCCCTCCACCCGGGCATCCGCACGACGTGCAGGACGTTGAACGGCGAGCGGGCGATGCCCTCGAAGGGAACGACGTAGAGGGGAACTCCGAGGCGCTCCGCCACCTCCGCGCAGTCGCGCGCGTGCCGGTCGAGGAGCTGGATCACGCCCGCGGGCTCACCGGCCGCGCGCACCCGCTCCTCGAAGGCCTGGTCGGCCAGGGGATCGACGAGCCAGCAGGCCCCGTCCACGACGAGCGCATGCGAGTTCCGTTCGAGAAAGCCCACCTCGCGCCAGCCGAAGCCGTGGTCGAACTCGTCGCAACGCTGGAAAACGGCCATCTTGCGGGCAAACCGTATCGAAACTAGAATTTAGACATGTCTAAGTCTCGCGTCACGAGACGGCAGCTCCTGGCCGGGGCGGCCCCCGTCGTGGCGGCGGTCCCGCTCGCGCGCTTCGGCCTGCCCGGAAGCGACGGCGCCGAGCGCCTCGCGACCCACCACGGCCACACCTTCGCCGGGCACGCCGCCATGATCGGCGGCGACGCGCCGGCTCCCGGCGGCCCGCACGACCTCGACGATCTCCTGAAGCCGCCCGCCGCCCTCCCGCATCGCCCGGGTCGCGTGCGCGAGTACACGCTCGCCGCCTACGACGCGGACATCGAGATCGCGAAAGGCGTCACATTCCCGGGCTGGACGTACAACGGCACGATCCCGGGACCGGTCATCCGCGCGACGGAGGACGATCTCCTGCGCGTCAACTTCGTGAACGGCGGCGCGCACCCGCACACGATCCACTTCCACGGCATCCACCCGGCCAACATGGACGGCGTCTTCGAGATCGTCAATCCCGGCGGCAACTTCGTGTACGAGTTTCCCGCCCGTCCGTACGGGATGCACCTGTACCACTGCCACGCGACGCCGCTCAAGAAGCACATCCACAAAGGGCTGTACGGCGCGTTCATCATCGACCCGCCCGAGCCGCGCCCGCCCGCGCAAGAGCTCGTGATGGTGCTGAACGGCTACGACACGGACGGCGACGGCGAGAACAACTTCTACACCGTCAACGGCCTCGCGTTCTACTACGCGAAGTATCCGATCACCGTGCGGCGCTCGCAGACGGTTCGCATCTACATCGCCAACCTGACCGAGTTCGACCTGATCAACTCGTTCCACCTGCACGGCGACTTCTTCCGCTACTACCCGACCGGATCGAGTGACGCGTTCGAGTACACGGACACGATCATGCTCGCGCAGGGTCAGCGCGGAATCATGGAGATCGACTTCGCCAACACGGGGACGTTCATGTTCCACGCGCACCAGTCCGAGTTCACCGAGCTCGGCTGGATGGGCTTCTTCAACGTCATCGACTAGGTGGCGCACTGATGGCATCGGGCTCGCTCGCAAGCAAGCGCCGCCCGTTGCTCGAGCGCTGGCGGCTGTGGGCACTCGTGCCGGTGCTGCTCCTCGCCGGCGTCGTCTCGCTCTTCGCCGCGACGGGCGGGTCGCTCGTCGAGCTCGTCGGGAGGAACCCGCCGCCGGCCGACGAGTTCGACATCCGGCGCATCGAGCTCGAGCCCGGCGAGGTCCGCATCCGCGTCACGAATCCGCAGCGGGACGACCTGACGATCGCGTCGGTGACGGTCGACGAGGCGATCGTCCCCTTCACCGTCGAAGGCTCGACGACGCTCGGGCGCCTTCGCTCGGCGACGATCGTCGTGCCGTACGACTGGGTCGAGGACGAACCGCTGAGCGTCGGCGTGACGAGCTCGACGGGCATCGAGACGACCGAGGAGATCGCCGCCGCGGTCGAGACACCGGGCCCCTCGCCGGAGGGCTTCTTCGGCTACGCGGTCATCGGCTTTCTCGTCGGCGTGCTACCGGTCGCGCTCGGTCTTCTCTGGCTCCCGTCGCTTCGGCGCGCCGCGCCCGAGTGGCTCGCGGCGTTCATGGCGTTCACCGGCGGGCTTCTCGCCTTCCTCGCGTTCGAGGCGCTGAGCGAGGCGATCGAGCTGCAGGCCGCGCTGCCGTCTGGCCTCGGGGGAACGGGCGCGATCCTGCTCGGCGTCGCGACGAGCTACCTGACGATGACCTACATCTCTCAACGCTTCGCGGCGGGCGAGAACCGAGGCCCCTCGGGCACCGTCAGCGGGCTCGCGCTCGCGACGCTCGTCGCGACCGGGATCGGCCTGCACAACCTCGGCGAGGGGCTCGCGATCGGCTCGTCCTTCGCGCTCGGCGAGCTGACGCTCGGGACGTTCCTGATCGTCGGCTTCATGATCCACAACGTGACCGAGGGCCTCGGGATCGCCACCCCGATCGCCGAGGGTGGCCGCGCGAGCCTCGCGCGGCTGACCGCCCTCGTCCTGCTCGCGGGGGCGCCGACGATCCTGGGCGCGTGGATCGGCGGGTTTCTGAGGAGCGACGTGCTCGGCGTGCTGTTCTTCGCCGCGGCCGCCGGAGCCGCGTTCGAGGTCGTGGTCGAGGTGGGGCGCTACGTGGCCCGCCGAGCCCCCGGCGGGCTCGCCTCCGGGTATGCAATCGGTGGGTTTTTGGCAGGAATCGTGGTCATGTACGTCACGGGCCTCCTGATCGCCTGACCTATCCCCCGGAAGGGTGATCGCACGGCCTTAAAACGGGCCGATGATGCGATAAGGCAAGGGCGTCAACCCACCGTACTGCGGCCTACATTGAGCACACCCCTACGTGAGCGTCCAGACGCGCCGCTCGGGACTCTAATTTTCCGAGCCGGCCTCCTCCCTGCGGAGACGATCGAGAGCGCCCTGCAGGAGAGCTCCCGCACGGGCAAGCGCCTGGGCGAGATCCTCCTGGAGCGGAAGCTCCTCGAAGAGGCCGAGCTCTCGCGGCTGCTCGCCGGCCAGAAAGGCCTGCCGTTCGTGACGCTGCGCGAACGCGGCATCGACCAGGACGCCGTCAAGCTCTTCACCCAGGACCAGGCTCGCCTGTACCGCGCCCTCCCGTTCCAGCTCGAGTCGGGCTCGCCGACCGTGGCGATCAGCGACCCGACGAACGACGTCATGATGCGCAACATCCGCGAGGCGCTCGACGGCACCGACGTCCAGTTCGCCGTCGCGACCCGCAGCGAGCTGACCGAGATCATCACGGAGCTCTTCAACCCGAACGGTCACACCTCCAACGGGACTGGGAACGACAACGGGAACGGCGCGTACTCGAACGGGGCCTCTCCCGCGCACGAGTCGCCGGTTGCGGTGGCGGAGCCCGACACCTCCGTAGAGCCCGAACCTGCCTTCGAGCCAGAAGTCGCAGCCGAGCCCGAAGTGACTGTCGAGCCCGCGCCGGAGCACGAGCCGGAGCGTCGTCCCCGAGACCGAGCAGGTGCCTGAGCCAGTCATGACGGCCGAGCCTGTGGTCCAGCCCGAGCCGGAGCCTTTGCCCGAGCCGGTCGCCCTTGCCCCCGAACCGGATCCCTTGCCGGAGCCGGTCGTCCACACGCCCGAGCCCATCGCCCTCACACCCGAGCCGGATCCCGAGCCCGCCCCCGCGCCGCTTCGCATCGCGCCGCCTCAGCCCGTCGAGGCGGGGCACCAGAGCACCGAGCCCGGCGTCGTCACCTTCCGCGTCGTCATCAGGCTCTCCAACAACGACCGCGTGGAAGCCGCCGTCGTCGGGGACCCGATGGCCGCGAAGGCGCAGGCCAAGGCGCTCATCCGCTACATCGCCGGCAAGGACGGCACCGACTGGCCCTACGTCGGCGGCCGCTTCCTCAAGCCGGATGCGATCGTCTCGGTCGACCTCGTTGAGCAGAGCCCCGGCGAGACCGCCTAGTCCTTAGAAGGCAACAAGGGCGAGCGCGGCCGCGTGGCAAGCCCGCGCCGGTCTGCGAGCTCTTCCAGCACGAGCACCGTGTCCGCGACCGGAATGTCCTCGAGGTACGCCTCCCGGGTCTCGAACGACTCGAGCACCCGCCGCACCGCGTCCCTGTAGGCCTCGCCGTCTCCGCCCGCGAGCGCGGCGAGGGCGTCGGCGACCGGCCGCGGGAAAGCCCCCTCGGGCTCGGCCTGGAGCGGGGCGGCCAGCTCGGAGGCCAGGGCATCTTCCCCCACCACGAGTGCCGAGAGCGCTGCCGCGTAGTGGCCGATCGGCGAGCCGGATTCGCCCGGCCCTTGTTCCAGGGCCCAGCGCGAATCCTCGCGCGCGCCGTCCCAGTCGCCCGCCAGGATCCGCGACTTGACGGCGCCGATCAGCCGGCCCCAGCTCCCCGGCGGTGCGTGCTCGAAGCTCTCCCGGTAGCGCTCCGCCGAGCGGGCGAACCAGCCGGCCGCCTCGGCGCGCCGGCCCTGCATGAGGCGCGCCAGGCCCGCGCCGCCGGCCGCCATCGCAATCCGCACGAGTTGCTTCTGGCGGGCGTCGGGATCGTCGGGCATGCGCTCGAGGCCGTCGCCGTAGCGCCCCTCTTCGCGCTCCGCGTGCGCCTCCCAGTCCACGGCGGCAGAGTACGTCCACCGGCTCCGGTCCTTCGTGTTGACAAAATGCCCCGACTGAGGGAGGCCGAGTGGCCCAGCAGCGTCTACATTTGTCACTGCCGTTGACGCTCAGGTAGCCCGCCGCCGCAGGTGGGCCCCCCTCTTTAAGTCACACGGGAAACGGGCTGTCCCCCGAACGAGGGGTACCTCGTCGGGCGCACCGAGGCTTATACTCCGGAAGTGAACGGCCGGAGCGGCGGAAAAGCCCACCACTCCGGCCATTCTCACGAGATGACGCTAACCCCAGGGAGTGCCGCCGACCAGCGCAGCAACCGACCCGAGCGCAAGGCAAAGCCATGCCAGGCGGAGCTTCATCGGGGACCTTCCTTTCGTGACCGCTTGACGGAAGTCCCCGGGCCCGGGAACGCGCCGAGTATATAGCGACCCCATGCCCCGACAAAAGTCAACTCATGTCGATAGCCCTTCGGCCGTCGGAGACCGGCTCAAGGAAGCGCGCGTCCGCTCGGGTCTGAGCCAGCGGCAACTCGCGTTCGCCGGTTGCTCCCCCGCCTACATCTCGAGGATCGAGTCGGGCGACCGCATTCCGTCCCTGCAGATCCTCCGGGAGCTCGGCAAGCGACTCGGCGTCACTGAGGACTACCTCGCGACCGGCCAAATCGGCGCCCGTACGGTCGACGGCGTTCAAGAGGCCGACGTGCTCCTTCGCCTCGACGAGCCGGAGGATGCCCAGCGGCTGTACGAGCGGGCCCTCGCCGATGCGAGTGGCCCCCAGGAGCGCGCCGAGGCGCTCGCCGGCCTCGGACAGCTCGCCTTTCGACAGGGGGAGCCTCGCGCCGCGATCGACAAGCTCGAGGAGGCCTTCAACCTCTACGCCGGCGAGGAGGCCGACTACCCGACGGCAGCGGACAGCCTCGGGCGCGCGTACGCGATGGTCGGCGAGCTCGAGTCTGCGATTGCGCTCTTCGAGCGGTGCTTGAGGCAAGTCGAAGAGCGTGGCGACCAGCTGGAGATCCTCCGGTTCTCTGTTCTCCTCGGCTACGCGCTCATCGACACCGGCAACTTCGGACGCGCCGAGGAGCTGCTCGGGCACGCGCTCGCCGTCGGCAAGGACTTCAGCGACCCGATCATTCGCGCCCGGCTGTACTGGTCGCAGTCACGCCTGCACGCCGAACGGAACGACTCGGAGACGGCCGCACGCTACGCCCGCCGGGCGCTCGCCATCCTCGAGCTCACCGAGAACACGCATTACACGGCACGCGCCCACCAGCTCTTGGCCCACATCGAGCTCGACCGCGGACAGCCCGAGGAAGCCCTTCGCGTCCTGCAGGAGGGCTGGCCGCTGCTCGAGCACGCCGGCAACCCCCTCGAGCGTGCGCAGTACCGGCTCGAGGAGGCGCGCGCGCTCGCCAAGCTCGGCGAGAAGGAAGACGCAGCGGCGCTCGCCATGCAGATCTCCGGCGTCATCTCGAGCGCCCATCCCGAGGACGCCGCGCGCAGCTACACGGTCCTCGCGGGCGTGTACGAGGACCTCGGAGAAAGCTCACGCGCGCGGGAGCTGTATGAGCTCGCCGCCGAGATGCTGCGCCCCAACAACCCGAACCGCTATCTCATCCACGTCTTCGCGAGGCTCGCCGACCTGGCCGAGTCGGAAGGCCGAAAGGACGAGGCTTTCGAGTACCTCAAGAGGGCGGTCGGCATGCAGAAGGCCGTCGCCGACCGGCACCCCTCCCACGTAGACCATCGGCTATAGTCCGGCTTAACCGCGCGCCTTCCGCGCGCGGCACCCTCGTTTCGTAGCAGCTGAGTCCTCGCTGCGCCTATGCAAGAAGCGATAGAGCATTCGACCGTTGCGTCGGAGGAAACGGACGGCTTGACCGCTGCCGCCCTCCGTGCCCAGACGTGGGCGGGCGAGCCCTTCCTCCGGGAGGGCGAGAACGCCGCCGAGGTCCTGGCCGAGGGCCGTGCCCGGCGCCGGGCGCTCGACGATGCGCTGGCCGAGATGGAGTCCGGGAGGCGCACACCCTCGTCGCCCTGGAAGGTCCGCTACGCGCTCATGCTCGGCCTCGAGCGCGTCCTGACCGACCAGCCGGCGCGACTGGCCTCGGGAACGGAGCTCAGGCGTCACCAGATCGACGCACTGGCCGGAATGCTCGCCGAGCTCATCTCCCGCCACGAGGAAGAGCCCGAGAACGGGAACGGCAACGGGAACGGCCACGCCGCCGCCGCCGTCGAGGAAGAGCCTGCCCCGGACGACGAGGAGGAGGCGGAAGGCGACGAGAGCGAGGAAGACGAGCCTGCGGCCGCGGACGACCCCGGTGCCGTCCGGCGCTACCGCTTCCGCCATCCGACCGCCTCCGGAAAGACGATCGCCGCGGCCGGTTTCGTCGAAGCGGCGCGGACGATGGGCGTCCTCATTCTCACCCACCGCCGCTTGCTCGTTCAGCAGTTCACGCGCGACCTGACGACGGAGGGCTACGGCGACCGCCTACGCCCGGCGATTCAGAAGGGCCAGGAGCCGCTACGCGGCGACCCCATCACGATTCAGACCTATGCCTGGTTCGCGCGGCACGTCGACTCGGTGAGTCGCACCGCCTACCAGCTCGTCATCTGCGACGAGGCGCACACTGCGCTCGGCGAGAAGACGAGCGCCGCCATCAGAAGCCTCACGGAGCCGCTCTACATCGGCATGACCGCGACGGAGCAATTGATCGCGAAGCAGGTCTCCGACGTCTTCCCGGCCTCCGTCGACGAGCTTCCCTTCGGCGACGCCGCGCGGCGCGGCCTCATCGCTCCGCTCCGCTCCCTACGAGTCCGACCCGCTGCCGCCATTTCCTCGGTGCCGATCGTCGGCGGCGACTACGACCAGGAGATTCTCGCCAAGGTCCTCGACCACGAGCTCATCAACCAAGCGGCCGCCAGCCTGTACCGCGATCGCTTCGACAACACGCCGGGCATCGTTTACGCCGCCGGCGTCGAGCACGCGTACAACCTCGCGCGCGAGTTCCGGGCCGCCGGTCTCAAGGCCGAGGCCGTCAGCGGTCGCACGCCGCCCGTCCGGCTCGCGGAGACGCTGGCCGCATACGAACGCGGCGACATCAACGTCCTCATCAACGCGATGCTGCTCGCGGAAGGCTGGAACTCGCCGCGCGCGACGATCTGCATGCACCTCGCGCCGACGGCGAGCCGCCGCGTCTACCAGCAGCGGATCGGTCGCATCATGCGCACGCATCCGCGCAAAGAGGCCGGCGTCGTCGTCGACTTCGTCGACGACGCATCGACGCACAACGATCGGACGATCACGCTCCACAGCCTGCTCGACTCGGACTTCTACCGCCCCGGAGCGCGGGTGACGCCGGCGCCGCGCCGTCGCGTCCAGCGCCGCGCTCGGCGCAAGCTTTCGCCCGCGCCGTGGCTCGTGCCCGTGACCCCGGACGCGCGACGGCGCGTTCTCGTCATCCAGCGTGAGTGGGAGCGTGTCGATCCCGGCAAGCTCGCCGATGACGAGCAGCTCCTGTGGGCTCGCCTGGCCGGACGACAACTTCGCTACGAGGACCGGCAGCACTTCGCCGAAAAGCTCGCGAGAGCGAGTCGCGAGTGCCGTGAAGCGTTCTTGATGAGCTGCGCCGCCGAGAACCCGAACCGCCGCCTACGGCTTTCGGCACTCGGCGATCGCGTCGCCATCACTGTCGACCGCGCCAGCTTCGACGACCTCGTCACGATGATCAGCTCGGCGCCGACCTGGGAGAAGGATCGCGTGCAGGGCGTTCGCACACTCCTTCGCGCCATCGGCGAGGGCAAGGTCGAGGCGCCGGCCGACATCATCGCCCGCTGGACGTGGAGGCTCGCGCGCGCGACGCGCAAGCTCCAGGACCGCCGCGCCAGCTCCGAGCTCCCCGAGGCGAAGCGTCTCCTCGGCGCGCTCACGAACTCGCGAGGGCACCGGCACGAGGAGAATGCTGCGCGCCTCGTGAACGTTGCGCTCGAGCAGCCCGTTCACGTCGCCGTCGCGCTCCTCGCCTCAGCGGAGGGCTACACGCCGACCGCGCAGCAGTTGACCGACCGCGCGCGCGAGCGCATCGGGACGATCAACGAGATCGCCAACGCTCTTGCGGACAACCTGCCGGCGCCGAAGCAGCATTCCGGCAAGTCGCGCCGTCGGCGGCGCAAGAAGAAGAGCAAGGCGCAACAGGGTCAGCAGGCCGCGCAGGCGGGGAAGCCGGAAAAGGCCCCGGTCGCCGAAGGCGCCGCGAGCGATGGCCAGTCAGAGCCGGCGCCCGCGGCCACGGTCGAAGAAGCCGCCTCGAGCGCCTAGAGCTCTCGGGCCCGAGGCTAGGCTCTCCTCGTGGGCCTGCTCGTGGGCGTCGCCTTCGTGGCCGGGATGATCACGGCCGTCTCGCCGTGCGTCCTCCCGGTGCTGCCGATCATCTTCGCCGGCGCCGCAACGGGCGGGGCGCGACGGCCCTACGCCGTCATCGCCGGGCTCGTCGTCTCCTTCACGCTTTTCACGCTCGCGGCGGCAACGCTCCTGCGCGCGCTCGGGTTGCCCGAGGATTTCCTGCGTAACTTCGCCATCGCGGTCGTGTTCCTGGTCGCCGCGTCCTTGCTGTGGGATCCGCTCGGCAGGCTTCTCCAGCGTCCGTTCCTGGCGCTCGGGCGCCGCGCCCCGGGAGACGTCGGCGGCGGCTTCCTGCTCGGCCTCAACCTCGGCGTCCTCTTCACGCCGTGCGCGGGACCCGTCATCGCTGCGATCGCCACGGTGGCCGCGGCCGAACGGTGGACGGTCGGCGCGGTCTTCATCACGCTCGCGTACGCGCTCGGCGCCGGGGTCGTCCTGCTCGGGTTCGCGCTCGCCGCACGTCGCGGCCTCGCCCTGCGAGGGCTCCGGCAGCGCGCCCCGCTCGTGCGCCGCGTCCTCGGCGGCGTCTTGGCGGTGACCGGCGTGCTGATGGTCCTCGGCCTCGATCTGGACCTCGCCACGCGCGTTCCGGAGTACACCCGCGCGCTGCAGGGCCTCGAGGAGAGCGCCTCGGCGCAATCGGAGCTCGACGAGCTCGTCGGCCGCGAGGGGTCGCCGATCGAGGAGAGCACCCTGCGCGATTTCGGCCAGGCGCCCGACTTCGAGCAGATCGCCCTGTGGGTCAACTCGGAGCCGCTCAGCATCGAGGAGCTGCGCGGCAAGGTGGTCGTGCTCGACTTCTGGACGTACTCGTGCGTGAACTGCTTACGCACGCTTCCGCACGTGAAGGAGTGGTACTCGACGTACCGCGAGGACGGTCTCGTCATCGTCGGCGTGCACACGCCCGAGTTCTCCTTCGAGCGCGTTCCCGACAACGTCCGCCGCGAGGTCGACTCACTCGGCATCGAGTATCCAGTCGCGCTCGACAACGAGTTCGGGACCTGGAACGCCTGGGAGAACCGCTACTGGCCCGCGAAGTACTTCATCGACCGCCGCGGCCACGTTCGCTTCGCGCATTTCGGTGAGGGCGACTACACCGAGAGCGAGAAGGTCATTCGCACGCTGCTGGCGGAAAGCGATCTCCCGGCCCCCGTATCGCCGTCCATCGACGACCGCACGCCGAACGAGCCGCAAACTCCGGAGACGTACCTGGGCTACGAGCGAATCGGCTTCTTCGTCGGCTCGCCGCTCGTGAAGGACCGCGAGAGCACGTACACGATCCCGGACTTCATCCCGGCTGACGGCTTCGCCTACGGCGGGCGCTGGACGGTGGAAGACGAGCGAATCGTCGCGGGCGAGGGCGCGCGACTGCGACTCAAGTACCACGCCCACGATGTCTTCCTCGTGCTCGGCACGAGCGGAGAAGCGGAAACGGTGAGGGTCACGGTCGACTCGCGGACCGTGCGAACGATCCGTGTCGCGGAGGACCGGCTCTACACCCTCGCCCGCTTCCCGGGGCCGGCGATGTCGCGCACCCTCGACCTCGAGTTTTCGCCCGGAACCGAAGCCTACGCCTTCACCTTCGGTTAATCGTCAGCCTCTTCCTCTTCCTTGCGGCGAGCTTCGTGCTCGCGCAGGAAGCGCGTGAGCTCGGCGGCGAGCGCATCCCCTGACGGAACATCGAGCTCCTCACCGAGCGTGTCTCGGCGGCGTTCGAGCTCCTGCACGTAGGCCTCGGTCTCCTCGTCCGAGGCGACGGCCTCACTCACCTGCTGCTCGTAGGCATCCGCGGCGCGTTCGAGATCGTCGAGCTCGAGCTCCGTGCCGAGCAGGTCGCCGAGGCGGGTGCACAACGCGAGTGCAGCCTTGGGACTCGCCGCGAGCGACGCATAGTGGGGAACGGCTGCCCAGAGGCTCGCGGAAGGCAGCCCGGCGGCGCGGCAGGCGTCGTGGAGCACGCCGACGATCCCCGTCGGCCCCTCGTAGCGCGAGGCGGCCAGACCGAGCTCCTCGACGAGGTTCGGGTCGCTCGCCGATCCCGTTACCGGCGCGGGCCGCGTGTGCGGGACGTCGGCGAGGAGCGCACCGAGCGTGACGACGAGCTCGACCCCGAGATCCTGCGCGAGCTCGACGATCTCGCCCGTGAACGTGCGCCAGCGAAGATTCGGCTCGAAGCCGAGGACGAGGACTGCGTCGCGCTCCGTCTCGGGCACGGACCCGTGGAAGAAGACGGTCTCGGGCCAGGAGATCCGGCGCGTGACTCCGCCCTCGAGCGCGACGTGCGGGCGCACCGCCTGGAAGTCGAAGAACTCCTCGGGATCGACGTCGGCGAAGCGGCGCGCTTCCCAGGACTGCGCGAGGAAGCTCGCGGCCAGTGACGCGCCCTGCGCGCCGTCGTTCCAGCCGCGAAAGGCGGCCACGAGAACCGGGTTTCGCAGGCTAGGCCGGCGCTCGATGCGGAGGTACGTCCCGATCCCCTGAGTGTAAGGGGCCACGGACGAGGGACCCGCCGAGGAGGCGCGCGGCGAGCGCCACGACGCCCGCCCATACCGCCGTCGCGAGCCCGACGTGCGCGAGCACGACTCCCCACGGGAGCTTGGTACGCCACTGCACCTCGCCGATCACCATCTGGGCGACGAGGACGCCGAGGATCCCCGCCGCCAGGAAGAGGTCCACGCGGAACCGCTCTCCCGAAACCAGGAGGGCGACCACGAGCGCGAGGAAGGTCACGCCGAAGACGGCCGTTGCGCCGATATGCACGTGCAGCGCTTCGTCGAGATTGCCGATGCGTCTGATCTCTTCCCCGCCCGAGTGGGGCCCGGCGGCGGTGACGAGCGCACCGGTGACGACGAGGACGAGCGCGCTGGGAACAAGCGCCGCGGCGAGCCAGCCGGTCGCCACCGCGGCCCGCGGGACGATCGAGCCCCGCGCCCCGAGCACGACGACGACCGCGATCGCGAGCGCCACGAGCGAGAGAAGGAAGTGGGCCATCACCGTCAGCGGATGGAGCTCGAGGAGCACGGTGATCCCGCCGAGCACTCCTTGCAGGAGCACGGTGAGCGGCAGCGCCGCCGCCGCCCACACGACCCAGCGCGGCAAACGCTCCACTCGCCACGCGGCGATCGCCGCAGCGAGCGACACGAGGCCGACGACGACGCCGACGCCGCGATTGCCGAACTCGACGAGCGCGTGGAAGTCCTTCTCCGGAAGGAACGTATCGCCGCAGCGCGGCCAGTTCTCGCATCCGAGGCCCGAAGCCGTCAGCCGCACCGTCGCGCCGCTGACGACGATGGCGAAGAGGAGCGCGAGCGTCACGTACGAGAGCCGGCGAAACGTCGTGCGCGAAACCGTGAAGGCGCGTAACCGCCCCAGGCCTGCTTCCATCAGCGAACCGAGACGCCGCTGCCCGCGACGACGTACCCGATGCGCGCCAGGAAGAGGCCGGCCTCGCGGAACGTCGCCTCGAGAACCGCGCCCTTGTCGGCCGGCACCGAGACGAGCAGGCCACCGGAGGTCTGCGGGTCGAAGCCGAGCAGCGCGATCTCGTCGGGAACCCCGTCGAGCTCGAGCACACCCGCCACGTAGTCGCGGTTCCGTTCGTCGCCGCCGGTGCGGATGCCCTCCGCGGCAACCGCAAGCGCGCCGGGCAGCGCGGGAAGAAAGGTCGCTTCGAGCTCGATGCGCACGTCGCTTCGCTCCGCCATCTCGCGCGCGTGGCCGAAGAGGCCGAACCCGGTGACGTCCGTGACG
The DNA here is from genome assembly GCA_963747715.1 of uncultured Actinomycetes bacterium. Lineage (GTDB taxonomy): Bacteria > Actinomycetota > Thermoleophilia > Gaiellales > Gaiellaceae > CAVVGB01. Next base: position 50,189 of record CAVVGB010000008.1, read on the forward strand.
GCGTTCGGCTCGAACGGGCGCAGCGTCTCCGCCGCCTCGGCGTTCAGCTCCGTCATCGAAGCGGTCGTCTCGGCCACTTCGTCCTCTCCGACGACATCCTTGCGCGCTCCGGCGAGCACGAGCCCCGTCCCGAGCCGCTTCGTCAGGTAGAGCGCGTCCCCAGGCCGTGCGCCGTTCTTGCGCCAGAGGGCCTTCGGGCTCGCGTTCCCCACGACCGCGAGGCCGTACTTCGGCTCCTCGTCGCGGATCGTGTGCCCGCCGGCGAGCACGGCGCCCGCCTCGGCCACCTTGGCCGCCGCCGAGTCGAAGATCGAGCGCACGGTCTCGACGGGCAGCTCTTCCGGGAAGGCGGCGATCGAGAGCGCGACGAGCGGCCGCCCGCCCATCGCGAACACGTCGTTGAGGGCATTCGCAGCCGCCACGGCTCCGAACAGCGCCGGGTCGTCGAGCATCGGCGGGAAGAAGTCGACGGTGAAGATAAGCGCGCGCTCGTCGTCGAGGCGGTACACCGCAGCGTCGTCGGCCGGCGAGAGCCCGACGAGCAGGTCCTCGGTGGCAGCCGGAGCGAACCCCGCCAGAAGCTCCTCGAGCTTGGCGGCCGAGTACTTGGCGGCACAGCCTCCGCCGGCCTCCAGCCCGCTGAGGCGCGCACTAGTCTCCACGGGAATGGAGGTTACCGCCGAGGTACCGAAGGCCTACGGGGGTCAGAACATGACGGCGACGCTTCGCCGCGTCCTCGTGCGCGCGCCGCGCGCGGAGGACCGGGTCGCCTGGCACGCATACGGCTGGCGGGCCGAGCCCGACCCGGTCAAGGCAACAGAGGAGCACGAGGCGTTCTGCGCGCTGCTCGCCGACGCGGGAGCCGAGGTCGTGCTCGGCCAGACCCCGATCGGGCTTTGCCCGGACCAGATTTACGTCCACGATCCCGCGCTCGTCTCGGACCAAGGGGCAATCCTCCTCAGGCCCGGCAAGGAAGGCAGGCGCATCGAAGTGGACGCGATGGGCGCGGACCTCGTGGAAGCCGGCCTGCCGATCGCCGCCACGTTGGAGGCACCCGCGCTGGCTGAGGGCGGAGACCTGGTCTGGCTCGACGAGCGAACACTGCTTGTCGGGCTCGGCTACCGCACGAACGCCATGGGAGTCGAAGCTCTTCGCGCGGCGCTCACCGACGTCAATGTCGTCGCGTTCGACCTTCCGTACTTGCACGGACGGAGCGAGGTGCTCCATCTCATGTCGCTGCTCTCGATGCTCGACGGGGATCTGGCGGTCGCCTACCCGCGCCTCATGCCGGTGCGGCTCGTCGAGCTGCTCGACAGCCGTGGCGTCGAGCTCGTCGAGGTGCCCGACGAAGAGTTCGAGACCATGGGACCGAACGTGCTGGCGCTCGCGCCGCGCGTGGCTCTCGCGCTCGAGGGCAACACCGAGACGCGCCGGCGGCTCGAGCGCGCAGGCGTCGACGTCACTGTCTACGCCGGCGACGAGATCTCGCGCAAGGGCGACGGAGGCCCGACGTGCCTCACGCGCCCGTTGCTTCGGGGCTAGCTGCTTCCTTTGTCGATCGGTACATCCACGAGGTTGCCCCACTCGGTCCACGAGCCGTCGTAGTTGCGGACGTTCTCGTAGCCGAGCAGCTCACGGAGCACGAACCACGTGTGCGCACTGCGCTCGCCGATGCGGCAGTAAGCCGTGATCTCCTTCTCCGGAGTGACGCCCTTGCCGCCGTAGAGCTCGCGGAGCGCGTCGGCCGTCTTGAAGGTCCCGTCGTCCTGCACGGCGCTCGCCCATGGGATGGAGGCGGCCGAAGGGATGTGGCCCCCGCGCTGTGCTCCCTCCTGCTCGTAGCCGGGCGGCGCGATCAGGTCGCCCGCGTACTCACCCGGTGAGCGCACGTCGACGAGTGCGCGTTCCTTCGCGCCGAGGCCCTCGCGAACCTCGTCGCGATAGGCGCGGATCGACTCGTCGCGTTCGGAAGCCTTGTACTGCTTCGCGCTCGGAGAAGGGACGTCCGCGGTGATCTCGCGGCCCTCGTCGATCCACTTCTGGCGCCCGCCGTCGAGGATGCGCACGTCCCCGTGGCCGTAGGTCTTCAGGTACCAGTAGGCGTACGCGGCGAACCAGTTGTTCTTGTCGCCGTAGAGAACGACCGAGGTGTCGTTGCCGATGCCGCGCTCACCGAGGACGCGCTCGAAGGTCTCGCGGTCGACGAGGTCGCGCTCGACGGGATCCTGGAGGTCCTCCCGCCAGTGGAGCTTGACGGCTCCGGGGATGTGGCCCTCGTCGTAGAGGTCGGGATTCTCGTCGACTTCGGCCACGACCACGGTGTCGTCCTGAAGGTGCTCTTCGAGCCACTCCGTGGTGACGAGAACCGGCTTCGCGTACCCATTTTCCGCCATCTTCGACTCCTCTACTTTAGAAATTGAAGCGTGAGTATACTCGGTCGCATGATCAATCTCGGGGATGTGATGGCACGCGCAGTCGTGTCCGTCGCGCCCGAGGACACTTTAGGAGAAGCGGCTCAGAAGATGGTCGACGAGGGCGTCGGGTCCGCGGTCGTCCTCGACCACGGCCGCCTGATCGGGATCCTCACGGAGCGCGACCTGCTCAAGGCCGCCGCCGGCCGCGTGCACTCGAGCGAGGCCCGTGTGCGGGAGTGGATGACGGAGGAGCCCATCACGGCCTCATCCGAGACCTCGGTGGAGGACGCCGTCAGGACGATGCTCGAGCACGGCTTCCGCCACCTGCCGGTCGTCGAGGAGGGCCGCACCGTCGGGGTCGTCAGCCTCCGCGAGGTCGTCCGCGCCACCGTTATGGCGGGCGGCTTCGAAGGCCTCAGCGTTTAGCTAGACGATCTGGACCGCGATCAGGCCGGCGGCCACGATCCACAGCGCTGCCAGGGCGCCGATGAGCGGTGCGAGTGGACGAAGGGAAGGACGCGGTTCCATCAGGCTCGGAAGGCTTGCTTCGCGCGCCGTCTTCGACGCCCGTAAGCCCGGTCCTTCTTGTTTCTAGCCGCCGGTGTGGAACCCGAACCCGCCCGCGCTCGCGAGCGCCGCGAGGGTCGTAAGGAGGAGCATCATTCTGCCGCGCATTCCTGTTCCACCTCCTCCCTTAGAACTTGAAGTCCTGAAGCGTCTCAGCCGCACGCCGGTAGAGCTGCGCGGCCCTGCGATCGTCGCTTCGGCGAGCGGCCAGGTCGCCCTGTGCAATCCACGCCGCCGCCAGCTGACTGCTGAGTGAAACCTGCTTGAAGGTGCGCTCGGCGAGCTCGAAGTTCTGCTCTGCCTCTTCGAGCTTCTCCTGCTCGAGGAGCGAGCGCCCGAGGACGAGCTGGGCGTTGCCGACTTCTTGAAGGACGTAGACGTCCTCGCTGTCCCCGAGCAGCTGGATCGCGTGGCGCGCCTGCTCCTCCGCGAGGGACGGCTCGCCGCTCTTCAAGTGCACCTGCGCGAGTGAGGAGACCGCGTAGGCAGCGTCCATGTCGCTGCCGACCTCGAGCGCGACGCGGAAGGCGTCCTTCAGGTACGCCTTCGCCTCGTTGGGTTTTCCGAGCAGGAAGTTGAGGCCGCCGAGGTTGTTGAGGAGCTTGCCGACGTTCGCGCGGTGCGCGATCTCCTCGTAGAGGTTCTTGGCCCGCTCCGCGTGGGAGCGCGCGAGCACCCAGCGGCCGTCGCGCTCGGCGATGACCGAGGCGTTGAAGTGCGCCTGCGCCATCGCGTAGGGATCGTTGATGCCCTCCGCGAGCTCGAGCGCGTGCTCGACGTCCTCGCGGGCAGCGACCCAGTCGCGCTGGTGGTAGTAGCAGCGTGCGCGCCACTCGTGGATGAGCGAGCGCAGACGGTCGCACGGAAGGCCGGAGCGCTCGGCGAGCTGCAGCGCTTCGGTGAGGAGCGCCATCGCCGTCCCGATCGACGTGAGCTTGTAGCGGCACGCGCCGAGACGGAAGAGGACGTCGGCGCGGTCGATGTCGGTGAAAGCGGGGCTCTCGGCGATCTGCCGCGCGCGCTCGAGGAGCGGGACGGCCTCGCGCACCTGGCCGAGGTACATGCGTGCCCAGCCTTCAGTCCGGAGGGCGCGTAGCTCGAGCTCGGGCGCCGAAATCGTGGTGAGCGCCTCGCCGAGCTCCGCCAGAATCGGCAGCACCTCGGCGTACTGGTGCGCCTCGAGGGTGGCCTCCGCACGCGAGAGCACGCTGTCGACGCGCTCGTGCTCGCTCGAGGAGACGCCCGTCTCGAGGAACGTCGGGTCGACGCCGAGCCGCACGGCGATCCACTCGATCGTCTCGCCGGTCGGGCGGGTCTTTCCGCGCTCGATCTGGCTCAGGTACTCCTTCGAGAAGCGGTCGCCCGCGAGCTCGGTCTGGGTCAGGCCCCGGGCTACGCGAAGCTGGCGAACCCGGTCTCCGAGGGCCGAGCGGGGGGAGCGGCGGCTGGCGGCGGTCAGCTGGTCTGGCATGGCTTTCTTAGTGAACTATGACAGGAAAAAACTACTTCACAAGGGCACTTGACTTCTTGGGACAGGTGGTTATAGTCAGTCCATCTCGCATTCCTGCCGGACGCCAGGCAGAGGGGTGCGGGAGGCGCGCCAGATTCCCGGCGACACGAACCCGGAGGCATCGGCTGGGCCGCAGAGCCGAAGTCTCCGGGTCGTCGCCTGGAATGAGCCCGAACATTTGGTCCCAGGGTCGCGCGCGAGAGCCCCTGCGTCTATCCCTCTAACGGGTCCAACTTCACCAGCGGGTGAAGCCGGCTTCACCGCGCGGCCAGGTCTTTCCAGCTCTTGCGCTCGTCCTCGGTGATGCCCTTCCCGGCGAGCCAGCGCCGACGAGAGCCGATGATGCCGAGCCACCGGTCCTCGACGAGCCCGCCCAGGGAGCGGTCGGCCATCGAGAGCAGACCGAGGGAGATGAAGATCCACGCCTCGGCATCGGCGTCCCGATCGGCGGGGATGCCGCCGGCGGCCTGAGAGCGACGGATGACATCGGCGGCGAAGTCGTGCACTTCGGTCAGGTGCGAATGGAGATATGCGCGGATCTCGTCATCCTCGCTGGCCTCCGCCAGCGCCTGGACCCAGAGATTCGACATGAGCGGCCGGTGCGCGGCCGACTCGAGGAACGCGCGCCCCATGGCGCCGAGCCAAAGGCCGGGGTCGCGCTCCGCCGCGACGGTTTCTTCCCAGAGCACGCGCACGCGCGCCCACGACTCCTCGAGACAGGCGATGTAGAGGTCGCGCTTCGAGTCGAAATGGCGGTAGAGGATCGGCTCGGTAACACCGGCCTCCCGGGCGATCTCCGCGGTCGTCGTGCCGCGGTAGCTGCCGTTCGAGAAGACGCGGCACGCGCACTCGAGGACGTCCGCGCGCCGTTCGGCCGCAGGAAGTCTTGACGCCTTCACGCCGCGATCGCTTCCACTTCGCTCGCCTCCACGTGGCGATAACGGCGGATGAGCGTCGCCGCGGCGACCGCGCCCGTCAGCGCGATGATCGCGGCCACCCGCAGCGCGGTGGAGAACCCGTCCATGAACTGGTCGGGAAAGCCGGGCGTGCCCGGCGCAACGTGGATCTGCGCGGCGACGATCGCCCCCATCACGGCGATCCCGAGCGCGCCGCCCACCTGGCGGAACGTGTTCAGCACACCCGAGCCGACACCGGCCTTCGCGACCGGCACCGAGCCGATCGCCGCGGCCGTCGCAGGCGTCATCGTCAGCGCCATCCCGAGACCGCCGAGGATGAGCGCGGGCAGGATGTCCCAGAAGTTCGAGTCGACCTTCAGCGTGGACAGCCAGAAGAGATGGGCTGTGAGCAGAAGCATTCCGGCGACGATGAGCCAGCGTGAGCCGACTCGGTCGGACAGCTTTCCGGCCACGGGGGCGACGAACATGATGAGCATCGTCATAGGCAGGAACATCGCGCCGGCCTGCACCGGCGAATAGCCGAGGATGCCCTGGACGTAGAGCGAGACGAAGAAGAACACGCCGAACATGGCGAGAAACACGAGCAGCGCGACGATGTTCGCGCCGGCGAACGTGCCATTGCGAAAGAGCGACAGGTCGAGCATCGGCGCGCGCTGGTGCAACTCGAGCAGGACGAAGGCGACCATGCCGATCCCGGCGACGGCGAAGAGTGAGAGGATCGTGGGCGACGTCCAGCCGTACTCGTTCGCCTCGATGAGCGCGAACGTCAGCGCGAACAACGCGACGGCCGACGTCAGGAGACCCGGGATGTCGAGACGCTGGTCCGCGCTGGGGTCACGCGACTCGCGAATGAGAAGCCGCGCGGCCACGATGGCGATCACGCCGATCGGAACGTTGATGAAGAAGATCCAGCTCCAGTCGATGTGCTCGGCGATCAGGCCGCCGACGAGCGGCCCGATCGCGAGCGCCATCGCGGACACACCGGCCCAGATTCCGATCGCCATCCCGCGCTGCTCGACGGGAAACGTGGCCGAGATGATCGAGAGCGTCGCCGGCATCATCAGCGCCGCGCCGATTCCCTGCACCGTGCGAGCGCCGATCAGCATTTCGCCGCTCGTGGCCAGCCCGCAGGCGAGCGACGAGGCGGTGAAGACGACCAGCCCGGCGATGAAGATGCGACGGCGGCCGAGAAAGTCGGCCAGCTTGCCGCCCGTGAGCATGAGCACGGCGAACGTGAGCGCGTAGGCGTTCACCGTCCACTGGAGCTCCGACAGGCCGATCCCGAGGTCCTGCTGGATCGAGGGCAGCGCGACGTTCACCACCGTGTTGTCCAGCATCACCATGAAGAGCGCGAAGGAGACGCACCCGAGCGTCAGCCACTTGCGGTTTTCCGGAGCCAGGATCCGTGCGCGCATCGGGCATCTATGTTAGCAACCGCTAAGTTTCTGCCACAGGCTCCGAGGGCACGAAAACGCCCGATGACCAGGAATCCACTCACGGAAGCCGGCCGGGCTCTGCGGACGATCGGGGAGCAGCTCGGCATCCCCGAGTTCGAGAATCTCGGCCCTCAGGAGCCGCCCCGGTCGCTCGAGGAGCTCGAACGGGAGCTCGATTCGCTGATCGGCCTCGAGCGGGTGAAGGAGCAGGTGCGCGCTCTCGTCGCCTTCCTCGAGGTGCAGGCGCTCCGCAAGGAGAGCGGGCTCGCCGAGGTCGCCACCGGCCAGCACCTCGTCTTTCTCGGCAACCCGGGCACGGGCAAGACGACGGTGGCGCGGCTGCTCGCCCAGATGTACCGCGCGGTCGGGCTGCTCCGCCGTGGCCATCTCGTCGAGGTCGACCGAAGCGGTCTCGTCGCGCAGTACGTGGGCATGACGGCGATCAAGACGCACCGCGTCGCCCGCCGCGCACTCGACGGCGTCCTCTTCGTCGACGAGGCGTACGCGCTCGCGCCTGAGGGCCCTGGTCTCGACTTCGGACCCGGAGGCGGTCGAGACGCTGCTCAAGCGGATGGAGGACCAGCGAGAGCGCCTGGTCGTGATCGTGGCCGGGTACCCGCGCCTGATGCGCCAGTTCCTCGAGTCCAACCCCGGCCTACGGTCCCGCTTCTCTCGGGAGATCGTCTTCCCGGACTACACGACCGACGAGCTGCTCGCGATCACGAGCAAGTTCGCCGTCGACCACGAATACCGCCTCGGTGAGGGGAGCGAGCGAACGCTTCGCGCGATCTTCGACGCCGCGCGCCGCGGCGAGGGCTTCGGCAACGCGCGCTTCGCGCGGACGATCTTCGAGCAGGCTCTCAACACCCATGCGTTGCGGCTGGCCTCCAGAGAGATCGAGACGGCGACGACCGAGGAGCTCATGCTCCTGACGCCGGAGGACCTGGTGGGCGCCTCGCGCCTGGTCGCCGACGGAACCGACCTCCTCGCCGGACAGAAGCCTTCGTTCTGGCGCCGCCGCAAGGCGTCCTAGGGATTTACGCTTCACCCGCGATGGGCGACTTCATCTGGACGCCCTCCGACGACGTGCTGGAGCGCGCCAACGTCGTCCGACTGATGCGCCGGCACGGCTTCGATGACTACTGGAGCCTCGTCCGCCGCTCCCAGGACGACCCGGCCTGGTTCTGGCCGGCCGCCATCGAGGACATGGGCCTCGAGTTCTCGCAGCAGTGGGACAAGGTCTACGACGACTCGCGCGGGCCCGAGTGGACGACGTGGTTCGTGGGCGGCGAAGCTGAACCTCGCCTGGAACTGCGTGCACCGCTGGGCGGAGCGGCGCGCGGATGAGATCGGCGCGGTCTTCCTCGGCGAGGACGGCAGCCGGCGAGAAGTAAGCTTCGCCGAGCTCTCCGACGAGGTCACACGCCTGGCGGAGGGACTCGTTGCGCTCGGCGTCGAGCCGGGCGACCGCGTCGGTCTCTACCTGCCCATGTGCCCCGAGGTCGCGGTCGCCTCGCACGCGTGCGCGCACATCGGCGCGGTGCAGGTGCCGATCTTCTCGGGCTTCGCAGCGCCCGCCGTCGCGCAGCGCCTCGCGGACTCGGAAGCAAAGGTCGTGATCACTGCAGACCACTCACTGCGGCGCGGCAAGTGGCTTCCGATGCGCGAGACGGTCGAGGAGGCAGCGAAGGGAGTTTCCTCGGTCGAGCACGTCGTGACATGGTCGCGCGGGGACGGAACGTGGAACGGCGTCGAGCTCGGGCCGGGCAAGCTGCCGCCGCTCGAAGTCGACTCCGAGCATCCGTACCTGCTGACCTACACGTCGGGCACGACCGGGAAGCCCAAGGGAGTCGTGCACGTGCAGGGCGGCTTCCTCGTCTCGATCACACGCGAGGTCGCCTACCAAGCGGACGCGCACCTGGACGACGTCATCTACTTCGCCACGGACATGGGCTGGATCATGGGCCCGTGGATGGTGGTCGGCGGCGGGGCGCTCGGCTGCAGGCTCGTGTTCGCCGAGGGCGCGCCCGACTGGCCGCCCGACCGTCTCTGGACGACCGTCGAGCAAGAGCGCGTCTCGATCCTCGGCTGCTCGCCGACCCTCATCCGCGCGCTCATCCCGCACGGTGATCCGCAGACGGATCTGTCCTCGCTTCGCACGATCGTGACCACCGGTGAGCCGTGGAACCCCGATCCGTACCGCTGGCTGTTCGAGAAGGTCGGCGGCGGGCGCTGCCCGATCATCAACTGCTCGGGCGGGACCGAGGTCGGGGCGTGCTTCCTCTCGCCCACGCCCGCGATCCCGATCAAGGAGTGCTCACTCGGCGGGCCGGCGCTCGGCATGGCCATGGACGTCGTCGACTCCGAGGGCCGCCCGCTGCGCGGCGAGGTCGGCGAGCTCGTCTGCCGCAAGCCGTTTCCGGGAATGACGCGCGGCTTCTGGCGCGACCCTGAGCGCTACCTCGACACGTACTGGCGCCGCCTGCCGGGGCTCTGGGTGCACGGCGACTGGGCCTCCGTCGACGAGGACGGCTACTGGTTCCTGCACGGCCGCTCCGACGACACACTCAACCTCGCCGGAAAGCGCATCGGGCCCGCGGAGATCGAGTCTGCGGTCGTCGCGCATCCGGCGGTATCCGAGGCGGCGGCCGTTGGCGTTCCGCACGACGTCAAAGGTGAGGTGGCGTGGGTGTTCTGCGTGCTCACCCCTGGTCGCGAAGCGAGCGACGAGCTCGCGACGGAAGTGGGCGCCACCGCAGCCGCGGAGCTCGGCAAGGCGTTCAAGCCCGAGCGTGTGCTGTTCGTTCCCGCGCTGCCGAAGACGAGAAGCGCCAAGATCGTGCGGCGCGCCGTGCGCGCGAAGGCGCTTGGCCAGGACCCGGGCGACCTCTCGTCGGTCGAGAACCCCGAGGCGCTCGAAGAGATCGAGCGGGCGGTCGATGTTTTCGCCTCAGAGTCGTAAACTGGTAGGATTCGAGCGATGAGGATCGCCCTTGCTCAGATGAACACGGTGGTCGGCGACCTCGAAGGCAACCGCCGCCGGATCCTCGAGCGGCTCGACGAGGCACGCGCGGCGGAAGCAGACCTCGTCCTCTTCCCCGAGCTGGCGGTGACCGGCTATCCGCCCGAGGACCTCCTGCTGAGACCCGGCTTCCTGCGCGCCGCGGCGCGGGTGCTCGAGGACATCGCTGCCGACACGCGCGGGATCACGGCGCTCGTCGGGACGCCCCACCTCGACCGCGACCTCTTCAACGCCTGCGCGGTCTGCGCGGACGGCGAGGTCAAGGCGATGTACCGCAAGCAGTTCCTTCCGAACTACGGCGTCTTCGACGAGGACCGCTACTTCCAGCCGGGACGCGAGCTCGTACTCATTCGCTGCGGCGAGACATTCGTCGGTCCGACCGTGTGCGAGGACATCTGGCAGCCGGGCCCGCCCGCCACCGATCTCGCGCTCGCGGGCGCACACGTCGTCGCGAACATTTCCGCCTCACCGTTCCACGTCGGCAAGGGCGTCGAGCGCGAGGAGATGCTCGCCACACGCGCGCGCGACAACTCGTGCTGGATCGCGTTCGTCAACGCGGTCGGCGCGCAGGACGAGCTCATCTTCGACGGCCACAGCCTCGTGCTCGACCAGGACGGTCAGATCGTGGCGCGCGCGCCGTCGTTCGAGGAAGCGCTGCTCGTCGTCGACGTGGACGCGACGACTGCGATCGGCCGGCGGCTGCGCGACGCGCGCCGCCGCGCCCTCGCGCGCGCGCGCGGGTCACTTCCCAACCCGCCCGTCGTCGACGCTCCTCCCCCGCACCGGGCGACCGGCGCGCCGGCCAAGCCCGCTGTCGTGCCGCTCCTCGACGAGCTCGAGCAGATGCGCCTCGCGCTCGAGCTCGGCCTGCGCGACTACGTCGAGAAGAACGGTTTCAGCGACGTCGTGCTCGGGATCTCCGGCGGAATCGACTCCGCCCTCACCGCAGCGCTGGCCGCGGAGGCACTCGGCGCCGAGCACGTCGTGTGCGTCTCGATGCCGTCGGAGTTCAGCTCCGACGAGACCAAGGCCGATGCGAAGCGCGTCGCCGAGCAGCTCGGCGCGCGCTACCTCGAGATTCCGATCAACCGCGTCATCGAGGCGATTCAGGCCGCGCTCGCCGGCGTCTTCTCGGGCACCGAGCCCGGCATCGCCGAGGAGAACGTGCAGGCGCGTGCGCGCGGCCTGCTCGTCATGGCGCTCTCGAACAAGTTCGGCTGGCTGCCGCTCGCGACCGGGAACAAGAGCGAGCTCTCGGTCGGGTACGCGACGCTCTACGGCGACATGGCCGGTGGCTTCGCACTCCTCAAGGACGTGTACAAGACTGACGTGTTCCGCCTGGCGCGACACGTGAACGACCGCGCCGGCCGCGAGCTGATCCCCCAGTCGGTCATCGAGCGCGCACCGAGCGCGGAGCTGCGGGCGAACCAGCGCGACGAGGACTCGCTGCCGCCGTACGAGAAGCTCGACGAGGTGCTCGAGGCCTACGTCGAGCTCGACTCTTCCCGCGAGGAGCTCACGACCGACGGCTTCGACCCCGAGGTGGTCGACCGGGCGCTCGAGCTGATCGACAAGGCGGAGTACAAGCGCCGGCAGGCGCCGCCCGGAGTGAAGCTGAGGCCGAAGGCCTTCGGCCGGGACCGGCGGGTTCCGATCACGAACCGCTGGAGGGGCTGACCGGCGATACCCTACGCCTGAGCGACGAGGAGGCAGCGATGGCGCAGGTCGAGGACAGAGCGAAGGTCGAAACGCGGACGATCCGGAACTACATCGGCGGCTCCTGGGTGGATCCGGTCACCGACGAGCGGCTGGACGTGACGAACCCGGCGAGCGGCGAGGTGATCGCCCAGGTGGCGATGTCGGCCGCGAGCGACGTCGACCGCGCCGTCCAAGCGGCCCGCGAGGCCTTTCCCGGCTGGCGCGCGACGCCGCCGGTCGAGCGCGCCCGCGCCTGCTTCGAGCTCAAGCACCTCCTCGAGGAGAACAAGGACGAGCTCGCCCGCCTCGTCACGCGTGACAACGGCAAGGCCTTCAAGGATGCAAGCGGCGAGATCCGCCGCGGCATCGAGTGCGTCGAGGTCGCCTGCGGCATCCCGTCGCTCATGCAGGGAGCCAACCTCGAGGACGTCTCCCGGGGCATCGACTCCGACATGATCCGCCAGCCGATCGGCGTCTTCGCCGCAATCACGCCGTTCAACTTCCCGTTCATGGTGCCGCAGTGGTTCCTTCCGTTCGCGATCGCCTGCGGCAACACGTTCATCTGCAAGCCGTCCGAGCAGGATCCGCTTGCCGTCGAGCTCACGTTCGAGCTGCTCGACCGCGTCGGCCTGCCGCCGGGCGTCGTCAACCTCGTCAACGGCGGCAAGGACTCCGTCAACGCGCTCCTCGAGCATCCAGAGGTCGACGGCATCTCGTTCGTCGGCTCGACTCCCGTCGCGCACTACATCTACGAGACCGCCGCGAAGCACGGCAAGCGCGTGCAGGCACTCGGCGGTGCGAAGAACCACGTCATCGTCATGCCCGACGCCGAGCTCGACTCGGCCGTCGACGGCGTGCTCTCATCGGCGTTCCACGCCGCCGGCCAGCGCTGCCTCGCCAACTCCGTGTGCGTCGCGGTCGGCGACGTGTACGACCCGCTCAAGAGCGCGCTCGCGCAGAAGGGCGGCGACATGGTCGTCGGCGACGGCTCCGAGCCGGAGACCGAGGTCGGCCCGGTCATCTCGGGCGCCTCGCGCGAACGCATCCTCGACTGGATCGAGAAGGGCGTCGCCGACGGAGGCGAGCTCGTCCTCGACGGCCGCGGCAAGGGCTCCGCGGACGGGAACTTCATCGGCCCGACGATCATCGAGGCCGATCCCGAGTCGGAGATCGCACGCGAAGAGATCTTCGGGCCTGTGCTCACGCTCATCCGCGCGCGCGACCTCGACCACGCCCTCGAGATCCTCAACTCGTCCACGAAGGGGAACGCCGCCTCGATCTTCACGACGAGCGGCGGGGCGATGCGCAGGTTCCGCTACGAGGCCGAGGCCGGCATGCTCGGCGTCAACATCGGCGTCGCGGCGCCGATGGCCTACTTCCCGTTCACGGGTTGGAAGGACTCCTTCTTCGGCGACCTGCACGCCCACGGGCGCGACTCGATCGAGTTCTTCACCGAGAAGAAAGTCGTCATCACCCGCTGGCCCAAGGCTTGAAGCGCTTCGAGTATTCGGCGAGCGCCGCACACGAACAGCCGCTCGATCCGAAGGCCGACTGGTCGCCCGAGGCGCTCGTGCTCGCCGGCCTCGTCAAGTGCTCGCTGGCAAGCCTCGAGTTCTTCGGAGCTCGGCAGAAGATCGCGATCAGCGGCAGCGGTGCGGCGGACGGCGTCGTAGCGAAGCGCGACGCCGACGGGCGGTACGGGTTCGTCGAGATCCTGTGCGGCCTGGACGTCACGCTCGAGCCGAAGCCCGAAGGAGAAAAGCTCGACGCACTCCTTGCTTCGGCCGAGTGGGGCTGCTTCATCGGCGCCTCGCTCACGGTGAAGCCGCGCTACGAATGGCGCGTGAACGGCGAGGTGGTCGAACGAAGCTCCTAGTCCTCGGCGGCACGCTCTTCGTCGGACGTCACGTGGTCGAGGCGGCACTCGTTCGCGGCCACGAGGTGACGCTCTTCAACCGTGGGCAGACCCGCACCGGGCTCTTCTCCGACGTCGAGGAGCTGCGCGGCGACCGTGACGGCGACCTCGCCGCGTTGCGCGGTCGTCAGTGGGACGCGGTCGTCGATCCCTCCGCGCGAATCCCGCGCTGGGTGCGAACAGCCGGCGAGATCCTCGCGGACGCCGTCGAGCACTACACCCTCATCTCGAGCGGGTCCGTGTATTCCCCTGCACAGCCGACCGGGTATGACGAGAGCGCGCCGGTTCGCACACTTCGCGACGAGACGGTCGAGGAGATCACCGACCCCGAGACGTACGGCGGGCTGAAGGTGCTCTGCGAGCGCGCCGCGGACGAGCTCATGCCCGGCCGCGTCCTCTCCGTTCGGGCCGGTCTCATCGTCGGCCCTTACGACCCGACGGGACGCTTCACGTACTGGGTGCACCGAGCGGCGAGAGGCGGCGACCTGGTCGCGCCGGAGCCGCGCAGCCAGCTGGTTCAGTTCGTCCACGCGCGTGATCTGGCCGACTGGATCCTCGACATGGCGGAGCGGCGCGAGGGAGGCGTGTTCAACGCCACCGGGCCTGCCGAGCCGCTCACCATGGAGCGGTTCCTCGAAGAGTGCGCCGCGGCGACCGGGAGCGACGCGCGCTTCGTGTGGGTGGACGAGGCTTTCTTGGCCGACCGTGGCGTCGAGGCATGGAGCGACCTGCCGCTCTGGCTCGCCCCGGCGCAGAACCCCGACGACGCCAACTTCCTCACCATGGACGTCTCCAAGGCGATTGCGGCCGGGCTGCGCTTCCGTCCGCTTCGCGAGACGGTGCGGGAAACGTTGTCGGACGCTCAGCCGACGCCGGACGCGGGCCTCTCGCCCAGCCGGGAGGAGGAGATTCTCGAGGCATGGAAAGCACGGTCGCCTTCGACGTAGCGGCCGTTCGCGCGCGCTTCTCCGCGCTCGACCGGCCCACCGCGTTCTTCGACGGCCCGGGCGGGACCCAGGTCCCCGACTCGGTCATCGAGGCGATGGCCTCGTACCTGCGCGAGTCGAACGCCAACCTCGGCGGGCCGTTCGAGACGAGCGTGCGCAGCGAGGACGTCGTGCGGGTCGCGCACGAGACTGCGGCGCTCTTCCTCGGCTGCTCTTCGGCGGAGGTGGGCTTCGGCGCGAACATGACGACCCTGAACTTCGCACTCTCGCGGGCCCTTGGGCGTGAGCTCCGCGCGGGGGACGAGATCGTCGTGACGCGGCTCGACCACGACGCCAACGTCGCGCCGTGGCTCGAGCTGGCCCGCGACCGCGACCTCGTTGTTCGCTTCGTCGACATCTCCGAGGAGGACTGCACCCTCGACATCGCCGAGCTCGAGCGGGTCCTGTCGGAGCGCACGCGTGTCGTCGCCTTCCCGTGGGCCTCGAACGCCGTCGGCACCATCACGGACGTCAAGCGCATCGCGACGTTGGCGCATGAAGCCGGTGCACTCGCGTGGGTGGACGCCGTGCATTACGCGCCCCACGGCCCCATCGACGTGTCCGCTGCCGGTGTCGACGTCCTCATCTGCTCGCCCTACAAGTTCTTCGGCCCGCACCTCGGTCTCTTCTACGGGCGGCGCGAGGTGCTCGAGCGCTGGCGCCCGTACAAGGTGCGGCCCGCTGCCGACGAGCCGGTCGGTCACCGCTTCGAGACCGGCACGCAGCCGCACGAGGCGTTCGCGGGGTTCGTCGCGGCGGTCGAGCACGTGGAATCGATCGGCTGGGAGGCGATCCACGCACACGAGCGGGAGCTCGGCAGGCGCTTCCTGGACGGCCTGCCGAGCGGCGTGCGACTGCACGGGCTGCGCACCATGGACGGGCGCACGTCGACGTTCGCGCTCACGTTCGCTGGGCTGAAGCCCCAGGAAGCGGCCGAACGGCTGGCCGAGCGCGACATCGCGGTGTGGGCGGGGAACTACTACGCCGTCGAAGTCATGGAGCGCCTCGGGCTCCCCGACGGCGCCGTCCGGGTCGGGTTCGTCCACTACAACACCGTTGAGGAGGTCGACCGGCTCCTCCGCGAGCTCGAGGCGCTCGCGTGAGCCGCCTGTACTGGGCCCGGAACGACGGGCTCACCGGTCACGTCTGGCTGAGCGACGCCGACCGGGCCGCGCTCGCGCGCGAGATGATCCTGCAGGGGATGACGCATTTCCCGGTCGCGAAGTTCGAGGCGGGCGGGCGCATGGACGTGACGATCACCGAGGTCGAGCAGGCGCTCGCGGCCGCTTCCCTTGACCCCGTCTCCGTGGACGAGAAGCTCTGGCGGGACTGGCTCACCTTCCTCGCCGGCGCGGTCGAGAACGGTGGCCTCCTCGTCCGGTGAGGCTACGATGCGAGAGATGGAGGGGTTCAGGTCGGTGCACACGCAAGAGGTCGCGTTTCGCGACCTCGATGCATTCGGGCACGTCAACAACGCCGTCTACCTCACGTACCTGGAGAACGCCCGGGTGACGTACATGCGCGAGGTCCTCGGCGTCGAGTCGCTCAGCAATCTGCTCGTGATCGTGGCGAGCATCCAGATCGACTTCCGCTCGCGCGCCTCCCTCGGTGAGGTGCTCGAAATCGGCTCACGAGTCTCCCGTGTGGGAGGCAAGAGCTTCGACCTCGACCACGAGATCCGCGGGCCGGGCGGGCGCCTGGTCGCCGAAGCCCACACCGTCCTCGTCGCGTTCGACTACGAGCAGGGCGGCGCGATGGACGTCCCGGCCCAGTGGCGAGACCGCATCGAGGAGTTCGAAGCCCGGAGCTTCGCGGCGGCGTAATGGCGAAGGCGTTCGAGAGGCACACCCTCCCTAACGGCCTGCGCGTCGTCACGGCGCCGATGCCGCAAGCGAAGTCGGTCGCCTGTTTCATCATGCTCGCTGCCGGCTCCCGCTACGAGACGCGCGACACGAACGGCATCGCGCACTTCGCCGAGCACATGTTCTTCAAGGGAACCGAACGGCGTCCGACCGCACGCCACATCGCGGGCGAGATCGACGCGATCGGCGGCGAGTTCAACGCCTTCACGAGCAAGGAGTACACCGGGTACTACGTCAAGTGCGCCGCGGAGCACCGCGACGTCGCTCTCGACGTCCTCGTCGACATGCTGCGCAACTCGAAGTTCGACGCCCAGGAGGTCGACCGGGAGAAGGGCGTCATCGTCGAGGAGATGAACATGTACTACGACACGCCTCGCGACTTCCTCGAGGGCGTCTACGACGAGCTTCTGTACGGGGACCAGCCACTGGGGTGGGACATCATCGGGACGAAGGAGACAGTGCGTGCGGCAACGCGCAAGACCTTCCTCGGCTACCTGGACAAGTGGTACCGCGCGCCGCGCATGGTGGCCGGCGTAGCGGGGGCCGTCGGCGACGACATCATGCCGCGGCTTGAAGAGCTGCTCGGAGACGTGCGCGACGGGTCGACCGGCGAGCCGGAGCGGGTCGAGGTGCAGCAGCAGGACGCACCGCGCGTGAAGCTGCACACGAAGACCTCCGACCAGGCGCACGTCCGCGTCGGGGTGCACAGCTATCCGATCGTCCACGAAGACCGCTACGCGCTCGCCCTTCTGGCCACCGTCCTCGGCGGCGGGATGTCGTCACGCCTGTTCACCGAGGTGCGCGAGCGGCGCGGGCTCGCCTACTACATCTTCGGCCACAACATGGGCTATACGGACACCGGCACGCTGTTCGCGCAGGGCGGCGTCGACATCCAGCGGATCGACGAAGCGGTGCAGACGATCGTGGCCGAGTTCGCACGCATCGCCGCCGAGCCAGTCGAGGCCGACGAGCTCGAGAAGGCGCGCAACTTCGCCAAGGGACGGCTCGTTCTCTCGCTCGAGGACCCCAAGGGGATGATCATGTTCGGCCTGCGCAGCGAAGTGCTGGAGGGAACGACGCGCGAGGCGGACGAGGTGATCGCCGGGCTCGAAGCGGTGACCCTCGAGGACATTCAGCGCGTCGCACAGGCTCTCATCCGCGACGAGGGCCTCAACTTCGCGCTCATCGGTCCGTTCGACGACCCGGACCGTTTCGAGAAGCTGCTCTCCCTCTCGGCCTGACCCGCGCATGTGGCCGCGGCGCGGGAAGCGGGAGACGGAGAGTGGGGCGCCTGGCCCCACTGTCGACCTCAGGTCGAAGATGCTCTCGCTCGACCCCGCCACAGTCGGCTTGCACCCCTCGGCGGAGCTTCCGCGCGTATGGGGCGCGCTGATGGAGATGGGGTTTCCGGACGGCGCCGCAACGATCGTCACCCTCGCCGATGGCACCACGAGCCTGTACACGAGCGAGGGCGGCGGTGTCATAGGCGGCGGTGAGCATCCGCCGGTGGCTGCCGCGTCCAGACGATTCCTCGTCGAGGCAGAGGCGACCGAGACGGGGCTGTCGCCCGCGGAGTCGGCAAACGTCGACCTCCCACCCGCCGGCATCGTCTCGTTCGTGGTGCTCGGATACTCCGGCACGCAGATCGGCGCCGCAGACGAGCACGAGCTCGCCTCGCGGCAGCACCCGCTGTCACCTCTGTACGCCGCGGGACAGGACGTCATCACGGCCCTCCGCGAAGCGGAAGAGGCGAGCCGGTAGCTACGGCGCCAGGTCGTACGGGTAGTCCGTGAGGACCTCGGAGCCGTCGTCGGTGACGAGCACGAGATCCTCGAGGCGGCAGCCGCCGAAACCGGGCTTGTAGAGACCCGGCTCGACCGCGAGGACGTCCCCGGCGACGAGCTCGACGCCCGTGCGGCCCAGCCCCGGCTCCTCGTGGAGATCGAGGCCGACGCCGTGCCCGAGCGAGTGGAAGAAGCCCTCCTCGAGCACCTTCCCGGGCGTCTTCGAGAGCTGCGTCGGATACCCGTGCTCCTCGAAGAGCTCGCACACGATGCGGTGTACCTCCGAGCCCCGCACGCCGGGCTTGATCGCCTTCCGGGCGCGCTCGAGCGCCTCGAGGCAGAGGCGCTGGTATTCGACGAGCTGCTCGGGCGGCTCGCCGAGGCAGAAGGTCCGCGTCATGTCGGAGTAGCAGCCCGACTCTGGATCGCGCGGGAACAGATCGACGACGACCGGCTCACCTGGCGCGATCGGGCCGTAGCCCGGCTCGTGCCCCACAGCGCTCTGCGCACCGTGCGAGACGATCACGATGTCGGGAGCCATCATCCCCTGCTCGCTGAACACGCGCAGAGCCTCGGCCCGCAGCTCCTCGCAGGTCGTCTCCCCGCTCCGCAAGCGCTCCCTGATTGCGTCCATGGCTGCCTGGGCTGCGTCGAGCGCGCGGCGGATGCCCGCCAGCTCGGCCTCGTTCTTGGCCCTGCGGCGCCCGTCGAAGAGCTCGCCGTCGGGCTGGACGGCGACGCCGCCGGCCCGCAGGTAGTCAGCCACCTCGAGCGGGAAGGTCCGAGGAGTGACAGCCTCGGCCAGGCCGAGGCGCCTGCAGGCCCGGAGGACGAGCTCACGCTCGATCTCGTTCGTCCGCATCCCCTTGACGATGAGCTCTTCGTAGTTCAGCTCCTCGAGCGGGACTGCCTCGAGCCCGTCGATCTCCTCGAGGCGCGGCACCTCCATCGAGCCGACGAACACGTACCGGGAGCCGTTCTGCTCGGCGTAGATGAACGGATCGGGCACGGCGACCGGCACCTCGTGTCGCATCTCCGGCGAGCGGACCGTGTCCGCGTAGATCAAAACGTTCCCCATGCCGCCCGGATGCTACCCGGCCTCCGCTAGGCTCAAAGATCGTGGACGAGACGCTCGCCCGCGCCCGTTCTCTCATTGCGGCGTACGACGAGGAGGCAGAGGCCCTCATCCCGGAGGGCGCCCTTCTCTTCGACGCCCACGTCCACGTGGGCCGAGACATCGACGGGTTCACGGCCCCGTTCGACGATCTGGTGCCGTTCCTCAAGCGCTACCGCTTCCAGCGGGCGTTCGCCTTCTGCATGGACGAGCCCGACCGCCACCCCGCCTTCCGGGCCGCCAACGACCGTACGCTCGCCGCCGCCGAGCGCTCGGAAGAGCTTCTCATCCCCTTCGTCCGCCTCGACTTGGCCGAGGAGCCGGTCGAGGAAGCGGTCCGCTGCCTCGACCTCGGCGCTCGCGGCATCAAGCTCCACCCGCGTGCGCAGAAGTTTCTGCTGAACGACGAGCGCCTGGCGCCCGTCTTCGCCCTGGCAGCCGAGCGGCGAGTCCCGATCCTCATTCACGGCGGTCGCGGCCTACCGCCCATCGCCGACCACCTCGCGCGCCTCGTCGAGACCTATCCGGACGCCCAGCTCATCATCGCCCACGGCGGCATCGCCGACCTGGCGGCGCTCTCGGAGGCCTTCGGCGGCCGGCGCGGCGTCTTCTTCGACACGTCCGTTTGGAGCCCGATCGACCTGATCGACGTCTACAACCGCGTCTCTCCGGAGCAGCTGCTCTACGCCTCCGACTATCCGTACGGACAGCAGCCGAGCTCGCTGCTGATCGCGCTACGCGTCGCGAGCGTCGTCGGGCTTTCCGAGGAACAGGTTCGCGACATGCTGGGACGAACCGCAGCGCGCATCGCGGCCGGCGAACCGCCGCGCGAGCCGACGCCACCCAAAGGGTCGTCGCGGCTCGACCAGCCGATCACGTTCGCGCGGATCCACCACTACCTCGCCATGGCGACGCCGTTGCTGTGGACGCGGCAGCGAGACACGATCGGCGTGCTCGGCCTCGCCATCAACGCCTGCGCAGAGCGAGACGGCTTCGTCGAGGAGCGCGAGAGGATCGCGGAGCTCCTCACATGCGCGCGCGACCTCTGGCGCGTGACCGCCGAGGCCGACGAGGACGAACGTGTCGATCTCGGCCGCCTCACCTTCCGGCTCCTGCACATCGCCGACATCTACACCTCGACGACCGGCGATTGATCGCGGCGGTCGTGCTCGCGGCCGGCGCGGCGACGCGGTTCGGCGGGCCGAAGCAGGCGCTCCTCGTCCCGGCGGTGCTGCAGCGTCTCGCGAAGAGCCCGGTCGACGAGGTCGTCGTCGTCACCGGCGCCCACGAGCTTCCCGCGGTCTCCGCGCGAGTAGTTGAGTGTCCGGACTGGGAGCGAGGTCCCGGCGCCTCGCTGCGCTGTGGCCTCGCCGCGCTTCCTTCCGAGGCCGAAGCCGCGATCGTCGTCCTCGGCGATGGCCCGAACCTCGCGCCGCAGGCGGTCGAGCGGGTCCTGGCCGCCTGGCGCGGGGGCGCTGGGGACGTCGTGGCGGCCGGCTACGGAGGGAACCGCGGCCACCCGCTCCTCCTGGCCCGGGCGGCCTGGAACGCCATTCCGGACGAAGGCATGCGGGCGCTGCCGGCCATTCTCGTCCCCTGCGACGACCTTGGGACTCCAGGAGACGTCGACACTGCCGATGACATAGGCAGGTTGCATCCGCCGCTGAACGGAAACTGAGGGCGATGGCGTCTTCGCCGCTTGGAGCCGCCCGCCTGCGCCGGCGCCTCACCATCGAGGAGGCCGCCGCACGCGCCGAGATGGACGTCGACGCGCTGCGCTCGCTCGAGGAGAACCGCGTGTGGCGCTTCGGTTCGAACGCCGACGCGATCGCCTCCGCCCTCGTGTACGCGGCCGCGCTCGGCGTCTCCGAGCGTGAAGCTCGCGAGCTGGCGGGCCTTCCCGTCCGCCCGCGCCTCATCGAACCGTGGTGGCGGCGCCGGTGGCTGGCCGTGGGAAGTGCCGCGTGCGCCCTCGCCGCCGGGGTTGCACTGTTCCTGCAGCCGAGCTTGGGGCGCAACGAGTCGCGCGCGGCCATTCCGCCCGCGGTTCCGTCGAAGCCTGCACCGGCGAAGCTGCCGGAGCGCTGGGAGATCCAGGTCGACGTCTACAACGGCACGCGGGTCGGTAATGCCGCCGCGAGCGTCGCAAACGACGTGGCCGGCCTCGCGTACCGGATGGGCGAGGTCGGCAACGCGAAGCGCCGCGACTACACGAAGACGCTCGTGTACTACCCGCCGGGCGGCGAAGAGATCGGCAGGCGCCTCGCGTCCGAGCTCGGCGTCGAGACGGCCGCGCTGCCGTCCGGGGACGACCCGCTCCGCCTCGTCGTCATCGTCGGCCGGTAGCGGCTAGAGAGGCGTCCGCAGCGACGCGAGCTTCGCCTTGAGGTCGGGCGGCATCGGCTCGCTCACCGCCTGGCGCACGAACTGGCGCAGGCTTTCCTCGAAGCGGTAGCGCTTCGCGCAGTAGGAGCACTTGTTCAGGTGCTCCTCGGCCTCGGCCCGCTCCTGGTCGCTCAGGACGCGGTCGAGATAGGGCTGAAGCATCTCCTCACACTGCTCGCATGGATCGATCATCACGGCGTCTCCCCTACGGTGGCCTCGGCGAGCCCGCTCTTCAGGACGCGGCGCCCGCGATGGAGGCGCGACATGACGGTGCCGATCGGGATGTCGAGGATCTGCGCCGCCTCCTGGTAGCTGAAGTCTCCGATGTCGACGAGAACGATCACGTCACGGAAATCGTGCGGCACAGCCGAGAGAGCTTGCACGACGCCTTCCTGCGAGAGCCGGTCGGCCACTCGCTCCTCGTCGTTCGAGCCGCTCGACTCTTCGAGCCGGTTGTAGAGGAAGTAGTCACCCTCCTCCATCGGCTGCGTGGCGGGCGTGCGCTGCTCGCGCCGGCCACGGTCGATGTTGAGGTTCGTGAGGATGCGTAGGAGCCACGCGCGCAGGTTCGTCCCCGGCGTGTAGGAACGCCAGCTTCGGAAGGCCCGCGCGTAGGTGTCCTGGACGAGGTCCTCGGCCTCCTCACGCGAAGAGACGAGCCGTCGGGCGACCCGGTACACCTGGTCGGACAGCTCCAGCACCTCCTCTTCGAAGCGAACGCGGTCGCGTTCCTGCTCTGCGATGCGACGGGCATCGGTCTCGGGGCTCATGGCCCCTGACAGTAACAGTGGGAACGACGGCGAACCGGCGGTTATTCCGAGGGTCTGAAGCCGGCGCGCTCGAGCGCGCGCATGATCTCGTCGCGCGCGAGCCGTTCGTCGTCCCATGAGAGCGTGACCTGACCCATGAGGTTGGCGTTCGCCTGCTCCAAGCCCTCGAGCGGCTGGAGCGCGAGGCCGAGCCGCTGCACGCAGCCTTCGCAGCGAATGCCGGTCACCTGCACGGTTTCAGTGCGGACTGCCATCGACTCCATCATATGTAGCGCTCACCAGTCTCTCGCAGAGCGCGCGCAGCCCTTGTGCCCGTCCGAGCGCGAGTTGGTCGTCCGCCTGAGCGAGACCTTCGAGCCGTCCGAGGAACGCGCCGCCGTCAAGGCCGTCGGCCGCCGGCGCGACACGTTCGAGCAGCTCACGGAGCAGCTCGTCCACGCCCGCCAGACGCCGTCCGTCCGGATGGATGAGCTCGGCCGCATGTCCGAAGCGCGCCGCCGCCCAGCGGTTCTGCGCGTAGATCCCGCGATCGGCCGGCTCGTCCCCCTCTGCCGAGGCGACCAGGGCCTGTATGAGCGACGCGATCGCGATGGTCGCGTCGAGACGCGTGGGCTGGTCAGGCACGCGCACCTCAAGCGTCCCGAAGCGGGGATGCGGCCGCACGTCCCACCAGATGCGCGTGTACGCATCGGCGAGACCGAGCTCGAGCAGTCGCTCCGCGAACTGCTCCCACTTCTCGTACGACGCGAACACGGGTGGCGCACCGCTGCGCGGGAGAAGCCCGAGGGTCTCGGCCCGGGCGGACGCCATTCCCGTCTCCGCGCCCGCGAGGTACGGCGAGTTGGCGGACAGCGCAAGCACGACCGGCAACCACGGCAACACGCCCTCGAGCGCGTGCATGCACGCCTCGGCGCTCGCGACGCCGACGTGCACGTGCAGCCCGCAGACGTACTGGCGGCGCGCGGAAGGGCCCGCGTACTCGACGAAGCTCAAGTAGGCCGGGTCCTGCGTGATGGGCTGCTCCTCGGAGACGGCCGTCGGCCAACTCCCTGAGGCAGCGAGAGCCAGCCCGTCACGCGCTGCCCGACGCAGGGCCTCAGCGCGCAGCTCGGCGAGCTCGGTGCGGGCCTGCGCGACGTCGGCACAGACGCCGGTGTTGAGCTCGACGACGGACGCATGGAGCTCAGCCTTGAAGCGTGTGCCGTCGAGCCACTCGCTCGGCACCGGGATCGGCTCGAGCCGTTCGCCGTCCAGCACGACGAGCTCCTCTTCGATCCCGACCGACCACGGTGGGCTCTGGCCGAACGCGTGCGCGATCACCGCGCGAGTTAGGAGGACTTGACGAAACATCAGCTGTACCGCAGGGCCGCACCGGATCGCCGCGAGGCTGCGTCCTCGGTCGCGCCCGTATTCATTTCAATACGAACGCTCCCTGCGTCCGTTGCCTCGACGACGCCCAGCGCACCCCTACGGGGGGCGACGTTCCGCCAAGCCCTCCAAGAGGAGAGCCGGAGGCCCGGGCAGGCAACGGGCCTCCGGCGGGAGCGCCTTGGGGGAAGGCGCGTCTTAGGGCGCTTGGCCTAGGTTGGCCGGCCTGCTCGCAAGAGTGACGGTGATCGTCTGCGTCTCGCCGTCGCGGCGAATCTCGAGCTCGAGCTGGTCGCCCGGCTCCTTCGAGGCGACGATCTTGCCGAGGTCGTTGGAGGAAGCGACGTCCTGGCCGTCCGCCTTGACGATGATGTCACCGCCGAGCAGGTAGCTCTCGCCATCGACGACGACGTTCCTGTCGCCGCCCTGCAGGCCGGCGCGCTCGGCGGGGCTGTCGTCGTGCACGCGCTGGACGAGCGCGCCCTGGTCGACGGGCAGGTTGAAATTCTCTGCAAGGTTCGCGTCGATGGTCGCCATCTCGACCCCGAGGTAGGCGTGCTCGACCTTGCCCTCCTCGATCAACTGCGAGACGACTTCCTTGACGGTGTTGATGGGGATGGCGAAGCCGATGCCAACGTTGCCGCCCGTCTCGGTCTCGATCTGCGCGTTGACGCCGATGACCTCGCCGTTGGCGTTCAGCAGGGGGCCACCGGAGTTGCCGTGGTTGATGGCCGCGTCCGTCTGGATGACCTCGTCGATCGCGAACCCGTCGGGAGCGGTGATGCGACGCTGAAGCGCGCTCACGATTCCGGCGGTGACGGTGCGCTCGAGGCTGAAGGGATTGCCGATCGCAATGACCGCGTCGCCGACGTTGACCGAGTCGGAATCGCCGAGCGGCAGCGACCTGAGAGCGCGCGCCTGCGCGTCGATCTCGAGGACGGCGATGTCCGTGGAGGGATCGCTCCCGATCACCTTGGCGTCCATGCGGTCCTCGCCGGAGAAGTTCACCTCGACCTTGCGCGCGCCTTCGATCACGTGGTAGTTCGTGATGATGTGGCCGGCGTTGTCGATGACGAAGCCCGACCCGCTCGCGCTCGACTCCTGCGCCCCGAAAAAGGGATTGTCGGAGGAGACCTGGGTCGCGATCACCTGCACGACGCCGCGGCCGGACTGTCTGTAGATCTCCGCGATCGTCTTGCCCTCCCCGTTGTCGAAGGCGGCCGGGGACTGCGTGGCCTGAGCGACCTCGCGGACGACGGTCGTTCCGCCGTCGCCTCCCACCGCCTCGTCGATGGCGAGCGCGGCACCTGCGCCGAGCAGGGCCGCCACGAGCAGAGTCCCGGTCCGAACGAGAAGCGATTGCACGCTTCGGTTATAGCCGCAGGCCTCTTAAGCGCTTGTTGAGTGCGGTTAAGGCCACGTTAAGCGCCGCTGAGGAAAGGGTTGGAGGACCGCGGCCCGAGTGGTAGATTCGGCGCCCCCGGCCACGAAGGAGGCTCACGATGCGGAAGGTGTTGCTGTTGCTCGTCCTCGCAATCCTTGCTCTGGGAGCGGGGTGCGGCGGAGACGACGAGGAGGCTCAGCCCACCGCGCCCGCCGGCACGGCCACCGAGCACGAGGAGCTCGACCTGACGGGAATCCTGAAGGAGGACGGAGTCCTCACCGTCGGCACGGAACCTCCGGCGCCGCCCTTCATCATCCCGCCCTTATCAAACCCCAGCGGCTTCGAGGTCGACATCGCCGAGGAGATCGGCACCCGCCTCGGGCTTGAGACGAAGTGGATCGAGTTCGTCTGGACGAACCTTTTCTCGCCGGCCCCGAAGCCGTTCGACTTCGACATCAACGAGACCACGATCACCGACGAGCGCGACCAGGTGGTCGACTTCAGCATCCCGTACTTCGAGGCGAACCAGGCGGTCCTCGTCCACAAGGGGACCGACGCGGAGAACGCCACGACCCTGGAAGGCGTGAAGGGACTTCTGCTGGGCGCGCAAGAGGCCACGACCGGGCTTGGTTACATCCGCGACACGATCGAGCCGTCGCAGAAGGAGCGGGTCTTCGCCACGACGGCCGCCGCCAACCAGGCGCTCCTGAACGAGACGATCGACGCCTTCATCATCGACCTGCCGATCGCCGCCGGCCTCGTTGCCGAGAACCCGGACGACCTCGTCGTCGTCGGTCAGTTCGTCACGAACGAAAACTGGGGGATCGTCTTCGAAGAAGGCAGTGAGTTGCGCGAGCACGTCGACGACATGCTCCAGGAGATGATCGACGACGGGACGATGGCCGAGCTTCAGGACAAGTGGCTGCCAGGGACGACCGACGTCCCAGTCATCGAGTAGCACGGAACGGGTGAGCGGAGCGGCGGCGCTCGGAGACCTCCGAGCGGCCGCCGGCCGCCACTCGGTCCTGATCGCGTCGATCAGCACGGTCGTCTTCCTTGGGCTGCTCGCGCTCCTGTTCTTGCTCGCGCCGGGACGCGACGCGGTTCTCGAAGCGTTCTTCTCGCCCGAGCACTTCGCCGACTCGTTCGGAATGGTGTGGGAGGGCTTCAAGGTCAATCTCAAGCTGATGTTCGCCGCGCAGGCGATCGTCCTCGTCTTCGCGCTCCTGATCGCCGTCATTCGCGGGTTGCCGGGGCCCGCTGCTTTCCCGCTGCGCATGCTCGCTGTGGCCTACGTCGACTTCTTCCGAGGCGTGCCGCTCATCCTGGTCGTCCTCGTCATCGGTCTCGGCGTGCCGGCTCTCGGAATCGACCTCGTGTACACGCGCGACCCCTTCTACTACGGGCTTGTCTCGCTGGTGCTGGTCTACTCGGCGTACGTCGCAGAGGTGTACCGCGCCGGAATCGAGTCGATCCATTCGAGCCAGACGGCCGCCGCCCGCTCGCTGGGTCTGTCCCACGGCCAGTCGCTGCGCTTCGTCGTGGTCCCCCAGGCCGTGCGGCGCGTGATCCCGCCGCTCCTCAACGACTTCATCGGGCTGCAGAAGGACACGGCGCTCGTCTCGTTCATCGGCGTGGCGGAAGCGGCGCGGCAAGCGCAGAGCTACACGGCCGTCACCTTCAACTTCACGGCCTACACCGTGGCTGCGGTCCTCTTCATCGCCCTGACGATCCCGCTCGCGCGCTTCACCGACTGGCTCGTCGAGCGCGACCGGCGCAGGATGAGGGCGTTGGGAGGATGAGATGAGCGCTCGAAGCGACGGCGCGCTCCGGCTCGAGGACGTTCACAAGTACTTCGGCAAGAACGAGGTGCTGAAGGGGATCGACCTGTCTGTCGCGCCGCACGAGGTCGTCTGCCTCATCGGGGCGTCTGGCTCCGGGAAGTCCACGCTCCTGAAGTGCATCAACCTTGTCGAGCCTGTTACGGCTGGACGCATCTTCGTCGAGGGCGAAGAGATCACCGCCCCGCGCATCGATGCCAACCGCATTCGGACGAAGATCGGCATCGTCTTCCAGGCTTTCAACCTGTTCCCGCACATGACCGTGCTTCGCAACATCACGCTGGCGCCGCGCAAGGTGCTCGGGAAGTCGAAGAACGAGGCAGAAGCGGAGGCGACCGAGCTCCTGACCCGCTTCGGGCTCCTCGACAAGAAGGACGAGTACCCCGACCGGCTCTCCGGGGGTCAGCAGCAGCGCGCGGCCATCGTGAGGGCGCTCGCCATGCGCCCGCAGATCATGCTCCTGGACGAGGTCACGAGCGCGCTCGACCCTGAGCTCGTGGGCGGAGTGCTGAACGTCATCCGCGAGCTGGCCGACTCGGGCATGACGATGGTGATCGCGACACACGAGATGGCGTTCGCGCGCGAGATCGCGAACCGCGTCTGCTTCCTGGATGCGGGGGTGGTGCTCGAGGAGGGCCCGCCCGACCAGATCTTCAGCGCGCCGACGAACAAGCGCACGCAGCAGTTCCTTCAGCGCATCATCGAGGCCGGGCGACTGTAGGGCTACGAAAGAGCGTCGGCGACCCGACGCTGGAAGTCGTGGATCAGGTGCTCGCTGTTCAGGAGCAGCCGCCCGCGCTCGACCATGCCTGAGTCGAGCCCGCGCTGCACGGACTCGACGAGGCCTGCGTCCTCGACCCCCACCTGGTTGTCGAAGGCCACCAGGCCGTGGATCCACTCCTCGTCGACGTCCTCGCCGAACAGGTAGTCGAGAAAGCGCTCCGACCGTTCGGGCGAGACGGGGACGATCGGGCCGATCGAGAGGTTCGGCCGGCCGGGCGCGACGTTGATGACGAAGTTCGGCCAGACGAGGTGGAACTGGCCGAACTCGACCTCGCCGTGCGGGTCGTACCCGTCGCGCGCGCCTGCGCGCGCGGTCGTGTACTGGCTGAGAAAGGTCTCGCCGGCCTCCAGCTTGTACGCGTCAGGCGACGTGTCGATGACGGCGCTGAAGCCGGGATGCGCAACCGGGCAGTGGTAGCACTCGAGGAAGTTCTCGCACGCAACCTTCCAGTTCGCGCTCACCTCGAACTCGCTGCGGTGGTGAAAGCGGAGCGCGTCCACGTCGATGCCGCCCTTGGCGACGAGCTCGGGCAGCTGGCCAAGCGTGTCGCTCAGTGGCCCGGCCTCCGGGTCGGGATTGACAAAGACGAACGGTCCCCAGGTGTCGACCTGCACCGGAAGCAGCGAGTACTCGCTCTTGTCGAAGCCGGGCTCGCGGTCGGAGCGTGGCGCGGCGCGCAGGCACCCGTCGAGGTCGTACGTCCACGCGTGGTAGTGGCACTGCAGCGTCTCGCGGTGACCGGCCGCTTCGCGGACGACCTCCGAACCGCGATGGCGACAGACGTTGACGAAGCTGCGGAGCTCGCCCTCCTTGTTCCGGGTCACGACGACCGGGATCGGGCCGGCGCGGTATGTGAAGAAGTCGCCGGGGTCGGTCACCTGGTCGGCACGGCCGGCGTATTGCCAGGTCCGCCGGAAGATGCGCTCCTGCTCCAGCCGGAGGATGCCCGGGTCGCTGTACCAGGCCGCAGGCAGCGTGTAGCCTCGCTCGAGCGCCTTCGCGTCCACCTCGTCTCCAATCTACAGCAGGATTTCGGGCTACATGGCGCAGGAATCGGCAGAGGTCGTCATCGTCGGCGGCGGCGCGCTCGGCGCGAGCGTCGCGTTTCACCTCGCCGAGCTCGGCATGACGGACGTGGTCCTCGTCGAGCGCGAAACCATTGGGAGCGGCTCGACGAGCAAGGCGGCCGGCGGCATCCGAACGCAGTTCGCGGACGAGCTCAACATCCGCATTGCACTTCGCTCTCTGGCCGAGTTCGAATCGTTCGAGGAGCGGGTGGGCGCCGACATCGGCTTCCGCCAGCACGGCTACCTTTTCCTCCTCGACTCGATCGAGCACATCAGGCTGTTCCAGGCGGCGCTCGCGCTACAGGGATCGCTCGGAGTCATCTCGACGGAACTGACGATCGACGAGGTGCTGACGCTCGTGCCGCCGCTCGAGACGAAGGGCTTGATGGGAGCGACGTATTGCCCGAGGGACGGAATCGCCACGCCCGAGGCAGTCGCCCAGGGGTACGCGAACGCGGCAGCGGCGCGCGGTGTTCGCATCCGGCAAGGGTGCGCCGTCGAGCGCATCGGGATGCTCGGCAAGAAGATCCACAGCGTCGAGACGACTGACGGGCGCATCCGAACCGACACCGTTGTCTGCACGGCCGGCGTGTGGTCGAGGGACGTCGCCGCCCTCGCCGGCATTGAACTCCCCGTGAGCGGGGAGGCACGCTGGATGCACTACTCGCCGGAGAACGGCGGCCTGCCTGACGCGCTTCCGCTCACGATCGACTTCACGACGGGCTTCTACTTTCACCGCGAGGGAGGCGGGCTTGCGTTCGGTGGGCGCGAGCCGACGATCGAGGGCGTCGCCACGCACGCGACGCGGCGGCTCCCGCTCATCGAGAACCTTCCCATCCAGACATCGTGGTGGGGCTACTACGAGATGAGCCCGGACCACAACGCGATCGTCGGGGAGGTCGGCCTGCCGACTCGCTTTCTCTACGCGACCGGCTTCTCCGGTCACGGCTTCCAGCAGTGTCCCGCAGTCGGCGAGCATCTGGCAGAGCTCGTCGCCGGCCGCACGCCGACGCTTGACCTGTCCGCCTTCTCGCTCGACCGTTTCGCGCACGGCGAGGAGCGCGAGGAACAGATCGTCATCTGATGAGGATTTTCGTGATCGCCCGGCACGCGGAGTCGGTGCTCAACCTCGAACAGCGGGTGAACGGCGACCCCTCCCGTCGCGTCGACCTGACGGAACAGGGACGCGAGGAATCCCGTCAGCTCGGCATGCAGGTCGCGAACATCCCACTCGACCTCTGCGTGCACACGCGTTTCTCGCGCACGCGCGAGACGGCCGAAATCGCGCTGGCAGATCGTGAGGTCCCCTTCGTCGTGGAACCGCTGCTCGACGACATCGACGTCGGCGATTTCGACGGCGCGCCGCTCGAGGAATACCGCGCGTGGAAGCACGGTCATCCACGCGACGTTCCGTTCCCCGGCGGAGAGAGCCTCGACGACGCGGCGCGGCGCTATGGCGCCGGACTTCGCAATCTCCTCACGCGGACCGAGTCAGCGATGCTCGTCGTCTGCCACGAGATTCCGCTTCGCTACGCGCTGAACGGAGCGGTCGGCTCGGACACGTTCGACGGTCCCGCCCA
Source organism: uncultured Actinomycetes bacterium (assembly GCA_963747715.1). Lineage (GTDB taxonomy): Bacteria > Actinomycetota > Thermoleophilia > Gaiellales > Gaiellaceae > CAVVGB01. Next base: position 80,593 of record CAVVGB010000008.1, read on the forward strand.
CGAGCTCGTCAACGCCGTCCCCTACCTCTTCGACGAAACCGGGCTCGAGCGCGCCGTGACCGGTATCGAGCGCCTCGTCGGCGCCGCCGCGCGATGACGAAGCGGCGCAGCTGGGGCATCACGCCCGTGCCGCCGCACCTGAGGACGCTCTCCGGTCTCGACCTCGGCCTCCTGTGGGGCAACCTCGGCATCAGCCTGCTCGTCCTGGTTGCCGGCACGCTCCTCGCCGGGCTCGGCCTGCGCCAGGCGCTTCTCGCCGCGGTCGTCGGCGCGGCGCTCGGGACGGCGCTTCTCGGCCTCGCCGGCCTGATCGGCGCCGACCGGCGCGTGCCCGGGATGGTGCTCCTGCGGGACCCGCTCGGGCGGCGCGGCTCCTACGCGCCCACCGCGCTCAACGTCGCCCAGAACCTGGGCTGGGCGACCTTCGAGCTGATCATCATCGCGAGCGCTGCCAACGCGCTCGCCGACCGCGTGCTCGGCTTCCGCCAGCAATGGGTGTGGGTGCTCGTCTTCGGGGCAGTCACCCTGGCACTCGCTCTCGCCGGTCCGATCGACTTCGTGCGCCGCTACGTCCGGCGCTTCGCGATCTGGGCGGTGCTCGCGTCCACCGCGTACCTGACGTGGTGGGCCCTCGACCGTGCCGACGCCGGCGCCTTGTGGTCGGCGCCGGGCGAAGGCGGTCTCTCGTTCTGGCAGGGCGTCGACCTCACGATCGCCATGGCCGCCTCCTGGCTTCCGCTCGCAGCCGACTACACGCGCTTTGCGCGCACACCCAGAAGCGCATTCGTTGGGACCGCGGTCGGGTACTTCGTACCGCTCGTGTGGCTCTACGCGCTCGGCGCGCTCCTCTTCCTCTCGCGCGGCTTCGACGACACGACCGGCCTCTTGACCGCGATCGCGGCCGGCGGTGTGGCGAGCGCGCTCGTGCTCGTCGCACTCACCGTGGACGAGACGGACGAGCCGTTCGCGAACGTGTACTCAGCAGCGGTCTCACTGCAGAACCTCTTTCCCGCTGTGTCGCAGCGGGCGCTGATCGTTGCCGTCACGGCGGCGGCCACCCTCGGCGCCGTCGCGATCGACTTCGTTGCGTACGAGAGCTTCCTCTTCCTGCTCGGCTCGTTCTTCGTGCCGCTCTTCGGCGTGCTGGCGGCCGATTTCCTGCTGGGCCGGAGCAGTCCTGTGGACGTGCGCTGGAGCGGGCTCGGCGCCTGGTTCGCCGGTTTCGCTGTCTACCAGTGGATTCAACCGACCGGCCCCGCGTGGTGGACCGATGTGGTGGCGACCGTTCCGGGGGCAGGAGAGTTCACCGGTGGCGCGTCGCTGCCGTCGTTCGCACTCGCGTTCGCTCTGTACGCGGGCGTACGGTACGTCCGTGCGCCGCTTGGCCGTCGTCGGGCTCGTCTCGCGGGATCGCGTTGACGGCGGGTCGCCGCGTCTCGGCGGTGCCGTGTACTACGCCGCCCGGGCGCTGCGCTTCCTCGATCAGCCCGCTCTGATCGCAACGAAGGCAGCGCGTGAGGAAGAGATTCGCGAGCTGCAAGCCGTCGGCATGCCCCTCGTTCACTCCAAGGCCTCGCGCACGATCGAATTCGGGATCGAGAATGACGGCGACCGGCGGCGCCTCGTCATCGCGGAGCCCGGTGATCCGTTCACGCCCGCCGACGTACGCGGCTGGCTCGGATCGGCTCTCGTGGGTCACGACTGGGTGCACGCCGGCGCTCTGACGCGCGCGGACTTCCCTCGGGAGACTCTGGCCGCCCTGCGCCGGGGTCGTCGTCTCTCGCTCGACGGCCAGGGCCTCGTCCGCTCGGCGGGAAAGGGCGAGGTGGTGCTGGACGCCGGGCACGATCCGGAAGTGCTCCGCCACGTTGACCTTCTCAAGCTCAGCGAAGAAGAGACGGAGGCGCTCGGGATCGAAGCCGACGAGCGCTCGCTCGCCTCGCTCGGCGTCAAGGAGATCGTCGTCACGCTCGGCAAGGACGGCGTCATCGTGTACGCCGACGGACGCTGCGAGCTCATCCCGACCCGCCCCCTGGAGGATGCCGACCCGACCGGGGCCGGAGATACCTTCATCGTCGCGTTCCTCTCCCACCGGCGGGGCGGGCACAGCGCACCCTCCGCCGCCCGCTCCGCGAACGACGCCGTGCGGGCGCTGCTCGAGCAGCGCGCTAGAGACGAAACTCGCCGCGCGCGACGATGACGGCCGAGCCGCCGACCTCGACGCGCTCGATTTGCTCGCGCGTCCCGTCGACGCGCGCATAGAGCGTGCTCGGGCGGCCGATCTCGGCGCCCTGCGAGATCTCGATTTCCTCGCCGAAGGCGATCAGGCCATGCCTGGCGAGATGGCACGCGAGAGGTCCTGCGGCCGACCCCGTGGCGGGATCCTCCGGGATCCCGTCGGCCGGAGCGAACATGCGGGTCTTCCAGCGGCTGCCCTTGCCGGCGAACGGAAGCACTCCGAACACACCTACAGCCTTCAGCGCGGCCATGTCGGGCTCGACCGCGGCGACCTCCGCCTCGCTCTCGAGTGCCACGTACGCGTACTGGATGCCGTTGTCGTAGACCTCGATCGGGAGTCGCGATTCGCTCACGCCGAGCGCTGCCAGCAACGCTTCGGCTTGCTCCAGCGGCTCCACGGTCGGAATGCGTTGAATCATCCGGCCAAACGTGATGCGCGCCCCTTCTCGCTCGAGACGGACCGGGATCACGCCCACGCCGGTTTCGAGCGCGATCTCGTCCAGCTGCAGTGGACCCGCGAGGATGAAGGCGGTGCCCAGCGTGGGATGTCCCGCGAACGGGAGCTCGGTGGCCGGAGTGAAGATTCGGATGCGCGCGTGGCCGCCGTCCCGGGGCGGGTAGACGAACACGGTTTCGGCGAAGCCGATCTCCTTCGCCAGCGGCTGGAGGAGATCCTCGGGAAGCTCGCGCGCGTCGGTGAAGACGGCCAGCTGATTGCCTGCGAGCGCCTTGTCCGTGAAGACGTCGGCCACGACGAACCGGTACGTGCCTGCTGCCATCACCCCGAGGGTATCCTCCGGCGGCCATGCAGCTCTACCTCGTGCGCCATGCCGAGGCGGCTGGAGGAGAGCCCGACGAGTTGCGCGCCCTCACACCCGCCGGTCGCGAGCAAGCCCGCTCGCTCGGGGCTCGCCTGCGGGAGTCGGGCGTCCAGCCGGACGCCGTCCTCACGAGCCCGTTGCTTCGCGCCCGCGAGACGGGGAACCTGATCGGCCGTGAGCTCGGCGTCGAGCCCTCCGCTGACGAGCGCCTGGCGCCGGGCGCGACGCCCGAGACGCTGGCGAGCGCCGTCGCCGGACGTGGCGAGACCGTGGTGGTGGTCGGCCATCAGCCCGACTGCTCGCGCATCGCCGCGGCCCTGAGCGGCGGCCCCGAGCCCGACTTCCCGCCGGCGGGCTCCTTCGCGGTCGCGCTGTGACGGCCATCGACGTCTCGGGCCTGCGCAAGTCGTACGGCGCGCGCGAGGTCCTGCACGGGATCTCGTTCGGCGTCGAGGTCGGTGAGGTGTTCGCGCTTCTCGGGCCGAACGGGGCCGGCAAGACGACGACCGTCGAGATCCTGGAGGGCTATCGGCGCCGCGACGGCGGCAGTGTCCGCGTCCTCGGCGACGACCCGCAGCGTGCCGGTTCCTCGTTTCGGGAGCGCATCGGGATCGTGCTCCAGTCGTCCGCCGTCTACCCCGTGCTCTCCGTCCACGAGATCCTCGAGCTCTTCGCCGGCTACTACCCGAAGCCGCGCACGGCGAACGAGGTCATCGAGATCGTGGGCCTCGAAGGGAGTCGCGACGTGCGAGTACGCAAGCTGTCGGGAGGGCAGTTACGCCGTCTCGACCTCGCCCTCGCCCTGATCGGCGACCCGGAGCTGATTTTCCTCGACGAGCCGACGACGGGGTTCGATCCCGCTGCGCGGCGCCAGGCGTGGGAAACCATCCGGGGGCTGCGTGCGCTCGGGAAGAGCATCCTGCTGACGACGCACTACATGGAGGAGGCGCAGCGCCTCGCTGACCGGCTCGCCATCCTGCGCGAAGGGGAGATCGTCGCGACCGGTTCGCCGCGCGAGCTTCTGTCCGGCCACGCCGGCGCGGAGATCCGCTACCGCGAGAACGGGCGGGAGGTCGTCGTCGACACCGACGAGCCGACCCGCGTGCTGCACGAGCTGACCGCGCAGGCGCTCGCGAACGGCGCGGAGCTCGAAGGGCTCGAGGTCCACCGGCGCTCGCTCGAGGACGTCTACCTCGAGCTGACCCGAGGTGAGAACTCGTGAGGCTGTTCGCGCACGAGCTACGTGCGCAACAGCTGCTCTTCTGGCGCAACCGCGAGTCTGCTTTCTTCAGCTTCCTCTTTCCGATCATCCTGCTCGTCCTGCTCGGCTCCGTCTACGGAGATGAGCCGATCGAGGGGGTGAAGGCCTCGACGTATCTCCTGGTCGGGCTGCTCGGCTACGGCGTCGCCGGCACGGCCTTCGCGAGCCTCGCCATCACGCTCGTCGTGCGCCGCGAACAAGGTCTCTTGAAGCGGGTCCGCGGGACACCGCTCAGTCCCGCCACATATCTGTCCGCTGTGATCGCCTCGACGGTCGTCGTGATCGCGCTCCAAGCCGTCGCACAGCTCCTCATCGGACGCTATCTCCTCGATGCCGACTGGCCTTCGGCGCCCGGCGCGTTCGCAGTCGTGGTCCTCTTCGGTGCCGCTGCGTTCGCGGCTCTCGGAGTCGCGATCACCGCCTTCGTCCGCACGTCCGACGGCTCCTCGGCCATCGTCAACGCGATCTACCTGCCGATGGCGTTCATCTCGGGAGCGTTCTTCTCGACCGAGGACATGCCCGCCTTCCTCGAGGCGATCTCGAAGGTCCTCCCTCTCACGCACCTGCTGGAGCTGATCCGGACGACCTTCATCGAGGGGGAGGGCCTCTCGAGCTCAGCCGGGGCGCTCCTGGCAGTCGCCCTCTGGGGCCTGATAGGCCTGGCAATTGCGATTCAGAGGTTCCGTTGGGAGCCCCGAGAGGGTATGGGAACAGCATGAGAGAACCCGCCCTCGTATTCACGCGCGAACGGGACGCCCGTCCCGAGCTCGTGGTCAACTTCGGGGTCTTCTCCGGCCGGGAGGCGACAGAGGCCGAGGTGTATCGCCTCGCGCGGGCGCTGCTGGACGAGGTCGACTCGGCCGAGGTCATCTGCGAGCAGCGCTACGAGTTCGACACCGGCTCGGAAGCGAGCGTCTACGTCGTGCGTGTAGCGCTTCCGCGCGACGCGGAGCCTCGTCTCGGCCACTTCAGCACGCTCGTCGAGGGCTGGGCGACCGACTGCATCGCCGAGCGGCGCGTCATCACACCGTAAATACCACTCGCAAGTCTCACGCGGAACGTGTTCGTTAAAGAGTCTGTAAGGAACGCGTTTCCCGAGGAGGCAACCGCGAAAATGAACAGGAAAGCGACATGGTGCCCCTCCGCATCACGGTGTCGACCCCGCGCGGCGCAGCCGAGCTCCTTGCATACCTGCGAGACCTCGGGGCGGACGCGCGCCGAGAGAGCGCAAGAGCCATCACGGTTAGGCGACGACATGCCGTCGTGCCGGGTGAGCCGGCGTACCAGGACCGCCTGGAGATGGAGTTCGTGCTCCGTGCTTGGGCGCGCCGCCGACCCGAAGCGCGGTACGAGCTCGAGGAGGCCTGCTAGGGGTCGCTCGACCTTGGCGGCTACGCCGAGGACATCGACTAGTCGATGACGTACGCGACGAGAACGCGCGTGACCCGCCGCGTGCTCAGATCGATGGTGTAGTCGGTCACCCGGCGGCCCGGCCGCATGCGGCCCGTCCAACAGTGGCGAAAGGTCCCGAGCTCCGTGCGGCAGCGGACAGGGTACGTCTCGCGGAGCTTCGCTTCCCTGGTGCCGACGCCAATTCCTTCCGCAGTTCGCTGCCCTGGCCGCCTCGTGGAAACTGCGGTCGCGCCGTCGTTCCCCTGGAAGACGACCCAAAGGCGGCCGTATCTGAAGATCGTGTACGGGCCGAAGTCGTTCGTTCCGTGCTCGACCCGGCGCGGGTCTCCCTTCGCCGCGCGCACCTCCGGACGGGTCATGTCCAGCGCGATCCCGGCGATCGATTGCTGCGGGACGATGGCGGCCGAGGCGGTCCCGGACCAGGCGAGGGCTGCGACGCAGGCCGACGCAAGGGTCAGGTAGCGGACGGCGCGCACCCCGTCGTTTTACTACGACCACGCCGACAACACAATCGCCTACGGACGGGCTACTCTGATCCGGTTACGCCCCCGTAGCTCAGTGGATAGAGCAGCGGTTTCCTAAACCGCGTGCCCAAGTTCGATTCTTGGCGGGGGCACCTCGCGTTCCGGGCTGCGCAATCCGCCACTCGCTCTTCCTCGTAATGGCCTAGGGACCCCGGCGCTCTACGCGCTGACCGGCGGGCACGACCTACACCTGGATCACCTCACGGTGGCCCAGGTGCGGTCCCGCGAGCGAGAGGCGAAAGGGGAAACCGCCTCTCGCGTCGTACTTCTCGTCCGAAAAGAGTTGTACAAACCTGAGCGAACCTCCCCGTGAGCGCGAGCGCGCCCGCCCCCCAGCCCCCTCCCGCCGTCGCCGGTCGTCTCGCCACGGTCGCGACAGAGGTCGTGCCGGCCAAGCGCGTCGCGCTCTTCACGCTCGGCGAGACCTGGGCGTACCTCGGAGCCCTCGGAACGCTCGTCCTCCTCAACGTGCCGATGCTCGGCTCGGACGGCTGGCCCTTTCGACCGCCCGCCGTCGAAGCCCAAGGCCCGCTCGCGCCGCTCGTTCGCGCCGCCAAAAGCGAATGGGACCCCGGCCTTCTCCGCTCGGCCGCCCTGCTCGGCGGCTTCCTGATCGCCCTCTACGCGGTCGCCTCACTCGCCCCGGGCGCGCGGCGGCGCGGCGCGCTGATCGCGGTCACAGCGACGGTCCTCTGCCTTCTCGTCTTGCCCGCCGTGCTGCTGCAGGCCGGGCTGCGCGATGCAACCGCTCCGTGGTTCTTCACGAACGACTCGACGTACCAGATCGAGCTCGCCGGCGACGTCGTCGCGAGCGGCGACAGTCCGTACGGCCACGACTACGGCGACGAAGGGCTCTCTCGCTTCTACAGCCTCAAGGGCACGTTCCGGGGCTCCCACGTGGCGACGGAGCACTTCGCGTACTTCCCGGGGACAGCGGTCGCGGCCGCCGGGTGGAACACCCTCCCGTCCCCGTGGGACGACTTCCGCCTCCTGGTTGCGCTGACCACGCTCGCGACCTTCTTCGTCGTCCTGCTCTTTCGCGCCCCGCTGCTCTGGCGGCTCGCGCTCGGTGCTCTGCTCGTCGCGAACCCTCTCGCGATCCGGGGCGCCTGGTTCGGCACCGCCGATGCGCCCGGGCTCCTCCTGCTCGTGCTGGCGTTCGCCCTCGCGAGCCGCTCTCGCTTCACGGCCGGCGCCGTTGCGCTCGCAGCCGCGGTCCTCTTCAAGCAGTTCGCGCTCGTCGCCCTTCCGTTCTTCGCGATCTTCGTCGTCATGCAAGCCGGTCGCCGCCTCGCGTACCGCGCCGCGGGCGCCTTCGCGCTGGTTGCGTGCGCGGGCCTCGCTCCCTTCGTCGCGGTCGACCCCGGGGCCTTCTGGGCCGACACGGTCACCTACGGGTCGGAGACGTACAAGATCGTCGGCTACGGCCTTGCCGCCCTGCTTCTCCGCGCAGGAGTTCTCGAAGGACGCACCGAGGCGTATCCATTCTTCCTGGTCGCGCTCCTCGTCTGGCTGCCGGCCACGTTCCTGCTCCTTCGCGCCCAGTGGCGCTCCCGCGAGGCGTGGCTCGCCCCGGCCGGGTTCGCTCTCTCGATCTTTCTCCTCGTCTTCATCGGCCGCGCGTTCCATGCGTCGTACCTGATCTGGCCGCTGGCCGGGATCCTCATGGCCGTGCTCCTCGCCGCCGCCGCGCGCGCCCCCGTCCCCTCGTTACAAGCGGCGCTGCCGACGCGGGAGTTCAGGAGGTCGTTCGCTCGCGGCGGCCGCCGACGCTCGATCCGCCGAGGAGCTGGAGGCCGGCCGGAGCGATGACGGGCCCGGCGTCGTAGGGAACGCCGAGCCGACCCGGGACGTGCCGAACCCCGTTGCAGTTCGCGTTCGGTGGCATACTGCAAGCCCGCCCCTGGCGAGGTCAAATCAAGAGGCCGGGAACGCGGCGCCCGGGACGAAGGGAGAACGAAATGCTTTCGTGGAAGGGCACCCTGGTGAAGCTGCTCGCTCTGGCGGCGTTCATCGCCTCTTTCGCCGGCGAAGGCGAAGGCTGGACCTGGTAGGCCACGGCGGCCAGGCAAGTCGCCGCTCCCTCCGAGAACGCCTCCCCTAGAGGGTGGAGGCCCCGGAGGCCTCGCTCCCTGAGCGGTCACGGCCGCCTGCTTCCCGTCGTCGCGCCCGTCGCAGCCGGCGGGGCAGTCGCCAGCGCGGCGGCCGTCTGGTCGTTCGCAGCTTCCAGCCCCTCGGGGAGGACGCTTGCCGGTCTGGCAGCGCTCCTCGCCGCGTCGATCGTCGCGGAGGTTTTTCCCGTGCCGATCGAGGGCGTGGCGGTCGGGGCCACGTCGCTCGCGAACGTCTTCATCGTCGGGGCGGCGGTCGTGTACGGCTGGGCTCCGGCCGTCCTGATCGCGCTGTCGACGATTACCGCCGTCGAGATCGCGCGACGGCGCCCGGCCATCCGCGTCGCCTTCAACATGGGCTTGTACGCCCTCGCGGCGACGGCGGCAGGGCTCGCCGCCGAAGGCTCGGAAGGAAACGATCTCGCGGCGCTCGCGCTGGGTGCATTCTCCGCCTCGGCCGCGTTCTGGCTCGTCGACGTAGTCCTACTCGCCGCGGTGGTCGCGAGGGCCTCGGACGAGCGCTTGCTCCCGTACGCCTGGCGCTACGTGTTCTGGACGGCCATCCCCTTCGCGATCATGGCGTCGCTCGCCGTTCTTCTGGTCGTCCTCTGGGACCGTTCGCCGCTGATCGCGATGGTGCTGATCGCGCCGATGGTGGCGATCGCCCTGTACCAGCGCTCGGTGCAGAGCTCCCTCGACCGCCTGCGCGAGGTCGACCGCCTCAAGGATGAGTTCGTCGCGGTCGCCTCACACGAGCTGCGTACTCCGCTGACGGCGGTGTACGGCGCCTCCATCACGCTACGGCAACACGACCTCGACGCCGAGACCCGGGACAGGATGCTCGACGTGATCTTCCACGAGTCCGACCGGCTTGCCCGGATCGTGAACGACGTGCTGTGGGCGAGCCGGCTCGAATCCGGCAGTCTCCGAACGATTGTCGAGAGTTGTGACGTCGGCGAGCTCGCCAAGGACGTTGTGACGGAGACCCGCCCCCGGCTACCGGCGGGCTGCACGCTCGAGCTCGCGTCCCCGTCGGCATTGCCGCGCGTCGCCGCCGACCCGGAAAAGCTTCGGCGTGTCCTCGTGAACCTCGTCGACAACGCAATCAAGTACTCGCCGGACGGTGGCCGGATCGATGTGGAGCTGAGCGCATCGGACGGCCGCCTCCGCTTTGCCGTTCGCGACCAGGGGCTGGGCATTCCGGAGGCCGAGCAGGAGCGGATCTTCGACAAGTTCCACCGTCTCGACCCATACCTCCAGCGCGGCGTGAGCGGCACGGGCCTCGGCCTCTACATCTGCCGCGAGCTGGTGCGCCAAATGGATGGGCGAATCTGGGTCGAATCATCAGACGGTGAGGGGTCGACCTTCTCCGTCGAGCTGCCTGCCGCCGACTAGGACCCACCGGCCCCCCTTTTTGGGGGTGAGCGCACCGGGACGGCGAGCCGATCCGAGTTGGCGGCATTCAGCTAGTCGAAAGGAATCGACATGTCGTTGCGTCGTTTGTGGACCAGTCCCCTCGTCGTCGGCCTCGCGCTTCTGCTCGCGTCCTTCGGCGGCCGCGGCTGGAAGTGGTAGCCACCTAAGCTTGCTTGAGGGCCGCGAGCTCCGTTTGCTCGAGGCCCTCAAGGAACACCTGCACCACGGTCGGGTCGAACTGCGCGCCGGCGCAGCGCTCGAGCTCGGCGACGGCATCCTCGTGTGAGAGCTTGCCGCGGTACACGCGGTCGCTCGTCATCGCGTCGTAGGCGTCGGCGACGAAGAGGATCCGCGAGCCGAGCGGGATCTCCTCTTCTTCGAGGCCTTCGGGATAGCCGCGACCATCCCAGCGCTCGTGGTGGTGCAGCACCCACGTCGCCACCGGCTCGATCCCGAGTGACTCGAGCATCCGATAGCCGATGTGCGGGTGCCGTTCGAGAACGAGGCGCTCCGCGTCGTTCAGCGGTCCCGGCTTGCGCAAGATGTCCTCGGGGATGGCGAGCTTGCCGATGTCGTGCAGGCGGCCGGCCAGCCGGGCGAGCTCAACCTCGTTACGAGGGAGCCCCATGCGCTTGGCGAGGCGCCCCGCGAGCTCGCCGACCATGTACGAGTGATGCCCGGTGTAAGCGTCGCGGCCGTCGACCGCGTGCGCGAGGGAGGCAGCCGCGCGCAGCCGCGCGGACCGGTCGCGCCCTTCCGCAAGGTCGCGGAGCTGACCGAGCTCCTGGACGTCCGGCCGGTACACCCGCACGTGGTTCTTGCCCTCATTCTTCGCCTGGTAGAGGGCCGCGTCGGCGACGCGCAGGAGCTCGTTGCGGTCGACCCCATACTGGGGGTACTCGGCGATCCCGGCGGACAGCGTGACCTCGACGCCGCGCACTCCCGCGCCCATCGCCACGCGGTGGAGAACGGCCTCGGCCACGGCGGCCGCGTCGTCCTCACTCCGGCCGGGAAGCAGGAGCGCGAACTCGTCGCCGCCGAGGCGGAAGGCCTCGCCGTTCTGGCGCAGGCGCCGCGCGATGTGCGCGAGCACGCGGTCGCCCACGGGATGGCCGTGGCGGTCGTTGATGTCCTTGAAGTCGTCGATGTCGAGGAGACAGAGCGACAGAATCGTCTTGCCCGCGTCGGCCGCTTCGAGATCGTGCTGCAGTCGCTCCTGAAAGCTCCGGTGGTTGCCGAGGCCGGTGAGCGGATCCGTGAGCGCGAGGCGGACCGCCTCGAGCTCGCGGTGCACGGAGCGCTGGTAGAGAGCGATTGCGAGGAGCGGGCCGGCGAGCGCGGCGGCGAGAAACGGGGAACGCTCCCAGAGCGCCGCCAGCATGAGGCTGACCGAGGCCATGATCGCGAAGACCACGAACGTCGAACGCACCGCGCGCTGGAGCAGATCGAAGAAGGGCTCGCGCGCCCAGCGCGCGACGATGGCCGCGACCAGAGGAAGGTTGACGGCGTAGAACGCGGTGGCTGCGAGCAGTACGGCCGCCGTGAGCGCCAGGAAGCCTTCGTCCTCGAAGGGAAGCGCCGTCAGTCCCGCGGCCGCGGCGGCGAGCACGTAGACGGACGTGTTGTACCCGATGCGGATCAAGGGGCGCCGCCGGCTGCTCTCCACGATCAGCTGCGTCAGGAGCGCGACGAGCGTCGCGGCCGGCCACCCGTACAGGACGGCAGTCCCGACGATGAAGACGGTGGCGAGAGACGTCCCTCCGACCGGGACGTTCTCGATCGGCACGGGGAACGCCTCCGCCAGCGTCGAGGCCACGAGCAGGGCGAGCAGGCCGGCAAGCGTCGCGGCGTCTGGGTCGGACGAGACGAACTCGACCAGCGCGAAGACAGCCATCCCGAAGGCGGCCAGCGCCACCGGTAGGACCACCGGCATGAGACGCGCCGTCTCCCGTGAGATGCGCCAGACCGGTCGTCTGACTGGGTTTCCTACTTGTGCGGGCTGGAAGCCGATGTGCGGACCCCTTTGCCGGCCGGGGGCCGCTGCCCGGTCCTTCCGAAGTTCCTAGTTCCAGGCTAATTATGCCAGCAGCTCGAGACTCCTCCCACTAGTACCTCTCGAGGCACTCGCGGGCGATGCGGTCCTGCTCGATCAGGTGCGCCGTCGGGTACCCCTCGCTCGGGCTCGCACGCCACGGCCGCCCGATGTAGCGAAGCTCGACCTCGGCCGGCAGTCCCTCCTCGAGCCTGTGCCGGATGGCGCGCCAGGGTCCCATGTTCTGGGGCTCCTCCTGCGCCCACACGACCTCGGTCACGTTCGGATAGCGGGAGAGGAGCTCGTCGTACGCTGCGAGCGGGAACGGGTAGAGCTGCTCCAGCCGGGCGACCGCGACACCCTCGGACGGGTCATGCCCCTCGTGCCCGACGATGTCGTAGTAGATCTTCCCGGAGCAAAGGACGAGGCGGCGCGTCTGCCGCCGTCCCTCTTCGTCGAGCGCGGGATCGTCGAGGATCGGGCGGAAGCTCCCCTTCACGAGGTGCTTCAGGTCCGATGTGGCCTGCGGCAGTCGCAGCAGGCCCTTCGGCGTGAGGAGGACGAGCGGGCGCGGCTTCGGGTGGAGCGCCTGACGGCGGATGACGTGGAAGTACTGCGCCGCAGTCGTGCAGTTGACGATCCTGATGTTCTCCTGCGCGGCCATCTGCATGAAGCGCTCGACCCGCGCGCTCGAGTGCTCCGGGCCGCTTCCCTCGTAGCCGTGCGGAAGCAGGAGCGTGAGCCGTGAGCTCTGCTGCCACTTCGCGAGCCCCGACACGATGAACTGGTCGATGATCACCTGCGCCGAGTTGACGAAGTCGCCGAACTGCGCTTCCCACAGGACGAGCGCGCGCGGGCACGACACCGAGTAGCCGTACTCGAAACCGAGCGCGGCCATCTCGGACAGCGGCGAGTTGTAGACCTGAAACGGCGCGGACGCCCCTTTGACGTACTCGATCGGCGTGTACGTCTCACCCGTCTTCGCGTCGTGGAGGACGAGGTGGCGGTGCGAGAAGGTGCCGCGCTCCGTGTCCTGACCGGTCAGCCGGACGGGAATGCCTTCGGTGAGGAGCGTCGCGAACGCGAGGCCCTCGGTCTGTGCCCAGTCCATCCCGCCCTCCTCGAGCGTCGCGCGCCGGCGCTCGAGCTGCTTGACGAGCTTGGGGTGCACCGTGAACCCGTCGGGGACCGTGATCAGCTGCTCGTTGAGATCGCGTAGCCGATCCTCCGGCACCGCGGTGTCGAGGTGCGAGTCTCCGGCGTGACCCGGGCGGCGCTCCTTCGGCGTCGACGACGTTCCCGCCGCGATCGCCGCCTTGAGCACCTCGTGCGCGTCTCGCATGGCCTTTTGCACGGCGACGTCGAGGCTCTCGACGTCTTCCTCGCTCAGCGCGCCCGCCTCGACGAGCCGGGCCGCGAACTGCTGGCGGACCGTCGGATGGCTCTCGATCGTCTCGTACATGAGCGGCTGCGTGTACGCGGGCTCGTCGCCCTCGTTGTGCCCGAAGCGGCGGTAGCCGACGAGGTCGACGACGATGTCGTGACGGAAGCGCTCTCGGAACGCCATCGCCAGGCGGATGGCGGCGATCGCCCCCTCCGCGTCGTCGGCGTTCACGTGGATGATCGGAGCGTCGAAGCCCTTGGCGAGGTCGCTCGAGTAACGCGTCGAGCGCCCGTCCTCCGGATCGGTCGTGAAGCCGATCTGGTTGTTCGCGATCAGGTGGAGCGTGCCTCCCGTCGTGTAGCCGGGGAGCCCCTGCAGGTTGAGCGTCTCCGCGACGACGCCCTGCCCCGGGAACGCCGCGTCGCCGTGGATCAAGACGGCGAGGGCGGCCGTCGGGTGGTGCACGTCGGTCGCGGACTCGTGATCGGTCTGCAACGCGCGCGTCTCGCCTTCGACGACGGGGTCGACGTACTCGAGGTGGCTCGGGTTCGCGGCGAGGCCGACGCGGACGTCGCCGCTCGACGTCTTGCGCACGCCCTCGGCGCCGTGGTGGTACTTGACGTCGCCGGTCCCGCCCTCCGAGTCCGACGTCACCGCCTCGATCGCCTTCTCGCCCTCGAACTCGCGCAGGATCGTTTCGTACGAGCGGCCGATGATGTGAGCGAGGACGTTCAAGCGGCCGCGGTGTGCCATGCCCATCACGACGTGCCGGGCGCCGTCGCTCGCTGCGAGCTCGATCGCCTCGTCGAGCATGGGGACCATCACGTCGAGGCCTTCGATCGAGAACGACTTCTGGCCGAGGAACGCGCGGCGCAGGTACCGCTCCATCCCCTCGACCTCGGTCAGCCTTCGCAGGAGCACGCGCCGCTCGTCGTCCGTGAGTGGCGTCCTGAACCTCCCCGACTCGATTGCCGTGCGAAGCCAGACGCGCTGCTGGTGATCGGAGATGTGCTCGATCTCGTAGGCAAGGGTCCCACAGTAGGTCTCGTGCAGGCGCGGGTAGGCCTCGGCCAGCGTCTCGCCCGCCACATGCACCCGCAGGACCTTGGCGGGGATCTGACGCATGAGCTCCTCCGAGAGCCTCGGCTCGAGCCGGTCGGGATCGAGTGCCGGGTCGCCGGGAGGATCGCTGCCGAGCGGATCCAGGCGCGCGGCCAGATGCCCGTGTGTGCGGTGCGCCTTGATGAGCGACATGGCCGCCGCCACCCCGCCCAGAAGCTGAGGCGCGGGCGCCGCAGGCTCGGCTCTGGCCGCCCCGTCACCGTCGCCGTCCCCGTCTGCGATGCCCGGCTGCAGCTCGCGCAGCCGCTGGACGAGCGGGTGGCTCTCGAGCAGGGGGCGCGGCGCCGCCTCGAACAGCGCCCTCCACTCGTCGTCGACGGTATCGGGGGAAGCGAGGTACTCGGCGAAAAGCTCCTGAACGAAGCCAGCGTTCAGGTCATCGAATCGCTCCTGACCCACCAAGCTGAGGATACCGATGCAGGCCGCTGCAAATCGCGGCGCGCGAGCTTGCGAACTCCGGTCTCAGGAGTAATCTTTCACGCGTGCGCGAGCTGACGCCCGGGCTACGCGCAGGCGGCCGACCTGGTCCACCGCTGGCGCTTCGTAAGACGCACCGCTGATGCGGACAGCGGCGGACGCACTCGGGCACGTCAACGTCTTCGTCTTGGCCGCGATCGCCCTCGTCTGCCTCGTGCAGTGGCAGCGCCGCCGAGACAAACCGGCGCGGTGGGCGGCCCTCACGTTCGCCCTGCTGGCCGGGGTCGCGCTGGCCGGGGAAATCGTCGAAGCCGTCTCCGACGCCGACGAGCTGGGCTCGTGGTACGAGCGCGCCGTCATCGCGGCGATCGTGCTGTTCCCGTACCTCCTCTTCCGCTTCGGGGCCTCGTTCCGCCGGCCGCCGCGAGCGGTCGAAATCCTCGCCGCCGGGCTCACGCTCGCGGTGGTCGCCTGGTCGTTCCTCGTCGAGATTCCGGATGAAGGCGCGCCGTGGCCGTCCGGGTTCGCCCTGTTCGTAGGCCTGCTCCTCTTCCAGTGGACGGTGCTGTCCGCCTACGTCGCCTGGCGCCTGTGGCGCGCCGGGAGCCACCAGCCAACGGTCATTCGCTACCGGGTGCGCCTGCTGGCCGTCGGCACTCTGGCGCTGAGCCTCGTGCTCGTGCTCGCCGGCACGGCCGGAGGCGACCCCCCGGCATGGATGGAGTTGACGACGGCGGTCCTGACACTCGGGTGTGCGCTTCTCTTCTTTGCAGGCTTCGCGCCGCCGCTCTTCGTCCGCGAGATCTGGCGGCGGCCCGAGCGCGAAGTGCTGCGCGAGGGAATCGACGACCTCGTTCGTTTCGCCTCCTCGCCGGCCGAGATCATGGGCCGCGTTCTCCCGCGGATGACCAAGGTCGTAGGAGCACGCGCCATCGTCTTTCTCGACGAGCAGGGAGAAGTGCGGGGCACGTACGGAGTCGAGCCCGACGACGTCGACGCGAGGCGGGCGGAGCGCGAGGGCGTCGTCGAGGTCCCGTTCACGTCGGGGTCGCTCGTCGTCTGGACCGACCCCTACGCACCGTTCTTCGGCGACGAGGAGTTTGCGCTCCTGCGCTCGCTCGGATCGCTCACCGTGCTCGCGCTCGAGCGGAGCAGGCTCTTCGTGCAGGAGCACGAGGCGCGCGTCGCGCTCGAGGAAGCCGATGAGATGAAGAGCCAGTTCGTCGCGCTCGCGTCGCACGAGCTTCGCACTCCCGTCGCCGTCATCCACGGCATCGCCGCCACGCTCCAGATGCGCGGCGGGGAGCTCGAGCGCAGCCAGCTGCTACAGCTGCGCCTGACCCTGTACGAGCAGACGGATCGCCTGCGCCGCCTCGTCGACCAGCTGCTCGACCTGTCGCGCCTCGAGGCGCACAGCGTTCGCATCGAGCCGAAGCAGCTTTCTGTGCGAAACCGGGTCGAAGAGCTCGTGCTCTTGGTGGCCGGCGGACGGGCGAACGACGTGCGCATCGACATTCCGGCCGATCTCGAGGCGATCGTCGACGCCGACGCGTTCGACCGCGTCGTCTCGAATCTGATCGTGAACGCGCTGCGCTACGGCGACGCGCCCGTCCGCGTCTACGCGGAGCAGCCCGACCGCTACTTCCGGCTGAGCGTCGAGGACAGCGGGCCTGGAGTGCCGCCCGAGTTCGTGCCCCAGCTTTTCGAGCGGTTCACGCGCGGGCGCCGGGCGCAGGAAGGCCCCAGTGGAGCAGGCCTCGGGCTTGCGATTGCGCTCCAGTACGCGCAGGCGCATGGCGGCGAGCTTCTCTACGAGGACGCCGAGCCGCATGGAGCGCGCTTCAAGCTCGTCCTGCCTGCCAAGCGGCCCACTTCCAACTAAGCTTTCCAAAGTGAAGCGAACGGTCGACCCCTACCGGGACCTCGACGTCATCGACTCGCGCGGCCCGCGCTTCAACCAAGCCGCCATCGGGACGCTCGCGCTCGTCGCCTTTCTGACGGGTTGGTGGTGGCTGCTGGCCGTTCTGGCTGCCCAGCTTGCGATCGGCCTGACGCTCGGGCGGCGCTGGTGTCTCCCCTGTCTCTTCTACTTCGAGGTGATCCAACCGCGCTTCGGCGAGGGACCGATCGAGGACGCCCGGCCGCCGCGCTTCGCGAACATGGTCGGTGTCGCTGTGCTCGGGAGCGCCTCCGTCTCACACGTGCTCGGGCTCTCCACGATCGGGTGGGCGCTCGGCCTGCTCGTCGCGGCCCTCGCTCTCTTCGCGGCCGCCACCGGCTTTTGCACCGGCTGCGAGATGTACCGCCTAATCGCGCGCGTGCGCGGCGTCGAGCTCTGCGAGACGTGCGCGCCCGGGTCGCCCCGGGCCGATCAGCCAATCGCTTCGGCGTAGCCGACCGCGCCGAGATCGGGATGGCGCCTCTAGCGAGGGTCTGGGGGGACGATCGGGAGGCCGGTCGCGACGGTGCGGCGGCCGCCGGACTCGTAGACGACGTCCACGCTGTCGTTCTTCCGGTAGGTCCCGGCGATCCCGAGGAACATGCTGAGCCAGCGGAACGGCCCGAGCCGCCCTTCCTCCGCCAGAGGCTTCGTGAAGACGAGCCGGCTCCCGCTCACGTCGTAGTCCCGGCCGCGGGCCTGGAGGACGCCGTTGACGTACACCTCGAACGGCTCGGACACGCCCGCGGGCAGAGGCACGGTCCAGCTTTCGGTCACGCCGCGGAGCGTAGTTGCTCCAAGATCCCCCAAAAGGGGGGCTGAGATCTCACTCTTTCTGTGGTTCAGTTGGCCTTGAAGCAGCTACCCCATTCGGGAGCGAACCTGCGGGAGACGGTGTTCGCGCGCCGGGAGCTCACTGGGAAACGCGGATTCTCAGTGAGCTCCCATTTTTTGTGCGGCGACTCGCAAGGGGCAAGCCCTAGAATCGCGGCCGGATGGCCCGGGGAGCCCTCGTCGCACTGGCGGTTCTCGCGCTTGCCGGTTTCTCGGCCGCGGCGGCGTTCGCTCAGGGCATCGGCCCGCCCGCCCCGCAGACCGACAGCGGCAAGACCATCAGCGAGATCTACTGGGTGGTCTTCACCATCTGCGCGGTCGTCTTCGTGCTCATCGAGGCCGCCCTCATCTTCTTCATCATCCGCTTCCGCCGGCGGCCCGACGTCCCGGAGCACGTCGAGGGGCCCCAGATCCACGGCAACACCCGGCTCGAGATCATCTGGACGCTCATCCCGGCGCTCGCCCTGGCCGCCATCGCGGTCTACGTCTTCGTACGCACCCCCGCCGTCGAGGCGCGCCCGGACGGCGGCGACGAGGTTCGGGTCCGCGTCGAAGCGCACCAGTTCTACTGGCAGTACGAGTACGAGAACGGCGCCATCTCGATCGACACGCTGCGCCTCCCGGTCGACACGCCCGTCACCCTCGAGATCACCGCGCTCGACGTCGACCACAGCTGGTGGGTGCCGGAGCTGACCGGCAAGAAGGACGCGCTTCCCGGCAAGGTCAACGAGCTCAGCTTCACCCCGCAGAGCGAGGGCACGTTCGAAGGGTGGTGTGCCGAGCATTGCGGCGTGCAGCACTCCGTCATGCACACCACCGTCGAAGTCGTCAGCACGTCTGAGTTCGACCGGTGGGTCCGTCAGAAAGACGTGACGGCGGCATCCGAGGAACTCGGCCGGGAGACGTGGGAAGGTGCGTGCGCAAAGTGCCACGGCCTCGAGGGCGAAGGCGACGTCGGTCCGCCGATCGCTGGAAACGGGACGCTGCTGAACCGGCGGGCGCTCCGCGACCTCGTCGTTTACGACGGGCAGAACACGCCCAACATCGACGGCTACATGCCTCCGGTCGGCAAGGGCTGGGTCACCGTCCAGCTCGACTCGCTGATGGCGTACATCCGCTCGAACCAGATTCTGCGAGAGGGGCCCGCTGATGGCGGTTCGTAGCGACTCACTCGCGCCGACGTGGAAGGAAGGCCGAGTCGTCAGCTGGCTGACGACGGTCGACCACAAGCGGATCGGCGTCCTCTACATCGTGACTGCGTTCGGCTTCTTCTTCGCGGCCGGCCTGATGGCGCTGCTCATGCGCATCCAGCTCGCGCAGGCGGACAACGACTTCATCACGAAGGACGGCTACACGCAGCTCTTCACGATGCACGGGACGGCGATGATCTTCCTCTTCGTCGTCCCGATCCTCGCGGGCTTCGCCAACTACCTGATCCCGCTCATGATCGGCGCGAGGGACGTCGCCTTCCCGCGCCTGAACGCGCTCACGTACTGGCTGTTTCTCATGGGCGGCATCGTGCTGCTCACCAGCTTCCTCGCGGAGAGTGGCGCCGCCAACTCGGGTTGGACCGGGTACGTGCCGCTGTCGAGCAAGGAGGGGAGCCCGGGAGTCGGACAGGACCTGTGGATCCTCGGCATCCACCTCACGTCGATCGCGTCGCTCGCGGGCGCGATCAACTTCATCGTGACGATCCACAACATGCGGCGCGCCCGGGATGACGTGGATGCGCATCCCGCTCTTTGCGTGGGCGATCGAGGCGTACTCCGTGCTGCTCCTGCTCGCGCTGCCGGCGATCTCGGCGGCGGCCACGCTCCTTCTTCTCGACCGCCAGGCCGGCACCGACTTCTTCGCGCCCGAGAACGGGGGGCCGATCCTCTGGCAGCACATGTTCTGGTTCTTCGGCCACCCCGAGGTGTACATCATGGTGCTGCCCGCGATGGGGATGCTCTCAGAGATCATCCCCGTCTTCTCGCGCAAGCCGATCTTCGGCTACAAGGCGATCGCGTTCTCCACCATCGGCATCGCGTTCGCGAGCATGCTCGTGTGGGCGCACCACATGTTCACGGTCGGAATGCCGGCGTGGCTGCAGGGCTGGTTCCTGGCGACCTCGTTCTCCGTGGCCGTGCCGACGTCGATCAAGATCTTCAACTGGCTCGCCACCCTCTGGCGAGGCCAGCTCATCTTCCGCGCGCCGCTGCTCTTCTGCCTCGGCTTCATCGGGCTCTTCACCCTGGGCGGGCTGACCGGGATCATGCTCGCGGCCTACCCCATCGACTACCAGACGCACGACACGTACTTCGTCGTCGCACACCTGCACTACGTTCTCTTCGGCGGCACCGTGTTCGGCATCTTCGCCGGTACGTACTTCTGGTTCCCGAAGATCACGGGGCGGATGTACGACGAGCGACTCGCCAAGATTCACTTCTGGCTCATGTTCGTCGGCTTCAACGCCGCCTTCCTGCCCCAGCACATGCTGGGCCTCATGGGCATGCAGCGGCGCATCTACACCTACGGCGAAGACCGCGGCGATCTGTTCGAGTGGTACAACCTCGTCTCGACGCTCGGCGCTCTCGTGATGGGGATCTCGCTGCTCGTCTTCCTCTACAACGCAACCCGGAGCTGGCGCAAGGGCACGCGGGTGGGAGGCGACCCCTGGAGCGCGGATACGCTTGAGTGGTACGTGTCCTCGCCGCCGCCCGCGCACAACTTCGACAAGGTCCCCTACGTGACGAGCGCACGGCCGCTCCGCGACCTGCGCCTTCGGCTGCGAGAGCAGCGGCGATGAAACCGGGTCCCTGGCTAAGGCTCCTCTCCCTCGCCTCGACGGCGGGAGTCGCGCTCGTCGTTGCCACCGGGGCCTGGGCGTTCGCCCACGACGTCGCAGCGAACGTCACGCTTGCGCTTCTCTTCGCCGTCGTGCTCGCCGCGCGTATCGCGCATCCGGACAGACGTGACCTGTTCGCGGCGGCGCTCGCCGCGTTCCTGCTCTTCGCGGCGGCCGGAGTGGCGGGGCTCCTCGAGGCGCCGGCCGTCGTCCACCTGACCCTGGGCGCGCTCGCGCTCACCGCCGCGGCCGTCTCGGCTGCCGCGACCTTCCGGGGCGGCGCACCGGCTCCGCGCGGGTCGTGGCGCGACTACGTCACGCTCACGAAGCCGCGCATCATGGTGCTCCTGCTCATCACCGCGGCCGGCGGGATGATCGTCGGAGCGCGCGGGATCCCTTCGCTCGACCTCGTCGTGGCGACCCTGTGCGGCCTGGCGCTCGCGTGCGGCGGGGCGAGCGCGCTCAACCACGTCCTCGACCGCGACGTCGACACGCGCATGAAGCGGACCTCCCGCCGGCCCGTGGCCGCCGGACGAGTTCCGCCGGAGCGCGCCCTCGAGTTCGGGCTCGCGCTCTCGGCGCTCTCGTTCGTCGTCCTCACGAGCTTTGTCAACGTCGTCGCCGCCTTGCTCGCCGTGGCCGGCAACCTCTTCTACGTGCTCGTGTACACGCGCTGGCTGAAGCGCTCGACGCCGCAGAACATCGTCATCGGCGGCGCGGCCGGCGCCGTGCCTCCACTCGTCGGTTGGGCGGCGGCCACCGGCAACCTGGCGCTCCCGGCGCTCTTCCTCTTCCTGATCGTCTTCCTCTGGACGCCCCCGCACTTCTGGGCGCTCGCGCTTCTCATCAAGCGCGACTACGCCGCGGCGGGCATCCCGATGCTGCCCGTCGTGAGTGGAGAGCGCGAGACGGCGCTCTCGATCGTGCGCTACTCGTTCCTCCTCGTTGCGGTCACGCTTCTGCCGGTCGTCTGGCGCACGCTCGGAGTCGTCTACCTCGGCGTCGCGCTCGCCCTCGGGCTCACGTTTCTCTGGCTCGCGTTTGCGTTGCAGCGCGAAACGACACCGCCGCGTGCGCGCCGTCTCTTCAGCTTCTCGCTCGCCTACCTCGCCCTGCTGTTCGTCGCCATGGCCATCGACCCGCTCGTCCTGTGACGGAGCCGAACGCCGAGCTCGGCCGCAAGAACCTGCGCTGGGGCGTCGGGCTCTTCGTGCTCGCACTGATCCTCTTCGCCGGCTCCATCGCCGTCGCGGAGATCTACAACCGGCTCTCCGGCTGAACAGCCGTGTCGGCCGTGGGCGGCGTCCGGCCTGAGACGCGGTACGCAAGAAGCGACGATCTCAACATCGCCTACCAGGTGGTGGGCGACGGGCCTTTCGACCTCGTTTTGGTCTCCGGTTTCGTGTCGCACCTGGACATGGATTGGGACGACCCGCGCTCAGCGCACTTCCTCACCCGGCTCGCGTCTTTTTCCCGGCTGATCCGTTTCGACAAGCGGGGCACCGGTCTCTCGGACCGCGTGCCCGTCAGTCAGCTGCCGACGCTCGAGGAAAGGATGGACGACGTGCGCGCGGTGCTGGACGCAGTCGGCTCGGAGCGGGCAGCGTTGCTCGGCTACTCGGAAGGCGGCCCGTTGTGCGTCCTCTTCGCCGCCACGTATCCGGACCGGACCTCGGCCCTCGCCCTGTACGCGACCTACGCCAAGCGCAGTGATCCGGACGACGACTATCCGTGGGCGCCGACAGCCGAGGAACGACAGGCGTATGGGGAGCAGATCGAGCGCGAGTGGGCCTGGGAGGTCGACATGCGGCGCATGTGCCCGAGCGCGGACGACGCCATGGCCCGCTGGTGGGCGGCACGGGCGCACGCGTCGGCCAGTCCGGGCGCAGCGCGAGCCTTGATCGCCATGAACTCGGAGATCGACGTTCGCGCGGTACTGCCCACCATTCGCGTGCCGACGCTGGTCCTGCACCGGCGCGGAGATCTCGACTCGCGCCCCGAGGAGGGGCGCTACCTCGCCGAGCGCATCCCGGGGGCGCGATTCGTCGAGCTCGCGGGCGACGACCACGTGCCGTGGATCGACGCCGACCAGATCGTGGACGAGGTGGAGGAGTTTCTGACCGGTGTGCGCCCGGTCGCCGAGCCCGATCGCCTTCTGGCGACCGTCCTGTTCGTCGACGTCGTCGGCTCGACCGAGCGCGCAGCCGAGCTCGGTGACCGCGGGTGGCGTGAGTTGCTCGCGTCTTTCTACGACGCCGTGCGCCGGGAGCTGCACAGCTGTCGCGGACGCGTGATCGACACCGCTGGCGACGGGTTCTTCGCAAGCTTCGACGGTCCCGGGCGCGCGATCCGGTGCGCACTGGCGATCCGCGAGGCGGTGCGTCCCCTGGGCCTCGAGCTCCGAACCGGCGTTCACACCGGCGAGTGTGAGGTGATCGGAGACAAGCTCGGCGGCATCGCCGTCCACATCGGCGCGCGCATCGCAGGCGAGGCGGAGCCCGGAGAGGTGGTCGTCTCGAGCACGGTCAAGGACCTCGTCGCCGGCTCCGGAATCGAGTTCGAAGACCGGGGCATTCGCCGTCTCAGGGGCGTGCCGGGCGACTGGCAGGTCTTCGCGGTCAGGGGCTGAGCGCGCACCCGCGCGACGCCTACAACGCGTTCCTCGCGCGCCCCGAGGATGTGGGCGCCGGCATCACGCTCGGCGTCAAGGACCTGTTCGACACGGCCGGGCTCACGACGACGTACGGCTCGGCCATCTTCCGCGAGCACGTTCCCGAGCGAACGGCGGAGGCCGTGCGGCGGCTCGAGCAGGCCGGCTACGCCGTCGTCGGCAAGACGAACCTGCACGAGTTCGCCTACGGCATCACCTCGGAGAACGAGCACTACGGCGACGTCGTCAACCCGCTCGACAGCGGTCGCATCCCCGGCGGGTCGAGCGGCGGCTCCGCCGCCTCGTTGGCGGCGGGTCTTTGCGACGCGGCGCTCGGCACCGACAGTGCCGGCTCCATCCGGCTGCCCGCCGCGTGCTGCGGCGTCGTCGGCTTCAAGCCGACATGGGGCCTCGTCCCGACGGACGGCGTGTTCCCGCTCGCGCCCACCTTCGACACGGCCGGGCCGATGGCGCGCTCCGTCGCGGACTGCACGGCGATGATGCATGCGCTCGTTCCCGGTTTTCGGGAAGCCGAGTTCGAGTCGCTCGAGGAGGTCTCGGTCGGAGTCGCATGGCTCGACGCCGCCGAGCCGCTCGTTCGCGACCGAGTGAGCAAGGCGGCCTCCCGCTTTCCACGCTCACAGCCGCTCGACTTCCCTCTCTCACCGGACCCCGGGCCGGCCTTCATGCGCGAGGTCGCCGACGTCCACCGAGACCTCTTCGCCGAACATGCCGACCTGTACGGAACGAGTGTGCGCGTGAAGGTCGAACGGTGTCTTGCGCTCCCGGACGAGGAGGCGCAGGAGTCGACCGCCGCGCGACAGGCGTACGGCGCACAGGCGCTCGCCCTTCTCGACGAGCACGACCTCCTCGTGACACCGACGATGGCGTTCGTCGCGCCACCCGCCGGGATCGGCGACCTCGCCATCCGAGAAGACGTCATCCGACTGACGTTCCCGGTCAGCGCGCTCGGCTGGCCCGCGCTCGCGTTGCCGTGCGGACCTGCCGAACACGGCCTCCCCGCGTCGCTTCAACTGGTGGGCAGACCTGGTGACGACGCCCTCGTTCTCGCGTCCGGAACCTTGCTCGAAAGGGAGTTGGGTAGCGCGCGCGGAGAGTGATAGGGTCGGCGCGCGCTCAACCCGAGGAGGTCTTTCTTGATGCGACGCCGCGCTCTCGCCCTGTTCCTGACGATCGCCGCCGGCGGAGTCGTCACCCTCGCACCGGCCGGTCCGGCAGCGGGTGCTCCCTCCCAGGCCGCCTGCGACCCGATCCAGACGACGCCCGTCTTCGGCGGGAGCATCCCGACGTCGGAGGACGTCCTCGGCTTCGTTCTGGGCTCCCGCGAGGTGACGGCGGCCGAGATCAACGCGTACGTCGACGCGGTCGACGCTGCGAGCGACCGCGTCGTGAGCGGGACCTTCGCCACCTCCTGGCAGGGACGGCAGATGCGCTACGTCCTCGTCGGAAGTCCCGGCAACGTCACGCCGGGCGGGCTCGCGGCCGTGCAGGAGGCGATCGGCAAGCTTCGCGACCCGGAGACGCCCGCCCGCGAAGCGGAGCGCTTGGCGCGAACGACGCCGGCCGTCCTTTGGCTCATGGGCAACGTGCACGGCGGCGAGGAGAGCGGCGCCGACGCAGAACTGCGCGTTCTCTACGAGCTCGCCGACCGCCAGGATTGCGCCGCCGACCAGATCCTCGACAACGCGGTGGTCGGGATCATCCCGACCCAGAACCCGGACGGTCGCGAGGCCGAGACGCGCCAGAACTCGTACGGGTTCGACATGAACCGCGACTGGTTCGCGCGCACCCAGGCCGAGACCGACCCGAAGCTCGAGCTGCTGCGCCGCTATCCGGGCCAGCTCTACATCGACGCCCACGAGATGGGCGGTAACCACTACTTCTTCCCGCCGACGTCCGATCCGACGTACCACGAGGTCACGTCGCAGTCGATGTTCTGGCAGGACCACCTCTACGGCGACGCGCTCGCAGCGGAGTTCAACCGCCAGCACATCCAGTTCTTCACGAACAAGGTCTTCGACTTCTTCGCCATGGTGTACGGAGACCTCGTTCCGGCGATGGCGTTCAGCGCAGCCGGCATGACGTTCGAGAAGTCGAGCTTCGACTCGATCGACCAGCGCACATACGAGCACTACGTGACGCACTGGGTGTCCCTCTCCCAGGGAGCGCTGAACCGTGAGGAGATCCTGAGCGACTGGCACGACGCGTGGGTCACTGCGTTCGAGCAGGGACTCGCCGGCAGGCTCGAGCCCAACGAGGTCAACGACAAGGGCAACACGGTTCAGCTCGAGGTGCCGAGCGACCGCGTGCGGCATTACTTCCTGCGCGCGGACGACGCGGCGAAGGCCGCCGAGGTGCAATCGCTCGTGCGCCGCCTGCAGCGGATGGACGTCGAGGTCTACCGCTTGACCGCGCCTCTATCCGTCTCCGACTTCAAGCCGTACGGACGGGCGGCCGGCGCGGCGGTGCTGCCGGCCGGCACGTATTGGATCCCGATGAGCCAGATGCAGAAGCACTGGATCCAGGGCCTCCTGAACGAGAACACGTACGTGCCGTTCCCCTACTTCTACGACGTGAGCGGCTGGAGTAACCCGTTGCTCTTCAACGTGAGCGGCGGACGCTCCGGCGCTGTGCTCTCGCCCTCCGCGGAGCTCGTTGCGCCCGTGGCCGAGCCGGCGTCTCCCGGCCTGCCGGGAACGGTGCCGCGCGTGGCGATCTACCGGATCTCGGGAGGCACGTCCTCGCTCGAGTCGAGCGGATGGCTGCGCTATTTGCTCGACCAGGTCTGGCACCTGCCCTACCAGCAGGTGAGCTCCGCACAGGTCGCGGGCGGAGCGCTCGCGAACGTCGACGTGCTGCTCGTTCCGAACGGCGTCTCTACGACCGCCTCGAACGCGCTCGGGCCCCGCGGTCGCAAGGCGCTCGCCGACTGGATCAACGCGGGAGGCGAATACGTTGCGTGGCGCGGCGGCGTCGATCTCGCAGCCCGGCTCGGTCTGACCACGGCACGGATCGCCGAGCCGCATTCCGACATCGCCGGCACGCTGATTCGCGTCGCAGTCGACCAGGCCAGCCCGCTGGCCGCCGGCGTCGGGGCCTTCAACTGGGTCTTCTACGACTACGACATCGTCATGAACGCGGCCAGCCCGAGCCACGTCGTCGCTCGGTTCCCGGCGTTCGGAACGGAGGACTTCTTCGTGTCCGGCTTCGCCCGCGGCGAATCCGAGCTCGGCGGCACCTCCGCGGTGATCGACGAGCCGGTCGGGTCCGGCCGGGTCGTGCTCTTCTCGACCGACCCCAATTTCCGGGCGTGGACGCTGGGCATGCAGAAGATGCTCCGCAACGCCGTGCTCGGACCCGATTCATTCGCCGGCATCGCAGCCCGCGTCGGCTCGACGACCCGAGCGGCTGCGGAGAAAAAAGCGAAAGACGCAGCCGCCAAGGTCGCGGCCCTCGAGTCGCCGATTCACCTGAGTGTCGACGCGCTCAGTATCGACACGGCCCGCGGCGTCCTCGCCAAGTACGGCGCGGCGTACACGCTGCGGCAGTCCGCCGGCAAGGGGACGTTCCTGATCCACAATCCCGCCGGCCTCTCCGGCGAACAGCATCCGTACGCGGCAAGTCTCGCGCAGGACCTGCTCGCGGCCGGCGTTCGCGTCACCGCGTTCCGCGTGCCCTAACCAGACTGAGGGCGGCCGCTTCCGGCTAGCCGGGGGCGGCCGCTTCGTCTGCCAGCACGACCGTCTCGGGAGCGTGCACGCGCGCGGCGGGAAGCGACTCGTCGCCGGCCAGCACGCGGGCGAGGATGTCGCGCTTCGCCTCGCCGCCGACCAGGATCGCGACCAGCGGCGCCGCGTTCAGGAGCAGAAAGGTGAACGTGTAACGCGGGTGTTGAGGCGGCCACCCGGGCTCCGGCACGTAGGCGATCGGGTCGGTCGCCTCGAGCTCCGGGCGGCCGGGGTACAGAGAAGCGGTGTGTCCGTCGGGACCGAGCCCGAGCAGGATGAGGTCGAAGAGCGGCGGCAGCTCCACGTCGGTCGAGCGCAGCGGATGGATCTGGCCCTCGGGGATCGCCACACGGTCGAGGAGCGTCTCGCGGGCGAGGCGCTCGTTCGAGTCGGGGTGGTCCGGTGGAACGTCGCGCTCGTCGCTCCACCACACGTGCCAGTTCCTCCAGTCGAGCTCGAGCTGCGACAGGCGCTCGTAGACGGGGCCCGCGGCCGAGCCGCCGGTCAGCGCGATGTGAAAAGGACCGCGGCCTGCGCGCTCGGCAATCCAGCTCGACGCGTGCTCGGCTAGGTCGGCGCCGACGAGAAGCTCCGTACGGCCTCCTCGTAGATGCTGTCGCGACCGAAGATCTCGAGCTGGTCGGAGAGCAGGTCGGCGGGCGACTTCGGCTCGGCCCTGGCCCTCACCGACCGGCCGTCCACCTCGACGAGCTCGATCTCGCCGGCCGGCTCGAGCTCGACCTCCACCGCGCGTTTGAGGCGGCAGGCGAGCCAGCGGCCGAGGAGCAGCCCTTCCACCTTGGGGCCGGCCACGCGGACGCTGCTCGCCTCGGCGACGTCGGGCCAGAGAGAGGCGATCGCTTGGCGCCAGGGCTGCGTGCGCGCCCAGGCGATGTCCGAGACGGCGAAGTCGTCGAGGCGGCCGGCGAGCTCGGCGAAGATCCCCGCGGGATCGCTCCACTCTCGCGAGTCGACGACGAGCCGGTCGGCGATGTCGACTAGCTGCTCGAGCTCGGCGCTCCCCAAGGTGAGCTCGCCGCGCCAGCGGAGGAACACGGGCAGGTCGGAGACGAGCAGGGGCTGGACGATGCTCGCGGGAGCGTGCGCGCGCCCACCGCAGAGGCGCAGCGTGACGACCTCGGAGCAGACTTCCTTCTCGACGCCCTCGCGCATGAAGCAGCGAAGATCGACGTCCGCGTCGATGGCGTCACGCTCGTCGTCGGGCTGCGGGAAGAGGAGGATCACCCGCGACGGGTGCCGCTCGCCGAGCTCGCTCATCACGCCCTGCACCGCTTCGACCCATCGTTCTGGCACCCACGCGATGTGCGTCATGACGCTCGTGCGCAGCCGTGGCGCTTCGTCGAGCCCGGTCGAGGCAGCACGCAGGCGACCGAGCTCGCGCTCGACGTCGCGGATCGTCACGCCCTCCGTCATCGGGAGGGCTTGGCGGGACGTCGCTCCCGCAGGGGTGCGCTGGGCGTCGCGAGGCAGGACGCAGGGAGCGTTCGTATTGAAGTGAAATACGAGCGCGACCGAGGACGCCGATCGCGGCGATCCAGTACTGCCCTGCGGATCAGCTGATGTTCCGTCAAGTCCTCCTCTGGCCGGCGCCAGGAGCGCCCGTCGCGATGGACGAGCTCGTCCGCAGCGGCGGGGCCCCACGTGCCGGCCTCGTAGTTCGGGAAGGTCGGCCGGTCGCGCTTCCACGGAGCGACGATCGCATCGACGATCGCCCACTGCTCCTCCACCTCGTCCGCGCGTGTGAAGAGCGTGGCGTCGCCGAGCATGCAGTCGAGGATGAGCCGCTCGTACGCCTCCGGCAGGCCGACCCGGAACGCCCCGCCGTAGACGAAATCCATGTGCACGGTCCTGATGGTCATGCCCTGTCCCGGCACCTTGGCGCCGATCGCGAGCGAGACGCCTTCGTCCGGCTGGATGTGCACGAGGAGGACGTTGGGCCGGAGCTCGTTCCCGGGGTCGAGCTCGAAGGGAGGGTGCGGCGCGCGCTTGAACTGGATCGCGATCGTCGTCTCACGCCGGGGCAGCCGCTTGCCGGTGCGGATGTAGAACGGCGTGTCGGCCCAGCGCCAGTTGTCGACGTACAGCTTGGCGGCGAGGTACGTCTCGGTCGGGGAGTCGGGCGCAACGCCTTCCTCCTCGCGATACCCGGGGACGTCCTGCCCCTCGATGTACCCACGCCCGTACTGGCCGCGGACGACGTGCTTCGGTCCGGGTGTGTGCATCGCGCGCAGGACCTTGACCTTCTCGTTGCGCACGGAGTCGGCGCTGAAGTCGATCGGCGGCTCCATCGCCGTCAGCGCCAGAAGCTGCAGCATGTGGTTCTGGACGATGTCCCTGACGGCGCCCGCCTGCTCGTAGAAGGACGCGCGTCCCTCGATGCCGAGCGACTCGGCGACAGTGATCTGGACGTGGTCGACGAACTGCCTGTTCCAGATCGGCTCGAAGATGCCGTTGGCGAAGCGCAGAACGAGCATGTTCTGCACGGTCTCCTTGCCGAGGTAGTGGTCGATGCGGAAGATCTCGCTCTCGTCGAAGTACGTGCGCACGATCTCGTTCAGGTGGCGCGCGCTCTCGAGGTCGTGGCCGAACGGCTTCTCGACGATGAGCCTCGTCCACCCGCCGGTGGCGCGGCGACGGCCGAGCTGCATGACGATCGGCTCGATGGCGCTCGGCGGGACGGCCAGGTAGTACACGCGGTTGCCTTTCGTGCCGCGGGTCGAGTCGAGATCGTTGAGCGCTTCGGCGACACCTTCGTCGTCGTCGGAGTCGGCAAGGTCGGCGCACACGTAGCGAAGCCCGGCGGCCAGCTCCTCCCACACCTCGTCACGGAACTCGTCGCGGGCGTGCTCGATGACGGCCTCGCGCATGCGGTCGCGGAACTCGTCGGGCGTCATGCTCGTGCGCGCGACGCCGACGACGCCGAACTCGCTGGGCAAGAGCCGGCGAAACGCGAGCGCGTACAGCGCCGGGAAGAGCTTGCGTTGCGTGAGGTCGCCCGAGGCGCCGAAGATCGTCAGGGCGCAGGGCTCGGGCGTGCGGCGGGCGCGCAGGCCCTCGAGGAGAGGATTCTCGGCGAGCTCTGTCATTCGCCTTCCTTCGCCTTCACGGCATGGCCGCCGAACTGCTTGCGCAGGGCGGCGTTGATCTTGGCCGCGAACGACTCGTCCTGACGCGACGAGAAGCGCGCGAAGAGCGCGAGCGCGATGGCCGGGACCGGGACGGCGCTCTCGATCGCTTCGTGCACCGTCCAGCGCCCCTCGCCCGAGTCCTCGACGTAGCCGCGGATCTCCTCGAGCGCCGGGTCCTCGGCGAGCGCCGCCTCGAGCAGCTCGAGCAGCCAGCTTCGAACGACGGACCCGTGCTGCCAGAGCGCCGCGAGCTGCCGTAGGTCGAGCTCGAAGTCCGGGATCCCGTTCAAGAGCTCGAAGCCCTCGGCGTACGCCTGCATGAGCCCGTACTCGATCCCGTTGTGGACCATCTTCACGAAGTGGCCCGCGCCCGACGGGCCGACGTGCGCGTAGCCGCCTTCGGGGGCGAGCGACTTGAAGATCGGCTCGACACCGCTGAAGCACTCCGCCTCGCCGCCGACCATCACGCAGTAGCCCTCGGTCAGCCCCCAGATGCCGCCGGAGACTCCCGCGTCCAGGAAGAAGACGCCCTTCTCCTTCGCCTCGGCCGCACGGCGCATCGAGTCGCGGAAGTTCGAGTTGCCGCCGTCGATGAGCGTGTCGCCGTCCTCGAGCAGCGGGAGCAGCGTGTCGAACGCGTGCTGCGTGGGCTCGCCGGCGGGGATCATGAGCCAGATGACTCGCGGCTGATCCACGGCCGCCGCCAGCTCGACGAGCGAGCCGGTCGTACGCTCCGGCGCGGTGCGCGCGTACGTCTCGACCTCGTGCCCGTCCTTGCGCAAGCGCTCGGTCATGTTGCCGCCCATGCGCCCGAGGCCGACCATGCCGAGCTTCATGCGCGATCACCGCCCGAGCAGATCGTGCTTCCCAACAGCGAGAAGCGAGCCTCGCAAGGACGCAGGGAGCGTTCGTAGCCGGAGGTTACGGGCGCGACCGAGGACGCCGCGAGGCGATGCTTCGCAGCAGTCTGGAGAGTGTGAGATGTGAGGAAGGTGATCGTTATGAAAGCTCCTCGAGGTTGACGCGGACGATGGGGCGACCTCGCTCTCGCAGCGCCGCGAAGTCGCCGTCGGCCTGCGCGCGGATGAGCTTCGCGAAGCCGAACCCACGGCCCGGGATGTCGAGCTCTTCGCCCGGGTCGTCCACGACCTGGATGAAACGCCCCTTGGGCGGGCCGCCCTTGTGCAGCTGGCCCGTGGAGTGCAGGTAGCGCGGGCCGAGACCCGTGGTCACGACGCATCCAGTCTCACGCACGCGCGTGACGAGAGGCTCGAGCTCCCGCTCGCGCTCCGGGTCGATGAACGCCTGGATCGCGACGTAGTCGCCCTCCTGCACGCCGGCCAGCAGCTCCTCCACCGTCGCGACTGGACCTGTGTCCGTGCCTGGCACCGATCCATGTCCGGAAAGGACGGCGGTGGTGCGGTCCTTCGCCTCCTGGACGTTCGGCTGGTCGAAGGGATTCACCTCGAGCATCGTGGCGGCGACGGCCGTCGCGAACTCCCAGCGGTAGAACTCGGCTCCGAGGTCGGTGGGCTCGTCGACCGCCGGTCTCGCGAGCTGCCGGTCGGCGGCGTTTCGAGTCGTCTCCGACGACGGGGACGAGACCCCTGCCGCTCTTGCCCGTCGACTCCGCCAGAAGCTGCTCCGCCCACAGGCCGAAGCCGCCGGGATTCGGGTTGATGACGACCTTGTCGCGGCCCTCGAGCCAGGCGCTTCCGAGCGCCACCCCGAGCTCGAGCCCGGGGTTGCTCTCGCTCCGGCACGCGTCCTGCATCTCGACCGCCTTCGCCATGAGCCCGTCCACGTCGATGCCCATCAGCGCCGCCGGAACGAGGCCGAAGGGCGACAACGCCGAGTAGCGGCCGCCGATGGTCGGCTCGCCCCACACGACGGCGGCGAACTCGCGCTCGCGCGCGAAGGTCTCGAGATCCGATTCCGGATCGGTGATCGCGGCGAACGTGCGCCCCTTGCGCCAGAAGTAGTCGACGTGGCAACGGGTCTCGAGCGTCGACCCGGACTTGGACGCCGCGATGAACAGCGTGTCGTCGGGGTCGATGCTGGTCTCGAGCGCTCGGATCGCAGCCGGATGCGTCGTGTCGAGGACGTGAAACGAGGACGCGCCGCTCACGCGGCGCAAGACCTCCGGTGCAAGGCTCGAGCCTCCCATCCCGAGGAGGACGCACGAGGACACCTGAAGCGCGCGCAGCGAGTCGAGCTCCTCGGCCATCTGCTCGCGCGGATAGCGCGCCGGCTCGTCCAGCCAGCCGAGCCAGTGCGCCTCGTCCTGACCCGTCCAGAGCGTCGCGTCGCGCGCCCAGATGCGCTCGACGAGCTCCTCGCTGTCGATTCTCAACACCTAGGCGGCGACGAGCTCGCCGGCCTTGGCCCGGATCCCTTCGAGAAGCTCGGAGAACGAGTCGGCGAATTTCTCGACGCCTTCTCGCTCGAGAGTCGCGACGACGTCGTCGTAGTCGACACCGGCCTCGGCGATGCGCTCGAACACGTCCTTCGCCTCGTCGATCCCCTGCTCGAGCGTCGGCGCCACGTCGCCGTGATCCTGGAACGCGCGGATCGTCTCCTCCGGCATCGTGTCCACCGTCATCGGGCCGATCAGCTCCTCGACGTACATGACGTCGCGGTAGGCAGGGTTCTTCGTGGACGTCGACGCCCACAGACAGCGCTGCGGCGTCGCGCCCTTCGCCGCCAGCGCTTCCCAGCGCTCGCCGGAGAAGATCTCCTTGTAGCGCTCGTACGCGAGCTTGGCGTTGGCGATCGCGAGCTTGCCCTTCAGCTCGTCGTGACCGCCGACCTCGTCGAGCCGCTTGTCCGCCTCGGTGTCCACGCGCGAGACGAAGAAGCTCGCGACGGACGCCAACGTGGTCGGGTCGCCGCCGTCCTGCACGAAGCGCTCGAGGCCGCGAACGTATGCCTCGGCGACCTCCGCGTAGCGCTCGAGCGAGAAGATCAGCGTCACGTTGATCGACCTGCCGCGCGCGATCATCTCTTCGATCGCGGGCAATCCGGGCTTCGTCGCCGGAATCTTCACGAACAGATTGGGGCGGTCGATCACGTCGTGGAGCCGCGCCGCCTCGGCGATGGTCGCCTGCGTGTCGTCCGCGAGGTTCGGATCGACCTCGATCGAGACGTAGCCGTCCTTGCCCCCGCCTTCGTCCCACACGGAGCGGAGCAGGTCGAGCGCGTCGCCGACGTCGCGCGCGGCGAGCTGGATGAACACTTCCTTCGGGTCGCGCTCGTTCTTCAGCACCTCGCGCAGCTGCTCGTCGTAGGCGTCGCCGGCGGAGATGGCCTTCTGGAAGATCGTGGGATTCGACGTGACGCCCACGACCGCGTCCTCGCGCATCATGCGCGCCAGCTCGCCCTTCTTGACGAGGTTGCGGGAGAGAAAGTCGATCCAGACGCTCTGACCGAGCTCGGAGAGCTCATGGAGACGGGACTTAGCCATAGGTCAAGCCTTCCATTTCCTCGATTTTTTCCAACCTCCGACGGTAACGCTCACCGCCGTCGAATTCTGCCCGCAGGAAGGCCGCGACGAGGTCGCGCGCCAGAGCGGCCCCCACGACCTCGGAGCCGAGGCAGAGGACGTTCATGTCGTCGTGCTCGACCCCCTGGTGGGCCGAATAGACGTCGTGGCAGATGGCCGCCCGAATACCCCGGAGCTTGTTGGCCGCCACCGAGGCCCCCACACCGGAGCCGCAGACGAGGACGCCGCGGTCGGCGTCCCCCGCCAGCACGGCCTCCCCGAGCTTGCGCGCCAGGTCGGGGTAGTCCACCGGCGGCTCGGGCTTCTCGACGCCGAGGTCGACGACGTCGTGGCCGGCCACGTGGACGGCTTCCGCGATGTCCTCCCTGAGCTTGACGCCGCGATGGTCGAAGGCGACTGCTACGCGCACCGAGAGGGTACGTTACCCCTGTGAGCGACCTGGAGCTCTGGCGCGAGCTCGGACAGCAGCTGCGCGTCGATTCGATCCGCTGTAGCGCGGTCACGAAGTCGGGGCACCCGACGTCGAGCATGTCCGCCGCCGACCTCGCCGCCGTGCTGCTGGCGAAGTACCTGCGCTACGACTTCGGCGCGCCGGAGAACCCGAACAACGACCACCTCGTCTTCTCGAAGGGCCACGCCTCGCCGCTCGCTCTATTCGCTCTACAAGGCGGCCGGGGCGATCACCGACGAGGAGCTGCTCACCTTCCGCAAGTTCGGCAGCCGCCTCGAGGGACATCCGGTGCCCGGTGCTGCCGTGGGTGGACGTGGCGACCGGCTCGCTCGGCCAGGGGCTTCCGATCGGCGTCGGCATCGCGCTCGCCGGCAAGAAGCTCGACCGTCTCCCCTTCCGCACCTGGGTCCTGTGCGGCGACAGCGAGATGGCGGAGGGATCCATGTGGGAGGCGTTCGAGCACGCCGCGTTCTACGAGCTCGACAACCTCACCGCGATCATCGACGTGAACCGGCTCGGCCAGCGCGGCGAGACGATGCACGGGTGGGATCTCGACTCCTACGCCGAGCGCGCGCGCGCTTTCGGCTGGCACGCGATCGCCGTCGACGGCCACGACGTCGAGGCCATCGACCGCGCGTACGCCGAGGCTGTGGCGACGACCGGCAAGCCGACCGTCGTCGTCGCGCGCACGATCAAGGGCAAGGGCGTCAAGGCGGTCGAGGACAAGGGCGGCTTCCACGGCAAGGCGCTGGACGATCCCGAGGAATCGATCGCGGAGCTCGGCGGCGTCCGCGACATCCACATCGACATCGCCAAGCCCGAGCCCGGTACGCCCCACGAGTTCGAGACGGGGAAGCTCGACCTCCCGCGCTACGACACCGGCGAGGAGGTCGCCACCCGGAAGGCCTACGGCGATGCGCTCGCCGCCGTCGGGGGCGGCGCGCGGAGACGTCGTCGCCCTCGACGGCGAGGTGAGCAACTCCACGTTCGCCGAGATCTTCGCGGAGGCACACCCGGAGCGGTACTTCGAGATGTACATCGCCGAGCAGCAGATGGTCGCCGCCGCCGTGGGTATGCAGGTGCGCGGCTGGGTCGCGTTCGCCTCGAGCTTCGCGGCCTTTCTCTCGCGCGCGTACGACTTCATCCGCATGGCTGCGGTCAGCCGGGCCGACCTCCGCCTGTGCGGCTCGCACGCGGGCGTGTCGATCGGCGAGGACGGCCCGTCGCAGATGGCGCTCGAGGACCTGGCGATGATGCGCGCGGTGGGCGGGAGCACCGTCCTCTATCCGTGCGACGCGAACCAGACCGCCGCCCTGGTCGCTGCGATGGCCGATACCGACGGAATCTCGTACCTGCGCACCACGCGCGCTGCCACGCCCGTCATCTACGAGGCCGGCGAGAGCTTCGAGATCGGCGGTAGCCGGACGGTTCGCTCTTCCGACGATGACGACCTCACGATCGTGGGCGCGGGCATCACGGTCCACGAAGCGCTCAAGGCGGCGGACACCCTCGCGGCGGACGGGATCAACGCGCGCGTGATCGACCTCTACTCGGTCAAGCCCGTGGACTCGGAGGCTCTGAACGCCGCGGCCGAGGCGACGCATGGACGTGTTCTCACCGTCGAGGACCACTGGCCCGAGGGCGGCATCGGTGAGGCAGTCCTGTCCGCGCTCGCAGAGAACGAGGAGCACCCCCGCGTCGTCAAGCTCGGCGTGCGCGAGATGCCGGGGTCGGGAAAGCCGGCCGAGCTTCTGGCTGCGGCGGGCATCGACGCGGAGCACATCGCCGAGGCTGCGCGCGAGCTCGTGCGCGCCTCCGCCGTCACCGCCTGATCAAGCGCAGCGGAGTGAGTGCCGACTTCTGTCGCTAGGCGGCGACGAGCTGGACGGCCACGGCCGGGTTTCGCGCCCGCCACACGGCAAGGTGCAGCTCGATCTCGCGCCGCTCCTGGTCGCTGCTCGGCGCGTCTTCCCGGGTCACGTGGATCATCGTGCCGTCGCTCTCGGCCACGGTGAACCCGGCGCGCAAGAAATGCGCGCACAGGTCTGCCAGGAATGCGCTTTCAGAGATTTGAATGAACATCGCCGCAGGTGACGCCACCGTGATCATCGACGGAAGACGGCCGGGAGGATAGTGCCGAGCGAGGGATTCGTAGGCGCGTTTTTCCGCGCTGAAAATCTGATTTCTCGTCTACAAGTCGGGCGCGTACGTCGCGATGAGGGCCTCCGCCACGACTTTCATCGGTCGGCCCGACACTTGGCTCGCACGGCGGAGGCGGGCGAAGGCGTCCTGCTCGGTGAGACCGTCGCGCTCCATCAGCAGTCCCTTGGCGCGCTCGACGACCTTGCGCGTCGCGAGGGCCTCGGCAAGCGACTCGGCCTCCTCGCGCAACGCCTCGAGCTCGGCGTGGCGGGCGCGAGCTGCGTGGATCGCCGGCAGCAGGTCGTCCTCACGGAACGGCTTCACGAGATAGCCGAACACCCCCGCTTCGACGGCACGCGCGACGAGCTCCTCCTGGCCGTACGCGGTGAGCATCACGATCGGGATCGGCCGCTCGGCGAGGATGCGCCGCGCCGCCTCGATGCCGTCGAGCCGCGGCATCTTGACGTCGAGGACGGCGAGGTCCGGCTGCTCACTCGCCGCGAGCGCAACCGCCTCCTCGCCGTCGCGCGCTTCGGCGCACACTTCGAAGCCGCCGCGCTCGAGCAGATGTTTGAGGTCGAGACGAATGATCGTCTCGTCCTCCGCGATCAAAATGCGCCCGCTCACTCGGCGGGGAACGTGACGATTGCACGCAGGCCGCCGTCGCTCGCGAGCGAGAGCGAGCCCTTGAGCTCGTCGTGGACGAGCGCCCGCACGATCGAAAGGCCCGTTCCCTCTTCCGACGTTTCCGTCCACGCACCGTTGTCGGCGACCGTGAGGAGCACACGCCCGTCTTGGCGCTCGAGCTCGACGGTCACCTCGCTGCCGCCGTGCTCGAGCGCGTTCTGGAGAAGCTCGCTGAACACGAGCGCGAGCGCGGTCGCGCGCACGCCGGGGAGCGACACGGGCTCGACGTGCGAGCGCACGTTCTTGCCCGCGCCGAGACCCTGTACCAGCATCGAGCGCAACCGCTCCACGAGCTCGCCGAGATCGACGTCGCCGTCGCGGCGCTCCGTCAGCACCTCGTGCACGGCCGCGATTGCGAGGATGCGGTTGGCCGAGTCGGACAGCGCCTTGCGCGGGTCGACCTCGTGCGCACGCGCCTGGAGGCGCAAGAGCGAGGCAACGGTCTGCAGGTTGTTCTTGACACGGTGATGGATCTCCTGAGCGACGACGCCGCGCATGACGGCGCGGCCATGCTCGAGTGCGACCGCGGCCTGGTGCGCGATCGAGCCGAGCAGCCGCTCCTCCGCATCGCTGAACGGCGTGTCACGGTCGCAGACGAGCTCTCCGATCTGCCGGCCCTTCCAGCGCAGCGGCAGCCTCACGGCGTGCTTGCCGGCGCGGCCCTCGGGCCACGCGATGGTGCCGTCCTCGAGGACGAGTGCGGCGCCCGTCGCACCGACCGCGTCGACCGTCGTCTTGACGATCGCCTCGAGCGACTCCTCGAGGTAGAGCGACTCCGAGACCGCCTCGGAGATCGCGGCGAGCGCTTCGAGCTCGGCGACGCGCCGCTGCGCGTGCTCGTAGAGCTTCGCGTTCTCGATGGCCTGCGCGACCTGGCCGGCGATCGCCATGAGCAGGTCGATCTCGCTGGCCGTGAACTCGCGCGCCGTGCTCGGTGCGCACGTTGAGAGCGCCCTCGAGCCGCTCCTTGGCGAGGATCGGGACGGCGAGGATCGACTGGTAGCGCTCCTCGCGGAGGTTCGGGAAGCTCTTGAAGCGCGGGTCGAGGTGCGCCTCGCGCGGGATCATCACCGGCGCCCGCTCGGCTGCCGCCGTCCCCGTGATGCCCTCGCCCGGCCGCATCTTCGGGACGGCCGTCATCTCGTCCACCCGCGTGCCGAACGAGGCCCGTAGTACGAGCTCGTCGCTCCACTCGTCGTAGAGGTAGACGAAGCAGGCGTCGGTCTCGAGGGCCTCGGCCACCTTGTGGGCGATCAGCTCGAAGACCTCGTCCAGGTCGAGGGTGGAATTGACCGCCGCGATCGCCTCTGTGAGCAGCCGCAGATGGCGGGCGGAGCTATCCACGCAGAAAGCTTAAGGCAGCCCCTTGCAACTCCGATAACGAGTCCGTGAGCGCCCGCTCGGCCGCTGACGGGCCCCCGCGCCTGGTTTTCCGCTTCGCGCTGTACAGCGCGATGGCGCTGCTGATCGCGAGTCTCGGCGTGCTCTGGCTCGTCCGCCACGAGGCGCAGCAGAGCGCCGAGGCCGACGTCGGCGAGCGGGCCCGCTGGGTGGCCGCCTCTCTCTCCCATCACCTGCGCCCCTCCGACTTCGCCAGCCCCGCCGAGGGGGTCGCGCCTGGAGACGCTGGACGAGATCTTCGACGACCACCTCATGGGCGGGCTCCTGCACGTGAAGCTCTGGAGCCGCGACGGCCGTGTCACCTACTCCGACGAGCACTCGTTGATCGGGTCGACGGACGCCGATCTCGACGATCTCGGCGTCGCTCTCGGCGGCGCCACCGTCGAGGAGGTGGGTGAGCTGAGGGACGAGCGCGGGAACGGGGCCGACGTCAAGGTGCTGGAGGCCTCTCGTTCCGATGTACGTGGAGGGCTCCGACCGCCCGGCCGGCGTGCTCGAGGTCGTCCAGGACTACGAGCCGGTCGCAGAGACCGTTCGCGGGATCCTCCTGCCGATCGCGCTCGCGCTCGGCTTGGCGCTGCTCGCGCTCTGGGTGACGCTCTTGCCGATCCTCCGGCAGGTGACGCGCACGCTCGAGGCCCGTACGCGGCGCGTCGCCGACCAGGCCCGAGCGCTCGAGCAGACGCTACGCCTGCGCGAGGAAGCCGAGCTCAACCTGCGCGAGGCGGAAGCCGGCTACCAGGCCCTCCTCGAGCAGCTGCCGCTCGCCGTGTACATCCGCGGTCTCGACGTCCGGACCTCGAACGTCTACGTGAGCCCGCAGGTCGAGCCCATGCTCGGATATCCGGCCGATCTCTGGCGAGACGATCCGGACCTCATCAAGAGGGTCATCCATCCGGACGACCTCGACCGCGTCCTCGACGAGCTCGCGGCGGTCCGCAAGACCGGCGAGCCGCTGCGCACCGAGTACCGCTGCATCGCGAGTGACGGACGCATCGTCTGGGTCGAGGACCTCACGTTCCTCGTGCACGACGAGAACGGCACGCCGCAGAACGTGCAGGGCTTCCTCCTCGACATCACCGAGCGCAAGCACGCCGAGGAAGCGATGGTGGAGAGTGAGGAGAAGTTCCGCACGCTCGTCTCGAATGTGCCGGGCATCGTCTTCCGCTGCGAGCTGGACGCCGACTGGACGATGCACTTCATCAGCGAGACGATCGAGCAGATCTCCGGCTATCCGGCCTCGGACTTCATCGGGAACAAGGAGCGAACGTTCACGAGCATCATCCACCCGGACGACGTGGACGTCCTCGCGCGAGCGGTGGACGAAGCCGTCGCCGCCGAACCGCGCGTACACGACCGAGTATCGAATCGTCACGCGAGACAGCGAGATCCGCTGGGTGCTCGAGCGCGGCCAGGCCGTCACGGAGCCCGGCGGGCATCGCGTGCTCGACGGCGCCATCTTCGACCTGACGGAACGAAAGACGGTGGCGGACGAGGTCGCCAAGCTCGCCGCGATCGTGGAGTCTTCGGACGACGCCATCATGGGCGCCGATCGCCGGGGCGTCTTCACGAGCTGGAACTCGGGCGCCGAACAGATCTTCGGCTACACGGCGGATGAGGTCCTCGGCAAGCCGCTCAGCCTGATCGCGCCGCCGACCCAGACCGGCGAGCCGAGCAAGCTGCTCCACCGAGTTCTCTCGGGAGAGGGCGTCGTCCACCACGAGACGGTCCGTCAGCGCAAGGACGGACAGCTCATCGACGTCTCGCTCACGGTCTCCCCGATGCGCGACGGCGAGGGCAACGTCGTCGGCGCCTCCGCTATCGCCCGCGACATCACGGAGAGAAAGCGTGCTGAGGCCGAGCGCGAACGGCTGCTGGTGCTCGAGCGGGAGCAGAACGAACGCCTGCGTGAGCTCGACCGGTTGAAGGACGAGTTCGTCGCGCTCGTGTCGCACGAGCTGCGCACGCCGCTCACGTCGATCCGCGGCTACCTCGAGCTCGTGCTCGACGGCGAGGCCGGCGACGTCAGCGACGAGCAGCGCCAGTTCCTGGCGGTCGTCGAGCGAAACGCCGACCGCCTGCTCGCGCTCGTCGGCGATCTTCTCTTCCTCGCCCAGATCGAGGCCGGCAAGCTCACGCTCGAGGTCGGCGCTGTCGACCTCGGCGCCATCGCATCCGAGAGCGTCGACGCCGCACGTCCGCAGGCCGACGACAAGGACATCACGCTCAGCCTCGCAGTCGGGCCCGTGCCCTTGCTGGCTGGGGACGGCGCGCGCATCGGCCAGCTCGTCGACAACCTCGTCTCGAACGCGATCAAGTTCACGCCGGAGGGCGGGCGCGTCGACGTGCGCGCGCGGGCGCGCAACGGCACGGCCGTCATCGAGGTGCGCGACAGCGGCATCGGTATCCCCGCGGAGGAGCAAGAGCGGCTGTTCGAGCGCTTCTTCCGAAGCTCGAACGCCGCCGAGCGGCAGATCCCCGGCACCGGGCTGGGCCTGGCCATCTCCAAAGCGATTGTCGAGGCGCACGGCGGCGCGATCGCGGTCAAGAGCGAGGTCGACGTCGGCACGACGTTCAAGGTCTCGCTTCCGATCCACCGCCCGCAGACCCAGGAGCCCGAGGCCGAGCAGGTGGCGATGTGAGCCCGTCCGCGCAGAGCAAGAACGGAAAGCCGCTCGTCCTCGTCGCCGACGATGACCCGGACATCCTCGCCCTCGTCACCTTCCGCCTCGAACGCGGGGGCTACGACGTGGTCGCCGCGCCGGACGGCGAGGAGGCCCTCCGCCTTGCCCTCGACCGCGTCCCTGACCTGGCCGTGCTCGACGTGATGATGCCGAAGCTCGACGGGTACGAGCTGACGACGCGGCTGCGCCAGAACGAGCGCACCAAGCGCATGCCGATCATTCTCCTGACCGCCAGGGTTCAGGAGGCGGACATCGCCCGTGGCTTCGAGGCCGGGGCGGACGACTACGTCAAGAAGCCCTTCAGCCCGCAGGAGCTAGGAGCGCGAGTTCAGGCGATCCTCGGTCGACGGTGACGCTCACCGTCGTCGCGTGGAGCGCGCTTGCACTCACCGCGCTGAGCGTCCTCTTCGTCCTGCTCCTCGCCGTCCGGCGCTTCGCGCTGGCGAAGGAAGCCCGCCGTCACCTCGCTGCCGAAGAGCGGCTGCAACCGGTCGCGCTGGCACTCGCGTCCGGGGAGCCGGTGCCGGCTGCCGGCCTCGACGTGGAAGACGCCGAGGTCGTCGCGGGTCTGCTCGGCCGGTACGTCCGACAGGTGCGCGGGCAGGCACGCACCGACATCGCGACCTTCTTCGAGGAGCGCGGCTTCGTGGAGCGGGAGATCGCCGAGCTCCGAAACCACCGAACTTGGAAGCGCGCACGCGCCGCGCATCTGCTCGGTGACATGGCCTCCCCACGAGCAGCCGTCCCGCTGCTCGTGGCGCTCGACGATCGCAAGCGAGACGTGCGCGCCGCCGCGGCGCGCAGCCTCGGGACGCTGCAGTGCGTCGAAGCGGTCGAGCCGCTGGTCGACGCGCTCGTGAGCGGACGGGTTCCTCGCGCAGTCGCGGGGCAGGCGCTCCTCACGATCGGCTCGACCTCTCGCGACCGTCTGCGCGGCCTGGTTCCCCACGCGGACCCGGAGGTGCGTGCCGTGGCGATCGAACTGCTCGGACTGGTGGGAGACGCGTCGGACGCAGCGCTCGTGGCGACTCACCTGCGCGATTCTGCGGCCGAGGTGCGCGCCAAGGCCGCCCGCGCGCTCGGGCGTCTCGGCGCCGAGGACGAGGCGGACGGCCTCCGGGCCGCCCTCGGCGATCGCATCCCGTTCGTGCGAGCGACGGCTGCGATCGCGCTCGGCATGGTGGCCGACCGGGAAGCGGGGCGCGCTCTACTCGAGCAGGCCCGTAACGATCACTTCGATCCGGCGCACGCAGCCGCCTACGCGCTGGCCGGCGTGGATCCCTCGCTCCTCTGGGATTCGGCACGCAGGCTGGGACAGGGTCGGCACGTCGCCGAGGCCGCCGACGTGACCGCCGTGAACAGAACGCGAGTGGCGCGGTGAGCATCCTCAGAGAAGTACTCACCGTTTCGTCGATCATCGCCTTCGCGTATTTCGCCATCCTCAACGCGACGTACCTCGTCTTTACCGCCATCGCCTGGCGTGACGTCACCCGCTACCGCCGGGCGCGCTCGTACGCCGCCGTCGAGGAGGTCTTCGCCTCGCCGTTAACGCCCCCGATCAGCGTGATCGTGCCCGCTTTCAACGAGGAGGCCGGGATCGTCGAAAGCATCCGCTCGCTGCTCTCGCTTCGCTATCCGGAGTTCGAGGTGATCGTCGTCAACGACGGCTCGGCCGACCGCACGCTCGGAAAGCTGGCCGAGGCGTTCGAGCTCCTCCCCGTGCGCAAGGCGCTGCGCGGCACGATCCCCACCGCGCGCGTTCGCGCTGCGTACACCTCGCGCCGCCATCGTGACCTGTGGGTGATCGACAAGGAGAACGGCGGCGGGAAGGCGGACGCCATCAACGCAGGCGTCAACGCTGCGCGCTATCCGTACTTCTGCGTGCTCGACGCAGACGCGATGCTCGAGGAGGACGCGCTCCTCCGCGTCGCCAAGCCGATGCTGGACGATCCCGATCTCGTCGCCGCGACCGGCGGAATCGTCCGCATCGTCAACGGGTCGCGCGTCGACCACGGCCGCGTGCTCGAAGTGGGCCTGCCGAAGAGCTGGCTCGCAACCGTTCAGGTGGTCGAGTACTTCAGGGCATTCCTCGTCGGGCGGATCGGCTGGAGCCGCATGCGCTCCCTCCTGATCATCTCCGGCGCGTTCGGGCTCTTTCGCCGCAACCTCGTCGAGGCCGCC
This sequence comes from uncultured Actinomycetes bacterium, assembly GCA_963747715.1. Taxonomy (GTDB): domain Bacteria; phylum Actinomycetota; class Thermoleophilia; order Gaiellales; family Gaiellaceae; genus CAVVGB01. The sequence continues at coordinate 123,528 of CAVVGB010000008.1, forward strand.
GGCGGTTTCTCGACCGCTACGGTGGCCGAGGACCTCGAGCTCGTCGTGCGACTCCACGGGCACCTCCGCGAGCGCGGAGAGGACTACCGCATCGCCTTCGTGCCAGATCCTGTGGCATGGACGGAGGCGCCTGAGGACCTTCGTTCGCTCCGCGGTCAGCGCTCCCGGTGGCAGCGCGGCCTCGCGCAGACGCTCTGGCAACACCGCCGCATGGCGGGGAACCCGCGCTACGGCGCCGTCGGCCTTGTCGCCTTTCCGTACTTCATCCTCTTCGAGCTCCTCGGGCCCCTCATCGAGCTGCTCGGCTACGCGATCGTCATCGCCTCGGCGGCGCTCGGAGCGCTCTCGCTCGCCTTTCTCGGCGCCTTCTTCGCGGCCGCCGTCCTCGTCGGCTTCTTCCTCTCGCTCTCGGCCCTCGCGCTCGAGGAGTTCAGCTTCCGCCGCTACGTGCGCGGGCGAGAGGTCGGACGCCTTCTCGTGGCTGCAGTCATCGAGAACTTCGGCTACCGCCAGCTGCTCGCGCTCTGGCGCACGCGCGCGCTCGTCGAACTCGCCCGGGGCCGACACGGCTGGGGCGAGATGCAGCGCCGCGGTCTCGGCTACGCGCCGGCCGGCGAGCCTTCCGGCGGCCGGTAGCGATACCCGAACCCGCGCACCGTCTCGATCGGCCCCGCGCCGGGAGCGGCGGTCTCGAGCTTCTTGCGCAGGTAGCCGACGTACAGCTTCGTGCGCGCCCGCGAGCCGCCGGACGCGTCTCCCCAGACGAGCTCGAGCAGCTGGTCGGAGCTCAGCACCTGGTTCGGGTTGCGCACGAACGCGGCGAGTAACTTGAACTCGAGGGGCGTGAGCGCGACCTGCGTGCCGCCGACGTTCACCTCGCGCTGCGCGAAGTCGATCGTGACGAGGCCGTCCGCGTACGTCTCGGGTCGCTCTTCGCGGGGCCGGGCGCGGCGCAGGAGCGCCTCGACGCGGGCGAGCAGCTCCTGACGCCCGAACGGCTTGGCCACGTAGTCGTCCGCACCCGCCTTGAGCCCGCGAACCCGCTCGAGCTCGGCCGTCCGCGCGGTGAGCATGAGAACCGGGATGTCGCTCAGGTCCCGAATGCGCTCGAGCGTCTGCCAACCGTCGAGACCGGGCATCGAGACGTCGAGCAGGACGAGATCAGGAGTGGCCGCGTAGAGCGTGCGCAACCCTTCGCGCCCGTCCGGCGCCTCCGCCACCTCGTATCCGGCACGCTCGAGCAGCTGGCGCAGGAGGCCGCGAATGTCGGCGTCATCGTCCACCACGAGCACGCGGGCGCGCTTCATACCTTTTCCATACCAGATCGCGGAGACATCTTCCGCCGCCCCGGTCAGGATGGGGGTGTGGGTCGCATCCTGATCTGCGAGCCTGACCCCGAGGTTCGCGAGCTGCTTCGCCGTGTCGTCGAACGCCACGGCCACGAAGCGGTGCTCGAGCCGAACGGCCTGCGAGACCTGTCCGGCGTCGTCCTGGAGCCCGCCGACGTCGTCTCGGTCGAGGTGGCGCAGGCGGCCCGGGCCCACGATCCCGAGCTCCCAATCATGTGCGCGAGCATCGAGCCCCCGACGGCGGGATCGCGCCGGCTCACTCCCGTGGCGCACGTCGTCAAGCCCTTCACCCTCTCCGAGCTCGCGCGCGCTCTCAGCGGAGCCTTCCCCTCCGCTTAACGACCACGAGCTGCTCGTCAAACGCGCAGCTCGCAGTCGGCCGTCAGTTAGCCCCCTTGGTGCCGTTACCGGTGGGTGGGGGTTCCCCGCCGCAGAAGCGGCGCACCAGTCCGGATTCTAACGCCGCCCGGGCCTCACAGGACGGACAAGTACTTCTCGAGCTCCCACGGCGTGAGCTGGACGCGGTAGTCGTCCCACTCCTTGCGCTTGAGCTCGAGGTACCGGTCGAAGATGTGAGGGCCGAGCGCCTGGCGGGCCAGGTCGGAGCCGGCCAGCTCGTCGATCGCCTCTCCGAGCGTCTCGGGGAGCGCGACGATGCCGCGCTCGCGGCGCTGCTCCGCCGTCAGGTGGTAGAGGTTCTGCTCCATGGGCGGCGGAAGGTCGTACCCCTTCTCGACGCCCTCCAGGCCCGCGTGCAGAAGCGCCGCGAAGGTGAGGTAGGGGTTGCACGCCGGGTCGGGGCAGCGGATCTCCGCGCGGGTCGCCTGCTCCTTGCCCGGGTGGTAGAGCGGAATGCGAATGAGCGCCGAGCGGTTGCGGCGCGACCACGCGCAGTAGACCGGCGCCTCGTAGCCCGGCACGAGCCGCTTGTACGAGTTCACCCACTGCGCGAACACCGCCGAGATCTCGCGCGCGTGGTGGAGTTGGCCGGCGATGAACGCCTTGCCGACGTCGGACAGGTGCCACTCGTCGTCCTCGTCGTAGAAGGCGTTCTTGCCCTCGGCGAAGAGGGACTGGTGCGTGTGCATCCCCGACCCGTTCTCGCCGAACAGCGGCTTCGGCATGAAGGTCGCGTAGGCGCCGAACTTGGCGGCCATCTCCTTCACGACGAGCCGGTACGTGATCGTGTGGTCGGCCATGTCGAGCGCGTCGGTGAAGCGCATGTCGATCTCATGCTGGGAGGGGCCGACCTCGTGGTGCGCGTACTCGACCGGGATGCCCATGTCCTCGAGGGCGGTGATGGTCGCGTTGCGAAGCTCCCACGCGGCGTCGAGGGTCGTCATGGCGAAGTAGCCGCCCTCGTCGAGCGTCTCGGTGACGTCGCTCGACTTGAAAAGGAAGTACTCGAGCTCCGGGCCGACGTTGAACGTGTCGAAGCCGAGCGAGCGCATGCGCTCGAGTGCGCGCCGGAGGACGTAGCGCGGATCGCCTTCGTACGGCTTCCCGTCCGGCGTGACGATGTCGCAGATCATGCGCGCAACCGTCGTTCCGTTCTGCGCGGCGGGCATGAGCGAGAAGGTCCTCGGATCCGGGATGGCGATCATGTCCGACTCCTCGATCGGGTTGAACCCGGTGATCGACGACCCGTCGAAGCCCATGCCGTCGTCGAGCGCGCCCTCGAGCTCCGCGGGAGTGATCGAGAAGCTCTTCAGGTGACCCTCGAGATCGGTGAACCAGAGATGGACGAAGCGCACGCCCTCGTTCTGGACGCGCGCAAGCACCTCGCGGCGGGTGGCCGCGTCGCTCGTCGCCCTGCCGTTCTGCTCGACCTGCGCCATCGTCTTGCCTCCTTAATGCAAAGAGCCCCGGGCACCTTGCCCGAGGCCTCGTCGCCTCACCAGCTCTCTGAGTATATCGGGGCTATCCGGCCCCATCGTTAGCGTTCTTTTCCGGCGCAGCCCCCGGCGGCAGCGCGTAGGCAACGGAGCCTCAGGAGTCCTGGCGACCCTGGGGCTTTTTTCGTGGACAAGGAGGAGCGGATGCAGGAAACGACTACCAAGCATTACCTGGCGAACGGCACGCAGCCCAAGCCCGACGAAGCCCTGGCGTGGGCGATCGAGACGAAGGCGACGATGGTCGACTTCAAGTTCTGCGACCTGCTCGGCGCGTGGCAGCACATGACGATGCCGATCAGGGCGCTCGACGTGGACGCCTTCGAGGAAGGCCTCGGCTTCGACGGGTCGTCCATCCGCGGCTGGCAGGGCATCGCCGAGAGCGACATGCTCCTCATTCCGGATCCCGGCTCGGCCGCCCTCGACCCGTTTACCGCAGAGCCGACGCTGTCGCTCATCTGCGAGATCGCCGACCCGGTGACGCGCGAGCCGTACCACCGCGACCCTCGCCGGATCGCGCGACGCGCGGAGGAGCACCTGAAGACGACCGGGGTCGCGGACACCGCCAACTTCGGTCCCGAGTGTGAGTTCTTCGTCTTCGACGAGGTCTCGTTCGAGCTCGGCATCCACAAGGCGGGCTACGAAGTCGACTCGGCGGAGGGCCACTGGAACTCCGGCAAGCCCGGACTCGGCTACACGGTGCGCGAGAAGGAGGGCTACTTCCCGCCGGCGCCGCACGACACGCTCGCCGACCTGCGCACCCAGATGGTCCTGACGCTCGAGCGGCTCGGCATCCCGTGCGAGTTCCACCACCACGAGGTCGCGTCCGGCGGCCAGTGCGAGATCGACCTCCGCTACCAGACGCTCACCCGCATGGCCGATCAGGTCATGAACTACAAGTACGTCGTCCGAAACGTCGCGCGGGCCGCCGGCAAGAGCGTGACGTTCATGCCGAAGCCGATCTTCGGCGACAACGGCTCGGGGATGCACACCCACCAGTCCCTCTGGAAGGAAGGCACGCCGCTGATGGCGGACAAGTCCGGGTACGCGGGACTCTCACAGCTTGCGCGCGCGTACGTCGGCGGCTTGCTCGCGCACGCCCCGGCACTCCTCGCCTTCTGCGCCCCGACGACGAACTCCTACCGGCGGCTGGTGCCGGGCTACGAGGCGCCGGTCAACCTCGTCTACTCGCAGCGCAACCGCTCGGCGGCGATCCGGATCCCCATGTACTCGAGCTCACCGAAGGCCAAGCGCGTCGAGTTCCGCTGCCCGGACGCGACCGCCAACCCGTACCTCGCCTTCGCGGCGATGCTGATGGCCGGCCTCGACGGCATCGAGAACGACCTCGATCCGGGCTCGCCGGCGGACTTCGACCTCTTCGAGGATCCCTCCGAGCGCATCGCCCAGGTTCCGGGCTCGCTTTCCGAAGCGCTCGACGCGCTCGAGTCCGACCATGCGTTCCTCACGCGCGGCGGCGTCTTCAGCGAGGACGTCATCCGAACGTGGATCGAGTACAAGCGGGCGAACGAAGTGGACGTCGTCCGCCTCCGGCCGCACCCGGCCGAGTTCGTCCTCTACTACGACGCCTGAGTCACTGACGACACGCCGGGGGCCTGGTCTCCCGGCGTGTCTCTTCTTGCGACTAGCCGAAGGCGAGCAGGTAGGGCTGCCAGCGATCGGGGATCGTCGGCGAGGAGAGCGTGACGAAGAGGGCCGGAGCCGGGCGGGCGGGGCGGCGAGACGAGGCGCATGTGGACCTCTTCGGGCAGCCGGTTCCCCTTCTTCAGGTTGCACGGCGCGCAGGAGGTGACGACGTTCTCCCACACGGAGTCGCCCCCTCGGCTGCGCGGCACGACGTGGTCGAGAGTCAGCTTCCCGCTCGACCCGCAGTACTGGCAGCGGTGGCCGTCACGGGCGAACAGGGCTCGGCGGGAGATCTTGCGCTTGACCGCCCGGGGAACTCGGATGTAGTGGACGAGCCGAATGACGTGTGGCCAGCGAAACGTGTCGCTGGCCGAGCGGAGTGGTCGAGGCAGGTCCTCGATCACCTCCGCCTTGCCCTTGAACACCAGGACATGCGCCCGCCGCACCGAGCAGACGTTCAGGGGCTCGTAGCTCGCATTGAGGACCAGAACCTGTTGCATCCCGGCCAAATCGTAGCCTGACCGCTTGGGTCAGTAGGTCATCGCGCGCTCGACGGCCTCCTGCTCCTCGGGCGAGAGGGCGACGGAGGGTCGGCCGCGATCGAGCTCCTTCACGTAGATGCGGGCGTAGTCCCGGCCCTGGATGGCGCTGACGACAACGCCGGAGCGAGCGGCGTCGAGAAAGGCCAGCGAGGCCGACTGGTGGCCGCCTGCGTCCTCGTAAGCGTCGTAGCGCACGATCGACGTGTGCGAGAGGCAGCCGTCCACGCGCTTGTCGATGCGGGAGATCCCCGCGGCGATCTCGTCGACCGCCCGGTGGAGGTCGTCGATCCGCGCCTGGAGGGAGACCGCGAAGTTGACGAGGTCGTCCTTCCCGTCGCCGAGGACGACGCTCTGCGCACGCCGGATCCGCCGCACCGTCAAGTAGAAGGCAAGCGCGAGCAGCAGGGCGACCCCGGCGGCAACGGCCGCGCCGAGAGCGATCCAGCCCGCCGCAGACTCGAGCGCCCCGCTCATCTCAGTGCTCCTTCCGGTGACGCTGCCACGTTCGCGGCGAGCGAAAACCGAGCCAGGCAAGGACGCAGGGAGCCTGCGTATGGCATACGTGGGCGACTGAGGACGCCGCCTGGCGACGGTTTGCAGCCCGCCCGGACATGGAGGGCGTTGCCGGAGGGAGCACTTCTATCCGAGGGTGAAGATGACGACGTACTCAGCGGTGTTGTTGCCGGTGTTCTGCTCGCCCGCGACCGGCTCGACGTTGACCTTCACCACGTTCCTCGTCGTGAACGAGACCTGGCCGAGGTCGCCGAACGTCAGGGTCTTCGTGTCGCCCGGATTGATCAGCTCGATCACCTGGCGCTTCCGGATCGGCGGGTTCTGCTGAATCGTGAGCGTCACCGGGACCTGGGTCTCCTGGCTGTCGCCGCTGTTTCGGACGACGACCTGGAACGTGAGGCGGTCCGAGGCCTCGACGGTGTTGTCCTCCGTCGCCGAGAGCGTCTGGTCGCCGGGCTGCACCCGCACCGCCGAGATCTGGTTGCCGTGCAGTCCACCGGCCGTCGGGCTGGCGGTCAGCCGGTCGACGGTCTGCTTCCACGCCGTCGCGCTGATGAGATCCTGGTTCGAGAGGAAGTTCGAGTCGGGCACGGCGACACCCTGGATGTTCTCCCGGTCGAGCACGTCGGCGGCGCCCTCTTTGAAGAGATCGTCGTAGATGACGTCGCTCGCGATCAACCGGCTCGCCTGCTCGGCGAGGCGCCGTCCGGTGACCTGCGAGTCGGTCGTCGCCTGCACGGTCGCGAACGCCTGCGCGAGGCCGTCGAGGCCGCTTACGCGGAACTGAAGTGCTTCGACGAGGCTCTCCTGCTGCTCGCGCAACGGGCCGGGCGCGTCGATCTCACGCGCGCTCGCGACAACCTGCGCCTGCTGCTGGCGAAGGCCGTCCAGGTCGGCGCGGAGGTCGGCGAACTTGATGCCCGGCGTCGTCAGGAGCGTCGTCAGGTCCCTCCCGATCTGCTCGGACTGCGTGGCGCGCGCCTGCACGGCCTCCATGTAGTCCTGGTATTCGGCCCGCTTTTGGCCGGCGCGGCAGCTATTGACCCAGAGGACGAGGATGACCGCCAGCAGGATGGCCGCGACGATCAGGACGCCGAGCCGGAAGAGGCCCTGGCTCCCACCGCTCGGTGGCCCCGTGGGCAGGCGCCGGCGGCGCTTGGGCGGGCCCTCTTCGCGCCGCGGCTCCTCGAAGGTGGCCGCGTCGTCGAAGAAGTCGAAGTCGATGTCGGTCTGGGTGTCGGTTCTCTCGCGCTCGAACATGGCCGCTCGCGGGGTCCGGGGGTCGGGCGAGTCTACCACTCTCCCCGGAGATTGCAGGAGTTTGCAGCCGAAAAGCCAACGCGGGGAAAGTGAAGAGCACCGCCGCCCTGGACCGGGACAGCCTCGTACTGGGGCGCTACCGACCCCTTCGCCCCCTCGGAAGCGGCGGGTCGGGGTCGGTTTGGCTCGTCCGCGACGAGCGCTCGACTCGTGACGTCGCGCTCAAGGTGGTCGCGCTCGAGGGCAAGGCGGGCTCCCGCGCGCAACGCGAGGTGGAGGCCGGCGCCAGGCTCCGCCATCCCCGCTGCCTGCGCGCTCTCGCCCTCGCCCGGGACGACCGCCACGTCTACGTCGCCTATCCGTACGTCTCCGGAACGACGCTGCGCGAGGCCTTCAGGGCGGGCGAGCTGGACGAGGAGGGCGCCGTCGAGGCTGCCGCTCAGGTGCTGGACGCGCTCGGGCACGCGCACGAGAATGGCATCGTCCATCGCGACGTGAAGCCCGCCAACGTGATGCTCGAGGCCGGGGAGCGGGTCTCTGTACGGGTGCTCGACTTCGGGCTCGCGCAGATCACCGAGGTCGAGACGCTCACCGCGGCGGGAGATGTCCCCGGGACGCTCGCCTACATTGCGCCCGAGCGGCTGGACGGCCACGAAGCGACCGGCGCCGCAGACGTCTGGTCTGTCGGCGTCATCCTCTGGGAAGCGCTCGCCGGACGGCATCCATTCTCCTCGGGCTCGCCGCTCGACACCGCCGAGCGGATCCGAGACGGCGCTTCTCCGCTCGCCTCGCGGCGGCCCGACCTTCCTGCCGAGCTCTGTGCTGTGGTCGACGGCATGCTGGCGCCGGACCCGAAGCGCCGTCCACGACCGGAGCGCGCCGCCGCCGCCCTGCGCGGCGCCACCGGCGCGGAGGAAGAGATCGCGCTTCCGACGGCAGCCGCCTTGCAGATGGTCCCCCGCGCGCTCCATGCCGGGCTCGCTGGGTTGTTCACGCTCGCGGCCGCGCTGCTCCTCCCCTTCTTCCCGACGGGCTGGCCCTTCCTGCTCGGCGGCCTGGTCGCGCTCGCAGCGCTGGCCTACCCGTCCGCGGGCCTCGCGTTGGCGCTGGCAGCGCCTGTTCTCCCGCTCGGAAACGTCTCGCTCGGCCTCGCACTCGCGTACGTGCCGCTCGCGCTCGCCTGGTACCTGGTCTTTCGCCGCGACGCACGGTCGGGGCTCCTCTTCACGTTCGGCCCGCTCCTGGCCGTCGTCGGGGCGGCGGGGCTCGTGCCTGCCCTCGTGGCTCACGTCCAAGGAGCGATTCAGCGGGCGCTGCTCGCGGGCTTCGCCGTACTGTCGGCCGTGGCAGTCGCCGCGGTCGTCGGCTCGCCGGCCCCGTTCACCGGCGACGACCCGCAAGCCACGCTCGGCCTCGGCGCGACGACGAACCCGCGGGAGGCCGCGGGCGCCGTCCTCGGCGTGCTCACGGACCACCCCGCGCTCTGGATCGAGGCAGTCGTTTTCGCCGCTGCAGCGGCAGCGACCGGGGTGGCCCGCTCGCGCGGTCTCCTCGGCATCGGGGTCTGGGGCGCCGCCTTCCTCGCGGCCGCCCTGCTCGCACCGGCCGGAGGCGTCGGCGTCTTCCCACTCGCTCTCGCGGTCGCCGGGGCAACGGTGCTTCTGGCGATACCGGCTCTAAGGACGAGTCACTAGAGTTTCGCGGCGGATTCACCATCCGTCGCCCGTGAGCGTTCTTCGGAGCATCGAACACAGGATCGAGTCCCTCGTCGAGGGTGTCTTCGGGCGCGCGTTCCGCGCCCACGTCCAGCCTGTGGAGCTCGCGCGGAAGCTCGCCAAGGAGATGGACGACCACAAGACCGTGTCGATCTCGCGCGTCTACGTCCCCAACGAGTACGTCCTCTACCTCTCGCCGACCGACCGCGAGCAGTTCGCTTCCTACGAGGATTCCCTGCTGACCGAGCTCTCCGACTACCTCTCGGAGCACGCGCGCCGAGAGGGGTATGCGCTCCTCTCCACGCCGCGCATCGTGCTCGAGGAGGACGAGGACCTCGCGCTCGGTGAGTTCGGGATCGCCACGCGCATGGTGCAGCCCGGGCGCGGCAAGGAGGCGCCCGTCGAGACAGAAGAGCCTCCCGCAGCCCAGGCGACGCGCATCTACCAGGCGGCGCCGATCGCCACGGAGGCCGTCTCACCCGGAGATGCCGAGCGACTGGGTCTCGCCCACGAGGTCAGGGCAGCCGTGCGCCTCGGCAGCACGCGGCACGAGCTCGGCGACAAGGTCGTCCTCGGGCGCTCGCGCGAGTGCGACATCACGCTCGACGATCCGAACGCCTCGCGGCGGCACGCCGAGATCCGCCGGGAGAACGGCGCCTTCTGGATCGTCGACCTGAACTCGACGAACGGCATCGAGGTGAACGGCGAGCGGGTCGAGCGAGCCCGCCTCACCCACTCGGACACCATCGTGATCGGGAAGACGGAGCTGACGTTCGAGCACGCCGGCTGATGTCGGTCGAGCCCGTCCTTCTCGCCCTTCAAGCCCTCTTCCTCGTACTGCTGTACCTGTTCATCTGGCGGGTGGTGAGAACCGCCTCCCGCGACCTCCGCGTTCCGCAGGAGAGCTTCATCATGGCCCCGGCCCAGGCGGCCGCGGCAGGCGCTCCGGCACAGCCCCGCACCGGCAAGCTCGTCGTCACGTCCTCGAAAGCGCTCAAGCGGGGACGCGAGTACGAGGCCGGGCCGGTTCCGCTCACGATCGGCCGCGCGGCCGACAACACCATTCCGCTCGCGGGCGACGACTTCGCCTCCGCGCACCACGCGCGCATCGAGGCGGGGCGGGACGGCGTCTGGATCGTCGATCTCGACTCGACCAACGGGACGTACGTCAACGAGGCGCCTCTCAAAGGAAGATGGAAGCTGCGAGACGGCGACGTGCTCAAGGTCGGGGACACCGAGCTCAGGTTCTCGGCGTGAAGCTCCGGGACAGCGCAGGCCGGAGCGACCCGGGCCGCCGCCGGCGCCGGAACGAGGACGCCTACGTCGTCGCTCCGCCGCTCTTCGCTGTCGCCGACGGCATGGGCGGAGCGCAGGCCGGCGAGGTGGCCGCACGTTTGGCGACGGCCGCCTTCCGCGAGTACCACGAAGCCGACGACCTCGCCGGCGAGCAGCGCGTCGCCGCGATCATCCAGGAGGCCAACCGGCGCATCTACGAGCGCGCGCGCGTCGACACGGAGGTGTCCGGGATGGGGACCACGGTCACCGCCGCGCTCGTCGAGGAAGGACGGATCGTCATCGGGCACGTCGGCGATTCGCGCGCGTACCGGCTGCGCGCCGGGCGCCTCGAGCAGCTGACCGACGACCACTCGCTCGTCGCCGACCTCGTCCGCGGCGGGCGTCTCTCACCGGAAGAAGCCGAGACGCACCCGCAACGCTCGGTCATCACGCGCGCGCTCGGCACCGACCCCGAGGTGGACGTCGACTCGCTGTCGGTCGACCCGGAAGCCGGCGACCTCTACCTCATCTGCTCGGACGGGCTGACGACGATGATCGGCGACGACGAGATCCTCGCCATTCTCGAGCGCGCGAAGAGCCTCGAGCACGCGGGCAAGGACCTCGTCAAGGCCGCCAACCGCCGCGGCGGCGAGGACAACGTCACGGTCGTCCTCTTCAGCGTCGAGTCGGACGAGCCGCTCGAGGAGACCGCCGTCCTGAGCGGCGACGGTCAGGGGACGCAGGAGGACCTCGAGGACACACTCACGGGCCTCGAAGCGCCCGCGGTCGTCCAGGAGGAGGAGTTCGGCTGGACGCTCACGCCTCCGGCCGAGCCGCAACGCGCGGCGAGAGGGACGCCGCCGAAGCCGAAGCGGCGCTGGGGGCGCCGGCTCCTGCTCTCGCTCTCAGGCGCAACGTTCCTCGTCGTCCTCGCTGCGCTCGCGTTCTTCGGAATGTCGCGCGCGCATTTCGTGGGCGCAGACGAGGACGGGCGCGTGGCCGTGTACCAGGGAGTGCCGTGGACACTCGGCGCCGGCGTCGACCTGTACCGCGCCAGGTACGTGAGCCAGCTGCGCGCCGTCCAGCTCACGGCCACGGAGCGCACCTCGCTCTTCGACCACGACCTCGAGTCCTACGACTCCGCCCGCGCCGAGGTCGCACGCTACGAGGCGGAGGGCGTTCCGTAGCTTGACCCTTCGCAATCGGGAGCTGCTCAACCTGCTCGGCGTCGGCGCGCTCACGGCGACGGGATTCGCGAGTGTCTACATCTCACGCCAGGAGGTCGTCTCGACGGCGTCCCTCTCGTACGCGGCCTTCTTCATCGCGCTCTTCGTCGCGGCGCACATGGTGCTGCGGCTCGCGCTCCCGAACGCCGACCCGTACCTGCTGCCCCTGGGCGGCCTGCTGACCGCGATCGGCCTCACGATGATCTACCGCATCGAGCCCGACCAGGCCTTCCGTCAGGGTCTCTGGGTCGTCATCGGGCTCGTGGCCTTCGCGGCACTCGTCTTCCTCGTCCCCGACTACCGCTCGCTCGACAACATCAAGTACATCCTCGGAATCGCCGCCATCGTCCTGCTCGTCCTGCCGGCGGTTCCGGGGCTCGGCAGGACGATCAACGGGGCGTCGCTCTGGGTCGGGTTCGGAGGCGTGGTCTTCCAGCCGGGCGAGTTCGCAAAGGTGCTCCTGGTCGTCTTCCTCGCCGGCTACCTGCGCGACAACCGCGAGCTCCTCTCAATGGGCAGCGGTCGGTACGGGATCCCGTCACCGAAGCATTTCGGGCCTCTGATCGTCATATGGGGGGGCGCGATGCTCGTGCTCCTCCAGACGAACGACCTCGGTGGAGGCCTCCTCTATTTCTCGATCTTCCTCGCCATGCTGTACATCGCCACCGCGAGGTGGCCCTACGTCGCCGTCGGCCTTGTCCTGTTCGCGGTCGGCGCCTGGGCAATGTTCCAGATCGGGCCCGCGCATCTCGGAAACCGCATCTCGATCTGGCGCGACTGCTCGTGGGGGATGAGCGCCGCGTGCGACATCTTCTCGGACGGCTACCAGCTCGCCCAGTCGATCTTCGCCATCTCGAGCGGGGGCATCTTCGGCTCGGGCCTCGGGCAGGGCGTCCTGCTCTCGCCCGAGGGCAGCTCGTACATCCCCTTCCTCGAGACGGACTTCATCTTCGCCGCGATCGCGCAGGAGCTCGGGCTGGCGGGCGTCGCGGGATTGATCTTGCTGTACGTCGTCTTCCTCTATCGCGGCTTCCACATCGCGATGCTCGCCGATGACGGGTTCTCGAAGCTCCTCGCAGCCGGCCTCACGGCCACGCTCGCGATCCAGGCCTTCATCATCATGGGCGGCGTCAGCGGCCTCATCCCGCTCACGGGAATCACGCTCCCCTTCGTCTCCTACGGCGGGTCGAGCATCGTCGCGAACTTCATCCTGCTCGCTCTGCTCCTCATGGTCTCCAACCACGTAAACCGCGAAAAGCTGTGAACCCGCAGATCCGCCGCCTCTTCTTCGTCCTCACCGGCCTCTTCATCGCTCTCATCGCGATGACGACGTACTGGCTGTGGAAGGCGCCCGACCTCGAGGCGAGGCGCGGCAACCCGAACCAGATCGTGCGCGAGCTGACCATCAAGCGCGGCACGATCTACACGTCGAACGGACGCACCGTGCTCGCGTCGGTACGCGAGCGCAAGCTGCCGGACGGCCGCATCTGGTACCTGCGCCAGTACCCGCAGCGCACGCTCGCGGCGCACGCCGTCGGCTACTCGACGGTCGCGCGCTCCCGAACGGGGCTCGAGAAGTCGATGAACGACGTGCTCACTGCGTCGAACGCGAACCTGAACACGATCGTCGACCGGACGATCGACAAGCTCCGCGGGATCACGCAGCGCGGCAACAACATCGTGACGACGCTGAACGCGCGCGCGCAGCGCGTCGCCGTCCAGAACCTGACCGGCAAGTGCGGCGGCGCCGTCGCCGTCGAGCCCGAGACGGGACGCGTGCTCGTGATGGCGTCCGCACCGACGTACGACCCGAACCTCGCGGAGCGGCGCTTCAGCCGCATCGAGCGCATCGGCGGCCCCTGCCAGCCGGCCGCCCCGCTCCTCAACCGGACGTCGCAGGGGCTCTTCATCCCCGGCTCGATCTTCAAGATCGTCACGGCGACTGCGGCTCTCGAATCGGGGCGCTTCAACCCGTCGAGCACCTTCAACGACCCCGGCTACTGCATCGAGTACGGAAAGCGCGTCTTCAACTACGCCGACCAGAGCGGCCCGAGCGTCTTCGGCACGGTCGATCTCGGAGACGCGGTCGAGAACTCCATCAACTCCGTCTTCTGCGAGATCGGGAAGAAGCTCGGTCCCCAGGCGATCATCGAGCAGATGAAGCGCTTCGGCTTCTACGAGGAGCCGCCCGTCGAGCTCCCGTCGGAGGAGAAGGCGCCGAGCGGCCTCTACCAGCGCGGGAAGCTGATCGATCCCGAGGATCCGAACGCCGTCGACCCGGGGCGCCTGGCCTTCGGACAGGAGCGCCTCCTCGTGACGCCGCTCCAGATGGCGCTCGTCGCAGCGTCCGTCGCGAACGAGGGCTACGTCATGGAGCCGAAGCTCGTCGACCGTATCGTCGCGCCCGACGGGAAGGTGATCGACAAGTTCACGTCCGACCGTTGGAAGCGGGCCATGAGCGCCCAAACGGCAGCCGAGCTGACCGCCATGATGACCCGCGTGGTCCAGTCCGGGACGGGGACTTCCGCCCAGATCCCCGGCGTCGCCGTCGCCGGCAAGACGGGGACCGCAGAGACCGGCCGCAGCAACGAGAACGACACCTGGTTCATCGCCTTTGCGCCGGCCCAGCAGCCGCGTGTCGCGGTCGCCGTCGCGCTCTCGAATCAGGATGGAACGGGAGGCTCGACGGCCGCTCCGATCGCCCGGGACATCATCGCAGCGCTCCTGGAGAGAAATACCTAGGCTCTGACCGAATGGCAGTCACCGACACCCTGATCAACACGCTCTTCGACGGCCGCTACCGGATCGTCCGCAAGCTCGGCTCGGGCGGGATGGCGAACGTCTACCTCGCCGAGGACGAGGACCTCGGGCGGCGCGTGGCGATCAAGATCCTGAACGACAGGTACGCCAACGACGACGACTTCATCGAGCGCTTCCGGCGGGAGGCGAAATCGGCGGCGAGCCTCTCGCATCCGAACATCGTCTCCATTTACGACCGGGGCGAGGCCGAGGGGACGTACTACATCGCCATGGAGGTGATCGAGGGGCGCAGCCTCAAGGAGCTCGTCCTGACTCGCGGCCCTCTGCCGATCACCGACGCGATCCACTACGCGCGGCAGACGCTCGAGGCGCTCCGCTTTGCGCACCGCCACGGGATCATCCACCGCGACATCAAGCCGCACAACACGCTGATCGGCGAGCAGGGCCTCAAGGTCACCGACTTCGGCATCGCGCGGTACGGGCCCTCGCAGATGACGGAGGCCGGCTCGATCATGGGCACCGCGCAGTACCTCTCGCCCGAGCAGGCGCGCGGCGCGCCGGTGACGGCCTCGTCGGATCTCTACTCCGTGGGCATCGTCCTGTACGAGATGCTGACCGGCCGCGTGCCATTCACCGGGGACTCCGCGATCGAGATCGCCATGAAGCACCTGAACGACTGGCCGAAGCCGCCGTCCAAGCTGAGGCCGGAGATTCCCGAGGACGTCGACAACATCGTCCTGCGCGCGCTCGCGAAGGCTCCGGAAGACCGCTACCAGAGCGCCGAGGAGTTCATCGAGGACCTCGAACGGGTCGAGGCCGGGCTACCGCTCTCGATGGAGACCTCGGAGGCGGCGACCGCGCTCATGACGGTCGCGCCGGTTGGTGCGTCGACGGAGATCCTGTCGGAAGACGCCACGCGCGTCACCGGTCCCCGAACGACGGCGCCGGCCCGCCGGCCGCCCTACCCGCCCGCGTACCCGCGCTACGAAGAGCCGCCGCCCAAGCGCCGCCGTTTCGGTCCGTGGCTGCTCGTGCTCGCGCTGCTCGCGGCTGCTGCGCTGGCCGGCTGGTACGTGTACACGCAGATCCAGGACCAGCTCGAAAGCTCGACCGTCACCGTTCCTCTCGTCGAAGGACTGCGCGAGGCAAACGCGGTGAGCCAGCTCGAGGAGGCGGGACTGGTTCCGAATGTGGTGCGAGGCGCGGATCCGGACGTCGAACAAGGCTTCGTAGCGAGACAGGAGCCCGGGGACGGCGCCGAGGTCGCGCCCGGAAGCGAGGTGACCATCTTCGTCTCCACCGGGCCGCGGCAAACCGTCGTTCCCAATGTCGTCGGGATGGATTACGACGAGGCGGTGCGTACGTTGCGAGACGCAGGCCTCGACTGGGAACGCCAGGAGGTCTTCTCGAACAAACGACCCGGCCGCGTCGTCGGACAGGAGCCGGCTGCCGATGAAACGGTCGTCGAAGGCACCGTGGTCACGCTCGACGTCTCCAAGGGTGCGAAACAGGTGACCGTTCCCGACGTGCTCGACCAGACGGAGGCGAGCGCGCGCTCGGAGCTCCAGGGCAAGGGCTTCGACGTGCAGGCGTTCAGCTCACCGTCGGACGAGACGCCGGAGGGCCTCGTCATCTCGCAAACGCCGGCACCGGGTGAGAAGGCGTCGAAGGGCTCGACGGTGCAGATCGTTATCTCGACTGGGCCGGACTCCGTCACGGTTCCGAACGTGGAGGGGCAGGACCAGAGCAGCGCCACCGAGGAGCTCGAGGACGCGGGCTTCGAAGTTCAGGTCGAGGAGCAGGCAACGGACGACCCGCTCCAGGACGGCATCGTGCTCGACCAGGATCCCGAGCCCGAGAGCCAGGCCCCGCCCGGCAGCATCGTGACGATCACGGTGGGGTCGTTCGGCGGGTAGCACCGTGGCCGAGCGGCTCCGCGTAGCGGTCATCCAAGGCGGGCGCTCGAGCGAGCACGAGATCTCCCTCGCGTCGGCGCGTTCCGTCATCGACGCGCTCGACCCCGAGCGCTACGACGTCCGCGCGATCGACATCCACCGCGACGGACGCTGGGAGCTCACCGGCGGGCAGGCTCAGCTCGACAAGGGCAACGGCTCGCTGCCGGTTCCCGTCGCCGGGAAGCCCGAGGCGCTGCGCGACGTCGACGTGGTTTTTCCAGTCCTGCACGGGCCTTTCGGCGAGGACGGCACGGTGCAGGGGCTGCTCGAGCTCGCCGGGGTCGCCTACGTGGGTGCGGGTGTCGCCGCGTCGGCCGTGTGCATGGACAAGGACCTCTTCAAAGCGGTCATGCGCGCGAAGGACATCCCCGTCGTCCCCAGCGTGACCTTGCGGCGCTGGGATCGCGCGGTGGCGGAAAGCCCCTTCGGGTTCCCCGTCGTCGTCAAGCCGGCGCGCCTCGGCTCGAGCGTCGGCATCTCGATCGCCAACAACGCAGACGAGTTCCGGCAGGCGCTCGAGCTGGCGTTCGCGCACGACGAGAAGATCCTCATCGAGGAGCACGTGGCCGGCGTCGAGGTCGAGTGCAGCGTGCTCGGCAACGAGGAGCCCATCGCATCCATCCCCGGCGAGATCGTGCCGCTCGTGAGCGACTGGTACGACTACTCTGCCAAGTACGACGAGGGCGGCATGGACCTGGTTGTGCCGCCGCGCATCGACGAGACTGCGATCGCGCGCGTGCAGGAGCTGTCGGTCGCCTCGTTCATCGCGAGCGAGTGCGAAGGGATGGCGCGCGTGGACTTCTTCGTGCGCGACGACGGCGAGGTGCTGGTCAACGAACTCAACACCATCCCCGGCTTCACGTCGACGAGCGTGTACGCAAAGCTTTTCGAAGCCTCCGGGATCCCGTACGCGGAGCTCCTCGACCGGCTCGTCCAGCTGGCCCTCGAGCGCCGCGACCGGCGCGCGCAGCTGCGCTACTGACGGACATAGGGGTCGGACAGGTCCGGGCCGGAAGTATCGAGATCGGAGGCTTTTTTCGTCGGTCGAAATCGCGGCGCAGCCGAGGATTTCGGCCGATCAAGAGCTCGACCAGATCTCGCGCAGCTCCGCCCCGCTCACCCAGTAGATCCGCACGTCGTTCGCACCCTGCCGCAGCGCCGACTCGGGGAAGAGGACGGACACGCGCTCCTCTCCCTCAGCGACGTAGCTCCGCGCGACCGCCTCAATGCGGCCGTTGACCGCGACAGCGAGGTCGCGCGGGCCCGTGCCGCCGTCGATTCCGCCAGTCAGCCGAACAGGTACGTACGCGGCATCGAGGTCGACCGCGCGTAGCTGACCCGCCTGCTGGATCTGGGCCGAGACGCCGGCCGCCTGGGCTACGTCGAGCTCGCTCACCCTGCGCCCGAGCAAGTCGGAGTTGGGTCCGATTTCGAACAGTGACGTCTGCTCGCGAACGACCGTCGCGCGCCGTGCGAGCAACTCATCGACATCCGGTCTGAAGGTCTCCCGGTCGCCGACGAGGACATACCGCTCACGCGCGCGCGGCTGCAGCAACGGCGCGCCGTCGACCTTCCAGGGAACGTCCACCCCGAGCACGTCCGCGATGGTCGGCAGAACGTCCACGGTCTGCACCGCGGCGTCGTTCGTGCGCCCGGCCTGCTGGCCTGGTGTCTTGACGAAGAGCGGGACGAAAGCGATGTCCTCGAGGTTCGTCTCGCTGAGCGCACGCCGGCGGTCCCCGGGCCGGAAGCTGACGCCGTGGTCGGCGAGGACGATGAAGAGGGCACGCTCGTAGAGCCCAATCGAGCGCAGGCGCGCGACCAACTGGCCGACGAGCTGATCAGCGAAGCCGAGTTGGAGCAAATAGCGCTGCTGCGCCTGCGCGACGAGAAACTCGTCGTCCCCCCACGCCGTCCCCTCGAAGCCGGGGATCCTGCCTCCGTTGCCGTCGTATCGCTTGCCCGAGGGCAGGAACTGCCACGGGAAGTGGGGATACGTCAGGTGAACGTAGGCGAGCAGCGGTCGGCTGCCCGGCTCGAGCGAAAAGAGAAACGAGCGGAAGACGTCGAGGCGTCGTCGGTTCTGCTCCGCCACGTCCTCGAGAAAGGCGCCCCACGTTCCGGTCACCGACGGCAGACCGTCCCGGAGGTCCGGCGGCAGTGTGCGGTGGAGGTAAACGACGCCGGCGTCGGAGAAGAGGCTTCTCATCCGGCCGCCGAACGCCTCCTCCGGACGCGGGCAGAGATCGCGTGGGCAAAGCCTGGTCAGCGACTCCGCGACGTGCAGGTCGTGAGAGTCGGCGAGGAGCGTGAACAGATTGTTTGGGTGCTCGGAATGGATGGGCAGACGCCCGTGCTCCGGATACACCCCCGTGAGGATCGTCGGCACCGCGTTGACCGTCCACGCGTCGACCGTCGCCGCGTTGCGAAACCAGGTCGAGTCCTCCGTGAGAGCAGCGAAGTTCGGATAGCGCTCCGCGTCGACCTCCATGCGCTCGTCGAGGAGCGACGTCGAGGTGAGCTCGTCGAAGACGAGAACGACGACCGGCGTGTCCGACGAGGTGCTCGCGGCCCGGGCCTCCGCCTCGTCCGGCAGCACGAACTCGCTCACCGGTGAGGCGAAGAGGAAGAGGACGAGGAAGACGAGCGGCGCGGGTGCGAGCACCGTGAGGAACGAGCGCACGTGATCGACCCGTGTGTACGCATAGGCGGCGAGAGCACCGAGTGCGAGGGCTCCCGCGAGCGCCGGCACGGCCCGCGGATCGGCCGTGCGCCTCAGAGCCTGAAGGACGACGATCGCGACGAGCACTCCGACGAACGTCGCGTGCACGACTGCACCGGCCCTGTCGTCCGCCCACGACATGAGCGCCTCGACGGCCAGCAGCACCGCAGGCGGCACGAGAACGATCGCGAGCGAGAACAGAATGATGTCCCAGCTCGTCGAGTCACGCGCCGCGAAGAACTCGGCGTTGCGTCCGAGCAGGTCGAAGAGCGGCTGCGCGAACGCGAACGAGCACAGCGCGCCGAGATGGAGCGCCCGAAGGAAGCTCAGTCGGCGCGGACTTCGTTCACGTGCGCGGTGCCGTTCGGATCCGTGATCCAGACGACGTAGTAGCGATGCTCCTCGCTTCCCTCGAGCCTGAACACCGTCCGGTTGTTGGCCGTCTGCTCCTCCGAGACGTCGACGAAGCCGCCGTCCGGACGATCGCCTGCCCTGATGAGCGCGGTGAAGCCGGGTTGATCCGTGACGACCTCGATCCGGTCGAGGTCGACCGGGCGACCGGCGTCGAGGACGATGCCGACCCCGGACTTGCTGAAGCTGTTGTACGTCTCCGTCGTCCAGAAGGTGTTCACGTCACCGTCGGTCGCCGCCGGAACGGCCTCCGGGTGCTCGCCGTCCCCTCCTTCCGGGTCGAAGTCGGACACGGCCTCGAGCCCCACCGGCCCGCCCGAGTCGCCCTCCGTGACCTGAGTCGTGACGATGTAGCCGAGCACGGCGGCTCCGGCGGCGATGACCAGCACGCCGAGCAGCAACGGAAACCACGCCCGCCTCCGCCGGGGTGGACGCCGCTGACGCGGCCTCCCTGCCGTGCGGACGACCTGCGTCTGAGCACGGTCTGGCGGCCCCGCGTCGCCCTCTTCGGCCAGACACGCCTCGAGCGCGGCGACGAGCGCCGCGGTCGTGGGAAAGCGGTCCTCCGGTCGCTTCGCCATCGCCCGCTGGATCAGCTCGTCGACCTTGGGCGAGACGTCGCGGCGCCGCTCCCGGATCGACGGCACGGGATCCTGGAGATGCCGCACAGCCGCCGCCATGTCGCCGTCGGCCGGGAACGGAACCTCGCCCGCGAGCAACTCGTAGAGAAGCACGCCGAGCGCGTACTGGTCTGAGCGCTCGTTCGCCGGCTGCCCGCTCGCCTGCTCAGGCGAGATGTAGTCGGACGTCCCCATGACGGTTCCCGTCTGCGTGATGTCCTGGTCGAGCTCGAGCGAGCGCGCGAGCCCGAAGTCCGTCACCTTGGCGCCGCGCTCGTCGTCGACGAGCACGTTGTGCGGCTTCACGTCGCGGTGGACGATTCCCTGGTCGTGCGCGAACGCAAGCGCGCGCGCCACCTGATGGACGAAAGCGAGAGCCTCGCCGACCGGCAGCGGGCCGTTGCGCTTGACGAGGTCCTTGAGCGTCTCGCCGCGGACGTACTCGAAGACGATGTACTCCTGCCCCTCGTACGTCCCGCGGTCGATGACGGTGACGATGTGGGGATGCGAGACGCGGGCGATGGACCGGGCCTCCCGGCGAAAGCGCTCGACGTATTCCGGGTCGCGGGAGAAGTGGTCGTGCAGGATCTTGAGAGCGACGGAGCGCTCGAGGAGCTTGTCGTGCGCTCGGTAGACGCTCGCCATACCGCCGCTACCGAGGAGTTCCTGGACTTCGTACCGATCGGCGACGACGCTGCCGATCAACGGACTTCGTCGAGCGCTTCTTCCCAGACCGCGAGGGCCTCGTCGAGCTCGGCGTCCGAGATCACGAGCGGAACGAGGACGCGGATGCAGTTGCCGTGAATCCCGGCCTTCAGGAGAAGCAATCCCTTCGCCGCGGCCGCATCGGCGACGGCGGTGGCGAGGTCGGCGTCCGGCTCACCGTTCCGTCGAAGTTCGATCGCAAGCATCGCACCCAGGCCCCGCACGTCAGTGACCGCATCGTGACCCTCGCGCCAGCGCTCCATCGCCGCGCGGATTCGCTCGCCGATCGCCTCCGCGCGCTCCGACAGGCGCTCCTCCTCGACGACGTCGAGCACGGCGTGCGCGGCTGCAATCGCGACAGGATTGCCGACGTACGTGCCCCCGACGGCGCTGTCGCCCGGAGCATCCATGATCTCCGCGCGGCCCAGCACACCTGAGAGCGGCAGGCCCGCGGCGATCGACTTGGCGAAGACGACGAGGTCCGGCTCGATCCCGAAGTGCTCGATGGCGAAGAACCGTCCCGTGCGACAGACCCCCGTCTGAACCTCGTCGGCGACCAGGACGATGCCGTTCTCGTCACAGATCCTTCGGAGGCCTTCGACGAACTCGCGCTCCGCGACGATGAAGCCGCTCTCGCCCTGTACCGGCTCGAACACGATCGCCGCGACCTCCTCGACCGCGACCTGCGTCTTGAAGGCGCGCTCGACGGCGTCGAGATCGTTGAACGGCACCCGGTAGATCTCCGGAGCGAACGGGCCGAGGCCGGCCTTGTACGGGTGCGTCTTCGATGTGAGGCTGAGAGCGAGCAGCGTCCGTCCGTGGAAGCCGCCCTCGAAGCCGATGACCGCCGAACGGCCGGTGTGCGAGCGCGCGAACTTGATCGCGTTCTCGATCGCCTCGGCCCCCGAGTTGAAGAACCCGGTTCGCGTCTCGCCCGCGATGGGCGCGAGCGCCGCGAGCCGCTCGGCGAGAGCGACGTAGTTCTCATAGGGGATGATCGTGAAGTCGGTGTGGGTGAAGCGCCCGGCCTGTTCCTGGATCGCCTCGACGACCCGCGGGTTCGAGTGGCCGACGTTCAGGCAGCCGACGCCGCCGGCGAAGTCGATGAACGTGTTGCCGTCCACGTCGGTGAGCGTCGCGCCGCGGCCCTCGGCCACGACGAGCTCGCGGTAGATGGACAGCGGCTCGGCGATCACACGCTCTTTCCGCTCGAGGATCTCGCGGCTGCGGGGGCCTGGAATCTCGGTTCTGAGCTCGATGGTCCTGGTCGTGGCCATGGCCGAGGAGCTTATAGATTGACCCTCGCCATGGTTCTCTCCGACCGCACCATTCGACGCCTCGTGGGCGAGGGACACATCGGCATCGATCCGTTCGACGAGACCCTCGTCCAGCCGTCGAGCGTCGACGTCAGAGTCGACCGCTACTTCCGCGTCTTCCACAACTCGCGGCACCCCTTCATCGACGTCAAGGAGCCGATGGACGACCTCACCGAGCTCGTCGAGGTCAACTCGAGGCCCTTCATCCTGCACCCGGGCGAGTTCGTGCTCGGCTCGACGCTCGAGCGCATCACGCTGCCCGACGATCTCGTCGCGCGGCTGGAGGGCAAGAGCTCGCTCGGGCGCCTCGGCCTGCTCATCCATTCCACCGCCGGCTTCATCGACCCGGGCTGGGACGGGCACGTCACTCTCGAGCTTTCGAACGTCGCCAACCTTCCGATCACGATCTACGTCGGGATGCGAATCGGGCAGCTCTCGTTCGTGCAGCTGTCGGAGCCAGCCGAGGAGCCGTACGGCAGCGACGCGCTCGGCTCCAAGTACCAGGGTCAGTCGGGCCCGACCCCCAGTCGGTACTGGAAAAATTTCGAGTGATCCTGGTTACTGGAGGCACGGGGTTCGTCGGGATGAAGATCGTGCATGCGCTGCGCGCGGAGGATCGCCCGGTGCGCGTGCTGGCTCGCGATCCGAAGGATGCGGAGACGGTCGCCGCCTGGGGCTGCCAGGTCGCCGAGGGCGACATGACCGACGCGGACAGCTTGCGGCGGGCCGTGGCCGGGTGCGAGGCCGTCATCGACCTCGTGGCGATCATCTCGGGCAGCCGCGAGGACTTCCAGCGCGTGATGATCCAGGGAACGCGCGACCTCGTCGCCGCGGCGAAGGACGCCGGCGTCAAGCGGTTCGTGCTCATGAGCGCCCTCGGGGTCGGCGAACGCAGCAAGGACCTGACGCCCTACTTCCACGCGAAGTGGGACGAGGAGCAGACGGTGCAGTCCTCAGGCCTCGACTACACGATCTTCCGACCGAGCTTCGTGTTCGGCGGAGACGGCGGCTCCCTGCCCATCTACATCCGCCAGGTGCGCTGGTCGCCCGTCGTCACAGTCATCGGCGACGGAAAGCGGCGCTTGCAGCCGATCTGGGTCGACGACGTCGCGGCGTACTTCGCCAAGTCGTTCTCGCTTCCGGAGACCGTCAACCGCACGTTCGAGGTCGCCGGTCCCGACGTCGTCACGTGGGACGAGCTCTACGAGCGGATCCGGCGGGTGCTGGGCAAGAGACGCAGGAAGATCCACATGCCGTACGGGCTCGTGCGGGCCGGGGCGGCCGTCGTCGAGAAGCTGCCGGGCGACTTCCCGCTCTCGCGCGACGCGGTCACGATGCTCGAGTTCGAGGACAACGTCACTGACATCGGGCCGGCGGTCGCCACGTTCGGGATCCAGCCCATCAGCCTCGACGAGCAACTGCGCCGAGCAGTCGCCGCCTGATCGTCCCCGAGAAACAGAACGGGGGCCGGATCACCAAGGATCGCGGCCCCCGCCGGTCAAGTCGCCTGGATTAGCAGGGGCGCTGGGTGTCCCCCACGCTGGCTAGGCGATTCCCCGTAGGTCCTGGGGACACGCCCCTACCTGCGACAACCTCCACTGCCCGAACAGTCTGTAATCAAGATCGGACCACCTCCTTTCCGTGGTCGTTCGACTATAGCGAGTCCGTAAGAACGACTGAAAGCTCGAGACCGCGGTCGAGCGGGACGGTGACGCTGAGCAGTCCCGGGTCGGCCTGGCGGGCCCTGCTGTAGGGACCGAGCTCATCAGGATGGGAGAGGACGTTGTCCGCAACGATCAGGCCGCCGGGCTCGACGCGCTCCCGTGCGAGCCCAAAATAGGCCTCGTACTCGGGCTTGGCGGCGTCGAGGAAGACGAGGTCGAAGACGTCGTCGATCCCCGGGAGAACCTCGAGCGCATCGCCCTCGACGAGGTCGGCCCAGCTCTCGAGGTCGGCCTCGCGCACGTTCTCGCGCCAGCGGGCCGCCGTCGCCGGGTCCCGCTCGAGGGACAGCACGCGGCCGCCAAAATACCGCGCGCCGGCGCCGAGCCAGATGCTCGAGTAGCCGCGGCCGCCGCCGATTTCGAGCACCTCGCAGTCGGTCTGCGGAGCAACGAGCGAGAAGAGAAAGCGACCGGTCGTCGGCGCAACGGCACGGCCCCGCTGCTCGGGCGGCAGCCCGCGGGCCCGCTCGTCGGCGTCCTCGGCTTCCAAGCGCGCGAGTACGGCCCGCACGCGCTCATCGAGCATGACTTAGACCTCGACGCGCACGACGCCGTCCTCGACCGTCACCACGAAGGTGTCGACGGGGAGATAGGCGGGCAGGGTCAACGGCCGTCCCGTCCTCACGTCGAAGCGTGATCCGTGCCGCGGGCAGATCGCCACGCCCTCGTCGGGCTCGAAGTCCCCCTCGGCAAGCGGGCCGTCATCATGCGAGCAGCGGTCCTCGATCGCGTAGAACTCGCCGTCCAGGTTGTAGACGCCGATCGCCAGCTCGCCCGCGCGCACGATCTTCACCTGGCCCGGCGGAAGCTCCTCGACCGGGCAGACGGTCAGCGCCGGCATCCGCCTGTTAGGAGGGCTTGACGAATGTGGGCTGAGCCGCAGGGCCGCCCTGGATCGCCGCGAGGCTGTCCTCGGTCGCACCCGACTTAAGACCAGTACGAGCGCTCCCTGCGTCCTTGCCTCGCGACGCCCAGAACTCCCCTGCGACGAGCAACATCCGCCAAACCCTCCTATGTGAACTCGAGGTCGTCGATGCCGGCCCATTCCTCGGGCAGCGGCGTCCCGCGCGCGCGGTGGAGCGCCACCTTGAGAACGCCGAGGCCGAGCAGCGCGCACTTCAGCCGCACCGGGGTGAGCGGGATCCCGACCTCCTCGAGAAGCTCGTGACGCGACATGTCGGCGACCTGGGCTGCGCTTCGGCCCTTCACCATCTCCATCAGCATCGACGTGGCCGCCTGGCTGATGGCGCAACCGCGCCCTCTGAACTTGACGTCCTCGATCGTGTCGCCGTCGAGCGCCACCGAGATCGTCACCTCGTCGCCGCACAGCGGGTTCATGCCCTCTGCCTGCGCGTCGGCCGGCTCGATCTCCCCGTGGCTGCGAGGGTTCTTGTAGTGATCGAGGATGTTGTCTCTATAGAGCTCGTCGAAGGCGTTCACGCGAGCCTCATCCAAACTTGCGGCGCACGGTGTTGACGCCGTCGACGAGGCGGTCGATCTCCTCGGGAAGCGTGTACAGGTAGAAGCTCGCGCGGGTCGTCGCGGCGACGCCGAGCCGCGTCATCAAGGGCTGGGTGCAGTGGTGGCCGGCCCGCACGGCGACTCCCTCCCAGTCGAGCACCTGCGCAACATCGTGCGGATGGACGCCGTCGACGTTGAACGAGACGATGCCGGCCCGGCGCTCGGCAGGCGGGCCGTACAGCGTGATGCCCGGAACCTCCTGGAGACGCTCGAGTGCGTGGTCGAGTAGCTCATGCTCGTGGCGGGCGATGGCGTCGAGCCCGGCGTCCGAGATGTAGGCGAGCGCCTCGCCCATGCCGACGGCCTCGGCGATCGGCGGCGTGCCGGCCTCGAACTTGTAGGGAAGCTCGTTCCAGACGGTCTTCTCCGCGGAAACCGAGCGGATCATCGAGCCACCGAGGTTGAACGGCGGCATCGACTCGAGCAGCTCGCGCCGCCCCCAGAGAGCGCCGACGCCGGTTGGCCCGCAGAGCTTGTGGGAGGAAAAGGCGAAGAAGTCGCAACCGAGCGTCTGCACGTCCACCGGAACGTGGGGCGCGGCCTGCGCGCCGTCGACGACGACGATGGCGCCTTGCTCGTGGGCCCATTCGCTCAGGGTCTCGACCGGGTTGATCGTTCCCAGCGTGTTGGAGACGAGGTTGCAGGCGACGACCTTGACCTGGCCGGAGCGTGCGATCTCGTCGAGCTCGTCGAGCTGCAACTCGCCTGCGTCATCGATCGGAAGCACGCGGAACGAGGCACCCGTCCTCTGCGCGATGAACTGCCAAGGGACGAAGTTCGAGTGGTGATCGAGCTCCGTCACGAGGACGACGTCGCCGGGAACGAGGTTGCCGAGACCCCAGGCGTAGGCGACGAGGTTGAGGCCCTCCGTCGCGCCTTTCGTGAAGATGATCTCGCGCGTCGAGGACGCGTTCAGGAACGCTCGAACGATCTCGCGCGCCGCTTCGTAGCGCTCGTCGGCGCGGACCGCCAGCGTGTAGACCCCACGATGGACGTTCGCGTAGGACGTCTCGTAGAAGTCGCGCATCGTGTCGAGCACCTGGCGGGGCTTCTGCGTCGAGGACGCCGAGTCCAGGTACGCAAGCGGGCGTCCGTGCATCTCCTCCGCGAACGCCGGAAAATCGGCACGGAGCCTGGGCGCATCGAGCTTCGTCGAGGACGGAACCGCCACAGATCTATCGTACCGAGCGTTCATAGGCCGCTATCTGCCACACGAGGCCGCGGTCGGAGTGCACGAGGCGGAGCTCGTGACGCTCCGCCGCCCGCGAGATCGTGCTCACCGGGTGGATGAAGCTTCGGTACTCCCAGCGGAGGATGCGCGCGAGCACGTTCAACCCTCCGAAGCCGATGCGAGTCAGCCGTCGCTCGCGCGGGAAGCTCATCACGAGGTAGCGCCCCGTACGCACCGCGGCCGCGTCGACGAGCGCGTCGGCGTCCGGGTAGCAGCAGACCACCTTGTGCATCACGACCGCGTCCGCAGACGGGACGCCGTTTTTCGTCACGTCGCCCACGCGATACTCGGCGCGCTCCTCCACGCCGCTCTCGCGCCACAGCTCGCGCGCATACGGCTCGTAGGCCGGCGACATCTCGACGTTGACCGCATGCGCGGCGCCCATTTGCAGGAGGTCGGCCTCGAGCGCTCCGACGCCGCCCCCGATCTCGAGAATTCTCAGTCCTCCGACTCCGCGCCTGCGCAGGAAGTCGACGAGCGCCTCGGCGGTCCCGTCCAGCCCGCGGCGCCGGTAGCGCCTGAGGTCGCGCTTAGCCGTGCGTTCGCCGAAGAGCTTGTCGTAGCCGCGCGGAACGCAGCAGCCGCTCATCAGGAGACGATGCGCGCCTCGAGAACCGTCTGGAGCGCGTCGCGCACCGGCGCGAGCTCGATGCGATCGAAGATCTCCTGGTAGAAGCCGCGCACGATCAGCAGCTCGGCCTCGGAGCGCGAGAGCCCGCGCGCCATGCAGTAGAAGAGCTCGTCGCGGTTGACCTGGCTGACCGTCGCGCCGTGCGTGCAGCGGACGTCGTTGGCCTCGATCTCGAGGCCGGGGATCGAGTCGGCGTGCGCCCGCGGCGAGAGCAGCAGGTTGCGGTTCTCTTGGTAGGCGTTCGTCTTCTGCGCGTCCTTGGCGACCCGGATCATCCCGCGCCACACCGCGCGCGCCTCGGTCGCGGAGGACGCCCTTGAACGCGAAGTCGGAGGTCGTGTTCGGCGCCAGGTGCTTCTGGAGCGTGTCGTAGTCGAGCTGCTGCGACCCGTCCGCGAAGTAGCAGCCGGTCACGCGCGACGTCGCGCCCTGCCCGGCGAGGTCGTTCTCGATCCGGGTCTTGCCCTTCTTGGAGCCGAAGCCGCCTGCGACCCAGTCGAGCTCGGCGTCACGCCCGACGCGCGCGCGGTGGGAGGCGAAGTGCCACGTCTCGGGCGACAGATTCTGGATCGACACGTACTCGAGCTTGGCGCCCTGCTCGACGAAGACCTCAGCCGCCGCGTTCGTGTAGCCGGCCAGCTCCTGGTCGGCCGAGGAGTACTCCTCGATCAGCGAGAAGCGGCTCCCCTGCTCGGCGACGACGAGCAGGCGCCAGAAGAGGGCGCCGCCGTCGACGGAGTTCGTGATGCGGACGTAGAGCGGCTTCTCGAGCTCGACGCCGCGGCCCACGCGGACGAGGAGCCCGCTGCGCCATTCCGCGGCGTTGTGAGCGGCGAACTTCTCGTCCTCTCCGACGAGCTCGCCGAGCATCGGATGGCTCACGAGCGGCTCGAACGTCACGCCCTCCGGAGCGCTCTCGATCTCGAGGCCGCCCTCGCCGACGTAGGCGAGCCCGGCCACGTCGATGTCGATCATCGACTCCTTCGGACCTGTCCCCGTGCCTGGCTCTGACATGGTAGCTAAAGGCGTCGGGGTCGAAGCCGCGCAGGTCCGTGAAGCGCCAGGCCTCCATGGACGTGTCGGGAAGCGGCAGCGCCTGGTAGCGCGCCTGCGCCTCCTCACGAGAAAGGCCCCGCAGGGCCTCTCCGGAAACCGGTTCCACCTCGGCCGTTCTAGCCAACCGACCCTTCCATCTGGAGCTGGATGAGACGGTTCATCTCGACCGCGTACTCGAGCGGGAGCTCCTTCGTGATCGGCTCGACGAAGCCCGACACGATCATGGCGGCGGCCTCGGCCTCGGTGAGCCCGCGGCTCATCAGGTAGAAGAGCTGCTCCTCGCCGATCTTCGAGACGGTCGCCTCGTGGCCGACGTCGACGTCGTTCTCGTCGATCCGGATGTACGGGTACGTATCGGTACGCGACTCGTCGTCGAGGATGAGCGCGTCGCAGACCACCTTCGAGCGCGAGCCGACGGCGCCCTTGGCGACCTCGAGCAGGCCGCGGTAGCTCGAGCGGCCGCCGTCCTTCGAGATCGACTTCGAGGTGATCGTCGAGCTCGTGTGGGGCGCGACGTGGACGGCCTTGCCGCCCGCGTCCTGATGCTGGCCGTCGCCGGCGAACGCGATCGAGAGCACCTCGCCGTGCGCCCCCTCGCCCATCAGCCAGATGGCCGGGTACTTCATGGTCAGCTTCGAGCCGAGGTTCCCGTCGACCCACTCCATGGTGGCGTTCTCGTGCGCGACCGCGCGCTTCGTCACGAGGTTGTAGACGTTCTGCGACCAGTTCTGAATGGTCGTGTAGCGGCAGCGCGCGCCCGGCTTGACGATGATCTCGACGACGGCCGAGTGGAGCGAGTCGGTCGTGTAGATCGGCGCGGTGCAGCCCTCGACGTAGTGAACGTAGGCGCCCTCGTCGACGATGATGAGCGTGCGCTCGAACTGGCCCATGTTCTCCGCGTTGATGCGGAAGTAGGCCTGGAGCGGCATGTCGACCTTGACGCCCGGCGGCACGTAGATGAACGAGCCGCCCGACCAGACGGCCGAGTTGAGAGCGGCGAACTTGTTGTCGTTCTGCGGGATGATCGTCCCGAAGTACTCGCGCACCATGTCCTCGTGATCGCGGAGGGCCGAGTCCATGTCGAGGAAGAGCACGCCCTGGTTCTCGAGCTCCTCCTTGAGCTTGTGGTAGACGACCTCGGACTCGTACTGCGCGCCGACGCCGGCGAGGAACTTGCGTTCCGCCTCGGGAATGCCGAGACGGTCCCACGTCTGCTTGATGTCGGGCGGAAGGTCCTCCCACGACTTCGCCTGCTTCTCGGTGGGCTTGATGTAGTAGTAGATGTTCTCGAAGTCGATCTGGTTGAGGTTGCCGCCCCACTGCGGCAGCGGCCGCCCGCGGAAGTAATCGAGTGACTTCAGGCGGAACTTCCTCATCCACTCGGGCTCGCTCTTGTGGTCCGAGATCTCCTTGACGATCTCCGGGGAGAGACCCCGCTTCGACTTGAAGACGTAGTTCTCGGGGTCGCTGAACCCGTACTTGTAATCGCTGCCGATCTCGGCGACGACCTGGGTTTCACTCGTGGCGATTAGGTACCACCTCCAACTGGGGCGGGTATGAAAGCCTCGTAGCCCTCCGCTTCGAGTGTCTTGGCGAGCTCGGGACCGCCTTCGGCCACGATACCCCCGTCGACGAACACGTGCACGAAGTCGGGCTTCACGTAGTCGAGGATGCGCTGGTAGTGCGTGATCACGAGCGCGCCCATGTCGGGCCCGACGAGCTGGCGGACACCGCCCGCCACGATCTTGAGGGCGTCGATGTCGAGGCCCGAGTCGGTCTCGTCGAGGATCGCGATGCGCGGCTTGAGCATTGCCATCTGCAGGATCTCGACCCGCTTCTTCTCGCCGCCGGAGAAGCCGTCGTTGAGGTAGCGGCCGGCCAGGTCCTTCGGGATGCGAAGCATCTCCATCGCCGCCATCACGTCCTTGCGGAATTCGGGGATCTTGACCGGATCGTCCTCGCCGCCGTTGCGCGCCTTGCGAATCGCGTTGACGGCCGAGCGCAGGAAGCTCGTGACGGTCACACCGGGGACGGCGTGTGGGTACTGGAAGGCGAGGAAGAGGCCGCGCTGCGCGCGCTCGTCCGCCTCGAGCTCGACGAGGTTCTCACCGTCGAACAGGATCTCGCCCTCGGTGATCTCGTAGCCGGGGTGGCCCATGAGCGCGTAGGCGAGGGTGCTCTTGCCGGATCCGTTCGGGCCCATGATCGCGTGCACCTGGTTCGTGTCGACGGAGAGGTCGACGCCCCGGACGATCTCCTGGTCGGCGACTGCGACGTGCAGGTTCCTGATCTCGAGCAAAGCCAAAGTTTGTAACAGCCCCTCACTAGGTGGTTTCACGGCTCGCGTGGGCCGCTCGTGACACTCAGTGTACCGACTTGTCTGGGCCGTTCCGGCGAGGGCCGCGTGCTATTCTCGGCACATGCCCGGCCCGCTCAGCATCTGGGAAATCCTCATCATTCTGGTCGTCTTGCTGCTCCTCTTCGGAGCGAAGCGACTGCCGGAGATGGGCAAGTCGCTCGGGCGCGGCATGCGTGAGTTCAAGGACGCCGTCACGGGCAAGGACGACGACGAGCGCGCCGAGCTGACCCCGCCGCCGGCGAGCCCGGCCCCCTCCACCACGAAGCCCTCCGAGACCGAGCGCGTCTCGAGCTAAGGCGGGCGGCCGATGGCCCGGCTGCCGCGTCGCCTCCAACACGCGGAGAGCGTCACCCTCGTCGAGCACCTCGACGAGCTGCGGACGCGGCTCATCGTCTCGCTGCTCGCCCTCGCCGGCGGCTTCGCGATCGCGTTCCCGTTTCACGAACGGATCATCGGCTGGCTGATCGAGCCCCTGCCGGAAGGCAAGGAGCTCGTCACGTTCGGGGTCACCGAGCCGTTCTTCACCTCGTTCAAGGTCAGCCTCGCCGCGGGCTTCCTGATCGCTCTGCCGGTCATCCTCTGGCAGATCTGGAGCTTCCTCGCACCCGCGTTCGAAGAGCACTCGCAGCGAATCGTGGCGGCGTTCGTGCTCGTCGCGACCGTCCTGCTCGGCGCCGGCCTCGCCTTCGGGTACTTCGTGCTCCTTCCGAAAGCCCTCCAGTTCCTGACGACCTACGACGAGCAGCTCTACGACATCCAGATACGCGCGAGCTACTACCTCTCGTTCGTGACCTTCGCGCTGCTGGCCATGTCGCTCATCTTCCAGCTTCCGATCTTCATACTCGCGCTCGTCCGGCTCGGCGTGATCACGTCGGGCACTCTGCGGAGAAACCGCCGTATCGGCATCGCGCTCTGCGTGGTGATCGCCGCTCTCTTGCCGACCGTCGACCCGATCTCGCTCGCGTTCGAGACGATTCCGCTCCTCATCCTGTTCGAGCTCTCGATCTGGGCGTCGGTGTTCTTCGAGCGGCGCTGGGCGCGCGCGCTCGCTGCGCAACGCGAGGCGTACGCCGGTTCCGACTCGTCGTGAACGTCTACTCGGCCGACTGGGTCCTCCCGATCGAGGGCGACCCCATCGAGGACGGCGCCGTCGCGGTCGAGAACGATCGCCTCGCAGCCGTCGGGACGAGCGACGAGCTCGGCGAGGGGACGCGCTTCGACGACGCCGTGATCGTGCCGGGCTTCGTCAACGCACACTCGCATCTCGAGTACGCCGTGTACGGCGGCTTCGGAGACGGGCTCGCGTTCGGCCCCTGGATTCGCCTCCACATCGAGCGCAAGGGGCGAATCGCGTGGGAGGAGTACGTCGCGATCGCGCGTCTCGGCGCGGCGGAGTGCCTGCGCTCCGGCATCACGACGATCGCCGACGCCAGCTTCAGCGGCGCAGCGGCATTCGTGGCCGGCGAGCTCGGCCTCCGCGGCATCGTCTGCCTCGAGCTGTTCGGCGCCGACCTGGACCAGCTCGAGGAGGCCGAGGCGAAGCGAAGCGCTTTCGAGCGCGACTCGATCCGCGTCGGCCTCTCGCCGCACGCGCCGTACTCCGCCTCGGCCGACCTCTACCGCGAGGCGTACCGCGACGGCGCCGTCCCGGTCGTCACGCACGTCGCCGAGTCGGACGACGAGGTCCAGTACATGCTCTCGGGAACCGGGCCGATCGCCGCGATCACCGAGATCCCGTCCCCCGGGCTGACGCCCAGTCCGGTATCTCGCGCGCGAGGGACTCCTGAGGCAAACCACCCTCGCCGCCCACTGCGTCAAGGTGGACGCCGACGAGATCGCGCTCCTCGCCGAGCACGACGTGGCAGTGGCGCACTGCCCCCGCTCGAACGCGATCCTCGGCTGCGGCATCGCGCCGTTGCGCGAGCTCCTCGACGCCGGCATCCGGGTCGGCCTCGGCACGGACAGTCCCGCCTCGACGCCGTCCTTCGACTTCTTCGAGGAGATGAGGACGGCCGTCTACACCGCCCGGGCCCGCGCCGGGAGCCCCGAGGCGCTCTCCGCAAACGACGTTCTCGCCCTCGCTACTCTTGGGTCCGCGAGCACGCTCGGCCTCGACGAAGAGATCGGGTCGCTCGTGCCCGGAAAGCGCGCCGACCTCACCGTCGTCTCGCTGGCCGGGTCGCCGTACCTGCCGTGGGAAGATCCCGCTGTGGCCGTCGTCTTCGGCGGCTCGCCGGACCGAGTGCTGCTCACCGTCGTGAACGGCGAGCCGCGATACGAGAGAGGAGGATTCGATTGGCTCGAGCTTCGACGCAGCGCCGCCGCCGCGCGCGCATGCATGCTAAGCGCAGAGCCACTAGCACACCCGAAGACCTGATGTTCTTCCCCCGGCTGCGACGCCGGGCGAAATGGGTGTTTGCTTTCCTCGCCGTGGCCTTCGGCCTCGGCTTCGTCGTGTTCGGCGTCGGCACGGGGATCTCCGGCACGAGCCTCGGCGACATCTTCCAGGACATCCTGCAACAGCGGGCCGCCGAAGGCAGCGCGTCCGTGAACGACGCGCGCGAGAAGGTCGAGGCCAATCCACGCGACGCCGCTGCGCAGCTCGAGCTCGCCAACGCGCTCCAGGCCGAAGGGCAGATCCAGGAAGCGATCGTGGCGCTCGAGCGCTACACGGAGCTGCGCCCGAACGACACGGACGGGTTGCAGCAGCTCGCCGTCCTGTGGGGCACGCAGGCGGCTCGAGCGCGCCAGGATGCGGAGGCCGCCGCCGCCGAGGCGCAGGAGGCGAACCTGGCAGGCGCCTTCGCCCAGGGAGACAGCCCCTTCGTGCAGACCCTGTACCAGACGAAGATCTCGGAGTCGATCTCGCAGCTTGCGAATGCTGCGGAGCACGGAGGCCCAAAGCCCGCGCACTCGATGCTTCCCGAAGCGAAGCGGACATCTACGAGCGGCTCTCGACGCTCCTGCCCGACGAGCCCGTCATCTTCCTCCAGCTCGGCCAGGCGTCCTTCGCCTCGGGCGACACCCCGGCGGCGATCGCCGCGTGGGAGCGGTTCCTGGAGCTCGCGCCGGACGATGCGAGCGCCCCGCTCATCCAACAGCAGCTCGAGCTGCTCAAGGGCGACGACAGGGGCGGGTCAAGCGGCTAAGCTGCCGCCGGCAAGCGGCAAGGGGGCTCATGAACTTCGACATCAAGACGGAAGAGCTGGAAAACGACGGGTACGTCATCGCCCTCTCGGGCGAGGTCGACCTCTACACGGCGCCCGAGTTCAAGCAGCAGCTGCTCGAGGTCATCGGCAAGGGCGGCAAGGAGGTCGTCGTCGATCTGACGGAGACGACGTTCATCGACTCGACGACCCTCGGCGTGCTCGTCGGCGGCGTCAAGCGGCTGAGGCCGAACGGCGGCCAGCTCAGTCTCGTCTGCAGCGACCGCAACATCACGAAGATCTTCGAGATCACCGGCCTGAACAAGGTCTTCCCGATCTACGAGTCGCGCGACGAGGCCGTCGGCAGCATCGCCCAGGAGAGCCAGCCCTCCGCCTGAGTGCGCAGCCCGTTGCGCTCGCTCGTCACCGTCTCTCTTGTCGCGATCGCCCTCGCCGCGTCCGGGTGTGGCGGCGAGGAGGCCACAGGGCTCGAGGGCGCCAACCCGACGGTCGGCAAGGGCCTCTTCGTCGAGAAGTGCGGGTCGTGTCACACGCTCCAGGACGCCGCCACGGCCTCTGACGTCGGGCCCAACCTCGATGACGCGTACACGCGCTCGCGCGAGGAGGGCTTCGACCAGAGCACGCTCTTCCGCGTGACGCTCGACCAGATCGACCTCGCTGCGCCGCCGATGCCGTCGGACCTCGTCGAGGGCCAGGACGCCGTCGACGTCGCCGCCTACGTCGCGGGAGTCGCCGGCCTCCCGCCGCAACAGCAGCAACAGCAGACGACCGGCGCCGACCGGGAGACGACGACTACGCCCTAGTTGATGTGCGCGACGTGCTCGCGCTCGTGCTCGAGATCGACGACCACGTGCGTGAGCGGAAGGTCGAAGCACTCGCGAGCGCGTCCGACCACACCCTTCTCGAGCCAGTTCGACCGGCCGGGCGGATGCGTCGAGATGATGATCTCGTCCGCCCCGAACGTGCGGAGCGCGTCCTCGATCGCCTGAATCGGATCGGCGTCGCCCACCTCGCCGCGAGCCGCAACGCCCGACCGCGCCAGCTCGCCGAGCAGAGCCGTCGAGACGCTTCTGCGCTTCCGCGCGCGCGTGATCCTCGTCGGAGGCCCAGTGGCGGATCGGGGAGTTGAGCGCCGGGCAGACGACGAGGACGAGGGCGTCCTGCTTTGGCGCGCAAGACGATCTCGCCGCGGAGCGCGCGGCCGGCCACCGTCTCGTTCGCGACGACGAGGATCCGGCGCGCGCCGTCCTCGCTGCGCGGCCGCCGGTCCCACACGGCCGGCTCGCGCACCTTCGGCTCGCTCTTCATGTAGATGCCTATGAACGCGCCGACGGCCAGCGCTACGAACACCGCGAGGGCGACCCAGCCGCCCAGGAACGCCCCGGCGAGCGCGACCACGAGAAAGACGAGGGCGCACACGATCACGAAGCTGAAGGCCTCAGCCTCGGTCCGGATCGGATTTTTCATAGGCCTCCTTACAGCACGTAGACCGTGGTGTAGACCACGATCCACATTACGTCCACGAAGTGCCAGTAGATCCCGGGGATCTCGACACCGAGGTGATCGTGCCCGCAGGGCCGTAGTGGCCGCGAATCGCGCGGATCAGCGCGTAGAGGAGCAGGTTGAGCCCGATGAAGACGTGCGCGCCGTGGAGCCCGGTCAGCCCGTAGAAGGTCGAGCCGAAGGCGTTGTCGTACGGCGCGAACCCAAGGCGCGTGTACTCGCGCGCCTGGATCAGGAGGAATGTGAGCCCGAGCAGGAAGGTGAGCGCGAGCCCGGCGATCAGCCCGGCGCGGTTGTTGCGCTTGATCGACTGGAGCGCCCAGTGCATCGAGAAGCTCGACGTCACGAGGATGATCGTGTTCAGGAGCGCGAGGTAGACGGGGAGCTCGAAGGGCTCCGGCGGCCATGTCTCGTTCCCGACCACCACCCGCGCGAAGAAGTACGCGCTGAAGAAGGCGCCGAAGAGCATGATCTCCGACGCGATGAACAAGTAGATGCCGAGCAGGCGCGCGTCGACGCGCGAGCTCCTGTTCGCCGCGGGCGGATGCCCCGCGTGGGCGTGCGCGTCGACGCTCACGCGCTCATCGCCGCCTGAGCCTCCTCCCGCTCCACGACGACGTGGTGGACCGGCAGGTTCGTCTCCTTCTTGATCCGCCCGACCACGTCGCGCCGAAGCCATCCCGAGGTCGCGGCCGGGAACGTCGAGATGATGATCTCGTCGACGCGCTCGTCGTGCGTCGCGTTGAGGACGGCTGCGACCGGATCGGGGTCGCACACGCGGCCGGTTGCCTCGACTCCGGCCGCGCGCACCTGCGCGGTCGCGCGGCGCATGCGGTCCTCCGCACCGGGCGGGTCCGCCGGGACGAGGATGGTGAACTCGGCCGGCGACCGCGCTGCGCGCTCGCGCACCGCGGCGAGCAGCGGCTCCCCGACGACCGTCTCGCTCCCGACGACGAGCACGTGCGCGCGCTCACGTGCTTCATCCAGGTCGACGACGACGTGCTCCAGCGGAACGTCGCTCAGCTTGCGGGCGCGGTCGATGAGGTTGCCGCGCAACCAGCTCGAGCGCAGCTCGGGATGGGTGGAGACGATGACCTCGTCGGGCTCGTACTCGTGCAGCGCGTCTCGAATCGCATGGAGCGGATCGGGATCGACGACGGCGCCTCGCGCGGCGATCCCGGCTTCGTGCAGCAGGTCGAGCGTGTGCCGAAGCCGACGCTCGGCCGCCGAGCGGCGTTCGTCCTCGTAGACCACGTACCCGGCCCGCGGCGCGTTCTGCGGGGAGATGACTGTCACGCGGATCGGCCCCTCGGCGGCGCGCTTGCGGAGCGCCTCGAGCAGCGACCTCCCCGCGACCGTCTCGTTCGCTACGACGAGGATGTGGCGGGGGGCCGAGGCGCTCAGTGGTGGATCGCCTCCACCGGCTCCGGTGCGCCGGCCGTCGTCGTCGGCTTCCCGTTCAGGACGGCATGGCGCGCGCCTCGCACGCCGTACTCGTATGGGCCGC
Source organism: uncultured Actinomycetes bacterium (assembly GCA_963747715.1). Lineage (GTDB taxonomy): Bacteria > Actinomycetota > Thermoleophilia > Gaiellales > Gaiellaceae > CAVVGB01. The sequence goes on from CAVVGB010000008.1 coordinate 160,132, forward strand.
CAACGACCTGCGGGATCTCGTCGAAGTTGAAGACCGGCGGCGGTGAGGACACCTGCCACTCGAGCGTGAGGGACCGCCACGGGTTGGCAGGCGCGCGCTCGCCGCGGATCCAGCTGACGAGCAGGTTGTAGATGAAGAGCACCGTGGAGGCGCCCAGCATGAACGAGGCGATCGAGATGGCCATGTTCCAGTTGCCGAACTCGTCGGCGTAGTCGGACACACGCCGGGGCATCCCCTGGAGGCCGACCCAGTGCATCGGGAAGAAGGTGACGTTGAAGCCGACGAACGTCATCCAGAAGTGGATCTTCCCGAGTCGCTCGTTGTACATCCGGCCCGTCATCTTCGGGAACCAGTAGTAGATGCCCGCGAAGATCGTGAAGAGCGAGCCGCCGAAGAGGACGTAGTGGATGTGGGCGACCACGAAGTACGTGTCGCTCGCGTGGATGTCGACCGGTACCGAGCCGAGGTAGATCCCCGACAGGCCGCCGATCACGAACATCGACACGAAGCCGGAAGCGAACAGCATGGGAGTGTGGAAGTGGATGCGCCCCTCCCACAGCGTCGCGAGCCAGCTGAACACCTTGATCCCGGTGGGCACGGCGATGATGAGCGTCGTGATCATCATGGGTATGCGCAGCCACGGCGCCATGCCGGAGACGAACATGTGGTGCGCCCACACCGAGAAGCCGAGGATCAGGATCGCCATGAGCGACAGCGCCATCAGGCGGTAGCCGAAGATCGGTTTGCGCGCGAACACCGAGATGACCTCGGAGGCGATCCCGAATCCGGGCAGCATCATGATGTACACGGCCGGATGCGAGTAGAACCAGAAGATGTGCTGGTAGGCGACGATGTCGCCGCCGAGCTCCGGGTTGAAGAAGTTCGTGTGCAAAACTCGGTCGAAGAGGATGAAGAACTGGGAGCCGGCGACGAAGGGCGTCGCGATCACTACCAGCGTCGAGGTAGCGAAATTCGCCCACACGAGCAGCGGTAGTCGCCAGAACGACATCCCCGGCGCACGCATGGTCACGATCGTGACCAGGAAGTTGAGCGCGGTCATGATCGAGCTGGCGCCCGCCCACTGCACCCCCATCTGGAAGAAGACGTTCCCGACGGGCTGCTGCACTGCGAGCGGCACGTAGTTCGTCCAGCCGGCCGCGAACGCGCCTCCCTCGGGAACGAGATAGCTCGAGAGCATCATGAACCCGGCGATCGGCAGCAACCAGAACGACAAGGCGTTCAGCCGCGGGAACGCCATGTCCGGCGCGCCGATCATGAGCGGGATGACGTAGTTCCCGATCCCCGCGAAGGCGGGGATGACAAACAAGAAGATCATGAGCGACGCGTGGACCGAGAAGAGCCCGTTGAACTGGTTGTTGTCGACGAACTGCATGCCGGGCCGCGCCAGCTCGGCACGCATGAACATCGCCATGAGCCCCGCGGCGACGAAGAAGAAGATCGTCGTCACGAGGTACTGGATGCCGATCACCTTGTGGTCGGTGTTGACGCGGAAGTAGTCCTTCCAGCTGCGCGCGCCGTGACCCGAGTGGTCCTCCGGCCGCGTCGGTCTCCCAGAGATCCAGTACGCCCAGTAGTCGAAGCCTCCGAGCGCGGCCAGGAACGCCAGCGGGACGACGATCGTCCAGACGGTGATGAGGACCTGGAGCTCGTCGTGACCGAACGCGAAGAAGTCGTCGCTGCCGGGAACGAGCGCGTCGAAGCCGGCCGTCTCGAAGCCCATGGCCGTGCGCAGCCCGATGACGAGGACGGCGCCGAGGACGAACGCGAGCGGCATCGCCCACAGCACGCGCAGCCAGCCGGCGGCGGTCCAGCGGCGCAGGCCTCTCCGCGGCGGAGTCGGACTTACCGGCGCGTGCGCGGCCGGCTCATCTCGTACTCGAACAGCCACCGGCTACCCCTCCCCTACGGCCTCGAGCAGGTACTCGACCAGACTATCGAGCTGGGCGTCGGACATGACCTCCCCGTAATTCTTGGGCATGAGACCGGCGCTGAACCCCTCCGCGATCTCGGCGTCCGGGTTGACGATCGACTCGCGGATGAAGTCGGCGTCCTCGCCGGCCAGCACCTCGTCGAGGTTCGGCCCGATCTGCTGCGTCGTCTCGGCGTCGGCGAGCGTGTGACAGGAGCCGCACGGCGCCGCGGTCCCAACCGGCTGCGTGAAGAGCTGCTCGCCGCGCAGGTTCCCCGCCTCGCGGAGCGCGCGCTTCTTCTCGGCGATCCACCGTTCGAACTCCCGGGGTGAGACAACTCGCGCACGCGCACGCATGACCGCGTGGCCGAGCCCGCAGAGCTCCGTGCAGATGACCGTGTACGTCCCCGCCTTCGTGGGTGTCACGGCGACCGTCGTCGTGATGCCGCGCACCGCGTCCTGCTTCACGCGCCACTCCGGCACCCAGAAGGAGTGGATGACGTCCTTCGAGCTCAGGACGAGCTCGGTCGGCTCGTTCAGCGGCAGGACGAGCTCGCCCGCCGTGATCTCCTCGTCCGGGTAGGTGAACGTCCACGCGAACTGCTGGCTCGTCACCTCGACGACGCGGTGGCCCGCCGGAAGGCGCTCGACGTCGTAGAGGACGATGCCGCTGTACACGGCGATCGCCGTCACGAGCACCGTCGGAATGAGAGTCCAGACGATCTCGATACCGGTGTGCCCGTGAATCGGGCTTCCGTCGTCGAGGTCGTCGGGCGCCGCGCGGAACTTCCAGACCGCATAGACGGAGACCCCCGCCACGACCGCGAAAACGAAGACGCAGATGACCGTGACGAACCAGTAGGCGTTGTCGAAGCCTCTCGCCTGCGCCGAGGCGGGCTCCGGGAGCCACGGAATCAACCAGGCAACGAGTCCCAGGGCCGCCCCGACCACGGCGCCCACCAGGAGCATTTGGATGATCGACCGTTTTCGCAATCCGCGCGGACGGGTATGCCGGGGGTGAAACCCTAGACGGAACCGTATCCCGTCGGGGGGCTCGAACGTTTTACCTCCAACTCCCTAGGAGGCAGTTTCCATGGGCATTGGCGTAAGCATCTTTCTCATCGCGGTGGGCCTGATCCTGGCGCTCGCCGTAAACGTGAACACGGATGGAGCGATCGACGTCCCGATGATCGGGTGGATCCTGGTCGTCGTCGGGATCGTCGGGATGCTGCTCTCGCTCATCTTCTGGTCGACGTGGGGCGGCGTCGGCGGGTACCGCCGCGAGACCGTCGTCCACGACGATCCTTACCGTCGCCCTCCGCCCTACTAGGCCGGAGGCACAAGACCGAAGAGGGCGACCCCTGGGTCGCCCTTTTTTGTTGCTTGAAAGCGGGTTTGTGAGTCTCTACACGAAGCGGTTTTGCGAAACGCGCGAGGCGGGAAAAACGTTAAAGGAGAGAAACCCACGACAAGGGGGATTCATGTACATCGGTGGCGGTCTTCTCGCACTGATCATCATCATCATCATCCTCATCCTGCTCTTCTAAGCAGCATCGAGGAATCGGAATCGAAAAAGGGCGGCGTGAGCCGCCCTTTCCCGTTCACGGGTGCAGGAGCCGGCCTTCCATTCCGCCGGCGACCAGCACCACCTGGCCGGTGACGTGCCCCGAGAGCTCGTCCGAGGCGAGGACGACGATCTGCCGCGCGATGTCCTCCGGGGCGGCGGCCTTGCGAAGCGCCATCGTGCGGGTCGCCCGCTCGAGGACCGCTGGGTCGTCGAGCGTGGAGCGCGTCATCGGCGACACGGTCCAGCCCGGGCAGACGGCGTTCACGCGCCCACCCGGCGCGATACGGCCGACCTCGTTCTTCAAGCTCAGCAGGAGCCCGCCGACGATCGCCGACTTGGCGGCCGCGTAGTCGGCGTGGCCCGCCTCGCCGAACACGGCGGCGGTCGAGCCGACGAGCACGAGGCTCCCGTGGCCGTTGCGTTCGACCTCGCGCAGAAATCCGCGCGCCGTCAAGTAGGTGGCGGTGAGGTTGGCGCGGAGCGTCTCCTCCCAGCGTGCCGGCGGAAGGTCCCACACCGGAACGTCCTCCTCGGGCCAGACGCCGGCGACGGCCGCGCAAACGTCGAGCCCGCCGAGCTCAGCGCGCGCGGCGTCGAAGAGCGCGTCCACCTCGCCCTCGTCGCGCAGGTCGGCCTGGAGGGCGACCGAGCCCGGAAGGTTGCGGGCGAGAGCATCGGCGCGGTCGCGGCCCCGGTGGTAGTGCAACGCGAGCCGGCACCCCTCGGCGGCGAAGGCCCGCGCGGTCGCGCTTCCGATTCCGCCCGACGCGCCGGTGACGAGGATGCGCTTTCCGGCGAGCCCGGTGTCCATCTATGCAACTGCGAGCAGGACGCCGAGACCCACGAGTGCGGCGATCGCGGCGAGGGCTGCCACGATCGCGGCCCAGTTCACGGGGATGTCGTTGTCCTCTTCCCAGCGAGTTCGCGGCCGCCCCACAGGCGCAGCGTAGTGGTACGCGCTAACGAGGCGCGAGCCGGTAGACCGAGCCCGTCAGGGACACCAGGTAGAGCTCGCCCGCCGCGTCCTCGCCGAACGACGACAGGCCGTTCACCTCGATGTTGTGCCGGCGCACGTCGACCGCGCGTCCGTTGCGGAGAGCGAGGCTCCAGATGAAGCCGCTGCAGTAGTCGCCGTAGAAGTAGCGCCCCTCTGCCGCCGGGATCGCTTCGCCCCGGTAGACGAATCCGCCCGTGACCGAGCAGCCCTCGGCGTGGCTGTACTCGGCGATCGGGTCGACGAGCTCGCCTCTTGGCTCGGGCTCCTTCTCCTCGTACGGACGAGTTCCCTCGAACACGTCCCAACCGAAGTTGACGAGCCCGGTCGTGCCGCTCGGTAGGTAGTCGATCTCCTCGATCTCGCCCTGGCCGACGTCGCCGACCCAAAGATCGCCCGTCTCGCGGTCGAAGCTGAAGCGCCAAGGGTTGCGTAGGCCGTAGGCCACCATCTCCCACGCCTGCTTTCCCTTTGCGTCGACGTCGTAGCGAAGCAGCTTGCCGAGCTGCGAGTCGAGGTCCTGGGCGCGATTCTCCGGATCGCCGGACGAGCCGCCGTCGCCCATGCCGACATAGAGCAGCCCGTCGGGGCCGAACGCGACCTGGCCGCCGTTGTGGTTGGTGTACGGCTGCTCGACGAAGAGCAGCTCGCGGCGACGTCGCGGCTCGTCCGTCGTCGCCTCGAACTCGACCACGCGTGTGTGCCCGTTCACGTCGGTGTAGTTGACGTAGAAGAGGCCGTTCTCCTCGTAGTCCGGGTGAAACGCCACCGACAGAAGGCCCTGCTCGCCGCCGCTTTGCACCAACCGCACGATGTCGAGGAAGGGCCGGCGCGCGAGCCGACCGTCTTCGAGGACGTAGATGCGACCGGGCTGGTCGACGATGTAGACACGGTTCGGCTCCCCCGGAGCCGCGGCCACGTGCGTGGGCGCCTCGAGGTCGGCGGCCACGCGCACGAGGCGGAAGCGGAGCCTCTGCTCTCCCTCCTCGGTGGTCGTCGCGTCCGTCGTCGTCGTCCGGGTGGACTCCGTGATCGTGTCGGTCTGCGCCGACTCACCTGAGGAGCAGGCGCCCAGGCTGCACGCGAGGGCCGCGAGCAGAAGGAGCCCTCTCACTCCGTCTTCGTCGTGTTGTCGAAGAGGACGAAGAGGACGAGCCGCTCGTACCGGCTGAAGCGGTGGTCGTCGCCCGCCGCCACGAAGGCGGCATCGCCCGGGCTCAGTTGCAGCTCTTTGCCGTCTACCGTCAGCACGCCTTCTCCCTCCAGCACCACGTACACCTCATCCCGGTCGTGCGGTTCCTGTTTGTCGGGGTCGGGCGCGACGAGGACGTAGACGCCGAGTTCGAGGCTCGGCGAGTCGAAGAAGACCTCGTAGCCCCCGGGCGGCTGGCGGGCGGCGATGTCGCCGAGCGGGTAGCGACCCACGCCGCCGAGCCTAGTCGAGCGAGCCGAGGCGGGGCCCGGGCGCCGCATACGGCGCTTTCGGAAAAGTGATCGCCACGTCAGGGTCTTGCTCGACACGGCCGCCCTCGAAAGACGTGGCCGTGTCGGGGGCCGCGCCCCTGGTCGGTTCAGCCATGCCTACGGGCCGTACAGGGATCAGACATCCCTGCTAATCGACCTTTCTACCTGAAGGTCTGCACGGGCACATGGGACGTACACTCGGCAACGTGAGGGTCTGTCCCAACTGTGGGGAGGAGAATCCCGAAAAATTCCGCCTGTGCGGGTATTGCGGGACGAAGCTTGTCCCGGACAAGGCCCCGCAGGCGGCGAGGAAGCTCGTCACGATCGTCTTCTGCGACCTCGCTGGTTCCACGAGCATGGGCGAGACGCTCGACTCGGAGTCGCTGCGCGCCCTGATGACGCGCTATTTCGAAGAGATGCGAACTGTGTTGGAAAGCCATGGCGGGCTCGTCGAGAAGTACATCGGTGATGCGGTGATGGCGGTCTTCGGGCTCCCGATCGTGCGCGAGGACGATGCGATTCGCGCTGTAGCCGCGGCGGACGGAATGCGGGCGGCGCTTGAGCGCCTGAACGACGAGCTCGAGGACTTCTGGGGCGTTCGGTTGACCAGCCGCATCGGCGTGAACACCGGCGAGGTGGTGGCCGGGGATCGGATCGAAGGCGAACATCTCGTCGTCGGGGACGCGGTCAACGTCGCCGCTCGCCTTGAGCAGGCGGCGGGCGGCATGGAGATCCTGATTGGGCCCTTGACCTACCGTCTCGCCCGCGAGGCGGTCGAGGTCGAGCCAGTCGAGCCGCTCGAACTGAAAGGAAAGGCCGAACGGTTCCCTGCATACCGGCTCCTGGGCCTCGCCCAGCCCGATGAGACCGCTCAACGAAGCGCCGCCCCGCTCGTGGGCAGGGAGCGTGAGCTGCGCCTTCTCCTCCGGGAGCACATGCTGGCCGCCGCCGAGGGGCACTGCCGGCTGGCGACGGTCCTTGGTGATGCGGGGGTGGGGAAGTCGCGCCTGCTCGCCGCGCTCAACGATTCGCTCGCCGGGTGCCTGCTGCTGCGCGGCCGCTGCCTCGCGCACGGGCGCGGCATCACGTTCTGGCCTCTTCGCGAGGCCGTGCGACAGGCGGCTGCCATCTCCGACGACGATACGCCTCACGCCGCTCTGGAGAAGCTCAGTCAGCTCGTCGGTCCCGAGGCTCGCGACGCAGGTGCCGTCGAGCGCGTGGCCTCGGCAATCGGGCTCTCGGGCGCCCAGTTCCCCGTCCACGAGGTCTTCTGGGGCGCTCGCAAGCTGGTAGAGGCAATCGCCGCCCGCGGGCCGCTCGTGCTCGCGTTCGAAGACGTCCACTGGGCAGAAGCGACCTTCCTCGAGTTCGTCGACCATCTCGCGCAGGAAGCCGAGGGACCGGTGTTGCTCGTCTGCCTCGCGCGCCCCGAGTTCCTCGCGTTCAGACAAGACTGGGGCGAGCAGACCCACGGAGTCCGAATCGCGCTCGAGCCCCTGGACGAAGCGGACATCGGCAAGGTCGTCGCAGCACCTGCTCGGCCAGGCTCAGGTCGATGAGCGACGTGCGCGCGCGGATCGCGACGGCCTCTGAGGGCAATCCGCTCTTCGTCGAGCAGCTGCTCGAGATGATGGTCGAGGAAGGTCTCCTCCGCCGTTCCGGTGAGGTCTGGGTGGCCGCAGGCGATCTCTCGACGGTCCCGATGCCGCCGACGATTCATGCGCTTCTTGCCGCCCGCCTGGAGAGCCTCGACCGCGGACGAGCGGGAGGTCATCGAGGCGGCGAGCGTCGATCGGGCAGCAGTTCGTGCAAGACGCCGTAGAGGAGCTGGTCTCCGAGCGCCTCCGAGAGAGCGTCCCCGAGCTCCTCGAAGCGCTGGTGCAGAAACGGCTCGTCAGGCCCGAGCAGCGGGAACTCGCGCCGGAGCCGAGGTATCGCTTCGGTCACATCCTGATCCGCGACGCGACGTACCGGGGGCTCCTCAAGACGCTCCCGCGCCGTTCTCCACGAGCGCTTCGTCGCCTGGGCCGACCGCGTCAACCAGGATCGCGACCGAGCCGTCGAGTACGAGGAGATCCTCGGCTACCACCTCGAGCAGGCGCTACACGTGCCTCTCCGAGCTCGGCCCTCTGGACGACCATGGACGCGAGCTCGGAGTCCGGGCGGCGGCTCGCCTCTCCTCGGCCGGCCAGCGCGCGTTTGCCCGCGGCGACATGCCGGCGGCCGCGAACCTCCTTCGCCGCGCGGTCGCGCTCCTGCCCGCCGACAGCCACGACCGGCTGACGCGCCTGCCCGACCTGGCGGAGGCAATGATGGCGATCGGGGAGTTCGCCTGGGCGGAGACCTTCCTCGACGAGGCGATCGAGATCGCCGAGAGCGCCGGCGAGGACGGGCTCGGCGGCGAGCGCCCGACTCCTCCGCGCTACGGGTCCGCAGCCATTCGGCCGACCCCGAGGACTGGACGGAGCAGGTCGTCGACGAGGCCGACCGCGGCCTGCCGCTCCTCGAGGCCGCCGGCGACCACGTGGAGCTGGCGCGAGCTCTGCGCATGCTCGCCTGGGCGCACGGGACGGCGTGCCGGTACGGGGAGGCAGCCGCAGCCGCGCAACGGGCGATGGAGCACGCGTCGCTCGGCGAGGACGAGCGGCAGCGGCAGCATGCCGCCTCGCAGTACGCGATCGCCGCGCTGTACGGACCGACGCCCGTCCCGGAGGCGATCGAGCGCTGCGAGTCGATCGTCGCCGAGGCGCTCGAGGACCGAAGGACGCAGGGACTCGTCATGAGCCTGCTCAGCGGCCTCCGGGCAATGCAGGGCGACTTCGCCGCCGCGCGCGACCTCTACACGCGCGCCCGCCTGATGCTCGAGGAGTTCGGACGCAGCGTCGTCGCGGCCTCGACCTCACAGCAGTCGTGCCGCGTCGAGCTGCTCGCCCGCGATCCGGCGGCGGCCGAGCGTGAGCTTCGCCGCGACTTCGGCGAGCTCGCGGAGATGGGCGAGCGGTACTTCCTCTCCACCGCGGCGGGCGAGCTTGCCCGCGCCGTGTACGCACAGGGCCGCTACGCCGAGGCGGAGGAGCTCACTCGGCTCGCGGAGGAGCTCTCGGCGGACGACGACCTCACGTCGCAGGCCCTGTGGCGCTCGGTCCGTGCCAAGGCGCTCGCCCAGCGGGACCTCGAGCGTGGACGCGGAGGAACTCGCGCGCGAGGCGGTCGCAGCTCCTGGAGGGCACGGATGCCCTGGTTCTTCAGGCCGACGCGCTCGAGGACCTCGCCGAGGTGCTCGAGCTGGCCGACGGCACCGGCGCCCGCGAGTGCCTCGAGGAGGCGTTGGACCGCCTCGAGCGGAAGGAAGACGTCGTCTCCGTCGAGCGCGTGCGAGCGTCGCTGCGGGCGCTGGACGCAACCGCCGCCTAGAGGTGTTAGTGCATCTTCCCGTTGTGCGAGGAGATGAGAGTTGCGTCGAATCCGCCACGCCCCAGGTCGCGGATGTTCCAGAGGCAAGGCCGCTCGTCTGCAGAGGGCGTCGCCGAGCTGCAGCGGTCGCGGATGATCTCGAGCTCGCAGGTGTCGCAGGCGATGTAGAAGAGCACGAAGTTCTTCTTCCGTCTGCTTCGGTGACACGAACTCGTCCGGCCAGTGCAGCACGAACTGCAAGGCGTCGAAGGTGCCGGGAATCGTGGCGTTCACCCAGCCGCCGCCCCGGCAGATCTCGTCCTTCGGGCAGACGAACGGCGGGTCGTCGGTGATCGCGAGCTCGGCTGTCAGGTCCCCGTGCTGCGAAGGAATCTTCGACTGTCCGCTCTGACCTCGGTCCGCCGCGAGCAGCTGAGTGGCGATTCCGTTCGGGACGAAGGACAGGGCCCGGGGTCCTCCCGCAGCAAGCGTCGTCACGGGCTCGGAGACGGTGATCGTGTCAGCCTGCGGGTCGGAGGCGGGAGTGTCGCTCCCCCGCTCCTTCACGGTGATGGCGATCACATTCCGGAACGCCCCAGCCTGGGTCGGTGCACGGGAGACGAGCTCGGCCGTCGCCGAGCCGCCGCTTGGGAGCTTCCCGATCACACACCGCGCCGTTGCTCCGGCGGTCGTGCAGTTGCCTTTGCTTGCGACCGCCGAGAAAAAGGAGGCGCCGGGCGGAGCCGCGCCACAATCGGTGCCGCTTCCGGACCCGCTCACCAAACACGCCGCCACCGTCGTCTGGGTGAGCTCACTCTTGCCGACGTTCCGAAGGGTCACCGTGTAGGAGACGAACGTCTGCCCGGCCGCGGTAGCCGCCGACACATCGACGGGCGTGTGCGTCACGCTCACGCAGAGTTGCCGGCCGGACGGCGGCGGGCAAGGAGAGTCCTCGGCGGCGGCGGCGCCTCCGAGCCCGGCGGAGAGTAGGCCGCCAGCGACGAACACTGCGGAGGTGATACGTGCTAGGACCCGTCGAGTGATTGTCAGACCCCCTCTTCGGTTGCCCCGATGCTCGCAGACAGCGGCGGACACGTCAACCAGCAACGGCAGTTACGTCGCCACGTCTCCCGAACGCGTCTTCCGCCGAGCGTAGAAACGGCGAAGCAAGGCTTCATGGCCTGGGCAGATCCGGCCGCGTCCCACCGCCGAATACGGCTGATGGGGGCGCCCAGGGTCTGCGCCTGGGTGTGCACCGTGCGCGTTAGTTCTGGCAGGCCGGACACGAGCGAACCGCGTAATCAAGCGAAGTGCGCTGCCCATGCGGCTCGGTCATGGGCCGTGCAGGGATCGAACCTGCGACCTTGGGATTAAGAGTCCCCTGCTCTACCAGCTGAGCTAACGGCCCCGAAAGGGCAGTGTAGCGTCGCTTTCGCGGCTTTCAGACGCGTTGAATGCGGCGCCAGCCGTACCAGCTGAGCGTCTTTCCGGCGCCGACCGTGGCGGAGAGAGGAAGGGCGAGCCCCATCAGCAATTTGCGAGTCATGAGTCGGCTAGATTCGCGCCCGCCGTGAAAATCCTTTCCGTCGTCGGCAATCGGCCGCAGTTCATCAAGTCTGCTCCCCTGTCTCTCGCGCTGCGAAACCGGGCGGACGAGGTCACGCTCCACACCGGCCAGCACTACGACCGCGAGCTCTCCGAGATCTTCTTCGAGGAGCTCGAGCTCCAGCCGCCCGCGTACCGCCTCGACGCGGGCTCCGGATCGCACGCCGACCAGACCGCTCGCATGCTGCCGGGGATCGAGCGCGTCGTCCTCGACGAACAGCCGGACACGGTCCTCGTCTACGGCGACACGAACTCGACCCTCGCCGGCGCGCTCGCAGCGGCGAAGGCCGGCTTCTCCGTCACGCACGTCGAGGCGGGCCTTCGCTCCTTCGACCGCACCATGCCCGAGGAGCTGAACCGCATCGTCGTCGACCGCCTCTCGGATCTCCTCTTCTGCCCGACGGAGACGGCAGTTGCCAACCTGCGTCGGGAGGGAACGGTCGACGGCATCCACGTGGTCGGCGACGTCATGCTCGACGCGAACCTCCGCCTCGCGCCGATCGCACGCGAACGGTCGCAAGCACTCGCCGACGCAGGCGTCTCACCCGGCGCATACGTGCTCGCCACCATCCACCGGCCCGTCAACGTTCAGGCCGACACGCTCACGAGAATCGTGGCCGGCCTGGGACGCCTTGACGAACCGGTCGTCCTCCCGGCGCACCCGCGCACGCGCGCTGCGCTCTCCGCCCACGGCATCGAGCTACCGCCGAGCGTCGTGCTCCGTCCCCCCGCCGGCTATCTCGACTTCGCCGCGCTCGCCTCACAGGCGCGAGTCGTCGTGACCGACTCGGGCGGCGTGCAGAAGGAGGCGTACTGGTACGGCGTGCCGTGCGTCACCGTCCGCACGACGACGGAGTGGGTGGAGACCGTCGAGGAAGGCTGGAACCGACTCGTGGCCGCAGACGCAGACGCGATCGTCGCGGGCATCTCCGAAGCGCAACCGAACCTTAATCATCCGCCTCTCTACGGCGACGGTCACGCCGCCGATCTCATCGCTGACGTGCTTTGTACGATTGAGCGCAGATGACGCCCGAAGTCGCCATCGTCGGCGCCGGCTACGTCGGGCTCCCCCTCGCACAGGTCTTCGCCGAGGCCGGCGTGCCCGTCGTGCTCGTGGACGTGGACGCGACTCGCGTCGAGGCGATCAACCGCGGCGAGAGCTACGTCGAGGACGTTCCCTCCTCGACCCTTGCGCCGCTCGTCGACGCGGGCACGCTGACGGCGACGACGGACTACGACGCCGTCCGTGACCCCGACGCCGTCCTGATCGCGCTCCCGACACCGCTCTCGGCGAACCGCGAGCCGGACCTCTCCTTCGTCGTCGATGCAGCCGAGCGCGTCGGCGAGCGCATCCGCAAGGGACACGTCGTCGCACTCGAGTCGACCACCTATCCGGGCACGACACGCGAGGAGCTGCTGCCGCGCCTGCAGGCGGGCGGCCTCGAGGTCGGGAAGGACTTCTTCCTCGCCTTCTCGCCCGAGCGCGTCGACCCAGGCCGCACGGACTGGACCGTGAAGACGACGCCGAAGATCGTCGGCGGCATCACGCCCGCGTGCACCGAGCGCGCAGCCGCGCTCTACCGCAAGGCGATCGACACCGTCATTCCGCTGTCCTCACCGGAAGCAGCCGAGCTGACGAAGCTCCTCGAGAACATCTTTCGCGCTGTCAACATCGCACTCGTCAACGAGCTCGCGCAGCTCTGCGACCGCATGAGCGTCGACGTCTGGGAGGTCGTCGAGGCGGCCGCGACGAAACCGTTCGGGTTCATGAGCTTCAAGCCCGGCCCCGGGCTCGGCGGCCACTGCCTTCCCGTCGATCCCTTCTACCTCGCGTGGAAGGCGCGCGAGTACGACTTCTATACCGAGTTCGTCGAGCTCGCCGGAAAGATCAACGAGAACATGCCGTACTTCTGCCTCGACAAGATCACGCGCGCGCTCAACGCGGAGGAAAAGTCCGTCAAGGGAAGTCGGATCCTGCTCGTCGGCGTCGCCTACAAGGCCGACGTTGCCGACCTGCGCGAGTCCCCGGCCCTCAAGTTGATGGAGCTGCTGCGGGCCGAGGGCGCGGACGTCTCCTATCACGACCCGCACATCCCCGACCTGCCCGCCCATGGCCTGCAGTCACAGGATCTCGACGGCGCGGTGAGCCGCGCCGACTGCGTCGCGATCGTCACGGCGCATTCGACGATCGACTACAAGTCGCTGGCCGACCGCGCGCGAGTCGTCGTCGACTTTCGCAACGCGGTCAGAGCAGACGGCTCCTCGAACGGCAGAGTGTGGAAGCTGTGAGCGCGCGCGACGTAGAACCGACCGTCGGCGTCGTCGGCCTCGGTTACTGGGGCCCCAACCTCGCCCGCAACTTCGACGACCTGCCGGGAGTCCGGCTCGCGTGGCTCTGCGAGCAGGACGAGGAGCGCCGGCGCCGCTACACGACGCGCTTCCCCGGCGCGCGCACGACCGGCCGCTACGAGGACCTGCTCGAGGACGACGAGCTCACCGCGGTCGTGATCGCAACGCCCGTCGTGACGCACTTCGAGCTGGCGCGCGCAGCACTCGTCGCCGGCAAGCACGCGTTCGTCGAGAAGCCTCTGGCGCTGTCGAGCACGCTCGCCGCACAACTCGTCGCGCTCGCCGAGGAGCGCGGGCTCGTGCTCATGCCGGGGCATCTCCTCCTCTACCACCCGGGCGTGAACAAGCTCAAGGAGATCGTCGGATCCGGTGAGCTGGGGCGGCTTCTGTACGTGTACGGCAACCGCCAGAACCTCGGCAAGTTCCGCCGCGACGAGAACGCGCTCTGGAGCCTCGGCGCGCACGACGTCTCCGTCATCCTCCACCTCGTCGACGAGGAGCCGATCGAGGGCTGGGCGCGCGGCGAGTCCTTCCTCACTCCCGGTGTCGAGGACGTGGTCTTCTGCTACCTGCGCTTCCCGTCAGGCGTCGTCGCCCACATGCACTTGTCCTGGCTCGACCCGCACAAGATGCGACGGATGACCGTCGTCGGCGACCGCAAGATGGCGGTCTTCGACGACATGGAGCTCGAGCGCAAGGTGACCGTGTACGACAGGGGGGCCGAGCAGCACGCGGAGACGTACGGCGAGTGGCTGACGCGGACCGGCGACATCTCGAGCCCGAAGCTCCCGAACGACGAGCCGCTTCGCCTCGAATGCGAGCATTTCCTCGCTCTCCTGCGCGGGGAAGCCGACCGCGCCGCGACCGCGCACAACGGGATCGCGGTCGTCCGCGCACTCGAGCAGCTCCAGGCTTCACTCGAACGGGAGCGGGTGACATGACCGAGGTGGCGGAGACCGCCGTCGTTTACCCGGGGACTGAGCTCGGCGACGACGTCGTCATCGGCGACTACGCGGTCGTCGGCAAGCAACCGACTTTGGGCGCGCGCTCGACAGCCTCCCGCGACGAGCTGACACCGCTCGTCGTCGGCAACGGAGCGCGCATCCTCACCGGCGCGGTCGTGTTCGCAGGCACCACGCTCGGCCGCGGGGTGATCGTCGGCGACCAGGCTTGCGTGCGCGAGCGCTGCGCGCTCGGCGACGAGGTGGTGATCGGACGTGGCTCCCTGGTCGAGAACGACACGACGATCGGCGCGCGCACCCGCGTCCAGGCGAACGCCTACATCACGGCCTACTGCACGCTCGAAGAAGACGTATTCATCGCACCCGGCGTCGTGACCACGAACGACAACTACATGGGGCGCACGAAGAAGCGGCTCGACCTGCTGCGCGGGCCGACGATCCGCCGCGGCGCCAGGATCGGCGGCGGCGCTGTCCTTCTTCCGGGAATCGAGATCGGCGAGGAAGCGTTCGTCGGCGCAGGCGCGGTCGTGCTCGAGAACGTTCCGGCGCGCGCTGTCGTCGTCGGCAATCCCGCCCGCCGCATCCGGGACGTCCCGGACGACGAGCTTCTCAGCTGACGTTCAGGGACGCGCTCTTGCCGTCGAGCAGTCCGCTGCTCGACGGAGCGTTGACGACCGCGCGGTAAGTACCAGGCGTGACGTTGAAGTTGGCGCGGAAGGTTCCGTCCGCAGCGACGGCGGTCGTCGCGACGTTCGCCCAGGACCCGCTCGTCTTCTTCTGGATCGTCACGGTGCGGCCCGCGAGGCTCTTCGGCCGAACGATGCCCCTGAGCCCGCCCACCGGCTGCTGCACGTCGAAGGCGATCTTCGCGGCCACGGCGATGGAGACCGCGTGGCCCGCTGCGACGCTGCCCTTCAGCCGGTACGACGTGGTCTTCTTGGGCCGAAGCGTGATGTCGACGTCGCCGCTCACCGACGTGACGTCCGCCCACGCCGACGCGCCGTGCGGAAGCGATTGCAGGCGCATGTTCGAAAGGCCGCGCGCGATCGCGTCGAGGGTCGTCGTCCTTCCGTACACGATCTTGCGCTCGCGCCGGTCGAGCGTGAGCACGCCGAGCCAGAAGCGGTTCGACTTCACGTTCATGCGCCACCTCAGGGCATCCCCGCCGGGAACGACCTCCGACCAACCCGGCTTGGAGAACGTCATGGTCGCGACGCGGTCGGAGGAGTTCCGCGCGGCGCTGCCGTCGATGGGCGAGCGGGACAGGCCGAGGCGCCTCTGCATCTCGCCGCCGGTCAGCTTCAGGCGCCAGATGCGGTTCGGGTTGTCCGAGTTGAGGTCGGCCGGATCGTCCTCACTCTGCAGGTACGGGACCGATCCGCCCCACACGTCCACCGAAGCCGCGGTCCGGCCGCCCGAGCTCGAGCTGAAGAACGTCTGCGCGATCGCGTTCGAGTGCTCGACGACGACGCCGGCAGTTGCGTTGACCGCCTCGTTGCCGTTCGCCGTCTCCGAGCTGTAGCCGCCGTACACCTGGTCGCGCACGTCGGGGCAAAGGAAGCCGGAGCACTTGCCGCCGCCGTGCTCGAGCGTGTAGAGGGCGTACGAGCGAGCCGTGACCGCCTGGGCCTCGATCGCCTCCTGCGCTCCGACATCGCCCCACCACGCGGGCGACTCCCGTGTGACGACCCCGCGGATGTAGTTGTCGATGCCGACGCGATTGACCGCGCGCAGCGACCCGCCAACGACGCTGATGCGCAAGTTGCCGCGGTAGCGCGTCGACCCGAGCCAGAGCGGGCTCGAGGAGCTGATCGTCACCGGGCTCGCGAACTTCCCGACGTCCTCGACGCGAATGAGCCCGCTCGAGGTCCGGCTGACGGAGACGGGGTTTGCGGCACCGTGCCGTCGTGTCTTGCTCCCGTCGGTCACCTTGAACGTAGCCGCCGAGCCGACGCTCAGGGTGCTCCTCTGGTCGAGAAAGACCCCCACCTGCTGGCCGGGCGAGCGGGTGTCGAGCGCCGTGCCGCGGTAGTAGTGCGCGAGGATCTGCTGGTACGTCCAGTTGTTGCGCGCGAGGCCGTAGGCGCCCCACTGGCTCATGCCGACGCCGTGGCCCCACCCCCGTCCGGTGACGACGAAGAGGGACTTCGCCGGAGCGCTCGACGCGAAGACGAGCGCAACAACGGCAGCCAAAGCAAGAATGAGTCGGCGCATCTCTCAGAGACCCCTAGGGAAGGTGTATCGGCAACCTAGGATAGCCACGTAAGCAAAGGGTGAGGGGACGGCGTTACGGACAGGTAACGGTTCCGCGCCGAATCTGACGTTTTGCGCTCCTCCCTTCAGGCTAGGACCCGAACCAACCTGGCGCGCGAGGAACGGAGCGGGGTGGCGGTCACAACCGGGGTTCTTCCGGATCGGTACGCAGAGCCGCGGCTCATCGGGCACGGCGGCATGGGCGAGATCTACCTGGCCGAGGACCGGGAGCTCGGCCGCAAAGTGGCCGTCAAGGTGCTCGCAGAGCGGTTCGCCCGCGACGAGGCGCTGCGAAGCCGTTTCACACGGGAGGCCCTGGCGGCGGCGCGGCTCTCGAGCGAGCCGGGGGTCGTGACGATCTACGACGTCGGCGAGTGGGACGAGCGTCCCTTCATCACCATGGAGTACCTCGCCGGCGGAACGCTCGGCGCGCGGGCCAGCTCGCGCCCCGTTCGCCCCGAGGTCGCGCTCGACTGGCTCGACCAGATCGCGCGTGCGCTTGATGCGGCGCATGCGCGCGGCATCGTCCACCGCGACGTCAAGCCGGCCAACCTCTTGTTCGACGACCGTGGCGAGATCCGCGTCGTCGACTTCGGCGTCGCCCGCGTCGTCGACGAGACGACCAGCCAGCTCACAGCAGCAGGAACCGTGCTCGGGACGGCGGGCTACATCTCTCCGGAACAAGCGCTCGGGGAATCTGCCACGGCCGCGAGCGATCTCTATTCCTTCGCGGTGGTCGCGTACGAGCTCTTGACCGGGGGCCGTCCGTTCGAGCGAGGGTCCGGAACGTCCGAGGCGCTCGCGCACCTCCACGACCCCGTCCCTCCGGTCTCGACTCGCGGGATCGGACTGCCCGACGAGGTCGACGCCGTCTTCGACCGAGCGCTCGCGAAGGACCCGCGGCGTCGCTATGCGACCGCCGCCGCGTTCGTGAACGCGCTTCGTGTTGCGCTCACGCCGGACGAAGCGCCGACGCAGAGCTACCGGGCGGCGCCCGCGCCTCTGCCCGCGCCGGCGAGGAAGCGGCCGTCGCTGCTCGTGCCCCTCGCCGGAGCGTTGGCGGGCGTGCTTGTGCTCGGCGGGCTCGTCGCAGCCTTCGCAGCGACAAGAGATGGCGGCGAGAGCCGGGCCGAGCAGACGGCTACGAGCCCCTCGCCGCCACCCCCGGCCGCGACTCCCCAGGAGGTCACCGTCACCGTCGAACAGACGCTCCCGGGCACGACGGTCGTGCAGACCGTCACCGATTCGGTGCCGCCCGCACCACCGTCACCCCCCGTGGCGGGGCTGAGCGCGACCCAGGCGGCGGCCTTGAACGACGAGGCATTCGGGCTGATGCGTCAGGGAAGCTACGCGGCCGCGCTTCCCTTGCTGCGCCAGGCGCTTCCCCCGTTACGCGGTACCTACAGCGACGGTTTCCGGTACGAGGCGTACACCGAGTACAACCTCGGCAAGACGCTCACCGAGCTCGGCCGCTGCCAAGCGGCGCTGCCGCATCTCGAGCGCTCCGAGGACCTCCAGGGGCCCCGCGAGCCCATCACGAGCGCCAAGGCCGCCTGCGGCGGCTAGGAGGTTTGGCGGAATTCGCTCCGCCGACTCGGTGCGATGGGCGGCACGAGGCAACGGATGCAGGGAGCGTTCGTACTGATTTCAAGTACGGGCGCGACCGAGGACGGAGCCTCGGGCCGATCCAGCGCGGCCAGGCGGCATCAACTGTATTTCGTCAAGCCCTCCTTCAAGCGGGCGCGGCGCTTCCGCCGCTTCGCCTCAGGGATGTTGCGCACGCCCGCCACCCACACGTAGGCGAGCAAAACCCCCGTCCATCCGGCGATTTTGGCGATCTTGCCCACGGGTACGATTGTCGCATGGCACGCCAAAGCGACCTCGACCGGCTCCGCAGCGAGATGGAGGAGCTCTTCGCGGACCTCTGCCAGGTCCCTCGCCTCGTCGCCCCAAGGCGGGGCTTCCGCCCGCGGGTGGACGTCTACCGGACCGACGAACCGCCGGCCATCACGGTGGTCGTCGAGCTCGCCGGGATCGATCCGGATGCGGTCGAGCTCGCCGTCACGGACGGAGTGCTCGTCATCAGGGGCAGGCGGCAGCGCACGGCCGGCCGCGGGCGCACCTACCAGCACATGGAGATCGACTACGGGCCGTTCGAGCGGCGGATCGTCGTCGACGTGCCGATCGACTCGGACGCCGCCGAAGCGATTTACGACAACGGGCTCCTCTCCATTCGCCTCCCGATCGTCCGCCGCGTCGCCGGACCGGTTCGGGTCAACGTGACGAGGGACAAGGCGTGAGCCAGGTCGAGACCGAAACGCCTACGTCCGAGGCGACGACGAGCGAGCCGCTCCCGATCCTCCCGCTTCGCGAGGCCGTCGTCTTCCCCGAGTCGATGACGCCGCTCGCGATCGGGCAGGAGCGCTCGATCCAGCTCGTGGACGAGGCGGTTGCGAGCGACCGTCCCGTCGCGCTCGTGACGACGAAGAGCGGCGAGGAGGAGGCGCGTTCCGCCGACGACGTCTACTCGGTCGGCACGGCGGCCGTCATTCACAAGATGATCCGCGTTCCCGACGGGACGCTCCGCATCCTCGTGCAGGGGCTGCGCCGCGTACGCCTCGAACGGGTGGTGCAGGAAGACCCGTACCTCGTGGGTGAGTTCACCGATCTTCCCGACGTCGTCGGGCGCGAGCGAGAGACCGAAGCGCTCGCCCGCAACGTCGAGAGCCTGTTCGCGCGCATCATCGCGCTCGTCCCGTACCTCCCCGACGAGCTCCAGCTCGCGGCGGCGAACACGGAGAGCCCGAGCGGGCTCGCCAACCTGATCGCGACCGTCATGCGGCTGAAGACCGAGGAGAAGCAAGAGCTGCTCGAGGAAGCTGACGTCGAGGCGCGCCTGCGCAAGCTGAGCGCGATCCTCACGCGCGAGCTCGAGGTCTTCGAGCTCGGCACGAAGATCCAGTCGCAGGTCCAGTCGGAGATGGAGAGCTCGCAGCGCGAGTACTTCTTGCGCCAGCAGATGAAGGCGATCCAGGACGAGCTCGGCGAGGGCGACGAGCAGCAGGCGGAGATCGCGGAGCTGCGCGCCAACGTGGACGCGGCGAACCTCCCCGAGGACGCCGACAAGGCCGCGCGGCGCGAGCTCGACCGGCTCGCCAAGCTGCCGCCCGCAGCCGCCGAGTACGGCGTCATCCGCACGTACCTCGAGTGGATCCTGTCGGTTCCGTGGAACGCCGTCACGGAGGACGACCTCGACCTCAAGCGCGCGCGTCGCATCCTCGACGAGGACCATTACGACCTTGAGAAGGTCAAGGACCGCATCATCGAGCAGTTGGCGGTCTCGAAGCTCAAGGCCGATCTGTCGGGCCCCATCCTCTGCTTCGCGGGCCCGCCGGGCGTCGGCAAGACCTCGCTCGGCCAGTCGATCGCGCGCACGCTCGGACGCAAGTTCGTACGCATCTCGGTCGGCGGCGTTCGCGACGAAGCCGAGATCCGCGGCCACCGGCGCACGTACATCGGCGCGATGCCGGGCACGATCCTCCGCGCGCTGCGCGATGCAGAGTCGAAGAACCCGGTCTTCATGATCGACGAGATCGACAAGATGGGCGCCGACTGGCGCGGCGATCCCGCGAGCGCGATGCTCGAGGTGCTCGACCCCGCCCAGCACCACGCCTTCCGCGACCACTACCTCGATCTCCCCTTCGACCTCTCGAAGGTCCTCTTCATCTGCACGGCCAATCAGCTCGAGCCGATCCCGCCGCCACTTCGCGACCGCATGGAGATCATCCAGATCTCCGGGTACACGGAGGACGAGAAGCTCGGCATCGCGCGCAAGTACCTCGTGCCGAAGCAGCTCGAAGCGCACGGTTTGAACGAGGAGCAGCTCGCCTTCAGCGACAAGGCGCTTCGGCTCGTCATCCGCGAGTACACCCGCGAGGCGGGCGTGCGCAACCTCGAGCGCGAGATCGCGGCGCTTTGCCGGAAGGCCGCGCGCGAGATCGCGGAGGGCAAGAGCGAGAAGGCGCGCGTCGACGAGCGCCGCGTGCGCTCGTGGCTCGGCCGGCGCAAGTTCGAGGCGGAGGCGCGCAAGCGCACGTCCGAGCCCGGCGTCGCCACCGGTCTCGCCTTCACCCCCGTGGGCGGCGATGTGCTCTTCATCGAGGCGAGCGCCATGCCCGGCGAGGGCAAGCTGATCGTGACCGGCCAGCTCGGCGAAGTGATGCGCGAGTCGGCGCAGGCGGCCCTCTCCTGGGTGCGGGGCCACTGGGGCGAGCTCGGCCTCGACCGCGACTCGTTCGAGGGGAAGGACGTGCACATCCACGTGCCGGCCGGAGCGGTTCCGAAGGACGGACCGTCCGCGGGCATCACGATGGCGACGGCGCTCGTGTCGCTTGCTCTCGGACAGCCCGTGTCAGAGGATGTCGCGATGACCGGCGAGATCACCCTGACCGGCCAGGTGCTGCCGATCGGGGGCATCCGGGAAAAGGTGCTCGCCGCCCAGCGGGCCGGCCTGAAGACGGTCATCCTGCCGCGGGAGAACGAGGGTGACCTCGAGGATCTCCCGAAGGAGGTACGCAAAGGCCTGACCTTCGTCCCGGTCGACACGATCGACGAGGTGATCGAGGCAGCCCTGGCGAAGGCGGACATACGCGAGTTTCCGTCGGTTGCACGCGGGTAAATCCAGGTAGACCACAAGGAAAGGACGAGGCGAATGAAGGACAAGATGGGAGGAGCGGTCGAGTCGGCGCGGCCCTATGTTGAGCGGCTCGCGCACGACGAAGACCTGCATGACCACGTCAAGAAGGCCTACGAGTCGGCCCGCAAGATCTACGACGAGCTGCTCGGAGATCGCGGCACGACCGGCATGGCGATGAAAGTGGCGCGCGACAAGGACCTGCAGAAGGAGCTTCGCAAGACGGTCGAGGAGCTTCGGCTGGCGGGACGCCAAGCCCGCGGCGGCGAGTCCCACGTCGGCCGCAACGTGTCGCTTCTGCTCGTCGGCATCGCGCTCGGGGTCCTCTTCAACCCGGCAACCGGCCCGGATACCCGGCGCTGGCTCAAGGACAAGCTGCTCGGGCCCGAAGAGCCCTTCCAGTACGAGAGCAGCAAGACGAACGGTTCCTAAACGCTGAATTCCTGCGGTCGCCGAACGGCGGCCGCAGGACGTTCAGCCGCGGGTGATGGCGGGCGTGGCCGTGACGATCTTCGGTCCAGCCGGCCCCTCACCGAAGAGCTCCGGCAGCGCGACGATGTCGCGCATGCCGCTCCAGTCGAGACCACTCTCGGTCGCGATGTCCTCCGCGAGGAGGAGCACGGCGCCCGCGGCGCGTGCCTTGCCGGGCGGGGGCGCCCAGGTGGTGTCGAAGCTGACGTCGAGCAGCCGCCTCCAGGCGAGCAGGTACGGGTACGGGTCGACGACCCCGTCGTAGCCGAGCCAGAGAAGCCCGAGCGGATGGATCTCGAAGTGAAGATGCGGCGGCGTGCCGAGCGCGTCGCCCGACGTGCCGACGAAGCCAACCACGTCGCCCGCACGCACGCGCGCGCCGTCACGCGCGAGCGGTGAGAACGCCGAGAGGTGCGCGTAGTAGAACTCGTTCCCCTGGTCGTCGCGAAGCCAGAGCCGGTTTCCGCCGATCGTGTTCCAGCCGACGAGGAAGAGCTCGCCGTCGGCGACGGCCAGAACGGGCGAGCCGAACGGGGCGAAGATGTCGTTGCCGTGGTGCCAGCCGGTGGTCGCGCGGCCGGCCCGGAAGTCGTCGCTGAACGACGCTTGGCCGTACACCGGGAAGACGTAGCCCTTCTGCGTCAGCTTCGGCTGCACGTTCGCCGGCGGGTTCTGGACGATCGGCGGCGGAGTCGGCGCCGGAGCGCCGGGCGGCGGCGGAAGCGGGTCCTTCGGCGGCTTGGGCGGCTGCGAGGCCGGCGGCTCGGGCTGCGGCTGCGGCGCGGCCGCCGTCTTGGGCGCGCCGGCGTTCACGTCGGTCGAGCCGATGATGATCTCGGTCCCCGCCGGGAGGCCGCCGTGGTCGGCCGTCAGGACGACGTGCAGTGCTCGCGCGGAGAGACGCTTGGTGAATCGCGCGCCGCTCTGACCGGCCACACCCTGCTCGAGAAGGACCAGATAGCCCCAGTCGGCGAGCGGCACGCGCTTGTTGACCTCAGGCTCGACGGCTTCGCCGAGCACGGTCAGGCCGGACACGCTCGCGGCGGCGAACCGTCCGGCAGCGCCGCTCCCCGAGGCGCGCGCCACGACGCGAAGCTCAACCGCTGCGGCCGTAATCTCGCCGCCGAAGAGCGCGACCGAGGCGACGGAAGACGCCGCAACAGACTCGGAGCTGGAGGAGGAGATTGTCGAGCGGGCGCCGGTCGAGAGCGCACCGGTGGTGACGACGCCGTTCCCCCAGGAGTACGAGGGCAACGACGCAGCGCCCTGAAGAGGCGCGGAGACGAACGCCGCCGTTGTGCCGCTGCCGCTCGGAACGACGACGCGCACGGCGTAGGCCCGCGCGGACCCGCCCGGCGGCGCGGGTGCGGCCGAAGCGGAGCCCTGAAGCACCAGCACCGCGAGAAGAAAAACGACCCCTGAGATGACCCTGGCGGGCACGACAAGGGAGGTTATCGGCGTACGCGGCGGCCTGGTAGAGGTCTTATCCTTGGCCTTCGTGAGGACCGAGCCCGCCCAGGCCGCCATCGAGGCGCTGCTCGACGAGCAGCGAACGTTCCCGCCTCCGGCCGGCTTCCGCGAAGGCGCGATCGTGGCCGACGAGTCGGTCTACCGCGAGGCCGAGGAGGACTTCGAGGGCTTCTGGTCTCGGCTCGCGCGCGAGTTCATCGGCTGGTTCAAGGAGCCGACCAAGGGCCTCGAGTGGGCCCCGCCCCACTGCACGTGGTTCGAGGACGGCGAGCTCAACGTCTCCTGGAACTGCCTGGACAAGCACGTCGAGGCCGGGCGCGGAGACCGGGTCGCCTACCACTGGGTCGGCGAGCCCGCGGACGAGACGAAGGACGTCACCTACGCGGAGATGCTCGGGGAGGCGTCGCGCCTCGCCAATGCACTCCGTTCTCTCGGCGTCCGGAAAGGCGACCGCGTCGGGATCTACATGGGCATGGTCCCCGAGCTGCCGATCGCCATGCTCGCGTGCGCGCGGATCGGCGCTCCCCACGTCGTCGTGTTCGGCGGCTTCTCGTCCGAGTCGCTCGCGGAGCGCATGCGCGACTCGGGCGCCAAGGTTCTCATCACGCAGGACGAGGGATGGCGAAAGGGCGGGAAGGTGCCGCTCAAGGTGAACGCCGACGAAGCGGCGGCCAAGGCGCCGTCGATCGAACGGCTCGTCGTCTATCGCCGCACAGGCGACGACGTCCCGTGGACTGACGGTCGCGATATGTGGTGGCACGACGCCGTCGAGGGCGAGAGCGACGTCTGCGAGCCCGAGCGCATGGGCGCCGAGGACACGCTCTTCCTTCTGCACACGTCAGGAACGACGGCCAAGCCGAAGGGCGTGCAGCACACGACCGCCGGCTACCTCCTGCACGTCTCCGTCACGCACAAGTGGATCTTCGACATCCACGACGACACGGTGTGGTGGTGCGCGGCCGACATCGGCTGGGTCACCGGCCACAGCTACATCGTGTACGGCCCTCTCAACAACGGTACGACGAGCGTCCTCTACGAAGGCGATCCCGCCTATCCCGATTGGGACCGCCACTGGGAGATCGTCGAGCGCTACGGCGTCAACTCGTACTACACCGCGCCGACGCTCATTCGCTCGTTCGTGAAGGTGGGAACGGATTACCCGAAACGGCACGATCTTTCGTCGCTCCGCCTCCTCGGCACGGTCGGCGAACCGATCAACCCGGAGGCCTGGCTCTGGTACTGGAAGGTGATCGGCGGCGAGCGCTGCCCGATCGTCGACACGTGGTGGCAGACGGAGAACGGCGGCATCCTGATCACGCCGCTCCCCGGAGTGACGACGCTCAAGCCCGGCTCGGCGACGGTGCCGTTCCCGGGAATCAAGCCCGAGATCCTGGACGAGCAGGGCAACCCTGTCCCCCCCGGGCAGGGAGGCTTCCTCACCGTGCGGCAGCCGTGGCCGGGGATGTTCCGGACGCTGTGGGAAGACGACGAGCGCTACGTGCAGACGTACTTCTCGCGCTACGGGCCCGAGACGTACTTCACCGGCGACGGGGCCAAGCAGGACTCCGACGGCTACTTCTGGCTCATGGGCCGGATCGACGACGTCATCAACGTCGCCGGCCATCGCCTGTCGACGACCGAGATCGAGTCGACCCTCGTCGAGCACGAGGCCGTCGCCGAGGCGGCGGCAACGGGGTGCTTCGACCCGGAACGGGGCCAGCGCATCGTGTGCTTCGTCCTCCTCAAGGGAGGACGTGAACCCTCCGACGAACTGGCCGAGGAGCTGCGGCAATGGGTGGCCCAGAAGATCGGCAAGATCGCGCGGCCAGCGGCGGTCCTGTTCGGAGACGACCTCCCCAAGACGCGTTCCGGCAAGATCATGCGCCGCCTCTTGAAGGACATCGCCGAGGGCAACGAGCTGGGCGACACGACGACTCTCCGCGACGCGAGCGTCTGCGAAGACCTGAAGCGCAAGGCCGACGCGGCCCTCGGCCGGAGCCGCAGCTAGTCAGTCCACTTCGCGGGCGAACCTACGGAAGCGCTCGCGCGCGTCCGCATCCGGGCCGATGGGCTCGTCGTCGGCAAGGTCCGGGTCAGCCGCCACTTCGCGGCCCACCGCTTTCACCTCTTCTTCGACTGCGGCGCGGTTCTTTGGGTCGATCAGGAGCTGCTCGACCCAGGTCGATTTCGAGACCGTGTCGACGTCGGTGTCGACGAGGAGCGTCCCGAGCAGCACGCCGACGCGGATGTACGCGAACGTGCGAAAAGCCAGCTGCCGGCGCGGTGAGCTCGCGAGGGCCCCCAGCTCGGGATCGCCCTCCTGAATCTGCGCGACGAGCTCGCCGATCGGCTCGTCGACGAGCGGGAGCCAGAACTCCTCGTCCGTCATGCGTTCAGTTTAGATCCCTCCGGGCGCCGGGCCGTCCAGGCGAGCCGGGCCGCGATCAGGATGAGGACGACGGCGAACAGGCGCCGTAGGGTGTCTTCGCTCAAGGCGACCGCGAGGGACACGCCTCCGGCGACGCCGGCGATCGAGGCGAGGCCGATGACGGCCGCAGGGCGCCAGCGCACGTTGCCATAGCGGTGCTGTCGCCAGGCGCCCGCTGCGACGACCGGGATGATCGCCGCGAGGGAGGTCGCCTGCGCCTCGAGCTGGGTGAGGCCGGCGACGAGAACGAGCGTCGGGACGAAAAGGACGCCGCCGCCGACGCCGAAGATGCCGGAGATGGCGCCGGCGGCGAAACCGAGGACGAGGGCGAGCAGGATCGTCGTCATTCGAGGAA
Source organism: uncultured Actinomycetes bacterium (assembly GCA_963747715.1). GTDB lineage: Bacteria > Actinomycetota > Thermoleophilia > Gaiellales > Gaiellaceae > CAVVGB01. Next base: position 186,066 of record CAVVGB010000008.1, read on the forward strand.
GAGCGTGATCGCGATGGCGACGAGGAAGGCTGCGAAAAGCACGGTCAAGAGGCGCGAAGACATGCGCTGCTGGGCCCACGTGCCTACGGCCGTGCCGGCGAGCGCCGGGATGCCGACAAGGGCCGCGTAGCCCCACTCGACCTCGCCGAGAGTCGTGAAGGAGATCGCTCCGGCAAGAGCGGTCACACCGATCGCAGCGAGCGACGTGCCGGTCGCCGGCTTGCTGTCGAAGTGCGCGAGCACGATCAGCAGCGGAACCACGATGCCCCCTCCCCCGACGCCGAAGAGCGCGCTGAAGACTCCGGCGGCGACCCCGATGCCGACGTAGGTCAGAAAAGACCGGGTCGGCACGCTCGTATCCTAGGCCGGTGCCCGGTCACGACTTGCTCGCGCCTCTCACCGAGGCGCCCGAACGTTCGGCGCTTGTCTTCGACGTGGACGGCACGCTCTCGCCGATCGCGCCGAGCCCCGAGCTCGCCGTCGTCCCGGATGAGACGCGACGGGAGCTCCGGCGGCTGGTCGAGCGCTACGCGCTCGTCGCGTGCCTGAGCGGCCGCGCCGGGCTCGACGCGCGCAAGCTCGTGGGCGTCGACGGGGTCGAGTACGTGGGCAACCACGGTCTCGAGCTTCATCCGGATGCGCGCGCCCTCGCGCTTGCGATCGCGCGCTTTCGCGAGGCAGTGGGGCTGCCCGTCGAGGACAAGGGCATCTCGCTCGCCTACCACTACCGCGAGGCGGCGGACGAGAAGGCGGCACGGGTCGAGCTCGAGAAAGTGGCGGAGTCCGCGCTCCTCGCCGGCCTCGAGCCCCGCTGGGGGCGCAAGGTGCTCGAGATCCGTCCGCGCGTCGATGCCGACAAGGGCACTGCGGTGCAGACGCTGATCGAGCGCGCCAAGGCGACACGCGCGCTCTACGCCGGCGACGACACGACCGATTTCGACGCGTTTCGCGGCCTCAGCGAGGCCGGGCTCGAGCACGCGGTTCGCATCGCCGTCGCCTCCGACGAGGGCCCGCCCGAGCTTCAGGATGCCGCTGACCTCGTCGTGTCCGGCCCCGACGAGCTCGTCGAGATCCTCCGCCGGCTCTAGCGAAGGAGAAAGCCGGTGCCGAGCGGATCGCTCGGCTGGAGCACGAACTGGTGGAAGCCCGTGAGGTGCGCGCTGCCCGCGATCTCAGTGACGACGGCCGGAAAAGCTTCCACCTGAGTGTCGCCGGTGACGCGCGCCTCGAACTCCGTCCCGATCACGCTCTCGTGCACGAACGTCTCGCCCCGCGGCAGGGTCCCGTCGCGGTCGAGCAGCGCCAGCCGTGCCGATGTCCCGCTCCCGCACGGCGAGCGGTCGACCTCGCCATCGGCGAAGACCGTGATGTTGCGGCGACCCTGCACGAAGATGACGCCGTAGATGTCGCGGAGCTCCGGCTCGAGCGGATGCACGACATCGCGCGCCGTCTCGATCGCCGCCTTGATCTCACGCCCGAGCGCGATGAACTCCGTGACGTTGGCCGGCTCGACCTTGAGCCCCACGGACTCCGCTGTGACAAACGCGTAGAACGCGCCGCCGAACGAGATGTCGGCGCGAACCCTTCCGCGGGACGTCTCGACCTCCAAGCCCTGCTCGAACACGAACGACGGCACGTTCGTGAAACGAACGCGCTCCACCTTGCCGTCCTTCACCGTGGCGACGACCGGAAGGCGCCCGGACGGCACGTCGAGGGTGAGCGTCGTCTCGGGCTCGGTTCCGGCGATCATCCCCGTCTCGATCGCCGCGGTGGCGAGCGCGATCGTCCCGTGCCCGCAGGCGGTCGAGTAGCCGGCGTTGTGGAAGAAGAGGACACCGAGGTCAGCGCCCTCGTCCTCGGGGTCGGTGAGAAAGCATCCGTACATGTCGGCGTGCCCGCGTGGCTCGCAGACGAGCAGGCGGCGGACGTCGTCCAGGTGCTCCAGCGCGTAGCGCCGCTTCTCGAGGATCGTCTTTCCCGGGATGGGACCGACGCCGTCCTTGACGATGCGAAACGGCTCGCCGGCAGTGTGGTAGTCGATCGTCGTGACGATCATTCGGCCGCTTCGCGAGCACTTCCCACGCGCGGGCGACGTCGCCCTCCGTCGTACGCACGTTGCCGACGGCGAGGCGCAGCACATAGCGGCCGTTCAACCGGGTCCCCGAGATGTAGATCTCACCGCTCGCGTTCACGCGCTCGAGCAGCGCCTCGTTCTCCTCGTCGGAGCCCTCCCGCCGGAAGCACACGACGGAGAACGGATGCGGCGCGACGATCTCCCAACCGGGCTCGGCCTCGATCCAGGAAGCGAAGAGATCGGCGAAACGGACGTGCTCGCGGATCAGCTGCTCCAAGCCGGCACGGCCGTAGCAGCGCATGACGGCCCAGAGCTTGAGCGCGCGAAAGCGGCGGCCGAGCGCCGGGCCGTAATCCTTCAGGTTGACCACGCCTTCCTCAGGCGTCCGCAGGTACTCGGGCAACGCGCTGAAGGCCTGGAGGAGCAGCTCTGGCCTGCGCGTCCAGAAACACGAGCAGTCCATGGGGGTGAAGAACCACTTGTGTGCGTTGACGACGACGGAATCCGCTCGCTCGGCGCCCGCCAGGGTCCAGCGGAGCTCGGGGCAGATGGCCGCGGAGCCGGCGTACGCCGCATCGACGTGGAGCCACGCGCCGTGCGCCGCGCACAGATCGGCGATCGGGGCGACCGGATCGACCGCGGTGGTGCCCGTCGTCCCGACCGTCGGCACGACGGCTGCGATGCCGCCCCGCTCGAGCTCTGCCGCGACGGCGTCTACTCGCATCCGAAACTCGTCGTCGACGGGCAGCGTGCGGTACTCGAGCCCGAGCAGGCGCGCGGCCTTCTCGACGGAGAAGTTGGCCTGCTCGGAGGCGAGGACCGCGCCATCCGGAACGAGCTCGCGCGCGGCGGCGAGCGCCGAGATCGTCGAGATCGAGGCCGTGTCCTCGATGTGGCCGTGGAGGCCCGGCGGCAATCCGAGGAGCTGCGCCATCCAGTCGAGCACGAGGCTCTCGAGCTCCGTGGCGGCCGGGCCCGTGTGCCACACCATCGTGTTGACGTTCAGAGCGGCGGCGATGAACTCGGCAAGGATGGCCGGCTCGGACCCGCTCGTCGCGAAGTACGCGAAAAAGCGCGGATGGTTCCAGTGCGTCGTTGCCGGGATGAGGATGTCGTCCAGATCGCGCAGCAGGTCCTCGAACGGCTCCCCGGTTTCCGGCGGCGACGCCGGCAACGCAGCTCGCACGGCACCCGGCTCCACGCGCGCGAGCACGGGGTACTCGCCGACGCGCTCCAGGTAATCGGCGACCCAGTCGAGCGCGGCGGCGCCGTCGCGCCGAAAGTCGATCACCGGCGCAGCATTCGTTGGATGTCGCGCCACGAGCGCGTGTTGACGACGTTGTCGGCCGTCAGCCAGCCGCGGCGCGCCTGCGCGACGCCCAGCTCGAGGTTCTGGAGCTCGTGGACGCGGTGCGCGTCGGTCGAGACGACGATCCCGACGCCTGCTTCGGCCGCCGCTTGCGCATGCGTGTCGATGAGGTCGAGGCGGTCGGGCTGCGAGTTGATCTCGAGGAACTTGCCGTTCTCGAAAGCGGCGGCGACCACGGCCTCGAAGTCGATGTCGTAGGGATCGCGGCGGTTGAGCTTGCGCCCGGTGGGGTGGCCGATGCAATCGACGTGGGGATTCTCGAGCGCGGTGATCATCCGCTTCGTGATCCGGTCCCGCGGCTGGTCGAAGCCCGAGTGGATCGATCCCATCACCCAGTCGCGCTCGGCGAGAACGTCGTCCGGCATGTCCACCGACCCGTCCGCGCGGATGTCGACCTCCACCCCGGAGAGGACGCGCACCCCCTTCGTGCGCTCGTTGATCCGCGCGATCGCCTCGGCCTGGAGGTCGAGGCGTCCGTCCTTCAGTCGCTTGGCGTGGTCGCAGATGGCGATGTAGCTGTGGCCGAGCGCGCGCGCAGCCTCGACCATCTCTTCGAGCGTCCCGCGACCGTCGGACCAGTCCGTGTGCATGTGCAGGTCGCCGCGCAGGTCGCCGAGCTCGACGAGGCGGGGTAGCCCGCCGTTGCGCGCAGCGACGAGCTCGCCGCGGTTCTCGCGCAGCTCGGGCGGGATCCACTCGTAGCCGAGGTGCCGGTAGAGCTCCTCCTCGTCGGCGGCGTGGAAGACCTCGCCCGTCTCGGTGTTCTCAACGCCGTACTCCGACACGGACAGCTTGCGCCGTACGGCGTCCTCGCGAAGAGCGACGTTGTGCGCGGCCGAGCCGGTGAAGTGCTGAAGCAGGCTGCCGTAGCTCTCCGGCGGCACCACGCGCAAGTCGAAGCGCAGACCGTCGTGCGAGACGACGGTCGTCTTCGTCGATCCGCGCGCGAGCACCTCCGCGACCCACGGCAGCGAGGCGAAGTGCGTCGTGAGCGCGCCCGGATCGGTGGCCGTCGCGATGATGTCGAGGTCGTGCACCGTCTCGCACCGCCGGCGCACGCTGCCCGCTTCGGACACTCGCTCCGTCGCCGGGTGCTCGCGTAGCTCCGTCACCGCCCGTTCGACGGCGGGAAGGACGTGCCCGAGGAGCGCCCGCCGCTCCACCTTGGCCTTCGGCTTGGCGAGCGCGGCGAGCACCTTCTCCTCGGTCTTCTTGCCGAGCCCGGGCAGCTCGCTCAGCCGCCCCTGTTCCGCGGCCGCCCTCAGGTCCTCCGCCGACGTGACGCCGAGCTCGGTCCACAGCTTGCGCGCCGTCTTCGGGCCGAGGCCGGGAACGTGCATCACCTCGACGAGACCGGTGGGGAGGCGATCGCGGATCTTTGCGAGTGCGGCCAAGTCGCCGGTCTCGGTGTACTCGACGATCTTGTTCTCGATCGTCGTGCCGATGCCGGAGAGCTTCGTCGCTTTGCCCTCCAGGGCGAGCTGGGCAACGGGAACGGCCGCTTCGCGGATCCTTGTGGCCGCCTTGCGGTAGGCGGCCAGCCGGAAGGCGTCGGCACCGTCGAGCTCGAGCAGGTCGGCGAGCAGCTCGAGAAGGTCGGCCAGCTCGGCGTTCTTGGGCAGCGCCTTCGCCACGCGGGCGATGATACGCCCGGTGCGGCTCACGATCTGCCTGCCTACCTACAACGAGCGCGAGAACCTGGAGCCCATGGTCGCGGCGCTCGAAGAGGTCATCGACGACCACGGGCTCGACGCGACCGTGCTCGTTGTCGACGACAACTCGCCCGACGGGACGGGAGAGCTCGCCGACCGGCTGGCGGAGGAATCGCGTCGAGTTCGCGTCCTCCACCGCGAACGTAAGGAGGGCCTGGGGCCTGCGTACATCGCTGCGTTTCGCGCCGCGGTCGAGGAGGGCGCCGAGCTCGTGCTCACCATGGACTGTGACTTTTCCCACGATCCCGCCGACGTTCCCCGCCTCGTCGCTGCCGCCGACGGGGCCGACGTCGTGATCGGCTCGCGCTACGTGGGCGGAGGCGGTGTGCGCAACTGGGGCCTCGTGCGCCGCGTGGTCAGCCGCGGGGGCTGCCTGTATGCCCAGGTCCTGCTCGGCGCCGGCATCCGCGACCTGACCGGCGGCTTCAAGTGCTACCGGCGCGAGGTGCTCGAGCGCATCGGCCTCGACCGCATCTCGTCGAAGGGCTACGCCTTCCAGATCGAGACGACCTACCGAGCCCTCCGCGCCGGCTTCCGCGTCCTCGAGGTCCCCATCGTCTTCACCGACCGGGAGGCGGGCCGCTCGAAGATGAGCCGGGGCATCGTCCTCGAGGCGGTCGGCCGCGTTCCCGCCTTGCGCCTGCGGGCGCTGCGGGGACGTCTCTGACGCTGGCTATAGTCCGTTCATGGTCTCCGAGGTCACCGACGACACCTTCGAGCAGGACGTCCTCCAGGCCACCCAGCCCGTGGTGGTGGATTTCTGGGCCCCGTGGTGCGGCCCGTGCCGCGTCGTCAATCCGATCATCGAGGACCTCGCCTCCCAGCACGGCGAGCGCGTCAAGTTCCTCAAGCTGAACGTGGACGACAACCCCGGTACGTCGGCGCGGTACAACGTCCTCTCGATCCCGACGGTCATCCTCTTCGAGGGCGGGGAGCCCCAGGAGGCCGTCATCGGCGCGCGCTCGAAGGGCCACTACGAGTCGGCGTGGGAGCGCTGGCTCGTCGCCGCCGCCTAGCTAGCTACGTGTAGCGAAACGAGTCCCACCCGCCGTGGTCGATGCGGGTGCTGGAACGCAGCGGTCCCTCGCACTTCCCGACGACGAAGAATCCGCTCGCCGCTGCATCCTCGGGAGAGAGGGCGGCCAGGAGCTCGTAATCCTCGCCCATCGTCCAGAAGGGGAGGTCTGCGACGCGCTCGATCCCCTCTGCGACCGGTAGGTCGTCCGCCGTGATCGTCACGCCGCAACCAGAGCGCTCGGCGATTCGAGCGGCGTCCATGCCGATGCCGTCGGAGACATCGATCATCGCGTGGGCGACACGCGCGAGCTTCCTTCCTTCTTTGATGCGGATGAGAGGCCGGCGGTGCCGCTCGACGAATTGATCGAACCCCTCGAGTCCGTGAGCCAGGACATGCAATCCTGCTGCGGAGGCGCCGAGCGGGCCTGTAACGACGAGGGCGTCGCCCGGTTGGGCGCCCGCACGACCCGGAACGCGCTCGCTTCGGCCTAGCGCAGTAACCGTGATGGACACGACAGGCGAGCTGGTCAGGTCGCCGCCGACCACGGGCACTTCGGCCTCACCCAGCCCTTCGTAGAGCTCGAAGATGTTTTCCGCCTCCTCAGCGGGCGGTACGGCGAGCGAGACCAAAAGTCCACTCGGCTCCGCGCCCATGGCGGCGAGGTCGCTCAGGTTGACCGCGGCGGCCTTGTAGCCGAGATCGCGCCACGAGGTCCACTCGAGCCGGAAATGCACGTCCTGGACAAGCGTGTCCTGCGTAACGACGTACCCCTCCGACAAGACCGCACCCTCGGCGTCGAGCCCCGAAATCAGTCCGCGATCCTCGAGCTCCCCGAGGAGCTCGAGCTCACCGAGATCGGAGAGGCGCAAAACCGAAGACGTCGACGGGCCCCGAGCCGGCGCCGATCTCCATCAGCCCGTCGCGAACCGCCTCGGAGGCGATGCGGGCAGCGCCGCGCGCGGCCTCCTCGAGGCTCTCGCCGCGCGCGAGCAGCGCGGTCAGGCTCGCCGAGTGCGTACAGCCGGCGCCGTGCGTCGCCGCGTCGCCGTAGCGGTCGACCGCGATCGGAACGTGCCGCTTGCCGTCGAAGAGCCAGTCCACCGCCTCGACCCCGTGCCCGCCCGTGACGATGACGGCGGGCGCGCCGCGCGCGTGAATCGACTCGGCAAGCGTCTCCCGGTTCGCATCCTCCGCATAAGGAATCCCGGCCAGTGCGCACGCCTCGTGCAGGTTCGGCGTCACGACGGTGGCGAGCGGGAGCAGGCGCTCGACCAGAACCGACACGGCATCGTCCTGCAAGAGCTTCGCCCCGGAGGCGGCCACCATGACCGGGTCGACCACAAGCGGAACCGGATGCTCGCGAAGGAACGCCGCCACCGTCTCGATAATCGGCGCGCTGAACAGCATTCCCGTCTTGGCGGCGTCGACGCCGATGTCGTCGAAGACCGCCTCCAGCTGGAGCCGGATGAACTCCGGCGGTGCCTCGTGCACGGCTGTCACCGACGTCGTGTTCTGTGCGGTCAGCGCGACGACAGCGCTCATGCCGTGACAGCCGAGACGCGCAAAAGCCTTTAGGTCGGCCTGGATGCCGGCGCCGCCGCCGGAGTCCGACGTCGCGATCGTGAGACAGCGTGGAATCACGGGTTCCACCGATGGCTGAGGCTACCATCGGCCTCCGTGGCGACTGCGATCGGATCCTGGGACGAGCTTCTCGCCGGAGAGGAGATCGCGTACCGGACCGAGGTGCCCGCGCGCGCGGCGGAGCTGGTCCCGCTTCCGTCCACGCTTCACCCGCGCGTGCGCGATGCGCTCGCGGCTCGCGGCATCGACCGCCTCTACCGCCACCAGGCGCAGACCTTCGAGGCGAGCGAGCGAGGCGAGCACGTGGTCGTCGCGACGGGAACCGCGAGCGGCAAGACGCTCGCGTTCAACCTGCCTGTGCTGAACGCCCTCGCCGCAGAGCCGAAGCTGCGCGCGCTCTACCTCTACCCCACGAAGGCGCTGGCCCAGGATCAGGCACGAGCACTTGCGGCGCTCAAGGTTCCCCGGCTTCGCCCGGCGATCTACGACGGCGACACCGAGACGGAGCGGCGCTGGCAGATCCGCAAGTGGGCGAACGCCATCCTCTCCAACCCCGACATGCTCCACGTGGGCGTCCTTCCGCACCACGACCGCTGGGGCGACGTCCTCCAGAACCTGCGCTACGTCATCGTCGACGAGGCACACGTCTACCGCGGCGTGTTCGGCTCGCACGTCGCCAACGTGCTGCGGCGCTTGCGGCGCGCCGCGCAGATCTACGGAGCGGATCCTCAGTTCCTGCTCGCATCCGCGACGATCGCCAATCCCGGCGAGCTCGCTTTCGATCTGACCGGCCTACGGGCGACCGTGGTCGCCGCCGACACCGCCTCGCACGCGGCTCGCACGATCGCCTTCTGGAACCCGCCGCTCCTCGACGAGGAGATGGGGTTGCGGGCGAGCGCGCTCGGTGAGGGGGCGCGGCTCCTCGCCGGTCTCGCGGAGCAGGGGCTCCGCACGATCTGCTTCGCCAAGTCGCGCAAGGCCGCCGAGCTCATCCACCGCTTCGCGTGCGAACGCCTCGAGCCCGACGTCGCCGCGCGCCTGTCCCCCTATCGCGCGGGCTACACGCCTCAGCAACGACGCGACATCGAGCGCCGGCTCGTCGAAGGGCGAGTTACTTGGCGTGACCGCCACGGACGCGCTCGAGCTGGGAATCGACATCGGTCTTCTCGACTGCGCCCTCTCGGTGGGCTTCCCGAGCACGGTCGCGAGCCTGCGGCAGCAGTGGGGACGTGCCGGACGGACCGAGCACGGCCTCGCGGTGCTCGTGGCGAGCGAAGACGCGCTCGACCAGTTCTTCATGCGCGAGCCCGAGGCGCTTCTGCGTCGCAACGTCGAAGCCGCCATCCTCGACCACAGGAACCCGCGCGTCCTCGACGGTCACGTGCGGGCGGCGGCGTTCGAGGCGCCGCTCGACGAGCGCGACATCTCGGTGCTCGGTGAGGAGGCCCTCGATCGCGCCGCCGTCCTTGCCGACGGAGGAGACCTCAAGGCGACGAAAGCCGGCTACGTCTGGGCCGGGCGTGACTACCCGGCGGGCCGCTTCTCACTGCGCTCGACCACGCCGGACGCATTCGCCGTCATCGAGTCCGAGACCGGTGCGGTGCTCGGGATCGTCGAGCGCGAGCGTGCGTACGGGACCGTGCACGAAGGGGCGGTCTACCTCCACCTCGGTACCTCGTACCGCGTCTCGTCACTCGACCTCGGCAGCCGTACGGCGCTCGTCGAGCGGTTCGACGGCGACTACTACACGCAGGCCAAGAAGGAGACGATGACGGCGATCGAGCGGGCGCACGTCGTCGAGAAGCGACTCGCCCTCGAGGCGTCCTTCGGAACGGTGAGCGTCACCGAGCAGGTGATCGCCTACCAGAAGCGATCGATTCGCGACCAGGAGGTTCTGGATCTCGTGCCGCTCGAGCTGCCCGAGACGACGTTCGTGACGGAGGCGGTCTGGTTCGTGCCCGAGCCGTGGATGCTGGCCGGCCTCGAGGAGGCGCGGCTGCTGGGAGCCCTCCACGCGGCCGAGCACACGCTGATCGCGCTGCTCCCGCTCTGGGCGATGTGCGACCGCTGGGACATCGGCGGGCTCTCGACCAACTTCCACTTCCAGACGGGCGAGCCCACGATCTTCATCTACGACGGGCATCCCGGCGGGGTCGGGATCACGGAGCGCGGCTACGCGCAGTTCGAGGGCTGGGTGGCAGATACCGCCAAGCTGCTCGCCGGCTGTCCATGCGAAAGCGGCTGCCCCTCCTGCGTGCAATCACCGAAATGCGGCAACCTGAACGAGTACCTGGACAAGGCGGCCGCCCTCTTGCTCTTGCGGCGAATGCTGGACGGCCCTAGCTAGGAGGGCTTGGGGCGCGGACGGCGCACGAGCTCGCCGCCGCAGTTCGGGCAGACGAGGCTCATCGAATCCGAGCACGCCCGGCAGAACGTGCATTCGAAGCTGCAGACGTACGCCTCGCCCTCGGGCGTGAGCGAGACGCCGCAGCGCTCGCAGGAGGCTCTCATCTCGAGCGCCATTCATGGAAATACTGCTGCATGGCCCGGCGCGAGGCGAGAAACGGCACGCTCATCCTCGGGGGTGGCTTCGCCGGCTCCTACGTCGCGCGCTACCTCGGCAAGGCGGGCGCCACGATCGTCAGCCTCGAGAACTTCATGCTGTACACGCCGATGCTTCCCGAGGCCGCGTCGGGAACGCTCGAGCCGAGGCACGTCGTCGTTCCGATCCGGATGATGTGCCCGCACGCCGAGCTTCTGCTCGGACGCATCGTCGGCCTCGACGAAGAGCAGCGCTCTGTCGCCGTCGAGACGGCCGCCGGGAACGTCGAGGTCCACTACGAGCAGCTCGTCGTCGCGCTCGGCGCCGTCGCACGCACGCTTCCGATTCCCGGGCTCGCCGAGCACGGGCTCGGCTTCAAGAGCCTGGCCGACGCCATCTGGTTGCGAAACCACGTGCTCCAGCAGCTCGAACTCGCGGCGGCCGCGGCGGCCGCGGCGGCCGAAGATGCCAAGCGCCACCTGAGCTTCGTGTTCGTCGGCGCCGGCTACGCGGGCGTCGAGGCGCTCGCCGAGCTGTCCGACCTCGTGCGCGACGCGCTCCGCTTCTACCCGGGCCTCAAGGACATGCGCCAGCGCTGGGTGCTCGTCGACGCGGCACCGAGAGATCCTTCCGGAGATCCCGAAACGGCTCGGCGAATACGCAACGCGTGAACTGTGGAAGCGCGGCGTCGACATCCGCGTCTCGACCACGCTCGAGTCCGTCGAGGACCACGCCGTGACGCTCTCGGACGGGAGCCGTCTCGAGACGGAGACGCTCGTGTGGACGGCCGGGGTGCGCCCTCAGCCGCTGCTCAGCCGCCTCGGGCTTCCGGTCGACGAGCGCGGCCGCGTGGTCGTCGACTCGATGCTTCGCGTCGAAGGGCGCGAGCGCGTGTGGGCGCTCGGCGACGGAGCGCGGGTACCGAACGAGGCGACTCCGGATCATCCGGATCCGCCCACCTGCCAGCACGCGCTCCGCCAGGCTCGACGCCTCGCCAAGAACCTGCGCGGCCAGGCGAAGCCCTACCGCTACCGCATGCTGGGCCAGGTGGCGACGCTCGGGCGGCACAAGGGGATCGCGGACGTGCTCGGCCTGCGCCTGCGCGGCTTTCCCGGCTGGTTCGTGACGAGGACGTACCACCTGTACCAGCTGCCCCTTCTGTCGCGGAAGTTCCGCGTCGTGATCGACTGGACTGTGGCGCTCTTCTTCCGCCGCGACGTCGCGGAGCTCTCCATGCTCGGCCACCCCGCGCGGCTCGAGGACACGTCCTGAGCGACTTCGATCGTGCCTTCGAGTTCATGACGACCGCCGACATGGCCGGGTCGCGACGGGAGCCGTTTCGCTTCGGCACCGCCGTCTTCACGCTGGAGCGGCCGCTCCGCTACGACTCGAACTACCTCCTCGTCGAGAACGTCCCCGCTCATGTGACGGCGCAGGAGCTCGCCGGCGAAGCGGAGCGGGTGCAGGGCGCGGCGCGCCTCCCTCACCGGCTCCTCCTCTTCCGGGACGCGCGCTTGGGTGAGCGATTCGCGCCGGAGCTCGAGTGCGCCGGCTGGCGCTATGAGCGCCACGTCCTCATGGCGCACCGTCGTCCGGCCGAACGCGCCGCGGACATGAGCCTCGTCACGGAGGTGACCGCGGACGTCATCCGCCCCGCACGCGAGAGCCAGATCCGAAGCTATCCCTGGGGAACCGCCGAGGTCGCCGAGCAGCTGCTTGCCGCGAAGGAGCACATCCCGGTCGAGGCGCGCTTCTTCGCCGTGCTCTTGAACGGTGCGGTCGCGAGCTATAGCGATCTCTACCTCGACGGCGACATCGGGCAGGTCGAGGACGTCGCGACGCTGCCCGAGCACCGCGGCCGTGGGTACGCAAGCGCCGTCGTCCTGCGAGCGGTCGAGGAGGCGCGTGCCGCGGGCGCCGAGCTCGTTTTTCTCGTCGCCGATGCCGAGGACTGGCCGAAGGAGCTCTACCGCCGTCTCGGCTTCGACGAGATCGGCGAGAACGCGAAGTTCGTCAAGACAGATCTTTGAGGGCTGCCGTCAGCGACTGACGACCGCTGAGCACCGGCGCGAACAGATCGCCCTCACGCTCGACGCGCGCGACCACGACGTCCATCGTGAAGTCGAGCGGGTCGAGGTCGGGCGTGACCTCCTCCCAGCGCAGCGGCGTCGAGACCGGCGCGCCTGCGCGCGGGCGCACCGAGTACACGGAGGCGATCGTCTTGCCTTCGCCGTTCTGGTTCGCGTCGATGAGGACTCCGCGGCGCTTCGCTTTCGACCACTCCGTCGTCACGAGACCGCGGTGCGAGCGCGCGAGGGCGCCGGCGATGATCTCGGCGAACTCCCGAGTCTGGTCGTACGTGTGCCGGCGACCGATCGGAACGAGGACGTGCATGCCGTCCGAGCCGCTCGTCTTCGCGTGGCTCTCGAGCCCCACCGCGTCCAGCACGTCCTTGACGAGCAGCGCCACCTCGACGACCTCCTTGAAGCCGACGTCCGGCGAGGGATCGAGATCGAAGAGGACGAAGTCGGGCCGGGTGGGCTTGTCCGCGCGCGAGTACCAGGTGTTGAGGTCGATGCAGCCCATGTTCACCATCCAGAGAAGCGCGAGCTCGTCGTTTACGAGCGGCGCGCTGATCTGGCGTCGTTTCCGTGGCGCGCCGCGCGTGGAAACGACCACAGAGTGCGTCGGGATCCAGTCCGGCATGTGCTTGGGCGCGTCTTTCTGAAAGAAGTGGTCGCCCTGCCAGCCGTCGGGATAGCGCTTCATGGTGAACGGCCGGTCGCGCAGGTGGGGAACAAGCACCCCCGCGACGTCGCGGTAATAGGAGAGGAGATCGCCCTTCGTGATGCCCTCGTCGGGCCAGAAGACCTTGTCGAGGTTCGAGAGCTCGAGGACACGCTTGCCCCGCTTGATCGTCGTCTCCAGCGGTAGCTCGCGGCGGACCTCGTCGGCGGACTTGTCCTCACGAAGACCTTGATACGAGGGCGCGCGCAGCCGGCCGTCGTGCGTCCACTCGCTGAACTCGACCTCGCAGACGAGCTTCGGCTCGACCCAGACGACGTCGCCCTTCTTCACCTTGGGCATCTTCGGGACCACGTCGAAGGGCGACTTCGGACGCTCGAGCGGCCCGAGGAGACGCATGAGCTTGTCGATCTCCTCGTCCGTGAAGCCGGTGCCGCAGTTGCCGACGTACTCGAGCTCGTCGCCGCGCTTGACCGCGAGAACGAGCGAGCCGAGACGTCCCGAGCGCCGGCCTTGCCCTCTCGTGTAGCCGGCGATGATGAACTCCTGGCGCCCGTGCGTCTTGATCTTCAGCCACTCGCGCGTGCGCTTGCCCGGCTGGTACGCCGAGTCGGCGCGCTTGGCGATGATGCCTTCGAGATCTTGCTCCTCCGCAGCGGCGAGCAGCGCCTCGCCGTCGTCGAAGGCCTCGGAGAGACGGACGGTGCGGTTGCGCCGGTCGATCAGCTTCTCGAGGCGCGCGCGCCGCTCGGTGAGGGGCAGCTGGAGAAGCGGCTCGCCCTCGAGCTCGATCAGGTCGAACACGTAGTAGACGAGAGTGTCGCTCCCCTGCTGCATCTTCGAGAAGCTCGAGCGGCCCTCGTCGTCGAGCGCGCACACCTCGCCGTCGAGGACGCAGCTCGGGGTCTTCACGGCGCGGCCGATCTCCTTCGCGACGCCGGGGAAACGGGCGGTGAGGTCGTTGCCGCGGCGACTGGTCAGCGTCGCTTCCGCTTCCGCCACCGTGGCGGTGGCGCGGTACCCGTCCCACTTCACCTCGAAGAGCCAGCCCGTTCCCTTCGGAACGTCCTCGACAAGCGTCGCGAGCATCGGGACGTACGGCGCGGGCTTCGGCCGCGCGGCCGCCGCAGCCTCGTCGCGCTTGCGGATCAGGAGCCAGTTCTCCTCCTGGCCATCGAGCTTGGCGGGCACGAGCGTCCAGGTTCCCCGCAGGCGCTCGCCGTCGAGGCGGACTGTCAGGCCGCCGTCTTTCTTCTCCTCGACGAGCTCGTACGTGCCCCGGTCCCAGATCTCGACCGTGCCGGCGCCGTACTGCCCCGCGGGGATCTCGCCTTCGAAGGTGGCGTAGTCGAGGGGGTGGTCCTCGACGTGGACGGCGAGCCGGCGGGCGCCGGCCTCGAGCGGGATGCCCTTCGGCACCGCCCAGCTGGCAAGCGCACCGTCGCGCTCGAGGCGAAAGTCGTAGTGGAGCCGGCGGGCATCGTGGCGCTGGACGACGAAGATCGGGTTTTTGGAGCCCTTGCGGGCCGCGCCGAAGGGCTCCGGTGTCCGGCCCCGGCGCCGCTTTCGCTCGTACTCCTTGAGCTTGGCCACGCTCGTAGCTTGCCTTCCCGGCGCGCTTTTTTGAAGGAGGTTTAGCCCACTCCTGGAGGGGTACTTGCCCGCGCAGAGGATCTCTCTCGGAGACTCTCTGCCGACCAGGGGGGTTGGCCCTTGAGGCCGGTGCACAACCGGCCTCAAGGTCCTTTTAAGTCGGTTTCAACCGGGGGGAAAACCCTGTGGATCCTGTGGATACGGCAAGACCGAAGTCCCCGCTATTCGAGGAAAAGACCCATCCCGCGGAACTTCTTGTGTCGCAGCCGGCGCCGCTCGTCCGCACCGCCGCCGCCGATCTCTCCGAGCGCCTCGGAGAGAGAGGTCCCGAGGAGCCCGGCAGCCTCGTCGTGATCGGAGTGGGCGCCCCCGGGGGGCTCCGGGACGATGCCGTCGATGACCCCGAGCTCGAGGCAGTGGGCCGCGTCGGGCTTGAAGGCGGCCGCCGCCTTCTTCGCCTCGCCCGCATCGCGCCAGAGGATGGCCGCGCAGCCCTCCGGGGAGATGACCGAGTAGATCGCGTTCTCCTGCATGAGGACGCGGTCGGCAACGGCGATCGCGACAGCGCCGCCGGAGCCACCCTCGCCGATGATGCAGGCGACCGTCGGCACGCCGAGTCGCGCCATCTGCAGCTGGCAGCGGGCGATCCAACCGCCCTGGCCGTGCTGCTCCGCCGCGACTCCCGGGTAGGCGCCGGGAGTGTCGACGAGCGTGATGACGGGGAACGCGTGCCGATCGGCTACTTCCATCACGCGCATCGCCTTGCGGTATCCCTCGGGATAGGTCATGCCGAAGTTCCGGTGCGTCCGCTCGCGGATGTCGCGTCCCTTCTGATGTCCGATCAGCGCAATCGTGCGGCCGTCGAAGCGCGCGAGGCCGGCAACGATGGCCGGGTCGTCCGAGAGCGAGCGGTCGCCGTGGAGCTCGACGAAGTCGTCGCACATGCGCTCCACGTAGTCGAGCGTGTACGGCCGGTCCTGGTGGCGGGCCAGCTCGACCGAGCGCCACACGTCGTCCGCGCTCGGCTCCGCCGCGATTCGCTCGATCTGCCGCTGAAGCCGTGCCATCTCGTCCCCCACGCCGACGCCGCGTAGAAGAGGGAGCTCGCGCAGCTTGGCGAGCCGGTCGCGCAGCCGCAGTTGCTCGACCTGCGAGCCGCTGTTGTCGTCAGCCATCGGTTCCGGATCCGAAGAGCGCGAGCAGGCGGCCGACGTACGGGCGAAGCTCGGCGCGCGACACGATCGCATCGACGTGGCCGAAGCGGCTGTTCGACTCGGCCTGGCCGAAGTCGTCGGGCAGCTTCTCCCTCGTCGTCTGCTGGACGACGCGCGGACCGGTGAAGGCGATGAGCGCACCGGGCTCGGCGACGACGACGTCGCCGAGGCTCGCGAAGCTCGCCAGCACGCCGGCCGTCGTCGGGTGCGCCATGATCGAGATGAAGGCGGAGCGCGCCGAACGCAGGTCGTCGACGGCGCAAACGGTCTTCGGAAGCTGCATGAGGGACAGGATCCCCTCCTGCATGCGGGCGCCGCCCGACGCGGTGACGGTGACGAGCGGGACACGCCGCTCGGCCGCCCGTTCGCAGGCGCGGGCGAACTTTTCGCCGACGGCGCTCCCCATCGACCCCCCCATGAAGGCGAAGTCCATGACGGCGAGCTCGCACGGCCGGCGCTCGATCACCGCCTCACCGGCGATCATCGCGTCGCTCAGCTCGGTGGCGACCTCCGCTTCGGCCAGGCGCTCCGTGTAGGCGCGCAGGTCGAAGAAGCCGAGAGGGTCGGCGGAGCGGAGATTCGCGTCCTGCTCGACGAAGGTGCCGCTGTCGGCGAGCTGGCGTACCCGGACGCGCGCGCGAACGGCGAAGTGGTGCCCGCACTGACGGCACACCCAGAGGGTCTGCTCGAGCTCCTCGTCCCGGTAGTGCGAATGGCAGCGTGGACAGGTGTTCGGATGCTTGGCCGTGTCGTCCGGGGGCGTGCCGCGATGCTCGATCGAAACGTCGATCCGGCTCGCCATGCGGCCTATCTTACGGGGTCGTCCGTTACAGACCCAAGGCGCTGCACGCCCGCGACAAGGCGGGAACGTTCACGGGATCGGGTGTCAGCCCGCTGAAGCCTGCGCCCGCCACGGGCTTGACCGACGCCACGCTCTTCAGAATCGAGAGCGCCTCGACAAGCGTCAGTCCGCCCGTCTCCGGCATGAACGAGATGACCTCTTCGTCCGGGTCGAGCACGTCGCAGTCGAACGCAACGTAGACGGCATCGACGGCGCTCAAGGCCTCGGGCAGGCCGTTCTCGCCGGTGTGCAAGCCGGTCTCGCCGATGAACTCGTGCTCTGGTGGATCGAGGTTGCGCGCACCGACGAGGACCGTGTCGGAGGGAGAGATCGTTCCCGAGTCGAGCAGCATGCGGAGCGGCATGCCCCACGTGTTCCCGCTCGTCGAGGTGTCCGGCGTGTTTAGGTCCCCGTGCGCGTCGAACCAGACGACGCCCAGGCGGTCATAGCGCATGGCCAGGCCCTCGACTGCGCCCACGTGTGCGCAACAGCATCCGCCGAGCACGACCGGGCGTTCCGGAAGCGCGCACGCGAGCGCGAGGTTCTGCTCGCTGAGCGCGTCCTCGTCGACGACGCCCGCTTCCGGATAGGGAAGCGGCAGGTAGGCGGCCTCCGCCATCGGCTCGCCGCCGGCGCCCCACGCGCGCGGGACCCGGACGAGCGCTCCGCGAAACGTCCGCCCGCACGAGTGGCACTCGTAGTCGCCCTCGTCGAGGGCAACGGCTGTGAGTGTGCGGCAGTCGGGGCAGCGGGCGCGCAGCCGAGACAAGGTGGTGTGAGGGTACCTACGAGTCTGAAGGCTCGGGAAGCAGCGACTCGAGCACCTCGGGGAGGCGCGAGAGATCCTTGAGCTCGGCGGCTCGCGGCGTCTCGCTTTCCTCGTGCAGGCGGTTGATCCAGACCGCTTTGAGGCTGAGCTCCGCGGCGGGCTCGAGATCATGGAAGACGCTGGCGCCGACGTGCACGTGGCGCTCACGTTCCGCGTCGAACTGCTCGAAGAAGCGCTCCCAGTGGCCGTGCGCGGGCTTGTAGGAACCCGCCTCGGCCGCGGTGATGGCGCCCTCGACCGGCACGCCGATGCGCGCGATCGACGCAGCCAGGAGATCGGGATCGGTGTTCGAGAGGAGCACGAGGTTGAAGCCGCGGCCGCGGAGGTCGGCGAGTGCGCCGGGAACCTCGGGGAACGGTCGCCATGAAGGGAGGGAGTCGGCGAGCGCGCCCTCTTGCTCCAAAGCGAGAGGCAAGTCTTCTTCGTCCGCCAGGATTCTCAAGGCCTGAGCGAGCACCTCGCGGTAGGGCATGGACGAGCCTTGCTGGACCCGCGGCTCGATCTCGTGGTAGCGCTCCAGCAACCTGTCGGCGTCGGCTTCAGGCCACAGGCCGGCGAGGCACGTCCGGATCCCCCCGTCCCAATCGATGAGCGTCCCGTAGCAGTCGAACGTCGCCCACCTCGTCGTCTCGGTCACCGCTACTCGAACTTCTTGATGACCAAACAGGCGTTGTGGCCGCCGAACCCGAAGTTGTTCGACAGCGCCACGTCGACCTTCGTCTCACGCGACTCGTTCGGGATGTAGTCGAGGTCGCACTCGGGATCGGGCACTTCCTGGTTGATCGTCGGCGGCACGACGTCGCGCTGCACCGCGAGCACCGAGATGATCGCCTCGATCGCGCCCGAGCCACCGAGGCAGTGCCCCGTCGCGCCCTTCGTCGATGAGATCGGCGTCTTGTACGCCTTCTCTTCGCCGAGCGCGATCTTGATCACTCTGGTCTCGCTCGCGTCGCCGAGCGGCGTCGACGTCCCGTGCGCGTTGATGTAGTCGATGTCGTCGGACGCAACGCCGGCGTCGTCCATGGCCATGTGCATGGCTCGGGCCGGATGACGGCCGGTCGGGTCGGGCTCGGTGATGTGACGGGCGTCGGAGGAGACCCCATACCCGGCCAGCTCGGCATAGATCTTGGCACCGCGCTGCTGCGCGTGCTCGAGCTCCTCGAGGACGATGATCGCACCGGCCTCACCCATGACGAACCCGTCACGCTCGGCGTCGAAGGGGCGGCTCGCCTTCTCGGGCGCGTCGTTTCGCCGCGACAAAGCCCGCATTGCGGCGAACCCTCCGATTCCCACGGGCGTGATGCCAGCTTCCGTGCCGCCTGCGAGCATCGCGTCGGCACGCCCGAGGCGAATGGCGTCCATGGCCTCTCCGATGGCCATGTTGGAGGCGGCGCAGGCCGTGCACTGGGCGGAAAGCGGGCCCCGCGTCTTCAGCTCCATCGAGACCCAGGCGGCCCCCATGTTCGGGATGATCGCCGGGATCGAGAAGGGGTTGACGCGATCCGGGCCACGCTCGAGCAGCGTGTCGTAGCAGTCCTGGAAGCTCTGCAGGCCTCCGATCCCGGTTGCCACCGAGACGCCGATGCGGTCGGTCTCCGGCTCGATCGCGATCCCGGAGTCGTCCTCCGCCATCCGAGCCGCCGCGAGCACCATCTGCGCGAAGCGGTCCATCCGCCGGGCGGTCCGCTTCTCGATCCAGTTGGTCGGATCGAAACCCTTCAGCTCGCAGGCGAAGTGCACGAGGTAGGGCGAGTGGTCGAACGCCGTGATCTCGGCCGCGCCGCTTTCTCCCGCGGTCAGGTTCGTCCAAAAGGTCTCGACATCGTTTCCGAGAGGGGTCACAGCCCCCATCCCGGTCACGACCACACGTCTACGTCCGTTCTCGCTACTCACATCCCCAGTCCCCCGTCGACGAGGAGCACTTCTCCCGTGACGAACGCCGCCTCGTCCGAACAGAGAAACCGTACCGCACCGGCTACATCCTCCGGACTGCCGAGACGACCGAGCGGCGTGTTCGAAAGGATCAGCTGCTGCATCTCTTCCGAGAGCACGTCGGTGAGCTCCGTGGTGATGTAGCCCGGCGCAATCGCGTTGACCCGCACGCCGCGATTCCCAAGCTCACGCGCCAGCGCTTTCGTGAAGCCGATGATGCCCGCCTTCGAGGCGGCGTAGTTGGCCTGGCCGGGGTTGCCGTGCAGCCCGACGACGCTCGTGAGGTTCACGATCGAGCCCGCCCGGCGCTTCATCATCTTGCGCACGACCGCACGGCACGTGTGGAAGGGGCCGCCGAGGTTGGTGGCGAGCACCTGCTCCCAGTCGTCGTCGCTCATGCGGGCCAGGAGCGTGTCGCGGGTGATGCCGGCGTTGTTGACGAGGATGTCGATGTCGCCGAATTGCCCCTCGACCTCCTCGATCAGCCGCTTCGCCTCGTCCGCGTCGGACACGTCCGCCTGGAAGGCGGTGCCGCCGGCCTCTCCAGCGACCGCTTCGGCAGCTTCCCGGTTGCCGCGGTAGTTGACGGCCACGCGAGCGCCGGCCCGGCCGAGCTCGCGCGAGATGGCCGCCCCGATGCCGCGCGATCCGCCCGTCACGAGCGCGACCTTGCCCTCGAGCGAGCAAAAGCCGTCGCTAGGCAGCGGAGAGCGTCTCCTCGAGCTTGCGCAGGGAGTCGGGATCGCTCACCGAGAGCGTCTTCAGCGAGCGGTCGCAGCGGCGCAGGAGACCGCTCAGCACCTGGCCCGGCCCGATCTCGACGAACACGCCGACGCCGTCGCGCATGAGCGCGCCGACTGCCTGCGTGAACTTCACGGGACCGGTGACCTGTTCGACGAGCAGGCCAGCGAGGCGCTGCGCGTTCTCGATGCGCGCGCTGACGGTCGACATGAACGGCGGTGCCGGGTCGTGCCAGCCGACGCGTTCGAGCACGGGGCGAAGCTTCTCGGCAGCGCGCGCGACCAGCGGGCTGTGGAAGGCGCCGCTCACGCGCAGCTTCACCGTCTTGCGCGCCCCGCGCGCGGCTGCAACTTCGATCAGCTTGTCGACCGCCGGGCCCGCCCCCGACACGACGACCTGCCCGGGGCAGTTGTAGTTGGCGGGCCACACGCTCTCGATCTCGGCGCAGAGCTCCTCGACGACGCCGTCGGGCAGTCCGAGCACGGCGGCCATCGCGCCGGGAAACTCCTTTGCCGCCTCGGCCATCGCCACTCCGCGCTTGGTCACCAGCTCGATCGCCTCCCGTGAAGAGACGGCGCCGGCGGCGGCGAGCGCGGAGTACTCCCCGACCGAGTGGCCGATCACATAGTCCGGCTTGGCGCCCGTCGACTCGACCGCGCGCAGGCAGGCGAGCGACGTCGCGACGAGCGCGGGCTGTTGCAGCTCGGTGCGCGTCAGGTCCTCGATCGGCCCTTCGAAGCAGAGGCGCGCAACGTCGAAGCCGGCCGCCTCCGAGGCCTCGTCGTAGACGGCGCGAGCCTCCGGGAACTGCTCGGCGAACGCGCGTCCCATCCCGACATCCTGCGAGCCCTGGCCGGGGAAGCAGAATGCGACCTTCATCTCGACCCCTCCCTTCCGTTCGGCCAGACGATGTACGCGGACCCCCACGTAAGGCCGGCGCCCATGCCGGTCATGAGCACGCGCATGCCCGGCGCGAGCCTTCCCTCTTCCGTCGCTTCCGCGAGGCAGAGTGGAATCGACGCGGAAGACGTGTTCCCGTAGCGCTGCAGGTTCACGAAGATCTTCTCGTTCGGAATGCCGAGGTTGCGCGCTGCGTGGTCGATGATGCGCTTGTTGGCCTGGTGCGGAATGTAGAGGTCGATGTCGCCGACCTCTGCGTTGCACTTGCCGAGGAGGTCCTCCGCCGACGACACGAGCACCCGCGTCGCAAAGCGGTACACCTCGGGACCGTCCATCCGGATGAAGTGCTGCTCCTGCTCGATCGTCTGCGCAGTCGCCGGCGCGCGTGACCCCCCGGCGGGAACCGTCAGCCTCTCGCCCATCGAGCCGTCCGAGCCGAGCTCGAAGCCGAGGAAGCCGCCGTCCTCGACGACCTCGAGCAGCACGGCGCCGGCGCCGTCACCGAAGAGAACACAGGTCGTCCGGTCGCGCCAGTTGACGATCTTCGAGAGCGTCTCCGAGCCGATCACGAGCGCACGATCCGCGAGCCCACCGGCGACGGACCCGTACGCCTGCGCGAGGCCGTACATGAAGCCCGTGCAACCGGCGGAGAGGTCGTACGCGGCCGCGTCGTGGGAGCCAAGCGCGTCGGCGACGAGCGAGGCCGTGGACGGAAAGAACATGTCGGGCGTCGCGGTCGCCACGATCACCAGGTCGACGCCTGCGGGGTCCGCTCCGGCGCGCTCGAGCGCTGCCCGGCCGGCGGGCAGGGCGAGATCGCTCGCCGCCTGCTCGGGTGCAGCGATCCGGCGCTCCTTGATCCCCGTGCGCTCGGTGATCCACTCGTCCGACGTCTCGACCATGGTCGAGAGGTCGTCGTTCGTCAGGATCTTGTCCGGGACGTAGGCGCCGACGCCCGTGATCCCGACCTTGCGTCCGTTCCCCGTGACGTTGGCGAGCATCAGGCCTGGTCGGTGACGGCGAACGTCAGCGTTCCTCGTGCGGCCAGCTCACCGTCCACCGTGGCCGTGGCCTTTCCGCGCCCTACGGGTCCCCGCACCCGCTCGAGCTCACACGTCAGCTCGAGCTCGTCGCCCGGCCCCACGATCCGCTTGAACCGCACGTCGTCGATGCCCGCGAAGAGGGCGAGCTTGCCGCGGTTCGTCTCGTCGGCCAGGACCGCCACGGCACCCGTTTGCGCCATCGCCTCCACGATGAGGACGCCGGGCATGATCGGACGGCCCGGAAAGTGCCCGGCCAAGTACCACTCGTCGTCCCGGACCTTCTTGCGCGCCACGACCCGCACGCCGGGCTCGAGCTCTACAACTTCGTCGAGGAGGAGGAACGGGTCGCGATGCGGCAGGATCTCCTCGATCTCCTGACGCCCCAGAGGTGTCGTCTTCACCCCGTGCCCTGCTCTTCGAGCCGCGCACGGAGGCGGCGGCGCGCGCGGTGGACGTAGCACTTTGCCGTGCCCACCGGCATCCGCGCGACGCGCGCGATCTCCTCGTACGAGAGCCCGAACGAATCTCTGAGGACCACGGCGATGCGCTGGTCGCGAGAAAGCTTGGAAAGCGCGTCGGCCACGTCTCGGCGCAGGTCCCCGAGCAGCGCGGCGTCCGCTGGGTCGCCATCACCCCCGTCGCCGTTCGTGTCCTCGAGCGGCAGCGGCTCGGTGCGGCGGACGCGCTGCCACGCCATGCGGTCCCGGCACGTGTTCACGACGAGGCGGTGGAGCCACGTCCCGAACTGCGCGTCGCCGCGGAACTGGCGCAAGCGCGTGCACAGCTTGACGAGCGACTCCTGGGCGGCGTCGCGCGCCTCTTCGAGGTCCTCGAGCAGGTGGGCGGCGAGCCGGTTCACTCGGGGGGCGTGCCGTTCGACCAAGACCTCGAGCGCGTGCTTGTCGCCGCCTTTTGCCCGGATGACGAGGTCCATGTCCGTCAGCTTCGTGTACGAGAAAAGCCGCGTAAACGGCGGGTTTCTGTCTGTCAGACGGCGCTCAGCGACTGTCGGTTGCACGCAGGGGTAGTCTAATCGAGTGCTTACGGCGGACTCTCTCGCGCCCGCGCGCGTCGAGCCGCTGTTGACCGGGCGCTTCGGGCGGCCGTACCTCTACGAGGACTCCGTCGAGACGACGCAGAGTCTTCTCGCTCCCGACATGCCCGAGGGGGCTGTCGCCGTCGCCGACGAGCAGACCGGCGGGCGCGGCCGGCAGGGCCGGAGCTGGGACGCGCCGCCCGGCACCGCGCTGCTCGTTTCGGTCCTCCTCAAGCCGACGGGTGAGCGCAACCTTCCGGAGCTCTCTCTGGTCGGCGGACTGGCGACGGCCGAGGCAGTCGAGCGCGCGACAGGGCTCGCCGCGCAGATCAAGTGGCCGAACGACGTGATGCTCAACCGGCGCAAGGTGGCGGGCGTCCTCGCGGAGGCCTCCGAGGGCTCCGTCGTCCTCGGCATCGGCCTCAACGTCAATCAGCGCCGCGAAGACCTGCCGCAGGACGCGCGGGTGGCCGCGGGCTCGCTGTACACGATCGACGGCGTGCCACGAGAGCGCGCGGGCGTGCTCGCCGACCTGGTCGCGGCGCTCGAGCGGAACTACGAGGAGTGGCTCCAGGGCGGCCTGAACGCTCTCTACGACGGGCTCGGCGCCCGCGATTTCCTGCGCGGCCGCAAGGTCGAGATCGACGGCCGCACGGGAATCGGCGTCGGCATCGACCGCCAGGGCCGCTTCGAGCTCGACCTGGGCGGCGACCGGACAACGATCGAGAGCGGCGAGCTTCTCTTCGAGCGCTAGGTCGTCCGGGCGCGATCGCGGCCGATGTTCTGCGCCGCGTCGACCGCTTTTAGGCCGACGCGCTCGGCCCGAACACGGCGCTTGATGGTGTGCACGCCGGCACTACGCTCCGTCTCGACGACACGATCACCGAAACCAAGAGTGACGAGGGCCGGCTCGTTCAACGAGAACTGCACCGTCGTGCGACCGCTCCGAAGCTCCGCGGACAGGATCCTCACGACCGGCGCCTGGGTGTCGAGGACGAAGGTCCGCTTGAGCTTCCGGGTTCCCAGGGCGGTCGTTGCGCGGACGACCATCTTGTAGGCGCCGTCGGCGGCGCGTGCGCCTCGGGAGGTCAAACCGTCCCAGGCGAGCGCGTGATCTCCCGCGCCGAGTGAGCCCGCGGTCAACTCCGCGACGCGCTTCCCGTCGACTTGCACGTACGCGCTCACGTCCGCCGTGCGCGAGAGCTTGAAGGCCACACCCGCCGTGTCGCTCCGCCCGTCGCCGTTCGGCGAGAAGGCGGACGGCGAGACCGCGAGAGACCCGAGCGTACGATCGACCACGATCGCTTTCGTCGCGGACGCATGCTGCGCGGGCGACGTCGCATCGACCTCGAGCGTGTAGCGCCCGTCCGGAAGCAGGGCGCCGTTCGTCCCACGCCCGTTCCAGGAGAGCGACGAGACGCCGGCCCACGTGAACCGGTCGTCGACGGGTCGTGCCACGACGGTGCCGGCCTCGTTCCGCACCGTCGCCGTCACGTCGGCCGACGTCGTGAGCGAGAACGAAAGCGCCATGGCCTCGCCGACCCCGTCTCCGTTGGGCGTCAACACCCTCGGCGAAGCGGCGAGGTTGCGAACCGCGAGTGGCGGTGGGCCGGGGACGCGTCCAGAAGCGCCCCGAAGATCCGGCGCCTCGATTGCGTAGGTGTAGTCGCCGAAGAAGATCCCCGAGGCATCCCAGGTCCAGTCGACGTTCGCGCTGGTCCCGCTCCCCTGCGCCAGCAGCGAGCCGTCGGGAGCGCGGATCGTCACGGTCCACGGGAGCGCGCCGGAGAGCCTCCCGGTGATGCGAACGAACCCGCCGAGACCACCGGAGACGGCCGGCTCGTAGAGCTTCGGCAGGCCGCGCGCCGCGGCGCTCTTGGCGAGAGCGCCCAGCCGTCCGTAGAGAACGTTGCCCGGGCAGCTCGTGGAACCGGTATCGCGGTGGCCGGAGACGGCCCGGAGGCGCACCGAGGTCCCCTGCGGAAACTGGTCGCTTCCGAAGGAGACGTACGTGAGGCTCTTCAGGGGATCGACGTGCGCCACGTCGAGCCGCCACGAGATGAGCTTGACGAGGGCCGAGCGCGCGCTCGACGTGATGTCGGTCCCGGAGTACGTGCCGAGGACCGCGATCCCGGCGCTTCCGGTGTTGAACCCCGCGGCGTGCGCCCCGCCGACGGGCTGGTCGATGCCGCCGGCGCGGCCTTCGAACACCTGCCCGTACTTGTCGACGAGGAAGTTGTAGCCGATGTCGTTCCAGCCGTTGCTGAGGACGTGGTACCTCTGGATCCCGCGCACGATCGCCGCCGACTGGGCCGCCGTGTAGCTGTTCGTGCCGGCCGTGTGGTGCACGATCGCGAGGCGCACGCGGTCCGCGTACCAGGGGGGCGCTCGCACGATCGACTCGTCTGCGCCCCACTGGGATCGGCGGATGATCGAGGGCGCGTCGGCACGCATCGCCGTCCGAGGCTGTTCGTCGACCTCGCTGTCGAGAAAATTGGCGCGGAGCTTCTTGACCGAGCCGACGATGCGGTAGTCGATGTAGCGCGCGGCGCCCGTCCAGTAGGGGCTCCCGAGCTTCCATCCATCCTGGCGCTCCGACTCCTCGCTGCTCGGGTCCGGCCCGTCCTCGGCCTCCGCGCCGGCCGGTAGCCACTCGCTCCACTCGCCGCGCTCGAGCGCCGTGCGAAACCAGACCTCGCCGCTTCCTTTCCAGTGCAGCCCGACCATGTTGAAGCGCAACGGGGCGTTGCGCGCAGCGAGAGAACGCGTCGCATGGGCTCGAGCCGGCGCCGAGCCCACCGGCTCGTCGCGAACGACGAGCTTCACGCCCGCGCCGGCGACCGCCGGGAAAAGCGCGGCGGTAACTGCGAGACAGGTGAAGGCGCGAAGGAGCGGCATGAACGGAGTCCGCGGCCCGGGTTGCGGCCCGGGCCTCCTTCCATTTACGGAAGCGGAGCCCCTTTCCTCAAGTACCGTCGCGCTTTCCTGATAGTTTTCTTACATCGCGGAAATGCCGTCCTTGCGGGCCTTTCTCGTGTTCCTAGGGGCCTTGGCGCTGGCTCTTGCCGTCAGCGCGACCGCAATCGCTCAGACGCCCCGCGTTCTCGCCGTCGAATTCGAGAACGACGTCAACCCGGTCACGAAGGACTACGTCATCAACGCCATCGACCGGGCGGAGGAGGAGGACTACGCGGCCGTCGTCATCCTGCTCGACACGCCCGGGGGTCTCGACTCCTCGATGCGCGAGATCATCAAGCGCGAGCTCGATGCGACTGTTCCGGTCGTCATGTACGTGGCTCCGCCGGGAGCACGGGCCGCCTCCGCCGGCGCCTTCCTCGTGATGGCGGCCGACGTCGCGGCGATGGCGCCGCAGACGAACATCGGCTCGTCCACGCCGGTCAACCTCGGCGGCGAGGACATTCCCGAGGACCTCCGCAACAAGATCGTGAACGACGCGGTCGCCTACATCCGCGAGATCGCGACCGAGCACGGGCGCAACCCTGACGTCGCCGAGGACATGGTTCGCGAAGGAGCGAACCTCGGCGCGACGGAGGCGCTGGAGCAGGACGTCATCGAGGTCATCTCCGACGACCTGCCGGATCTGCTCGAGGACATCGACGGCATGCGCACCCAGCCCAAGGGTTTCGTCCTCGAAACGAGCGGGGCCACCATCGACACCGTCGAGATGTCCTTCTGGCAGAAGATCCTCGACACGATCATCGACCCCAACCTGATCCTCCTGATGATGTCGCTCGGCGTTCTCGGCATCACGGTCGAGATCTTCAATCCGGGCCTCATCTTTCCCGGGACGCTCGGCGCGATCTGTCTGATCATCGGTCTCTTCGGCCTGCAGGTGCTGCCGGTCAGCTGGGCGGGCGTCCTGCTTCTCTTGCTTGCCGCAGCGTTCTTCGCCGCGGAACCGTTCGTGACGAGCCACGGCGCGCTCGCGCTCGCGGGCGCAGCGTGCTTCGTGCTCGGTGCACTCCTTTTGTTCGAGCCCGCCGGAGACGCATACCAGGTGTCGTGGCCGGTGGCCGTCGCCATCGCCGGCACGTTCGTCCTCCTCTTCGGCGTTGCCATGACGAAGGCCGTGCAGGCCCGGCGGAGAATGCCGACCACGGGTCGCGAGGAGCTTCTGGGCCAGGTGGGAATCGTCCGGCGAGCGCTCGACCCGGCCGGCCACGTCTTCGTGCACGGAGAGCTGTGGCAGGCCCGGACCGCCGGCGAGGCGATCCCGGTCGGCGCGCGCGTGTGCGTCGAGGCAATCGGGGACGGGCTCATTCTCGAGGTCCGCCAGGTCGACGAGCCGGCCGTGGCGCCGGCCTAGATGAGTGGCTCGGTGGCGTAGGATGGAGCGCGCATGACCGCAGCCTTCATCGCTGTCGCGGCCGTCGTCGTCATCCTCCTGTTCCTCCTGTCGGCGTCGATCCGGATCGCGCGCGAGTACGAACGGGGCGTCATCTTCCGGCTCGGCCGCCTGCACTCTCCGCCCAAGGGCCCCGGCCTCTTTCTGCTCATTCCCGTCATCGACAAGATGGTGCGCGTCGACCTGCGCACGGTCACGCTGAACATCCCGCCGCAGGAAGTGATCACGAAGGACAACGTGCCTGTGCGTGTGAACGCCGTCGCGTACTTCCGGATCATCGACCCGGAGAAGGCGATCGTCCAGGTGGAGAACTTCATGGTCGCGACGTCCCAGATCTCGCAGACGACGCTCCGCAGCGTGCTCGGACAGCACGTGCTGGACGAGCTCCTGTCCGAGCGAGACAAGATCAACTCGATCCTGCAGGAGATCATCGACGAGGCGACATCGCCGTGGGGGATCAAGGTTTCGATCGTCGAGGTGAAGGACGTCGAGATTCCCTCCGGCATGCAGCGGGCGATGGCGCGCCAGGCCGAAGCCGAGCGCGAGCGGCGCGCCAAGGTCATCGCGGCCGAGGGTGAGTTCCAGGCCTCCGAGCGCTTGAAGGATGCGGCGCTCGTCCTGAGCGAGAACCCGATGTCGCTGCAGCTCCGCTTCCTCCAGACCATGCTCGAGATGAGCTCGGAGCGGTCTACGACGTTGATCCTTCCCTTGCCGATCGAGCTGTTCAGTGCGTTCTTGAACGGGCGCAACAAAGAGACTCCCTGACCGAAGGGGGACCGACCCCCGAGCTCCGGCGCGACCCCCTCTCCGGACGCTGGGTCGTGATCGCACCCGGGCGCGCCCGCCGCCCCGGCGCGGATCGCACGGAGCGCGACCCGGACGTCGACGACGAGGCCGCGCGTTGCCCCTTCTGTGAGGGCCGCGAAGGCGCGACGCCGCCCGAGACGTTCGCCCTCGGCCCCGCCGGGCGTGCCGCAGACGCGCCCGGCTGGTGGGTGCGCGTCGTGCCGAACAAGTTTCCCGCTTTTCTCGACGCGGGGGCTCCGGAGCGGGCGCGAGGCGACATCTTCGAGAGCCAGCCCGCGAGCGGCAGGCAAGAGGTCGTCATCCACACGCCGCGCCACCGCCGCTCGCTCTCAGAGCTGGCCATGCGCGAGCTGCACTGGATCGCCGAGGCCTGGCAAGCGCGTGCGGCTGCCGCGCGCGAGCAAGGGTTTCCCTACGTGCAGGCGCTCGTCAACGAAGGCCGGGCGGCCGGGGCCAGCCTCGCGCACAGTCACTCACAGCTCGTCTGGCTTCCCGACGATCCGCCGCTCGTCGCACAAGAGGGCGCGGTCCAGGCGAAGGGGGGCGACTGTGTCCTCTGCCGCATGCTGGGCGAAGAGCGAGACCAGCGGATTCGCGTGGTCGACGAGCGCGACGGTCTGTTGCTCCTGTGCCCCTTCGCGGGACGACAGCCCTACGAGATGCTCGTCGCTCCGCTCACCTGCGAGGACGATGCCTTCACGAGCCCTCTCCTCGGTCCGGCTCTCGCTCTCGTCGCGGAGGGGCTGCGGCGTCTACGCGTCGCTGAAGGAGCCGTGGCCGTGAACGCGTGGGTACATCCACGCCGCCATTGGCACATTGAAGTGCTGCCGCGCCTGAGCACGCTCGCCGGGCTCGAGCTCGGCGCGGGCTACTACGTGAACACACTGGCGCCGGAGTCGGCGGCCGGCATGTTGCGCGGGGCGTAAGACCTAAATCTCTGAGACGGCGTGGCCGTCGGCGCGTGCAGAGTCCGCCTGCTGCTCTTCCTTGAACTTCCGCGCGGCCTCGATTGCAGTGGACAGGTTCAAGCCCTTGTCCTTGCCCTGCTTGATGAGCATGACGGTCTCGACTGCATCCATGTCGTAGATCCGCTGTTTCTTGCCCTTGGTGGGGATCTGGGCCTTGTTCGTCCAGTAGTCGAGCTGCATCTTCGAGATTCCAGCTACCTGGCACACCTGGCCGAGGTAGAGCTCGATCTTGCCGATGTGCTGGCCGAAATCTATGGGTTCAAGCAGGTCGACGTGGCGAGGGACAGGCATACGGACACCTTTTTCGGTTATGGAGGGGCGTGCAGCCCAGCACGCTAGCACTCGGCTTTGGTTTTGGGAAGAGGTATCTGCCGAAACCTCGCCAAACCGGCCCCGACGGCGCGCCGAACCTACTCGGCCTGCTCGACCTCGGCCTCGGGAGCGTCCTCGCCAACGACCGCGGCGGCGCCGTTCGTCTGGTCGATCACCGGGGCGAGCGTGGAGACGTGCTCCCCGCGCTTCAGGCGCATGACGATGACGCCCTGCGTTGCCCGCCCGAGCCGCTTGATGTCCTCGACGGGGACGCGGATGACCTGCCCGCCTGTCGACATGAGCATGATCTGGTAGCCGTCGCGCACGACCATCGCTCCGGCGAGCTCTCCGCGCGCCTCGGTCAGCTGGACAGTCTTCACGCCCATCGCCCCGCGGCCCTTGGCCGGGTATTGGTTGATGAGCGAGCGCTTGCCGTAGCCGTTCCTCGTCACGATGAGGAGGTCGGCGTCATCACGGGCGATGTCCGCCGCTATTACCTCGTCGTCCTTGCGCAGGCGCATCCCGACGACACCCGACGTCGCGCGCCCCATCGGCCGGACCTGCTCCTCGGTGAAGCGCGTCGCCTGCCCCCTGCGCGAGACGAGGAGGATGTCGTCCTTCCCCGACGAGTGGAGCACGCCGACGAGCTCGTCTTGCTCGCGCAAACGGATGGCGATGATGCCGTCTGCCTTGAGAGGAGTGTTGTACTCCTCGAAGCGCGTCTTCTTCACGAGTCCCTTCCTCGTCGCGAGGACGAGGTACTCCGCCTCCTTGAACTCACGCGTCGCGATGAGCGTCCTGATCTGCTCTTCCTGACGAAGCGGGAGGAGGTTGATGATCGCGCGGCCCTTCGACTGCCGGCTGCCGAGCGGAAGCTCGTGCACCTTGAGCCGGTACACCTTGCCGACCGACGTGAAGAAGAGCAGGTAGTCGTGCGTCGAGGCAACTACGAGATGCTCGATGTAATCGTCCTCCTTCAGGTCCATGCCCATGACGCCTTTGCCGCCGCGCCGTTGCTCGCGGTACGTCGTCACGGGTAGCCGCTTGACGTAACCCGAGCGCGTGATCGCGATGACCATGTCCTCCTCCGCGATCATGTCTTCCAGCTCGAGCGAGTCCTCGCCGGCCACGATCTCGGTGCGGCGGTCGTCGTTCTTGCCGTACACCGACTTGATCTCGAGGAGCTCTTCGCGGATGAGCGCGTCGATGCGCACCTCATCCGAGAGGATTGCGCGCAGCTCCGTGATCCGCTCCTGGAGGTCCTTGTACTCCTGCTGGATGCGCTTGCGCTCGAGACCGGTCAGGCGCTGGAGGCGCAGGTCGAGGATCGCCTGAGCCTGAATCTCGGTGAGGCCGAACTGCTCAATGAGGCCGGAGCGGGCCTCGTCCGGGTCGGCCGATGCCCGGATGAGCGCAATGACCGCGTCGAGGTTGTCGAGCGCGATGACGTAGCCCTCGAGCACGTGCGCGCGCTCGAGCGCCTTGCGCAGCTCGTACTTCGACCGGCGGGTAACGACCTCGCGCTGGTAGTCGAGGTAGTGCCGGATCAGCTCGAGCAGGCTGAGCGTCCTCGGCACGCCGTCGACGAGCGCGACCGCGTTGTAGCCGAAGGTCGTCCGCAGCGGCGTGTGCTTGAAGAGCTTGTTCAGGACGACGTGCGGGACGGCGTCGCGCTTGAGCTCGATCTGGATCCGCATGCCGTCCTTGCCGGAGTAGTCGGCCAGGTCGGAGATCTCAGGAAGGACGCCCTCCTTGGCGAGATCGGCGATCTTGCGGATGACGCCCTCGTCCCCGCCCTTCTTGACGCCGTACGGCAGCTCGGTGACGACGAGTGCCGTCCGGCCGCCGCGCAGCTCTTCCGTGTGGATGCGAGCGCGCATGACGATGCGCCCGCGCCCCGAGCGGTAGGCCTCCTTGATGCCGTTGCGCCCGACGATGGTCGCGCCGGTCGGGAAGTCGGGGCCCTTGACGTACTTGGAGAGCTTCTCCACGTCCGCGTCCGGGTCGTCGATCAATGCGACGATCGCCTCTATGGACTCGGCCAGGTTGTGTGGCGGAATGTTGGTGGCCATGCCGACCGCGATGCCCGCCGAGCCGTTCACGAGCAGGTTGGGGAAGCGCGACGGCAGGACGGAGGGCTCCTTGCGCGACTCGTCGTAGTTCGGGACGAAGTCGACCGTGTCGGCGTCGATGTCGCGGAGCATCTCGGTGGCGAGACGCGTGAGCCGGCATTCCGGGTAGCGCATGGCGGCCGCGGGGTGACCGTCGATGTTCCCGAAGTTTCCCTGGCCGTCGACGAGCAGGTAGCGCAGAGAGAAATGCTGCGCCATGCGCACGAGCGTGTCGTAGATCGCCTGGTCGCCGTGCGGGTGGTAGGCGCCCATCACTTCGCCGACGACGCGCGCGCATTTGACGCGCGGCCGGTTCGGCTGGAGGCCGGACTCGTGCATGCCGAAAAGCACGCGGCGGTGCACCGGCTTCAAGCCGTCGCGCACGTCCGGGAGTGCGCGCCCGACGATGACCGACATCGCGTAGTCGAGGTAGCTGGAGCGCATCTCCGCTTCCAGCTCGCGCGGCTCGATGCGACCGGGCCCGAGGGCGCCCGGCGTTATTTCAGACATCGAGGAATCTCACGTCCCGTGCGTTTTGCTCGATGAACTCGCGTCGCGGCTCGACCTGATCGCCCATCAGCATCGAGAAGACCCGGTCGGCGACCGAGGCGTCCTCGACCTCGACGCGGATCAGCATCCGGTTGGCGGGGTCCATCGTCGTGTCGCGCAGCTCGCTGGCGTCCATCTCGCCGAGGCCCTTGAAGCGCGTCACCTGCATGCCCTCCTTGGCAAGGTCGAGGGCGCGCCCGCGCAGCTCCTCGAAGGTCTCCGCCTTGACCGTCTTCTTGCCGAGCGTAAGCGTGAAAGGCGGCAGGCCGACGGCCTCGGTCACCTTCTCGTACGCGCCTCGCAGGCTCTCGTACGAAGGCGAGGCGAACAGCTCGTCTGGCACCTCGATGTGGCGGGCTGCGCTCGTCTCCTTCTCGGTCACCTTGATGCGCAATGTTTTCTTGGTCTTCGTCTTGACCGCCTCGAGCTCGTACCCGTTCTCGGACAGCTCGGGGAGGGCCGCCAGAATCTCCGCGCCTGAGGGAGCCGAAAGCTCCACGAACCGGTGGGCGACGGCGAAGCTGCCGACGGCAGGGAACTCCGAGTTCACCTTCGCCAGCCAGCTGCCGAATGCATGCAGGCTCTTGGCGAACTTGCTCCAGCGCGCCTCCGTGAACTTGAACCCTTTGCTGGACCGGTCGGCGACCTCGATGTTCTTCACGCGCTCGCGCACGAGCAGCTCCTCGAACTGTGACTCCTTCTCGACGTACTGCTCGGTGTTCCCCAGCTTGACGCGGTAGAGCGGCGGCACGGCGATGTACACGTGGCCACGATCGACGAGCTCCGGCATCTGCCGGTAGAGGAACGTGAGGATCAGCGTGCGAATGTGTGCGCCGTCCACGTCGGCGTCGGTCATGACGATGACGCGGTGGTAGCGGAGCTTGGAAATGTCGAACTCCTCGCCGATCCCCGTCCCGATCGCGGTGATGATCGCCTGGATCTCAGCGTTCGAGAGAACCTTGTTGATGCGGTTCTTCTCCGAGTTGATGACCTTGCCGCGCAGCGGAAGAATCGCCTGGTAGAGCTGGTCGCGCGCTTCGACGGCGGTGCCGCCGGCCGACTGGCCCTCGACGAGGTAGAGCTCGGCCGCCTCCGGGTCTCGGATACGGCAGTCCGCGAGCTTGCCCGGAAGGGACGAGCTCTCGAGCGCGCTCTTGCGGCGGGTGAGCTCCCGCGCCTTGCGCGCGGCCTGGCGCGCGTTTCTCGCGGCCACCGCCTTCGTGATGATCTGCCGCGCGTCCGAGGGGTTCTCCTCGAGGAAGCGCGCGAGCTTCTCGTTGACGGCCTGGCGCACGAGCCCTTCCACCCAGGGATTGCCGAGCTTCGTCTTCGTCTGGCCCTCGAACTGCGGCTCGCGCAGCTTCACGGAGAGGACGGCAGCGAGCCCTTCGCGCACGTCCTCGCCCTCGAGCTTGTCGTCCTCCTTGTCCTTCAAAAGGCCGGCCTGCTTCGCGTAGCGGTTGAGCGTGCCGGTGAGCGCGGCGCGGAAGCCGGACAGGTGCGAACCGCCTTCGTGCGTGTTGATGTTGTTGGCGAACGAGAAGATCGACTCGACGTACGACGCGTTCCACTGCATCGCGATCTCGACCTGCGCCTGCGGGTCCTCGCTTTCGCTCTCGAAGTAGACGATGTGCTTGTGGACCGGGTCCTTCGCCTGGTTCGAGTAGGCGACGAAGTCGCGAATGCCGCCTTCGAAGTAGAACTCTGCTTCCCCGCCTTCCGCGCGCTCGTCGATGAAGCGGATACGGAGACCCTTCGTCAGGAACGCCATCTCGCGCAAGCGCTGCGTCAGGATCTTGTCGTCGAATTCGATCTCCTCGAAGACGTCGAGATCCGGCAGGAAGGTGATGGTCGTCCCGGTCTCGTTCGTCTTGTCGACGGCCGTCACGTCGCCGAGCGGCTCGCCACGGCCGTACTCCTGCCGCCAGACCTGGCCGTCGCGCTTCACCTCGACACGGAGAGTCTCCGAGAGCGCGTTCACGACGGAGACGCCGACGCCGTGCAGACCGCCGGACACCTTGTACCCGTCGCCGCCGAACTTGCCGCCGGCGTGCAGCTTCGTGAGCACGACCTCGAGCGCGGGCCTCCCCTGCTCGGGCATGACGTCGACGGGAATGCCGCGCCCGTTGTCGGAAACGGTGACCGAGTTGTCCGGGTGAATCCGCACTTCAATGGCATCGCAGTGGCCTGCGAGCGCCTCGTCGACGGCGTTGTCGACGACTTCGAATACGAGATGGTGAAGACCTCGCGGCCCCGTCGATCCGATGTACATCCCGGGCCGCTTGCGGACGGGGTCGAGGCCCTCCAGAACGGTTATGTCCTTGGCGCCGTAACTTGCTTTAGGCAATAAAAAATCCCTGCTCGTGGGGGATTTCTGTCTGATTGAAGTTTACCAAAACGGTCGGCCGTCAGGGCGCTTTTCGGGCGTCCGCGAGGGACGCTGCGATCGCTCGTGCGACCGCTTCGCGCAGGCCCGGGTCCTCGATCGAAGAGGCTACCCGTTCGCCTTCGGCGCGGTGCGCGGCGCTCGCTTTCGGCGCACTCTTTTTCGCATCCGATTCC
Source organism: uncultured Actinomycetes bacterium (assembly GCA_963747715.1). Taxonomy (GTDB): domain Bacteria; phylum Actinomycetota; class Thermoleophilia; order Gaiellales; family Gaiellaceae; genus CAVVGB01. Next base: position 220,911 of record CAVVGB010000008.1, read on the forward strand.
TGGTCTGACCCGGTCTCGGGAATGTGGCCGACCGCAAACCGAAGACGTCCGGGCGCGTTTTCCCCAAGGGCCTCTTCGAGACGTGTGCGTATTTCGCCCTCGAGCTGCGTCAGCTCGAACGCCCACACGCTCGAGCTCACGGCGACGTGCAGGGTCCGGTCACGTGCGATGCGAGCGGGCCATGCCTGGGCGGCGATCTGCTCTCCCACCGCGCCGGGCCAGGCTGCCACGAGCTCGGCCATCCCGGCGGCCGGGCCGAAGCGCCCCAGCTCCCGCCGCACCTCGCCGCCGATGTGCCCGAAGTCGCTCACGCGGCCTCTGCGAGGCTCTGGTCGTCCTCCCGGCGAACCGAAACGACGAGGGCAGGCTCCGGGCCGCCGCCCGGGTAGGCGCCGGCGTCGGTCATCGTCACGAACGTCTGCGAGCCGGCCGGCAGGCTCGTCACGAGCGCGAGGCGCCGGCCCTCGTCGAGCTCGCTGAAGACGTCGTCGAGGAGAAGCAGTGGCGGAACGCTTCGCAGCTCGGCGACGAGATCCCCTTCGGCGAGGACGAGCGCAAGGACCGCGCTTCGCTGTTCCCCCTGCGATCCGTAGCCGCGCAGATCGCGGCCCGCGCTTGACACGCGCACGTCGCGCAGATGCGGGCCGACGCCGGTCGTGCCGCGCTCCACGTCCGCGTCGAGACGCGCGTTCAGCTCGTCGACCGTCAAAGCTTTCTCTTCGTACACGAGCTCTGCTTCTGCGAGCGCGAGGAGCTCGCCCTTCGTGCGAAAGCGCGGTGCGAGAAGAGCGACCAGCTCGCTCCGTCCGCGCTCGAGCTCGCTGCCGAGCTCGGCGACCTGCTTCGTCCACGGCTCGACCGCGTCGCGCGACGACTCGCCGGCACGAATGCGCCGTAACGCCGCGTTGCGCTGCGCAAGAGCGCGACCGTACGAAACAGGGACGCCGGCGCGGGCTGGAAACAGCCGCCCGAGCATGCGGTCGAAGTACGCGCGCCTCACGATCGGACCGCCTTTGACGACTGCCAGGCGATCCGGTGTGAAGGCGAGCGCCGACAAGCGCAAGCGCAACTCGTCCGTGCTCCCGAGAAGCGCGCCGTTGATGCGCACCTCTTTCCCCTTCTGTCCCTTTACGTCCACCTGCGTCTCGACCGGCGAGCCCGAGTCGTCACCCGTGAGCGCGACGCGCGCTGCGTCCGCGCCGAAGCGAATCAGCCGTGCGTCGGCCCGTGTTCGCGGCGAGAAGCCCTGGCTCCCGACGTGCAGCGCCTCGAGCAGGTTGGTCTTGCCGGCACCGTTGGCGCCCGTGATCAACACCACGCCCGGAGCGAGCGCGAGGTCGAGCGAGCCGTATGAACGAAAGTTACGAAGGGCGGCCCGGTGGACGATCAAAAGGAACTCCCACCACCCCACCCCCGCCCTGTCGGGCGCGACCCCTACCCGGCCAACCTGATCGGCATGATCAGGTAGAGGAAGTCGTCGTCCTCGCCGTGGATGAGGCCCGGGCGAAGCGGGCTGATGAGCTTGAAGCGCACGTGGTCATCGGTCACGGATTCGAGCCCGTCCCTGAGGAACTCCGCATTGAAGCCAATCTCCATGACGTCGCCCGAGTAGGAGATGGGGAGCGACTCGCGGGCCTCGCCGACATCCGGCGTCTGGGCGGACACGGTCAGCTCGCCTTCCTCGAAGCGGAGTCGAAGCGGCGACTTGCGCTGCGCCATGAGCGACGTTCGCCGGACGACGTCGAGGAGCTCCTCCCGCGGGAGATGAACCTCGGCCTCGAAGCTCTCCGGCAGGAGCTGCCGATAGTTCGGGAACTGGCCGTCGATGCGACGCGCGGTCAACCAGATGCCGTCCGTCCCGAAGACGACCTGGTTCTCCTGCACCCCGATCTGGAGCGAGGAGGCCTCAGCCGCCTGCGCGATCCGCGCGAGCTCGCCGAGCGCGCGCGCCGGCACGATCGCCTCGAGCTCTTGGCTCGGGCCTTCGGTAAGCGCTGTCTCCTTGACGCTCAGCCGATAGGAGTCGGTCGCGGCCATCACGACCTTGTCACCTGCGAAGCGCACGAGGATCCCGGTGAGCACGGGCCGCGACTCATCGCGCGAAGCGGAGCGGCTTACGCGCGCGATCGTGTCGAGAAACGCGTCGCGGTCAACCGTGAAGGCGGTCTCCTCCTCGATCTCCGGAAGGCGCGGAAAGTCCTCGGGCCCGTACGTGTGCAGTCGGTACGACGCGGAGCCTGCAGTGAGAAGCGCCAAGCCCTCCTCGCTGCGATGCTCGAGCGTCACCTCTCCCGCGGGCAGCAGACGCACGATGTCGACGAGGAGACGCCCCGGAACGACGATCGCTCCCTCGTCCTCGACCTGCGCCTCGAGCGCAACCCGTAGCGAGATCTCCATGTCCGTTGCGGACAGGTAGAGCTGGCCCTCGCTCGCCCGCAGCATGATGCCCGCCAGGATCTGCACGCTCGTCCGTGTCGAGACGCCGCGCCCGACGATCTGAAGCTTTTCCGCGAGCTCGTCTCGAGCGCAGGTGACTTTCATGCTCGTGCCGACAACGGTATCTGTGGGAGTCATTTAAAGAAAAACCTAGTCATAGTCATAGGGAGTGTGAACGACGGGGACGACAGGCCGCGTCGGCATGGTCACTGGGTTGGCGCGGTGGAGGGGTCCTGGGGACAAGAGGGCGCCTTCAACAGGTTGCGAGAGCTTCCAGAAAGATCCACAAGATAGGCGCTGTTTCGCACAGGGTTGTCTACCGGGCCTGTTTGATCCTCGCCGTCAGCTCCTGGACGAGGTTGTAGACGCTCCGGTCCTCCTGAATGAGCTTCGCGATCTTGGACGTCGCGTGGATAACCGTCGTGTGGTCGCGGCCGCCGAACTTCTTGCCGATCTTCGGCAGCGAGCTGTCGGTGAGCTCGCGGCAGAGGTACATCGCTACCTGGCGGGGATAGACGATCGACTGCGAGCGGCGGTCGCCGACGAGCTCCTGCATCGAGATGCCGAAGCGCTCGATGACCGTCTCCTGGATCCGCTCGACGGACACCTCGGGAGGCTCGCCCTGGGGAAAGACGTCCTGGAGGACCTCCTGGGCGAGCTCGACATTCATCGGCCGACCTGTCAGCGAGGAGAACGCGACGACGCGCGTGAGCGCGCCCTCGAGCTCCCGGATGTTGGTCGAGATCCGGCTCGCGATGAACGTGAGCACCTGCGAGTCGGGGACGTGGATGCCGTCGGTCTTCACCTTCTTGCGGAGGATCGCGATCCGCGTTTCGAGGTCGGGTGCCTGGATGTCCGTGATGAGGCCCCACTCGAAGCGCGAGCGCAGGCGTGCCTCGAGCGTCGCAATCGCGCGCGGAGGTCGGTCCGAGGAGATCACGATCTGGCGCCCGGCCTCGTACAGGCTGTTGAAGGTGTGGAAGAACTCTTCCTGGATCCGCTCCTTGTGCTCGAAGAACTGGATGTCGTCGATCAGGAGCAGGTCATAGTGGCGGTAGCGCTGCTTGAACCCCTCGATGCGTTTGTCGCGCAGTGAGTTGATGAAGTCGTTCATGAACGTCTCGCTCGTCACGTAGCGAGTCGACAGATGGCGGGAGTGTTCCACCGCGTAGCCGGCGATCGCCTGGAGGAGATGGGTCTTTCCAAGACCCGTGCCGCCGTAGATGAAGAGCGGGTTGTACGCCTGCGCCGGCGCCTCGGCGACGGCCAAGGCAGCTGCGTGCGCGAAGCGGTTGGACGAGCCGATGACGAACGAGTCGAAGGTGTACTTCGGGTTCAGGCCCTCCGCGCCCCGCGGCGTCGGGGGCCGCTGGACGTCGACGACCTGCCCGGTCTCGCGGACGACGACCCGGACGGGCCGCTCGCCGCCGAGCGCCTCGTGGACGGCGGCCTCGAGGAGCCCGAGAAAGTGGCCCTCTATCCACTCGCGCGTGAAGTCGTTCGGGACGGTGACGATGAAGGCCTCGTCCTCCACGGTCCCCTCCGCGTCGGCGAACCAGGTGGTGAAGGTCGAGTCGTTGAGGGCCTCCCGGAGACGGCCGGAAACCTCGGTCCAGGGGGTTTCCGTGCTCACGTTCATAGGGCGGTCCACGCCGCTTCTTGCTCCCTCCGCCAGGTTCCGGGAAGCGGCGACTATAGCAACGTGCACGGGCCCCCTCAATGCGCAGACCTGGGGAATCGTGTGGAGCGAGAAGCGTGAATTTGCAGGGGAATCACGCTCTCCACACGACTTTCCACAGGTGTGGACAGATGCCGACTCTCGGCCTGTCATGCCGCGTGCCGCTTGTGGATTGCGTATCACCGGAAATTCACGTGCGCGAACGGCCGACGGGCTTCTCTATACTCCGGACGCGGTCGCACGAGCGGCCGTTTGTTTGCGCAGGTCTCTTCCTACTCAACTCTTCTAGCTCGCAGGACGGTCTCGGTGAAGCGAACTTTTCAGCCGAACGTTCGCCGCCGTAAGCGGCGGCACGGTTTTCGGGCGCGTATGTCAACACGCGCGGGACGCGCGATCCTCAAGCGCCGCCGCGCGAAGGGACGCAAGCGCCTGTCGGCCTAGCCGGCTGTTCGAGAATGAGCTCGGACGCCTAGCGTCGTGAAGCGCCGGCATCGTCTATCCCGCTCGCGCGACTTCGACGCGGTCTACCGCCAGGGCCGCTCGGTCGCCACTCGCTATCTGGTCCTGTACTCGTTTGCGCGCGAGGACGGAGCGGAGGACGGGCCGCGGCTCGGTCTCGCGGTGGGGCGCCAGCTCGGCACCGCCATCGAGCGGAACCGCTTGAAGCGCCGCCTGCGCGCCGCTTTCGACGAGGTGAAGGAACGCATTCCCGCGGGCCGCGACTACGTGCTGATCGCCCGCCCCGGCCTTCCCGAGGCGATCGCCGGCCAGGGCTTTCCCTGGCTCGTAGAGCGCGTGGACGAGGTGTTCGAGAGGTCGCGTCTCGCCGAGCGCACGCCGGCCCAGCCTCCGACCGTATGAAGCGACTCGCCGTCCTCCTCGTCCACGGGTACCGGTACGGGGTCAGCCCGTTCCTCGCGCCGCGCTGCAAGTACCACCCAAGCTGCTCGCGCTACGCGCTCGACGCGCTCGAGGAGTACGGCTTCCTGCGGGGCTCCGTCCTCGCGGCCTGGCGGCTCCTCCGTTGTAACCCGTGGAGCCACGGCGGTGTCGACTACGCGCGTGAGCAGACGCTCTTCAAGAGGACCGCGTGACGGTTCTTGCCCTCTCCTTCACCGGCTGGATCCAGCGCCCGCTGACCACGCTCCTCGAGTGGTTCCACTCGAGCGCCGGGCTCACGTGGGCGTGGTCGATCATCGCGCTCACGCTGCTCGTGAGATTCGTGATCGTCCCGCTGACGGTCAAGCAGATTCGCTCGATGCAAAAGCTCGCGCAGCACGCGCCGGAGTTGAAGGCGATCCAGGCGAAGTACAAGAACCGCAAGTCGCGCGACGACCGACAGCGCATGAACGAAGAAGTGATGGCCTTCTACCGCGAGAACAAGATCAACCCGGCTGCTTCGTGCCTCCCGATCCTCGTCCAGATCCCGATCTTCATCTCGCTCTTCTTCGTCCTCAACAACTTCGAGAAGAACATCCTTCCCCAGTACCCGGCCTCCGACCTCAGCTGGCTCGGGATCGTTCCCAACATCACCGCACGACGTGAACGCGCACTGGTCGGGGTGGCTGCTCCTCGTCGTCTACGTCGTCAGCCAGCTGGCGTCGATCATCTCCATGCCGACGACCGATCCGCGCCAGCGCTACATCTTCGTCGCGCTGCCGCTCATCTTCATCCCGTTCATCCTCACGTTCCCCGTCGGCCTCATGCTCTACTGGGCGACGACGAACCTCTGGACGGTCGGGCAGGGCCTCGTCACGCGCCGGCTCGTCCCGCGCACGCCGCCGGTTCAGCCGAAACGCTCGTCGCGGACGCCACCCAAGGAGACGAGCACAGGCGACGGCGAGGTCGCCAAGGCGGTACAGCCGTCTCGCGCGGCGACGCCCGGGGCAGCCCCGAGTGAAGCGGCGCAAGAAGAAGGGGCCGCGCTCGCGGCGATGAGCGAGCAGGAAACAGAACCCCAGCGCGAGGTCGAGGCGGAGGGGGAGACCGTCGGCGAAGCGAAGTGGTCGGCGCTTCGCGAGCTCGAGCGCCGCTTCCCGGGAGTCGACAAGTCGCAGGTCCGCTTCGCGGTCGTCTCGGAAGGGGAGCGCGGGTTGCTCGGCGTCGGCCACGTGCCGGCCAAGGTGATCGCGCAGCTGACGAGCGTTCCGGCGCCCGAAGCGGCGGAGGAGCCGGGCTCGCCGGCAGCGCGTCTGCGCGAGCTACTCGAGCGGATCACGACCGAGCTCGGCGTGCCGGTTCGCATCACGATCTCCGAGGACGAGGACACGCTCGTGGCGCGGATGTCGGGCCCCGACCTCGGCCCCGTGATCGGGCGGCGCGGGCAGACGATCGACGCGATCCAGTATCTCGCCAACGCGTTCGTCTGGCGTGCCGGCGGCGAGCGCAAGGAAGTGATGATCGACGCGGCGGGATACCGGGACCGCCGCCGCACGTCGCTCGAGCAAACGGCCGACCGCGCGGCGGAGGAAGCGCTGCGCACGCGCGAGCCCGTCGACCTCGAGCCGATGAGCTCCGTCGAGCGCAAGATCGTGCACCTGTACCTGCAGGACCGTCCCGGAATCGAGACGGCCAGTGAAGGGGCCGACCCCAACCGGTACGTCGTTGTTCGATCCGTCGGTGGGGCCGCGCCCGGCGGGGCGCGGGGTGGGGTGGCGGGATTATCTGAATGAGGAACGAATCGAGCGCTGGCTCCGCGGGCTCGCCACGACGCCGGGGCTCACTTCACTCCGTGACCTCGAGGACGTGCGCAGGGTGCACCTCGAGGGCTCGCTCGCCGCAGCACCGCTGATCGACGCCGGGCCGATCGTCGACGTCGGCTCGGGCGGAGGCTCGCCCGGGATCCCACTCGCGGCCGCGCGCCCCGACCTCGACTTCGAGCTGCTCGAGTCGAGCCGCAGGAAGTGCGTGTTCCTGGAGGAGGTGGCCGACGATTTTCCGAACGTGAAGGTCGTCTGTGAACGGGCGGAAGACCACGGGGCCGGCGTGGGCCGCGACCGCTACGCGACCGCGGTCAGCCGCGCGCTCGCGACGCCGCCGGTGGCGGCGGAATGGTGCCTGCCACTGGTCGCTCCGGGAGGCAAGGCGGTCCTTTTCGTCGGTCCGTCGGCCGACGCGAGCCCCGTCGCGCGCGTGGCCGAGCAGCTTGGTGCGGAAGGCCCCGAGGAGCTGCACGGATTCTTCGTTCTTCGCAAGGTCCAGGAGACTCCGCCCGGCTTTCCACGGCGCGCTGGGATCGCCAAGAAACGTCCACTCGCATAGGCAACGCTGACCGGGAGGACCACTAGTATCGGCCCGATGGGGAGCGTCTTTGCGCTCGCAAACCAGAAAGGCGGCGTCGGCAAGACGACCACGGCGGTCAACCTGGCCGCGTGCCTGGCCGAGGCCGGCGCCAAGACGCTCGTCGTCGACCTCGATCCCGCAGGCAAACGCGACCTCTGGGCTCGGCGAGCAGGCCAATGGGAGCGTCGTCCTACGACCTTCTGGACGGCGCGCCGCTCGCCGAAGTGACGCACACCACGCGCTTCACCAACCTCGACGTCGTCCCGTCCCGACCTGAGCTCGCCGGCGCCGTCGTCGAGCTCGCCCAGCACGGTGACGGCGAGACGTTTCTCGCCCCCGCGCTCGCGCCCGCGCGCGAGCGGTACGACTTCGCCTTCGTCGATTGCCCGCCGTCGCTCGGGCCGCTGACGGTGAACGCGCTCGCGGCCGCCGACCGCGTTCTCGTTCCGGTGCAGTGCGAGTACTACGCGCTCGAGGGGCTCGCGCAGCTCTTGCATTCGATCGAGCTGGTTCGCTCCCGCTTGAACCGCAAGCTCGTGGTTGCAGGGATGATCCTCACGATGGTGGACGTGCGCACGCGTCTTGCAGCAGACGTCGCCGCGGAGGTGCGCAAGCATTTCGGCGATCTCGTCTTCGACGCCGTCGTGCCGCGCAGCGTGCGGCTGGCGGAAGCGCCGAGCCACGGTCTGCCGATCACGGCGTACGACCCGGCCTCCGCCGGCGCACAGGCCTACTACCAAGTTGCGAACGAGCTCGTCGACCGCTCGCAGGCCGCCAAGGCGGCCGCGTGACCGGCCAGCCTGCACGACGCGGCCTGGGCCGCGGCCTCGAGGTCCTGATCGGCGGGAACGCGACCGCGACCGACCTCGTGCACATCGCGGTCGGGTCGATTCGCCCCAACCCGCGCCAGCCGAGGCGCCGCATCGACGGCGAGGGCGTCGCCGAGCTCTCCGAGTCCGTGCGCGCCCAGGGCGTGATCCAGCCCATCGTCGTCCGTCCGTCCGGCGACGCCGGCTACGAGCTGATCGCCGGCGAGCGCCGCTGGCGGGCCGCCAAGAACGCCGGGCTTGCGACCGTGCCAGCGGTAGTGCGCGAGACGGACGACCGTGACTCGCTCCTCATCGCCCTCGTCGAGAACGTCGCCCGCGAGAACCTCTCGCCGGTCGAGGAGGCGCGGGCCTACGCGGTTCTCCAGGACGAGTTCGGCCTCTCGCTCGGCGAGGTCGCCGAGCGCGTCGGGCGCTCCAAGCCCCCGCGAGCACGCCGTCGCCAGGGTCGCCCCCGGGCTCGTTGCGATCGCCGGCGGCAAGTACACGACCTACCGGGTGATGGGCGCCGACGCCGTCGACGCGGCCGGTGAGGACCTGCCCGGCCGGGTGAACCCGTCGTGCACCGAGGACGTCCCGTTGGTCGGCGCCGACGGGTACCAGGCCCTGGTCAACTCGGCCGATCGGATCGCCGCGGAACACCAGGTGCATCCCTACCGGATCAAGCACCTGCTCGACCGGTACGGGTCGGAGATCCACCAGGTGCTCGCTCCGGCCGCCGACGACCCCGAGCTGCTCAAGCCGCTGCCGGGGGCCGCGGACTACCTGCAGGCCGAAGCCCTCTACGCGGTCACCCACGAGGGCGCGCTGCACGTCGAGGACGTGCTGGCCCGCCGGACCCGCATCTCCATCGAGTACGCCCACCGGGGCACCGAGACCGCGCCGCGGGTCGCCGAGCTGATGGCCGGCGTGCTCGGCTGGTCGGACGAGGAGCGCGACGACGAGGTGGCGAAGTACCTGGCGCGGGTCGAGGCGGAACGGAAGTCGCAGACCGAACCCGACGACGAAGCGGCGGACCAGGTCCGCACGAACGCCCCGGAGATCCGGGATCTGATCACCTCACCGGTGGCTTGACGGCGGCGCCGGCCGGCCCGGACTCCGCGAAGCCGGTCGAGAAGACCGGCGGCTACGTCTGATCGACGGTGCTCACCTTGTCGGCGCCGGACGCGCCGACGCTGACGCCGCGAGCCGAGGCCGGCTGAACCTCAGCCGTCCCGGCCGTCCGCGGCCACGGGGTGGGGGCCGACTGCCGGACATGGCCCCGGCGATGACCGCGACCAGCGCCGGAAGCAGGAACACCACCCAGGTCTTGAGCAGGAAGAACAACGCCACCGCGATGATCGCGGCGACCGGCACCGCCACGGCGGCGAACCGCTGGGCCGGCGTCCTGGTGTCGGAGGAATCGACGACTATCCGGGTGTCGGGTGGTCGCTGGATCTCCTGCGGTGGGGTGACCAGCGGCAACTTCGGATGCGGGGCCGGCAGGTCGTCGAACAGCGCCCGCAGGTCAGAGGTGGTCCTGGCCACGGTGACCTTGGCCGTTCGCTCGCCGTACTCGTCGATGTCCAGTCGGCCGGCCGACATGTGGACGCCGAGTGCCTCGATCGCGGCATTGCGTTCGGCGTCGCCCACCCGGATCTGCGGCGCCGGGGGTCGGACCGGCTCTCCGGGGTCGTCGGGCGTTGCAGGCATCGTCACGCTCCCGACTGTAGGTGACCCGGCGCAGAAGCAACCGGGGGAGCGCTCCGGTCCGTTGAGCGGAGGGTGTGCAGGGTCTCGGGCCGAATTTTCCCTGCACGCCCTCCGCTCAACCGGGGGGCCGGCGACCGAACCGGTCAGGCGATCTCGGCGATGACCTGCCCGGCGGTGACCTGGCCGCCCACCTCGACGGAGAGCCCGCTCACCGTTCCGTCCTTGTGGGCCGTGACCGGGTTCTCCATCTTCATCGCCTCGATGACGGCGATCAGGTCGCCGCTGCTGACCGTGTCGCCCTCGGCCACCGCGACCTTGACCACGGTGCCCTGCATCGGCGCGACCGCCGCATCCCCGGACACGGCCGCCGCCACCGCCCCCCGGCTGCGCCTGGTGCGGGTCGGGGCAGCGCGACCGGCGCCGCCGGTGGTCGCCGGGGCCAGGTCGCCGGGCAGCGACACCTCGACCCGCCGGCCGTTGACCTCGACGACGACGACCTGCCGGTCCCCCGCGGGTCCGCCCGCCGGGGCGGCCCCGACGAACGGCTCGATGGCGTTGTCGAACTCGGTCTCGATCCACCGGGTGTGCACGCCGAACCCGTCGGCGTCGCCGATGAAGGCCGGGTCGTCGACCACCGCCCGGTGGAACGGCAGGACGGTGGCCATGCCGTCGACCCGCAGTTCGGCCAGCGCCCGGCGGGACCGTTCCAGCGCCTGCGTCCGGTCGGCTCCGGTGACGATCAGTTTGGCCAGCAAGGAGTCGAACGCCCCGGAGATCTCCGAACCCGACTCGACCCCGGAGTCGACCCGCACGCCGGGACCGGACGGCGCGACGAACGTCGTCACCGTTCCGGGGGCCGGCAGGAATCCGCGGCCGGCGTCCTCACCGTTGATCCGGAACTCGATCGAATGCCCGCGCGGCGCAGGATCCTCGGTGACGGCGAGCTTCTCGCCGTCGGCGATGCGGAACTGCTCACGCACCAAATCGATCCCACTCGTCTCCTCCGAGACCGGGTGCTCCACCTGCAGCCTGGTGTTCACCTCGAGGAACGAGACCGTACCTTCGGTACCGACCAGGAACTCGACGGTGCCGGCGCCGTGGTACCCGGCCTCCCGGCAGATCGCCCTGGCCGCCTCGTGGATCTGGGCCCGCTGAGCCTCCGACAGGAACGGCGCGGGGGCCTCCTCGACCAGCTTCTGGTGTCGCCGCTGCAGCGAACAGTCGCGGGTGCCGACGATGACGACGGTGCCGTGCTGATCGGCCAGCACCTGCGCCTCGACGTGCCGCGGCCGGTCCAGGTACCGCTCGACGAAACACTCACCGCGGCCGAACGCGGTGACCGCCTCCCGCACGGCGGACTCGAACAGTTCAGGGATCTCCTCGATCGTGCGGGCGACCTTCAGACCGCGGCCGCCGCCGCCGAAGGCCGCCTTGATGGCCACCGGCAGGCCGTACTCGGTCGCGAAGGCGACCACCTCGTCGGCGCCGGCGACCGGGTCAGGGGTGCCGGGTACCAGCGGTGCACCCGCCCTTGTCGCGATGTGCCTGGCCGTGACCTTGTCGCCGAGGTCACGGATGGCCTGCGGCGAGGGGCCGATCCAGGTGAGGCCGGCGTCGATCACGGCCTGCGCGAAGTCCGCGTTCTCGGAGAGGAATCCGTACCCGGGGTGGACCGCATCGGCGCCGGCGGCGACCGCGACGGCCAGCAGCTTCGCGATGTCGAGGTACGTCTCAGCCGGGGTGGCACCGTGCAGGGCATGGGCTTCGTCGGAGACGCGGACGTGCAGGGCGTCGCGGTCAGGGTCGGCGTAGACGGCCACCGAACGAAGCCCGGCATCGCGGCAGGCGCGGGCCACCCGCACGGCGATCTCGCCGCGATTCGCGATCAGAACGGTGTGCACGGCACGGTCCTCCGGTGGGCTCGGTGGGCTGTCACGGGGTGGGTGGTCGCGAGGTGGGTGGTCACTGGGTGGTGGGCGGTCACGGCGTGGCCCAGAAGTCGGTGACGGTCAGGCCGAGGTCGGCCAGCAATCGGCGGGTGAGGGGCAGCGAGATGCCGACCACGCTGGACGGGTCGCCGTCGAGACCCTCGACGAACCAGCCGCCGAGCCCGTCGATGGTGAATGCGCCGGCAACGGCGAGGGGCTCGCCGGTGGCGATGTAGGCGTCCAGCTCGGCCCTGGTCGGCGTACCGAACCGCACTGTGGTGGCACATGTTCCGTCCGCGACGGTGACGACCGCCCCGTCCAGCACCCGGACGACGGCGTGGCCCGTCATCAGCCGGCCGGTGTTCCCGGCCAGGTCACGCCAGCGTTCGGCGGCCTCGTCGGCCGACCGCGGCTTGCCGAGGAGGGCCCCGTCGAGGTGGAGCATGGAGTCGCAACCGACCACGACCGCGTCGGGGTAGTGGTCGGCGAACGTCGTGGCCACCGCCTGCGCTTTCGCCCGGGCCAGCGTGACGACGACCTCTGCCGGGTCCGCCCCGGTCAGCCCGGCGAGCAGCTCGTCCTCGTCCACCCCGGAGACCAGGACCACCGGGTCGATGCCGGCGGCCCGCAGGATCGATCGGCGGGCGGGAGATGCTGAGGCCAGCACGAAGGATGGCGTCATCCGGGCAGTCCCGAGATCCACCAGCCGGCCCCGCCCGGCCCGCTGACCCGGAGCCGATGGGCCGGATCGCCCCACGCCGACCGCGGGCCGGCGGGAACCGCGGCCGGCGGTGACTGCAGCGAAGCCAGGACGACCAGAACGGCAGCAGCGTCCTCGTCGGCCCGCAGCGCTGCCCGCTCCGGCTGCGGTGCTGCGCTGCCGCTTGGCGGCGTCAGCGTGCTCCCGTCGCCTTTGCTCACAGCGGTATGTTCCCGTGCTTCTTGGGCGGCAGGGTCTGTCGTTTGTCGGCGAGTACCTGCAGCGAGCGGGTGATGATCCGCCTGGTCTCGGACGGTCGGATGATCTCGTCGACGTAACCGCGCTCGGCGGCGATGAACGGATTGGCGAGGGTGTCCTCGTAGTCGGTCTGCAGCCGAGCGCGCAGCGCCGCGGTGTCCGGACCGTCGGCACCGTCGACGAGGGTGGCGCCGATCTCCTTGCGATAGAGGATGTTCACCGCTCCCTGCGCGCCCATGACGGCGATCTGGGCGGTCGGCCAGGCGACGTTGATGTCCGCGCCGAGGTGTTTGGAACCCATGACGTCGTAGGCGCCGCCGTAGGCCTTGCGGGTGATCACGGTGATCAACGGGACGGTGGCCTCCGCGTAGGCGTAGATGAGCTTCGCTCCGCGGCGGATGATGCCGTTCCACTCCTGGCCGGTCCCGGGCAGGAAGCCGGGGACGTCGACGAAGGTGAGCACCGGGACGTTGAACGCGTCGCAGGTGCGCACGAACCTGGCCGCCTTCTCCGAAGCGTCGATGTCGAGGGTGCCGGCCAGGTGCATGGGCTGATTCGCCACCACGCCGACGCTGCGACCGGCCACCCGGCCGAAGCCGGTGAGGATGTTGGGCGCGAAGAGTTCGTGCACCTGCAGGAACTCACCGTCGTCGAGGACGGCTCCGACCACGGTCGCCATGTCGTACGGCTGGTTGGCCGAATCGGGGATGAGGGTGTCGAGGGCCAGGTCGGTGTCGTTGAGCTCGAGATCGACCGGGCCGTCCAGTACCGGTGGGGCGGTCAGGTTGTTCGCCGGCAGGTAGCCCAGCAGCGCCCGGACGTAGGAGATGGCGTCGTCCTCGTCCGCGCCGAGGTAGTGCGCGTTGCCCGAGCGGGTGTTGTGGGTCCTGGCGCCGCCCAGCTCTTCGAGGGTGACCTCCTCGCCGGTGACGGCACGCACGACATCCGGTCCGGTGATGAACATCTGGGAGGTCTTGTCGACCATCACGACGAAGTCGGTCAGCGCCGGGGAGTACACGTGGCCGCCGGCGGCCGCGCCCATGATCAGCGAGATCTGCGGGATCACCCCGGATGCATGAACGTTGCGCTTGAAGATCTCGGCATACAGGCCGAGCGAGACGACGCCCTCCTGGATGCGGGCCCCGCCCCCTTCGTTGATGCCGACCAGCGGGCGGCCGGTGCGCACGGCGAAATCCATGACTTTGACGATCTTCTCGCCGTACACCTCACCCAGTGACCCGCCGAAGACGGCGACGTCCTGGGAGAAGACGCAGATCTCACGGCCGTCGACGGTGCCGTATCCGCTCACGACGCCGTCGCCGTACGGACGGTTGCCCTGCAGGCCGAAGTTCGTCGACCGGTGCCGGGCGAAGGCGTCGAACTCGACGAACGAGCCCTCGTCCAGGAGCAGGTCGATGCGCTCGCGGGCGGTCTTCTTGCCCCTGGCGTGCTGGCGCTCGACGGCCTTCGCCGATCCGGCGTGGACATGCTCGTCGAACCGGGCGGCGAGATCGGCGAGCTTGGCAGCGGTGGTGTGCGGAGCTTCCGACCTGGCCGCGGAGTCGGCCGGCTGGTCATCGGCGCTGATGGACATTTTGGCAGGGTAACTGCCGCGACCGGTTCGGGTGGGCGGGGAGTCCTCGTGAGCTGCCGCCGTCTGCCGCACCCGTTCGACCTAGAGTCGAGAGGTGTCGATCCACGGTGCGCCGGCGTTGTTCGACCCGGCGACGCTGCAGGCCGCCGCCGGACCTCGATGGACCGTGCGGTTGGCGGCGGTGGTCGGCTCGACCAACACCGATCTGATCGCGGCCGGGCCCCCGGACCGCTCGGTGCTGGTGGCCGACGCGCAGACCGCCGGCCGTGGCCGGCTCGGCCGCAGCTGGTCGGCTCCTCCCGGTACTGCGCTGCTGTTCAGCGTGGCATTGCGGGTCCCGCAGGTGCCGCCGGCCCGCCGCGGGTGGATCGGGGCGCTGCTCGGCGTCGCCCTGGTGTCGGCGCTGCAGGCGGACGGTGTGCCCGCCGGGCTCAAGTGGCCCAACGACGTCCTGGTCGACGAGGCCAAGATCGCCGGAATCCTCGCCGAATCGGCCGGTGACCTGCTCGTCGTCGGGGCCGGGGTCAACGTCTCGGTCGATCGAGGCGACCTGCCGCGGGTCGACGCGACGTCGTTGCACCTGCTGGGCGCGCCGGTCGACCGGGCACGCCTGCTGGGCGCTGTTCTCACGGCGCTCGACGGCCTGTTGCTGCCCTGGCTCGCCCGCGCCGGCGAGGTGATCGGCACGGAGCTGGAGGTCGACTACCTGGGCCGGCTGACCACGGTCGGCCGGCGGGTCCGACTCGAACTGCCGGGTGACCGACGGATCGTCGGCACCGCCACCGGTGTCGAGCCCGACGGGTCGTTGCGGGTGACTGCGGACGACGGCCAGGTCGGCAGCTACGCCGCCGCCGACGTGGTCCATCTGCGGAGCGAATCCGGATGACCGCACCAGCCGACCGGGAGGCGATTGCCGACCGCATCCGGGCCGTCCGCGTCGGGATCACCGACGCCGCGGCAGCGGCAGGTCGGGCCCCGGAGTCGGTCCGCATGCTGCTCGCCACCAAAACGGTCGATCCGGTGCGGATCATGGCCGCCCTGGACGCCGGCAGCCGGCTGATCGCCGAGAACAGGGTCCAGGAAGTGGTGGCCAAAGCCGATGCCTTGGCCGGCCATCCGCACGAGAGCCACTTCATCGGCCACCTGCAGTCCAACAAGGTGAACGCGGTGCTGCCGCACATCAGTTGCCTGCAGAGCCTTGATTCTTCCGCGCTCGCGCGGCGGCTCCATCAGCGGCTGGAGGCTGTCGACGCTCAGCTGGACGTGCTGGTGCAGGTCAACGTCTCGCGGGAGGCCGGGAAATCGGGGGTCGATGCAGCCGAGGTGGACGAACTGGTGGCAACAGTGACCGGACTGCCCCGGCTGCGGCTGCGTGGCTTCATGACGGTCGGGCTGAACTCCGACGACGCGTCGGCCGTGCGGGCCGGATACGCAGCCCTGCGGGAGCTCAGGGACCGGCTGGCCCTGCCGGGTGCCACCGAGCTGAGCATGGGAATGAGCGGCGACTATCCCGAGGCGATCGCCGAGGGCGCGACCATCGTCCGGATCGGGTCCGCGGTGTTCGGACGACGCCCCACGCCCTGACCCAGGGGGTGCCGGGCCGCTGAGCCGGGCCGTTCGTAACGCGGCCGGTGCCCGAGCGGCCTGACGGGCACGTGACCGGTAGCGTTGGTCCGGTCCGGTCAACTGCCGGTGGTACGGACCCACAGGGGGCGCGCGATGGCCTATCCCGATGCATTGCTGCACCGCGGCGAGAAGGTGGTGGTGCGCAAGCACCCCAGCGGCAAGTCCTTGGTATTGCCGACGGTCTGGTTCCTGCTCATCGTCGGCGGCGCCTCGGCGATGATCGCCTGGTCGCAAAGTTGGCCGGACAGCGGTTTCACGTCCCACACCCCGTGGCTGATCGGGATCCTGGTGGTCGCGGTCATCCTGCTGATCTGGTTGACGATCGTCCCGGTGATCCAATGGCGCACCGAGCACTTCGTGCTCTCGACAGCGCACATCTTCTTCCGCACCGGCATCCTGCGCCGCCGCGAGCACCAGATCCCGCTGTCCCGGATCCAGAACATCGAGACCGTGGTGACGTTCTGGGGTCGGATCCTCGGCTACGGAACCTTGATCGTCGAGTCGGCGGCCGAGCAACCGCTCGAGTTCGACAACGTCGCCTCGATCAGCAAGGTGCAGTCGACGCTGAACCAGTTGGTCGCCGACGATCGCAAGCGCCACAGTGACGACGGTGAAGGCGTGCCGCTGTACGGCGGAATCGACGACCCTGACGCCCACGTCGGCGTCGAGATCGACGACGACGAGCGGAAGAAGCCTCGCCGGTCCCGTCGGGCGCCCGACCCGGCGACGACTGCCATGGGTGACCGGCTCCCGCTGAACGAGGAAGAGCCCGTGGTCGACGACCGTCCCGCCGTTCCGCCGGCGGGCGGGCCCGGCTACCCGCCTGCGCAGCAGCCCTATCGGCAGGAGTACCGGGAGCCGGGTTACCAGCAGGGTAATCAGGACCGCGTGTACCCGCGGCAGGACTACCCGGACCAGGGATACGCCCAGCCCGGCTACCCACCACCGCCGCCCGGCTACTCCCAGGGCCGACCCGACCAGGGGTACCCGCAGCAGGGGTACTCCCAGCAGGGCTACCCGCAGGAGGGCCAGCCACCGCCCGGGTACCCGCAGGGGTATCGCGAGCCGGCCCGCCCGCCCTCCGGCTACCCTGATGCGCCGACGGCACGGCAGCCCTACCCGCCGGAGCAGTACGAGCGTCCAGCTCCGCCCGCGTACCCGACGCCGGACGAGGACGCCCCAGGCCAACGGTGAGCCCGTCCGAACCGGGACCGCTCGAGCTCGGCCTGCCGGCTCCGGTGGTCCGACCGGGGCTGCCGACGGCCGTCCGGATCGTCGAGGTCGGGCCGCGTGACGGCCTGCAGAACGAGCCGACGTCCGTCCCGACTGCCGTCAAGCTGGAGTTCATCGACCGCCTCGGCGCCGCCGGGTTGCCGGTCGTCGAGGCGACGTCGTTCGTCAACCCGGCCCGGGTCCCCCAACTCGCCGACGCCGCCGACCTGTTCCCGGCGATCGACCGCCGCCCCGGCGTCAGGTACCCGGTCCTGGTGCCCAACCGGCGTGGGCTGGACGGCGCGCTGGCCGCCGGCGTCGATGACATCGCCGTCTTCGCCTCGGCCACCGAGACGTTCGCCCGGCGCAATCTCGGGCAGGGCCTGGCCGGCCAGTTCGAGATGTTCGCCCCGGTCGTCTCCGGGGCGAGATCATCGGGACTGCACGTGCGCGGCTATCTGTCCATGTGCTGGGGCGACCCGTGGGAGGGGCCGGTGCCGACCGCCCAGGTGGTCGACGCCGGGCTCAGGCTGCTCGACCTCGGGTGTGAGGAGCTGTCGCTCGGCGACACGATCGGGGTGGCCACCGCGGGTCAGGTCGAGGTGCTCGTCGAGGCCTTCGTCGGCGCCGGGGTGCCGGTCGACCGGCTCGCCGTGCACTTCCACGACACCTACGGCCAGGCGCTGGCCAACACCTTGACGGCCCTGCGCGCCGGGATCTCGATCGTCGACGCCAGCGCCGGTGGCCTCGGCGGCTGCCCCTTCGCCAAGTCGGCCACCGGGAACCTGGCCACCGAGGACCTGGTGTGGATGTTGACCGGGCTCGGCATCGCGCACGGCGTCGACCTGCCCGCCCTGGTCGCCACCAGCGTCTGGATGGCCGGGCACCTGGGCCGGCCCAGCCCGTCGGCGGTCGTCCGGGCACTCGCCGGCTGAGAACCTCCGCAGCAAGTAGCCGTCTCAGTAGCCGTCTCGGCAGTCGTCACAGCGGCCGGTCGAGCCGGTGGGACAGCACGGCCAGGGCCGCCTCCGCGGCCTCGGCGACGGCCGGCTCGTCGTCATCGGCGGCCCCGCGGAGCGCATCGGCGTGCTCGGCCTCGCCCACCTGGGCCAGTGCCTCGCACGCCGCCACCCTGACCCTGGCGACCGGATCGGCGGTCAGCCCGAGGATCTCGTCGCCGGCGGAGAGTTCCCGCAGCTGGACGACGGCGCAGGCGTGCTCCCTGACCCGCCACGCCTCGTCGGCCAGGGCGGCCACAACGGCCGGCTCGGCTTCTGGACGCCAGGCGTACCGCAGCGCGCGGGCCGCCCACACCCGGGGCCAGTACCGCTGGTCGGGACGCAGCCAGCGCTCCAGCGGGAACGTCCCCGGCCGGCCGCCGATCCATTCCAGCGGGGGTCCGGCCGGATCCTCCGGTGCGGCGCGGCCGGTCAACAGGTCACAGCACCACGCGACGACCGCGGGCTCGCCGATCGCGGCGGTCGCGTCCGCGACACCGGAACGCGGGGTCCAGGAGGGGTCGGGTCCGCTCATGGCTCCATGGTTCATGGTTCATGGTGCTCGCGATCGTCGATGCGCAGTCCGCCCGATCTGACATGTCAGGCTGTCGAGGTGACTCCAGAATCGGTGAGCGCCGACACCAACCCGACCCCAGCGACCACGCCCGCCCACGACTGGACCGCGTTGCGCGCCGGCATCGCCGGCGGTGGCGCGCCGCGCTATCACGAGTCGAATGCGGCGAAGGGCAAGCTGTTCGCCAGGGAGCGGGTGAGCAGACTCGTCGACGACGCTTCGTTCGTCGAGGACGGCCAGTTCGCCAATGCGCTCGCCGTGGGTCTGCCCGCGGACGGCGTCATCACCGGGACCGCGACCATCGACGGACGGCGGGTCTGCCTGATGGCCAACGACTCGACGGTCAAGGCCGGCTCGTGGGGAGCCAGGACCGTCGAGAAGATCATCCGGATCATCGAGCGGGCCTACGCCACCGGAGTCCCGATGATCTACCTGGTGGACTCGGCCGGCGCCAGGATCACCGACCAGGTCGACCTGTTCCCCGGTCGCCGCGGCGCCGGGAAGATCTTCCACAACCAGGTCAAGGCCTCCGGCTCGATCCCGCAGGTGTGCGCGTTGTTCGGGCCGAGCGCAGCCGGCGGGGCCTACATCCCGGCGTTCTGCGACGTGGTGGTGATGGTCGAAGGCAATGCGTCGATGTACCTGGGCAGCGACCGGATGGTCGAGATGGTGACCGGGGAGAAGACCACCCTGGAGGAGATGGGCGGGGCTCAGATGCACACCACCGTCTCCGGCGTCGGGCATCTGCTGGTCAAGACCGAGGACGAGGCGTTGGCCGCCGTCCGGCAGCTACCTGTCCTATCTGCCCGTCGAACTGGCAGGGCGACCCGCCGGCCACCGATCCGTCGCCGGCCGGGGTCCGGTGACCTGCGGGCGCTGGTGCCGGAGTCGGAACGCCAGGCGTTCGACATGCGCCGCTACGCCAAGGCCCTGCTCGACGACGGCTCGCTGTTCGAGATCCACCCGCTGTGGGCGCGGGAGGTGCTCGTCGGCTTCGGCCGGCTGGCCGGCCGGGTGGTCGGCGATCGTCGGCAACAACTCGATGTTCCGCGGTGGCGTGTTGTTCGTCGACTCCGCGGACAAGGCAACGCACTTCATCCAGCTGTGCGACGCGTTCAACGTGCCGTTGATCTTCCTGGCCGACGTTCCCGGTTTCATGGTCGGCACCGCAGTCGAACGCCAGGGGATCATCCGGCACGGCGCGAAGATGATCACCGCAGTGTCCGAGGCGACGGTGCCGAAGTTCTGCGTCGTGGTGCGCAAGGCCTACGGCGCCGGCCTGTACGCGATGGCCGGGCCGGGCTTCGAACCGGACGCGACGCTGGCCCTGCCCACCGCGAAGATCGCCGTGATGGGGGCCGAGGCCGCGGTCAATGCGGTGTACGCCAACAAGATCGCCGCCATCGACGACGATGCCGAGCGGGCGGCCTACATCGCAACGCCTGCGCGCGGACTACGAGCAGGACATCGACGTGGTGCGGCTCGCCGCCGAACTGGTCGTCGACCAGCTGGTCGAACCGGAGGAGCTGCGCGACGAACTGATCGCCAGGCTGGCAGCCGCGCAGGGCAAGGACCGCAGCTTCTCCCGACGCCGGCACGGCGTCACCCCGGTCTAGTCTCAGGGCGAAGCGGCCGGTCAGAAGCGGCCGGTCTAGGACGTGGAGCCGGGGGGCGGGTCGTCGTAGGCGGAGGCCTGGTCGAACGCCGGATCCAGCGCGGCTTCCACTGCCCGCAGCTTCTCCCGGTCGTAGGCCGCCTGGTCGGGGTGCGGGCCGAGTTCCTCGGGGAACACGAACCGGCGGTACGCCCAGTACCGGAACGCCATCCCGAACAGGGTGCCGACGATGTTGGCCGCGATGAAGTCGACCACCGAGACGGTGGCCTGGCTGTACTCCGGCACCGAGATCCCGAAGAGGTAGCGGGTCATCGCGAGAGGCACCAGGTTCAGGCCCATCGCCAGCGCGTTGACGACGAAGAACAGGGCCGCCTCGTGGTGGCGTTCCCGGCCGCCACGCTGGGAGAACGACCACTCCCGGTTCAGCACGTAGGACAGGACCGTCGCGATCAGGATCGAGATGGCCTTGGCCGTGATGACCTTCTCGGAGAGCACGGTGTGCGACAGGACCGTGAACAGGCCGGTGTCGACGATCCAGGCCGTGCCCCCGACGACGAGGAACTTCGCGAGTTCCCGGTACTTCGGCGGCAGGTGCCGCCGCACCGTCTCGATCAGGCTCACCGGCTCACCGCCCACTCGTTCCTCGCGGCCGTTGCCCGGTGGGCTACACGATTCGCTCGCTGAAGCTCGCTCACCGGCTCCCGCCCTCGTTCCTCGCGGCCGTTGCCCGGTGGGCTACACGATTCGCTCGCTGAAGCTCGCTCACCGGCTCACCGCCCACTCGTTCCTCGCGGCCGTTGCCCGGTGGGCTACACGATTCGCTCGCTGAAGCTCGCTCACTTCGTGAGCCTACCGGCGGAAGCTCCGCCGATCAGCGGTCATGGCGATGGCCGGCCGGGCGCCGGAACCATCCGCACCACCGCGGTCGGGCCGACGAAGAGCCAGTCCTCGGTGCGTGTGCCGACATTACCCAGCTCGACCGCCCCGTACCCGGCATTCGGAATCGGCACGCTCGGCGCACCCAACTCCAGGAGTTGGACACCCGAGCCGTAGACGGTGCCGCCTCTTTCGACCGAACCGTCGATGGCACCGGTCTTCGCGTCTTGGCCTCCCACCAGCAGTTTCTTCGCGCCGTCGGGGTCAACCGCCCAGACGATCGTGGCCAGACTGCTGATGGGGAGCTTCGATGCGGTCGCCGGGACAACCGTTGTGACGGTGTTCGCTCGGCTGTACTGGACTGATGGAAGGAAGCCGACCTGAGCGCTGGGTCCGTCTCCAGTCAGGTACACCACCGTCACCGACCAAGCCGCCAGTGGCCACGAGCCTTCCGGGCCAAGCGCGCTTCTCGCGGGGATCACGACACTGACCTTTCCGCCGGCGCCGAGGGCAGCGGTGACATCGGCCGTGCCGACGGCGCAGGTGCCCTGGGGGCAGGTCGACACCGAACCAGTTGTCCCGACAGGCTCCGCCCCGTTCACGGCGAGCCCGACGGTATCGGTCGCAGAAGCCGTCACCCAGGTCAACCGTGCCCAGACCACCTCAGCTCCTTCCGGGATCTGGACAGCGCGAACGTTGTCCGGGTTCAGCACCGGCTGGCACTTGGCGTCACGACGGTCAGCGCAGTCGTAGGCCGAGGATGCGACGGTGGTCGCGCCCAGCGAGCCCACCAGGTCAAGGTCGCCGGTCTCATTCCCGACCGTCGCGGAGGCGGAGAGCAGCACAGCGGTCCCGCCGTGCGGTACGGAGGCCACCAGTTCGTCGCTGCTGCCGAAAGCGCCCGGCAGGGCGCTGACCTGGAACGGTCCGTAGCTCGCCAGCGAACCTTCGATCGACTTGGCGGTGCACCGCAGAGTCCCAGCGGACGGAACACAGGTGCTCGGATAGCCGGTCACCCAGAGCGTCCCGGACCGAACGGGGATGCGGACGGTCCCAGGGTCGTCGACGCCGGCCGGACATGGTCGCGGTGAGACCGACGTTCACCGTTGTGCCTTCCCGGACGTCTGCCGGCAGCGGCAGCGGCACCGTCAGACCGACGATGCGCGGGTCGATGGTCAGGGTCATCGACACCGGGGCGAGCCCGGGCAGGGTCAGATCGACGGTGCCGGCGACGGCGTCCTCGTCGATGGTGAGGGTGAGGGTCGCCGTGACGGTGTCACCGGCGGCGATCTCCGGCAGCTGACAGGTGGTCATGGTCGCGCTGACCTCGGTGCAACCGGCCGGGGCGGCGCGTAGAGCACCGAAGATCCGCAGCGGTTGACCCGTGTCGAAACCGCTCACGCTGACCCCGGGCGGGGTTGCGATGCTCACCGATCCGGCCGCCGCGGCAACCCCACCGGAGTTCTCGATGACGACGCTCGTCGACGCCGATCCACCCGACAGCGCGGCCAACTCCGCCTGCACCGAGATCGAGACGTCGGCCGGCAGCGGTGTGGTGGGAGTGGTCGGGCTGGTGGGGCTGGTCGGAGCGGTGGGACTGGTGGGGGGCGTCGGAGTGCTGGGCGTGGTCGGCGAGGTCGGCAGCGGGGAGCTGGGATCTGTCGGGGCCGGTGTGGTCGGCGGGGTACCGGGGTGCTCGGCGCGTCGGTCGGGGAGGGCAGGGTCGGCGTCGGGGCCGCCGACGTGCCCGGTGCGATCGGGGTGCCGGGCGCCGGCGCCACCGGGTCGATGGTCGGGGCCCCCGGGAAGCCGTCGGGGAACAGGTCGCTCGGCAACGGGGGGATCAGGCCGACCGGCTGCCCGGGGTCGGCGTCGTCCGTTCCCGCCGGCCGCCGCGACGCCGGAGTCCGTCCGACCGATGGAACCGCCCGTACCCCCCGAACCGGTCGAACCCGTCTCGGATCCACTGCCCGACGCACCGGTGCCGCCGGTGCTCGCGGTCGCACCGGTGCCGCCGGTCTCGCCAGTGCTACCGGTCTCGCCAGTGCCACCGGTCCCGCCAGTGCTACCGGTCCCGCCGGTACCGGCAGACGTCGCTGCGGCGGTGGGTGCCCCGGTTCCGTCGGCGAGATCAGGAGACGAACTCCCGCTGACAGCGATGACCACCGCGACCACCGCCGCGCCGGCGCCGGCGACCACACCGGCGCCGACCGCCCACGGCTTGGCGAAGAACCGAGCGAGCGCGCCCGACCCGCTCGATCCGCCGGCGGTCCCTCCAACAGTCCCGGCCGTACTACCAGCAGCACCACCGGCAGCCTCGGCGGCGGCACCGGTGCCGGTGGCGAACGCGGCGGCGGTGGCCGTCCCGGCGATCTCCAAGGGTCCCAGCGCCAGGTAACCGACGGCCGCCGCCCCGAGCAGCAGCGGTGCCAGCAAGCCGCGCAGCGAGGAGTTGACCTCGACCAGTTCGGCGGCTACGGCGCGGCAGTCTTCGCAGGTCGCCAGATGGGCGTCGACCGCCGCCTGTTCGCGCCGGGACAGACCGCCGCGGGCCCAGGCGCCGAGGCGCTCGGTGGTCGCCCGGCACTGCTCGGCGGCGGTGTCGGCGAGGTGCGCCTGCAGGTAGGCCTCACGCAGTCCTTCCCTGGCCCGGAAAGCCAGCGAGGTCACCGCGTTGGCGCTCATCCCCATCAGCACGCCGACTTCGGCCGGCGATTGGCCCTCGACCTGGGTGTGCCACAGCACCGCCTGCCAGCGCTCCGGCAGGCTGGCGAACGCCTTGCCGACCATGCCGCTCTCGGCCATCGCGATGACCGGATCCGGCAGGACTTCGGGCTTCTCGTGCGGCGTCAGATCGTCGGTGAACTCCAGACGCCGGTCCTTGCGGGTCCGGTCGTACGCGGTGTGCCGCAGGGTGGTGAACAGGTAGGCGCGGAAGGCGGTGTCGGGCCCGCCGCCGGACGTGAGGCCGTCCAGCACCCGGGCGAACGACTCGGAGACCAGGTCGTCGACCTCGGCCGGGGTGCGGGCGAACTGCCGGGCGAGCCCGGTGGCGGCGGCACCGTGCCGGCGGTAGAGCTCACCGAAAGCGGACCGGTCGCCGGCCCGGACACGGGTGATCAGCTCGGCATCGCTACCGAGCTGAGCATCGATGCCGTCCGGAACCGTCACCTGTGCCCTTCTCCCCTCCGCCGGATGCCCGGCATGCATGCCCCGGGGGCCGATTGTCCCCGCTGGCGCTGGAATTGCCCAACTCCGGCCGGAACCCGTCCGGCCGGCATCCCGCCCCCGTTGATGAGAGCCGGCAGGTCCGCTCCGGTCACGCGAACCCGGGACATGTCGGACGGGGAAGACCTCCTCCCGGACGTCCGCCGAAAAGAATCTTGGAAATGTCTGCAAAGCCGCGTGACAGCTCGGCGCCTACCCACTCTCACAGTCAGACGGGACGGCCGCCAGAGGGGTGCGGTCGTCCCGTCAAAGACAAGTCCGGACCGTCAACCCATGCGCAGCAAGCCTCGCCAGAGGCGTTCGACGAGGAGAGACAGTGGATCCGACCCGCGCCCCGGCGCCGACCTGTGCGGCCGAGCAGCTCCGGCTGCTGTGGTCGGAGCATTCGGCAGCTGTCGCCTGGGAGTACCCGTCCGACTGGTACGTCCCCGCAGTCGACGCCGTCTGCGAAGCCGTCGTGGAGCACCGGGATGCCTGGGCCGCGGCCGAACGGTTGGGCCGGGATCGCGCCGCCGCCGGCACGCCACTGGCCGAGACGCTGTCCGATGTCGACGCGCTCGTCGACGTGGCCCCGGATGCACCCGTCGAGACCCTGCGCCGAGCGGTTCCGCTGGGCTGGGCGGACCGCCTGATGGCCCCGCCGATCTCCGTCGTCGACCCGCTCACCGGCCTGGTGTCCTCGGAGTACCTGCAGGTCAGGCTGCTGGAGATCTACGCGGCAGCGGAGTCGGGCGGATATCCCGTGCCGGCCACCAGCGCCTTCGTCGTCGTCCGGCTCGATCTCACCCACCATCACGGACTCGACCGGCTGCTGCCGATGATGCTGGCCGCCGACGCCATGCGCTCGGCGCACTCGGCGGGGGAGACCATCGCCGGTGTCTCCGACCGGGTGGCGGTTGTCCTCACCCCGCGGACGGCCGGCCTGCCCCTGCAGGCGGTCGCTCTGGCCGAGTTGCTCGCGCACCGGCTGGCCGCAGATCCGACGATCGATGTCGGGCCACCCGAGGTCTGGATCGAGGGTCTGCCCACCGGCTATGACGCAGCCATCGACCTGCTCCTGGAGCTGGGTCGTTGATGGTGGCACCGGCGGTGCCGCCGGGCCAACCGTCCGGACCGCTCGCATAGGCTCACGTCCCGTGGACGACCGGACGGGACTGCCCCGCGTCGGCATGGTCGGCGGCGGGCAACTGGCCCGGATGACCCACCAGGCCGCCATCGCGCTCGGCCAGACACTGCGGG
Source organism: uncultured Actinomycetes bacterium (assembly GCA_963747715.1). Lineage (GTDB taxonomy): Bacteria > Actinomycetota > Thermoleophilia > Gaiellales > Gaiellaceae > CAVVGB01. The sequence continues at coordinate 246,674 of CAVVGB010000008.1, forward strand.
TACTGGCCGAACGCCCCGACGACTCGGCCGCCCTGGTCACTCCCGACGTCCAGCTCGGCCACCACACCGACCTGGCCGCCCTGCGCACCTTCGCCGCCGGGTGTGACGTCGTCACGTTCGACCACGAGCACGTTCCCGGCGATCACATCAGGGCGCTGGTCGCCGACGGTGCCGTCGTGCACCCCGGCGCCGACGCCCTTCAGTTCGCCCAGGACAAGGCCTTGATGCGGACCCGGCTGGTCGGGCTCGGCGCCCCGGTTCCGCCCTTCGAGATCCTCGACGAGCCCGACGCCCGCGCCCTCGGCCGCGCCATCAACGGGTTCGCCGACCGTCATGGCTGGCCGGTCGTCGTCAAGACCGCCACCGGCGGTTACGACGGCCGCGGGGTGTGGGTGGTGGCCGACGCTCAGGCGTCCGAACCCGTTGCGGCGAACCTGGCCGGCGCCCGCAGGTTGCTGCTCGAGCCGTTCATCGCGATGGACCGCGAACTCGCCGCCGTCGTCGCCCGCTCCCCGTTCGGCCAGGCGGCCGTGTGGCCCGTCGTCCAGACGGTGCAGGCCGAGGGCATCTGCGTCGAGGTGATCGCCCCTGCCCCCGACCTGGCTGCGTCCACGGCCGTCGCCGCCGAGGAACTGGCCCTGCGGATCGCGGGCGAGCTCGGCGTCGTCGGCGTGCTGGCCGTCGAGCTGTTCCAGGTACCGGTGTCGGCCGGTTATCCGGCCGGGCTGGTCGTCAACGAACTGGCCATGCGTCCGCACAACTCCGCGCACTGGTCGATGGACGGGGCGGTCACCGGTCAGTTCGAGCAGCACCTGCGGGCGGTCCTGGACTATCCGCTGGGTCGCACCGATGCAGTCGCGCCCTACACCGTGATGGCCAACGTGCTCGGCGGGCCGGCCCCGACCGGGGCCGAGGGCGCGGACATCGGGATGGACGAGCGGGTGCACCACCTGGCGGCCCGTTTCCCCGACGTCAAGGTTCACCTGTACGGCAAGGGCTTCCGGCCGGGCCGCAAGCTCGGGCACGTGAACGTCCTCGGCGCGGACCTGGCGGACCTGCGACGTCGGGCCGGTCTGGCCGCAGGGTGGCTCGGGTCCGGGATCTGGCCGGACGGTTACCAGGTGCACGGCCGCAGGGACGACGACGGAGAGCGGAGCGCGACATGAGTGACGGCGCTGCAGGTGGCCCAGCGGTCGGCCTGGTGATGGGCAGCGACTCGGACTGGCCGGTGATGTCGGCTGCTGCCGGGATCCTCGACGACTTCGGTGTCGGCTACGAGGTGGGTGTCTACTCCGCGCATCGCACCCCGCAACGCATGCTCGACTACGCCTCGGGTGCGGCCGACCGCGGGCTGCAGGTGATCATCGCCGGTGCCGGCGGCGCCGCGCACCTGCCGGGCATGGTCGCTTCGGCGACCGTACTGCCGGTGATCGGGGTGCCGGTGCCGTTGGCCCGGCTCGACGGTCTTGACTCCCTGCTCTCGATCGTGCAGATGCCGACCGGCATCCCGGTGGCGACGGTGTCCATCGGCGGGGCGGCCAATGCGGGGTTGCTCGCGGTGCGCATCCTGGCCGCCGGGACCTCCGACGAGGCCCGCCGGCTCGCCGCCCGGCTCGCCGGCTACGCCTCGGATCTGCAGGACCTCGTGCTCGGCAAGCACGACGCGCTGCGCGCGGCCAACGATCCGACGGTCCGCGATGCCCGATCGACCTGAGTTCAGCGGAGGCTGTCCGGGGTCCGGTGGCCCGCCGACCCTGCAGGTCCTCCGCTCGACGGAAGGTGCGGCCCGGCAAGGACTACGATCGAAAGTTACCGGCCGGTAGCACTGGTCAGCACGCGACCTTGCCCATGCCCGGCCACCGCGGTCCGTCGTCGGGCCGCCCGAACCGCAGGGAGCAGCACCGTGTCCGACCTGTTCAGCCTCACCGACGACCACCGCGCCGTTCGCGAAGCCGTGCGCGAGATCGCGGTGGCGGAGATCCTGCCGTTCGCCGCCGACTGCGACGAGCACGAGCGTTACCCGATCGAGGCGCAGAAGGCCCTCACCGCATCGGGTTTCCAGGCTGTGCACATCCCGGAGGCGTACGACGGCGCCGGGGCCGACGCGGTGGCGACGGTGATCGTGATCGAGGAGGTTGCGCGGGTCTGTGCCTCGAGCTCGCTGATTCCCGCGGTCAACAAGCTCGGCTCCATGCCGATCATCTTGTCCGCTTCCGAGGAGTTGAAGCAGCAGGTACTACCGTCGCTCGCCTCGGGCGAGGCGATGATCAGCTACGCGCTGTCTGAGCGCGAAGCCGGCTCCGACGCCGCCGCCATGCGCACCAGGGCGGTCGCCGACGGCGACGAGTGGGTGCTGAACGGGACCAAGTGCTGGATCACCAACGCCGGGGTGTCGTCGTGGTACACGGTGATGGCCGTCACCGACCCGGACGCCCGCGCCAACGGCATCTCGGCGTTCGTCGTCCACGCCGACGACCCCGGCTTCGAGGTCGGGACGAAGGAACGCAAGCTCGGCATCAAGGGCTCACCCACCCGGGAGATCCACTTCGACAACTGCCGGATCCCCGGCGACCGGATCATCGGCGAGCCGGGCACCGGCTTCAAGACGGCGCTGGCCACGCTGGACCACACCCGCCCGACGATCGGGGCTCAGGCGGTCGGGATCGCCCAGGGTGCCCTTGACGTCGCCATCGGCTACGTCAAGGAGCGCAAGCAGTTCGGCAAGCACCTGGCCGAGTTCCAGGCCCTGCAGTTCATGATCGCCGACATGGCCATGGACATCGAGGCGTCACGGACCCTGGTGTACCAGGCGGCGGCCGCCGCCGAGCGCGGCGACGCGAACAGGGGTTTCCTCGCCTCGGCGGCCAAGACGCTGGCCTCCGACACGGCCATGAAGGTCACCGTCGACGCCGTGCAGTTGCTCGGCGGCGCCGGCTACACCCGCGACTTCCCTGTGGAGCGGATGATGCGGGACGCCAAGATCACCCAGATCTACGAGGGCACCAACCAGGTGCAGCGTCTGGTGATGGCCCGCTCGCTGCTGCGCTGATCCGACCGCCGATCGGTCGCCCAACGGCGGGTGGTCCGCCCCGGGTGAAACGTATCGAGGAAAATCCCCAAGAAAACTTCGTCGGAGATGTCGATCCGGCGCACCTTCGTTCGGCACATGGGTGTCAGCAACTGCCAGGGCACCCGCCCGCAACGCAAGGAGCAGCACCATGGGATTCATCAAGTCCGGCCTGTTCATCTCCCTCGACGGAGTCATCGAGGCCCCCGAGACCTGGCACTTCCCCTACTTCGACGACCAGATGGGCGCAGCCGTCGGAGCCCTGATGAGTGGCAATGACGCGATGTTGCTCGGACGGCAGACGTACGAGGATTTCGCCGGCTATTGGCCAGGGGCGGACCCGTCGGACCCGTTCACCGGGCAGATGAATGAGTCCCGCAAGTACGTCGTCTCCACCACCCTGACCGATCCGACCTGGCAGAACACCTCGGCCATCAATGGCGACGTCGCCGTGGAACTGGCGGCGTTGAAGCAGACCACCGGTCTCGGGACCTCCGGGAGCGCAACGCTGGTGCGGTGGCTTCTCGAGCAGGGCCTGCTCGACGAGTTGCACCTGCTGGTGCACCCGATCGTCGTCGGGCACGGCAAGAAGCTGTTCACCGACGGGACCACCGTCCCGCTCGCCCTGCAGTCCTCGACCACCTTCGACAGTGGGGTGCTGCACCTCGTCTACACCAGGGCCGGCGCCGACGCCCCCGACGCCCGGCCCGCACAATGAACTGCCCGATGAACAGCCCCGCGCCGGAGGAAGGGGACGACCGTGCGCTACATGGTGATGCATTACCAGACCCAACAGGACGAGGACGGGATCCCGCCGTCGCCCGAGAAGCAGGCGGCCATCGGCGAATACCTGCAGGAGATGGCGATGTCCGGCGTGCTGCTCGCCGGTGAAGGGGTCGCCTCCAGTTCGGCCGGCGCGCGGGTGGAGGTGAGCGACGGTGCGACCAGAGTGATCGACGGGCCCTTCGCCGAGGCCAAGGAACTCATCGGCGGTTTCGCGATCATCGATGTCGGCTCACTGGCCGAAGCGGTCGAGCACGCCCGGACGTACGCCTTGCTGGTCGGAACGGATCGGGTGGACGTCCGCAGGGTGGTCGAGTTGGAGGATCTGCAGGCCCGGTCCGGGTAGGCAGCGGCCACGACAGTGACGGCGCAGAGCTCGAGCAGCGGAGGCGATCTCGTCGGCGGCGAGCTGGATCGCCGGCTGGCGACGCTGTGGCGCATGGAGTCGCCGCGGTTGATCGCCCGGCTGGTGCGGCTGGTCGGTGATCTCGACTCGGCCCAGGAGATTGCGCAGGACGTTTTCGTTGCCGCGCTGGAGAAGTGGCGTTCGGCCGGCGTCCCGGAGAATCCGGCGGGTTGGTTGTCGGCGACCGGAAGGTACTTGGCGGTGGACCTGATCCGCCGCCGGGACACCCAGCGTGGCAAGTACCGGCTGGTGGCGGCGCTGGTTGTCCCAGCGCCGGCAGCCTTCCAACCCGACGTGGACGAGATCGTCGACGCCGACCTGGCCGACGACCTGCTCGGGCTGATCTTCATGGCCTGCCATCCGATGCTGTCGCCGGACGCCAGGTCGGCGCTGACGCTCAAGCTGGTGTGTGGGCTGAGCGCCGACGACATCGCCAGGGCGTTCCTGACCCGGCCGGCCACGATCGCGCAGCGCATCGTCCGGGCCAAGCGCACGCTCGCCGCGGCGAAGGTCCGGTTCGAGTTGCCCACCGGCCCCGAGCGGACCGCGCGGCTCGATGCCGTCCGCGAGGTCGTCTACCTGGTGTTCAACGAGGGCTACACGCCGACCGGCGGCGAGCAGTGGGTCGGCAGCGAGCTGTGCGCGGAAGCGCTCCGGCTCGGCCGGATGCTCGCTGCGCTCACCCCGAGGGACACCGAGACCCTCGGCCTGCTTGCCCTGATCGAGTTGCAGGCGTCCCGGCTCCGGGCCAGGACCGGGCCGGCCGGGGAACCGATCCTGTTGGAGGAGCAGGACCGATCGCGCTGGGATCGGCTGCTGATTCATCGCGGTCTGGCCGGGTTGGAGCGCATCGAGGACCTCGGGGGTACCACCGGGCCGTACGCATTGCAGGCGGCGATCGCGGCGTGCCACGCCAGGGCCACCCGCGCCGTTGACACCGACTGGGAGCGGATCACCGCGCTCTATGACGGGCTGGCTAGGGTGATGCCGTCGCCGGTGGTCGAGCTCAACCGGGCGGTCGCCACCGGCCGGGCCTACGGTGCCGAGGCCGGCCTGGCCGTCCTGCAGCCGCTGCTGGACGATCCGCAGCTGCGTGGGTACCACCTGTTGCCGGCCGTCGCCGGGGACCTGTGGTGTCGGGCCGGGCAGCACCCCCGTGCCCGTGAGCTGTTCCTGCAGGCGGCGGCCATGACCGGCAATGGGGCCGAGCGCGCGACCATGCAGTTCCGCGCCGCCGCATGCGCCGCCGGCCATCCGCCGGCCCGGGGTTGCGGTGTCGCCCGCCCCGGGGTCAGTTGCCGACCGGAAGGGACGTCATGACACCGCTGCCTTGGCCCGGGTGTGCATGTGCGCCTTCATACCCGCGGCGATCGCCGCACCGAGCAGGTCACCGGCGACGAACACCAACCGGGAGACGATGGCGACGGTTGCCGCCGTCGGCCCGCCCAGCGCCGCCTGGGTCAGCGCGACGAACATGGCCTCGCGCACCCCGAGCCCGCTCGGCACGACGATGACCAGGAAGCCGGCCACCCAGGAGACGATGCCGGCGAACAGGATCGTCGCGACCGGGGCGTCCGGGGCGAAGGTCAGCGTCGTCGCGTAGACGGCCAATCCGTTGATCAGCCAACCGGGTGCGTGCAGCGCGACCAACCGGACCGATCTGCCCCATGACGGGATCTGCCGATCGGGGGAGCCGCCGAACACCTTTTCGGCCATCGTGAGGAGTTTGGCCAACACCTTGGGATGCAGGGCGATGAGACCGAGCGGGAGGACCAGGAACACCCACCAGCTGGACGCGATGGAGCCGCGGTCGAGCAGCACGACGACGGGTAGCAGCACGGCCGCCACCAGCGCACCGCACAGGTAGGTGGCACCCATCGACAGCGCGACGCTGTTGTAGGCGATCGAGCGCGGCACGCCGCCCCGGGTGGCCAACTCGCCGCGGCCCATCACCTGGAAGATCCCGCCGGGCACGTATTTGCCCAGATTGCCGATCTGGTACCAGACGAACACGTCACGGTACCGGGTCCGGGCACCCAAAGCGGCCAGCACCGAGCGCCACACCAGACCGAGTGCGGTCATCCCGGCGAACGCGAGCAGCACCGCAACGATCAGCCAGCCCCAACGGGCCGCGCTGATGATGCTGCCGTACTGGCCCCACCCGTCGACGATCTTGGCGATGACAAAGTACAGGCCCGCGGCGGCGATGATGCTGCCGACCACGACGGAGGCGACGGCGGTCTTCTTGCCTCGACCGGACTTCCGGTGGGCGGGCGGGGCCGCCGACTCCGGGACTGCCGACGACGTCACGCCGGGGGCAGGGTGTTGAACCTGCGTAGGACGTCCAGCGACTTCTTTTCGGAGTAAGGGATGATGCCTTCCGGATCGGCGTAGCCAACGGCCATGAGCATGATCACCCGCTCCTGCGGGGCCAGCCGCAGCGTCTTGGCCATCTTGGCCTCCAGCGGCTCGAAGTCCGGCCAGTTGATGACGCTGGATGCCAGGCCGAGGGCTCGAGGGCGTACATGAAACCCATCGCTGCGAGCGCCGCGTCGATGTAGATGAGGTGCCGGTCGCGGGGGGAGAAGTAGGAGTCGAGGTTCCCCTTGACGACGATCACCGTCGGGATCTGGTGACGATAACCGGCCGACCCGTTCGGGATGGCCGCGACCTTCTTCACCTGTTCCGGGTCGTCGAAAACGAGGAACTCGTACGGCAGGCGGTTGCACGCGGTGGGTGACTGACGGCCGACCATCAAGGCCTTGTCGATCAGCTCGCGAGGCACCGGCCGGTCGGTGAACCAGCGCACCGATCGGCGCTGTTCGGCCAGGGCCAACAGCTGCTCGTAGTTGACGTCGCTGACGGTGCCGTCCTTGCGGGCGAACGGCCGGGACGTTGCGGTCACCGCTTCGAAGGTGACCTGCTTGAAACGGGTCAGCTGCGCGGCGACGACCGGGTCGGTCACGTCGACGATCTCGAAGTAGTGCGCCAGCACATTGTGGGCCCAGGAGAGCTCGGCGACGTCGATGCCGGAGTTGGTCGTCTCGTCGCGCAGCCGGACTGCCGTCTCGTAGAAGTCGACCGTCTCACCGATGTAGTCCTTGGCGAACACCGGCCGGCGGGGCCGCATCGACATGCCCTTCTCGAGCCGGTGGATGTTGCGCCGCAGCTCGACGTGGGTGGTCCTGGCCGTCTCGAGCTTGCGGTAGTACTCCCGCCGGCCGCGCAGCACGGCGTACTGCTCGCGGTTGAAGGTCAGCAGGCCGGGAATGGCGTACAGGGTGGCGGCGAATCTGTTGAACGCGCCGAAGTCGAGGGTCCAGCGGGTGACCGTGACATAGAGCCGCCGCACCCACGCGATCGCGAGGAGGTTCTTCGCCAGCGTGGTCAGTTTCTTCAGCACCGATCAAGGGTACGGCGACGACGCTTCCGAGTTCCGGGCTCCACACGGCTCCGGGGCGATCCATCCGGCAGGTTCCGGGCCGGCGGAGTCCGGTGGAGGCCTC
>CAVVGB010000009.1:0-155000 GCA_963747715.1 uncultured Actinomycetes bacterium
CACCCAGCGCGAGCAGCTCGTCGTGGGTGCCGCGCTCGACGATCCGGCCGCGCTCGAGCACGATGATCTGATCGGCGTCACGGATCGTCGACAGCCGGTGGGCGATCGCGATCGTCGTGCGTTCCTCCGCCAGGCGGTCGAGCGCCTCCTGGACGGCCCGCTCGGTCTGCGTGTCGAGCGCGCTCGTCGCCTCGTCGAGGACGAGCACCGGCGGGTTGCGCAGGATCGTGCGCGCGATCGCGATGCGCTGCTTCTCGCCGCCTGAGAAGCGGTAGCCGCGCTCGCCGACCGTCGTGTCGTACCCCTCCGGCAGGCTTGCGATCAGGTCGTGGATGTGCGCGGCGCGGGCTGCCGCCTCGATCTCCTCGTCGGACGCCTCGGGCTTCGCGAAGCGGAGGTTGTCCTTGATCGAGGCGTGGAAGAGGTACGTCTCCTGCGAGACGACGCCGATCGTGCGGGCGAGCGACGACAGAGTGGCGCCGCGCACGTCGATGCCGTCGATGGTGACGCGGCCGCGCTCGACGTCGTAGAGACGCGCCACGAGGTAGCCGACGGTCGTCTTGCCCGAGCCGGTCTCGCCGACGACGGCGGTCGTCGTGCCGGCCGGCACCTCGAAGCTGACGTCCTGCAGCGTCCAACCGCCGTCCGGCGTGTAACGGAACCAGACGTTCTCGAAGGCGAGATCACCGCGGCAAGGCGGCAGGTCGACGGCGCCCTCGCCGCTCGACGATCTCCACCGGCAGGTCGAGGTACTCGAACACGCGGTCGAAGAGCGCGAGCGAGGTATGCGCGTCGATCTGCACCGAGAGCAGCGAACCGACCGGCCAGAAGAGACGCGTCTGCAGCGTCGTGAAGGCCACGATCGTGCCGAGCGTGACGCCGCCGACGAAGCTCTGGCCGGCGAACCAATAGACGAGCGCGGGCATGATCGAGAAGCTCATCTGGATCGACGCCATCACCCAGCGGCCCGCCATCACCTGCCGCACCTCGAGGCCCGCGAGCGCGGACGACTCGCGCTCGAAACGGTCGGCCAGCTCGCCGCTTTGACCCATCGTCTTGCCGAGCAGCATCCCGGAGACGGAGAGCGATTCCTCGACGAGCGTCGAGATGTCCGCCATCGTCTTCTGCCGGTCAGTCGTGATCAGGCGGCGCTGCTCGCCGACCTTCCTCGTCAGCAGGACGAAGACCGGTACGAGCGCGAGCGAGAAGACCGCCAGGCGCCAGTCGAGCAGGAACATCGCCACGATGGCCGCCACGACCGTGGTGACGTTCGAGACGATCGATGTCGCGGTCGACGTGACGACGCGCTCGACGCCGCCGATGTCGTTTGCGATCCGCGACTGCACCTCGCCCGTGCGCGTGCGGGTGAAGAAGGCGAGCGAGAGCCGCTGCAGGTGCCGGTAGACGGCGGCGCGCAGGTCGTGCATGACCCGCTGGCCGACGACGTTCGAGAGCCAGGTCTGCACGACACCGAGGACGCCCGTCACGACGGCGATGGCGATGAGGCCGAGGACGAGGATCGTGAGGAGCCGGTCGTCGTCCTCCGGCAGCGCGACGTCGAAGATGTCGCGCACGAGGAAGGGCGCGACGATCCCGAGCAGGGCCGACAGGAAGATGAGCCCGAGCACGGCCGCGAGCCGCCCCCGGTACGGCTTGAACAGGATGGCGACGCGGCGCAGGTTCGCCCGCCGCACGGCCGGATCGGCCGGCCGCTCAGGCGCCTGACCGGGCGAAAACGTCCTCCGGCCGCCGCTTCCGTCTGTGTTACGCGGCGCTCATCACCGTTCACGGTACCGATCGGACGGCGCGCGACTGGGCCGTGACTCGACCTTACGAAGCGCCTCCAACCGGCCGATACAGGGGCCATGTCCGCGCAGCCCACCCCGAGGCGCGCTGCTATCGACGCGGTCGCCCTGGCCTTCGCCTTCCTGGTCGTCGACGGCGCGGTCATCGTCGCCATGCTGGTCGGCTGGCTCGAGGTCAGCACCGGCATCATCGCCGTCCTCGCGCTGGCTCTCGCCGTCTTGCTTCTTTACCGCGACGACGTCACCGATGCCCTCGCGGTCGGCAACCAGATGCTCGGGCTCGCCGTCGACGACATGGCCGCCCGCCGCGCGCTCGACGGCCTCGTCCGCGAAGGCTGGACGGTCGAGCATGACGTCTCGAACGCGCGCGGGTTCCTGATCGGCACGCTCGTCAAGGGCGAGTCGGGCGCGTACATCGTCCACGTCCGCAACCGCGCCTACCGGCTCGAGCACCTCCGCCGCTGCCGGCGCGACGCCTCGTACCTCCACGGCCTCACCGGCGGCTGGGTCACGCCCGTCGTCTGCCTCGCGCAGCGCGACGACGAGCCCTACCGCCGCGACGGCGTCTGGATCATGGGGCTCGAGCACATGCTCGACTGGCTGCGCGCCCGCACGCCTCCGCAGGGATCATCGGAGTAGCATCGCGGCCGTGCGGCCGCGGCCGGCGCGACTCGATCGCCTTCCCGAGCATTACTTCGTAAGCCTGCTTGCGCGCGTTGCTGAAGCCGCGGCGGCGGAGGGTGATCCCGTCGTCGACATCGGCCGTGGCAACCCGGACATCCCGCCACCGGAGCACGTCGTCGAAGCGCTGATCGAGTCCTCGCGCTCGCGCGACCCGAAGGTGCACGGCTATCCGCCGATGCGAGGCTTCCCCGAGCTCAAGGAGGCGATCGCGAACCGCTACGCGACTGTCTACGGCGTCTCGCTCGATCCCGAGAGAGAAGTAGCCGTCGTTCCCGGGACGACGAGCGCGATCGTCGAGCTCGCCGTGTGCCTTGCCGGGCGGGGTGAGTCGATCCTCTTGCCCGACCCCGGCTACCCGGACTACAGCTCCGGCGTCGCCCTCGCGGGAGCGACCGAGATTCGGGTGATCCTCGATCCCGACGCCGACTTCGCGCCCGATCTCGCCTTCGCACCGCAGAGGAATGTCGCCTCGCTCTTCCTCAATTACCCGGCCAACCCATGCGCCGCGACCGCGCCCGACGGCGTGTTCGAGGAAGCAATCGAATACGCCGACCGAACCGGCGCAGTGGTCGTGCACGATTTCGCCTACGCCGACCTCGTTTTCGACGGACACAAGCCGCAGAGCTTCCTCGCGACCCAGGGCGCGAAGGATGTCGGCGTCGAGATGTTCTCCATGTCGAAGAGCTATGGGATGGCGGGGTGGAGGCTCGGCTTCGTCGTTGGCAACGCCGAGGTCGTTGCGCGCCTGGAGCTTCTCGCCGACCACATCCGCACGGGGATCTTCGAGCCCGTCCAGCGTGCCGGCATCGCGGCACTGACCGGGCCTCAGAACACCGTGGAAGAGCGCCGCGCCGTCTACGAGCGACGCCGTGACCGGGTGCTCGAAGCCATCCCCAGTGCACGCTGTGAAGGCACCTTCTTCGCGTGGTTTCCGCTTCCGGGCGGAACGAGCGCAGCCGACCTCCTCACGGAGCAGCGCGTCGCTGTTGCACCGGGAGAAGGCTTCGGCGTCACCGGCCGCGGCTGGGCCCGCATCTCACTCTCGACTCCAGACGAGCGCCTCGAGCTGGCCCTTCACCGACTGAGCGGGGCGCTTTCGCGGATGCCGGCCTAAGTGCCGAGCGGATTCAGCAGACGTTTCTTGCCTTCGAAGGCGAACAGGAGAAGGTCGACCATGCGGAACGTTGTGTTGTTCGGGCCCAAAGAAGGTCGCCATGTCGGATCACGCACGATCGACGCCTGGCTTCCCTCCATCGCCCGGTGGAAGGTCTCCGCGACGATGCGGGCCCCGACGCCCTTCAGCTTTCCCCGGTTGAGCTCGGCCTCGCGCAGGATGTAGAACCAAAGCGGCGTGTCCTTGAGGAACGCGGCCCGCTGCGTCTGCGTGAGGTCGTCGAGGTCGGCGCCGTCTTTGCCCTCTCGGATCTGCGCTTTCGTGAGCTTCGTCAGCGTCACGCCCTTGCTGGTCAAAAACGTGGCCATCTGCTGTCCGGTGGCGAGCCGCACCATCTTGGCCCGGGCCAAGTTGCGGGCTGCGAGGTTGTCCTCGTCTGCCGGAAAGCCGGGAAGGCTCCTCAGCGGGCGAACGAGAGTCGTATCGATTCGCATGGCGCGGTTGAACTTCGCCTCTGGCACCGTCAGGTCGTCTCGTCCCGCCTCTCCGAAATCGTAGAGCCGCCGGAAGTCCGCGATCCACGTGCTGGGTAGCCGCGAGCCGCCGCCGAGGTTTCCGCTGCCTGCCGAGAACGTGAACAGGAAATCGAGCGTGCCGAAGCCGTCGTCGAAGATCAGGTTCCAGTTGTAGGCGCTTCGGATCATCGAGTGTCCGAGTCGGAAGGCGGCGACCGAGAACTCGATCGGCATCGTCGGGACGTCGGTAGGGACTGCGCCGACCTCGAACGCCTTCCTGCCGTTTGCGAAGACGTCATTCACGACGCCCCGCGCGCAGATGCGCGGGAGGTAGTCGGTGCGGAGCATCCACTGGTAGTGCCTGGTGACGATCCTGCGCGCTCGCGCGAACTTGTCGGGCCCTGAGCCGGAAAGCGTGTCGACGACGCGGTTGTGGAAGCGGATGAGAGCGAGATGCGTCTGGGCGACCGCGAGGTTCTCGTCGTTTCTCGGGTCGGGGATGATCGCCTTGCGCTTCTTCGCTGCCGTCCTACCAGCGCCGCGGGGGAGGTCGAAGCCGTCCTTTGCGGGGATGCCCTCGGCCAGCGTCTTCCCCATCCGAAGATGGAGGCCATCCTCCTCGTAGAACTTGGCCGACTCGGGATCCGTGGGCCCGGCGCCGTACAGCGAGTCGAGATCGAGGCTCGGCGAGCGCGCCTGTAGGAGGTCGGCCGGCGCGACGTGCTCACCGAGCATGACGCTCGTCTTGTCGAAGGTGAGGTCGTGATCGATGAACTGGCCGAGGTATGTGTAGCCGGCCGGAATGTCCGAGGCTCCGCCGCCACCCGCCGCCATCGCGGCGCCGATCTTCGCCTGGATGCTCTCACTAACCTGACGCCCGCTTCCGTTGGGCCCCATGCGTGAGAAGCGAAACGGGAGGCGCTTCTCTCTCGACCCTGGCCGCCAGCGTAGGGGTTCGTCCTCCGAGACTCTCCGTCAACAGCCCCTCGTCGACGACGAAAAAGCTTTCCGAGCCATGACGTTCCATGGCGACTCCTCTCATTGATTCGGTCGCAGACGGCCCCGGCCGCCGCTTCCGTCTGTGCGACGCGGCCTCATCGGCGCTCACGGTACCTGTGGCCCGGAACCCGAACGCACCTGCCCGAGCTGCCGGCGCTCCCCTAACGCCGCGTTCTCTCCGCCCGGCGTCGGGCAGCTGCGAGCCGTTATGACCCTTTCGACTTCTCCGCTTTGTCAGCCTTCTCTTGCCCGCTGCTTGAGTTTCCGGAGCCGGCCCCACTGTGGCCGCCGCTCGCTTCGTTGGCGGTTGCCCTTCCAGGCGAGCTCCTGTCGTCGCTGGTCTCTTCGCTGGTGGTTTCGGTGGTGGTTTCGGTCGTGTCCGTGCCGCCAGCATCCGGCGTGGCGACCGGCGCCGACGCCATGGATCCTGAGCCGCGCTTTCCGGCCCGGCTTGTTCGGTCACTTGCCACGCGCGCGATCGTGGCGCCCTTGTCGACGCCGCTGAGTTCCGTCGTCGTCGCGAGTTCGGAGATGTCACCGCCCTTGCCGCCGTCCGATCGATTGGCGGACATGCCGGGCACGCTTCGGTGAGTGCCCGAGTCCTCGTTCGAGTCGGGAACCGAGATGCCGACCTTGCCGAGAATCGCCGAAGCGATGTCCTGCGCAGCGCCGGGCAAGATGCCCGCAGAGGCGGTTCCCCCGGTGCAGGCCAGCGCGGCGGCGATAAGGACTGCCGCAATGCGTCGGCGCGAGAGTGCAAACGGAACCAAAGACCTTTTGGGCGGCGAAACCGGGGTGCCCGAAGACGAGAGCACGACCGTTGCGACCATCGCCACGTGCTCCGCCTCGCGCGCGAGCTCGTCGGCGGTCGGCTGCGCCGAGAGGACTTCGAGGAGCCATGCGACATCGGCGTAGCCCGGCGGTGCGTCTGCGGGCGCCAGCGCGCCGGCAAGGAGCCGGTCAGAGGTGTTGGCGTCAAGCGTCACGACCCGCATCTCGTTCTCCAAATCGTCCCAGGAAGTCATTGCGTTAAAACCGCCTCGCGCTCGCGGGCGAACTCTTCGGCAAGCCGCTTCAGCGCTCGATGCTGGAGTACGCGAACAGTCCCAGGGTTCTTCCCCACGATGGCCGCGACGTCCTCGACGGTTAGACCGGCAACAACACGCAGAAGGACGACCTGGGCCTGGTCGGGTGAAAGACGGCCGATCCGCACGAGCGCCACCTCGGTCTCGCTCGCCGCCAGCACACTGGCTTCGGGATCAGCGTCGCCGCGCGAGTCATCGGAGCTCTCGAGGCGGGTGAGGAATGCCCGCCTGCGCGCATCGGCCCGGCGAAGATCGATCAAGCGTCTGTGCGCGATCGTGAAAAGCCAGCGCCGAAACGCCGTCTCGTCCCCTTCAAACCGCGGCAGGGCGGCGGCCGCATCAAGCCAGACCTCGGAAGCCAGGTCGTCGCCGTGCGCAGGCGCCTGCGCACGCAGGTAGCGAAGGAGGCGTGGGTGGAACTCACGATAGAGCGCCGTGATTGCCCACTCGGCTCCGACCCTCGCTCCCGCAAGAACGCTCGTAAACGGCTCCCGAACCGCCATACGTCATCGCACATTAACGGCCTGCCGACGTACCGGTCGCGATTGTCTCTTGATCGTCGAGCGCAGCCATGCGGCTGGCCCGGTGTGAATGTCACACTGTCAGTGGGGCCCGACGGCCCTGGCCGCAGGGGGCGCCGAGGCTACCCCTACATCGCCTCGGTGGGGTCGGGCCCCACTTGGTTAGGAAATCGACGCAACGGCTCAATTCGTTACACCTGCCCCTCGGGACCATCCACGCTCAGAGGGAAGAAGAAGGCCTCCTCCGCCGTCCGGTGGGCATCGGAGCCGACCGACGACTAGGAGGAGAGAGAAATGCGGAACCGGATCAAGCAAAGAATGCTCAGGCGGATCGCCCTCGCGTTCGCCGTCGCGGCAGTCGCCGCGCCGACCGCCCAGGCCGTTCCCCTCGAGCCCGGCGCGACGAGTGCGGTGCAGGCCGGCGAGTACGGCATGCCGACCGCGATGCCGAGCGACTACGCGGCCATTCGCATCGACCGGATCGAGCTGGCGCGGCTGCAGGATCGCGGCCAGGACACCGGCCTGCGCAGCCTCGACGGCGTCGAGAACGTGCGGGTCGAGACCCGCGGCGGCGACCGCCCCGTCCTCGTGGCGGACTTCCCGCGTGGCAACACCGCGCCTCATGGGACGACCATCCCGCAGCAGTACGGCATGCCCACCGCGATGCCGAGCGACTACGCGGCCAACCGCGTCGACCGGATCGAGCTGGCGCGGCTGCAGGACCGCACCAGCAACGACATCCGCGGACTCGACGGAGTCGAGAACGTTCGGGTCGAGCCTCGCGGCCTCGACAAGCCCGTCCTCGTCGTGAACGACAGCTCGTTCAACTGGAACGACGCAGGCATCGGCGCAGGCTTCGCTTTCGCGGCGATCCTGCTGGCCGCCGCCGCGGCCCTGAGCGTCAAGCAGCACGGCCGTTTGGGACAGGTGTAGGGCGAAGCACCCCTAGGGCCGGCGAAGGGCGGTGGAGACACCGCCCTTTCGCTTGCCTGGACGGCTGCGCGCTCGACCACCGCGGTACGCTGACCCACCAGGAGGTGCCATGAACTGCCTCGCCTGCGGCTTCGTCAATTCCGAAGATGCCCGTTTCTGCGGGCGGTGCGGCACGGCACTCGGCCACGCGTGCCCGTCCTGCGGGGCGACCGTGAGTCCAGAGCTCGCGTATTGCACCTCCTGTGGGACGCAGCTCGCTCCCCGTGAGGAGCGAAAGGTGGTCACCGTGCTCTTCTCGGACCTCGTCGGCTTTACGGGGCGGGCCGAGCAGGTCGATCCCGAAGAGGTTCGTCGAGTCCTCACGCCCTACTACGCACGCTTGCGATCGGAGCTGGAGCGGTTCGGCGGCACGGTCGAGAAGTTCATCGGCGACGCCGTGGTTGCACTCTTCGGTGCGCCGGTTGCACACGAGGACGACCCCGATCGGGGCGTCCGTGCTGCGCTCGCCATCCGCGAGGCGGTCGGCGAGCTCAACGAGGCCGAACCAGGTCTCGACCTCCATGTGCGCATAGGGGTGACGACAGGTGAGGCGGTCGTCGCCCTCGGAGCACGACCCACCGAAGGCGAGGGAATGGCCGCAGGTGACGTTCTCAACACCGCTTCCCGGCTCCAGGCGGCGGCACCTGTGGACGGGATTCTCGTCGACGCGGCGACCCACCGGGCGACTGCGGCGGCGATTGAGTACGGGGAGGCCAAGCGGTTCGAAATCAAGGGAAAGGAGCAGCCGATCCTCGCCTGGGAGGCTCTCTTTGCGCACCGTCCGGTGGAGTTCGAGGCGCCGGAGAGGACCCGTGGTCCGTTCGTCGGCCGGGACCGAGAGCTGGCGCTTTTGCTCGACCTCCTCGCACACTCCCGGGCGGATCGCGTGGTGCAGCTCGCGACGTTGGTGGGCGCCCCCGGCATCGGAAAGAGCCGGCTCGTGTACGAGCTCTTCAACGCCGTCCACGAAGATTCCGAACCGGCCTCGTGGCATCTGGGACGGTCGTTGCCGTACGGAGAGGGAGTGACCTTTTGGGCGCTCGGCGAGATGGTGAAGGGGGAGGCCGAGATCCTCGAGACCGACGAGTCCGACGAGGCGGGCGCCAAGCTGAGGGATTCCATCGAGCGCGTGATCGGTGACCACGCCGAGGTGGCTTGGGTCGAGGGCCATCTCCGGGCGCTCGTCGGGCTCGGCGGAGACGGCGAATTGGGCCGCGACCGCCGGAGTGAGGCGTTCGCCGCGTGGAGGCGTTACCTCGAAGCCCTGGCGGCGCGCAATCCGCTGGTTCTCGTGTTCGAGGACCTGCACTGGGCCGACGATGGTCTCCTCGACTTCATCGACCACCTTGTCGAGTGGGCGAGCGGTGTGCCTCTCCTTGTGGTGGGCACTGCGCGATCGGAGCTTCTGGAGCGTCGGCCAGGTTGGACCGAGAGCAGCGAACACGCGGTCACGCTGCCCCTCTCGCCACTCTCGGACGAGGAGACCGTCACTCTCGTCGGTGCCCTTCTCGAGGACGCCTCCTTGACGCCGAGGGCCGAATCCGCCCTGCTTGCGCGCGCTGCCGGCAACCCGCTCTATGCCGGCGAGTACGCGCGGATGCTCATCGACCGCCGCTCGGCGGGACACGCCGGCGCTGCGGCCGCGACGAGCGATGACCTTCCCCTGCCCAAGACGATCCAGGGAATCATCACTGCCCGCCTCGACGCCCTCCCTGCTGGGGAAAAGGCGCTACTGCAGGACGCTGCCGTCATCGGCAGGTCGTTCTGGGCAGGCGCACTGACGAGTCTTGCCGGACTTCCGCGCTGGAAGGCCGAGGAGCTGCTCCTCGCGCTCGAGCGGAAGGAGTTCATCCGCCGCGAGCGGCGCTCATCGGTGGCCCGCGAGACGCAGTACGCGTTCTGGCACATCCTCATCCGCGACGTCGCGTACGCACAAATACCCCGCGCACAGCGCGCGGAGAAGCATCGCCTTGCCGCCGCTTGGGTCGAGTCCCTCAACGTCGAGCGCACCGAAGACCGCGCCGACATGCTCGCCCACCACTACCTCAGCGCACTCGAGTTCACGCGCGCGTCCGGCAAGGACATAGGTGAGCTCGAGACCCGGTCGCGGACCGCGCTCCGCGAGGCCGGCGACCGGGCCACCGGTCTCAATGTCTTCGGCGTCGCCGTCCGCTTCTTCCGTAGCGCACTCGACCTCTGGCCGGCTGACGACCCCGCTCGGCCACAGATGCTCTTCCGCTACGCGAAGGCCCGCTTCCACGCCGAGGCAGCAGGAGCAGAGGTCCTCGCGGAGGCGCGCGAGGCCCTCCTCGCTGCAGGTGATTTCGAGACGGCTGCGGAGGCGATCGTCATGATCGGCGAGCTTCTTTGGATCGAGGGTCAGACCGACGCTGCCTTCCGTGAGTTCGAGCGTGCCGCCGCCTTGCTCGAGGACTCGCCGTCCTCCCGCGCCAAGGCGTACGTCCTCAGCAACCTTTCCCGCTTCCGCATGATCGCGGACAAGAACGAGGAGGCAATCCGGGTCGGTTTCGAGGCACTCCAGATGGCCGAGGAACTCGGCTTGGAGGAGCTGCAGGCGCACGCACTCAACAACATCGGTATCGCTCGCGCCGGCATCGGCGATCCGGGCGGTGTCGTCGACCTGGAGAAGAGCATCGCGATCGCCGTCGAGCTCAACTCGCTCGAGAGCGTGCGCGGCTACGTCAATCTTGGCACCACGCTCGCCGAGTTCGGCGACCTCGAGCGAGCGTTCGACCTCTACGAGCAGGGGCGGCGTGCGGCCGAGGGATTCGGTGATCCCGAGCGCATCCGTTGGTTCGAATCCGAGCGGGTTCACGAGCTCTATTGGCGCGGACAATGGGACGAGGCGGTCCGCCGTTCGGATGAGCTGATCGCGGAGGCAGACCCGGGCTCACTGCACGTCTTGCACGATTGCCGCCTCGTGCGCGGCGCCATTCGCCTTGCCCGCGACGATGCGCAGGGAGCACTCGACGATTCAGGGTGGGCTCTCGACTTCGCCCGCGGCGCGGACTACCCGGAGGCTCTGTTCCCGGCTCTCGCCTTCCGCGCGCGTGTGCTCGAGGCTGTCGGCCGGCGCGATGAGGCCGGGAAACTTGCCGAATCGCTCCTCGCGCTCTGGCGGGACAGCGGTCCCGCGGCCGCATCGTTCTGGGCCGCCGACCTGTCCTTCGTGCTTGTTCCACTCGGGTTGGGCGACGCGCTGACCAGCGCCGCTGCAGCCGTGCGCGCACAAACGCGCTGGCTGGATGCGGCCATCGCGTTCGTCTCGGGCGAGCCGCTCCGCGCGGCCGCCATCTATGCGGACGTCGGGGCTCGACCCGAGGAGGCACTGGCGCTACTACACGCCGCCGCGGCCGCGGAGAAACCCGGCCGCGACAACGACGTCGAAGCCGGCCTCGCGCGCGCGCTCGCGTTTCATCGCGAAGTAGGCGCGACCGCGTACGTCCGCGACGCAAAGGCGTTCGCGGTTGCGGAAGCTACTCGGGGACGTTCTCCAGGTTGATCGGGCCGACCTGAAACGGCTCGACATCCCCGAGGAGGCGCGAGACCTCCTCGAAGGAAAGATCCTCGTCGGTCTCGATCGTCACGATTGCGAGGTTCTTCTTCGGATGGAAGAGAAACTCGGTAATCGTGCCGCGGTCCCCCAAGCTCGCGGTCACCTTCTCCCTGAGCTCCGGCCCCTCGACGGGGTTTCCCGGAACGGCAATCTTGTGACTCTTTGGCACCGGGGCATCATCCTCAATCACGCGCGCGGGTGCAAGCACCGGGAAGAAAGCGGCCCTCTCGCCCGTCTGGTGGGCAAAAGAGGAGGGGCCATGTCCAGTCCGCAGATCCATGAGGTCATTGCCGGCCAGCGCCAGGCCGACTTGCGGCGCGAGGCGCACCGAGAGCGGCTCGCCGCCATCGCGGCTGCCCACGGCCCCGGCAAGCTGGCCCGCCTCGGGGGCGTCCTGGCGAGCGTTGCGCACCGGCGCCGGCGGGTCGCGAGACGCGAGCTCGCAGTCGGCTGAAGCCGCCGGCCCGCCCTTTCGAAGCTAGGCAGGGAAGAAGACCGCCTCCTCCTCCGTCGGGTAGGCACCGGAGCCGACCGACCACCAAGGAGGAGAAAGAAATGAGGAACCGGATCAAGCAGACAATGTTCAGGCGGATCACCCTCGCGTTTGCGGTGGCGGCCATCGCAGCCCCGACGGCGCAGGCCGTCCCCCTCGAGCCCGGCGCGACGAAGGCCGAGTACATCCCGTTCGTGACCGACTTCCCGCGCACCTACACCGCCTCGCAATGGCGAGACCATCCAGAGCGGCGAGTACGGCATGCCGACCGCGATGCCGAGCGACTACGCAGCCAACCGCAGCGACCGGATCGAGCTGGCGCGGCTGCAGGATCGCACGAGCAACGACGTCCGCGGCCTCGACGGAGTCGAGAACGTTCGGGTCGAGCCTCGCGGCCTCGACAAGCCCGTCCTCGTCGTGAGCGACTCCGGCTCCATCGACTGGCGCGACGCCGGCATCGGCGCAGGCCTCGCCTTCGCGGCGATCCTGCTGGCCGGCGCAGCGGCCCTCGGAGTTCGGCAGCAAGGGCGGTTGGGTCAGGTCTAGGGCGACACCCCGTCCTGGAGCGGGCGAGAGGGCGGAGCCTGCGGCGCCGCCCTTTCGCTTGCTTGCGGGCGCTTACTGCGATTTGATCCCACTGCCGCCATGTCCCTCGCGCAGGTCTCCGACGCCGGCCTCGTGGCCCGCTGCCGCGCGGGTGAGGAAGAGGCGTGGCGTGAGCTCGTCAACCGCTTCTCGCGGTATGTGTACGCCATCGCCGTTCAAGGCTTCCGGCTGGCCGAGCACGACGCCGAGGATGTGTTCCAGGAGGTGTTTGCCCGCGTGTACCAGCACCTCGACCGGCTGCGCGAGGACGAGGCGATCCGGCCCTGGATCGCCCAGCTCACCCGGCGGCTCTGTATCGACCATCTTCGCGCCGCGTGCCCGGGAGCAGCCGAGCGGGGAGGAGCTCGAGCCTCCGGGCTTCGATGACACGCTCGCCCGGATCGACGAGGCGCTCACCGTCCACGAGGCCCTCGCCGACCTGCCCGAGCATTGCCAGGAGATCCTCGACCGCTTCTTCGCCCGCGACGAGAGCTACGAGGCCATCGGGGAGGCGCTCGACATTCCGTCCGGAACGATCGCCAGCCGCATCTCGAGGTGCCTCGCCAAGCTGCGGGAGAAATTCGAGGGAAGATCCGACGCCCTTCCCGCGTCTTGAGGGAAAGCGGCCGAAGAGGTGACTACATGACTGCATACGACGAAGAGAAGCTGGCCGAGCTACTGCGCTCCCTGCCGCCGGCTCCCGAAGGCTGGGTGAAGGCGGCGCAGGAGCTTCCGTTCCTGCGGGGGCAGCTCGACGACATCGTCCAGCGGGCGGAGGCGGACGCCGAGTTCCGGCAAGCGCTCGTCGCCGATCTCGAGGCGGCGCTCGCCGAAGCCGGTTACGAGCCGAGCGACCCGCTCGTCAAGGCGATCCGCGCGCGACTGTCCGACTCCTAACGCCGGGCAGGAGACGCTCTCTCGTTGTCCAATGGGGCAGCCCTGTCGTTCGTTAGTGAGGGAGGTCGCGAAGACCTAGATGGACAGCCGGCAGAGAGACCGTTCTCTCTGCGGCCTCAGACCAGGAGCGTTTCTAGCGACGATCACGATCGGCATCGTCCTTGCGGGTACCTTGCAGACCACTGCAGCGAGAGGACAAGGGCTTGCCGGGGTCGCTGCTCTCCAGGTCGGCCTTCGCGCGCACGGCTTCTACGCGGGACCGGTTGACGGCCTCTTCGGTCCGCAGACGGCGAAAGCGATACGGACTCTCCAGCGGCGGCGCGGTCTTCTCGTCGATGGGGTTCCAGGCCCTCGCACCCGGGCAGCGCTCGGCCGTTACGGCCGGCCGCGGCTCGGTAGTCGCCTGCTGCGCCCAGGCGTGTTCGGCAGGGACGTCGCGATGGTCCAGTTCATGCTCGCGCGATGCGGCACAGATCCGGGGCCTGTCGATGCCTCCTTCGGGCGGGAGACGACCAGCGCCGTGCGGCGCTACCAGCAGCGTGCGGGAGTGACCACGGACGGCGTCGTTGGGCCGACGACACTTCGTTTGCTCACGCAGCGCCGCAGGTGTGGCTCGTCGCCCAGCGGCCGTGTCGCAGCCGGTGTCACGGTCTCGGGAGCGCTCATTGGGGGTTTGTCCGCCGGGTGGGCAGACGATGCTTTGCGCTCGGCATTCTCCAATCCATTGCGGGTGGCCTTTCGAGGTCGCGTCTTCCTCGTCGAGCCGAACGCGCTCGCACGGGCCTATGTCCGAGACGCGGTCAAGCACGCGCTCGAGGCGCGGCCGGGCGGTGCGCTCAGGCTTCGTGTGCATGTGCGACGTCGCCCTCTCAGGGAGTCGGTGGCATGGCTGGAGCGAGCGGTGTGCCGACCTCCGGTCAACTCACGCTTGATCGGATTACGCAATCTGCGGCCGCGACTGAGTCGCCAGCGATCGGGGTGTCGCGTGTATAGCGGGGCTCTTGCAAGAGCGTTCGGCAAGCGCCTCGAGAGTCTGGACCGTTCGGTCATCCACGTCCGCACTCGTCGTGTTCGGCCGAGCGTTACGCGCGCGAACTTCGGTCCGATCGTCGTGGTGCGGCGAAAGGCACACCGGCTGTCCCTCTATGACGGCACCCGGCTCAGTACACACGTTTCGGGTTGGGACTGGGAAGCGAGGGTTTCCGACGCCTCTCGGCCGCTTCTCGATCGTGTCGAAGGCGCGCAACCCGTGGTGGTTTCCGCCCAAGTCGAACTGGGCGCAGAACCTCCAACCGATTCCGCCGGGCCCCGGCAACCCACTGGGCACGCGCTGGATGGGCCTGTCGTCCCCGGGCGTCGGCATCCACGGCACGCCCGACGCCACGTCGGTCGGATATTCCCGGTCGCACGGCTGCATACGCATGTACGTCCCGCATGCCGAGTGGCTTTTCAAGCGCGTGCACGTCGGCACGCCGGTTGTGATCGTCCGCGCCTGAGGGCGGCTAAACGCTCGCGGCTGTCTCGACCGCTCGCCGGGCAGCCGACGCGGCCTTCGACGCGAACACTTCCCCGCGGGCGGCGCGCTCGTCTTCCGGGACGGTGGCGAGGTTCACGTCGACGAGGTGACCCGCTGCCCGGGCGGCCGCTCCCGCCAGGACCGCGGCCACGGCAGCGTCCGCTCCAAGCTCCGGGTTGCCGGCCTCGGCTACGTCGGCCGCGAGGTGGGACACGTCGCAGGCGGTCTGCGAGATGAGAAGCGGAATCTCGGCGGAGCGAACGAGCGCGTCCTGGATAGCGGCGTCACGCCGGTCCGGCTCGATGTGCTCGACGTTCGCGAGCATCGCGAGCGCGTCCTCGTACGCAACCGCGTCCGACTGCGCCAGCTGTAGCGCCCGTTGGCGAAGCGTGTCGGCCTGCGCGACGGCACCTCCTGCCTCGAGCCATTCTGAGCGCGACAGGCGCGCCGCCTTGGCGACGAGGCCCGCGGCGACGGCGACGACCATCGCCGCGCCGGTTCCGCCGGCCGGCACGCGCTCGTCCGAGGCGAGCAGGTCCAGTGAGCTCTCGAACGGAGAGCTCCGAGCAGGCGGTCGGGATCCACGAGGACCGCTACTTGAAGCGGTACACGATCCGACCCTTGGTGAGGTCGTACGGCGACAGCTCGATCTTGACGCGGTCGCCCGGGAAGATCTTGATCCGGAAGCGCCGCATCTTGCCGGCCGTGTAGCCAAGGACCTCCTGGCCGGCGTCGAGCTTGATCTTGAACATGCCGTTCGGGAAGGCCTCCATGACCTCCCCCTCCATCTCGAGTTTTTCTTCCTTGGTAGCGATGGAAACAGGATAGCGGCAGGCGGAAATTGCGCTGTGTAAGAGTGGGCTCGTGGGTCTACGTGCTCCCGCCGTGTGTGGGCTCGTCGCGCCGCTGACCTACGTGGCCAGCCTGGTCTTCGGGGGCTTGGCCCAGCCCGATGAGTTCAGTAGCGCCAACGACGACATCAGCGACCTCGGTGCAGAAACCGCCGCCAATGCCTGGATCTACAACCAGATCGGCATGAATCTCACCGGGATTCTGATCGTCGCCTTCGCGGTGGGGCTGTGGCTCGCGCTCTCGCCCAGTGTCCCCGGCCGCCTGGGCGCGGCGGCGCTCGCGCTCATGGGCCTCACGCTCTTCCTGGAAGGGTTCTTCCGGCTCGATTGTCGTGGGATCGACGCAGCGTGCGAGAACACTTCCTGGACCTCCGACGGGCACAAGCTGGTCACCGCGATTTCCGGCGCCTTCCTCTTCGCCGCGCCCATCCTGCTCGCGTTCGCCTTCCGGCGGATTCCGGAGTGGCGCCGGGCGTGGTTGCCGTCGCTCTTGGCGATCCCGGTCTTCTTCGCAGTGAGCATCCTCGCTTCGCTGATCGGAAACGGCGCCGCGACCCGCGCGGGCGCGGTCGCCTGGTTCGTCTGGCTCGCCTACGTCGCCTTCGAACTGCTCCAACGAGGCCGAAAGGAGCCTGTCAGGACCGAGTTCTAAGATGGGCCTCCGCGTGCCCGAAGCCCCGTTCGTTCACCTCCACGTCCACTCCGAATACTCGATCCTCGACGGAGCGTGCCGGATCCCAGAGCTCGCCGCCAGGACGGCCGAGCTCGAGATGCCTGCCGTTGCGCTCACCGACCACGGCTCGCTGGCCGGAGCCGTCGAGCTCTACCGAGAGGCCGGAAAGCACGGAGTCAAGCCGATTCTCGGCTGTGAGGTGTACGTGTGCGACGACCGTCGCCTCCAGGAGAAGGGCTACCACCACCTGACTCTCCTCGCCGAGGAGAACGACGGCTACGCCAACCTCATCAAGCTCGCCTCGGCCGCCTACCTCGAGGGCTACTACTACAAGCCGCGCGTCGACTGGGAGCTGCTCGCGGAGCGCTCCAAGGGCCTCATCGCCCTGTCCGGCTGCCTCTCCGGCCGCGTCTGCAAGGCGCTCGAGAACGGCAACCGCAAGGAAGCCGAAGTCAGAGCTTGCACGCCTGCGCGACATCTTCGGCGCGGAGCAAACCTTCATCGAGATCCAGGACGCCGGCCTCGAGATCCAGAAGGGCATGAACAAGACGCTCGCCGAGCTCTCAGCCGCTACCAACCTCCAGCTCGTCGCAACCGGAGACGTCCACTACCTGAGACACGAAGACGCGCAGTCCCACGAGGCGCTGCTCTGCATCCAGTCCGGCGACTCGCTCGCCAACCCGAGCCACTGGAAGTTCGACACCGACCAGTTCTATTTGAAGTCGCCCGCCGAGATGGCGCAGGACTTCGCCGACTATCCGGAGGCCGTTCGCAACACGCTCGTGATCGCCGAGCGCTGCAACGTGTCGATGGAGCTCGGCCGCATCCTCCTTCCGACCTACCCGACGCCGAACGACCGCGACGCCTTCGACTACCTCGTCGAGCTCTGCGAAAAAGGCCTGCAAAAGCGGTACGAACGCAGCACGCCCGAGCTCCAGGAGCGCCTCAAGTTCGAGCTGAAGACGATCAAGGAGATGGGCTTCGCCGACTACTTCCTGATCGTCTGGGACTTCATCCGTTTCGCCAAGACGAACGGGATCGGGGTCGGGCCCGGGCGCGGCTCCGCAGCGGGAAGCCTCGTCGCATACTGCCTCGAGATCACCGACATCGACCCGATCAAGTACGAGCTCCTCTTCGAGCGCTTCCTCAACCCGGGCCGCAAGACGATGCCGGACATCGACATCGACTTCTCCGTGCACGGGCGCGATCGCGTCATCAACTACGTCGCCGAGAAGTACGGGCGCGACCGCGTCGCGCAGATCATCACCTTCGGGACGATGATGGCGCGCGCCGCCGTCCGCGACGCCGGGCGCGTGCTCGAGGTCCCGTACGGGACGGTCGACAAGATCGCCAAGCTCATCCCGGAGGGGCCGAAGGTCTACCTCGACGACTGCCTGAAGCCGAACGGCGAGCTCAAGAAGGCCTACGACGCCGACGAGATCGTGCGCAAGATCGTCGACCTCGCCAAGCCGCTCGAAGGCCTCGTGCGCCAGGACTCGATCCACGCGGCGGGCGTCGTGATCGGCGACCGGCCGCTGACCGACTACGTGCCGCTCCAGCAGAAGGGCGCCGACCAGGAAGTCGTCACGCAGTTCCCGATGGGCGACGTCGAGTCGCTCGGGCTCCTCAAGATGGACTTCCTCGGCCTTCGCAACCTCGACGTGATCGAGAAGGCGGAGGACCTCACCGGGGTCGACATCGCCAAGATCCCGCTCGACGACAAGAAGACGTACGCGATGCTCGCGCGCGGCGAGTCGATCGGCGTCTTCCAGTTCGAGGGCTCGGGCATGCGCGAGGCGCTCCGCCAGGTGAAGCCGACCGAGTTCGAGGACCTGATCGCGCTTGTCGCGCTCTACCGGCCGGGCCCGATGGGCTACATCCCCGTGTACGGGCGCCGCAAGGCGGGCGGCGAGCAGGTGCAGTACCTCGACCCCCGGTTGGAACCGATCACCGGCCCGACGTACGGCATCTGCATCTACCAGGAGCAGTACATGGAGATCGCCAAGCAGCTCGCCGGCTTCTCACCGGCCGAGGCCGACGATCTGCGCAAGGCGATCGGCAAGAAGATCCACTCGCTGATGGCGTCCTTGAAGGACAAGTTCCTCGAGGGCTGCGCCAAGAACAACGTCACGCCGGCGGTCGCCAACCAGCTCTGGAAGGACATGGAGCAGGCGCAGGACTACTCCTTCAACAAGTCGCACGCCGCGTGCTACGCGATGATCGCCTACCGCACGGCGTACCTGCGCGCCAACTGGCCGGCCGAGTACATGGCCGCGCTCATCTCTTCGGTCATGAACACGAAGGACAAGGTGCCGTTCTACGTGTCCGCCTGCGACGAGATGGGGATCGAGGTGCTGCCGCCCGACGTGAACGTCTCCGCCGAGGACTTCCGCGTCGTCGAGGGGAAGATCCGCTTCGGCCTGAACGCCGTAAAGAACGTGGGCGAGACCGCCGTCCGCGCGATTCAAGCGGCCCGCGAGGACGGCGGTCCGTTCCCTTCCATCTGGGATTTCTGCGAGCGGGTCGACCCGCAGGTCGTCAACAAGCGCGCTTTGGAAAGTCTGGTCAAGTCGGGCGCGTTCGACTCGACCGGTTCGCCCCGTAAGGGCATGTTCGACGCGCTCGAGATCGCTCTCGGTCACGGGACGCGCACGCACGACGACCGACTCTCGGGCCAGAGCTCGTTCTTCGACGACGTCTCGACGGAATGGCGCCCGCCGGCAATCTCCGGCGAGGAGTGGGAGAAGGGCGAGCGGCTTGGGTTCGAGAAGGAGTCGCTAGGTCTTTACGTCTCGGAGCATCCACTCGACGGGATCAAGGACGCGCTGCGGCGGAAGACCGACTGCGCCGTCGTCGAGCTCGAGCGCAGGCGCGACGGGGACATCGTCACGATCGGCGGCATCGTCGGCACGATCCGACAGACGACGACGAAGAAGGGCGACCCGATGGTCTTCCTCCGGCTCGACGACGTCACGGGCTCCGTCGAGGCGATCGTCTTCAACTCGGTCTACGCAGCCGCGCGCGAGCTGCTCGAGGCGGATCGCATCCTCGTCGTCAAGGGACGCGTCGACCACAAGGAGGGGGAGACGAAGCTGATCGCGCTCGAGGTGGCGCCGTTCGAGGCAACGCCGGAGCGCAAGGAAGTCTTCCTGCGGCTCGACGCGCGCAAGGCGCCGGCCGGCACGATCCGCGAGCTCGCTGAGCTCTTGAAGCACTTCCCGGGTGAGGCGCCGGTGACGGCGACGGTCGAGACGTCGTCGGGGCCGCTCCGGCTCGAGTTCGGGCCCGACTACCGCGTGCGGCCCGAGCCCGATCTGTTCGCCGAGGTCAAGACGCTGCTCGGCGAAGCCGCGATCACGTAGTAAAGAGGCGGCCGCCCGGAGGCAGCCGCCCCTTCAAGGACCGCTGGTTAGCGGCTCTGGCCGTAGTAGTGGCTACCAACCCGGGTGCGATACGCCTCGTCCCCGTAGTTGTCCTCGTCGAACTCGGGTGCGCTCTTGATCTCGTCCTTGGAGCGGTTGACGTAAAGCGTCTCCGAGTCCGGATCGACCCGATCGATGACGCCGGCCGGCAGCAGGACCTTCTTGCCGAAGATCCAAGGGCCGGTATCGACGACGAGGTAGCTCCGCGAAGCTTCATACGTGGCTTCGTCGACCTTGCCGATGCCGCCGTCGATGGCCTCGACGCTATAGCCGGTCAGATCGACGTTCTGAGTCGTATCGACGCCGATCGTGCCGGCATCGCCGTAGGTCCATGGGTCCATCGTTGTCCGGTTCGTGCTTTCCATCTGCTGATTCCCCCTTCATGGCCCGTGTTTCGTGGAAGGGCAAACGGGCCTCATATTCGTCTACCCGTTCTGAGA
This sequence comes from uncultured Actinomycetes bacterium, assembly GCA_963747715.1. GTDB lineage: Bacteria > Actinomycetota > Thermoleophilia > Gaiellales > Gaiellaceae > CAVVGB01. The sequence continues at coordinate 20,150 of CAVVGB010000009.1, forward strand.
GGCGCAAAACGCGCGATTTACCGCATGGATACCAGCGGTTTCGAGCCGTCCACTACCGGCCTTGGCGACCGGGCTTAGCTCAGCCGGCGCAACCGATGACCGTCGTCGGAGATCGTCCAGTTCGGGTTGTGGGCGACCTCCCAGGGGTGCCCTTCGGGATCCACGAACACGCCTGAGTAGCCGCCCCAAAACGTCTCCGCGCCGTGGCGTGGGATGTGCGCGCCCGCCCGCTCGGCCTCGGCAAGCACCGCATCGACTTCTTCAGGCGACCGCGCGTTGTACGCGAGCGTGACGCCGCCCCAGCCGCCCGAGTCCTCGACGGCCGTGTCCTCCTCGAGCTGATCGCGGCCCCAGAGGGCCACGATCATGCAGCCCGCCTGGAAGAAGACGACGTCGTCGGCCGGCGCTGCGCCGCTCTTCCAGCCGAGCGCCTCGTAGAACTCCCTCGCGCGCGCGAGGTCCCTTACTCCGAGCGTGACAGGCTGAGGCGCTGTTCCACGGTGCGAGCCTAACGCCGGGGAACCCTGGCCGCCCCCCAGGTGTATAAGCGAACGAGTGGAGGGCCGTCCACCCGAAGAGTCGGATCTCGTCGAGCGCGCCAAGCGCGGTGACGAGGCTGCCTACGGAGAGATCGTGCGCACATACCAGGGCATCGCATTTCGAACCGCCTACCTGATCACGCGCGACGCGTCCGATGCCGAGGATGCGGCGCAGGACGCGTTCGTGAAGGCGTTCTATGCGCTCAAGCGCTTCCGGACGGGAGCGCCTCTGCGGCCATGGCTGCTCCAGATCGTCGCCAACGAGGCGCGCAATCGCCGGCGCTCCGCAGGCCGGCGGGCCGGGCTCGCGCTTCGCGCGGCCGGCGACGTTCCCTCGGGGGAGGCGGCCCCCTCCCCCGAAGGAGCGCTTCTCGGAGCGGAGCAGCGCGAGCAGCTCCTGGCCGCGCTCGAGGACATGCGCGAGGAGGACAGGCTCGTGATCGCGTGCCGTTACTTCCTCGACCTCTCCGAGGAGGAAACGGCGACCACTCTCGGCTGGCGCCGCGGCACGGTCAAGTCCCGGCTCTCGCGTGCGCTCGAGCGCCTGCGCGCGCGCATCGAGGAGGGAGCGTATGCCTGAGCTCGAGCTGGCACTCGTCGAGCTGGGGCGGAGCATCGAGTTCCCGCCGACGCCGGACATCACCTCGCGCGTGCGCGAGCGGATCGCGGCGGAGCGGCCGTCGTCGCAGCTTCCTGCCGGCGCGCCGCACGCTCGTGATCGCGCTCGCCGTGGCTGCCGTCGCGATCGGCGCCCTCATGGCGGTGCCGGGAACGAGAGGCGCCATCCTCGAGTTCTTCGGCGTGCGCGGCGTCGCGATCGAACGCGTCGAGACGCTGCCGACCGTCCCGAAGACGTGGACCTCAGCCTCGGACGGCCTGTCACCCTCGAGCAGGCCCGCGAGCTGGCCGCCTTCGACGTCCTTCTTCCCGAGACGCTCGGCGAGCCCGACGAGGTCTGGTTCTCCGACTCGCCGCCGGGCGGCATGGTCTCGTTCGTCTACGGCTCGAGCGAGGAGCCGCGCGCGCTCTTGACGCAGTTCAAGGCGACCGTTCGAGGACACGTTCCTGAAGAAGGTCGAGGCGGACACCAACGTCGAGCGTGTCGACGTGGACGGGCGAGCCCGGGCGCTCTACCTCTCCGGCGCGCCGCACGTCTTCGGCTACGTCGACGCCGACGGGCAGTACCGGGAGGAGACGATGCGCCTCGTCGGCAACGTCCTCCTCTGGGAGCGAGCGTCCGCTGACGCTCCGGCTCGAGGCCGACCTCCCTCTGACGAGGCGCTCGAGATCGCCCGCTCGACCCGCTGACCCATACCCCATTCAGACCTCATATCCCTCCGCGGGGGGACATCCGGCTTTGCCCGGAGTACGAAGGTAGGAGTGTGAGAAAGGTCAACGACAATCCTGCGGCGGAACTCGAGTTCGACGTTCGGGAGGAAGAGGCCGAGCGCGTGCGGGCCTGGCGTCTGGAAGAGCTTCAGCGCGCCGGGTACGAGCGCATGATGGCGCGCACCCTCGCCGAGCGTGCGGACGTCGACCTTCACCTCGCAACCGCTCTCCTGCGGCGCGGTTGCCCTGTCGATACAGCCCTCCGCATCTTGATCTAGTCGCGGGTCCGCGCCCCTAGACTGGGGCCGTGCTCGCGTCGATCCCCAGTCCGTCGAGCGGTGACATCACCGTTGGCCCGCTCGAGCTGCACGCCTACGGGCTCATGCTGCTCCTCGGCATCGTCGGCGCCACGGTGCTCACGGGGATCCGCTGGACACGACGTGGCGGCGACTGGGATCTCGTGCTGCGCGTGGCCATGTGGGGCGTGGCCGGCGGCATCATCGGCGCCCGCGCGTACCACGTGATCACGAGCTGGAGCGAGGTGCCGGACGAGTGGTGGGGCCCGTTCGCCGTCTGGCGCGGCGGTCTCGGGGTGTGGGGCGGGATCGCCGGCGGCGTCCTCGCCGGTGCGATCGTCGTCAGGCGCTCGGGCAACAGCGTCTTCGAGTTCATGAACGCGGTCGCGCCGGGGTTGCTGCTCGCGCAGGCGATCGGCCGCTGGGGCAACTACTTCAACCAGGAGCTCTACGGCGAGCCGACCGACCTGCCGTGGGGGCTCGAGATCGATCCCGCGCGCAGGCCCGCCGAGTTCGCCGACGCGGCGACGTTCCACCCGACGTTCCTCTACGAGTTCGGCTGGAACATCCTCGGCGTCGTCGTCCTGCTCCTGGTCGACCGCTGGTTCCGGATCAAGCCGCCCGGCCTCTTCGCCCTCTACGTCGCCTGGTACACCTTCGGCCGCACCTTCGAGGAGCTCATCCGCATCGATCCGTCGCACGAGTACCTCGGCTTCCGGCTCAACTTCTACGTCTCGGCGACGCTGTTCGTCCTCGCGGTCATCTGGTTCATTTGGGCGCAGCGCCGGCCGGTCGGCGACGAGCCCCCGAAGGCCCGGCCACGGCCCGTTCCGGAGGGGCCGAAGATGGCCCTGCCGAAGAAACGCATCCGCCCAGGCCGCTAGCATCGGGGCCGATGAGCGCCGTCTCGGTTCGTGACCTCGACCTGGACCTGGACGCCTTCGAGGGGCCCTTCGACCTCCTCCTCACGCTCGTCCTCAAAGAGGAGCTCGAGCTCGGCGACGTGCAGGTGGCGGACGTCGTCCTCGCCTTCGTCGAGCAGCTCGCCGAGCGCTCGCGCGTCGATCTCGACGCGTGCGGAGAGTTCCTGGTGCTCGTGGCCGCGCTGCTCGAGCTGAAGGCGCGCGGGCTCTTCCCGGACGAGGAGGGCCTCGACGAGCTCGCTCCGGAGGAGGCCGCCGAGGAGCTGGCCGAGCGGCTCGCGCTCTACCGCCGCTTCAAGGCCGCGGCGCAGTGGCTGGACGAGCGGCTCGACGCGAACGCCGACCGCTACTTCCGGTTGGGGCCGGCGCCGCTCGCGCCGGTGCCGAAGCGGCCGCTCGCGGCTCAGGATCCCGGGCGAGCTGCTCGCGGTTCTGCGCGCGCTCGCCGTCGAGCCGCCCGAGCCGTCGCTCCAGCACTTGAAGCTGACGTTCCCCCCGATCACCATCTTTCTGGAACGCTTCCGCTCGGTGCTTCGCCGCCGCCGTCGTTTCGTCTTCGACCACGAGGTGCGCGAGATGTCGCGCATCGAGCAGGCCGTCGCGTTCCTCGCCCTCCTGGAGTTGCGAAAGGGCGGCGAGGTCGCGCTCGGCCAGACCGCACCCTTCGAGCCGATCGCGGTATGGAGCACGACGTAAACCGCCTTCGCGTGATCGACAACCCGGTCGATCGCCTCGCCCGGGTGCTCGAGGCACTGCTCGTCATCGCGCCGCGGGCGTTGTCGATCGCCGAACTGGCGGAGGCTGCGGAGGACGAGCCGGAGCGGGTCGAGACGGCTTTGGCACTGTTGGCGAGCCGGTATCGCGAAGGCCGCAGCGGAATCGTGATCGAGCAGGTCGCGGGCGGTTACGCGTTTCGCGCCGCGCGCGAAGCGGCCGAGGCGTGCGCACGGTTGGTCGAGCGGCCGGCGCAGCGCGGCTTGTCGCAGGCCGCCTTGGAGACGCTCGCGATCGTCGCGTACCTCGGGCCCGTGTCGCGTCCGGAGATCGCGCGCATCCGCGGCGTCGCGGCCGACTCGGCGGTGGCCGGTCTCGTCGACCGCGGCCTGATCGCCGAGGCGGGTCGCGAGCATGGTGGCGCGATCCGCTACGCGACGACGCCGCTCTTCGAGCGCGTGTTCGGTCTGCAGGGTCTCAGCGAATTGCCGCGCCTCGACGACCTGGCGGGCGACGCGGACGAGCTGCGCGCGCGGCTTGAAGAAGTCGCCGGCCGCCGCGGCGCTTAGCTCAGATCGAGTCTCGGAGCGCGTTGGCGGCAGCTTGCAGACGTTCGCTGACGTCGCCTAGTTCGCGCGCTGCGAGGTCGATCCGCTCTTGCTGGACGTCCGATCGCTCCCGCTCGATGTCAGCACGGTCGCGAACCTCCTTGAGCTGGCTCGACATCTCCTCGACCGTGTGGGTGAGGGCGGCTAGCTGGCTGGCGACGGACGCGATGTCCTCTCGAGCTGTCATGCGTGACCGACTCGGATTTTACCCCGGGAGCCTGCTTTCGAACAGCAGGGCCTAGCGCTGGGACGTCGCCAGTCGTAGACCCAACGCGACCAACACCGCGCCCGTCACACCCTCGATCCACCGTCTGACCCTGGCACGCCGGAACAGGTCGCCGGCCTTGGCGACCGCGAATGCGTAGCCGGTCAGCCAGACGAGCGTCAGGGCGCAGAAGAGCAGCCCGAGCGCGAGCAGGCCCCAGAAGGACGCTTCGCCGCCCGGCGCGAACTGGGGCAGGAGGCTCGGGAAGAACGCGGCCATCTTCGGATTGCCGAGGTTGCTGACGACGCCCTGGCGGTACGCGACGGTGGGAGCCAGTTGACCGCGCGTAACTTCGGAAGGCGCGTGCACACCGCGGTGCCGAAACGCTCCGTGCAGCGCCTGCAAGCCGAGATAGATCAGGTAGGCCGCGCCGACGAGCTTGAGTGTCATGAACGCCGGCTCCGACGCGACCAGGAGGGCCGCCACGCCCGCGCTCGTCGCGAGAGCCCAGACCGACTGCCCCGTGACGACGCCGAACGCCGTGGCCACACCGCTCGAACGTCCACCGAGGAGCGTGTTGCGGATCGTGAGCGCCGTGTCGGGGCCGGGGGTGACGATGACGAGCGCCGCCACGCCGAGAAACGCGACGAGCTCGCCTATGAGCTCCTCACGATCGCCTCGGCTTCTTCCCGCGTAAACGCCCGCAGCGTCTCGGTCGTCACCTGGCCGTGCTTCGCGATTTCGATCAGCACCTGGTAGGCGGTCTCGTCATTCGGCGCCTCGAAGATCTCGATCACGTCGTAACGCCCGAGCGTCACGTACGCGTCGAGGAGACGGCCGCCACGCTGCTCGATCGCACGCTCGGCTTCCTCGACCCGGTCACGCCACGCCGGGATGCCGCCCATGCCCTGCGACGTCCACTTCATCAGCGTGATGTAGACCGGCACGCAGGGATTGTCCCCACTCGCGCCGTTTCACGCTCCTCGTGCGAGTGATCGCCCCGAAAGCCGCTCAGGTCGATATAGCCCTCTGAGCAGGACTTTTGCCTCGACGAACAGATCCGTGCCCGGCTACGCCGCGGCCGGTAAAGCGGTCAGGAGCGGCGGGGCCGCCGGGCTCTTCGAGCCCGCCGCCGCTCCGAACCGCGACTTTTCAGGAGGACTTGGACGCAACATCAAGCTGTCCCGCAGGACCGCCCTGGATCGGCGCGAGCCTGCGTCCTCAGTCGCGTCCGTACTTGAAATCAGTACGAGCGCTCCCTGCGTCCGTTGGCTCGCGGACGCCCAGGGCAGCCCTGCGGGGAGCGATGTGTCGCCAAGCCCTCCTAGTGCAGACGACTGACGCTGCTGCCGAAGAACGCACCGGGCCTCGGCGCCGGCGCCGTTCGATTCGGAAGGCGATGCAGTCCGCGCGCCGCATTCGCGGCCACGCGGCGTTCGAGTGCCTGCGGGAAACGGCGCAAGAGGACGCGTCGCTCCTCGAAGCGAACCTCCATGATCTCCTCGACCGGGTAGAGGTCGAGCCGCCTGCCCATCCGCCCGCTACGGACGGCGAGGAGGCGCGGCCTGTCACCCTCGTAGAAGACGTCCTCGAGCGTGCCCACGCGGCCGTCGGGCGATGTGACCCGAAAGCCTTCGCACGGCGCAAGCCAGAGGTCGAGGTTGGACGCAGCGCTGCTGCTGTTGCTGTGATCGAGATTGTCGGCTCCCATGTGAGCGCACCTTTCTTTGATCGTCCTGCGGGGGCCGGGCGGGACGAGGGGGGAGAGGCGCTCCAAATCGGACGATAGGGCCAGCCGGCACCGCCGCAACTACCCGTGCGGGTGATGATGAGCGCCGTGCGCCTGAACGCCTATCTGGCCCGCGCGGGAGTTGCCTCGCGTCGCGGCGCCGACGAGCTCATCCGGGCCGGGCGCGTGCGGGTGAACGGGGAGGAAGCCGGGCTGGCCACGTTCGTGGCGAAGGGCGATCGCGTCGAGGTGGACGGGAAGGTGGTCGCGCCGGAGCCGCTCACGTACGTGCTGCTCAACAAGCCCACTGGCGTCGTGACGACGGCGCGCGATCCGCAAGGCCGCCCGACCGTCGTCGGCCTCGTCGGACACGAACGCCGCGTCGTTCCTGTGGGGCGGTTGGACGCGGACACGACGGGCGTCCTGTTGCTGACGAACGACGGGCCGCTCGCGCACCGGCTCGCGCATCCGCGCTACGAGGTCGACAAGGTGTACGAGGCCGAGGTCGAGGGCGATCCTTCCCCGGGCGTGGTGCAGCAGTTGGCCGCAGGTGTCGAGCTCGAGGACGGGCTGACGTCGCCGGCCAGGGTGCGGCGGCTCGGGCACGGCCGGCTCGAGCTCGTCCTGCACGAGGGGCGCAAGCGCCAGGTGCGCAGGATGTGCGAGGCGGTCGGCCACCCGGTGCGCGCGCTCAACCGGCGCGAGTACGCCGGTTTGACGGCGGACGGATTGGCCCCCGGCGAGTGGCGCGAGCTGACGACTGAGGAAGTGAAACGCCTGCGCGTGCTCGTCAGGGAGTGACGAAGCCGACGCGCTCGTATGCGTCGCGAAGCGTCACGCTGGCGATAGCGCCCGCCTTCTCGGCGCCCTTGGCGAGAATCGACTGGAGCTCCTGCGTGTTGCCGCGCAGCTCACCGAAGCGAAGCCGCACCGGATCGAGGAGCGCCACGACCGCTTCGGCCACCGCTTCCTTGAACGGCGCGTAGCCGCGGCCGTCGAAGCGCGACTCGATCTGCTCCGGAGTCTCGCCCGTTGCGGCGGCCATGATCTCGATCAGGTTCGTGATGCCCGGCTTGGTCTCGGAGCGCACCACGTCCTTCCCCGTATCCGTCATCGCCGAGCGCAGCTTGCGCCGAATCACGTCCGGCGGATCGAGGACGCGCAGGATGCCGAGCTCGGAGCTCTCCGACGTCGACATGCGCTTGGTCGGGTCCTGCAGGTCCATGATCTTCGCGCCGATGGCGGGATACGTCCCTTCCGGCACGGTGAACGTCTCACCGAAGCGCTGGTTGAAGCGCTGCGCAAGGTCGCGCGCGAGCTCGAGGTGCTGGCGCTGGTCCTCACCGACCGGAACGAGGTCGGCCTGGTACAGGAGGATGTCCGCGGCCTGCAGCACCGGGTACGTGAGCAGCCCGACGGAGAAGCTCTGCTGCGACGCCGCGCGCTCGCGGAACTGCGGCATGCGCCGGAGCTCGCCGAACGGCGTCATGCACTCGAGCACCCACGCAAGGCGCGGATGCTCCGGCACGTGGCTCTGCACGAACAGCGTGCAGCGGTCGGGATCGAGACCGGACGCGATCAGAAGCGCGGCGAGGTCGAGCGTCGACTCGCGCAGCTCCTCGGGGTCCTTCGGGAGAAACGTGATCGAGTGCAGGTCGACGATCGGGAAGAAGGCGTCGTACTCGTCCTGCTGGTCGGCCCAGCGACGGATGGCGCCGATGTAGTTGCCGAGATGCTTCGCACCGGTCGGCTGAATGCCCGAGAGAACGCGCATGGAACGCGGGATTATCGCAAGTACACTCACTTGCAAATGGCTGTCAACGGATCTCCGGAGCTTTTGATCGTCATGGCGGCGCAGGCGACGCCCGAGCAGGTCGAGGAAGTGGTTGCCCGGCTGGCCGAGGCCGGGGCACATGCCCAGGTGACGGCGGGCAAGGAGACGACCGTGATCGGCGCGATCGGCGAGCGCGAGCTCCTGGCCACGCTGCCGCTCGAGGGCTTCCCCGGCGTCGAGCGGGTGCTCCCGATTCTCAAGCCGTACAAGCTCGTCTCGAGCGAGGTCTCGCCCGAGCCGACGGTCATCGACGTCCGCGGCCGGAAGATCGGCGACCACTATTTCGGTCTCATCGCCGGCCCTGCACGGTCGAGTACCGCGAGCAGACGCTCTCGACGGCGTGGACCGTCAAGGCGGCGGGCGCGACGATGCTGCGCGGCGGCGCGTTCAAGCCGCGCACGTCTCCGTACACGTTCCAGGGTCTCGGCTTGGACGGCCTGAAGATCCTCGAGGAGGCGCGCGAGGAGACCGGGCTCCCGCTCGTCACCGAGCTCATGGACCCGCGCCACGTCGAGGCGGTCGTCGAGACGGCGGACGTGATCCAGATCGGCGCGCGCAACATGCAGAACTTCCTCCTCCTCTCGGAAGTGGGGAAGGCGGAGAAGCCGGTGCTCCTGAAGCGCGGGCCGTCGGCGTCCGTCGAGGAGCTGCTGATGGCGGCGGAGTACGTCGTCAAGGAGGGGAACGCGCGCGTGATCCTCTGCGAGCGCGGCATCCGGACGTTCGAGCGTTCGACGCGCTACACGCTCGACATCGGCGCCATCCCCGTGCTGAAGCAGGAGACGCACCTGCCGGTGATCGTCGACCCGTCGCACGCCGCGGGACGGCGCGACCTCGTCTTGCCGATGGCGCGCGCGGCCGTGGCGGCCGGTGCGGACGGGATCATCGTCGAGGTGCACCCGACGCCTGAAGAGGCGCTCTGCGACGGGCCGCAGCAGATCCCAGCGGCCGAGTTCGCGGACTTTGCCGGCGAGATTCGCGAGCTCGCAGCCCTGATGGGCAAAGTCATCGGGTGAAGCTGGCGGTCGTCGGGACGGGGCTGATCGGCGCCTCGGTCGGCCTCGCCGCCAAGCGCGCGGAGAACGTCGAGGTGACGGGGTACGACCCCGACCCCGAGGCTCTCGCGCTGGCGGCCGAGCGCGGCGCGGTCGACCGGCCCGCCGGCAGCCTCGTCGAGGCGGTCGAGGACGCCGAGCTCGCCGTCGTCGCCACGCCGGTCGCGACGCTGGCGTCGGAGGTCTGCCGCGGTGCTGGAGTCGAGCGGCCAAGGGTGCACGGTCACCGACGTCGGCTCGACGAAGAGCGCGCTCTGCGAGGCCGTCCCCGATCGCGTGCGCTTCATCGGCGGTCATCCGGTGTGCGGGTCGGAGGCGCGCGGCCCGGGACACGGGAGCGCCGAGCTCTTCGAGGGTGCGACGTGGTTCCTGACACCGGTCGCCGAGACGGAGCCGGAGCGCTACGCGCGTCTGCATGGCTTCGTCGCGTCGCTCGGCGCCGTGCCGGTCGCCGTCGATCCCGTTGCGCACGACCGGTTGCTCGCCATCACGAGCCACATGCCGCACGCGCTCGCCAATCTCATCCTCAACCAGGCGGGCGCGGTGCGAGTCGACGGGCACGAGCCGCTCGCGACGGCCGGCGGCTCTCTGCGGGACATGACGCGCGTCGCGGGGGCGAACCCGCGCATCTGGGTCGACATCTTCCTCGAGAACGCCGACGCGGTTCGCGCCACGCTCGCCGAGCACCGGCGACGCGTGGAGGAGCTCGAGCGCGCGCTCGCGAGCGGCGACCCCGGCTGGCTCGCGCGCTGGATCGGCGAGGCTGCCGGCAACCGCCGCCGCCTCCTGGCGGAGGCGTATCCCGACGTCGGCGCCATGCAGCGCGTGCAGGTACACGTTCCCGACCGGCCTGGGGTTCTGTCCGGGATTACGCAGGCGCTCGGCGCCGAGAAGATCAACATCGAGGACTTCGAGCTTCAGCACATGACGCCCGAGCGCGGCGGGACGCTGAGCGTCCTGATCGCGGGCGAGGATGCTGCGCGCCGCGCGGCCGAGCTGCTCGAGGCGCAGGGCTACGGCGTGATCGTCTCGCCCGCCTTCGAGGACTAGTGGCCTGCCCGGCGACATCCACCGGGCCCCGGTCGCCTGCAAAGCGTCGCCAGGCGGCGTCCTCGGTCGCCCACGTATTGCCTGATACGCGGGCTCCCTGCGTCCTTGCCTGGCTCGCTTTTCGCCGCCCGGAGCGGCGGTAATGTCACCGGACAGGCCACTGCAAATCGAGCCGGCCGTCTCGCTGCGGGGCGATCTCGCTGTTCCGGGCGACAAGTCGATCTCGCACCGAGCGCTTCTGCTCGGCGCCGTCGCGGATGGCGAGAGCGACATCGGCGGGTTCGGCGCTTCAGAGGACACGCTGGCGACGGCGGCTGCGGTTCGTGCTTTGGGGGCGGCGGTCGAGGTCGACGGCGACCGCGTTCGCGTTGGCGGAGTGGGGCTGCGCGGGTTGCGTCCGCCGGATGGGCCGATCGACTGTGGCAATGCGGGGACGCTCATGCGCTTGCTGCCGGGACTGCTCGCCGGGCAGGAGGGGCGGTTCGAGCTCGTCGGCGACGACTCGCTGAGCCGGCGGCCGATGGAACGGGTCGCGGAGCCGTTGACACGCATGGGTGCGCACGTCGAGACGACCGACGGTCACGCGCCTGTGATCGTCGAGGGCGGTCGCGCTCGAGCCGATTCGGTACGAGCTGCCGGTGGCGAGCGCGCAGGTGAAGTCGTGCGTGTTGTTCGCCGGCCTGTACGCGGGCGACGGGCCGACGGTCGCGGTCGAGCCGGCGGCGACGCGCGACCACACGGAGCGCTTGCTGGAGGCCATGGGTGCCCGCGTGGGGCGGAAGGTGCGGGCGCCGTCGGTCTGGCCGGCGGCGCGGCTACGTCCGCTGCGTCTCGAGATTCCCGGCGACTTCTCCACGGCGGCGCCGTTCATCCTGGCGGCGACGCTGCTCGCCGGATCCGAGCTGCGGCTGCACGGCGTCGGGATCAATCCGACGCGCACCGGGTTTCTCAGCGTGCTGCAGCGGATGGGGGCGCGCGTGTCGTTGTTCCACCGCAGCGCGGCCGGCAGCGAGCCCGTGGCCGACCTGGAGGTCGGGTCGGCCGAGCTCGTTGCGACAGAGATCGGCCCCGACGAGGTTCCCGCGCTCGTCGACGAGCTGCCGTTGTTCGCGCTCGCGGCCGGCATGGCGCACGGCGAGAGCGTCGTGACGGGCGCGCAGGAGCTGCGCGTAAAGGAATCGGACCGCATCGAATCTGTGAAAGAAGCACTACGGCCACTTGGAATTCACATCGAAACGCGTCACGATGGCTTCCGGGTGCGTGGGGTCCCCACCCGCCCTAAGGGCGGGGGTTTGGTTGAGACAGGCGGCGATCACCGCATCGCCATGCTCGCCGCCGTTGCCGGTCTCGTCTCGCGCGAGGGTGTCGAGATCGAGGGCGCGGAGAGCGTCGCGGTAAGCTTTCCCGACTTCTTCGCGGCTCTCGATTCGCTGCGGTCGTAAAGCGATGTCCCGATGATCGTCACCATCGACGGCCCGGCTGGAGCGGGCAAGAGCACGGTCGCGCGGCGCTTGGCCGAGCGTTTTGGCCTTCGCTACCTCGACACCGGCGCCATGTACCGCGCGCTCACGTGGCTGGCGCTCGAGGACGGCATCGATCTCGAGGACGGCCCCGCGCTCGGGATGCTCGCCGAGGCCAACCCCATCACGTTCGAGGACACGCGCGTGATCGTGCGGGATCGGGACATCACGACGGAGATCCGCGGGCCGCGCATCGACCGCATCGTCTCCACCGTCGCGCGGCATCCGGAGGTGCGAAGCGTGATGCGCGCTCGCCAGCGCGAGCTCGCGGAGGCGGGCGACGCCGTCATCGAAGGACGCGACATCGGCACCGTCGTCTGCCCGGACGCGGACGTGAAGGTCTACCTCGTCGCGCGCAGCATCGAACGGGCGCGCCGCCGCGTGGCCGAGCGCCCCGAGATCGCCGACGCCGAAGCGCTTGCGACCGACTTGCGACTCCGCGACGAGCGCGACTCGATCAACATGCAGCCGGCCGAGGACGCCGAGATGATCGACACGACCGAGCTCAGCGTCGACGAGGTCGTTGCCCATATCGAGCAGCTGATTCAGGCTCGGGCAGGCGCATGAAGCCCGAGGCCCTCGTCTACTGGACGCTCGGGAAGGGTGTGTTCGGCAGCGTCACGCGCTTCCTCGTCTCCATGAAGAGCTACGGGCCCGAGCGCGTGCCGCGCGAGGGCGGCGCCGTTCTGGCCATGAACCACTTCTCGTACGCCGACCCGCCCGTCTTCGGGACGCTCTGCCCGCGGCGGATCGTCTTCGTGGCGAAGGTCGAGCTCCACCGTACTTTCGGTCTCGGGGCGCTCGTGCGCTCACACGGCGTGATCGCTGTTCGCCGCGGTGAGTCGGACCGCGACGCGCTTCGGCTCATGCGCGAGACGGTGCGCAACAACGACCTCCTCGGCATGTTCATCGAGGGAACGCGTCAGACGAGCGGTGTGCCAGGCCCGGCCAAGCCCGGAGCGGCGATGGTCGCCATCCAGGAGGGCGTGCCCGTCATCCCTGCCGCCATTCACGGCTCCCAGGACTGGAGGCTCGGGAACTTCGCGCCCGTGTCGGTCGCCTGGGGGGAGCCGATGCGCTTCGACGAGTACTCGCGTGACGGCAAGGGCTACAAGGCGGCCACTCGGGAGATCGAGGCGGAGATCCGCCGTCTGTGGGAGTTCCTCGTCGCGATGCACGCGCTCGGACGTCCCGACGGCGCTCCGCCGCGCCGGGCCGCACTTCCTTCCAAGGTCTGATGAGCGAAGCACCGCTGCTCGGCACCGTCGCGGTCGTCGGCTTCCCGAACGTCGGCAAGTCCACGCTCGTCAACCGCCTGTCGGCGACCCGCGAGGCCGTCGTCTTCGAGACGCCCGGCGTCACCCGCGACCGCAAGGAGGTCGTCGCCGAGTGGGCAGGCAAGCGCTTCATCCTCATCGACACGGGCGGCGTCGACGTCGCCGATCCGTCTCCGCTCACGCGTCAGGTCGCGGAACAGGCCGAGCGTGCGGTGGCCGAGGCGGATCTCGTCCTGTTCGTCACCGACGCGCGGACAGGCATCACTCCCGGCGACCAGGAGATCGCCGACATCCTGCGGCGCGCGCACAAACCGGTCGTCGTCGTCGCCAACAAGGTGGACGATCCGCGCCGCGACCTCGAGGCGCTCGAGTTCCACGAGCTCGGCCTCGGCGATCCGGTGCCCGTGTCGGCGATGCATGGGTACGGAACGGGGGACCTGCTCGATCACGTCGTTGCCGCGCTGCCCGGCGAGGGACCGCGCGAAGTCGGTGAGGAGGCCATTCGCGTCGCCATCCTCGGGCGGCCCAACGTGGGTAAGTCGAGCCTGCTGAACGCGCTGGTGGGCCAGGAGCGCGTCGTCGTCTCGGAGATCCCGGGAACGACGCGCGACTCGATCGACACCGTCCTGCGCCGCGGCGAGACGACGTTCGTGCTCGTCGACACCGCCGGCCTGCGCCGCAAGCGCCGGCAGCGGCAGGGGATCGAGTACTACTCGGAGCTTCGTGCCGTGCGCGCTGCTGAACGCGCGGACGTCGCCCTCGTGCTCGTCGACGCAGGGGAGGGTCTCGTCGACCAGGACCTTGCCGTCGCAGATGTCGCCCGCACCGCCGGCTGCTCGACGGTCGTCGTCCTCTCCAAGTGGGACATCACCACGATCGGAATCGAGGACGTGCGGCCGCGTCTGCAACGGACGTTGCGCCAGCGTCCGCCCATCGTCGCGGTGTCGGCGCAGACCGGACGCGGCGTCGGCCGCCTGCTCGACCGCGTGGAGGAGCTTTACCGCAAGCACACCATTCGCATCGCAACGGCGCAGCTGAACCGCTTCCTCGAAGAGCTTCGCAGCGAGCGCTCGGGACCGTCCAAGGACGGCCGTCGCCTCAACCTCCTGTACGGCACGCAGGTCGGCGCCCGCCCGCCACGCTTCCGGCTTTTCGTGAACGATCCCGGTTTGATCACGCGCGACTACGGCTACTGGGTCGAGAACAGGCTGCGGGACCATTTCGACCTGCCCGGGGTGCCGGTCGTCATCGACTTCGTCCGCAAGTCGTGAAGATCGTCGTCGTCGGTTGCGGATCCTGGGGGTCGGTGTTCGCCGCGCTGCTCGCGGAGGGCGGGCACGAGGTGGTGCTCGCCTGCCGTGACGGAGAGCAGGCCGAGGCGATCAAGGCGACCGGCAGAAACCCGCGCTACTTCACCGAGCTCGATCTCACAGGTGTCCGCGCTGTCACGATCGACCGAGCGCCCGTCTTGGATGCAGACCTCGTCTGCCTCGCGGTGCCGAGCCGCTCCTTCCGCGAGGTTGCCGAAGCACTTCCCGGGAGCGCGCCGGTGCTCAGCCTGACCAAGGGCCTCGACCCCGGGTCGGGCGACCGCTTGTCGGGCGTCATCCACGACCGCCCCGTCGCGGTGCTCACCGGTCCGAACCATGCGGAAGAGATCGCCGCCGGCCTTCCGGCGGCCGCGGTCGTGGCGAGCGAGAACGAGGCGTTTGCGATGCGGTTGCAGGAGGCGATCATGTCGCCGCGCTTTCGCGTCTACGTGAACACGGATCTCGTCGGGGTCGAGCTTTGTGCGGCGGCCAAGAACGTGATCGCTCTGGCGGCGGGCGGCGTCGACGGCCTCGAGGCGGGGGACAACGGCAAGGCCGCGCTCATCGCGCGCGGGCTCGCAGAGATGACGCGGCTCGGCGAGGCCTACGGCGCCCGCGCCGAGACCTTCGCCGGGCTGGCCGGCCTCGGCGATCTCGTCGTCACGTGCTGGAGCCGCCACAGCCGCAACCGCCGGGCGGGCGAGCTGATCGCTCGAGGCGCCGCCCCCGAAGAGGCGGAGAAAGCCATCGGGAGCGCGGTCGAGGGGCTCACGACGGCGCCGATCCTGCGCGACCTCTCCCGCCGGTTGCAGATCGAGCTGCCGATCACCGAGGCCGTCTGTAAGGTCTTGGACGGGGCAAGCCTCCACGATCTGGTGTCAGGTCTCATGGGTCGACGACCGACAGATGAGTAGTCACATGCCTATTCGCGGTCTCATCCTGCTTCTGTGCTGCCTCGTCCTCGCGGTGACGGGCTGCGGCTCCGACGAGCAGACCGGCCTGCCGGCCGGCGCCGAGCTCGTCCCGGCTGACGCCGTCCTCTTCGTGTCGATCAACACCGACCTCGACTCGGGGCAGTGGAAGACCGCGGGCGATCTGCTCGACGAGTTCCCGGACGGTGACCGGCTCCGCGACATGATCTTCGAGGAGCTGAGCGACGAGGGCATCGACCTCGAGGAAGACGTCAAGCCGGCCGTCGGTCCGCAGGTCAACGTGGTCTGGCTCGACGCCGTCGACGATCAGTCCATCGTCGGTCTGACGCAGCCGAAGGACGCGGCCAAGCTGCGCGAGCTTCTCGACAAGAGCGACGACGAGCTCGTCACCCGTGAGGTGGGCGGCTGGACCGCGTTCGCCACCGACGAGAAGTACCTCGACGCGCTCGAGCAAGGAAGCGCCGAGGGCGCGCTGTCCGAGGACGCACGCTTTGCCGACGCGATGGGGCGCGTCGCTGCGGATTCCCTCGCACGCTTCTACTTCAACGGCCCTCGCGCCGCCGCCGCGTTCGAGGAAACCATGGGTTTCGACGCCAGCAAGATCACCGACCTCCTTCCGGGCGGCGAGCTGCCGTGGTTCAGCGCATCGCTCTCGGTCGAGGATTCGGGCGGACGCCTCGATGGCGCCGCCGGCTTCGCCGGTGATCCCGAGGGATACGTGGGGCCGAGCTACGAGGCCGGCCTTCCCGACGTCGTGCCGGGCGGCGCGCTCGCCTACGTGTCGTTCAAGGACCTGGAAGCGCAGATCTCGAAGCTTCGCGACGCCTTCGCGCAGGTCGAGCCCGAGATCGAGCGGGACATCGGCCGCTTCGAGAACGAGCTCGGCGTCTCCATCGAGGAGGACATCGGGCCACTTCTCGCCGGCGAGGGTGCGCTCTACGTGCGCCAGTCGCTCTTCATCCCGGAGGTGACCCTCCTCCTCGAGGTCGAGGACGAGGCGGGCGCGATGGACGTCGTGGACTCCCTCATTGCAGGCTCACGGGAGTACCTCCCGCTCGGGGAGCCGCGCACCGTCGATATCGAGGGCGTCGAGGCGCGCCAGGTCGACATCGAGGAGCCCGTCTCGCTCTTCTACGCGGCCTTCGACGGCCATCTGGTCGTGACCACCCAGCGCTCGGGGATCACCGCGCTTCAGGAGGACGACGACCGGCTGTCCGGCGACGACCGCTTCCAGGGAGCCCTCGACGACGCGGGGATGCCGGACGAGACCACGGGCTTCGCGTACGTGGACCTGAAGTCGACGATCCCGTACGTGCTCGACTTTCTCGGGGCCGGCGAGGACGTTCCGGAAGAGGTCGACCGGAACCTCGAGCCACTCGATCAGGTGGTCACCTACTCCACGCGCGACGGCAACACGATCGAGTACACCGGCTTTCTGTCGATCGACTAAAGCGCGCGCGTAATCCCGGGCCGGGCATGCCCGGCCCCTACTCGTCCGAGGAACGGTCCGGATAGCCTGTCGCGCAATGTCGACGCGCGAGTTCCTCTTCACGTCCGAGTCGGTTACCGAGGGCCATCCCGACAAGGTTGCCGACCAGATCTCGGACGCCGTCCTCGACGCCGTCCTCACGGACGACTCGCGCGGCCGTGTCGCCTGCGAGACGCTCGTGACCACGGGCATGGTCGTCGTCGCCGGCGAGATCACGACGGAGACCTACGTCGACATCCCCAGCCTCGTACGCAAGCGGATCGGCGAGATCGGCTACGACCGCGCCAAGTACGGGTTCGACGCGGAGACCTGCGGCGTGATCGTCGCGATCGACGAGCAATCGCCCGACATCGCGCAGGGCGTCGACCAGTCCTACGAGGTGCAGCACGATCCGGGCGACGACGATCCGCTTGACCGGGTCGGCGCGGGCGACCAGGGAATGATGTTCGGCTACGCGTGCATCGAGACGGAAGAGCTCATGCCGCTGCCGATCATGCTCGCGCACCGCATCTGCAGACGTCTCGCCGAGGTGCGCAAGGCGCAGGTGCTCCCGTATCTCCGTCCCGATGGCAAGGCGCAGGTGACGGTGCGGTACGAGATCGACGAGCACGGGCATCAGCGCCCGGTCGAGATCGCGCGCGTGCTCGTCTCGACGCAGCATCGCGACGGGCTCGACATCGACACGCTCATCAAGCCGGACGTCATCGAGCACGTCCTCCATCCGATCCTGCCGCGTGAGCTCTACGACGAGCGCCGCTTCGAGGAACGCGACTTCGTGCTCGTCAACCCGACCGGCAAGTTCGTGACCGGCGGGCCGATGGGCGACACGGGCCTGACCGGGCGCAAGATCATCGTCGACACCTACGGCGGCGCCGCTCGTCATGGCGGCGGCTCGTTCTCGGGCAAGGACCCGACCAAGGTCGACCGCTCGGCCGCGTATGCGGCGCGCTACGTCGCCAAGAACGTCGTGGCCGCGGGGCTGGCGGATCGCTGCGAGCTGCAGGTCGCGTACGCAATCGGTGTCGCGCATCCGGTGTCGATCGCCGTCGAGTGCTTCGGGACGGAGCGCATCCCCGTGACCCGCATCGAGGAGCTCGTGCGCGAGCATTTCGACCTGCGTCCGGCTGCGATCCTCCGCGACCTCGACCTCACGCGCCCGATCTTCAGCAAGACGGCCGTGTACGGGCACTTCGGCAGAGCCGACCACGATTTCACCTGGGAGCGCACCGACAAGGCCGACGCTCTCAAGGCCGCTTCCGGCGTGGCGGCCGAAGTGTCGGCCACCGGGTAGCCGGGTACCATTTATTCCGTATGGGGGTCGTAACCCCGGAACGCCCGGAAATTGAGCGGGTAGAGCCCGCACAGCCGCCTCCGCCGCAGGAACCACCGCCGCGGCGCAACCTGCCGTGGGGCTGGATCATCACGGGCGTCATCGTCGCCCTCATGGCGACGGGCGTGATCTCGTTCCGCGACCTGCTCCCGTCCTTCGACAACCCCTTCCGGGCCGAAACGGTCGATCGGAGCGGGCCGGCCGTCTTGCGGTCGATCGAGGACATCGGCGAATTCCGCGCCGCGTCGGGCCACTTCGAGATCGTCATCGACCTCGAGAAGGACACGGCCCTCCCGTCGGAGATCCTGGGCGAGCGGCTCCTGTTCGTGGCGGTCGGGACCGTCGACGCCGGCGTCGACTTCTCGGCGCTCGACGAGGATTCCGTTCAGGTCTCTTCGGACCGGCGCACCGCGACGATCACATTGCCGGCCGTGCAGTTCTTCGACCCCACGCTCGACCTCGACCGCAGCTACGTCTACGACCGCGACCAGGGGCTTCTGAACGAGCTCGGCGGCCTCTTCACCGACGAGCCGAACTACCAGCAGGAGCTCTACAACCTGGCCGAGGACAAGATCGGCGACGCCGCTCGGCAGGGATCCGGAATCGGCGCGCGCGCTGAGGACAACACGCGCGAGATGCTCGAGAGCCTGCTCGGTTCCCTTGGCTTTCGGACCGTCACGGTCCGCTTCGAACCGGCTGCCTAAAGCGGCTTGACGTAGAGGCCGGCGGCCTCGCGTTCTTCGAGCGCGCGCTCGGATCCGTTCACGCGCAGAACGAAACGGCCGTCGCCGACCTCGCGCAGCTCGACCTGCGTGCCGGGCACGAGGCCCTCGTCGTAGTACCAGTGCAGGAGCGAGCCGTCGTGCTCGGCTAGGCGCACGATCTCCGCGTGGGACCCGGGCTCGAGATCGTCGAGCGGCTTGAGCTCGCGGTTCTCGCGTTGCTCGAAATCCGTGTCGATCGGCCAGCCGTGCGGACAGCGGTCCGGGTCGCCCAGGCGCCCCGCGATGCGCTCGACCATCTCGTCGGTGAACGTGTCGCCGAGCAGATCGGCCTGCTCGTGCGCCTCCGCCGGCGTGTAGCCCATGAAGTCGGTGAGGAGCCGCTCGATGATCCGGTGGCGGCGCACCGCACGCTCGGCGACGAGCCGTCCCTTCGGCGTCAGGATCGCCTCCTTGTGCTCGCCGCGCTCGACGAGGCCGTCGCCCTCGAGCCGTTTCAGCATCTCGCCCGCAGAGGCGCGTGAGACGCCGAGCATGTCGGCCACGCGGACGGCGAGGGTGGGCGAGCCCTTCGTCTCGGGCCGGTACTCGCCTATGGGAAAGGCGAGGAAATAGATCGTCTCGAGGTACTCGTCGATGGAGTGCCCGGCCGCCACGTCGGCGACAATTCTAAAGTGGCTCGCCCGGCAACCTCGCTCGGGCGCCAGACGCCTGCAAAGCGTCGCCATGCGTCGTCCTCGGTCGCGTCCATGCTACTTCAAGCATGAATCGCTCCCTGCGTCCTAGCCTGGCTCGCTTTTCGGCCCCTGGCATCCCGATGAGGTCACCGGACGAACCACGATCCCCCGTGGCTCGCTATGCCTCCGTCTATCCCCTCGTCTCTGCGCGGGCGGTCGCCCGCCCGTTCACGTACCTCGCGGAAGGCCTGCACAAGGGCTCGATCGTCACGGTTCCCTTTGGCCGGGCGCGTCGCCGCGGCGTCGTCGTCGGCCTCGAGGACGAGGTGCCGGCGGACGTCGACCCGGTCGCCGTCGAGCGGATCGTGGGGGAGGTTCCCGAGGCGCTCGTCGACCTGGCGCTCTGGCTCGCCGAGTACTACGGCTCGACTCCTGCCAGGGCGCTGGCGCTCGTCGCCCCGGCCGCGCCGGCGCGGCGGAAGGGCGCCAAGCGGCGGCGCGTCGAGCACGAGCTGCCGGGCGAGGACGCGCCGCGCGAGCTGACCGCCGAGCAGCAGGACGCGCTGCAGCGGATCACCGCGGCCATGGACGCAGGCGGCGGTTCCTTGCTCCTCTTCGGCGCGACCGGCAGCGGCAAGACCGAGGTCTACCTGCGTGCGTGCGCCGAGGCCCTTGCGCGCGGGCAAGGCGCGATCGTGCTCGTCCCGGAGATTGCGCTCACGCCGCAAGCTGCAGGTCGCTTCCGCGCCCGCTTCGGCGACCAGATTGCGGTGCTGCACTCGGGCCTGAGCGACGCCGAGCGGCGCGACGAGCGTGAACGGATCGCCGGCGGAGAGGCACGCGTGGTGGTCGGCGCACGTTCCGCGGTGTTCGCGCCGGTCCGCGACCTCGGTCTCATCTGCGTGGACGAGGAGCAGGACCCGTCCTACAAGCACGAGTCCGATCCGCGCTACGACGCGCGTACCGTTGCCGTCAAGCGCGCGGCGCTCGAGGGGGCGGTCGCCGTGTTCGGCAGCGCGACGCCGCGCCCGGAGAGCTGGGCCGCGCTCGAGCGTCTCGAGCTCGGCGGACGACTCGGCCGCGCGCTGCCTCCGGTGCGGGTTGTCGATTTGCGGAGAGAGGCGGGGTACCCGCTGTCCGCACCGCTGCTCGAGGAGCTCGGTTCGCTCGCGGACAAGGGCGGCAAGGCGATCCTCCTCCTGAACAGGCGGGGGGTTGCGCCCGCGCTGCATTGCCGCGGGTGCGGCACGACGTTTCGGTGCGAGCAGTGCGACGTCGCGTTGACGCTGCACGCCGACGGCCAGATGCACTGCCACCACTGCGGCTTTCAGCAACCGGCGCCCGAGCTCTGTCCGGCCTGCGGCTCGCCCGAGCTCGCCCGGCTCGGCGCCGGCAGCGAGCGGCTCGAGTCGGAGCTCGCCAAGCAGTTGCCGGAGCTGGAGCTCTTTCGCCTCGATGCCGACGCGGTCTCACGCCCCGAGGAGCTGGCCGACCGCCTCACGCGCTTTGCGGCCGCGGACCGCGCCGTGCTGCTCGGGACGCAGATGGTCGCGAAGGGCCATCACTTCGCCGGCGTGGCGCTCGCCGCGGTCGTCGACGCGGATACGGGCATGGCGCTGCCGGACTTCCGCTCGGAGGAGCGGACCTTCCAGCTCATCACCCAGCTCGCCGGCCGGAGCGGCCGCGACGCGCCCGGCCGAGTGCTGGTGCAGACCTACCAGCCGGACTCGCGCCCGGTTGCGCTCGCCGCGCGCCATGGCGTCGAGGAGTTCCTGCAGGGAGAGCTCGAGCGGCGCCGGCTGCTCGGCTACCCGCCGTTCGGCCATCTCGTGCGGATCGTGGTCGCCGGGCCCGGCAGGAGCGGGCCGACGACCGTCCTGACGGAGATCCGCGCACAGCTCGAGGGCATGCCGGATGCCGACCTGCTCGGCCCGGCCCCCCTGATCCGCCTCCGCGGGCGGCACCGCGCCCAGCTCCTGGCCAAGACCGCCTCGCCCCGACCGCTCGCCTCGAAAGCGGCCCGCCTCCTGGCCGCGGCCGCGCCGGCCATGCGGCGGGACGGCCTGGCAGCGTCGGTCGACGTCGATCCCCAAACCTTGCTGTAGCAGCGGGTTTTCGCTTTGAAAGGGACGGGGATCATTAAACCATGATCGGAGAAATCATCGGACTCATAGTGGTCGGCCTGATCGTCGGAGCACTGGGCCGTCTCATCAACCCCGGCCGTGACCCCATGGGGCTTCTCGCGACGCTTGTCATCGGTGTCGCCTCGATGCTCGTCGTGGGGCTCATCGTGGAGAGCACGCTTTGGAGCTTCATCCTCGGCGTGATCGTCGCGGTCGTCCTGGTGAGCGTGTACGCCCGCGTTGTCGGGCCCCGGCGCACGACGGCCGTCGACCGCATCTAAAAACCTCGCTTTTCGAGGACTTTTCGTCCCTCGTTAAAATCGCCTCGCGATGAGTGAGGTCGAGGGCGAAGTTCGAAGCGAACAGCTCGACGCCGAGCGCGAAGCTCGGCGTCGAGCTGCGCTTGCCCAGGTTCGCCAGTATCCAGACCCCGTCTTGCGCATGCAGGCCAGGGAGGTGGAGGCTCTCGACGAGTCCGTGGCGGCCCTCGTCGAGCGGATGAGCCGGTTGATGGAGGAGGCTCGCGGCGTCGGCCTGGCCGCGCCGCAGCTCGGCATTCTGCGCCGCATCCTCGTCTACCAGGCCGCTGAGGAAGCGCCGGTCAGCGCCCTCGTCAATCCCACGGCTCGTCTCGTCGACGGACGAGCGCACCGTGGAGGAGGAAGGGTGCCTGTCGCTCGGCGCGGCGACGATCGTGGTCGAGGTCGAGCGGCCCGTCGGGGTGACCATCGAGGCCACCACTCCGGCAGGGGAGCCCGTGCGGATCGAGGCAGAGGGCCTGGAGGCGCGCGTGCTCCAGCACGAGCTCGACCACCTCGACGGCGTCCTCACGATCGACCGGACGACCCCCGACCACCGACGTGCGGCTCTCGCCAAGCTCCGTCCGCAGCCCGTGCTCGGTCCGCTGGCCTAATGAAGCTTGCGGTTGCGGCGACCGCGCCTTTCGGGGCGGCCATCCTGGAGGGACTTGCACAGCGCCACGAGGTCGACCTCCTGATCACGCGGCCCGACCGTCGCCAGGGCCGAGGGCGCAAGAAGGCTGCACCGCCGGCAAAGGAGACGGCGAAGCGGCTCGGCATACCGGTCGAACAGCCCGAGCGCCTCACCGCGTTCCCGGGCGAAGCGCGCGTCGTCGTCGTCGCGGCGTACGGCGCGATCATTCCCGAGAAGCTCTTGAACGAGCGGCTGTGGCTGAACGTCCATCCGTCACTGCTGCCGCGCTGGCGAGGGGCCGCTCCTGTTGAGCGCGCGATCATGGCGGGCGATCGCGAGACCGGTATCACCATCCACAAGACGACAGCCGACCTCGACGCGGGCCCGATCGCCGCGCAGCGCCGCGTTCCCATCGGACCGGAGGACGACGCCGGCATCGTGTTCGAGCGCGCGGCGTCGCTGGCCGTGCCGCTGCTCGAGGAGGTGTTCGCGGAGCCGACGTTCGTCCCGCAGCCGGACGGCGCGACGTACGCGGAGAAGATCTCGGCACCGGACCGGGAGATCGACTGGTCGCGCACGCCCGAGGAGATCGTCAACCACGTGCGCGCGCTCTCCCCGCACATCGGCGCGCGTGCGCTCGTCGCCGGTCGTCGCCTGCTCGTGTGGCGCGTGCGTCCGGCGCGCGAGGACTCCGTGCTCGTCGAGGGCGACGTCGAGGTGCTCGAGGTGCAGCCCGAGGGCCGCAAGCGCATGACGGCCGAGGAGTATCTACGCGGACGCAGGTAAGCGCGCGCGCCGTCGCACACGAGGTCGTGCGGCGCGTGTTCGAGGACGACGCGTATGCAGACCGAGCGTTCCGCCCGCTCGCGGAGGGGCTCGAGCCGCGCGACCACGCGTTCGCGATGCAGGTGGCGTACGGAACCGTGCAGCGGGTGCGCACGCTCGATCACGCGATCGAGACGCTCGGTCGGCGGCCGGTGCGCAAGCTCGATCCACCCGTGCGGGCGGCGCTGCGGACCGGCGCGTACCAGCTCGGCTTCATGGACGTGCCGGTGCACGCGGCGGTGAACGAGTCGGTGGAGCTCGTTCGCGCGGCGGGCCTCGAGCGTGCGGTTGCGTTCACGAACGCGGTCATGCGCAGGCTGGCGGAAGGGCTCGAGGGGCTGGTTACGTCTCTGGGCGAGGCGACTCCAGCGGAAGCGGCGCTCAAGCACTCGTATCCGGACTGGGTGGCGGAGACGTGGTGGTCGGAGCTCGGCCCTGACGATGCGCGAGCGCTCATGCGCGCCCAGAACGAGCCGGCCGAGCGCGTGGTCCGTGAGAGCACGTTGCGGCCGGGTGCGTCGTGGCCGCAGAGCCGCGGCTCGCAGCTGGCGGGGACGGCCGTCGGCGTCCGGCCGGGGGAGCGCGTGCTCGACCTCTGCGCCGCGCCCGGGGGGAAGGCGACGCAGCTGGCCGAAGTGGCGGCGGAGGTCGTGGCCGTCGAGAAGCACCCCGGGCGCGCTCGGGAGCTCGCGGAGAACGCCGAGCACATGGGCGCCCGGAACGTGACGGTCGTCTGCGCGGATGCACTCGAGCTCCCCGAGGAGCACCACGGATTCGACCGGGTGCTGGTCGATGCGCCCTGCTCGGGTCTCGGCGTCTTGAACTCGCGTCCCGACCTGCGCTGGCGGGCGGCGCCGCTTCCCGAGCTTCAGCTGGCGCTGCTGCGGAAGGCGGTCGAACGGGTCAAGCCGGGCGGGACGGTCACCTACGCGGTCTGCACGATGCACCGGGCCGAGAACGAGGACGTGGTGGACGCGCTCGGCGCCGAGGTCGACGACCTCGGGGCAGAGCACCCCGACTTCCGGCATCCGCGGCGCCCCGAGCTCCTCCTCACCCTGCCGCACGTGCACCGCACGTCGGGGTTCTTCGTCGCCCGCATGCGAACGTAATCTGTCGTCGTGGCGTGGCGAGACTGGGTGCGGACGGTCGAGGTGGAGCCGTCCCTCTACGCGGCGGACTTCTCGCGGCTCGGGGAGCAGGTGACGTATGTGCTCAACGCGGGCGCGCGCGTCATGCACTTCGACATCGGAGACGGGCACTTCGTCGAGCCGATCACCATCGGCCCGGTCGTGTTGAAGTCGATCGCGCCGCTCGTCCACCAGGCCGGCGGGGTGCTCGACTGCCATCTCATGGTCGACAACCCGGAGAGACACATTCCGCAGGTGGCCAAGGCCGGCGGTGACAGCGTCACGTTCCACGTCGAGGCGTGCGACGACGTTCCGGCCGCGCTCGCGCTGGCGCGCGAGCATGGTCTCGGCGTGGGCGTTGCGTTCAATCCCGAGACAGACGTGGACGAGGCGGTGGAGGCGGCCGCGGACGCCGACCTCGCGCTCTGCATGAGCATCCATCCGGGCTATTCCGGCCAGGAGTTCATGCCCGACGCGCTCGAGCGCCTGCGCGAGCTACGCAAGCTTCTCCCGGACGACGTGTTCGTGCAGGTCGACGGTGGCATCACGCACGACAACGTGCGGAGCGCACACGACGCGGGCGCCAACCTGCTCGTGGCGGGGAGCGCCATCTTCGAGCGCGAAGACCTGCCGCGCGCGTATCACCGGTTGGTTCAAGCGCTCGCGTGAAGGAGTTCCTCGAACTTGCGCTCGAGTTGGCGGAACGCGGGCGGGGGACGACCAGGCCGAACCCGGTCGTCGGCGCGGTCGTTGTTCGCGACGGCGAGGTCGTAGGGCGCGGTTGGCACGAGCGCGCAGGCGGCCCGCACGCGGAGATCGTCGCTCTCGATGCGGCGGGGGAGGCAGCACGCGGCGCCACGCTCTACACGACGCTCGAGCCGTGCGCGCACCACGGTCGCACGCCTCCTTGCGTGGAGGCGCTCATCGCGGCGGGGGTCGCGAAGGTGGTGGCGGCCGCCGGCGACCCGAATCCGAAGACGGACGGGCGCGGCTTCGGCGAGCTGCGCGCGGCCGGCATCGACGTCGAGGTCGCGGACGGAGACGCGTCGCTCCGAGCGCGGCGCCAGAACGAGGCATATCGAACATGGGTGATGCGGGGACGTCCGTTCGTGACCTACAAGGCGGCGATGACGCTCGACGGCCGGCTGGCGGCGGCGGGTGGCGATGCTCGCTGGGTTTCCGGAGAGGACAGCCGCGTCCTCGTGCACGAGTTGCGCGCTGCGTCGGATGCGGTCGCGGTCGGAATGGGAACCGTCGCGGCCGACGACCCGTCCTTGACGGCGCGCGACGTGGGAGCGGTGAGCCAGCCGAGGCGCCTGGCTTTCGGCAGCGGGCCTTTGCCGGACGGGTCCGAGCTCGAGCTCGTGTCGGGGGAGCTCGAGGAGGAGCTCGGACGGCTGGCGAAGGAGGACGTGCAGTCCCTTCTGCTCGAGGGCGGGCCGACGCTCGCGGGCGCGTTCTTGCGGGCCGACCTCATCGACAAGCTCGTCCTCTTCGTCGCGCCGAAGCTCGTCGGCGGGGACGACGCGCCACCACTCTTTGCGGGAGAGGGCGTGAAGGCGCTTGCGGACGCGATTCCGGTGTCGTCCGTGGAGGTGTCCCGGGTGGGCGAGGACATCCTCGTGACGGCCTATATCCACGAGCCCTGATCGCCCGAAATCTTCGGCTGCGCCGCGATTTCGGTCGACGAAAACATCTTGCTCCCGATAGGCGGCAGGTCTCGCCTCGTCAGGCCCGGGTTACGCTTGGCGGGTGTTCACGGGCATCGTCAGAGAGCTCGGCCGGGTGGAGAGCCTCGAAGCCGACGGCGGCTCGGTTCGCCTCCGCGTCCGTGCCCGGGAGACGACGTCGGGAGTCGGGGTCGGCGACTCGGTCTCGCTCAACGGCGTCTGTCTGACGGCGACCGAGGTCTCGGACGGCGTGCTCACGTTCGATGCGGTGCAGGAGACGCTGCGGCGCAGCACGCTCGGTCGGCTGGAGGCCGGGGCCGGCGTGAACGTCGAGCCGGCGCTGCGCGCCGGCGAGCCGCTCGGCGGGCATCTCGTGCAGGGCCACGTCGACGGAGTGGGGCGCGTGCGCTCGGCGGACGGTGAGACCCTCGAGATCGAAGCGCCACCCGCTGTGCTCCGCTACTGCGTGGAGAAGGGCTCGGTGGCGATCGACGGCGTGAGCATGACGATCGCCTCGCTCGGGGACGGCTCGTTCTCGGTCGCGGTCGTCCCGCATACCCGCGAAGTGACGACGCTGGGGGCCCTGCAAGAGGGCGACGAAGTGAATCTCGAGGCGGATGTGCTGGCGAAGTACGTCGAAAAGCTGCTGCAAGCGCGCGGTACGATGGGCTCGTGAGCCAGGCCGAGACCGTCAACGAGACCGCGTTCGCCACCATCGAGGAGGCGATCGAGGACATTCGCCAGGGCAAGTTCGTCGTCGTGGTGGACGCCGCCGACCGCGAGAACGAGGGCGATCTGACGATCGCGGCGCAGTTCGCCACGCCCGAGGCGGTCAACTTCATGGCGACGCACGCGCGGGGGCTCATCTGCCTGTGCCTGACGGAGGAGCGCTGCGACGCGCTCGGCCTGAAGCCGATGACCTACAACAACGAGACTCCGTACGAGACCGCCTTCACGATCTCGATCGAGGCACGTGAGGGAGTCACGACGGGCATCTCGGCGGCCGACCGCTCGCGCACGATCCAGGTGGCGATCGACCCGACGAAGGGGTCGGAGGCGGTCGTGCAGCCGGGGCACGTGTTCCCGCTGCGGGCGCGGCCGGGCGGCGTGCTGCAGAGGACCGGGCAGACCGAGGCCGCCGTCGACCTCGCGCGGCTGGCGGGGCTGAATCCGGCCGGCGTCGTCTGCGAGATCATGAACGAGGACGGGACGATGGCTCGCGTGCCGGATTTGATCCGGTACTGCGAGAAGCACGACCTCAAGCTCATCACCGTCGCTGACCTGATCGAGTACCGGCGGCGCACGGAGAAGCTCGTCGAGCGGACGACGACCGTGCGGCTGCCGACCTCGTACGGCGGGTTCTCCGCCGTTGCATTCCGCGAGCTCCTTACCGGTAAGCACCACATCGCGCTGGTGAAGGGACACGTGGACGGCGCGGAGGACGTGCTCGTGCGCGTCCACTCGGAGTGCCTGACAGGCGACGTCTTCCACTCGCTTCGCTGCGACTGCGGCGAGCAG
Organism: uncultured Actinomycetes bacterium; assembly: GCA_963747715.1. Classification (GTDB taxonomy): domain Bacteria; phylum Actinomycetota; class Thermoleophilia; order Gaiellales; family Gaiellaceae; genus CAVVGB01. The sequence goes on from CAVVGB010000009.1 coordinate 47,885, forward strand.
CTCGACCAGGCTCTGGCACGGATCGGCGCGGAGGAGTGCGGCGTCCTTCTCTACATGACGCAGGAAGGTCGCGGCATCGGTCTCCTGAACAAGCTGAAGGCGTACGAGCTGCAGGAGAACGGGCTCGACACGGTCGAGGCGAACCTCGAGCTCGGCTTCCCACCCGACCTGCGCGAGTACGGGATCGGCTCGCAGATCCTCGCCGAACTCGGGCTGACGACGATCAGGATCCTCACGAACAACCCGCGCAAGATCACCGGTATCGAGGCGTTCGGCCTCAAGGTGGTCGAACAGGTGCCCATCGAGGTGCCGCCGAACGACGAGAACCAGCGCTACCTCGAGGCGAAGCGCAACAAGCTCGGCCACCGGCTCCATCACCAGGATCTGCGCTTCGACGAGCCCGCGGAGGGCTAAGCGTGGCGGGAGCGACGGTCGAGTCGTTCGTTCACGAAGGCGAGCTCGAGTTGCCGACAGGTGCGGATCCCGCCGCAGTGGGTGCGGCAGTGACGACCGCGCTCTGCGGGCACTGGGAGCACGAGGGGCCCTGCCGTTGGCCGCACAACAACGCGATCCAGCAGAAGGGAGCGACGTTCCTCTTCCGCACGCTCTTCGTGGCTCCGGCCTCCGAGGAGACTCAGGTGCGCGCGCACATCGAGGGCGCGTTGCGGGACGGCGGCGCCTGGCGCCTGCTCGGCAGCGGCTCACGGAGCGTGGCTCCGCGCGAAGAGGAGCTTGCCGGGAAGCTGACGGCCTAGGATTCGGTCACGTGGAGCCGCGAGCCGAGAAACCCACCCAGGCCATGCAGCAGGCCCAGCCGGCGGAGCACGTGCGCGGCGCGCTGCGGGTTCCAGACGGAGTGAGCGTCCTGATGGGCTCGCCGAACGGCGCGCGGCGATCGGTCGGGATCACGGTGAGCAAGTTCAACGGGGAGATCACGACGAGGCTCCTGGACGGCGCGCTCACCGCTCTCGAGCAGGCAGGGGTGGAGCGTCGCGCGATCGACGTCATGCCGGTGCCGGGCGCCTTCGAGCTCCCGCTGGCCGCGATGGCGCTCGCCAAGACGAGGCGCTACGCCTGCGTGATCGCCCTCGGGTGTGTGATCCGCGGTGAGACGCCGCACTTCGAGTACATCTCCGCGGAGGCGGCGAGCGGCCTCCAGCTGGCGGCGCTCGAGACGGGCGTCCCTGTCTCCTTCGGCGTGCTGACCTGCGAGACGCGGGAGCAGGCCTTCGCCCGCTCCGGCGGGGCTCGGGGTGACAAGGGCGCCGACGCGGCCCGCTCGGCGCTCGAGATGGCCGACGTCTTCGCGCGCCTCCGCGCCAGCGTCAGCCGCTAGGCCGGCCGTGGCGCGCCTTTCGCGGGCGTCGCTACACTGCTCTCCGATGTCGAAGGTCTGCGCAATCTGTGGCAAGGGGCCCGCGTTCGGACACAACCGAAGCCACTCCATGGTGGCTACGAAAAGGCGCTTCAACCCGAACCTCCAGCGCGTCCGGATCCTCGTGAACGGCGTCGCGCGGCGGAGCTACGTCTGCGCCCGGTGCCTGAAGTCCGGCAAGGTTCAGAAGGCCCTCTAGCCCTCGCGCGCGCGGCCCTCGCCGGCATCGAGGCGAGCCGCACCCGCATCGACGACCTCAACGTCTACCCGGTCCCGGACGGGGACACGGGGACGAACATGGCCGAGACGGTGCGCGCCGCGGTCCGCGCCCTGGAGGCAGACGAGACCGCCGATGTGGCGCGGGCCGTGCTGATGGGCGCCCGCGGCAACTCCGGCGTCATCCTCTCGCAGCTCGTGCGCGGAGCGCTCGAGGCGATCCCACGGAACCACGTCGACACGCGGGCGCTGTCCGCGTCGCTTCGGCGGGCAAGCGACACCGCCTATGCGGCCGTTCGAAATCCGCAGGAGGGAACGATTCTGACCGTCGCGCGCGCCCTGGCCGACCGCGCCGAGACCCTCGCCGCGGGCAATGCGCCGCTCGGCGATGCGCTCCTGGAGATCCTCGCCGCGGGCGAGGAGGCACTCGCGCGGACGCCGGAACAGCTCGACATTCTCCGTGAGGCCGGCGTTGTAGACGCCGGCGGGGCCGGCTTGGTCGAGATCCTGCGGGGCATCGCCGCCCACATTCGGGGCGAACCGCTCCCAGAAAGCACGGAGGTGGGGGAGACGCTTCCACTCGAGGCCGTTCACCGTGAGCTCTCGCGCTACCGCTACTGCACGACGTTCTTCGTGGAAGGAGAGGGGGTCGAGCCGGACCGTCTCGAGGCGGATCTCGCGGCTCTTGGCGACTCACTCCTCGTCGTGGGTGGGCCGGGGGCCGTGAAAGCTCACGTGCACACCGATGAGCCGGGGCGCGCGCTCTCGGTCGCAACTGCTCTGGGCGTCCTGGCGGAGATTGACATCCAGAACATGCATGCTCAGACGGAGGAACGTACAGAGCGCCTCAGCGGGGAGCCTGGCCGCTCGGCAGCAGTTGCCGTTTGCGCGGGCGCCGGGAATCGACGCCTCCTCGGAAGCCTCGGCGCCGCTTGTGTGGACGGTGGCCGGTTCATGAACCCTTCGACGGCCGAGTTGCTCGCAGCAGTCGAAGCAGTGCCCGAGCGCGAGGTGCTGCTGCTGCCGAACAACGGGAACGTGCTCTCCGCGGCCGAGGAGGCTGCCAAGGCCAGCGCCAAGGAAGTGCGCGTCATTCCGACACGAACGCTTCAAGCCGGTCTGGCCGCCTTGGTCGCATTCGACCCGGGCAGAGCGGCAGCGGCGAACGAGGTCGACATGAAACGCGGCGCGGGCGCCGTCCGAAGCGGGGCCGTTGCGCGAGCATCTCGGTCGGTCACGATCGGCGGGCTCGAGGTCGAGCAGGGGCAGTTCCTCGGCTTGGTCGAAGGAGAGCCCGTCACGAGCGGCCCCGTGCTCGAGCCCGTTGCTCGTGAGGTGGTGGAGCGGCTGATCGGCGAGGCTTCAGACGTCCTCACCGTCCTCCTCGGCGAAGGGGCGAACTCCGCCGAGGAGCTCGTGGAGGCCGTGCGCGACGCGCATCCGGAGCTCGAGGTCGAAGTGCACGAGGGCGGCCAGGCCCACTATCCGCTCCTCTTTGCCGTCGAGTAGCGTGCCGATACTGCCGGTGTGGCAGACGACCAACCCATCGATGTCGTCCTCGTGGAGGACAACGACGTCTTCCGGGAAGCCCTCGAGCTTCTCCTGGACGTGACCCCGGACGTCCGCGTCGTCGCGTCCGTCCAGAACGGCGAGGCCGCCCTCGACGTTTGTCCCCGGGTCGACCCTGACGTCGTGCTCGTCGACTACCGCCTGCCCGGCCTCGACGGCGTGGAGACGACGGCGGGGATCCGAACCGCCTGCCCCGACGCCTCGGTGGTTGTCCTGACCGCGACGGCCGAGACCGGCGAGATCGCCGCCCTCCTGGACGCCGGCGCGGTCGCGTGCCTGACGAAGGATCGCGACTTCGACGACATCGTCAGCGCCATCCGTCAGGCTGCCGGTCGAGGTGCAGCTTTCGACTGACAACACCGCGGTCGTCCTGGACTCGACCGCCGACCTGCCCGACGCGAGCGAGCGTCATTCCAACTGGCGCACGGTGCACCTGTACGTGCGCTTCGGCGACGAGACGTTCCGGGAGTACGTCGACCTGTCTGCGGAGGAGTTCTACCGCCGGCTGCGCGATGCACCCGAGCCCCCGCGCAGCTCCCAGCCCTCGCCCGCGGACTTCGAGGCCGTCTTCGAGGAGCTCGCCGGCTACGAGCGGATCATCTGCGTGCTCCTGCCCGAGACCCTGTCGGGAACGATCAAGAGCGCGCGCCTGGCAGCCGAGCCGCTCGGCGACAAGGTCACCGTCATCGACTCCGGCGCGATCTCCGGCGGCGCGGCGCTCCTCGCCGACTGCATCCAGCGCCGCCTCGAGCGTGGCACCACGGGCGAAGAAGTCGAGACGCTCGTCGAGCGCTTTCGCCGTGAGCGGGGACTCCTCTTCACGGTCGACACGCTTGACTACCTCGTCCGCGGCGGTCGCGTCGGGAAAGCCGCGGGCCTCGCGGGCCAGCTGCTGAGCGTCAAGCCTGTCCTGACGATCACCGACGGCGAGGTGACGCCTCTCAAGCGCGTCCGCGGGCGCGCGAAGGCGCTGGCTGCGCTCGCCGACATCTTCGAGGAGGAGACGAAGGATTCCGCCACGCTCCACGTCGGCGTCGCCCACGCCGACGCCGAGCGCGACGTGGAGGACCTGGCGGCGCGCGTGCGCGCCAAGCGCCCGCAGGCGTCTTTCGACCTCGTCACGGTGCTCGGACCCGTCATCGGCACCCACGGCGGCCCGGGAACACTCGGGCTTTTCTGGTATGACGACGAGCTCTGATGCCCTTCGTCGCACACTGGGACGAGGTCGAGCGCGAGCGGGAGGAGCTCGGCCCGCTCGCGTCGTGGACGACTGACCTCGGCACGGCGGCGGGCAGCGTCAGCGTCGGCGTCACGCGCTGGCAGGTCGACCCCGGCATGCGCTCGACGCCCGCGCACATCGAGCTGGCCGAGGAGGAGATCTTCTTCGTCTTGAGCGGCTCCGGTCTCTCCTGGCAGTCCGATGGTGAGACGATTGCCGCCTACGAGATCGGCGCGGGTGACTGCGTCGTCTACCTCGCGACCGAGGTCGTGCACACGCTCCGCGCTGGGCCCGAGGGCCTCGACGTGCTCGCCTTCGGCCAGCGCGCCTACCCCGGCGGCACGTGGCTTCCTCGCGCCGGCGTCGTCCGCATGCCGCCGGCGTGGGTCGACGCGCCGGCCGGCACGCCGCACCCGTGGCAGCGCGAGGCCGAGGCCGGCGAGCTCGAGTTTCCGGAGCCGGCCGCACGTCCGGCCAACATCGTCAACCTCACGGACGTCGACGAGGACCCCGAGACGCGCGTCGGTTATTCGGCCGTGTGGCGGGAGCTCGGTCGTGCTGCCGGGTCGCTCCGCACCGGTCTCAACCACGTCGATTTGTCTCCAGGCGCTCTCGGCTCGCCGTTCCACTGCCACTCGGCCGAAGAGGAGCTCTTCGTCGTGCTCGACGGAGAGGGCACGCTGCTCCTCGGCGACGAGAGGATTCCGGTGCGACGCGGTCATGTCGTCGCCCGTCCGCCGGGAACGCGTGTCGCGCACGCGTTCGAGGCCGGCGACGGCGGACTCACCTTCCTCGCGTACGGCACGCGCGAGCCCAACGACATCGCGTACTACCCGCGCTCGCAGAAGATCTACTTCCGGGGCGTCGGCCTCATGACGCGCGTCGAGAAGCTCGACTACTGGGACGGCGAAGCGTGATACGCGAACACCGGCTCGAGACGCCGGACGGTCGCGTGCTCGCCGTCATGGAAGGCGGTGACCCTGCCGGCCCCGCCGTCGTTGTCCACCACGGGACCCCGATGTCGCGCCTGCTGTACGGACCGAACGTCGCCGATGCGGAAGCGCGCGGCCTGCGGCTCATCGGCTACGACCGGCCGGGCTACGGCGACTCGACGCCGCAACCGGGACGAACGGTCGCGGATGCAGCGACGGATGTAGCGACCATCGCCGACGCGCTCGGAATCGACCGCTTCGCGACGTGGGGCATCTCCGGCGGCGGACCGCACGCGCTCGCGTGCGCCGCCTTGCTGCCCGAGCGCGTCGTCGCTGCGGCATCCCTCGCGGGTGCCGCGCCGTACGAGGCAGAGGGGCTCGACTTCGTCGACGGCATGGGCGAGGGCAACGTCAAGGAGTTCGGGCTCATCCTCGAAGGCCGGGAGAAGCTCGAGCCGTTTCTTTGCGCGGAGCGCGACGCACTGCTCGCCGCCGGCCAGGAGGGACTGGCCGAGGGGATGCGGACGCTGCTCACTCCGGTCGACGCCGCCGCGTTCACGGGCGAGACCGCGGAGTTCCTGTTCGAGTCGCTCCGGGTCGGCAGCGCAAATCGAATCGACGGCTGGCTCGACGACGACCTTGCCTTCGTCAAGCCGTGGGGTTGCAGCGTCGAGCAGATCAGCGTGCCCGTGCTTCTGTGGCAAGGAGCCGAGGATCGCTTCGTGCCGCTCGCCCACGGCGAGTGGCTCGCGAGACGCATCCCGACATGCCAGGCGCATCTGTCGCCTGAGGACGGCCACATCACGCTGCTCGTGCGCCGCGTGGGCGAGGTGCACGAGTGGCTCGCCGCGGCGTTCGAGAACGTCGCAACCGCTCGGTGAGCACGCAGACCGCGCCCGCCGGCTTCGCCGGCCTCGAACAGGGGATCCCGAAATCGAAGTTCCGGGTCGGCGAGCAGGCGCCGCTCTCGAGCCTGGCGGGAGTGGGACCGCGGATGACGGACCGTCTCACGCGGCTCGGGCTCGCCACCGTGCGCGATCTCGCCGAGTATCGCCCGCGCGCGTATCTCGACTGGGGCGGCGCGAAGACGTTCGGCGACCTTTCCGCGGGCGAGGAGGGAACCGTCCGCTGCACGCTGCAGCGCATCCGTGTGCGCCCGACGCGGCGGCGCAACCTCAAGATCGTTGAAGGCGTGGTGCTGGACGCCGAAGGCGCGCGCGAGACCGCCATCTGGTTCAACCAGCAGCATCTCGCGAAGCTCGCCGCCGGGACCGAGCTGCTCCTGCACGGCACGCGCGAGCTCGGCGGCGGCTTCCGCGTCATCCGGCATGAGGTAGGTGGCGCGGGCGTGCACACCATCGGCCTCGTTCCCGAGTATCCCGCGACGGAGGAGCTGCCCTCGTACCGCCTGCGCTCGTTCGTCGAGGCGGCGCTGCCGCTCTTCCGCTGGTTTCCCGACGCGTTGCCCGCGACGGTTCGTCAGGAAGAAGGCGCGCCGCTTCGCCCCGACGCGCTTGCCGCCGTTCATCGCCCGGAGCGGCGCGAGCACGCGGAGGCGGGCCGTAGGCGGCTGGCGCTCGAAGAGCTCCTCGTGCTCCAGCTCGGCTTCCTCGACCGCCGCCGCGAGCGCGAGGAGACGACGCGCGCGCCCGCGCTCGGCGACCCCGGCGATCTCATCACGCGTTACAGGCAGGTGCTCCCATTCACGCTCACCGACGAGCAGGAGAAGGCGATCGCGGAGATCGACGCCGACCTCCACGGGCAGCGCCCGATGCAGCGGTTGCTGCAGGGGGACGTCGGCTCGGGCAAGACGGTGGTTGCTCTCTACGCGCTCCTGCGGGCGGTGGAGAACGGTCACCAGGGCGCCCTCATGGCGCCAACAGAAACCCTCGCTGAGCAGCACTTCTTTACCGTCGAGCCGCTCTGTCGCGAGCTCGGCGTGACGGCGTCCCTCCTGACCGGCTCGCTGAAGGGCGAGCTCGCCGGGGCCGACGTCGTCGTCGGCACGCACGCGCTTATCCAGGAAGGCGTGGCGTGGAGGAGCCTGGCCGTGGCCGTCGTCGACGAGCAGCACCGCTTCGGCGTCGAGCAGCGCCGCGCGCTCGGCACGCAAGCCGCGCACGTCCTGCACATGACCGCGACGCCGATCCCTCGCACGCTCGCGCAGACGGTCTACGGCGACCTCGACGTCACCGAGATCACACGGTCGCCCAAAGGCCGCCGCCCCGTCATCACGAGCTGGGTGAGCCACGAGCGCAGCAGCGAGGCGTACACGCGGCTGCGCAAGCACCTGGAAGAAGGTCGGCAGGCATACGTGGTCTGTCCCTTGATCTCGGAATCCGAGGCGATCGAGGCGCGGGCCGCCGAAGACGAAGCGGAACGACTGAAGCGGGCCGAGCTCAAGAACCTTCGGGTTGGCTGCCTGCACGGTCGCCTGCGACCGAACGAGCGACGCTCCGTCATGGACGCCTTCAAGCGCCGCGAGCTCGACGTTCTCGTCTCGACGACCGTCATCGAGGTCGGTGTCGACGTCCCGAACGCGACGATCATGATCGTGCAGGAGGCCGATCGCTTCGGCCTCGCGCAGCTGCATCAGCTGCGCGGGCGCGTCGGGCGCGGGGCGGAGCAGTCCTACTGCCTGCTCGTCTCGCGTCCGAAGGACGAGCTGACCGAGGACGCGAAGCACCGCCTCGATGCGCTCGTCGGGATCTCCGACGGGTTCAAGCTCGCCGAGGTCGATCTCGAGATTCGCGGCGAGGGTCAATTGCTCGGGACGCGCCAGTCGGGTCTCGCCGACCTCAAGTTCGCGAGCCTCTCCACCGATCGCGACCTGATCGCGAAGGCGCGCACGTGGGCGGAGACCCTCGCGGGCGAGGACGAAGACATCGTCGCGCCGCTCCGCGACGAGGCGGAGCGCATGCATGAGGATCATCGCGGGTTCGCGTAAGGGCGCGCGCATCTTCGCGCCGCGCGGCCACGACGTTCGCCCGACGGGCGACCGCGTGCGCGAAGCGGTCTTCAACCTCGTCGGGTCCGTGGACGACATGGACGTGCTCGACCTGTTCGCCGGCTCGGGCGCGATGGGTCTCGAGGCGCTCTCGCGTGGCGCAGCCCAGGTGACGTTCGTCGAAGCCGACCGCGCGGCGGCCGACACGATCGTGCGCAACCTCGACAAGCTCAAGCTCGAGGGCGCGACGGTGCTCCGGGACGACGCTGCGCGCAAGCTGGCCGCGGATGCAGCCGTCGGCAGGCGTTACGATCTCGTGCTCATCGACCCGCCCTATCGAATGCTCGCCCGCCTCCTGCCAACGCTCGCTGCCTACCTGCCGGCGGTTGTCGCGCCGGACGGCCTCGTGATCGTCGAGTCAGACGCCAAGGAGGAGCCCGAGCTTCCCTTGCCGCAGCGGACCACCCGTCGCTACGGGTCCGCGCGCGTCACGGTCTTCCTCGCGCAATGAAGGACGGAACGCCCATCACCGCTATCTGCCCGGGGACGTACGACCCGGTGACGAACGGCCACCTCGACATCATCGCGCGCGCGGCAGCGATCTTCGACCGCGTCGTCGTCGGCGTGGTGCGCGACCCGCAGCACAAGCAGGCGATGTTCACCGTGGAGGAGCGAGTCGACTTCCTGCGGGACGCCCTCGTCGGCCACGACAACGTCGAGGTGGACGTCTTCGCCGAGCTCGTGGTCGAGTTCGCCCGCCGCTGGGGGGCCAAGACGATGGTGAAGGGCCTCCGGGCCATCTCCGACTTCGAGTGGGAGTTCCAGATGCACCACCTGAACCGCACCCTGGCCCCTGACATCGAGACGCTCTACCTCATGTCCAGCCCGCAGTACAGCTTCCTCTCCTCGAGCGGGATCAAGGAGGTGGCCTCCTTCGGCGGGAGCGTCGAGGACCTCGTGCCCCAGCCGGTTGCCAGGCGCTTCCAGGAGAAGTTCTCCCGCCCGAAGCCTGGTGCGCCGCTTTCGCCACAAGAGTAAACTCCTGCACCTATGGACGTTCTCGTACTCATCGACAAGCTCGACGACCTCGTTCACAACGCCAAGGCCGTCCCCCTGACCGACCAGGTCCGCATCGACCGCGAGGAGATCTACGACATCCTCGACCAGATGCGGGCGACGATTCCCGAGGAGATCAAGCAGGCTCGCTGGATCGTCAAGGAGCGGCAGGAGATGCTGGCCGAAGCGAAGCGGGAAGCGGACCGGATCCTCGGGGAGGCCCGCGAGCAGGCCGTACGTGAGGCCTCGCAGACCGAGATCGTCAAGCTGGCCGAGCGGCAAGCCCAGGAGATCGTCGAAGACGCCCGTCGCCAGGCGCGCGAGACGCGCCTCGAGATGGAGGACTGGGCCGACTCGATCCTGTCCACGCTCGAGGTCAATCTCGATAAGTTCCTCGGGGCGGTCAGGCGCGGGCGCGAACGGCTGCACGAGCGCTCGCAAGAGACGGTCGTGGCCGGCGTCGCAGAGCCTGAAGAAACCGTCGTTTAGCCCGAAAACGCGTCGGCTACCCTGACCGTGTCATAACGGTCGCCCTTTTCGCATCCCGTATCCGCGGCGGCGCTGCGAAGCGTCGCCTCACCGCGTCCTCGGTCGCGCCCGTAGCTTCCGGCTACGAACGCTCCCTGCGTCCTCGTGAGGCTCGCTTCTCGCGGCCCGCGAACGCGGCCTGCTCAAAGGACGACCTATGACGGTCTTCAACGTCCGTACGGTCAGGCTTCAGTCCGGCGATCATTTCCGGGACGCCAAGAAGGTGGCGCTCGAGCCCCTCGAGCTCGGCGGGCAGCGCTATGTCCCGGTCCCGGAGGAGCCGGAGGCGATCCTGACGCTCAGCCGGCTCACGTCAGGGCTCATGCTCGAGCTCGAGTTCGACGTGCGCGTAGCGGGGCCGTGCATGCGCTGCCTGGCCGACGCCGGGGTGTCCGTGGCGGCGCAGGGCAAGGAGTACCACGCCACGAGCCCCGGCGAGGTCGAGGAGCTCCGCACCCCGTATCTCGTCGACGACCGCCTCGACCTCTCGTCGTGGGCGCGCGACGTCGTCGTTCTCGCGCTTCCGGACAAGATCCTCTGCCGGCCCGATTGCGCCGGTCTATGCCCGGTGTGCGGCCGGGACCTCAACGTCGAGCCGCACGTCCACGAGGAGGAGACCCGCGACCCGCGCTGGGCGGAGCTCGAGAAGCTCAAGGAAAGGCTCTAGCGCTCCGTTGCTTCCGGGCCGGGCATGCCCGGCCCTACTCGTCCGAGAACGAAGGCTTGAGGAGGTAGGGGCGAGGCATGCCTCGCCCGGTACACTCATTGCGCTCATGGCCGTCCCGAAGCGAAAAACATCGAAGTCGCGCCGCGACAAGCGCCGCGCGACCCACAAGATCTCGATTCCCGCTCTCGTCGAGTGCCAGCAGTGCCACCGGCCCAAGCGGCCGCATCACGTCTGCCCGACCTGCGGCACGTACCGCGGCCGCGAGGTCGAGCCGCTCGAGACTCCTGCGCCGTAGATGACTCTGGTTCGGGTCGCCGTCGACGCCATGGGCGGCGACCGGGCCCCGGCCGAGATCATCGCGGGCGCGCTTCAGGCGGCGTCCGCTGACATCCAACCCGTCCTCTTCGGGCGGGCGTCCGAGGTCACGCCGCTGGCCGGCGGGCTCGAGGTCGTCGAATGCCCCGATGTGGTCGCGATGGACGAGAAGCCCTCGGACGCGGCCCGGGACAAGCGCGAGAGCTCGATGTTCGCCGCCTGTCGTGCCGTGGCGGAGGGATCGGCGGACGCTGTCGTCTCGGCGGGGAACACGGGCGCGATGCTCGCCGCGGGCCTGCTCGAGCTGCGGCGCCTCCCCGACGTCCACCGTCCGGCGATCGCTGCCGTCCTCCCGGCCCTCGGCGGTCCCTCGGTCCTGCTCGATTCCGGGGCGAACGCAGACGCTCGCCCCGAGCACCTGCTCCAGTTCGCCCACATGGGAACGGTGTTCGCCCACGAGATCCTCGACGTGGCCCAGCCGGACGTGGGCCTCCTCTCGATCGGCGAGGAGGCGGAGAAGGGCAACAAGCTCGTCCGGGAGGCGCACGGCCTGCTCCTCGAGAGCGGGCTGCGCTTCAAGGGCAACGTCGAGAGCCGCGACCTTCTGGCCCACGCCGCCGATGTGGTCGTCTGCGACGGCTTCACGGGGAACATGGCCTTGAAGCTCATGGAAGGGACGATCAAGACGACCTTTCAGGCTCTCCGCGAGGAGATCGCCGCCTCGCTCCCCGGCAAGCTTGGCGGGCTTCTCATCCGGCCGGCGGCGCGGGGCGTCCGCGGCCGACTCGATCCGGAGACGTACGGAGGCGCCTATCTCCTCGGGCTACGCGGCCTTGCAGTGATCGCGCACGGGAACTCGTCGCGGACGGCGATCGCGAACGCGATCACGTACGCGGCGCGCGGGGTACGGGGCCGGGTCGTCGAGCGGGTGGCCGAGCACCTCCGCGAGGGCGTGGGCGAGCCGTCCGCTGAGCCAATCGGCCGCTGAAACCGTGGTAGCATCCGCCGTCCGCTGAGCCCGAGAGAAAGGCAGGTAGGCGAGGAATGGCAGCTTCGCGGGAGGAGATCTACGAGCGGGTCAAGGAAGTCCTGACCGAGCAGCTCGGGATCGAAGAGGCACAGATCACCGAGGAAGCCAACTTCCAGGAGGATTTGGACGCTGACTCGCTCGATCTCGTGGAGCTCATCATGGAGCTCGAGGATCAGTTCGGGGTCAAGATCTCGGACGAGGACGCTCAGTCGATTCAAACCGTGGGTCAGGCCGTCGACTACATCTCGTCGCACCAGTAGTCCCAGCGCTCGGGGCTCCGACCAACCTCTCCTCGAGCTGATCGACAGCCTGCCGGAGGACCGGCTTCGGCACGCGTTCACGCACGCCTCGTGGGCGGAGGAGCGCTCGCAGTCCTACGAGCGCCTCGAGTTTCTGGGTGACAGCGTGCTGGGCCTCGCCATCGCGCAGGATCTCTACGACCGCTTTCCGGACGAGGGGGAGGGCCGGCTCGCGAAGATCCGCGCCCACGTCGTCTCGCGCCAGAGCTGCGCCGTGGTCGGGCGGCGTCTCGGGCTGGGGGAACGCCTGGCCGAGCTTGCCGGGAGAACCGACCCCGACGAGCTCGAGCGGCTGACGCGCAATCGCAACGTGATCTCCGCGCTCGTCGAGGCCTGCCTCGGTGCGCTCTACCTCGAGCACGGCTTCGAGACGATCCGAGAGCCGATCGTCTCGGCCTTCGCCGACCGGATCGACTATGCGCTCGAGGGTCACGTCGACTTCAAGACCGAGCTCCAGGAAGAGCTCGCGCGCCGTGGCCAGTCGGTCTCCTACGCCGTTCTCGAGGTGACCGGGCCTCCGCACGACCGCACCTTCCGTTGCTCGGCGAACATCGACGGCGAAGAGGTCGGCCTCGGCACCGGCCCGTCCAAGAAGGCGGCCGAGCAGATGGCAGCCCGCGAGGCCCTCGGCAAGCTAGGCGAATAGGAGGCCCGATGGCACGCATCCTCGTCCACTGCGCGACCGGTCCGGAGAATCCGACCCGCGCCGCGCTCGCCCTGCTCGTCGCGCGCACCGCGGCCGAAGAAGGCCACGACGTGCAGGTCTTCCTGGCCGGCGACGCTGTCCAGTTCGCCCGTGCGGAGACCGCCGGCGCCGCGACGGGTGTAGGCACGGGATCCGTGTCCGAGCACCTGGACGCCCTGGCTGCGGCCGGCGTTCCCCTGTTCCTGTCGGGCATGTCCAGCAAGGCCAGGGCCATCGACGCGTCGGTCCGGGAGGGCGTCGACCTGGTGACGCCCCAGAAGCTCGTCGAGCTCGCGACCTCGGCCGAGACCGTCCTTACGTATTGACCCAGGAGGACTTGACGGAACATCAGCTGTTCCGCAGGGCCGCACTGGATCCCCGCGAGCCGGCGTCCTCGGTCGCGCCCGTATTTCAGACCAATACGAACGCTCCCTGCGTCCTTGGCTCGACGACGCCCAGGTGCACCCCTGCGGGGAGCGATGCCCCGCCAAGCCCTCCACGGCCCGTCCGCGGCGATAGGCAGACTTAGCGCCGCGTGCACCTGCGCTCCGTCCGCCTGCGCGGCTTCAAGTCGTTCCCCGACCCGGTCGAGGTCCGCCTCGAGCCCGGCGTCGCCATCGTCGTCGGGCCCAACGGCTCCGGCAAGTCCAACGTCGCCGACGGGATTGTCTGGGCGGCCGGGAGCCTGAGCCCCACCGAGCTGCGCGCGGAGAAGCCGGACGACGTCCTCTACGTCGGCTCCCGTGAGCGCCCGCCGGCCGACTTCTGCGAGGTCGAGCTCCTCTTCGACAACGAGGACGGTCAGGGGCCCGTGGACTTCTCGGAGCTCTCGATTGCCCGGCGACTGCACCGGGAGGGTGAGGGCGAGTACCTGATCAACCGCGCGCACGTCCGCCGTACCGACGTCGTGGAGCTGCTGGCGGACATCGGGCTCGGCGGCGACATGCATTCCGTCATCGGCCAGGGACGCGTCGAGCAGATCCTCGCGTCGAAGCCGGCCGAGCGCCGTGCGCTCGTCGAGGAAGCCGCAGGCCTCGGAAAGTTCAAGCGCCGGCGGCACCGCGCCGAGCTGAAGCTTGCGCGCGTCCAGATCCAGGTCGAGCGAGCGCGTGACCTCGAGGACGAGGTACGCAAGCGGTTGCGCCCACTCGCGCTCCAAGCCTCCGCCGCCGCGCGCGCCGAGAGGTTGCGGGTGGAGGTCGAAGGAATTCGCGGGCGCATCGCTGCGGCGGAGCTCGAGCGGCTCGAACGGCAGCTCGCCGAGGTGGAGGAGCGCAAGACGGAGGCACTGCAGGACCGCCGCCTGCGTGACGAGCGCTTGAACGGCGTGCTCGAAGAGCGCCGGCGCGCGGAGGATGAGCTGTCGGACGCGGCGACCAGGCACGAAAGCGCAACCGCGGCGCTCTACCGGCTCCGCAGCGCGATCGAGCGTGTGCAGCTTCGCCGGGAGAACGCCGAGGAGACGGGAAGGCGCCTGCGGGACGAGGCAGCGCGGCCACGGCTTCCGATCGCCCCCGACAGCCCAGGTTACGAGCGCGCCCTGGCCGCCGCGAGCGGGTGGTCCGCATCACGCGCGGCCGAGCTGACCGAGGCGGTCGACCGCCTGGAGGGAGCGCAGGCAGACGGGCTCGACGCCGTCGTCGCGCTGGCCGCGGGTGAAGTCTGGTTTGCCTCCGGGCAGGTGAAGCGCGCTGAGCCGCGCCTGCCAGGCGCCGAGCACCTCATTGCCTTGGCCGCGAAAGCAGAGACGGCTGGGCATGCTCTGGCTCTAGCCGCGGAGAGTGCGGCCCGCTTCGAGGCGCCGCTGCGTGCGCGCGTCGATGCCGGCGGCACTCGCTCCGCGCAGCTCGGCGAGACGCTCCGCGAGCTCGGCGCGCAGGAGGCCGAGCTACGGCGTGCGGCGGGTCTCGCGTCGGAACGGCTCACGGCCGTCGAGATCGAGGTGGCCGGGCTCGAGCGCGAGAAACGCGATCTCGTCGCGCGCATACCGGAAGAGGGCGAGACCGAGACGCTGACGGACGAGGAAGTCGACGAGCTGCGCGCGCAGGTCGAGCGGCTCGAGCGGCGCCGCGAGGCGCTTGGGCAGGTGAACCCGCTGGCCGCCGAGGAGCACGCGCGCGAGTCGGAGCGGCTCAAGGATCTCGTTGCGCAGCGCCAGGACCTCGAGCGCTCGCTCGTCGAGCTCGAGAAGCTCCGAGACGACTTGACGAACACGGTCGAGCGCATGTTCGAGGAGACGTACGCGGCGGTCGAGAAGCACTTTGCGGAAGTGGCGTCGACGTTGTTCCCAGGCGGCAAGGGACGACTCATCCGCACGGACGACGAGGAGCCCGGCATCGAGATCGAGCTCCAGCCGGCCGGAAAGAGGATCACGCGGCTGTCGCTCTTGTCGGGCGGCGAGAAGGCGCTCGGCGCGATCTCGTTCCTCTTTTCGCTCTTCCTCGCGCGCCCGTGTCCCTTCTACTTGCTGGACGAGGTCGAGGCGGCGCTCGACGACGCCAACATCGGCCGCTTCATCGATCTTCTGCGGACGTTCTCCGACCGCGCGCAGTTCATCGTCGTCACGCACCAGAAGCGAACCATCGAGGCCGCTGACATCCTCTACGGCGTCACGATGGGCGCGGACGGCGTCTCCCAGATCGTCTCCAAGCGGCTCAGCCAGGAACCGGTCGAAGCTCTGTCGGCGTGACCCGGAGCTGGGCCGAGCTCCTCGGCGAGGAGGCGCCGCCGGCCGAGCAGGAGGAAAGCGGAGAGGGCGGCTGGTTTCGCCGTCTGCGCGAGTCGCTGGCGGGCAGCCGGCGGGCGCTCACGCAGGAGCTCTTCTTCAATCCGGCTGACGCCGATTCGTGGGAGCGGGTCGAGGAGCATCTCCTCCGGGCGGACTGCGGCGTGCCCGCAACGGTCGAGATCGTGCAGCGCCTCGAGGAGCGCGAGCCGGCGAACGAGGGTGAGCTCTTGGACGGGCTCGAGTCCGTGATCGCCGAGCTCGTCTCACCGGAAGGGGACGGCCAACTTGCGGTCAGCGAGTCGCCCAGCGTGCTGCTCATCGTCGGCGTCAACGGCACGGGCAAGACGACGACGATCGGCAAGCTCGCGCACCATCTCGGCGAGTACGATCGGTCGGTCGTCCTGGCCGCCGCGGACACGTTTCGTGCGGCGGCCGAGGAACAGCTCGAGATCTGGGCGCAGCGGGCCGGGGCGGACTTCGTCGGCGCCGCGCGCGGGGCTGACCCGGCGGCGGTTGCGTTCGACGCGATCGAGGCGGCAGAGGCGCGCGGCCGCGACGTCGTCATCGTCGACACGGCCGGACGCCTGCATACGCAGACGAACCTCATGCAGGAGCTGGCCAAGATCCGTCGCGTGATCGCCGGCCGGTTGGAGGGTGCTCCGCACGAGACGCTTCTCGTGATCGATGCGACGACGGGACAGAACGGGCTGCAGCAGGCACGCCTCTTCGGCGAAGCTGTCGAGGTGACCGGCGTGGCCTTGACCAAGCTCGACGGAAGTGCGAGGGGCGGGATCGCCGTTGCGATCGCGCACGAGCTCGGCCTGCCCGTCAAGCTGGTCGGGGTGGGGGAGGCGCTCGAAGACCTGCAGCCGTTCGACGCGCGCGACTTCGCGCGCGCGCTGGTG
This sequence comes from uncultured Actinomycetes bacterium, assembly GCA_963747715.1. Classification (GTDB taxonomy): domain Bacteria; phylum Actinomycetota; class Thermoleophilia; order Gaiellales; family Gaiellaceae; genus CAVVGB01. The sequence goes on from CAVVGB010000009.1 coordinate 64,356, forward strand.
CGCGGCGACTGATGGCCGACCCGGTCTTCCTCATCACCGGCGCATCGAGCGGGATCGGCGAGGCGACTGCGAGGCGTGCCGCCGAGGCCGGCTACAGACTCGTGCTCGCTGCGCGCCGGGAGGAGCTGCTGAAGGAGCTCGCCGCGGAGCTAGGGCGGAGACGAACGCGCGCTCGCCGTTCGCTGCGACGTCACCGAGTGGGCGGAGCAGGAAGCGATGGTCGCCGCCGCCTGGATGCCTACGGGCAGTTGGACGTGGCCTTCGCCAACGCGGGCTTCGGCGCGTCGCGCAGCTTCCTGTCCTCGACCCCGGAGCACTGGCGCGAGATGGTGCTCACGAACGTCTACGGCGCCGCGCTCACGATCCGCGCGACGATGGAAGAGCTCAAGAAGTCCAACGGGCATCTTCTCCTGACCGGCTCCGTGGCCGGGCGCCGTGCGCTACCGGGCTCGCTCTACTCGTGCACGAAGTGGGCGGTGACCGCGATGGGCGAGGCCGCGCGGCAGGAGCTCGACGGGACGGGCGTGCGCGTGACGCTGATCGAGCCGGGCATGGTGGACACGCCGTTCTTCGACGAGCCGGTCACGGACGCGCTCGAATCGGACGACATCGCGCGCGCCGTGCTGTACGCCGTCAGCCAGCCGCCGCACGTCGACGTGAACGAGATGCTCATCCGTCCGACTGCGCAGTCGAACTAGTTCGGCACACACTCGTAGCGATCAGGTCACCGGTGGTACGGGCCGGGCATGCCCGGCCCCAATACGTCCAAGGACGCGCTCGGAAGAATCGCTTGCAATGTGCCGCTTAGCGCTCCACGGCGAAGGCGATGTTCACGGTCGTCCGGTACATCGTGATGCGGTCGCCCTCGACTTCGCAGCTCATCGAGAGCACGTCGGCGCCCGAGATTCCGCGGATCGTCTTCGCCGCTTCCGTGACCGCGACCTGAGCCGCCTTCGCAAAGCTCTCAGGGTGGTTGCCGATGATTGTGACGACCTTCGCGACGTCAGCCATGTCGTGTTTCCTCCTTGATCAGTTGCGAGAAACGCCGCAGCTACACTAACCCGCCGGCCCATGTTTGACACCCTTTCCGACAAGCTTCAGGCCGCTCTCGGCGACCTGCGGGGACGTGGCGTCCTCACCGAGGAAGACCTCTCGCGGGCCATGCGGGAGATCCGTCTCGCCCTGCTCGAGGCCGACGTCAACTTCCGGGTCGTCAAGGACTTCGTCGCCAAGGTGAAGGAGCGGTCGGCCGGCGCGGACGTCATGAAGAGCCTGACGCCCGGCCAGCAGGTCGTGAAGATCGTCCACGAGGAGCTGACGGCCATCATGGGCCAGGGCGGCTCGAAGCTCGCCTTCGCCGGGCGACCGCCGACGATCGTCCTCCTCGCCGGCCTGCAGGGATCGGGCAAGACGACCGCGGCCGCCAAGCTCGCTCTCCTCTTGCGCAAGGAGGGGAAGAGCCCCGCGCTCGTGGCTGCCGACCTGCAGCGCCCGGCCGCCATCGACCAGCTCGAGCAGCTCGGCAAGCAGATCCAGATTCCGGTTTACCTCGACCGCGCGACCAAGGACGCCGTCGCCGTCGCGCGCCACGGGCTCGAGCAGGCGCAGGCGCAGGGACGTGACGTCGTCATCCTCGACACCGCCGGCCGGCTGCACGTCGACGAGGACTTGATGGAAGAGCTCGCGGCTGTCCGAAAGGCGACGAAGCCGCACAACATCCTCCTCGTCCTCGACGCAATGACCGGTCAGGACGCCGTGTCCGTCGCCGAGGCCTTCTCGGAGCGGGTCGCGTTCGACGGCATCGTCCTCACGAAGCTCGACGGCGACGCACGCGGCGGCGCCGCGCTGTCCGTCAAGGCGGTCACGGGCAAGCCGATCAAGCTTGCGTCCATGGGGGAGAAGCTCGACCAGCTCGAGTACTTCCATCCCGACCGCATGGCCTCGCGCATCCTCGGCATGGGCGACGTCCTCACGCTCATCGAGCGGGCGGAGGCAGCGGCGGAGGAAGACGAGCAGGAGGCGCTCGAGCGGCGCTTGCGCCAGGGCCGCTTCAGCTTCGACGACTTCCTGCAGTCCTACAAGATGATGCGGCGCATGGGACCGCTGAAGAACATCGTCTCGCTCATCCCCGGAGTCGGGAAGCAGCTTCAAGGAGTCGACATGGACGACAGCCGGCTCGGGCGTGTCGAGGCGATCGTCCTGTCCATGACACCGACCGAGCGGGCCCAGCCGGACATCATCAGCGGCTCACGGCGCGCGCGGATTGCCAACGGGAGCGGAACGAGCGTGCAGGAGGTCAACCAGCTCCTCAGCGCCCGCAAGCAAATGGAGAAGATGATGAAGCAGCTGGGCAAGGGCAAGATGCCGAACTTCCAGTCGCTCGTCGCCCAGCAAACGAAACGGAGGTAGTGGATGGCAGCAAGGATCAGGCTCGCGCGGGTGGGGTCGAAAAAGAACCCCGTCTACCGCGTGGTCGTAGCGGACTCGCGCTCGCCGCGTGACGGCCGCTTCATCGAGATCATCGGCCGCTACAACCCGCAGGCCGACCCGTCGATCATCGAGCTCGACGAGGCGAAGGTGCGCGACTGGATGTCGAAGGGCGCCCAGCCGAGCGAGTCCGTGCAGCGCCTGCTGAAAGCGAAGGGGATCTAAGGCGCGAGATGGAAGGCATGCTCGAGTACGTGGCCAAGGGGCTCGTCGACAAGCCGGACGAGGTGCGCGTCGTCAGGACCGAGCGCGACGGTGCGGTCGTCTTCGAGCTCCACGTCGCCCCCGACGACGTCGGCAAGGTGATCGGGCGCCAGGGGCGGATCGTGCGTGCCCTCCGGACCCTCGTGCGCGCGGCCGGCGGCCGGATGAACCAGCGCGCGCTGCTCGAAGTTGTCGAGGACTGAACTCGTTCCCGTGGGCCGGGTGGGACGGCCGCACGGGCTGAACGGCGCGTTCGTCGTCGAACAGGCGAGCGACGATCCCGACCGCTTCAAAGTCGGTGCTGAGCTGTACGTGGACAGTTCGCCGGCGGCGATCGTCGAGTCCAAGAGCGCGGGCGGACGCCCCGTCATCAAGCTCGACCGCGAAGTGGAGCGCGGCGCTTCGCTCGCGGTTCCCAAGGTGGACCTGCCCTCCGCTGGGGAGGGGAGCTTCTACGCGTTCGAGCTCGTCGGCCTCGCAGTCGAGGAGGAAGGGGGCCGCGCCCTCGGAAAAGTGCAGAACGTGACGCCCGGGGTGGCGAACGACGTGCTCGAGCTCGACAGCGGGATCGCGCTCCCGATGGTGGAGGATTGCATCCGCTCGGTCGATACGGAGCAGGGCCTGATCCTCGTTTCACCGGGGTTCGCCGACTAGCTTTCGCCGTTCATGCAAATCGACGTCTTCACACTGCTTCCGCATGCCTTTTCCTGGCTCACCGAGCAGCGTCCGCTTGCCGCGGTGCTCGGCTCGGAGCTCGACCTGCGCCTCTGGAACTACCGCGATTTCACGCGGCTGGCCGGCGGCCAGGTCGACGACGAGCCCTACGGCGGGGGCGCGGGAATGGTGCTGCGGGTCGACGTCGTCTGCGCCGCCCTCGAAGCGGTGTACGAGGGCAATTACGCAGACAAGCGGACCATCGCGCTGACACCGCAAGGCAGGCAGCTCGACCAGGACCTCGTCGAAGAGCTGGCGGCGGAGGATTCGCTCACGCTCCTCTCCGCGCGCTTCGAGGGCTTCGACGAGCGCATCGTCGAGCACGTCGCCACCGACGCCGTCTCGGTCGGGCCGTATGTGCTCTCCGGAGGCGAGCTCCCCGCGATGGTCATCCTCGACGCGGTCGCGCGCCGGCTTCCGGGCGCCCTGCGCGAGGAGAGCGGAACCCTCGAGAGCTTCTCGCGCGCGCTCGAAGGGGGTCTCGAGTTCCCGCAATACACACGGCCGCCTGAGTTCAACGGCTGGCGCGTTCCTGACGTCCTGCTCTCGGGCGACCACGCGCGCATCGAGACGTGGAGGCGGGAGCAGAGCCGCGAGAGGACGCTGTCTTGAGAGGACCGGTCGACCGTCTCACCGAAGGTCTGCCGCACCCGTGGCCGACGATCATCGACTGGGTCGTCACGATCGTCGTCGCGGTCGGTGCAGTGCTCGCCATCAAGGCCTGGGTCGTCAACCCCTACCGCATCCCCTCGTCCTCCATGGAGCCGACGCTGCACTGCGCGGAGCCAGCGCAGGGCTGCGTGGCGCGCTTCTCGGACCGGGTGCTCGCCAACCGCTTCATCTACCGCTTCCGCGATCCCGAGCGCGGCGAGATCGTCGTGTTCAAGACGCCGCCGACGGCCGCGAGCTGCCTCGAAGGCGGCGGCGCCGGCCAGACGTTCGTCAAGCGGCTCATTGGGCTCCCCGGCGACCACCTCGAGCAGAGAAACGGCGTTGTGAGCGTGAACGGGGACCGGTTGGAGGAGCCGTACATCGAGCAGCAGCGACGCGGCGGGCGTGACTTCACGTTCGACGTGCCCGCAGGCCAGTACTTCATGATGGGCGACAATCGCACGCAATCCTGCGACAGCCGGGAATGGGGGCCCGTCCCCCGGGGGAACCTGATCGGGCCGGTGTTTGCCGTCTACTGGCCGCCTCAAAGAATTGGGTTCCGCTAGCATGCCTGGCCGGTTCCGGCCGCCCTTTTCATGAGCAATCCGATCGACATCATCGAGCGCCGTCAGCTGCGCGACAACATCCCTCAGTTCAAGGCGGGGGACACGGTTCGCGTCCATTTCCAGGTGATCGAGGGCCAGCGGCGGCGCGTCCAGGTGTTCGAGGGCATCGTGATCAAGCGCCAGGGCCAGGGGGCACGCGAGACCTTCACGGTGCGCAAGAACTCCTTCGGCGTGGGGGTCGAGCGCACGTTTCCCGTGCATTCACCCAAGATCGAGCGGATCGAGGTGATGGCCGTCGGGGACGTCCGGCGCGCGAAGCTCTACTACCTTCGCGAGAAGGTGGGGAGGAAGGCGCGCGTCCGCGAGAAGCAGCGGACCTAGGGCGTATCCTCCTTGGCCGTGCGGAGGACCGGCCAGAAACTGCTCGGCTTCGACCGGCGCCTCGGCGTTCGTTACGTCGCGGGCACGGACGAGGCAGGGCGGGGAAGCCTCGCGGGCCCGCTCGTCGTGGCCGCCGTCCTCTTCGACTACGAGTGCCTGCGGGATCATCGCGTACGGCCGCTCGGCAAGCTCAACGACTCGAAGCAGTTGACGCCCGCTGACCGTGAGCAGCTCTTCCGTGCCGTCGCAGGCTGCGCGACGCGCATCTCGGTGCGCGTCATCCCTCCGAGCGTGATCGACCGCGACGGGCTTCATCGCTCGAACCTACGCGGCATGCGAGAGGCGCTCTGGGCTCTCTGCCCGCCCGCAGAGGCCTGCCTGGTCGACGGCTTCCGTCTCGGTCCGTCGGCGCCCGAGCACAGGGCCATTACGGACGGCGACACGAAGAGCGCCGCCATCGCTGCGGCCTCGGTCGTCGCGAAGGTCGTCCGTGACCGCTCCATGCGCCGGCTCGACGCGCTCTATCCGCACTACGGCTTTTCGTCGCACGTGGGCTACATCACGCCGGGCCACTCGGCCGTCGTCAGAAAACGGGGGCCGAGCGACATCCATCGCCGTTCGTTCGAGGCCCGCTGCTATGCCGAGCTGGTGGCGGAAGACACCGAAGAAGAAGCGGTTCGAGAGCTCGACGCAGTCGGGAGCTGAGGCGGAGCGGCGCGTGCGCCGCTACTACCGCCTGCGCGGCTACCGCATCCTCGGCTCGAATGTCCGCGCCGGCCGAAACGAGCTCGACATCGTCGCGCGCCGCGGACGGCGCCTGGTCGTCTGCGAGGTGAAGGCACGGAGCCGCGTCGATTACGGGGACCCCTGGGAGATGGTCGGCCCGGAGAAGGAGCGGCGGGTGCGGCGCGCGGCCGAGAGTTGGCTCGCGCGCAACCCCGAGCTCCGGGAGCTCGAGGTCGCGTGCGAAGTGATGGCGGTGCGCGGCCGCAAGCTCGACCGCATCACGTTTTGACTACGGACCGGCCGGGTCCGTGACCTTGTAGACGTCGAACCTGCCCGTGCTGCAGTTCACGCGGTCGTAGTACAGGTCCCGCGTACCGTCGACCTGCTGGTGCAGGAACGCGAACGCGATGTCCACGCCGGACGGAACCGCTGCGAGGACGGTGCCGAACGTGGGGTCACTGTGCGCCGGGTCGTAGCGGACGATCTTCACCTTCTCGCCGCAGCGAGGGCCGCTTCGGATGAAGTACACGGCGCCGTCCGGGCTCACTCCCGCGGCGTACTGCTGGCGCGGCCGGTTCTGAACGGGCTTGGCCAGCTTCGTCGTCTCTTCCGTGGAGATCTGGTGGAGAAAGACGTTGCAGTTGGGGGTGCACTTGGTGTACGTGGCCCAGTCGTCGTTGACCTGGTCGGGCTGGAGGTAGTGCGAGGCCTTCGTTACTTCGGCGAGGAGGTGGTCCTCGTGCGTGCCGGTGGTGGTGTGGTGGTGGAGGACGACTCGCTGCCGCGGCGAGCTCAGGTTGTCGCGGCCGAAGAGAAGGTGGTAGTCGTTCAGGTCGCCGGAGAAAGACGGATGCCACTCCCACTTGTTGGTGTTCATGGGAGCGGGTTGGCGAATGGTCGTGTCGGTGCTGAGGTCGTAGAGCCAGATGTCCGACTGGCTTGAGTTGACCTGCTGGTAGGGGACGATCGGATAGTCGATACCGCCGGTCCAGGCCTGGCCGTTCGCGTTGAGCTTGACGGGAGCGTCACTACCTTCCTGCGCCCACGCGTCGTAGCGGTTTCGGTCGCCCGAGCGGCTGCGCGTGAACGCGAGGACCGTGGTCGTGCCCGCCATGTCGGCTGCAGGATTGCGCTCGTTCTTGGCGCCGGCGAGAACGGGTGTTTCCGACAGCGCCGCGAGACCGACGCCGGCGGCCGCGAGAACGGCGCACAGGACACCGATGACAAGACCCCTCTTCATTGGCTCCTCCTCCGGACGGGACCGCGAACGTACTGCTTCCCGCACCGTTTTACTAGACCCGCTTGACGACCTCCTGCCGCGGTTTGCGCTTGGCGCGCTCGATCCATTGCTCGGCCGGGCGTGAGTCCGGGTCGCGAGGCTTCGCCGGGTAGCCGAACGAGAGGACGTTGACGACGGACTCGCCCTCGCCGACCCCGAGGGCCTCGGCCGTGGCATCCGGGTCCGGCATCCCATTCGGGCACGACGTCACGCCCTCGTTCCACGCGGCGAGCATCATGTTCTGCGCAGCGCGGCCGGCGTCGAAACCCGGACGCCCCGCTGCGACGAGGGCGACCACGAGTCGAGCTCCCAGGATGTTGTCGGCGACGTAGACCGTCTGTGCGACTCGGTCCAGGACGTCGCGGCTCTCGAGTACGAAGAAGCGGAGCGGCTGGCGGTTCTGCGCGCTGCCGGCGATGCGCCCTGCGTCCACAATCCTGTCCCGAAGGTCGGCGGGGATGTCACGGTCGGCGTAGGCGCGCTGGTCCCGTTTGCTCGCGACGGTCAGAAAGGTGTCCATTTGCGGAGCCTATCGCCGCACTGAGCGCGCCAGCGGTGCGGCTTCGCTTCCTACCTTCGTGGGGTGCTCGCACGAGCGATCACGCACGCACTCGTGGGCCTCGATGCGCGCACGGTCGAGGTCGAGGCGCACCTCCAGCGCGGCCTGCCCGGCTTCTCGATCGTCGGGCTGCCGGACAAGGCGTGTCAGGAGGCGAAGCACCGCGTGCGAAGCAGCATCGCGAGCGCAGAGCACGAGTGGCCGGTCCGCCGGATCACCGTGAACTTGGCACCGGCCGATCTCCGCAAGGAAGGATCCGGCTTCGATCTTCCGATCGCGCTCGCTCTTCTGGGGGCCTCGCACCAGGTACCACCGCAGCGTCTGGAGGGACACGCAGCGGTCGGCGAGCTCGCGCTCGACGGGCGCGTCCGTCCCGTGCCGGGCATCCTCGTGGCCGCCGAAGCCGCGCGCCGTGGGGGACTGCGCCACCTCATGTGTGCCGCCGAGTCGGCCGCCGAGGCGGCCCTCGCCGGGATCGAGCCGATTCCGGTGCGGCATCTGGCCGAGGCGTCGGCGTACCTGCGCGGCGTGCTGACCGTGCCGGCCGTTGCTCCGCTTCCGCCCCCACCCGAGCCGGCTGGCCCCGACCTGTCAGCGGTGCGCGGACAGGAACGGGGCCGCCGCGCTCTCGAGATCGCCGCGGCGGGACGGCACAACCTCCTCCTCGCCGGCCCGCCGGGGACGGGAAAGACCATGCTGGCGCGTCGTCTCCCCGGCCTCCTGCCTCCGCTCACGCTCGAGCAGGCGCTCGAGGTCACGCGCATCCACTCTGTGGCCGGCTTGCTGCCGCCGGGGAGGCCGCTCGTGCAGCGGCCGCCCTTTCGCGCTCCCCACCACAGCGCTTCGGCTCCGGCGGTCGCCGGCGGCGGGGCCGGCCCGCGGCCGGGAGAAGCAAGCCTCGCCCATCAGGGCGTCCTCCTTCTCGACGAGCTCGCCGAGTTCGCGCGGCCCGCGCTCGAAGCCCTTCGTCAGCCGCTGGAGGACGGCAGGATCGCGATCGCACGGATTACCGGGCAGGCGGTCTTCCCGGCCCGCTTTCTCCTCGTCGCGACCATGAACCTCTGCGCCTGCGGCGCGCGCGGCGATCCCGCCGCTGAATGCTCGTGCTCACCGCAGCGCCTGGCTGCGTACCGCGAGAAGCTCTCGCGCGCACTCCTCGACCGCATCGACCTCGTCGTGCAGATGCCACGCGAGCGCTCGCGGGAGTGGAATGGGAGCGCGGGGGAGAGATCCGCCGTCGTTCGTCCGCGCGTCGAGGCGGCCTCCGTGCGCCTGCGCGAGGAAGCGCCGGCGCTCGGCTCCGGGGCGGAAGCGCTGCTCTCGCGCGCAGTCGACACGCTGCCGCTGTCGGCCAGAGGACGCACGCGCGTCGCGAGGACGGCCGTCACGATCGCCGCACTCGCAGCGCGTTCTTCGGTCGAGCCCGAGCACGTCGCCGAAGCGCTCTCGTACCGCGCGCCCACCGAGCTCGACGGATGGACGTGACGATCCTCCAGCGGCGCGACGCCGCGTACCCGCCGCTGCTGCGCCAGCTCCACGATCCTCCCGCGCGCATTCATCTGCGCGGCGAAGGGGATCCCGACCTGCTCACGCGTCCGTGCGTCGCCGTCGTCGGCGCGCGCAGCTGCTCTCGGTACGGGTCCGAGGTCGCGCGAATGCTCGGGCGAGAGCTGGCGGCCGCAGGCGTTGTCGTCGTGAGCGGCCTTGCGCGAGGTATCGACGGGGAGGCGCACCGAGGCGCGCTCGCGGGCGGGGGTTCGACCGTCGCCGTTCTCGGCTGCGGGATCGACCGCGACTATCCGCGCAGCCACGCGGGGCTCGCGCAACGCGTGCGCCAGACGGGCCTGATCGTGTCCGAGTACCCACCGGGCGTCGAACCGGCGCCGTGGCGCTTTCCGGCGCGGAACCGGATTATCGCCGGCCTCTGCCTCGCGACGGTGGTCGTCGAGGCGCGGGAGCGTTCGGGAGCGCTCATCACGGCCGACTTCGCGCTCGAGCTCGGCCGGGACGTGTTCGCGGTTCCCGGTGAGATCACGGCCGCACGGTCGGCGGGAACGAACCATCTCCTCCGCCAGGGAGCGGCCCCGCTCCTCGGCGTCGACGACGCGCTGGACGCGATCGGTCTGGAGCGCGCTCCGCCGGCGCAGGTGAGCATCTCCTCCGAAGGAGCCCGGGTTCTCGCGGCGCTGGCCGACGGCCCGCGCGGCGCCGACGAGCTGGCGCGGGCCTGTGAGTGCGACAGCGCGCAGATCTCGGCTGCCCTCGTCGAGCTCGAGCTTGCAGGCGTCGTCTCGGCGGCGGACGGTGTCTATCGTTGCCTGCCTGACCGTCCCGTACTGGCTCGATAGCGAGGCGCCGACCTATCCGCCGCTCGCAGGCGACGAACAGGTCGACGTCGTTGTGGTCGGCGGCGGGGTGACCGGTCTGTCCTGCGCGCGCCTGCTCGCCGAGAACGGCGCGGGCGTGCGCGTGCTCGAAGCGCGGCACGCGGCGAGCGGTGCGAGCGGGCGAAACGGAGGCTTCGCGCTTCGCGGCCTCTCGGTCCCGTACGCGCGGAACCGCCTCACGGATCTGTGGCGTTTCACCGAGGAGTCCGTCGAGCGCATGGCTGAGGTCGCCGGCGACGCGTTCCGGCGCGCCGGGAGCCTGTACGTCGTGGCGTCGGAGGAAGAGGCGGCGGGCGCGAAGGTCGAACGCGACGCCCTCGTCGAGGACGGGTTCGTCGCCGACTGGGTCGACGGCGCTGACCTGCCGCCGCTCCTGCGGACCCGCTACGTCGGCGGCATCTACAACCCGGCCGACGGTGCTCTGCATCCCGGACGCTGGGCGCGGCACATGGCGTCGCTCGCAACCCAGGCGGGCGCGTCGATCTCCGATGAGACGCGCGCCCTCGACCTGAGCGGCACGAGTGTGACGACCGAGCGAGGCACCGTTTCCGCCGATCACGTCGTCGTCGCGACGGACGGCTACACGCACCGTCTCTTGCCGGAGCTCGACGAGGTAATCACGCCGGCGCGCGCGCAGATGCTCGCGACCGAGCCGCTGGCCGAGCGTCATTTCGACAACGTCGTCGCCGCGCGGGAGGGATGGGACTACTGGCAGCAGACGGCCGACGGTCGCCTGCTCATGGGCGGGCAGCGCGACCTCGAACTCGACAACGAGTACACGCGCGACGACGAGCCGAGCGACTCGATTCAGAACCGCATCGAGACCTTCGCCCGCACGCTCGTCCCCGACCTGCCCCGCATCACGCACCGCTGGGCGGGCTCGATGGGCTTCACGCCCGACTGGATGCCGCTCGTCGGGGCGCTCCCCGGCCGCCCCGGCGTCTGGGTCTCACTGGGCTACTCGGGTCACGGGAACGTCCTCGCCCTCGCCTGCGGGGAGGCCGTCGCCAAAGCCATCCTCGGCCGTCCCGAGCCGCGGCTCGCGCCGCTCAGTCCGGAAAGGATTCTGGGCGCTCGCGTGCCCGCGTAAAGAGCTCGTCGTCGATGTTGCGCCCGGTCACGACGAGAACCACCGGGCCGTCCACGTCCGTGAGCTGGGGGAGAGCGGCGAGCGGCGCGGCCGCGGCGCCCTCGACGCGAACGCCGACGTCGGCGAGCGCTCCGAGCGCCCGCGCGATCTGACGGTCGGAAACGCGCAGCATCCTGTTCGCGACCTCGCCGAGGACTTCGACGGCCAGCGGGATGGCGACGCGCACGGCGAGGCCGTCGGCGAACGTCGACGACTGCTCGCAGGTGATCGGAGCTCCCTCGTCCCAGCTGTCTGCCATACAGGGCGCGTCCTTTGCGACGACACCGACACGCATCGTCTCGCGCGCACGCCGGCAGAACGCGAGGCCGACACCGCCGAGGAGTGCCCCGTTCCCCACGGGGACGACGACGGCGGCGGGTGGGTCGCCGAGCTCGTCGAGGATCTCGTCGCCGATCGCCCCGTAGCCGTCGTACTGCGCCTGCTCGGCGCCGTCTTCGAAGAACGGGAAGATCCGCGCTCGCCGCATGCTCCCTGGCGATCTCCTTCGACTCGTCGAGGTCGGCGCCCTCGAGGCGAAGATCGGCGCCCAGGCTCTCAATCAGGTCGACCTTGGCGCGCGTCGAGCCTTCCGGGGCGAACACGATCGCGCGCATGCCGGTGCGCTCTGCGGCCCACGCGGTGGCGGCCCCATGGTTCCCGGTGGACGCCGTCACGACCGCCGTCGCACCGGCTTCGCGAAAACCTTCGACGGTCGGCAGCGCGCCGCGCCACTTGAACGAGCCGAGCTCGTGCCGATCCTCGCGCTTGAGGAGGACCTGGCGACCACCGGTCAGCTCCGAGGGCGCTTCTTCGAGCGCGCTCACCGAAACAGCCTGGCCGGGTTCGTCTCGCATACCGCCTCGGCGACAGCATCGCCGAGATCGGTGAGGGCGCGCAGCGTGGGTCGCGAATCGATCAGGGGCACGTCGCTGCCGTACACGAGATGCTCCAGTCCGAGCGCGCCGATGCAGAGCTCGAGCGCGTGGCGCCCGTATGAGGACGTATCCAGGTAGACAGTCCTCGGGGACCGAGACGGTCGCGTCCCGCGAGGCCAGGCGCTCGAGCTGAACGGGACCGCCGCCGGCGAGGATGGCGAACACGACCGGCACGTCGTGGCCTCCGCCGGTCACCCAGGCGAGGAAGGCCGCCTCCATCTGCGTGGCGTAGTCGACGACGACCCCCCACCAGGGCGGTCGCCGCGGATCGGTGTGCGCGGGGATTCCCGGATGCACGAACAGAAACTGGCCTGCGTGCCTCAAGTCGGCTGCGAGGTCGCCGACACCGTCGAGGACCTGCTGTGCGGTGACGCAGGCGCCGACGAACCCTTCGCGCCGCTCGTTGTACGCAAGAGCTCGCAGGCGACCGCCGGACGATGCGACCAGCTCGAGAATTCCCTCGTGGTAGGCCTCGAGCAGGTCGGGCTCGTCGTCAGCCCCGAGCGTCGGCTGAAGACAGACGCAGGCGACGTCGATCCCGTCGCGGTCGAGCAGCGCGATCCGCCGTTCGAGCTGGTGAGCCTCGAGATCGACGTCGTACTGGCCGTCGACGAGCTCGAGGCGTGAGCCTTGGAGCCGCGGAGGTGCATCGCGTCGCGAGAGGGCGGAGATGAATTGCTCAGGCCACAGATGCTGATGCACGTCAATCTTCGGCAAGCGTCACTCCCAGCCCGGGCCGTTCGGGAACCCGCAGGCAGCCGTCGCCGTCGAGCGCAAGTGGCTCCGCGAGCAGGAAGTCGCGCCGCTCGGGCGTCCACGTCGGCGGGTCGTACGGATACTCGAGGTACGGCTCGGCGCCGACGCCTGCTGCGACGTGCAGGTTGACGAGCGAGCCCGAGGCCGTTCGTCCACGTGTGCGGCGTGTAGCGCCGGCCGCGAGCGTGTGCGCGCGCGGCGACTTCCTTCGCGCGCAAGAGGCCGACCGCGAGCACGGCGTCGGGCTGATAGACGTCGAGCGCGTCCGCGTCGAGGTACGCATCGAACTCCGCCGTCGTCCGCACCATCTCGCCTCCCGCGAGCGTGACGCCCGTCTCGGCGCGGAGTCTGGCGAGCCCTTGCACGTCCCAGGCGGGGCGAGGCTCCTCGAGCCACAGGACGTCGTGCTCGCGGAGCTCTGCGGCGAGTCGCTTCACCGTTTCGAAGTCGAGTGCCGGTCTCACGTCCCCCGGCATGCGCCAGCCTTCGTTCACGTCGACCATGATCTCCATCGAGGACCCGACCGCCGCGCGGACGGCGGCGACCGTCGCGAGCCCCTTGTCGATCGCGTCCCTGTCGATGCGGAGCTTGAGGGCGCGGAAGCCTTCCTCGCGGAGCGCCACCGCGGATTCCGCGCGCTCGTCCGGAGACTGGGCCGCACCGGTCGACGCGTAGACCGGCAGCCGGTCGGTCTTGCCGCCGAAGAGCTCGGCCACGGGCACGCCCTGCGTCTGGCCGGCGATGTCCCAGAGGGCGGCTTCGAGCGGCCAGTAGCGGCCGGCGTGGAACGCGATCGTCTCGAGGACGCGGACGTGGCGGTCGACGTCGAGCGGGTCCTCGCCGACGAACAGGTGCTCGAAGGCCTCGAAGCCGTCCATGGTGTCGCCCGAGCCCACGCCGGTGAGCCCCTCATCTGTCTCGACGAAGACGAGCGTGGCCTCGAAGCGCGTCCGGGGCACCGGGTCCCACGCGGCGGGAAAGGGCGGGTCGAGCTCGAACGCTCGCCGTTCGAGGCGGATCGCCGTGATCCGCACCTACGCAGGCGTCCGGAAGAAGTAGCTCCAGGGCTCACCGGCCGCGAGCACGTCCTCGAGGCGCGGAAGCCCGCGCGCACCGGCCTCGAGCGCCAGCCGCGTCGCTTCGGCGTTGTGCTCGTAGACGGCGTCTTCGTCGTCGGCTTGGGGGTCGACCCACACGGCTGCGATGAGAAGGAGGTCGTCCACGTCGCCTGCAGGCACGGTGCCTGCGCGCACCGCCTCGGTCACGCCCTGGGCGACCCCCGCCTGCGCCGCGCCCCACGTGAGCGTCTCGTGGCGCTCGCCCGTGAGCGCTGCCTTGTTGACGAAGAGCGTGGCCGGCTTGATTGCGATCCCCGGCTGAAGGGCGACGACGAAAGCTGCGTGCCCCTGGCGCGGCGTCGCGAGCGCCGTCGCCCACGCCGTTCCGACGGGCCCGTTCTTCTCGCCGAGCACGGTGTTGACGTGCGCAGCGTTCGGAGGCTCGCCGACGAAGGCCTCGCCGATCTGCATCAGAGCTTGAGCACTGCGCGCGCGACCTCGCCCTCGTTCATCGCTGCGAACGCGTCGTTGACGTCGTCGAGCTCGTACGTACGCGACACGAGCTTGTCGAGCGGAAGGCGGCCGTCCATGAAGAGGTCGAGCAGAAGCGGCATGTCCACGTGGGGGCGGCAGGAGCCGTAGAAGCTTCCCGTGACGATCTTCTCGTCGCGCGGCAGGCTCGGGCCCGGCAGGTTCGCCTCGGCCCCGACTGGCGGAATGCCGATGCAGACGATCATTCCCCCGCGCCGCGTCGACTCGTAGGCCTGCGTGACGACGCCGGGATAGCCGGCCGAGTCGAACGCGTAGTCGGCGCCGCGACCGTCCGTGAGCTCGCGCAGCACGGCGGCGGGGTCGTCGCTCTTCGGGTCGACCGCATGCGTGGCGCCCAGCTCGCGCGCGAGGTCACGCTTGTACGGGACGGGGTCAATGGCGACGATGTCGCGGGCGCCGGCCAGCCCGGCTCCGAGGATCACGCTCAGTCCGACCCCGCCGGCGCCGAACACCGCGACGGTGCTGCCGGGCTCGACGCGCGCGCGGTTGATCGCCGCGCCCACGCCGGTCATGACGGCGCAACCGACGAGCGCTGCGACGTCGAGTGGGGCGTCGTCGCGGATGCGAACGCAGCACTCCTCCGGAACGATGCAGCTCTCCGCGAACGTGGAGAGGAAGGAGTAGTGGTAGAGCGGCGTACCGTTCCGCGACAGGCGCAGCGCTCCGCTCGGGAGCGTCCCCTCGAACATGCCTTCCATCGCGTGCTCGCAGAGCGACGGTCGTCCCTGGACGCAGTAGAAGCACGAGCCGCACGCCGGCAGCCACGACAGGACGACGTGCTCGCCTTCCGCCACCATCGAGACGCCTTCGCCGACCGCCTCGATGATCCCGGCCCCTTCGTGGCCGAGCACGGCAGGGAGTGGGTTCGGAGTCGCCCCGGAGACGACGTTCCAGTCGCTGTGGCACACACCGCTCGCGTGCAGGCGGACGACAACCTCGCCTGCACCCGGGTCGGCGAGCTCGACGTCCTCGACCGCCAAGGGCTCGTTGACGGCTTCGAGGATCGCGGCCCGCATGCGGTCGATTCTAAGTAGGCTCGCCCGCGTGAAGACGAAGGCAGCCGTCCTCTGGCGCACGCGCGAGCCCGTCGACATTCGCGAGATCGAGCTTGCTCCGCCGAAGGCCGGAGAGGTGCTGGTCGAGATGGCCGCCTGCGGCGTGTGTGCAAGCGACGTGCACGTGGTCGACGGCGATCTCCCGGAGCCGCTGCCGATCGTCCTCGGCCACGAAGCGGCGGGGGTCGTCCGCGAAGTGGGGGACGGGGTCGAGCGCCTGAAGGCTGGCGACCACGTCGTGCTCGCGCTCGTTCCCTCGTGCGGCCGTTGCCGTCCGTGCCGCGAAGGCCGGCGCAACTTCTGCGAGCTCGGCGGCCGGATGGCGGCGACTGGGACGCTCGCGGACGGGACCAGTCGGCTGAGCGCCGACGGCGAGGAGCTGCACCACTTCAACTCGGTCTCGTCGCTCGCCGGGCACGCCGTCGTCCCAGAGTCCGTCGCCGTTCCCATCCGCCGCGACGTCCCGCTCGACGTCGCTGCGCTCTTCGGCTGCGCGGTCATCACCGGTTTCGGCGCGGTCGTGAACACGGCGAAGGTGCAGGCCGGGTCGAGCGTCGCCGTGTGGGGGTGCGGCGGCGTCGGCCTCAACTGCATCCAGGCCGCTCGCATCGCGGGCGCCTCGACGATCGTCGCGGTCGACGTCAACGCGGAGAAGCTCGAGGCCGCGGAGCGCGTGGGAGCCACGGTGCTCGTCGACGCGCACCAGGAGGATCCCGTCGAGGCCGTGCGCGCGGCGACGCGACGGGCTGGGCGTCGACTACGCCTTCGAGGCGATCGGACGCGAGCCGTCCGTCAACCAGGCGTGGGACGCGGCGCGCGCGGGCGGGACGGTCGTCGTCGTCGGGATGATCCCGAAGGGCCAGTCGCTCACGATCGACCCCTGGCACTTCATCTACGAGAAGACGCTCAAGGGCTGCTTCCTCGGCTCCGCCCGGATCGCCGTCGACATCCCGCGCCTCGCCGACCTGTACGCGGACGGGCGGCTCGAGCTCGACGAGCTCGTCACCCGTCGCCTGACGCTCGACGAGCTACCGGAAGCGCTCGACCAGCTGCGCGCCGGCGAAGGGATTCGTCAGGTGGTTGTGTTCTGAAGCTGGCGCAGCTCGTCGATCGGGATGTGGCAGCGCATGTAGTGCCCCGGACTCACTTCCTTGAGCGGCGGGTCCTCCTGCTCGCAGATCGTGCCCCACTTGCGCGGGCAGCGCGTATGGAAGACGCAGCCGGACGGCGGGTTGGCCGCGCTCGGGATCTCGCCCTCCAGTCTGATGCGCGCGCGCTTTCTCGCCGTCGATCGCGGGCACCGCCGAGAGGAGCGCCTCGGTGTACGGGTGGTGCGGAGGCTGGAACACGGCCTCCGCAGGGCCGAGCTCCATGAGCCGTCCGAGGTAGAGGACCGCGATGCGGTCCGACAGGTAGCGCACGACGCCGAGGTCGTGGGAGATGAAGAGGTACGTGACGCCTTTCTCTCTCTGCAGGTCGGCCAGCAGGTTGAGGATGGCCGCCTGGACGGAGACGTCGAGCGCCGACGTCGGCTCGTCGCAGACGACCACGCGCGGCTCGCCCGCGAAGGCTCGCGCGATCGCGACGCGCTGCTTGAGCCCGCCCGAAAGCTGCGCGGGGCGGGCGCCGAGCAGGCGTAGGTCGAAGCGAACGGAATGCGCGAGGTCGCGCAGGCGCGTCTCACGCTCCTGTCCCGTTGTCCCGAGCAGCTTCGTGAGTGCGCGGGCAATCGTCCGGCGCGCGGAGAAGCGCCGGTTGAGCGCCGCGTCGGGGTTCTGGAAGACGATCTGGATCGCGCGCACCTGCTCGTGGTCACGGCCTCCGAGCTCGGACGCGAGCGGCTCGCCGTCGAGCTCGACGACCGAGCCGGCGTCGGGCTGAGTCAGGCCGAGGAGGAGCCGCGCGAGCGTCGTCTTGCCGCTGCCCGACTCGCCGACGAGGCCGAGCGTCTCGCCCTGGCGGATCGCGAACGAGATGTCCTCGAGCGCGCGGATCTCGACGCCTTCCTGCTTGAACGTCTTGCGCATGGACTGCGCCTGCGAGGACGACGGGAGCCTCGGTCGGGCGCGAAGCTGCGACTGGGCCGCGTGGGGTGGCGTCGTGCGCGGCACCTCGTGAGCGCGCTGCCAGAAGTGGCAGCGGCTCGCCTGTCCGCCGCCGACGGGATGGAAGGGCGGCTCTTCCTGACCGCAGATCTCCTGGGCGAGACCGCAGCGGTCGACGAAGACGCAGGCGGGAAGGGGAGCGCCGAGACCCGGCAGGAAGCCTGGGATCGTGTCGAGGCGATCACGGTCCTTCCTGAGTCCCGCGCGCGGGATGCAGCGGAGGAGGCCGACCGTGTACGGGTGGCGCGGATCCTCGAAGACCCGTTGCGCCGGCCCTTCCTCGACGAGCCTGCCCGCGTAGAGGACGCCGACGTGCTCGCACATCTTCGCGATGACCGCGAGGTTGTGGCTGATGAAGAGGACGCTCGTGCCGAACTCGTGCCTGAGCGCGTTCACGAGGTCGAGCACCTCCGCTTCGACGGTCGCGTCGAGGCCGGTCGTCGGCTCGTCGAGGATGAGCAGCGTCGGATCCTTGGCGAGCGCCATCGCGATGACGACGCGCTGCTGCATTCCGCCGGAGAGCTGATGCGGAAAGCGGCGGGCGACCCGCGCCGGATCTGAGATCTGCACCTTGCCCAGGATCTCGCCCGTACGCGCTCTCGCCTCGTGCTTGGCGAGGCCGAGGATCCCGAAGACCTCCGCCACCTGGTCGCCGATGCGCATCGACGGGTTCAGGGCCGTGCTCGGGTTCTGGTAGACCATCGAGACGGTCGAGGCGCGCAACCTCCGCACGTCGGCAGCGTTCATGCCGAGCAGGTCGCGGCCGGCAACCTTGATCTCTCCGCTGGTCACACGTCCGTTGCGCGGGAGGTAGCGCATGATCGCGTAGGCGGCCGTGGACTTCCCGCAGCCGGATTCGCCGACGAGCCCGTACGCCTCTCCGCGTGGGATGGAAAGCGAGATGCCTCTCAGCACGGGGCGGTCGATGCCGCGCACCCGATACACCGCGTGCACATCGGTCAACTCGAGCGCGGGCGCGTCGGTGACGATCGAAGCTTGCGGGATCGGATTGCGGCAGCGCGCTCATCGTTCGAAGACGTGCGTGATGCCGTCGGCGATCAGGTTCACTCCCACGACGAGCGTCGCGATGGCGAGGGCGGGGAAGAGTGTGGGCCACCAGTAGCCGGCGCTGATGAGGCCGTAGTGCTCGGAGATCTGCAGGCCCCAGTCGGGCGCAGGCGGCTGGATGCCGAATCCGAGGAAGGAGAGCGTGGCGATGGCGAAGATGGCATAGCCGAGCCGGACGGTGAACTCGACCAGGATCGGCGCCGCGACGTTGGGAAGGATCTCAGCGAACATGATGTAGGGAGCGCGCTCGCTGCGCAGCCGGGCGGCCGCGACATAGTCGAGCTCTCGCTCGGACAGTACGGCGGCGCGCACCGTGCGAGCGATGATCGGCGCGAACACGATGCCGATCACGAGGATCACCGTCACCCGTGAGGCCCCCAGCGCCACCAGAGAGAGCAGTCCGAGGATGACGATCGGAAGCGCGAGGAAGGCGTCGACCAGCCGCATGACGACGTCGTCGACGAGGCCGCGAAAGTATCCCGTGAGGAGGCCGAGGGCGGTCCCCAGGGCCGTGCCGAGCAGCGTGGCGAGCGGCGCGACGACGAGGATGTCGCGGGCGCCCGCGAGGACGCGCGAGAAGACGTCGCGCCCGAGGCTGTCGGTTCCGAACCAATGCTCGCCGGATGGAGCCTGGAGCTTGGCGAGGATGTCCGTGGTGAATGGGCTCTCGGGCGCGATGGCGCGGCCAAAGATCGCGCAGAAGATCCAGAAGCCGACCAGCAGGCTGCCTGCGAGGAACGTCTTGGAGCGAACGAGAAGCCGAAGACGCTCTCGCCGAGCCATGGCAGCCTCGTCGGGCGAAGCCGCGGCCACCTCGGTGACGGGCGGGCGTTCGGCGAGCAGGACCTGTTCTTCGGGAGTGCTCACGGTTCCGTCGCCAGGCGAATGCGTGGGTTGAGGAGCGAGTAGATGATGTCCGCGAGCAGCGTCGCCAGGAGGTAGACGATCCCCACCACGAGGACGGCGCTCTGCAGAAGCGGGAAGTCCTTCTGCTGCGCTGCTCGGAAGATCACCTGCCCGATCCCCTGGTAGGCGAAGATGAGCTCGATCACGACGAGGCCGCCGATCAGGTAGCCGGTCTGTGTTGCGATGACGGCGATCGTTGGGAGCAGCGAGTTGCGCAGCACGTGTCGGCGCAGGACGGCTCGCCTAGGCAGCCCTTTCAGCGTCGCCGTGCGGGTGAAGTCCGCGTCGAGCGCCTCGATCGTCCCGGCGCGCGCCATGCGCGCGATGTAGCCGAAGAGGACGAAGACGAGGCAGAGGGCGGGGAGAAGGAGGTACTTGATCTCGGTGAAGATGCTCGCGCCTGCGGGCGCCTGTGCAGTCACGGGGAGAACGTCGAGCCAGAGGGCGAAGATGACGATGAGGAGCACGGCCCAAACGAACTCTGGGACCACCGTCGCCGAGAGACCGCCGACCGAGATGAAACGATCGCGGAAGCGTCCCTCGTTCAAGGCCGCCATGACCCCGCCGAGGATCGCGAGCGGCACGACGAGCAGGAAGGCCAGCAAGGCGAGCTTGGCTGAGTTCTGGAGGGCGGGCCCCACGATGTCGCTCACCGGTCGCCGCTGGGCGTAGGACTCGCCCAGGTCTCCCTGGACGACGCCCCCGATCCAGTCCACATACTGGACGACGACGCTCCGATCGGTTCCGAGCTCTTCGTTGAGCACGTCGACGGCCGCCTGGTCGGCGAAAGGACCGAGGATGCGCCGCGCAACGTCGCCTGGGAGAACCGAAGCGCTGAAGAAGACGATGACGCTCAGCAGCCAGAGCGTGACGACCGCAAGCGCGAATCGCTTGGCGAGGAACGCTCCGATCGTCAGACCTCCCCGGCTAGTTGGCTGCTAACTCGTGAAGCCTGCCTGGTTCACGTCGAAGTGGCCCATGCCGGTGACCTCGACACCGGCGACGCTCTTCTTCATCGCGCCGAGATGGAAGTAGAAGTAGGGGATCACCAGCGGGGTCTCGTCGAGGAGAAGCTCCTCGATCTGGCGGGCAATGCCACGCTGCGAATCGACGTCGAGAGCCGCGACGTACTGCGCCACGAGGTCGTCGTACTGAGTGTTCCTGAAGTGGGCCGAGTTCCACGTCCCCTTGCTCTGGAGCGGCGCGCCCAAGAAGACGTTCGGGACTCCGCGATGTCCATAGTCCGTGATCCCGAAGGTCGAGTCGAGCCAGGGCGAGTTGCCGTAGGTGAAGTCACCGTAGTAGGTGGTTGGATCGGTGATGTTGAGCTTGATCGTGATCCCGGCCTGCGCGGCCGCATCCTGGATGAGCTGCGCCAGCTGCGGGATCTCGAAGCCGTCCCAGGTACGTAGCTCGAGCCCGGAGGGGATGGTCACCCCCGAGTCTGCGATGAGCTGCTTCGCCTGCTCGATGTCCTGCTCCCGCTGCGCCACGTCTGTATCGGTCGACGGGAAGACGGGCGCGAAAGGATTGTCGTTGCCGAGGTCCGCCTTTCCGTCGAACAGTCCGTCGACGAGCTCCTGCCGGTTGAGGAGAAGTCCCATCGCCTGACGGACGCGCTTGTCGGTGAACGGCTCCTTGTCGTTCCGCATGTGGATCTGACGGTGCTGCGACGCTCGGACCTCGATGACCGTCACGTTGGGATCGGTGAGAAGCGCCTGTCCGCCCGCGACGGAGAAGTTCGAGAGGATGTCGATCTCGTCCCCCTGCATGGCGAGGACGCGCGCCTGCTCCTCGGCGTAAAAGCGGACTTCGCTGCGGTCGGCATTCGGCTGGCGGTTCGGGTCCCAGTAGTCGGGGTTCTTCACGTAGGTGACGCCTTGCTCGGGCGTGTACTTCTCGAGCTTCCACGGGCCCGTCCCGATGAACGTCTTGTCCCAGCCGCCGTCGAAGTCGGCGGGGAGGATGATCGCGTTGTAGTTGTCGGAGCTGACCAGGTACGGGAAGTTCCCGTTGGGCGCATCGAGAGTGAACTGGACGGTCGTGTCGTCGACGGCTTCGGCGGCTCCCTTTGAAAGGACACCTCCAAAGGCGGACAGGGCGTTCGAGCCCACGTCCGGATCAGACAGGCGGTTCATGGTCGCGGCGACGTCTTCCGCAGTGAGCGGACGACCATCGTGGAACGTAACGCCCTGCCGGACCTTGAACGTCCAAATGGAACCGTCTTCATTGGGCTCCCAGCTCTCGGCGAGACGCGGCTGGAGCTCGAGCTTTTCATCCGACCAGGTCAGGTATTCGCCGGACTGCCCGAGGACGGCGAGGCCGCCTTCGTCACCGACCGCGATCGGGTCGAGCTCCGCCGCCGGCGCGATGATGCCGGTGCGAAGCGTGCCGCCCGGCCGGACGTCGGCGTTCTGCTCCCCAGTGCCGGTCGCCGCGCCTTCGTCGTCCCCGCCGCACGCGCTGATCAGGAAGGAGAGCATCGGGATCGACATGCCGACGACGGTCCCGCGGCGGACGAACTCTCGCCGTGTGAGACGGCCCGAGGCGAATTCGTCGATGAGGTGATTCTCGAGCTCGCTGCTCGACCCCCGAATGGCGTCTACACGGCGCTGAGAGTCGTCCATTTCACACTCCTTTTGGCTGGTCACGGGCCGTTATCGCACGGTTGGGCATCGGAGTCAACGTCCCTTTCGACGGGTCGAGGGCCGCATGGTTGGCCGCATCCGTGCCTCGCTAGAGCCTCTCCGCAAAATCTCGGTTCGAGCCCTTCAGGCTCGGATCGCTTCCGAAGTACGCATGCTTGGACATGTCGGCGGAGTACCGGCTCGCCGGAGGCGTCCGGCCGAGGGCCTCGGCGAAGCTCCGAAGCAGGTGGGGCGAGTTACCGCAGCAGATACCCAAGTACTTGACGCCGAGGGCGTCGGCCTCGCGCGCGAACTCGGCCATCTCGTAGCGGTTGCACTGGAAGCGCTCGAGCGCCGTCGGGAACGGCATCCCGCCCGGGATGCAGTCGCACTCGTCGTCGCGGAGCGACTGGAAGGTCGGTTCGTCCTCGTGCGTCCTGTACGGCACGGGCAGAGCTGCGACGTGACAGCTGACGCGCTCGCGCATCGACGCGAGGAAGGGCAGCATGGTCTGCGGCCCGCGGATGCAGTTGAGGCCGACGACGTCTGCACCGTCCTCCTCGAGAAGAGCGCACGCCTCTGCGGGTGTGTGCCCATCCCTGGTCAGCGGCTCGCGGTGAAGCGCCATCGTGATGACGGCCGGGAGGCCGGCAGCCTTGATCTCGGCGAGCGCGAGCTGCGCCTCGCCGACGTGCGAGAAGGTCTCGGCGATGACGTAGTCGACCCCGGCCTCGGCCGCCCAGCCGACCTGTTCCTCGAACATGGCCCGAGCGGTTGCCTTCGAGCTCTCGTCATCGGCGTCGTAGACGTTGGTGTTGCAGATGTCGCCGGCGAAGAGCGAGCGGCTCTCGAACGCCACGTCCTTCGCAATCGCGAGCGCCTGCCGGTTGATGTCCTCGAGCAGGTGCTCCTTGCCGATGATCCGCATCTTCTCGCGGTGCGCGTAGTACGTGAAGGCCTCGACGACGTCCGAGCCGGCGTGCACGAACTCGCGGTGCAGCTGGGTGACGAGCTCCGGATGCTCGAGCACGACCTCGGGAACGAAGGCGCCCGCCTGCAGGTAGCCACGCCGCTCGAATTCGAACAGGTAGCCCTCGGCGCAGATGACGTTTCCGTCCTCGAGCCGCTCGAGGAGACCGTCCTTCTCCCGCGTCGCCATCGGGGCGAAGTCTAGGCGCTACCGAAGGACGCCCGACCGTACGAGCTCGCGGACCGGCTCGAGGTCGGACGGGAGCGCCTGGCCGGCGCCGGTGAAGGGAACGACCGCCCGCACCGCCTCGTGAGCTCGTCGCGTCCCGGCGCCGAGCGCCGACGGTTGCCGCAGGTCGACCGCCTGGGCCGCAACGACCAGCTCGATCGCGGCGATTCCCTCACCGAGGCCGACCATTTCGGCGACGCGGCGGGCTGCCAGCGGCGCGAGGGTCATGCGGTCCTCGATGCCCTCGGCCTGCGTCGTGCTGGCGAGCTCGAAGGAGACCGGCTGGGCGAGCAGGCGCGCCTCGCCGGTGAGCGCCATGCCGACGTTGCCGAGCTCGGCGAGGCCGTCCTCGTGCCCAGAGCCCGCGGCGAGGCCGTCCGTCAGCCCGGTGAACGGCGCCTGGAGGAGCTTCATCTGGCGCTCGTTCGCCGTGGTAAGGGCGGGGGCGAGCGCGATGCGAAGGAAGTCGAGCGCGGCCGCGAGGGGCGCGATCTCGACGTTCAGGCTGGACACGATCTCCCCCTCCTCGGCGACGACGAGCGGGTTCGACTGCGAGGAGTTGAGCTCGATGGTGAGCTGGGCGCGCACGTAGGCGAGCGCATCGCGAAGCGCGCCGAGCACCTGCGGGACGCCGCGGAAGCTGAGCGGGTCCTGCAGGTTGCGCGCGGCGCCGGGCTCCCAGAGCGAACTGCCCTCGAGGAGGGCCCGCATCCGCTCGAGCGTCGTGCGCAGCCCCGTGTACGGGCGGGTACGCGCGACAGCGGGGTGGAGGATCGAGAGATTGGCGGCGAAGGCCTCGAGGTCGAGGGCGCCCGCCACCTCGAGGCCGGCGAGCAACCGCTCCGCATCCGCGACCGCGAGGGTGGCGAGGCCCGTCGAGAACGAGTTGTTGTTGACGAGCGCAAGCGCCTCGCCGGCAGCGAGCTCGAAGCCGTCGAGGATTCCGTGCGCGAGATCCGCGTTCGGAGCGAGGTCGGCCTGCCCGACGGAGCCGAGCAGGCGAACGCGCGGAGCCGCACCGCCGTTGAGGGACGCGACGACGTGCTCGGCGAGCTCGGGACGCGCCGCCGTCGTCCCCGTGGCGAAGCCGTTTGCCAGGCGCACGAGCGTTGCGCGCACGGCGTCCTCTGGTGCGTACGCGCCCTGGCCGACCCGGTGACTTTGGATGAGGAGCTTGTTGAACGCCGCCACGTCCTCCGCCGTCACGGCGGCGCGCTTGCGCGAGGCGACTCCCGTGGTCAATCCGTAGACGGACCGGCCCTCCGCGAGCGCCTGCTCGGCGACGGTGCGGGCGGCGCGCATCCGCTCGAGGGCTTCCGGCGCGAGCTCCACCTGCTCGCGTTCCCGCGCAACCCGTACGACGTCTTCGATGGCGAGCGCCGTCCCCGTGAGCACGACCGTCACGACCACACCGCCGCGGCCGTCTCCGCGATCGTGCGGAGCTTCGCCTTCTGGTCGTCAAGCGTAAGCGCGTTTCCGATGACCGAGGTCGCGAACCCGCATTGCGGTGAAAGCGCGAGCCGTTCGAGCCCGACGACGTTGCTCGCCTCCTCGATGCGCGAGGTCAGCTCTTGCACGGTTTCTCGTCTCCCCGTCTTGGTGGTCACGAGGCCGAGAACGATCATCTTGTCGTCGGGGACGTGCGCGAGCGGCTCGAAGCCGCCGGAGCGCTCGTCGTCGTACTCGAGCAGCAGTCGCTGCGCACGCACCCGCGGGAAGATCCGGGCGGCGAGCCAGTCGTACCCGCCCGCCACGAGCCACCGGCTCGCCTGGTTTCCGCGGCACAGGTGGAAGCCGAACGTCACGCCGGGATGCTCGCCGATGACGGCATTGTCGAGCTCGAGCCCGAGCTCGATCCAGCGGTCGGCGGGCCAGCCGCGGGCGGCGTAGAAGTCGCGGTAGCCGGGATCGACGAGGAGCGGGTACTGCGGCGCGTCCAGCTGGACGTAGGTGGCTCCGAGGCGCACCAGTTCGTCCACCTCCTCGCGCAGGATCGTCGTCACGTCGGCGAGGAAGTCCTCGAGGCTTCGGTAGGCGCCGTTCCCGGCCTCCGGGCTCCAGAAGTTCGCGAATAAAGAGGGGCTGGGGAGCGTTACCTTCAGTACGAGGTCGGTGCGGCCTTGGGCATACGTGAATTCCTCCACGGACAGGAACCGCTTGCGGTGAAGCTTCCCCGTCACCGCGAGGGGCGGGCGCTCGATCGCGAGCTCCCCCAGCTCCTCGCTTTGCCACTCGCCCCAGAGGAAGGCATCGAGGTCCCAGGGGGCAAAGCCCTCGACCGCCTCGGTCAGCTGGCTCTGGAAGGAGAGACGACGCATCTCGCCGTCTGTGACGACGTCGATCCCCGCGTCCTCCTGGAGCCTGAGGGCCTCGTCGACCGCGCGGTTCTCGATCGCCTTGAACTCCTCTTCGCCGAGCTCCCCGCCGGCGAAGCGCTCGCGCGCGTCGATCAGCTCGGGTGGACGAAGAAGACTGCCGACCACGTCCGTACGCGCCGTGATCACACCGCAACCCTATTAGGAGGACTTGGCCAAACATCAGCTGATCCGCAGGACCGCACTGGATCACCGCGAGGCTGTGTCCTCGGTCGCGCCCGTATTTCAGTCCAATACGAACGCTCCCTGCGTCCTTGCCTCGCGCCGCCCATCGCACTCCTGCGGGGAGCGACGCTCGGCCAAGCCCTCCCAACCCCGTACGATTCGGGGGCCGCGACCGCCGGCGCCCCTTCATGAAAGACATCCTCGTCCTCTGCCCGCAGGAGCGGGACGTGCGCGCCGTGCAGGCCGCCGGCCTGGAGGAGCGTTACCGCGTCCGCTACGCGGGCGAGGATCTCGACCACCTCGAGGAGTTCGATCCGGCCGCGTTTCTGACCGAGTGGGAGAGCGCTCCGGCCGACGGAGTCCTGGGGACCAAGGACCGCTCGGCTCTCCTCGCCGCCCTTCTTGCGGAGCGGCGTGGCTTGCCGGGCCCGACGCCGGACGCTCTGCTCGCCTGCCAGTACAAGCCGACGGCGCGCGAGTTGCAGCGGCGGACCGCACCCGCGGCGACGCCTCACTTCGCGCTCCTCGACCGGGACGACCCGCCCTTCGCGTTTCCGTTCTTCGTCAAGCCGGTGGTCGGGCGGCTCTCGCAGAGCGCGGTGCGAGTCGATTCCGCGGCCGACCTTCGCAACCTGCAGGAGAACGAGCGCTACACGTGCCGCTACGCCGAGATCGCCGCGCTCGCCGGAGCGGACACGGGGTCGTTCAACGGTTTCATCGCCGAGGAACTCCTCACCGGCGACGAGGTGACGCTCGAGGGCTACGTTCAAGGCGGGCGCGTGACGACGGTCGGCATCACCGACTCCGTCAAGTACGAGGGCAGGGACAGCTTCGAGCGGTTCGAGTACCCCTCGAAACTCTCCGAGGAGCACCAAGCCGAGCTCTCCGCGATCGCTGCACGCGTGATGCCGGCGTTCGGATTCGAGTGCGGCTTCTTCAACATCGAGTTCTTCGTGAAGCCCGACTGCCCGCCCTCGCTCGTCGAGGTCAACGGGCGGATCGCGTCGCAGTTCGCCCCGCTCGTGCAAGAGCTCCACGGCCGCTCGACGTACGACGCGCTCTTCCAGCTCGCGTGCGGCGAGGACCCCGAGTGGAAGACGGGGCTCCCCGAGGGCGTGGGGATCAGCTACTGCATCCGCGTCTTCAAGGATGCATTCGTCGAAGCCGTGCCGGAACCGGAAGAGGGCCTCGAGATCCTCGTCACGCCGGGGCTGCGTCTCTCCGAGCAGGGCGTGAACGACGCCCAGAGCTACCGGCTCGCGATCTTCTCCGAGTTCGGCGAGACGAGGGAGGAGGCGGTCGAGCGCTGCCTCGCCCGCGCGCGGCGGCTCAACTTCCGCTTGCAGGCGACGGCGCCGGTTCGCTGAGCTCGTCGCCGCGCGCCTCGCGGTCGGAGATGCCGACGGCGGCGATGCCGGCACCGAGGAAGGCGAGCCCGGCGGCCACGAGCATGCCGGCCCTGAAGCCGTCGATGGAGGCCTCGCGCACTTCGGCTCCGCGCTGATCCTTCTCCAGGGGAACGGCGTCGTCACGCGAGATTTGCCCGTGGAAGACCAGCGAGATGACGAGGCCGATGACGGCTACCGCAATGAGGTTGCCGAGCCGCGAGACGGTGGAATTGACACCTGATGCGACGCCGGCGTACTCGGACGGCGCGGACTTGAGCGCCGCCGACGTGATCGGGGCGACCAGCATCGCAATCCCTAACGCGAACACGATGACCGATGCCATCCCCGCGACCCAGAAATCGTCGCGGTCGGCGACAGGGAGGATTAGGAGGATGCCGACGCCGACCAGGAATGGGCCGAGCGTCAGGTAGAGGCGCGGCCCGTGCCGGTCGGCCAGGCTTCCGAACCGCGACGCGAGCAAGATCATGATCGCGCTTGCCGGAATAGAGATGAGCGAGGCCTCGAACGGGGAGAAGCCGAGGAACTGCAGGAAGAGCTGGACGTAGACGAGCTGGCCGTACAGGGCCCCATAGACGACGAACGTCTCGAGGTTGGCGAACAAGAAGTTACGGCGCCGGAAGAGCTCGAACGGAAGCATCGGTTCGTCGGCGCGAAGCTCGACCCACACAAACGCCGCCATGGACAACACCGCGATCGCGAAGGCCCACCAGACATCGGCGAATCCCTTGTCCGTGCCCTCCACGAGGGCGTACGTCAGCGTGCCGAAGGCCAGGGCCGCGAGAGCAGCTCCAGGGATGTCGAGGCGGCCGACTCGCAGCTGGCCCCGCTCGTCGCAACGGCCAATCCGCGCGAGGACCACCGTGACCGCCGCCAGCGGCAGGTTGATGAAGAAGATCCAGCGCCACGAGACCCATTCGACGAGAGCGCCTCCGATTGGCGGACCGATGATCGTGGCGACGCTCGTGAACGCGGTCCACAGTCCGATGGCCCGGCCTGCTTCGTCCACGTAGACGGCTCGGATGAGGGCGAGCGAGTTCGTCGTCAGAAACGCGCCGGCGACTCCCTGCAGCGTTCGGGCGACGATGAGGAGCTCGCCGTTCGGGGCCGCTCCCGCCAGTGCGGAGGCGACCGCGAAGCCGGCGGCGCCCGCGATGAAGGTGGACCGACGGCCCCACCGGTCTCCGACGGCCCCGCCCACGAGGTAGAGGGAGGCCAGCGCGAGCGAGTAGGAGAGCACGATCCACTGCTGGCCCGTCAGCCCGAGGTCGAGCTCCTCCTCCATCGTCGGGAGCGCGACGAACACCACCGTCGCGTCGATGAAAGCGAGCGACGAGCCGAGGATCGTGGCGGCGAGGGTGAGCTTGCGCCTCGTTGCCAAGCTCAACGTCTCCATGTGGCGGAGCATAGGGTTCGGACATGTTGCGGGGAGCGCTCGCGGGGATCGCCGCGGCGGCGGCGTGGGGGGCCGCCGAGCCCGCGCTCGGCCGGGCGTTCGGCGTGCCCTACTCGGACGTCCGCGTGCTCGGCGCCGCGGTCACGACGGGACCGGGCTCGAAACGCGCCGGGTGGGCCCTGCACCTCGTGAACGGGGCCGTTTTCGGCGCCGTGTTCGAGCGGCTCGGCGGCCACGGACCCGCTCGTGCGCTCGCCGCCGCGCAGATCGAGAACGCCCTTCTGTACCCGCCGGGCATGGCCGTCATGGACCGCTTCCACCCCGACCGAAAGAGCGGCGCATGGCCGCCCCTGCTACGAAACGGTCGCGTGTTCGCCTACGAAGCGGTGACCCACGCCGTGTTCGGCTTGGTGTTGGGAATGCTCGTCTCTTCGCCGACGAGGTCGGAGTAGGGACGCGCAAGCGACCTCGATGCCGTTGACGACCTCGATCGGGTCGCCGAGCCCTGTTCCTAAGTTCAGTCTGTCTCTTGCTGGTCGTCGAAATGCACAGCGGCGTTGATCGGGGCCTCTACCTCAGGATCGAGAGGCGAGAACGTCTTGACCTCCTCGTTCTCACTCGTCTCCGTTCCGTTGGTGTCCGGCTCAGCCACTCCGTGCTCGTGCGGCCGGTTCATCGGCCCTCCTTGCGTCCGCTCGATTCATGAGAGACATCCAAACGACCCGACGTCTGGACGATCCGCGTGCGCGTCCTGCTCGACACGACGTTCGTCGAGCCCGGCTCGTTCACGGTCGCCGAAACCGCGGCGTTCAGGTCTCCTGCGACGTTGACGCCGCGTCCCTGATGCCGGATACGCCGGTGGATGGTCCGCCGAAAGTTCATCGCAAGAGGGGCTTTCCCGCTCTCAAAGCGGGTAAACGTGGGCTTAGAGGGGGCTGCCGCCTATGGCAGGAGGGCGGCGAGCAGGCCGCTGTCGGCCCACTCGGAGGCCCGCGCGGGCAGCCACGTGGAACGGACGTAGTCGATCACGTGGCGGTCGGGAGGAGCCTCGACGGCAATGACGTCCTCGGGCGGATCGCCACCCTCCGCGAGGGCGCGGAAGACTTCCCACTCGCGTCGCTTGCGGCGGGTCCTGGCCGTCCGGTCGAAGTTCGTGTTCGACCAGTGGTCGAACTCGTCGGCGTCGAGATGCTTGAGCTCGAGGCACGCCCACTCGGGCAGGACGATGGTCGGAAAGTCATCCGGCCACTGCGGTTGCTCCCACTCCATCGCCTTGACGAACGTGACCCCGGGGCGATTTGGCCAGCCCCACGGCTCGCAGTTCGTCAGCCCAGCGTCGAAAAAGGCGTGACGGTCGTCCGCAAGGTAGAGGGAGTAGCGGGGGATCTTGACGACCGCCTGTGAGCTCTCGAGCTGCCAGGCGAGATCGCGTAACACGGAAACGGCCACGTCAGTGAGAACCATGTCGGCGTCCCACTTGAGCGCGTTGGCCGTGCGGACGTGCGAGAAGGACCAGTTGTAGAAGTACGCGAGGCTGTGGAGGGAGTCCGCGGGTGTTCCGAGGTGCTCCTCGCCGCATCGCGCGACCGAGAACGGGTAGGCGTGCACCTCGAGGCGATCGGCGGCGCCCATCTCGGCCGCAACCTGCGTGGCGACCTCCGCCGTCCCGTCGCTCGACTCGTTGTCCACCAGGACCACCCGCTTGACCGCGCGGAGAAGCGGCGGCAGCACCCACGGGAGTGCGCGAGCCTCGTTTTTGGCCCGCACGACCGCTGTGAACCCGGGCTCGAGCTTGGCGTCTGCCCAGCTCCAGCGGACGTTGAAGTCGGGGCGCTCCTCGCGGTTTGTGATCTCGGGTGCGTTCGCGCGTCCGATCTCGCGCGCTTCCACGACGCTGAGCCGATTCTCGAGATACTGGGTGCGCCGGGCGACCTGGTGAAGCTGCCCGATGCGAGCGTGCTTGTCGATCGTGTCGCGAAGCACCGGGAGAAGCGGCTCGACCGCGCGCTCCCAGTCGTCCGCGGCGGCGCCGTCCTCGGTAGCGCGCGCAGGCTCGTAGCCGTAGTTCTCGAGGTCGGCCCGGTAGTGCTCGTTCGCGAAGGCGGCGGCCGTCTCGTCGTAGGCGTGCGGCGGAAGGGTCAGGGGCGTGCGATTTTCGCGTCCTCGCTCCTTCGGCCACGTGTCCACGCCGACGTGGTCTCGCAGGAGCTCCATCGTCTCTCCGACGCGCTCGAGCCGCCCGACGTGGCCAAGCGGCAGCTGGTCGGCAAGGTCGTGCTGCACGGCCCAGTGGACGTCGACGGCCGCATCTTCGGCCACCGCTCTGACGAACTTGCGGAAGTCCGCGACGAGGTCGGAGGGCCGGAGCGGCAGCTGCGGGAACCAGGGCTCCTCGCCGAACGTCGCCAGGAACCGCGGCTCGCGAAGGAGGAGCTTCGACTGCCAGGCCGACCAGAGGCGCGGAATCGGGTCACGCACGACCGTGAAGCGAAACCAGCCCTCCTCGGTTAGGACACGCTCTCGCTCCTCGCCTTCGTAGTCGCCGAGGAAGCGGCCGGATCCCCACAACCCCGTGTCGTGAATGAGCAGCGCCGGGGAGACGCCGGGCCAGGCCGACCGGTCGAAGGTGTGCACCGGCACCCCGCCAAGCTCGGCGAGAAGCCAGAGGATGGTCGTGCAGCCGGCCTTCGGCATGGGCAGGTAGACGACCCGGAGGTCGGGAAGGACGACGGTGCGCTGCTCGACGTGGCGCGCGTGCGGCGGCTCGGGCCCCGGCGGCCTCCCGTTCGCGCTTTGCGAAGGCTCGCGGGCTTCGGTGACCATGCAGAAGAGTGTACGCGCGGCCTGGACCGCGAGATAAGCTGATCCGCCGATGGCGACGACACCTGCCCAGCGCGACGAGGTCGCACCCGCGGAGCGCGAAGAACGCCAATCCGCGCAGCGCGCGCTCGTCCTCGTGGCGGGCTCCGGGCGCAGCGGAACGAGCCTCTTTACCGGGATCCTCCAGCGTCTCGGCTTCTACGTCCCCCAGCCCGAGGTCCCGGCCGACGAGACGAACCCGCGCGGCTTCGCCGAGTCGCAGTGGGTGGTCGACTTCCACACGCGCCTGCTGAGAAGCGCCGGCGTCGAGATGTCCGACGGCCGCCCGGGCGCCTGGGCGGAGATGGCGCACACCGCGCTCGACGGTGGCGTGCAGCGGGAGCTGCGCGGCTGGCTGCGGAAGCAGTTCCGGAAGAGCGAGAACGTCGTCATCAAGGACCCGCGCCTGTCGTGGTTCCTGCCGCTCTGGCGCCGCTGCGCCGAGGACGTCTCGGTCTCGCCCGGATTCGTCACCGTCCTGCGCCACCCCGCCGCCGTCGTGCAGAGCAAGCAGCGGTCGTACGGCGGCTGGCAAGGCGACATCGGCCGGACGGCCGGCTGGCTCAACCAGGCGCTCTTCACCGAGCGCGCCACGCGGGACGGACGGCGGGTGTTCGTGCGCCACGACGAGCTGCTCGAGGATTGGACGCGCACGATCGGGCGCGTGGGAGAGGCGCTCGATCTCGACCTCATCCGGACGGTTCCCGCGAGCGCGGTCGTCCGCGTCCACGAGTTCGTCGATCGTTCCCTCAATCGCTCGCGGGCGAGCTGGGACGACTTCGACATGCCGCCGGCGCTTCGCGAGCAGGCTGACCAGGTGTGGGAGCTCCTTTGCCGACTCAGCGAGGACGGGGCGGCAGCCGACGAGGTGGCCGCCGCGCTGGACGAGGCACGCGCCGCGTACGTCGAGCTCTACGAGGACGCGGAGGCGATCGCGCGCTCGTCCATCGTCGCCGGGCGGCGCACCCGTTCCGCCGGCAAGGGGGGCGTCAGGGCGCGAGGAATTCGGTTCGCCGCGCATGTGTTCCCGAAGCGCTACCGGCACAAGGTCCCCGTGCGTTGGCGCAGGCGCCTGGGCCGGGCGCTCGAGCGCAGCGGCACGGGTGCTCGCTGAAGAACGCTCGCAGGCCACGCCGCGTGTAACCGGCCGCGTGGCGGGCGAAGAACACGCAGGTCCCACGAGCCGCTTTGCCGTAGCGCTCGACTTCGTGAGCGACCTCGGCGTCCTCGCGTTCGCGACGTGGACGCTGATCGCCTACGGGGGCATGCTGACGGGCGCGAGCGCGACCTTGCTCGTCGCGATTTGGCTCGCCGCCATCCCGCTCCTCGCCGCGCTGCTCCTGGTGCTCGAGCGCCGTCGGACGGCGGAGGACGCTGCTGCCCCCGCGGATGCCGAGGGCGAGGAACCTCCGAACGGCCGCCGCCGGCGCATTCTGCTGCCGGCCGCAGCGGCGGGTGGGGTGGCGGCGGTGGTGCTCACTGGCATGGCGCAGAACGCTCTCTGGGCGCTCGTCTGGCTCGGCGCGGCCGTGGCGGTCGCAGCCGCTGTCGCTCTGGGCCGCCTGCGCTCGCCGGTAGAGACGCGCGTGCTTCCGGTGATCGCCTGGCCGGCCCACCTGTTCGTCGCCGCGGTCGGTTTCGCCTTCGCCGTCATGTCCCTCTTCATCAACCGCGCGAGCGGCGACGACACGTTCTACGTCAACCGCGCGACGGGTGTGGCGGAGCTCGACCACATACCGGTTCGCGACATCATCTACACGCACGAGGACCTTCCGCCGCTCGGCGGTACCGGCTTGCCGGTCGACACGTTCTCGGCCTTGCAGGGGGCCGTGGGAGCGTTCGCGAACGCGCACGGGGCCTCCGTCGCGTACTTCGTGACGCCGCCGCTCATGACGTTCTTCGCGACGTGGGCCCTCTGGCGCCTGCTGCGCTCCTGGGCGCCGCGCCACCTCCTGCTCTGCTTCGCGCTCGCGTCTGTCTACTGGCTCTTCAGCGCACAGGGCCAGCTGACGCCCGGCTCGTACTTCCTCAGCCGCATGTGGCAAGGGAAGGTCATCCTCGTCGCCTGGCTCATACCGACGGCGTACGTCCTCATGACCCGGTGGCTCGCGCGCAGGGACGTCGTCACCGGCCTTCTTCTCGTCGCGGTGGGCGTCGGCAGCATCGGCATGACGAGCACGGCCGCCTTCGTCATGCCGCTCGTCTTCGCGACCGCGATGGTCCCGCTCCTCGCCGCGAAGGCGTGGCGGGCGCTTCCCGGTCCTGCTCGCCGGCGGGTCGTTCCCACTCGTGGTGGGGTTCCTCGTGGCCCAGAAGTACTCGCTCGTGGACCCCTTCCAGCTGGAGGAGAAGCTCAGGCGGCAGCGCGGGGCCGCGCGCGGCACCTTCTGGTCGATCGGGACGTCGGAGTACTTCCACGCGATCGTGGGTGTCGGCCTCCTCGCTGCGGTCGGGATGCTCGCCTTTCTCGCCGCGCCGTGGCTGGCGCGTTCGGGCTACGCCACGAGGATGGCCACGGGCATCGCCGTCGTCACGATCCTGCTCCTCGCGCCCGGCGTCCTACCGACCATCAATCACGTCACCGATCTCTCGACGCTCCTGCGCCGCGTCATC
Source organism: uncultured Actinomycetes bacterium (assembly GCA_963747715.1). Classification (GTDB taxonomy): domain Bacteria; phylum Actinomycetota; class Thermoleophilia; order Gaiellales; family Gaiellaceae; genus CAVVGB01. The sequence continues at coordinate 98,513 of CAVVGB010000009.1, forward strand.
TGGGTCGTTCCGTTCCCCGCCGTCGTCGGCCTGCTCGCGGCCGTGCCCGTGGCCGAGCTCTTCGAGCGCCTTGCGCGCGGGAGCCCGCGGAGACGCTTCGCGACGGCGGCTGCGCCGGCAGCGCTGCTCGGCGCGCTCCTGATCGCGTTCGGGCATCCGCTCTGGAACTCATGGCGCGCGGGCGAGCCGTTGTGGGTGAAGAACGTCTCCTGGAAGACCGGCCCGTTCGCGCTCGGGCGAGCCCACGCAATTCTCCGGCGTTACGACGGAGACGACGCCATCCTCGCCGAGGAGCGGATCATGCACGCGATCGCTCTCGTCACGGTCGACCCGAAGACGGTGAACCCCCGGAGCTTCTACACGCGCCTGATGCCGGAGGCTCGGGATCGCACCCGCGACCGCCTGGCGCTCACGCGCTTCGTCGAGGGAGAGAACCCAACGCCGTCCGCTGCGCAGGTCGAAAGCGCGCTTTCCAACCTGCAGGTGGGCCTCGTCTGCGTCGACAGGTCACGGACGTTCGTGGTCCGCGAGGTCGAGGACATCGGCTACCGCGAGGCGTTCGCCTTTACTCGGCTGGTGTGCCTGCAACGCCCGCCGGCCGCGTAGCGCGGGTCCAGGCGAACTCTGGGCCGAGCAGGCGCTCGAGTCGCGCGTTCGGCTCGGCGAAGTGCTCTTCGAGCCGCGCGCGCAGCGCGGGGTCGATGGGTGCGTACGAGCCGACGTTGCGCTGCTGGAAGTGCTCGAGGCGCCAGGGTCGCAGCCCGAGGAAGTCGAGCACCCGCTCGTAGGTCTCCGCAGGCTTGGCCAGGAACTCCTCGGAGCGGATGATGAGCATCTGGTCGCGTGGGAAATGCGCGAACCAGCGCTCGAGCTGCTCCGCGTACAGGCCTCGCGCCAGGTACGAGTGGTGACGATGGTGGCGGCTCCGGTAGGTGGGGTCGCCGAGGTGCGGCTCGTCCTCCGCAATCCGCTCGGGCTCCGCCGCGAGAGCCTCCTCGAAGGAAAGTTGCTCGCGCCCTTTCCTGTGGGCCAACTGGTAGTGCGAGTACGCGCGCTCGATGGGGTCGCGGAGCAGCGCGATCAGACGCACGTCCGGGAGCGTGGCTGCGATCCGCTCCGGGACGAACGGATGGAAGAGGTAGTACGGCGTCGCCTCCGCCGCGACGAGATCGCGACCTCGCGCGCGTGCATACCTGCGGCGAACGGCGAGCGGGAAGAGCGACTGGTACCAGTCGAGGCCGCGCGCGAACCTGTCGTCGAAGAAGTGGACCTCCTTCGACCACGCGATGTCCTCCGCGACCGCGGTCGGAGAGGCCACGTCCGGGTGGCGTCCGAGGTAATCGAAGAGCGACGTCGTGCCTGCGCGCTGCGCGCCGATGATGATGAAGGACGGGAGGATCCGAGCCCTGCTCGTCGCATGGCGGAAGCGCCGGCCGCGCACGAGTCGTTTCGCAGGCTTGAGCACGCGCCTCACCCGGGCGCGCATGTCAGACGTCCTCGAGGGCGAAGGTGCTCTCCCCGATGTTGAGGAAGCGCTTGTACTCGTCGATGACCGAGTCGGGATCGTCCCTCATCGCGATCTTGCCCTCGTGCAGCCAGATGATCTCGGTGCAGAGCTTGCGCAGGGCGTTGAGGCCGTGGCTGACGATGAAAATCGTCCCCGCTTGAGCGCAAAGCTCGCGCATGCGGTCGAACGACTTGCGCTTGAAGCGTGCGTCGCCGACGGACAGGGCCTCGTCGACGAGCAGGATGTCCGGGTCCATATTGACCGCGACCGAGAAGGCGAGCCGGCCGTACATGCCCGACGAGTACGTTCGCATCGGCAGATCGACGAAATCCCCTATCTCCGCGAACTCGGTGACGGCGTCGTACTTCTCGGCGATCTCGGCACGGGTGAGACCGGCGGCCAGACCGCCCAGCATGACGTTCTCCCTGCCGGTGAGGTCGCTGTTGAAGCCCACGCCGAGCGCGAGGAGGGTGCTCACCGAGCCACGTACCTCGACTCTTCCCTCGCTGGGGGGAAGGATCCCCGCCACCGTCCGCATCAGCGTCGACTTGCCGGCCCCGTTGACGCCGACGATGCCGAGGACGGTCCCTTGCGGCACCTCGAAGGAGACGTCGCGCACGGCCTGGATCTCGCGCACGGTGCGCTGCCGGCGGCCGAGCCGGACCAGTGTCTGCTTGAGCGTCGGCCGCTTGTCGACCGCCGTGCGGTAGGTCACCGACAGGTTCTCGATCTTGACGGCGTAGTTGCTCGCCGCCGCGGGGAGCTGCTCGGCCGCGACGGTGGGCTGCTCAGAGGCGGACGGCAAACTCACGCTCCCGGGAGAGGAAGACGAACGCGCCGACGAGGAGGCCGACGACCGCCCAAGCAAGTCCGGCGGCGAGGAATTGCGGGCTCGGGTTCTCGCCTTGCGTCACTGCGTCGCTGAGCGCGGCGAGCATCGGGTAGAGCGGGTTCGCCATGAGAATCGGCTTGAACCGATCGGGAACCTCGTCGGCGTAGTAGATGACGGGCGAGGCGTACAGCCAGATCCGCGTGAAGTACGTGAGGAAGTTGGCCATGTCGCGGAAGTACACCTGCACCGCGGCCACGAGCATGGCCATCCCCAGCGCGAAGACAACGAGGAACGCGACGATCGGGATAGCCCAAAGCAACTGCGGGCCGACCGGCAGACCCACGGCCACGTGCAGGATCGCGTACAGCACGACGGTGGGGAGAAAGCGCATGAACGCGGTCATGACCGACTGGAGGGGAAGCACCGCGCGCGGGAAGACGACGTTCAAGATGAGCCGCCCGCCGCTCGTCACCGACTTCGCACCCTGTTTGACCGACGTGCTGGCGATTCGGAAGGCGAAGAGACAAAGGACGAGGTGGGCGAAGAACTCGCTTCCGCGCGAGCCCCCTCGGATGACTGTCACCAGCGCCATGAGGACGAGCGCGAGGAGGAGCGGGTTCAGGATCAACCAGAGTTGGCCAAGTCCTGTGTTGTAGTGCTGAGCGCGGAGGCTTGACCGAGCGAGCTCGAAGACGAAATGGCGTCGCCGCCAAACCTCCTTGATGTACGGCCTGAGCGCGGGAAGGCGCGCCTCATGCGGCTCGTAGACGTGCACCTCGTCGACGGCCTGCCTTCTCGGCAGCCGTTGTTCGGCGATCGCGCTCATGCGTTCAGATTAGTCGCTTCCCTCGCGTGCCCCTGCGCGCAGCCGATCCGATGCGAGGATCGAAGTGGCGTTGCCGACGACCGCAACGACGGCGAAGGCGAGTAGGGCGACGAGGAGGATGCGGCTTCCGAGCAAGTCGTCGGCCAGGAAATCGACGACGGCAGCCGCAAACGCGAGCAGCGTGGCTTCGACCCAGTGGAAGGGACGGAGGAAGGGAACGAGCCGCCAGCCCTGGCGCAGGCGCCAGCGGCCTGCCGCCGGAGGTAGTCCGTCCTCCGTCACCGGCTGCCCCAGGCGGCCGAGGACGACCTCGACGAGGTGGGTCTCCGACTTCAGAAGGAGGACGAGCGCGGAGATGACGAGGCCGACCGAGGTCCAGCCCCCGAGCGAGTCCCATCCGCCGTCCGCGCGGATGCCGAGGGCAGCGGGCAGGGCGGCCTCGGTCACCCCGTGCGCGAGGTGATCGACGTAGAGCCCCGCCGGGGAGTACCGGCGCCGCCAGCGCGCCAGCTCGCCGTCGGCACAGTCGAGGAGAAGCTGGAACTGGCCGAGCAGGACCGCGAGGGCAGCAGCGAGGAGGCTCGGGACGGACACCGCTAACGCCGCGAGGAGACCCGTTGGGATCATCAGCGCGGTCACCGCGTTCGGTGTCAGAGACGTCGCGGCCAGGGCGCGCGTGAAGTACGGGGAGAAGCGACGCATGTAGAGCCTCCCCGCCCAGTGCTCCGCTCCCGGACGCGCGAGGAGCGCAGGCGGTTGCGTTACCGACCGAAACTCAGCGATCGAAGGCATCGACGAAGGCCGTGACCCGCTCGCCCGTCTCGCTCTCGTTCAGGTCGAGGTGCTCGAGGATCGTGTACCGGTCGGGACGTGTCGAGGGCGCGTCGACCACGGCGGCCGTGAATTGATCGTTGGAGAGCCCGAGGTCGCGTGGCAGGCGCGGCACGCCGTAGCGCGAGAGCGCCGCGTCGAGCGGCTCGACCAGGCCGTCCTCGCGCAGGAACGAGGCGAAGAGCGCACCAACCGCAACCTGAGCCCCATGACTTGCCGCGTCGGGGTAGAGCGCGTCGATCGCATGTGAGATCTCGTGGCACGCCCCGCTGCACGGCCGGCTGCTTCCCGCCGCCGCCATCGCCAGGCCGCCGAGGATGAGCGCCTCGGCCAGCGCGGTCAGGAAATCCTCCGACTCCAGGTCGTCGGTCCGGCGCAACAGGGACTCTGCCCCCGCGCGCGCCAGCGCGGCGGCGAGGCCGTCCATCGGCTCCCCGCGCTCGCGATGCGCGAGCTCCCAGTCGGCGAGCGCGCTCAGATTGCTGAGCGCGTCGCCCACCCCCGAGCGGAGCTGGTCGGCCGGCGAGCGCCGGACGTAGTCGAGGTCGACGACCACCGCGACCGGGACGGTGACTCCGTAGGACTCCTTCCGGCCCTCGTGTTCGAGAGAGGCGACGGGCGAGGCGATGCCGTCGTGCGCGAGGCTCGTGGCCACGGAGACCATCGGCAACCCGACGAGCGATGCCGCGTACTTGGCGACGTCGAGCGTGCGGCCGCCGCCCACGCCGACCACGGCGTCGTGGCCCCCGGCCGTCAGAGCTCCGGCCAGCTCGACGGCTCTCTCGACGCTTCCCCCTTCCACGGTGTAGAAGCCGCCGTGCTCGAGAGCGGGGGCGAGCTCGGGTCCGATCTGCGCGCCCTGGCCGGGGCCGACGACGACCGCGACGCGGCCCTCCGGTGAGATGCCCCCGTCGCGAACGAGCGCGCCGAGCGAACGGACCGCGCCGCTGCTGACCTGAACCGTAAGAGGCAACGCCGGCAGGCGCGCTAGGAGGGACACCGGAATCTCGCTTTCCATGCGGGGGTCCTATCACGGGCCCCACAGACGGAAGCCCTAGACTTGGCCAAAGCCGCGGCGGCGAGACCGATGAAGCTCATCATCCAAATACCCTGCTTCAACGAGGAAAACGTTCTGCCTGCCACCCTGGGCGACCTGCCGCGTGAGCTCGAGGGGTTCGACACCGTCGAGTGGCTGATCATCGACGACGGCTCCACCGACGGGACGGTGCGGGTGGCTCGGGAGTGCGGGGTCGACCACGTCGTCGGCTTCAACACGAACAAGGGCCTGGCGGTTGCCTTCCAGGCCGGGATCGACGCGGCCCTCAAGCTCGGCGCCGACGTGGTCGTGAACACCGACGCGGACAACCAATACCAGGCCCATGACATCCCCAAGCTCGTGCAGCCGATCCTCGCGCATGAGGCCGACATCGTCGTCGGCGCCCGCAACTTCAAAGACCACGAGGAGTTCTCCCGGGTCAAGAAGTTTCTGCAGCGCTGGGGCTCGTGGGTCGTGCGGCGGGCGTCCCAGACCGACATCCCGGACGTCACGTCCGGCTTCCGGGCCTACAATCGCGAAGCCGGCCTGCGCCTCAACGTCGTCTCGCGCTTCACCTACACCATCGAGACCATCATTCAGGCGGGGAAGAGCGGCCTGGCAGTCACGCACGTTCCCATCCGCACCAATCCGAAGATGCGGGAGTCACGGCTTTTCCGCTCGAACAGGCAGTACGTCGGGCGCTCGATCGGGACGATCCTGCGCATCTCGGTGATGTACGACCCGCTGCCGGTCTTCCTGCTCCCGGCGGCGCTGGTCGGCTTCGTCGGGGCGCTGCTCCTGGGGCGCTTCACCTGGTTCTACTTCAGCGAGCCGGGCCCGACAGGCCACGTACAGTCGCTCATCGTCGGCGCCGCGCTTTTCATCTTCGCGGTGCAGCTCGTCCTGCTCGGCGTGATCAGCGACCTGCTCCGGTCGAACCGCATCATCTCCGAGCGCACCCTGCACCGCGTGCGCAAGATCGAGCTCGCCGTGGGCGTCCGGCCAGACGCGGGCTCCCAGGAAGCGCTGGTGGGCAGCGGGCTGAGCTATGGAGACGATGAGGCGTGAGCCAACCGAAGGTCGGTGAGCGCGGCTACCAGCTCGCGTGGTCCAAGGACCACCCGCGGATGCTCGACCAGGAGTTCCGCACGCGAAAGGCACGCAAGATCCTGGCCGTGCTGCGCGAAGCCCTTCCGGGCCGCGACCTCGCTTCAATGCGCGTCCTCGACGTCGGAGCCTCGGCCGGCATCATCGTCGGCGAGCTCGGACGGGTGTTCGGCGAAGTCGTCGGCATCGACATCGACGAGGGAGGAATCGAGCGCGGGCGACGCTTCTTGACGGGGCCAAACCAAGAGCTTCGCGTCGGCGACGCCATGAACATCCCGTACGGGGACGAGACCTTCGACGTCGTCGTCCTCAACCACGTCTACGAGCACATTCCCGACGCCGGCCGTGCCTTCGACGAGGTCTGGCGGATCCTGAGGCCCGGCGGGGTCGTCTACGTCGCCTCGCCCAACCGGCTCGCCGCGATCGAGCCGCATCACAAGCTTCTCGGGCTGTCCTGGCTCCCCGGACGCGCTGCCGACCTCTACCTCCGTGCGGCCGGCAAGGGTGACCGCTATTACGAACGTCCGCGCACGTTTCGCGGGCTCAAGCGGCTGACGGCCAGGTTCGAGCTCGAGGACTGGACGTTGCGGATCATCCGCGACCCCGCGCGCTACGAGGCCGAAGACGTGGTCGGCCGCGACGCCTTCGTGACCCGGTTGCCGAGTTTCGTTCTCTCTGCGCTGCACGCGTTCGTGCCGACGCACATCGTGGTGCTCCGGAAGCCCGGCACCGTTGGCGGATGACCGCGTCCGCGGCTGCGCGCCCCCACATCCTCGTTCTCACCACCACGCTGCCCGCTCGAGAAGGCGATGGGACGCCCGCGTTCGTCCTCGACCTCGCTCAGGCTCTGAGCGCGGACAACGACATCACGATCCTCGCGCCCCGCGTACCTGAGAGCGCCGCGCACGAGCACATCGGCAACGTCGAGATCAAGCGGTTCCCGTATTTCCCGAAACGCCTTGAGGGCCTCGCCGACGGCGCGATCATGCCGAACCTGCAAGCTGAGCCATGGCGTGTTGTCGAGGTACCGGCCTTGCTCGGCGCGTTCCTCGCCGCAGCCGTGCGCGAGAGTCGGCGAGCCCGGCCGGATCTCGTGCACGCGCATTGGGTCCTGCCCGGCGGGGTCGTCGCCCTCGCCCTTCACGGGCTCTTCGGTGTCCCGTACATCGTGACCGCGCACGCGGCCGACATCTTCCGCCTGCGGACGCGCCCTCTCCCGGCCCTTAAGCGCCGAATCGTCGCCCGGGCAGCGTTCGTTCTTCCGGTCAGCGCGGAGGGAGCTGAGATTCTCGGCCTTCCCCCCGACGAGGCCGGACGCTCCGTCGTCCCGATGGGCGTGGACGTCGACGCGATCAGCGGCGAGGTCGGTGAGCGCGCCTCGGAAAAGGGCCGCTTTCTCTTCGTCGGCCGGCTGGTCGAGAAGAAGGGTCTCGACGTTCTTCTCCGGGCACTCGCCGACGTTCCCGACGGCCAGCTCGTGGTCGTGGGCGACGGACCGATGCGCGGGAAGCTCGAGGAGCTCGGTCGCGAGCTCGGCCTAGCCGGTCGGGTCAGCTTTGCCGGCCGGCAGGGGTCCGGCCGGGTGGCAGATGAGCTTCGTCGCGCGCACGCTCTCGTCATCCCTTCGCGCATCGCCCGCGACGGCGACGCCGACGGCACTCCGGTCGTGATGGCGGAGGGGATGGCGGCCGGCGTCCCCGTGATCGCATCGCGGCTCGGGGGACTGTCCGAGCACATCGCCTCGGAAGAGACCGGCCTCCTCGTGCAGCCGGACGATTCGCCCGCGCTTGCCGAAGCGCTGCGGCGCGTGCTCGCGCACCCCGAGGAGGCGTCCACATGGGCGGAGGCTGCGCAGGCACACGCGCGCGAGAGGCTGGACGTCGCGGTCACCGCCCGGCGCTACCAGGAGCTCATCGAGGTTTCGCTGCGAAGATCGGGAGCTACTTCGTCGCGACGATGAAGAGCGTGAACGGGAAGCGCCGCGGTCCCCGATGCTTGACGTCGACGTCCGCGAACTCCGCGAGCATGCGCCGAACCGAGTGTTCCGTGAACCGCCAGAAGTCCTCGGGCTCGTCGTGATACGGGAAGAGGTGCGGAACGCTGATCACGGCGCGGCCGCCAGGTTTGAGGGCGCGATGAATACGGTCGACCGCGGCGCGCGCGTCGTAGACGTGCTCGAGCACGCTCGAGCAGAGGATGACGTCGAACTCGCCGTCGAAGTCCATCGTGGTTGCGTCGACGATGGCGTGCCCGTACTCGGGCACGACGTCCGACTGCACGAACTCGTTCGACGGATCGAAGAAGGATCGCATCGAATAGGTGTCCGCACCGAGGTCGCGTCGGCCGCTTCCGAGCTCGAGGATCCTGGCGTCGTGCACCGTCTCGGCGACCCGCTCGACCTGACGATTCACCCACCGTCGGCTTCCGATCACGCTCCAGAGCGTGCTCTTCATCGATCTCATGAGAGGCAGTCGGCCGGCCTTGGCACCATCGCGCTCCCGAGCGTAATCACGAGGCGGGGTGCCTTGCGCACCACCTCGGCGACGTAGGGCCGCAGCTTGGTCGCCGTCATTCACGCCTACAGTCGCCGCAACGCGGGCGACGGCCTGCTCGTGGATCTCTCGCTGGAGCGCCTCGAGCGCGCAGGCGCTCGCCGGACGCGACTGCGAGGTGTTCGCCCTGGACGCCGCCTCGTTCGGCGACCTCCCTCACGTCCACCAAATAGGAGTGCCGGGCCGGCGCCCGTCCCCAGCCATGGTGCCAGCGGCCGGGCAACTCGCCGCGTCGGCCGTCTACGTCGGCAGCGGCCGGCGTCTGAAGCTCGGGCAACTCCCCGACGTGCTGGCCCGTGCCGATGCGATCGTCGCGGTCGGGGGCGGGTACCTGCGCACGGGCACGACCGTCGCGTCGCTCGGCACGCTTCTCAACCACGTCCCGCAGCTTGCAGCCGCGTCGCGGGCCACTGTGCCCACCGTCTACCTGCCCCAGAGCATCGGTCCGCTCCGCGGGCCGGTCGGTGCGCTCGTTCGCCGGCTGCTGCAGCGAATCGACCTCGTTTGCGTGCGTGACGATCGAAGCGTCGACGAGCTCGGCCCGCGCTTGCCGGTGCAGCGCTTCTCCGACCTCGCCGTCTTGCAGCTCAGCGAGCAGCTCGCGCAGGGAAACGGGAAAACATCGAACGGCGACCGGGTCGTGCTCGTCGGGCGCGAGCTGACGAACGGCAAGGCGTACGAGGAGCATCTCGTCGAGCTGGCAAGCCGGCTCGGCGAGGTCACGTGGGCGGCGCAGGCCGAAGGCCTGGGGACCAAGAGTGACGTCAGCCTCTACGAGCGGCTCGGCGTGCGAAGCGACGGACGGTTGCTGGATCTTCTCGAGAACGGCTCGCCCGGCGTTGTCGTCTCGACGAGGTTGCACGGAGCGGTGCAGTCCTTGCTCGCGGGCGTCCCCGCCGTCCATCTCGGCTACGAGCGCAAGAGCTGGAGCGCCTACGAGGACCTCGGGCTGTCGGACTACGTGCACAACGCGCGCTCGTTCGACCCGGCGGCGGTGGCGGCGCAGGCGCTCGCAGCTTGTCTCTGACCCGAGCGCTTTCTGGCAGCGGATCGAGGAGCGGCGGCCGGCGCTCGCCGAGAGCTCGCAACGTCTGGACGCCTTGATCGGCGAGCATCTGTCGGCGGTCGGGTAAGGACGTTGCGCAACTTCGCCGCGTCCCTCGCACGTCGATTCGCCGCCTTCGCAGAGTGGCGGCGAGGCCCGACGGATGCCACTCGCCGGCGAGTGGTCTTCGCCGCCGCGCTCGTGCTCTTCGTCGGGGGCTTCGTCGTCGCCCTTCTCAGCCTTCCGGAGGTCGAGCAGGATCCACGCTGGGAGCTCCTGGCCGTTGTCGGCTTCGTCGGCGTTCCCCTCACGCTCGTCCTGAACGCGGCCGAGTACCAGGTGGCCGCCGCCGTCGCCGAGTACAAGGTCTCGTTCCCCGCCGCGCTGCGCGTCGGCTACCTCGCGACCGCTGCGAACATGCTTCCCATCCCCGGGGCGATACTCGTGCGCGCGCACGCGCTTCGCAGCCTGGGCGGGTCCTACGGACGGATCGCGCTCTCCACCGGAATCGTCGGCCTCTGTTTCGTCGGGATGACGTGCGCGCTCGCCAGCGGCGTGCTGATCGCTTCCGACGAGCTCGTGGTGGGTGGCGTTCTCGCGGCGGCCGGGCTCGCGCTACTCGTGCTCGCGTTCGTCCTTCTCAAGCTGGAACGCACGTCTCTCGCGAGTCTCCGGCTGCTGCTCGCCGCCTGCGTGCGTGCGTCGGCTGCCATCGCCGTCAAAGCCGGACGGCTCTACCTCCTGCTCCTTGCGTTCGGGTACGACGCCGGTGCGACGCAGGCACTCACGCTGACGGTGGCCGCCGTGATCGCGACGACTCTCGGATTCTTTCCCGGCGGACTCGGCGCCGCCGAGGCGCTCGCCGCGGCTTTCAGCCCGCTCGTCGGCTTGTCCGCCTCCGTCGGCTTCGTGGTCAGCGCCGTCGACAGACTCATCTCGATGATCGGTCTCGCGGTCATCGGCGGCGTGGCGTACGTCGTCGCTCGCCGGCGCGAAACCCCGGGTTCGGCCGAAGCCTCCTAGAGGCTCGCGATCTCGCGCGCACGCTCGAGGTCGGCGGCGTCGTCCACCTCGACCCATTCGAGCGCGCCGATCGGAACCGTTCCGATCTCACCGCCGGCGTCGACGAACTCCTGGAACCCGTCTTCGTAGTAAAGGGCGGGGTCACGTCGCCACGTCCGCTCGAGGGCAGCCGCGAGGGGCTCCGCGGCGGCGGGCTCGATCAGCGTCACTCCGATGTACTCCCCGGCCGCCGCCCTCGGATCGAGCCGCTTGCTGATCTTGGCGAGGTGACCTGCGGCGGAGACTGCAACCTTCATCTCCTCGTCGCCCAGCGGCTTTGTGTCGTCGACGGCGATGGAGATGGCCGCGCCACCCGCGGCGAGGAGAGCTTCCTCGACGGCGCTCGGGTGGACGGTGTCCCCGTTCAGGAGCAAGACCGTCTGGTCGATGGCTTCGCAGGCGAGCCAGAGGGAGTAGGCGTTGTTCCACTCCTCGGCCCGCTCGTTGAAGAGGAGCTCGATTCGCACTCCGTGGCGGTGCTCGAGCTTCGGGGCCCGCTCCTCGATCCGTTGCGATGCGAAGCCGGTAACGACGACCACGTGCTCGGCGCCGACGGCTCGCAGGTTCGCGAGCGCGAGGTCGAGGATCGTGTCCTCGCCGGCCACGGGCAGGAGGGTCTTCGGAAGCGAGTCCGTCAGCGGATGCAGACGGCGGCCCGGGCCGGCGGCGAGGACGACGCCCTTCAACGCTCTGTCACGTCGGCCAAGGTCTTTCGGCGCCTCACGATGCGCAGACCGTACCGCCAGACCTTTAGGCTCGCCCGCGCGCTATGAAAAGCGATCGACGCAGGGCCGAGTCGTGCTTCGTGATCGCCACGCACGAGCGGCCCGAGTACCTCCTGAACGCCGTTCGGAGCCTGGTCGAGCAGACCGTGCTCCCGCATGAGCTTTGCATCGTCGACTCGAGTGGGGAGGCGCCGGCTCGTGCGGAGATCGAGAAGCTCTGCGCCGACGCCGGGCTCGCACTCGACTACGTGCACCCGGCGCCGCGCGGCCTCCCCTCGCAGCGCAACGTCGGCATCGACCGGACCACGGGCGATCCCGTCTTCCTGATCGACGACGACGTCCTGATCGCTCCCGACGGGCACGAGAAGATCCTCGCGGAGTACGAGCGGTGGGGTCCCGAGCTCGGCGGAGTGTGCGGGGTTCCGCTGCGGCCCGCCATTCCGCACAAGCTCGTGATCTGGTGGCGACGGCTGTTCGGCATGGGAGGGTGGTGGCCCGAAGCGAGCGGGAAGATGCGCGCGGGCTTCTACGCCGAGACCATCGTGTCCTCGTCGCGCGTCCGCACGCTCGAGTTCTTCACCGGCCTGTTCATGTCGTACAGGCGGGCGGTGTTCGAGCACGAGCGCTTCGACGAGAATCTCCGCGGCTACGCCTACAAGGAGGACGTCGACTTCTCCTACCGCGTGGGGAAGCGCGGCTACCTGCTCGTTCTCACGCCCGAGGCTCGCATCGACCACCTGAAAGCGCCCGCGCAGCGCCTGGCGCCGTACGACCTCCAGCGCATGTACCTCGGCAACCAGTTCTACCTCCACAAGAAGAACATGCCGCAGACCTTCCGGTACAAGGCAGCGCTCTGGTGGGCGCTGGTCGGGACGCTCTTCCTGTACCTGGGCAAGGCGATCCAGACGCGCGACCACGGCCACGTCACCGGGCTCGTCGTCGGGGCGTGGGAGCAGGCGCGGGGCCGCGGCTTGATCGACCCGACGTCCGAGAGAGAGCGCGACGGGGGCCACTAGACTCGCCGCATGGTGCTTCGTGCGCTCGCGTGGGGATCGCTCGCGCTCATCGGCTGGACGCACGTCGGTTACCCGCTGGCGGCCGCGGCGGCCGCGCGGGTCCGCCGGTACCGGCCACGACTGGACGACGATTTCATGGCCGACGTCGCTCTCGTCATCGCCGCGCACGACGAGGAGGACGCGATTCGCGAGCGGATCGAGAATGCCCTGCGTCTCGACTATCCGCACGGACGGCTCGAGATCCTCGTCGCCTCCGACGGGTCATCCGACGGAACGGGGGAGATCGTGGACAGTTTCGGCGACCTGCGCGTCCGCCTCCTCGACCTGCCACGGATGGGCCAGGTGGCCGCCCAGAACGCCGGAGTGGGAGCGACGACGAGCGAGGTGGTGGCGTTCACGGACGCCAACTCGTCCTGGGAGCCCGACGCCCTTCGCAAGCTGGTTCGCAACCTCGCCGACCCCGAGGTCGCGTACGTCTGCGGGCGCCTTCAGCTCGAGGACGCCGGCAACGGTGCCAACCGCGAGGGTCTCTACTGGAGCTACGAGCTCTGGCTGCGCGAGCAGGAATCCATGTGCGGGTCGATCACGGCCGGAAACGGAGGGATCTACGCCGTTCGCCGTTCAGCGTTCGTCGAGCTCGAGCCGGGACGCAGTCACGACCTCGGGCTGCCCTACCGCCTGAGGCGGCGGGGCCTCCGCTCCGTGTACGACCCGCGCGCACGCGCGCGCGAGAAGGGTCTGCCGACCTCGCAGGCCGAATGGCCGAGGAAGGTGCGCATGCTGTCGCAGGCCTGGGGTGAGGTCCTCTCCGGCGGGCTCGCCGATCCGCGCGGGCAGCCGCCGCTCTACTTCGCCGCCCTCGTCTCGCATCGCGTGATCCGCTACGCGACGGGACCGCTCCATCTCGTCCTCTTCGGTACAACCGCGTTCCTCGCGCGGCGCGACGGTGCAGCCCGCGCCCTTTTCCGCGCTCAGCTCGCGTTCCTCGCGGCCGCGGCGATCGGCAGAAAACGCCCCGGCGCGCCCGTCGCCGGCGCGGCTTGGTACTACCTCGTCGTCACGGCCGCGTCCGTCGCGGGCCTCGCGCGCTCGCTTCGTCGCGGGCCGGAAACCACGTGGACGCCGCGGCGATGACGAAGCGCGGCTACGAACGCGTCAAGCGGGCCGTGGACGTCCTTCTTTCGACGGCCGGCCTCGTCGTCACGTCGCCGCTTCTCGCCGGCGCAGCCGTTGCGATTCGTCTCGAGAGTGCCGGCCCGGTCGTGCTGCGCCAGACGCGCGTCGGCAAGGATGGCTGCGACTTCACGATGTTCAAGTTTCGGACGATGGTCGTCGACGCGCACACCACCGGCGCGGGCTGGCTCACGGCGCAAGACGACCCCCGCATCACTCGCGTCGGATCGTTTCTCCGCAAGTCGGCGCTGGACGAGCTCCCACAGCTCGTGAACGTCCTGCGCGGTGACATGAGCATCGTCGGGCCCCGGCCGACGCTTCGCTACCAGGTCGAGCAGTACACGTCTTTGCAGAGACGGCGTCTCGAGGTGCGGCCCGGTCTCACCGGCTGGGCGCAGGTGCGCGGGCGGAATCTCTTGACGTGGCCCGAGCGGATCCTGCTCGACATCTGGTACGTCGAGCACCGTTCACTCTGGCTCGACACGAAGATCCTCGTCCGCACCGTCCCGGTCCTGCTGCGGGGCGGCGGCGTCTACAACGACGCACGCGGCGACTGGGGCGAGGGCGAGCCGACTTAAGAAGGCTCGTGCGCTATGCGAGCGGCTTGGCCGGAACGCCGACGACGCGCGCGCCGTCCTCGACGTCCCGGATGACGACGGCGCCGGCGCCGACGAGAGCGCCGTTCCCGATGCGGATCCCCTCGATGACGGCCGCGCCGATGCCGACGTGTGCGCCCTCGCCGACGGTGACGAGGCCGGCGAGGAGAGCGCCTGGCGCGATGTGTGCGTGCGCGCCTATGCGGCAGTCGTGCTCGACGATCGCCGCCGTGTTCACGATCACGCCGGCGCCGATCTCCGCTCCGGCGTTCACGACGGCGTACGCGAAGATCTGCGCGCCGGGGCCGACCTGGGCGTCCGGAGAGATGCTCGCCGTCGCGTGCGCGATGGGCGGCAACTCGAAGCCGGCGTCGCGCAGGCGCTCGAACACGCGCCGACGCGGCCCGCTGTCGGTCGTTCCGCCGACGCCGGTGAACGCGTGCCGTACGCCGTCGTTGAGAAAGCCCTCCAAGCTGTCGGCGGCGGAGACGACCTGAACGCCGAGGATCTCGTCGCCCGCACGTTCCGGATCGTCGTCGACGATCGCCTTCGGGTCGTAGACGTTCGCGGATCGAATCGCGTCGAGAAGAGACTTGGCGTGGGTGCCCGCGCCGAGGCCGACGATCGGAATGAGCTCGGAGGGCGTCACGTGCGCGATCGTATCGCTGCGTCCTTCGAGCGATGGGTAGCCTGACCCGAATCGAGAGGGTCTAGTCCTTGCTGCGCCGCCTCGCACTCGCATCCGTCGTGCTTGCCATGTCCGCCTGCTCCGTAGGGGATTCGGACGAGGCGACGCCGACCCAGCCTCCGCCTCCGCCGCCGCGCATTCCCCCGACAGTCACCGCGGAGCCCGAGCCGCAGATGATCGTTCGCGTGCTCGACGGAGACACGGGTCGACGCGTGCGCGAGGCCGTCGTGGACATCGGCGGCAGCTCGACGCGGTCGAACGCGCGAGGGGTGGCACGGCTCGCCGTCGAGACGGAGGAACGTGTGCGCGCCCGTGTATCGGCCCGCCGTTACATCGAGCGCACGGTGCCGCTTCGGCTCGCGGACGGCGAAAGCAGCACCGTCCGGCTGTGGCGGCGTGACCTGCAGTGGCCGATGTACGGCGTGACTCCGGCGCGAACGCAGGCACACCCCGGAATCCGCCTGCGTCCACCGTTCCGGGTCGTGTGGAATCGCCACGTGCAGACCTTGCTCGAGTTTCCTGCGGTCGTCTGGGAGGGGGTCGCCTACGTCGCGAACCTGTCCGGCCACGTCTTCGCCCTCGACATGCGGAACGGGCGCGTCCTCTGGCGCAAGCGCATTGGCACAGTGAGCGCCGCCTCTCCCGCGATTGATCCCGTGCGCCGGCAGCTCGTCGTGGCCATGAAGGAACCGGGCCACGTCTCCATGGTCTCGATGAAGACCGGCAAGGTGAGATGGCGGTACGACACAGGGCGCGCGGAGCCCTCACCCGTCGTCATCGGAGACATGGCCTACGTCGCCGACGAGGGAGGAAGGGTGTACGCCGTCGACCTGAAGCGGCGCAAGTCCCGCTGGGTCTTCTCAGGGGCTGCCAAGATCACGTCGAGCCCGACCATCGTGGGCCAGCGCCTGTACATCGGCGACTACGCGGGCCGGGTCCACGCGCTGAACGTGCGCACGGGGCGCCGTCTGTGGACCGGAAGTGCGGGAACACGCGTGTACGGGACCGTCGCCGTTGCGCAGGGACGTGTCTTCGCGCCTTCCGTCTTCTCGGGGCTCTCGGCCCTCTCGGCGGCGAACGGACGGCTCCTGTGGCGCATCCCGAGCGGCAGCTACATGTACTCGTCTCCGGCGTACTACCGAGGCCGCGTGTACGTCGGCAACTACGCCGGCGTGGTGTCGGCCGTCGATGCACGTTCCGGGCGCATCCTCTGGCAGCGCCGGCCCGGAGGGTCCGTGTCGGGCGCGATCCAGGTCGTTGCGGGAGTCGTGTACGCAGCGAGCTTCAACAAGCGCATCACGGCGTGGCACTGGCGTTCGGGCCGAACGTTGTGGACGTTCCCGCGTGGTCGGTACGTGCCCGTCTCGGGCAATGGCGGGCGCCTTCTCATGCACGGCGTCGATCGCCTCTGGGCCGTGAAGCCCAAGCGCTAGCTCAGCGCCGCCGTACGAGCGCGAAGCGGGCCGGGGGAGAGGTGAGCCTGGCTCAGCGGCTGACGTTCGCCTCCTCGCCCGCGTGGGCTCTTCTGATCTCCGCGATGTCGAGCTTGCGCATCGACAGCATGGCCTCCGTCGCCCGCTTGGCCTTCTGCGGGTCCGGGTCGCTGATCAACTCGAGGAGGCCTTCCGGGATGACTTGCCAGGACACGCCGTACTTGTCCTTGAGCCAGCCGCACACGCTCTCCTCGCCTTCCTCGGTCAGCGTGTTCCAGTAGTGGTCGACCTCGTCCTGGTCCTTGCAGAACATCTGGAACGAAATCGCCTCGTTGAACTTGAACTCGGGCCCGCCGTTCAGGCCGACGAACTTCTCGCCGTTCATCTCGAACTCGACGGCCACGACCGACCCGGGGACACCCGGGCCCGCCTCCGAGTAGCGGCCGATCTCACCGATCTTCGACTTCGGGAAGATCGAGGTGTAGTACTCGGCCGCCTCTTCGGCCTGCCCGTCGAACCACAGGCACGTGGTGAATCTGTCTCTCATCTCAGCCTCCCTCGCAGGTTTCGTCTTCTGAATAGACGCCGCTCGCGTCCGGAAATCATCGCTTACGATCGAGGGTGTGGCGTACGACGAGGAGTTGGCCGATCGCATCCGGGAGCTCATCGGCCGTGAGCCGAAACTGACGGAAAAGAAGATGTTCGGCGGCCTCGCCTTTCTCGTCGGCGGAAACATGGCGATCGGCGCGAGCGGCCAGGGCGGAATCCTCGTGCACGTCGACCCGGCCGGGGCGGAAAGGCTCGTCGAGAAGACGGAGGCCCGCTACATGGAGATGCGCGGACGCACGATGAAGGGCTGGCTCCGCGTTGCGCCCGAGCACCTGCGAACGAAGCGTCAGCTCGCCAAGTGGGTGGATCTGGGCGTGGGCTTTGCTCGTTCACTGCCGGCGAAGCGCTGAGGGCCGAGATGGGCAAGCTCATCTACGTCGCGATCCAGTCGCTGGACGGCTACATCGAGGACGCCCAGGGCACGTTCGACTGGGGCGAGCCGGATGAAGAGGTCCACACGTTCGTCAACGACCTCGTGCGACCGGTCGGGACCTACCTGTACGGGCGTCGGCTGTACGAAGTCATGACGTACTGGGAGACCGTGGCCCTGGAGGGACAACCGCGCTACATCAACGACTTTGCGGCGCTGTGGCAGGCGGCCGACAAAGTGGTGTACTCGCGCACCCTGGGGGCCCCTTTCACGGCCAAGACCCAACTCGAGCGAGACTTCGACGCCGAAGGCGTCCGACGCATGAAGGCGGAGGCCGGGCGGGATCTCACCGTTGGCGGGCCCGCGCTCGCCGCGCACGCCTTTCAGGCAGGGCTGGTCGACGAGCTTCATCTCCTCGTGGTCCCTGTGGTCGTGGGAGGCGGTAAGCCGTCTCTTCCCGACGATGTCCGCCTGGAGCTGGAGCTGGCGGGCGAACGCTGCTTCGGCAACGGAACGGTCTTCCTTCGCTATCGCGTGCGGGCGTAGCGGCCGACCGGATCTGTCAATCGAGCGACACACGCTCGCTGCGATCGACGCCCGAGCCACGGTCCGGATCCCGGCCCGGGATCAGAAGCCAGTGCTCCGAAACGGTCGCGCGATAGAGCCGGAAGAGTGCCGGTTGTTGTACGTCGCTGAGTGCGAAAGCACGACCGATGTCACGTCGGGAGACGCGGTCGAAGACCTCGAGACCCGCTTCGAGCTCAGCCTCCGTGAGCTCCTTGGCCATGCCTTTCATGTACACGGCCTGCGCGCCGCCCACCGGGACGGACGAGTCGAAGATGGCGATCGCAACCTCGGGACGAGCGGCGAGGTTTCGCGAGTGCTTCGCGTCGGGCGACGAGACCCAGTGGAAGTTCCGGAAGTCCACGGCCGCAAACCACACGGGCGAGACCCATGGATGCCCGGCCTCGTCAGCCGTGCCGAGCGCCATGTACCGGTTGGCGTCGATCACGCTTCGGGCGACCGAGGCGGGCTCAGGAGCCATGGACTCGGCGGTACGTGATCTGGAGGTCGTCCTGCCACGTCTCGTCGTCGTGCGAGATCTGCGATCGCCCCTCCATCGTCTTGTCATCGTCTTCGAACGTGAACGTGAGTCGTTGCGAGAACGCCGGCGCCTCACGTCCGGTCTCCGGCACGTCACTTCCGGCCGCGTTCCGCGTGATTTCCCACCCGTCGCCGGTGACGCGGAGCTCGTAGATCCTGTGGACGCCGCGCGAGTCGAAGTAGTGCCACTGGAGACCGCCGGTCTCGCCGATGATCGATATCGAATCGGGGAAGTCGGGGTGGTCGGCGCGTGAGCGGAAGATCAGAAACCGCTCCCCTTCGAGCAACTGCACTTCGGCGGTTCCGCTGACCATCGTTCCTGGGAGGGCCGGATGAGTCGCTTTGGTGGTCCATGCACCGACCAGCCGCAGGGCGAGTCGTTCGAGATCGGCGCTCACGTGGCCAGGATGAGCCGCTTCATCTCGCTCGCTCGTAGACCAGGACCAGCACGCCGTCGGGCCCCACCGGCTTCGCCTCGGTGAGCCGCCAGTCCGTCTTATCGGTCGTCTCACCGAACAGCCGCCGCCCGGTTCCGAGGATCACCGGGAACACCATCAGGTGGAGCTCGTCGACCAAGTCGTGCTCCAGCAGCGTGTGCACGAGACGGAGGCTCCCCGGCGTCTGGAGGATCCCTTCGATCTCCTTCTTCAGTCTCGTGGCCTCCTTGACGACGTCGCCCTTGACGACCGTGGTGTTGTTCCACTCGGGATCCTCGAGCGTCGACGAGACGACGTACTTGGGCATCGCGTTGAACTTGTCGGCGAATTCGCCTTCGCGATCCGGCCACGCCCCGGCGAAGCTCTCGTACGTCACGCGACCGAGCAGCAGCGCCTCGGTCTCGAGCGTCTCGTCGAGCTTGAACTGATTCCCGTCCTCGCCGCGGTCGAATTCGAAGCTCCAGCCCGGATACTTGAATTCCTCGCCGCCAGGCGCTTGCATGACACCGTCGAGCGACACGAACTCGGTGACGACCAGCTTGCCCATCACGCCTCCTTTGTTGCGGGTTCAGCGCTACGACTCTCGGAGAGAGCTGAACTCATCGCGCTTTAGCTCACCGCTTTTTTCACCAGAGCGGCGAGCTTCTTCTCGTCGTCAGCGGTCAGTTCCTTCAGCGCGAAGTACGTCGGCCACATGGCGCCTGCGTCGAGGTTCGCCTCGTCGGTGAACCCGATCGTCGCGTACCTGGACTTGAACTTGTGCGCGCTCTGGAAGAAGCAGAGCACCTTGTCACCCTTGGCGTACGCGGGCATTCCGTACCAGGTCTTCGGCATCAGGGCCGGCGCGTTGGCTTTGACGATCTCATGCACCCGCGTGGCCATCTTGCGATCGGCCGGCGGCATCTCCGCGACCTTCGCGAGGAGGGTTTTTTCCCCGTCCGCAGCGCGCGCCTCCGCCTTCAGTTCCTGCGCCCGCTCCTTCATCGCGGCGCGCTCCTCGGCCGAGAAACCCTTGGACTTCTTATTGGTCGCGCTGGTGCGCATTCGGGACTTCTGTGTGGCTTTCTTCGCGCTCATCGTTTCCTCCTGGTCGTGGTTGGACGAGGCCCAAGCCGCGACCATAGCTCGCTTCAGTTCAGAGAAGGCGCAAAGGGCGGCGTTCCGCGAAAACGGGTGAACAAGCCCTCTTCCGGACTCGAACCGGAGACCCCCTCCTTACCATGGAGGTGCTCTACCAACTGAGCTAAGAGGGCGTCTGTCCATCGTAGCCCGGGTTTGGCGGGTGCGCTCTTCGGTGAACTACTAAGAGTGCTGAGGAAAGCGCTCTGGACCGGTTTGTACGCGAGTTTGGGCGCCGCCGCGACCATGGTTGCGCGCCGTCTGGCATCCAAGATCTGGCGCGTCGCCACCGGCGAGCAGCCGCCGGCGAAGAAATGACGCGTGCGGACGCTGCAGTCGAGCGGGGGGCTGAAGGCCTGCAGAGGCTCTCGCGCCGCGCTGCCCACGCAGGTGGGCTGCGCGCGAAGCTCGCGCCCTCCCTCGCCGAGGACGCCGCCTTCCTGCGCAAGCTCAAGCCGAGCCTGATTGTGGCCCGGGCGCGCGGCGAGGCGCCGACCGACCAGGTCCCCGGCGAGTCCGTCGTGCGCCCGTCCGGCCCCCAGCACGGCAAGCGTCCGAAGCAAAACGGCGGCCCGAGCCCGCTGCTGATCGTCGTGGCCGCCGGCGCCGCGGGCGTCCTGCTCGCGAAGCTCATCGACTGGAGAGGGCATGCACACCCAAGAGACTGAGCGCAAGGGCGTGGGCCCCGCCGTCAAGGAAGTCGCCGAGCATGCGAGCGCGCTTGCCCGGCTCGAGATGGAGCTCGCGAGCCTCGAGCTCAAGAGCAAGGTCGCTGCGCTCGGCATGGGCGTGGGGCTGGGCATCGGGGCGGGAGTCTTTCTTCTCTTCGCGCTCGGATTTGGTCTCGCCGCAGGCGCTGCTGCCCTCGCGCTCGTCCTGCCGACGTGGGCCGCTCTCCTCATCGTGTTCGGCGCGCTTCTCCTAGTCACCCTCGTGCTCGCGCTCCTCGCGGTGCGCGCGATCAAGAAGGGCACGCCGCCCGTTCCCGAGCAGGCTGTTGCCGAAGCGAAGCTGACGACGGAGGCGATCAAGGCGAATGGCTCGCACTAACACCCGCAAGACCGAGGACGTTCGGCGCGACATCGCTGTCGAGCGCGAGCAGCTCGCAGACGCGGTCGAAGACTTGCGCGCGGGCATCGGCGAGGCCACGGACGTCAGCGCCAGGCTCCGCGAGCGGCTTCCGGTGGTCGCGGCCGGCGCGCTCGCGACGGGCTTCGTCGTTGCCGGCGGCATCGGCGCGACGATGCGGCTGTTCTTCAGAAAGGGACGAGAAGGGAAGACGAAGGCCCGCATGGGCCCGTTTTCGTTCGTCGACCGGCGCTAGACGCCGGCGCACGCAGGAAAGGAGAAAACATGGGGCAGGTACGAGACGTCATGACGAGCAACCCGACGACCTGCGAGCCCACGGCCACGTTGGTCGATGCAGCGAAGGTCATGGCTCGTGAGGACGTCGGGCCGGTGCCGATCGTCGAGGGTGGCAAGCTGGTCGGCCTCGTGACCGACCGCGACATCATCATTCGCGCGGTTGCGGAAGGCCGCGACGTCACCAGCACCACGGTGCGGGACGTGGCATCGAAGGATCTCGTCACGGTTACAGCGGACGAGGACCTCGACCGAGCGCTGCAGCTGATGGCGCAGCACCAGGTTCGCCGGATCCCGGTCGTTGAAGGCGACCGCGTCGTCGGAATCGTCTCTCAGGCGGACGTCGCTCGCGCGGCGGACGACGAGAAGACCGGCGAAGTCGTCCAGCAGATCTCGGCGTAAGACGGCTCTGCGGCCGTGAGCGCGAGGCGGGCTTCGGCCCGCCTCGCGCATTTCTGGGCTATCTCGCCTTGCCCTTTGCGGCGGGCGAAGGCGAGCCCGGAAGGTGGAGCAGGTTCTCGACTTCGCGGACGCCCTGCACCTTGCGGGCGCGGCCTTCGAGGTCCTTGATGATCTCGGGCCGCTCGACCTCGCCACGGAGGAAGACGATCCCGTTCTCGACGTTCACGTCGACCTGGCCCTTGGGGGCGTCCTCGGGCCGGAAGATCTCGGTCTCGACCTTGCGCGCGAGCGTGACGTCGTCGGGCTGCGGCTTCTCCTCCTCGCGGAGGTGCGTGGCCTTCTGCTTCAGCCCGGAGGCCTGCGAGCCGACGGCGCGGCCCGCCCCCTCGGCCTTGCGGCCGCCCTGGCGGAAGAAGGCAAGCGTGCGGTCACGGGTCATGTTGCGCCGGCGGGCGCCGTTCTGCGGGTCGAAGAAGTAGGCAAGTGCCGCTCCGATCCCGGCGAGCAGTAGGAATGGCTTCATCAGCTAGCTCCTCACTTTGTTTCCCGTACGCGTACCCGCGAGCCTAAGGCACTAACGTCGGAAGTGCGGAGCGGCTTTCCTAGTCGCTCCACCAGCCCGGGCGCCATGTCCGCGTCCAAGGGATCCTCGCCCGCCCCGAAGGCGAGGTATTCGACCCCTTCGGGGCCAGCCTCCATGTTTCTCATCGTGTCCTCGTCGAACCTGATCGCATCCCACTGCCCGAGCTCGACGATCTCGTCGTCCACCTTGACCCGCGCCGAGCCGCGCACGACGACGTAGATCTCCTCCTGGTGCTCGTGCTTGTGGCCGAACGGAATCCGGAAGTTGGGGGCGAGCTTCATCAGCGACATGCCCAGCGTCTTGCCTTCCAGCGCCGTGCGGGCGAACCGCGCCTCCATCTCCGCCGGCATGTTGAATTTCGGCGCCTGATTCTCCACGTCCCACAGGTGTGTCTTCGTGTAGGGCATGAAGCGATTCTGAGCAGAAGCCGTCGTGGACAAACCTGGAGCCCGGGCAGCCCCTAATTCTCGGAACTATGCCTCGATTGACACGAATTGGCCCGTCCTTCAGACTCGCCTTCCATCGACGCTAGGAGGAGTCATGCGGCGCCTTGCTGTTCTCGGGACGATCGCCGTCGCTCTGGCCGTGGCCGGGCCTGCAGCTGCCCAAACCGTCCCCCGCCATGTCCACTCGATCACGACACCAGCAGGAACGCACGAGTTCGGCGCCGGAGTGAGCCACCACGCCCCGTGCGTTGCGTTTGTCAATCTGCACATGAACGTTCACCTCGGGGCGTTCGGCCCGAACCCAAACGGCGTCTCGATCCAGCTCATCCCTGGGGTTCCCGCTTGCGAGATGTAGCCAAACGCCAGGGACGAAAGGCAACGAGAGCTCCGCGCTTGCGGGGCTCTTCGTTTAGCGACCTCAAGACGACTCAGGCCTGTGTCGCCTTGTGGGTGAGCTCGAACAGCTGCGAGCGGGCAGCCCAGGCCGAGGTCTGGCGTGAAACCGTTTCTGCGGGCGGCACGAGGGGAACACCCGTGGGACGTGGCCGGAGACGAGGGGCAAGCCGAACACCTGCGCGAGCTTCACGCTGCGTGCTGCGGGAAGCTGGATGGGCTGCGCGGGGCGGCCGCCGCTGAACCGAGCTCGCTGATCGACGCGCTCGAACAGATCAAGTCGAACATCGAAGACGAGTTGGGCGAGCTGGGCGAGTCATTGCGGCCCTAGGCAATCCGGCCATCGGTCTTCAAAAGGCGATACCCTGCACCCGCCGTCGCGGCGGTTCTTCTTTCGCGCCCACCCTTTTCGACGTCAGCCGGAATCCGGCGAGTTCGTCAGAGGCGCTTCTCCGGCGGAGCACATCTATCTGCTCTCTGCTGGAAAGGGGTTTTCATGGAAAAGGACGGCGGCATCCGGGCGGTCAAGGCAGCACGCAACCAGGCGCTTTGCCGCGAGGTGAACGAGCGCATCGAGTCGTTGAGCGAGACCGCGGGTGAGCTGGAGCTCCTCTGCGAGTGCGCCGATCTCGAATGTACGGCCACGATCAAGCTCAGCGTGGGCGAGTACGAGCGCATCCGCAGCTCGCCGGTCCAATTCCCTATCGCTCTCGGACACGAGCTTTCCGGCGTGGAGAAGATCGTCGAGGAAAACGAGCGCTTAGCCGTGGTCGAAAAAATCGGTAAGGCCGGTGAAGTGAGCGCCCAGCTCGACCCGCGCTCGCGCTGAACCCGCTGAAGGCCTTGCCTTAGAAGCAGACGGCGCGGCTCGAATCTGAGGTCAGCTCGGCTAGAAACGCGTGACGACGCCGACTCTGAGCGCACGCGCGACGAACGCTGGGCGAGACGATGCACGAAGTCGGATTGCCTTCCGAAACAAGCGGCGTGACGCGCGACGAAGATCGGCGAGGCCGGCACATCGACGACGGAATCGTGATCCCGTTCAGATGCGTGATGCGAACGCACCCGTTGTCCGCATCCGATCGATGAGCGGTGCGCCGCTGATGATGAAGACGAAGGAGGGAACGAACGTACAGAGCGTCGCAATCGACGCTCCGACAAGTCCCCAGGCCAGTCCGCCTTCGACGTTGTACCCGGCGAGGAAGCCGACGAAGGTGTTGACCATGATGAGCGGGCCGGGCGTGGACTCTCCCAGCGCAAGACCCGCGACCATGTCGTCTGCCGAAAGCCAGCCGAACCGATTGACTGCCGCATCGGCAACAAAAGGAAGGACCGCGTAGGCCCCGCCGAAGGTGACGAGCGCCGCAAGCGTGAAGAACCCGGCAAGCTCACCGACAAGACCTCCGGCGAGGAGCAGCACGGAGAGTGGGACGAGCCAAATCAGAAGCGTCTTCACGAAACGTCGTCGCAGCCCACTCTCAGGACGCACACCTGATTCGTCATCTTCGTGGTCCGCTGGCTTGCCGAGGAGGCTCGGTCTTGTTCGTCCGACCACGAAACCCAGGAGCCCTGCCAAGGCGACGATCAGGGGAAACGGCACTCCCCCGACCAACAGCACGAACGCGAGTGCCGCCACCGCTAGCGCCGCGGGCGTATGGATCACGCGTCCTCCAACGCGGAGAACGGCTGCTGAGACGAGGGCGATCACTGCAGCGCCGAGTCCTCGCACCACTCCTGCAACGGCTGTGACCTCGCCGTACTCGACATAGATGGCGCTCATGACACAGAGGAGGGCGAAGGACGGTAGGACGAAGAGTCCCCCGGCTGTGATCGCACCTCGAACCCCATACATCGAGTAGCCGATGTAAGAGGCGAGCTGTTGTGCCTCCGGTCCGGGGAGCGCCATGCAGAAATTGAGGGCGTGGAGAAAGCGGCGCTCGGAAATCCACCGCCGCCTTTCGACGAGCTCGTCGTGCATGATCGCAATCTGCCCCGCAGGTCCTCCGAAGCTGATCGTCCCGAGCTTCAGCCAGAACCGAAATGCCTGACCTTCGGTCGGCAGCGCGATTGCAGCGTCAGAACTGGTTTCTAGCGGCCTTGCAAGCGGCGAAAGAGGCGTGAGCAGACGCTCAGCGAGCTCGAGCTGACGAGGCGCGCGCGGGAAGGCGTCGAAGCACGTCGTCGGGCTGGACTGATAGACCGCCGAGGCGTGAGTCGCGGAGAGCGGGGTGCCGAGTGACGATGGTGAGCGAGCGAAGAGCCTGGGACGTCGTTGGCGCCCGCCGCGGACGACCAGAAACGCGAGGAGAAGGGCGAGCAGAGCGAGACTACGAGACGTGAGGATCAAGCTGAAGGGCAAGGCGATCGCGCGCACGAGCTCGAGCACAGCCGGAGGTGGAAGTGGTACCGAGCGAAAGTGCCGGCACACGCCTCGCTGATGAGGCGTCAACGCAAAGCGCACCGAAGGCTCGGCACGGAGACGCGTGGATCAGCGATCATCGTCGCGGCCGCCTATCTCCCGTCGCAATGTCGAGGACAGATGCTGCGGCTGTGTTCGAAACGATCCGGCTCCCGTCAGGCGACCAGGTTCCCGAGGACGCGAGAACCAGCATCCGCAGGATGATGCGCCGTTCAGTGCCGTCGGCGTTGGCCACCAGCCGACATGGCCCGCAATGGCCGCGCCGGCACGGTCCGGATCTCCCGGGAACTTGAGTAGACGAGCAACGAGCCGTCCGGGTGAACTGAGGGTCCGACAATCGGGGGTCTCGTCGGTGATCTGCGTGGACTCCCCGGTGGCGAGATCGAGCACGAAGAGCTTGCGAATGCCCCTCCCGCTCCCGGACCCCACGTAGGCGATTCTCGTGCCGTTCGGTGACCAGGCGGGCGACAAGGCAGCTGTTGAATCGTGCGTCAGCTGACTGACCCCGCTGCCATCGATGCGCGCCATGAAGATCTGCGGGCTCCCGTCGTCGGCGGTCCGGACGAAGGCGAGCCTCGTGTCGTCGCGGGACGCCGCAAACTGAAAGCCGTTACAAACTGAAAGCCGTTAGCGAGCTCCGTCGCGAGCGGAGAGGCCTCGCCCGTTCGGAGGTCGAGGAAGAAGGGGGCGTCTATCGGTCGATCGTCAGCCGGTGTCGTGGTCGCAGATGAGGCCGTAGTAGCGAGCGAGGAAGAAGTGCCTTGGCCGGCCGTGTCGGAATCCTCGCCCGGGAGAAGGGCGGTAGCCACGGCGGCAATCGCCACCACTCCGACGAAGGCGACACTGAGCCAGGTTGCCAGCCCTCGGCGCGCCATCTCTTCGTCGAGCATACGCCGACAAAGACCGCCAGGCGACCCGGGGCGCTTGAAGGCGCACGGTCGGGAGCCGTTAGGTCGTCAAGTGCGCGATCGGCCGCGGCGGCTCGACAGAATGCGGGCTACGTATGGGCCAGTGAGGGCCACCCTCTAGCGGTTTGCTGCCCTTTCCTGCGTGATTAGCGAAGGGGCCGGAACGGGGCGCAACTCCGCTGGGCGTCAGCGAATGCGCATGAACGCGAGTACAGGGCCGGCAGGACTCGAACCTGCAACCCCCGGTTTTGGAGACCGGTGCTCTGCCAGTTGAGCTACGGCCCTACGATCGTCGATTCTACCGGGGTGCGTCGCCGCCCCCTGGGAGCGCTCTTCCTCGTCCTAGCGGCGGGTTTCGCCGGTGTCGGGTTCATCGCCGCGCTGGAGGGCGGCAGGGCGTGGGTGATCGCCATCGCGGCCGCCGCGCTGGCCGTTTGGATGGGGGAAATGGCCTTCCGGGCCCTCCGCTAGTCCTGAGCGGTCCCTATCCTCTTTGAGCCATGGCGGACAAGCCGGATACGCAAGCGCTCTGGCAGGAATACAAGCGCACGCGCGATCGAATTCTCCGTGACCGGCTGATCCTCACCTACGCGCCGCTCGTCAAGTACGTGGCCGGGCGCCTGGGGAGCGGCCTGCCGGCACACGTCGACGAGGGAGACCTCGTCTCCTACGGCCTGCTCGGGCTGATTGGCGCGATCGAGCGCTTCGACCCCAACCGCGACATCAAGTTCGAGACCTACGCGATTGCGCGCATCAAGGGGTCGATCATCGACGAGCTCCGCTCGATGGACTGGGTGCCGCGCTCGGTCCGCGCGCGGGCGCGTGACATCGAGCGCGCCATCGCCGCGCTCGAGGCGAAACTGACCCGCGCTCCGACCGACGAGGAGATCGCAGCGAAGCTCGGCATCACCGAGGAGGAGTTCCAGCAGTCCTTGCTCGAGATCTCGCGCTCCTCGATCGCTGCTCTCGACGAGCTCTGGTCGAGCCCCGGCTCCGGCGGCGATGCGGTTGCGATGATCGACACCATCCCCGACGAGCAGGCGCCCGAACCTCAGCAGGCGATGGCCCACACCGAGCTTCGCGAGGCGCTCGGGGACGCGATCTCCCGGCTGCCGGAGCGGGAAAAGCTCGTCGTCACCCTTTACTACTACGAGGAGCTGACCCTGCGTGAGATCGGAGAAGTGCTGGGCGTCACGGAGTCGCGGGTCTCGCAGCTCCACACGAAGGCGATCCTGCGCCTGAAGGCCCGTTTGTCGGCTTCTATGGTCCGCGCGCAAGCGGAGTAGGCGCAGCGGAGGACTTGACGAAGCATCAGCTGGGCCGCATGACCGCACTGGATCGCCCCGAGCCGGCGTCCTCGGTCGCGCCCGTATTTCCCACCAATACGAACGCTCCCTGCGTCCTTGGCTCGTGCCGCCCAGCGCGCCCCTGCGACGAGCGAAGCTCCGCCAAGCCCTCCAAACCAAGCCGCTAGACTCGGCCTCCGTGCCAGCATTGGAGCCGGGCAAGATCCGCAACGTGGCCGTCATCGGCCACCGGGGGACTGGGAAGACCTCGCTCGTCGAGGCGCTCCTCTTCCAGGCCTCGGCCACGAACCGCCTCGGCTCGGTCGAGCAGGCCTCGACCGTGACCGACTGGGACGAGGACGAGCACCGGCGACAGATGTCCCTCTCCGCCGCGCTCTGCCACCTCGAGTGGCAGGGCCGCAAGATCAACCTGATCGACACCCCGGGCGACCCCGGCTTCCAGGCCGACACGCTCGCTGCCCTCCGGGTCGTCGAGGGCGCGCTCATGGTCGTGAACGGCGTCGCCGGCGTCGAGGTGCAGACGACGCGACTGTGGTCACGGTGCGAGGAGCTCGGCCTCTCGCGAGTCGTGTTCGTGAACATGCTCGACCGCGAGCGTGCCGACTTCTTCGTGTCCCTCGAGCAACTCCGAGGCCAACTCTCCGACCGCTGCGTCGCCGTCCAGATCCCGATCGGGCACGAGCACGAGCTCAAGGGGATCGTCGACCTCTTCCACATGAAGGCCTACATGTCGCCGGAGGGCGACCGCGAGGGCAGCCCGGTCGACATCCCGGCCGAGATCGCGGACCAGGCCGCCGAGTACCGCGAGAAGCTCGTCGACTCGGTCGTCGAGACGGACGAGGCCCTGATGGAGCGCTACCTCGAGGAGGGCGAGGTGTCGGGCGAGGAGCTCGCCGCCGCGCTCAAGGACGCCGTCGTTCGCGACGAGCTCTTCCCGGTGGCGTGCGGCGCGGCCACCAAGAACCTCGGGACGACCGGCGTGCTCGACCTGCTCGTCGAAGCGGTCCCGTCACCCGCCAAGAAGCCGATGCCGATCGAGGTGCCGGCGAACGGCGCCGCTGCGTTCGTGTTCAAGACTGTCGCCGATCCCTTCGCGGGCCGCATCAACGTTTTTCGAGTCCTGTCAGGACCGATGGCCTCCGACACGACGCTCGTCAACCCGCGCACGCACGGCAAGGAACGGGTCGGGCACCTTCTCATCCTGCAAGGGAAGGAGCACCAGCAGTCCGATGAGTTCGCCACCGGTGACATCGGCGCCGTCGCGAAGCTGAAGGAAGTCATGACCGGCGACCTCCTGCTTGCCGACGACAAGCCGGTCGAGGGCATCAAGCTCGAGTTCCCGCACCCGGTCATGAGCTTCGCCATCACGCCGAAGGCCAAGGGCGACGAGGAGAAGATGGCGACGGCCCTGCGCAGGCTTGCCGAGGAAGATCCGACGCTCATTCTTCGCCGCGACGACCAGACCGGCGAGCAGGTGCTCGCCGGTCTCTCGCAGATTCACGTCGAGGTCGCGGTCGAGCGGCTCAAGCGGCGCTTCGGCGTGGAGGTGGACCTCCACCAACCGCGCGTGCCGTACTTCGAGACGATTCGTAAAGAGGCGCGGGGCCACGGGCGCTACAAGAAGCAGACCGGTGGGCGCGGGCAGTTTGGCGATTGCCACATCGTCCTCGAGCCGCGCGAGGGACACGAGGGTTACGAGTTCGTCGACAAGATCGTCGGCGGCGTCATCCCGCAGGGCTTCCGCCCGGCCGTCGACAAGGGCATTCAGGAGGCGATGCAGAAGGGCGAGCTCGCCGGTGCGCCGATCAAGGGCGTCACCGTCCGCCTCGTAGACGGCTCGTACCACAACGTCGACTCCTCGGAGATGGCCTTCAAGATCGCGGGCTCGATGGCGTTCAAGCAAGCGTTCGAGCAGGCCGACCCGGTGCTGCTCGAGCCGATCATGGCTCTCGAGGTCACGGTGCCCGACGACACGGTCGGCGCGGTCAACGGCGATCTCAACTCGCGCCGCGGTCGCCTGCACGGCATGGATCCGCGTGGAGGCATGACGACCATTCGTGCCGAGGTGCCCATGTCCGAGGTCCTCACGTACTCGCAGTCGCTCACGTCCTTGACGGGCGGTCGCGGCGACTACTCACTTGCGCTCCTGCGCTACGAAGAAGTGCCGACGCACATCGCGCAGAAGATCATCGAGGCATCGAAGCGCGAGAAGGAAGAAGCCAAAGCAAGCTGATGACGGTCATCCGGCGACAGGACACGTTCCGTGCGTGCGCCGTCTGCCACCGGACGCTGCTCATGGGCGAGCGCGCCGTCCGCTTCTCGACCGGCGGGGACGAATGGGTCGACGTCTGTCCGCTTTGCACGGACACGGCCGACGAGCACGGGTGGATCCGCGAAGGGACGCCGACGACGCCGCTCGTTCCCGAACAGCCGCGCAGGCGACGCCGCTTTCCCGGCCTCGGTCTCCTCGAGGAGAAGCAGCCGGAGCCCGAGCCGGTTGTCTCCCAGCCGATGCTGCGTCGCCTCTCCCCGCCCGAACAGGCGATGGTCGAGGCGGCGGAGCTCTTCAACGACACCGCCTACCGCCGAACGATCGCCGGCATCGCCAAGAGCCTCGGCGAAGCGAGGGTGAGCCTGCTGCCGCTCTCGGGCGTCAACCCCGAGGTCGTCATCACGATCGCCTGGGACATCTCCTGGTACCAGTACCGGGTCGTCTTCGAGTCGGCGCAAGCCGTGCGCCTGGCCGAGCGCGGGTACGAGCTCGAGGAGCTCGACGACCGCTTCAAGGGATGGAACGGCCACCTGCACGGCGACGGGCGCGTCATGCCCGACATCCCTCGGGTTTAGGGCTTCTAGCCCCCGAGCGGGGGTCGCAACGGCGCAGTTCGGGCCTATAGTTGGCCGAGAGTGATCTACTGCGTCATTCCGCCGGAGCTCAAGGACGAGCTGTACGACAAGCTCGTCGAGTACTACAGGGACAACCCGAACGTCGAGGTGATCGTCGACCGGCGTACGGGCCCCGACCGGCGCCAGGGCGAGGCCTCGGAGGAAATGAAGGAGCGCAGGACGACGCGCGACCGTCGCCGCGGGCGCATCCCCGGAACCTTTCCCGAGGTCGAACCTCCCGCGGCATAGCGCTGACTAGAATCGCCCCTCTACGAAGAAGGGGAGCGAATGGCGCTGACGGGCACGAAGACGTACCAGAACTACATCGGCGGCGAGTGGGTCGACGCCTCGAGCGACGAGACGTTCGAGAGCACGAATCCGGCGACCGGCGACGTCATCGGAACGTTCCCCAAGTCGTCCGTGTCGGACGTCGACCGGGCCGTCGAAGCCGCCAAGGAGGCGTACGAGCGTTGGCGCCTCGTGCCCGCGCCCAAGCGCGCCGAGATCCTCTTCCGCGTCGGACAGCGCTTCATCGACCGCAAGGACGAGCTGACCGAGCTGATGGTCCAGGAGATGGGCAAGGTGCGCGCCGAAGCCGGCGGCGACGTCCAGGAAGCGATCGACATGACGTATTACATGGCCGGCGAGGGGCGGCGCTTGTTCGGCCAGACGACGCCGTCGGAGATGCCGAACAAGTTTCAGATGAGCGTGCGCATGCCGGTCGGCGTGGTCGGCGCGATCACGCCCTGGAACTTCCCGATCGCCATCCCGAGCTGGAAGATCGCTCCGGCGCTCGTGTGCGGCGACACGGTCGTCTTCAAGCCCGCGCGCGACACACCAATGCTCGGCGAGCGCTTCGTCGAGATCTTCGAGGAGGCCGGCCTGCCGCCGGGCGTCCTCAACATCGTGCACGGCGGAGGGGAGACGGTCGGCGAACGGCTCGTCGGGCACCCGGACGTGCCGCTGATCTCGCTCACGGGATCGCGAGAGGTGGGCGTGCGGACGGCGCAGAACGCCGCTCCTCTCCTCAAGCACGTGCACCTCGAGCTCGGCGGCAAGAACGCGATCATCGTCATGGACGACGCCGACGTCGAACTGGCGGTCGACGGGATCGTCTGGTCGGCGTTCGGCACATCAGGGCAGCGCTGCACGGCCGCGAGCCGCGTGATCGCCGGCAAGAAGGTGTACGACTCGCTTCAGTCCGAGCTCGTCAAGCGCGCGGAGGAGCTTCGCCTCGGCAACGGCCTCGACGACGACGTCGACGTCGGCCCGGTGATCAACAAGGCCGCCCTCGAGAAGATCCACTCGTACACGCAGATCGGCAAGGACGAAGGGGCGACGCTCGTCACCGGCGGCGAGGTGGCGACGGGGAACGGCCTCGACAAGGGCAACTTCTACCGGCCGACGGTCTTTGCAGACGTCGAGCCGGGCATGAGGATCGCGCAGGAGGAGATCTTCGGCCCGACGACTGCGCTCATCCGCGCGACCGACGTCGACGAGGCAATCCGGATCGCGAACGGGATCGAGTACGGGCTGTCCTCCTCGATCTTCACGAGCGACATCAACAAGGCGTTCCGCGCGATCCGCGATTTGAACGCCGGCATCACCTACATCAACGCCGGCACGATCGGCGCCGAGGTGCACCTACCGTTCGGCGGGACGAAGCAGACCGGCAACGGGCACCGCGAGGCGGGCCAGGCCGCGCTCGACTTCTACACGGAGTGGAAGTCGGTGTACATCGACTACTCGGGCAAGCTGCAGCGCGCCCAGATCGACCCGGTCGAATAACGCGAGCCGACTTCGGTTAGCCGACCGGGCCGGTGCCGAAGACGGCGAGCACCATGAAGACGACCATGGCGAGGACGGCGAGCACCCAAGGGCCGAGGAGAAGCGCCAGCCCCGCCACGGCATAGCCCATTCCGTTCGCTCCCGCGGACGCACGCCCGATGCCCTGAAAGCCGAAGAAGACGCCCGCGGCAAGCGCGACGGTGCAAAAGATGGAGACCCAGACCATCGCCTCCATGGCGTCCGGCTGGGCGACGAGCAACGCGACAGTTGCGCCATAGACCGCCATCGCGAGGAAGAACGCGGCGAGCGCCTGGGGATTGCCGCGCTGTGGGCGGGCCGGCAGGCCGACCTCGCAGGCGCCTCCGCCGGTTCCACTCCGCGTGAGCGACCGAGATCGCGTGCGAAGGCGGCAAGACGCTCGAGCCTGTGGTCCAGAGGAGGGTGCGTCGGGAAGATCCTGAGCGGGTCGACCTCGAAGCCGTCACCCTCGGTGCGCGCCGGAAGGACGAACAACGCATTCATGCCCGTGACCTCGCGCAGGTCGCGTTGAGGGATCAGCGGCATGGCGCCCGCGATCTTCTGGAGCGCGCTGCCGAGCTGCTCCGGCGCGCCGGTCAGGATCGCCGAGCCGCGGTCGGCGACGAACTCGCGGTAGCGGGTAATCGACATGACGAGCAGTGTGGCCAGGGCGTACACGATCCAACCCAGGAACAAGAGCGGGAGCAAGTACAGAACCGCGATCGCCGCGAGGATCTTCTTCGGGCCCGCAGCCGTGAACGGAAGCAGCGCGAATCCCCACAGCAGCTTGCGCCCGACCATGCTGGGGGCGGCGGCGATCGTCATGACGAACGCGTCTCGGTTGGCGATGTGCGCGAGCTCGTGCGCGACGACGGCTTCGAGCTCGGCGTCGTCTAGGTCGCCGAGCAGACCCTCGGTGACGACTACCACCCCGCGTGTCGGCGAGCGTCCGGCGGAGAACGCGTTGGGGATGTCCGTCGGCATGACAGCGAGACGGGGAACGGGAAGGTCGGCAAGCGCACAGAGCCGCTCCACCATGGGTCGCAAACGTGCGTCGACGGAGGGGTGATCCCACCGCACGCGAGCCGTGTTCAGGGCAAGGAGCTCGGAGAGATACGGCGCAAGCGCAAGCAGGCCGAGCGCGCCGAGGCCCCCGACCACCACGCCGGGCATTCCCCCGAAGAAATAGGCGAACCCCAGGATCCACAGCAGGAACGGCAGATAGAGGCCTGCCAGCAGGACGAGACAGAGCGTCATCCGCAGGGAGAGCCCCCAGTCGCGCCCGAACGGCCTCCGTTCCATCGGCATGGAAATTGTCTTCGGTGTGGGCGCCGTGCGCCTTGAACTTTCGTTCAGATCTTCTAACCGTGTGTAAGGCTGACAACGTGAACAGGAAGCTGGTTGTGTTCGTCCCCTCCGAGGCGCTCGACGCCGTGCGCGACGCGCTCTTCGCCGCGGGCGCCGGCCGGATCGGCGACTACGAACGCTGCTCGTGGTACACCGAGGGAGTCGGAACGTTCTTCGGTGGCGAACGCACCCTGCCGACCAGTCGGTGAGCGTGGGCGGGAGGAGCGTGTGCCCGAGGTTCGCCTGGAGACGGTCTTCCCGGAAGAGCGTCACGACGAGGTGCTCGCAGCGCTGCAGGAGGCCCATCCGTACGAGGAGCCTGCCTTCGACGTGTACCCGCTCGCTGTGAAGGCGCGCCTGTTCACGGACGGAGGGTCGCGCGGGAACCCGGGACCGGCAGCTGCCGCTTACGTTCTCGAGACCGAGGACGGCCACGTGCTCGCGGCGCACGGCGAGGTGATCGGCGTCGCGACGAACAACGTCGCGGAGTACCGCGCGCTCGTCGACGGCCTCGCCAAGGCGCTCGAGCTCGGCGTGGACGAGCTCGAGGTCGTGTCCGACTCGGAGCTCGTCGTCAAGCAGATGAACGGCGAGTACAAGGTGAAGAACGCGGCGCTGGTCGACCTCTCGCTGGAAGCTGCGAAGATCGCGCGGCAGCTCGGAAAGCGTCCGCTACCGGTCCGTGCGCCGCACGCAGAACGAGCTGGCCGACAGCCTCGTGAACGAGGCCTTAGACGCCGCGAGAAGGGCGGCTATAATCGGGCGCGTGCGGATGTAGCTCAGTTGGCTAGAGCGTCTGCTTGCCATGCAGAAGGTCGTGGGTTCGAGTCCCATCATCCGCTCCATTGAAAGCCCCGCCGAGGCGGGGTTTTCTCTTTGTCGAATGGCATCCATTGGGGCGTGATCACGGTAACGCAGGCACGCGTCAATTACATCGTGTTCCGCTGCTGGAAGCCCTCGGCTGGTTACATCATGGGCGGCGGTGCCGCGGCCTATAACGCAAATGGGTACAAGAACAACAGCTTCGGCGATCGCGATCGAGCCTATACCGCGCGAGCCCCACCGATTCATACGCAGGTAGCTGGCGATGGGATGTCAACAAGACGTTCTACGGCGAGCAGACGAACGGTCGCGTCGTCGTCAACGTTGACAAGCACAGTCAGCTAGGGAGCTACGTCACAAGCGCGGACTGTCACGCCGTCTATACGGTTGTCTATTACGTCCCTTGAGTATCCCACGGCGCGAGCTCAGCGCAGGGATTCTGAGCTCGGCTCCGCCGTTCGGACATCCAAACGTCGACGAAGACCTCTCCCGGATCGGGGTTGATCTCGGACGGCGACGTGTTTCGGCCGTCGGTAAAGCCGGGTGCCAGCACATCGACGCACACAGTCTCGGACTTGCGCGCGGCCGTGAACTCGATCGTGCGATCGGTGCGAGCCCGCGATACGCGGAAACCCTCTGATTCCAAGCGTGCGTGGACACGGTTTCCTACTCGTCTGAGATCACCCCGCACGTAGTCCCAGCACCCGACCCACGACTTCGGATCATTCGGTTCGGTGCTCAAGCCCCACTCGCAGCTGTTCCTGTCCATGCCCGGAAGGAGGACGGCGTCCACCACGCTTCTCAGTCTGGAGTTCGGGTTGAGCGCCGTCGCGATTGCCTCCTCCAAGTCATCCAACTGCTCCTCGCTGGGACCGAGCGAAGACAGTCTCGTCCACGCGAGGAGTGCGACGGCCGCGATGCGGAGAACCACGAACAAGCGCACGCTTCATGTATCGGCACCGCGCCTCATGCAGCTAAGGCCGGGATTAGGCGTGCTCTTCGGCTTCGCGTTGCTGTTCGCGCGGGGCCTGCCAGTCGATTCGCTTCCACCACGAGAAGTAGACGAGTGGAACGAGAGCAACCGACAGGACGACCACGGTGACGAGCGCGGCGCGTGAGGGACCGAGCTCCGGCTGGTAGAGCACGGACGGCGGCAGCAGCTTGACGATCGGGATGGTGCAGACGCTCAGCAAGAACTGAAGGGCCGCAGCGCCGATGCTGATCGGCCGGCTCTCGTTCTCGCGCCCGCCCCAGCGGACGACAAACTGAACGACGTCGAGGTCAGGGCGCGCGACTCCCAGCCGTGCGAACACGGCCGAGAGCGCGAGGATCGTCCACGCGAGACCGAGGACGAGCGGTACGAGAAGGATGGAGACTGGCGCGAGCCCCGCGTCGTACGCGGCGATGGCGATGCAGACGACGCCCGCGGCAGAGCGCGCGAGGCCGGCCCAATGCGGTAATGCGAGCGCCGACCATGCGAGCTTGACCTCGGTGCGCTCGCTCGTCTCGAGCTGGGCAACCGGAAGGCGCCAGAGATTCGGGGAGAGGACGTTCGCGAGCCCGGATGCCAACTCGATCACGCCGAACGCCCCGACGAACTGGAGGCTGGACCACGGCTCGAGACCGCCGAGCGCCGTCACCGTGAGGATGACGCCGACGAGATTGAGGAACGAAAGCGCGAAGACGAGGAACAGGCCGCGGAACGCGCGGCCCGAGCCTCCTGTCTTTCCTGTTTCGCGGGGTCGTTGGCTCAGAGCCGGGGCATAGTAGGGGCATCCAGGAATAGAGAAAGCCGGCCGCGTGTGCGACCGGCTTCTCGTGCCCAGCTCTCGTGTTGTTACGACCTACCGCCGACGAGCTGCGTCAAGCGCTGCTCGACCTGCTCGCGTGGCTGGCCGGACTTCTCCTCGATCCGGCTAATGAACTGATCCGGATCGCGTTCGGCCTGACTGATGTCGCTGTCGCTCAGCTCGGGGAACTCGCGCTTGAGCTGAGGCTTCAGCGTCGCCATCTTCTGCTGAAGCTGCTGTTTGGTGACCTGATCGAGGCTCATGCACACCTCCTCTCGCGTGCCGAAGTAACGCATGCCCCGTCCTGGACGGACCTAACGCGGGTGAGGCGTGTTTTTGCCGCTCGCAGCAAGACTTCAAGAAGTCCTAACGAGACCTCGCAAATAGCGGAGCCCCGGTAGGGGTCCGGGGCTCCAGCCGAACGACGCGGCATCAACCCCGGGACAAGGTTCGCATCGCTCAGCGGCCTTCATTCTGCCTCCTGCCGGGCAATCCTGCGAAATTTCCGAGCTAGCGCAGGGGTACGATGGTGCGAGCGGCGCGGTGGCCGAGTGGTTAGGCAGGGGCCTGCAAAGCCCCGTACAGCGGTTCGAATCCGCTCCGCGCCTCCTTTCGCCGGTCCCTCAGGTCAGGCCCCGTATCCGCCGATAGGAGTCGCGAGGACCACCTCCTCCTGGGCATGGGGATGACGGCAATCTTTCCCGCCCAGACTGCGGCGGCGGCGCATCGCGCCGCCGCCTCTCTTTCAGAGAGACGCGCTAGAAACCGAGAGCGTCGCTGGGGATGAGCGGCGTCGGCGCCGAGCGGCGGCGATCCGACTGGCCGCTCCACTGGGCGACGATGGCGCTTGCGTTCTCGCGGGCGTGGTGCTCGCAGACGAGGTAGTAGTTCCCGTCCGTCCCGCGCACGTCGCGAGTCGCGATGCGGTCGCAGCGGCGATTCTCCAAGCGGTAAAGACCTTCGCAGCGCTCCATACCTTCCGACTATGGCGCGCTCGAGGGGCTTCGCCTATTCCCCTCCTGGGTGAAGTCGCCGCCGCCAGGCCTCGCCGGCGGCCCGTCCCTCTGGCGTGGCGAGGAAGTGCTCGAGCGGGACGTGCAGGAAGGCGCCTCGCGCCTCGGCCAGGATCTCGGCCTCGTCGACGAGTTGCGCGTCGATGTGGATCCGGCGCCCTCGCGCGCCGGTCACCCACGACGCGAGCGCGAGCTCGCGGTTGATCGGAACGGGCCGTCGGTAGCGCACGAAGATGCGCGCGGTGACCGCGGGGAAGCGGTACCACGTGGCGAGCAGGCCGCACGCTTCGTCGAGCGCGGCCCCGACGAGCCCGCCGTGGACGATCCCCGGCCCCGCCTGGTGGCGGCCGTGAAGGTGACCGTCGCTTCGTAGCGCTCGGCCCCTCTCGCTGGGCAGCGGCAGATGAATGCCGTCCGGGTTGTCGCCGCACCCCCAGCAGGCGGGATCATGGTGCGGCGGGATGCGCGCGCTGCGCGTCTACCTCAGCCCGCCGCGCTCGAAGTGGGCGCGGAAGAAGTTCTCCGAGCCGGCCGTGGCCATCGCCGCCGAGGCGGAGATCTCGAGCGCGAGCGTCGCCGCGGCGACGATCTGCGCGAAGCGGTACACCTTGCCCGCGCCCGTCGCAGCCCATGAGGCGGAGCCAGGAGCGCGCGTACGGGAGGGTCGTCCCGCCGCCGACCGTCGCGACCTCGAGCCCGGGCAGGCGGATCGATGCGTGCAGCCCGCCCTCGACGCGGTAGGCCGTCCCGTGCGCCATCGAGCTCGTCCCGACCATGCCGACGTCCTGGCCGGTGGCGATGAAGATCGCCGCGATCGCGGTCGCGGGCGTGAACGCGACCGACTGCATGCCCGAAGCGACGCGCCGTGCGTGCCGACGAACGCGAGCTCGAGCAGGTCGTCGACGGTCGTCTTCAGCACGCGGCGGACCGCCTCGTCCGTCAGCGTGCACTCGGCGAGCACGGTCTTGCCGTGCCCGCCGCGCTCGAAGTAGCGGTGCGAGATCTTCTTGTCGCCGCCCATGTTCCCCTCGAGCATCGAGCGCCGCGGCTTCACCGGCGCGCGCTCGCGCACGAAGCCCATGTTGAGGGCGTACGAGTTGCGCGTGATCATGTTCAGCCCGACCGCGTCGCCCGTCGTGTACGCGTACATGACGTGGCACATCGGGCCGACGACGTGCGTCTCGATCTCGCGCAGCTTCGCGTGCCTCGACAGCCCTTCCACCGGAGCGCTCGCGAGCCACTCGCGCATCGGCCGGAACCTGGTCCTCGATCCAGCGCGCGAACGCGATCGCCTCGCCGGTGTCCGACGAACAGGAACGCCGAGGCCCGCGTGATCCGGTCGTGCAGCACGTACGTGCGGAAGCCGCCCGACTCGCCGGCGGCGCGCGCGCCGCGGTAGAGCGAGATCGAGAGGCCGCCCTCGGTGTTCGCGAGCGGGACGTAGACGGCGTCCTTCGCGCGTCCGCGCTCGACCGAGCGGCCCTCCGGCTCCTCGAGCTCGTACTCGCCGAGCTCGACGTCGAGCGGCCCGACGACGGCGACGGGAACGACGGCGACGCCGGTCAGGGCTTCGGTCGCCTTCGCGAACGGCGCCAGGTCGTGCGCGAAGACCTCGCCGTCCGCCGATCACGCCGGAGAGCTCCTACTGCCGCGCGCGGATCGACTCCGGATCGTTCTTCCGCGGCCAGCGGCGAAGCAGCACGCGCGTGACTAGCTGAGCGAGGAAGCTCGACGTCGCCGACGTCGAGCCCGAGCGACTCGGCGAGGCGCACGCCGTTCCTCGATGTCCTCGTGCAGCATGCTCGATGTCGCGTGTCGCGCATGAGCCCGCCGATCGACCTCGCGCGCCTTCGGCCGCCAGAGGGCGTGCTGGACGAAGATCGGCAGCATCCGGTTCGCCACCTTGACGAGCTGGGTCTTCTGCTTCTTCGTGGCGTCCTCGCGAGCAGCACTCGCTCGTAGGCGACGCCCGAGCGGTGATGGATGCCGTCGTCGACCGTGAGGCGGTTGCACAGGTCGTCGAGGACCGTGCCCGGCGACGCGCGCGCGATCATGCGGAAGCGCGGGATGATGAGCCGCTCGAAGAAGACCTGCATGAGGAAGACCTTCTCCTCGAGCGTGTCGAGCGTCGAGGGACAGCGCGGCGAGCTGGTCGAGGTACGGGTCGCGCTCGGCCCGGCCGCCGGCCTCGTCGGCGAGCTTGAGCCACGCCTCGGTGTGGCGCGCCTCGTCCTGCACCATCGTCGTGTAGTAGAGCTTCGCCTCGAGGTGCGGGGCGAGCGCGAAGAGCTGCGCCGCCATCTCGACGGCGAGCTCGTCCGCCTGGAGCTGCTGCGTGATCACCGAGCGCCACAGGTCCCGACGGCGCGCCAGCTTCTCCGGCGACCCACGTGTACTCCGGGATGGGCGGGATGTCGCCCCACGGCAGGTCGCGCACCTGCCACTCGGCGCGCTTCGCGAGCTCGTAGTAGCGAAGGACTCCCTTGTCGCGGGCCGGCTTGCCGCCGTCCGCCGAATCCTCGTCTGGAAGCCGGGCGGTCTCCACGCGCGAAGAGCTTAACGTCTCGCGGTCCATGCCGCCCTGCTGATGGACGGGAAAGCGCTGGCCGCGCAGGTGCGCGCGGAGGTCGCACGCGAGGTCGAGGAGATCGGCGCGTCGATCGGCCTCGCCACCGTCCTCGTCGGCGACGACCCGGCCTCGGCCGTCTACGTTCGCCGCAAGCAGGAAGCGTGTCGCGAGGTCGGCATCGAGCCGGTCGACCACCACCTCGACGCGTCGATCTCGCGAGGAGTGAGCTGCTCGAGGTCGTCGAGCAGTTGAACGGCGACGATCGCATCACGGCATCCTCGTGCAGCTGCCGCTTCCCGAGCAGATCGACGAGGACCGGATCATCCGTTCCGTGGATCCGATCAAGGACGTCGACGGCTTCCATCCGCTGAACGCAGGCCAGCTACTACCAAGGCAGTCCGACGTTCGCCGCTGCAACGCCGCCGGGATCATGGAGCTCCTGCGCGCGTACGACGTCGAGCTCAGAGGCAAGCGCGCCGTCGTCGTCGGCCGCACCAACATCGTCGGCAAGCCGATGGCGCTCCTCCTGCTCGCGGAGCACGCGACGGTCACGATCGCGCACACCCGCACCAAGGACCTGCGGAGCGGTGGTGCGCGAGGCCGACGTCGTGGTCGTCGCGGTCGGCCGTCCCGAGACGGTGACCGCCGACATGGTGAAGGAGGGAGCGACCGTCATCGACGTGGGGATCAACCGCGTCAACGGAACGCTCGTCGGTGACGTCTCGGTCGAGGTGCGCGACCAGGCCGGGCTCCTGACACCGGTTCCAGGAGGCGTCGGGCCGATGACGATCGCAGCGCTCCTTCGCAACACGGCGCGCGCTGCTCGCTACCAGGCCGGGCAGCTTGCCTTCCCCCTCGACGAGCGCTAAATTGGCGGGTGCCGCGCAGGGTGCGGCGATTGGAAATCGCGACGGCTCGAGCCGAGCCGTCGTTTGCTTGTGAAGGAGGAAGTAGTTGGCACAGGGCACCGTCAAGTGGTTCTCGAACGAGAAGGGCTACGGCTTCATCGAGCGCGAGGAAGGGGAGGACGTCTTCGTCCACTTCTCCGCGATCACAATGGAGGGCTACAAATCCCTTCAGGAAGGCCAGCGCGTCGAGTTCGAGGTCGTGCAGGGCGATAAGGGCCTGCAGGCGGCGAACGTCCAGTTGGCCTAGGCCGCAGGAAGTTCGAGTTCCGCGTGACGGGCCCCGCCAGGGGCCCGTCCTTTTGAGGACACACATCTGGGAGACTGAAAACCTTGGCGATCTCTAGAGAAGACGTACTGCACGTTGCGAAGCTCGCGCGTCTCGAGATACCGGAAGGCGACATCGAGCGCGTGCAGGAAGAGCTCGGAGCGATCCTCGACGCGGTCGGAAAGGTGTCGGAGCTCGACCTCGCCGACGTCGAGCCGACG
The DNA here is from genome assembly GCA_963747715.1 of uncultured Actinomycetes bacterium. Classification (GTDB taxonomy): domain Bacteria; phylum Actinomycetota; class Thermoleophilia; order Gaiellales; family Gaiellaceae; genus CAVVGB01. Next base: position 140,028 of record CAVVGB010000009.1, read on the forward strand.
TCGCATCCGCTCGACCTCGTGAACGTCCTGGCAGACGACGAGCCCCGTCCGTCATTGGCTCGTGAGGACGCGTTGGCGAACGCGCCTGATCCATCCGACGGCGCCTTTCGCGTTCCGACGGTCGGCGGATGATCGACACGCTCCGGCTCACGGCGGAAGACGTAAACGGTCTTCTTGAACGCGGGGAGGTCTCCGGAGAGGAGCTCGCCCATGCATACACCGCGGCGATGGACGAGCGCGACGGCGAACTGCACGCTTACCTGCACGTAGTCGGTGAAGCGGGGGACGGCGTACCGATCGCGCTCAAGGACGTCATTACGACAAAAGGGGTGCCGACGACAGCGGGCTCGAAGATCCTCGAGGGCTACGTTCCCGTCTTCGACTCGACCGTCGCGACGCGCTGCAAGGAAGCGGGGCTGCCCCTGCTTGGCAAGACGAACATGGACGAGTTCGCGATGGGCTCCTCCACGGAGAACTCCGCGTACGGGCCGACGAGGAACCCGTGGGATCCGACGCGTGTGCCGGGCGGGTCGTCCGGAGGGTCGGCAGCTGCCGTTGCCGGGGGGTTGGCCCCGTGGGCTCTCGGCTCCGACACGGGTGGCTCGATCAAGCAGCCGGCTGCGTTGTGCGGGCTCGTCGGGCTGCGGCCGACGTACGGCACGGTGTCGCGCTACGGCATCGTCGCCTTCGCCTCGAGCCTCGACCAGGTCGGGCCGATCACGAAGACGGTGCGCGACTGTGCGCGCCTCTACGAGATCGTCGCAGGCCCGGACCCGTGCGACTCGACCACTGTGGAGATTCCGGCGGTCGAGATACCCGAGGGCGAGGACCTGAAGGGGCTTCGCATCGGCATTCCTCGAGAGCTCAACGAGGCGGAGGGGATCGAGCCGGGCGTGACCGAGTCGGTACGCGGGGCGATCGAGCTGGCGGAGAAGCTCGGCGCCTCGATCGGTGAGACCCATCTGCCGCGCTCGGTGGATTACGGCCTCGCGTGTTACTACCTCGTCGCTCCTGCGGAAGCGAGCTCGAACCTCGCGCGCTACGACGGTGTCCGTTACGGCCATCGCGCCGCGGTTGACGGCGACCTCACCGCGCTCTACGAGAAGACCCGCTGGGAAGGATTCGGCGCCGAGCCGAAGCGGCGCATCATGCTGGGGACGTACGCGCTCTCGGCCGGCTACTTCGAGGCGTACTACGGGCAGGCCCAGAAGGTGCGAACGGTCATCAAGGACGAGTTCGCCGCCGCGTTCCGCGACTTCGACGTGCTCGTCAGCCCGACGTCGCCGACCGTGGCGTTCAAGCTCGGCGAGAAGACGGAGAACCCGCTCGCGATGTACCTCGCAGACGTCTTGACGATCCCGCCGAACATGGCGGGCCTGCCGGGGCTCTCCATTCCGTGCGGGCTGTCGGAGGGCTTGCCCGTCGGGCTACAACTGATCGGCCCGCAGTTCTCGGAGAACACGCTCTTCCGCGCGGGGCACGCCCTCGAGCGCGCGCTCGACTTCGATGTTGTCCCGGAGCGGCTGCGATGAGCATGAACGGGTGGGAACCGGTCATCGGCCTGGAGATCCACGTGCAGCTGAAGACGCGGACGAAGATGTTCTGCCGTTGCGAGCTCACGTGGGCCGAGGACGAGAACGTGCGCACGTGCCCGGTGTGCCTGGCGCATCCGGGTGCGTTGCCGGTCGCGAACCGGAAGGCGATCGAGTGGACGGTCAAGCTCGGCGTCGCGCTGGGTTGCGAGATCGCACCGCGCGCGCTCTTCCACCGCAAGCACTACTGGTATCCCGATCTACCGAAGGGCTACCAGATCTCCCAGTACGACGTGCCTCTGTGCGCGACCGGGACCTTCACGCTGCCGACGGTGGAAGGCGATCGCGAGATCGGCATCGTGCGCGCGCACCTCGAGGAGGACACGGCCAAGACGATCCACGTCGGCGGCGCTGGAGGACGCATCGCCGGCGCGCAGCACTCGCTCGTCGACTTCAATCGCGGCGGGACGCCGCTCGTCGAGATCGTGACGGAGCCCGACGTCAGGTCGCCCGAGGAGGCTCGTCGGCTGATGCAGTTGCTCCGGCAGACGGTCGTCGAGCTCGGGATCTCCGACGCCGAGATGGAGAAGGGGTCGCTCCGCTGCGACGCGAACGTCTCGGTGCGCAAGGCGGGGGAGACCGAGTACCGCACGAAGACCGAGCTCAAGAACATGAACTCGTTCAAGTTCGTGGCGGACGGGATCGCGGCCGAGCTGGCACGGCAGGTGGAGGTGTACGAGGCGGGCGGCGAGATCGTGCAGGAGACGCTCCACTACGACCCTGCCACCGGATCCGTCGCGCCGCTGCGCTCGAAGGAGTACGCCGACGACTATCGCTACTTCCCGGAGCCGGACCTCGTTCCCGTCGAGCCTCCGGCCGAGCTGATCGACTCGGCCCGAAAGGAAGTCGGCGAGCTTCCGGCCGCGCGCATTCGGCGGCTCGAGGGGGACGTCGGCTTCGATCTCGCCGAGGGCCTTGTCACGAGCGGTCGCGACGCGCTCTACGAGCGCGTGCCGGGCGACCGGCGCGGGGTCGCCAATGTGCTCATGAATCAATTCGCAGCGACCGGCATCGATCCGGGCGCGGTGAACGCGGAGGAGCTGGGCAAGCTGATCGAGGCGCGCTCGTCGATCCCACGCGACACGTTCATGCAGGCGCTCGCGGAGAGTGGCAACGGCGACTTCTCGGCGGACACGTACTTGAAGGAGACGGCCATCACCGACACGGCCGAGCTCGAGCCCGTGTTGGACCGGGTGATCGCGGCCAACGAGTCGCAGGTCGCGTCGTACAAGTCCGGTAAGGAGGGCGTGCTCGGCTACCTGGTCGGGCAGGTGATGAAGGAGACGCAGGGCAAGGCGAACCCCAAGGTGGTCAATGAGCTCCTGCGCGAGAAGTTGAAAGCCTGAATGCCGTTTCCGGACGCAGAGACCTTTGCGCTGTTCCTTGTCGCCGCGCTCGCCCTGATTGTCGTTCCCGGGCCGGCCGTGATCTACATCGTCGCGCAGAGCATCGATCAGGGGCGAGTCGCGGGGCTCGTCTCGACTTTGGGGATCGGGGCGGGCGGCCTGGTACACGTCGCCGCGGCGGCGATCGGCTTGTCGTCGCTTCTCGTCTCGTCGGCCGAGGCCTACACCGCCATCAAGTACGCGGGCGCCGCGTATCTCATCTTCCTCGGTGTGCGGCGATTGCTCGGACGTGACGAGGCGGTCGACCCGGAGGCGCGAACGCGGAGGCCGCTGGGCCACCTCTTTCGCCAGGGTGTCGTCGTCAACGTGCTCAACCCGAAGACGGCGCTCTTCTTCTTCGCCTTCCTGCCGCAATTCGTCGACACGGACGCCGGCGCCGTGGGTCTGCAGATAGCGATACTCGGACTCGTCTTCATACTGCTCGCGCTTTTGAGCGACGGCACGTACGCCGTCGTCGCGGGCACGCTGAGCCGCCACCTGCGCGGCAACGCGCGGGTTCTGCGCGTGCAGCGCTACGTATCGGGAACGGTCTTCGTCACCCTCGGGCTCGCGACAGCCCTGTCGCAATCGCAGCGCAAGATCTCCTAGAACGGGAGAGGGCGGCCGAAGCCGCCCCCTCGGTACGTCAGAAAAGCGCCGCAGCTAGTCCATCGTCTGCGGGTTGAGGTGGTCGACCCGTCGTGGCTTGCCGGGCCGTTGCATGATCGTCCGGTAGACGACCATTCCCTGCGCAAGCCCGTTGTTGGTGACGCCATCCGTCGCGTAGACCGGGATCCCCGGCCCCTTCTTGTACATCGGCCCCGTGTAGGGATACGCGGACCAGGTGCCCGAGTTCCGCGCCGGGTCGTAGTAGGCGATCTCCTCCAGAGCCGTGGGATCGGTGAACCTGATCACGTTGACTCCGCCCGTGTACCAGGCATTGACGAGTATGTCTTCCGCGATGCCCATGACCTGCATGCCCATGTGCGCGGAGCAGTACTCGCCCGCCCTCGGGTCGGGCCGCACGTCTCCGACGTGGAACTCACTGAAGAACTCCCCAGTCTCCGTGTCGGAGAAGAACATCCTGCCGGTCTTGTGCGTCCCTCCGGCCGGGTTCCACGGCCGCGGCTGGTAGTTCGTCATCGTCGGGCAGCCGCTGCCGAAGGACTCGTCTACCGTGTTCAGCACGGTCCCGGCGTTGTTGAACATCGCGGAGTGGAAGAAGTCGACCGCCCCGGGAATGTTCCCAGTGCCGCCCGAGCTGACCTCGTCGTCCACGATCGAGATCGGATTCTGTGTGTCCGGGATCCCGTTCGCGCCGATCTCCCACACCTGAGCCTGCTCGGCGCACGCCCCACCGGCAAGGCGATGCTCGACGTGCACGACGATGTCGTGGCACGCCACGGCGGCGGGCTCGAGGGGAGGCGAGGGGAGACCCTTTTCGCCCCACTCCATCCTGCCGTCCGGGTCGCCCGGGTAGCTGATCGCCGGCTGCACGTCGAGTTCCTGGGCCGCGGCCGGGTTCGCCAGCGGCACCTCGACGACCTGAATCACGCCGTGCAGCGGATTGGCGGGGCTGCCGGGGTCTTCGTCGTACGGGTTGGCCGTGTTCAGGTACTCGGTGTCGCCACACGTCGGGTCCAGCGCCCAGCGGGTACGACGACACATAAACGATCAGCTTGCCCGGCTCCTCGGGCCAGAGCGTGATCGTGTGTGCGCCGCAGTCCGTGTACACGGACTTGACCTGCTGGATGTTCGTGAAGGGACTCGCCGGGTTGTCGCTCATCGTGAAGACGCGCACGCCCTCCCAGCCGGTCGGGGTGCCTCCCGCCACCCGTGCTGCACCACACTCGGGCGAGGCCATCGTAGTGTCGACGGCCAGGAGCATGAGGTCGGCGACCCCGTTGCCGTTCCGGTCCCAGACGATCGGATCGTTCTGGGCTCCGTCACAGGCGAAATTCCTCACCAGCTGCGGGGCGGCCGGGTCGGAGATGTCGAAGATCCGCACGCCGCCGCGAGGCCCGGTACCGGGCGGGAACCCGGCACCGCCCGTGTAGTAGCCGACGAACGCGTGATTCCCCCAGAACGCGAGGTCCGAGTTCGTCGCCTGATTCGGTGACGTGAACTCCTCTGTCATCTTGAAGTGCCGGTCCGCGTTGTGCGTGGCGCCCGCCGCAGCGGCGAGCAGGCCGAACGAAAGCAACGCGGGTAGCACCAGACGTAATAGCCGTTGCATCTACTCCCCCTACGTCTAGTTGGCGGCAGGATCCTAGACGGGGTGGCCGCGAACGTCCAGGCGACGCTCATCACGCTTTCTGCTCGCCTGAACGAAGCCCGCGTACAGGAGCACCGCGCCGCCCGCGATGAAGGCCGACGTCTCGGCGACGCCGAGCCCCGACAATCCCGTCCCCGCCGCGGCGAGCACACCGAGCACGATCAGCGAGTTGGCGAGCGGGCGCCGGCGGAACGTGAGCGCAGCGACGGCGATGACCGCGATCGTCCCGAGCGAGTTGCCGAGAACGGCGGCGAGCCGCATCGGGATGAAGTCGAGATGCTCCTGCGCATCGGGAATCGCCTCGCCGCTCACTGGAGACGTGAGCGGCTCCGCGACGGCGATCCCGACGGCGAGCCCGACGTACACCAGCACCACGGGGATCACCCAGCGCCGTCCGACCAAGAGCAGCGAGCCCGCGCCCAGGAGCGCCGCCGTCAAGAGCCCGCCGAACAGGTAGTACACCCGGAAGGCAGCCTCGCCCCACCCATAGGCGGAGCCCCAGGCCAAGGCCGCCGAGGCCACGGCGTACGAGAACAACGACGCCGCCCACGCGAGGAGCTGCGGCGTGCGCCGCACCCGGTACCGGCCCGCCAGGTCGCCGGCCAACCGTAAGGCCAGAAGAGCCGCCGCGAAGGCCAGGAGGGGGTCCACGCGCTCAGTTAACCTGAGTTGAGATGCCCGAGAAGCGGTATCTCGTGACGCCGGGGCCAACTCCAGTGCCTCCCGAGGTCCTCGCTGCGACGGCGGCGCCCATGATCCACCACCGGACGCCGGAGTTCCGGGAGGTGCTGGGCCGAGTCTTCGACCGCCTGCGGCAGGTGTACCGCACTGAGCACGGCGTCGTCCTCTTTGCGTCGGCCGGAACGGGCGCGATGGAGTCCGCGGTCGCGAACCTCTGCTCGCCCGGCGACCGCGTCCTCGTCGTCTCGCACGGCTTCTTCGGGGAGCGCTGGGCCTCGATGGCCCGCACCTACCGATGCGACGTCGACCATCTCCGCTACGAGTGGGGCGAGAGCCCGAGCGCCGACGACGTCGCGTCGCGACTCGAAGAGTCCGGCGGCGCCAAGGTCGTCTTCCTGACGCACTCGGATACGTCCACGGGTGTCGTCGCCGACGTCCGTGCGATCGCGGAGCGGATCAACGGCTCGGACGCCTTGATCGCCGTCGATGCGATCTCGAGCCTCGCAGCTGTTCCGCTCGAGACGGACGCCTGGGGCCTCGACGCGGTCGTGACGAGCTCGCACAAGGCCCTCATGTCTCCCGCCGGCCTCGCGGCCGTTGCGGTGTCGCCCGCGGCGGCCGAAGCCGCCAAGACTGTGACCTCGCCGCGGTTCTACTTCGACTGGGAGCGCATGCTGGCTTCGCACGCGAAGAACGACACCCCTTTCTCGCCCGCCATCTCGCTCGTTCTCGGGCTCGACGTCGCACTCGATCTCGTGCTCGAGAAGGGCCTCGAGGCCGCGCACGAGCGCCACGTCCGGCTCGGCCGCGCGTGCCGCGCCGGCGTGAAGGCGATGGGCCTCGAGCTCTTCTCACCGGACGAGGATCGTTCCGCCGTCGTCACGGCCATCCGCGTGCCTGCTGAGATCGACTCGAGCGCGATCGTGCTCGCGATGCGCGACCGCTCCGGCGTCACCGTCGTGGGCGGTCAGGGCGAGCTCAAGGGGAAGATCGTCCGTATAGGCCACATCGGCTACATCGACGTCCATGACGTCGCGACGGCTCTCACCGCTCTCGAGCTCGCGCTCGTCGAGGCGGGCGCCGACGTCGAACGCGGAGTCGCGGTCTCCGCTGCGCTGGACGCGCACGCAGAGCCCGTCACGGTGTGACCGCGGCCGACGGAAACCGAACACGGATCCTCATCAGAGAGCCCATCGCCGACGCCGGCGTGGCGCTCCTACGCGAGCGCTTTGACGTGGACGTCGACCTCGACGGTGAGCTCGCCGACAAGATCGGCAACTACGACGCCATCATCGTCCGCAGCGGCACGCAGCTCACGTCCGACCTGATCGACCGCGCCGACCGGCTCAAGGTGATCGGCCGCGCCGGCGTGGGGGTGGACAACGTCGACCTCGAGGCCGCCTCAAGACGGGGAATCGTGGTCGCCAACGCACCTCAGTCGACCGTCGTGTCCGCCGCCGAGCACACGATCGCTCTCCTCCTGGCGGTGGCGCGGAACGTCCCGCAGGCCCACGCGGCGCTGAAAGAAGGTCGCTGGGAGCGCGCCCGCTTCGCCGGCCTCGAGCTCGCGGACAAGACGCTCGGGCTCGTCGGCTTCGGCCGCATCGGCCAGCAGGTTGCACGGCGGGCGAGGGCGCTCGAGATGCGCGTCCTCGCGCACGACCCGTACGTCGCCCCCGACCGCTTTCGCGACCTGGGTGTCGAGCAGGCCGAGTCGCTCGAGGAGCTTCTGGCGGCGTCCGACTTCGTCTCGCTCCACCTCACGCTCACCGCGGACACCGAGAACATCATCGGGCGCGACCAGCTCGAAGCGGCCAAGGACGGCCTTCGCCTCGTCAACGTCGCGCGTGGCGAGCTCGTCGACCAGGACGCACTCGTCGACGCGCTTCGCTCCGGCAAGCTGGCGGGCGCGGCGCTCGACGTGTTCCCGGAAGAGCCGTACGGTGGCCCGCTGCTCGAGCTCGACAACGTCATCGTTACGCCCCACCTGGGCGCCTCGACGCAGGAGGCGCAGGACCGTGCCGGCGTGATCGTCGCGGAGCAGGTCGCTTCCGCGCTCGAGGGAGGCGTCGCCTCGAACGCGGTCAACATCCCTGCCGTCGCGGCCGAGGATCTCGAGCATCTCGGACCGTTCCTCCCGCTGGTGGCGAAACTCGGCGCGCTCGTCGTCGAGCTCGCGGGGGGCAATCCGACCCGGCTCGAGTTCACCTACCTGGGCCGGCTCGCCGAGCGCGATACCCGCCTCCTCACCGTCGCCGCACTGAACGGCGCGTTCCAGGGCCGCGTCGAGCAGCCCGTCAACTACGTGAACGCTCCGCTCGTCGCGGCTGAGCGCGGCATCGAGGTGCGGGAGGAGAGCCGGCGCGCCTCGCGCGACTTCACGAGTCTCGTGCGCGTGACCGCTGCGAAGGGCGAGGAGACGTACGACGTGGCCGGCACCGTCATCGGCCGCGACCACCAGCCGCGTCTCGTGCGCGCGCTCGGCTACGAGGTCGAGATTGAGCTCGCCTCGCTCATGCTCTTCGTCGTGAACGAGGACCGGCCCGGGGTCATCGGGCGGCTGGGCACGATCCTGGGCGAGGAGAAGATCAACATCGCCAACATGGCGGTTTCCCGGAACCGCCGCAGCGCGAAGGCGCTCATGGTTCTGACACTCGACAGCCCGATCCCGCCGGAGGTCCTCGAGCGCCTGCGCAACGAGCCCGGCTTCGTGGAGGCGCGCTCCATCGTGCTTGAACGTGCCTGAGATGAAATCGTGGCCGGAGCCAGTCGAAAGAGTCGTGCGGCGGATGCGGGAAGCGAACGTCGAGGCCCGGGTCGAGGAATTCCCCGAAGGAGCCGCGACGGCTTCCGACGCCGCGCGCGCAACCGGAGCGAACCTGCCAGAGATCGTCAAGTCGCTCCTCTTCATGTGTGACAGTCGCTCCGTTCTCGTGATGGTTCCGGGCGACCGCCGCGCCGACTCCGACAAGATCGCGAAGGCGGTGGGCTGCCGTGACGTCAAGGTGGCGAGCGCGAGCGAAGTCGCCGACGCGACCGGTTTCAGCGCGGGGGGCGTGGCGCCCTTCCCGCTCGTCAACGTCGACCTCGTCCTCATGGAGCGAACCCTGCTGGCGCATGAGATCGTCTGGATCGGGGCAGGAACCAGTCGGCACATGGCTGCCCTGGCCCCTTCCGACGTCGTCAAACTGGCTCAGGCACGACCAGTCGACGCAGTGGCCGAGAGCACCTAACCTTTAAGGAGAGCCGATGCGGGAAACCGAGAAGATCTGGTTCAACGGCGAGCTGATCGACTGGGCCGACGCCAAAATCCACGTCGGCTCACACGGGCTGCACTACGGCTCGGGTGTCTTCGAGGGGATCCGCGTCTACGAGACCGCGAACGGCCCCGCCGTCTTCCGGCTGAGCGATCACCTGAAGCGGCTCGAGAACTCCGCGCGCCTGTTGCACATGGAGCTTCCCCACAGCGTCGAGGAGCTGCGGCTCGCGTGTCACGACGTCGTTGCTGCCAACGGCCTCGCCGAGTGCTACCTGCGCCCGATCGCCTTCTACGGTTACGGCGAGCTCGGGGTGAACCCCGGGACGAACCCGGTGGACGTCTACATCATGAGCTGGCCGTGGGGGACCTACCTCGGCGACGAGGGTCTCGAGAACGGGATCCGCGCGAAGGTGTCTTCCTGGCAGCGGATCGGCCCGAACACGATCCCGCACGTCGCCAAGGCGACGGGGATCTACCTCAACTCGATGCTCGCCGTTCTCGAGGCGACCCGCGCCGGCTACGACGAGGCCATCCTCCTGACCGACGACGGCTACGTCGCCGACGGCTCCGGCGAGAACATCTTCGTCATCAAGGACGAGATCCTCTCCACTCCTGATCTGTCGGCTTCGATCCTGCCGGGCATCACGCGGCAGACGGTGATGGAGATCGCGCACTCGCTTGGGTACGCCGTGCATGAGCGACAGGTGATTCGCTCCGACCTCTACATCGCCGACGAGCTCTTCATGTGCGGCACCGCTGCGGAAGTAACGCCGATTCGCTCCGTCGACGACCATGAGATCGGTCCGCCCGGTCCCGTCACGAAGGCGATCCAGTCGGCATTCTTCGACGTCGTGCGCGGCCGTGACGATCGCTGGTCGCGCTGGCTCGAGTACGCCGCCAAGACCCCAGCGACGCCGGGTTCTTGACGCGAGAGGTTCCCCTCTCCGCTCCCTACATCGGCGAGCGGGAGGAAGAGCTGGTCCTGGACGCGCTTCGTTCTGGGCGGCTTGCGCTCGGGCCGATGATCGAGCGCTTCGAGGAGGCGCTCGCCGAGCGTGTCGAAGCGCGGTACGTCGCCGCTGTGTCGAGCGGAACGGCGGGACTCCATCTCGCCGTCCGGCTCGCCGACCTCCGTCCGGGCGACGAGGTCATCACGACGCCCTTCTCGTTCGTGGCGTCGGCGAATTGCGTGCTCTACGAGGGCGCCGCCCCGGTTTTCGCAGACGTCGATCGACTGACGCTCAACCTCGACCCGGCTGCCGTCGAGCAAGCGATCACGGCACACACGAAGGCGATCCTCGCGGTGCACATCTTCGGCTACCCAGCGGAGCTCGCCGCACTCGCGGAGATCGCCGGCCGTCACGGGCTTGCGCTGATCGAAGACGGTTGCGAGGCGCTCGGCGCGCGCTACCGCGGGCGGCCGGTCGGCTCCCACGGGCACCCGACCACTTTCGCCTTCTACCCGAACAAGCAGATGACGACGGGCGAGGGCGGCGCGGTCGCGGTTGCGAGCGAGGAGGAGTGGACGCTCCTGAAGAGCCTCTCGAACCAGGGGCGCACCGACGACGGCGGTTGGCTCACCCACGGACACCTTGGCTACAACTACCGCCTCGACGACCTCTCGGCCGCGCTCGGTCTCGCACAGCTCGAGCGCTTTGACGAGATTCTTGCTCTTCGCTCGCAAGTAGCCTCGCGCTACGCGGAACTGCTCGAACCGCTCGAGGGTGTCGAGGCGCCGCTGCCCGACGACGACGACCACGTGCGCTCCTGGTTCGTCTACGTCGTTCGCCTCGGCGAGGGCGTCGACCGTGACGGCGTCATCGCGCGCCTTGCCGAGGCCGGGGTCGCGTCGAAGCCGTACCTCCCGTCGATCCATCTGCAGCCCTATTGGCGGGAGCGCTTCAACACGCGCGAAGGCCTCTTCCCCGTCGCGGAGAGTGCGAGCGCTCGCGCGCTCGCGCTGCCGTTCTACACGGGCCTCGAACGTGAGGACCAGGAGCGTGTCGTCGAGGCGCTCAGCGGCGCGCTTGGGTAGTACCTCCCTGCGATAATTGCAACGTGGCGAACGGCCCGCCCAAGATGGTCTTCCTCGGCTTCGGCAAGTACGTGCGCGCCGACCGGATCTACGCGCTCGAGCCCCTGCGGGGCGGCCAGCGCGGCGGCGGCCAGCGCACGCGCGTGTGGGTCGAAGGCATCGAGGAGCCGGTTCTGGCCTCCCGCACCGAGCGCTCGATCCTCGTCGAGATGGGCCAGCGCGACGCCGGCCGGCCCGCCTTTCTCGACGAGGCCGTCAAGCTCGCGGAGAGGATCGTCGAGGACGCAGAGAAGGGCCGCGTCGACCTGGGCGATCTCGGCCGCCGCGCGCGTCACCTGCTCGAGGCGACGTCCAAGAAGGAGACCGAGCCGCTCTTTTGAGGCGCGTCGCGACGGAGTTCTTTTCGCGCAGCGTGCACGAGGTGGCGCCCGAGATCATCGGCTGCTCGCTCTTCGTCGACGGCGTCGGCGGGCGGATCGTCGAAGCGGAGGCGTACCACCATCTCGATCCGGCGAGCCATTCCTACGGCGGCCGCACCGAGCGCAACAAGGCCATGTTCGGCCCGCCCGGGCACGCGTACGTCTACCGCTCCTACGGCGTGCACTGGTGCCTGAACCTCGTCTGCGAGCCCGAAGGCGAAGCGGCCGCAGTGCTCATCCGCGCGCTCGAGCCGACGAAGGGCATCGAAACCATGCGTGCACGCCGGGGCCTCGACAACGAACGCCTCCTCTGCGCCGGCCCGGGTCGACTCTGTCAGGCGCTCGGCATCACCGGTGAGCTCGACGGGGCGCGACTCGACCGACGGCCGTTTGCTCTCTACCCAGCTGAGGAGCGAGTGGACGTCGTGCGCGGCGTGCGCGTTGGCCTCACGCGTGCGGTCGAGGAGCCGTGGCGGTACGGCCTCGCCGGCTCGCGTTTCCTCAGCCGCGCGCTACGGCCTGTCTAAGACCCGTCCCGCCCGACGACGAGCCTGATCTCCATGCCGGGTGCTGCTGCAAGCTTCGGTTGCGGGAACTGCGCGAGCACGACCCCGGGCTCGCCGGCCGCCGTCCCTTCCACGACGGGAATGAGCTCGAGGCGTTCGAGCTTGCGCTGGGCCTGCACGAGCGGGAGCCCGACGAGATCCGGGATGCGCCCGTACATGGCTTTCGCCAGCACGAGTCGCACGGTGTCCCACGACGAGAGCGTTCCGCGCTTGGGAATCTGGTCGACGACGATGCCGAGGCGCTCCGCGGGCTTGGCCGGGCGGTAGATCACCTCGGGAGTGAGCGGCATCCCGAGGAGCCGCTCCTCCGCCTGATCGAGTCGTGCGCCGACGACGCGGGGGACGTCGACCTCGTTCGGCTTGCACGGCGCTTTTTCCTCAGGCTCGAAACCGACGACGTACATGACCTGGTGCACGTCGCTGCAATTGCCGTTGTCGAGCATCCAATGATCTTCCCGATAGACGACCTGGTACGGCGCGGCCGAGCGCTGCTGGGGCAGCGGGAAGGACTCCGGAGGCTCGTTCAGGGTGCGTAGGGCTTTTGTCGCGAACTCCTTCCAGATGAGCGCGGGGAACGTGCCGCCCGCGACGGGATCGCCCTCGAACTCGGTGAGCATCGGCCGAAGGTTGTTCGGGTAGCCGACCCACACGGCGACCGCGAGCTGCGGCGTGTAGCCGACGAACCAGGCGTCGCCGTGATTCTCGGTCGTTCCGGTCTTCCCGGCGACGGGCCGATCGGGAAGGGCCGCGCGCTGGCCCGTGCCGTCGGTGACGACGTTCTGGAGCATCGACGTGAGGAGCGCCGCGTCGTTCGGCTCGAGCACCTGGCGCTCGACCGGGTCGTTGACGTCCACGACGTTGCCGTCCTGCACGCTCAGCACCGCCCGCGGGAGGTTGCCGAGCACGGTGCCGTCGATCCGAGCCCCGCCGTTTGCGAAGGTCGAGAAGGCGCGCGCCATCTCGAGCGGGTTGACGGCCTCGACGCCAAGACCGATGGCGAAGTACGCGTTCAGCGGGCTCGTGATGCCGAGCGCCCGCGCGGTCCGGCGCACGTTCTGCGGGCCGACCTGCGCGGTCAGCTGCGCATAGACGGTGTTGTCGGAATGCGTTGTCGCCTCGCGCAGGTCGATGGCGCCGAGGTATGACCCTTCGTAGTTGGCGATCGACCACAGCTTGTCGCCCAGGTTGATGAGCGTCGGCTTAGAGACGAAGACGGTGTCGGGCGAAATTCCCTGCGCGAGCGCGGAGGCGAGCACGAAGGGCTTGAACGCCGAGCCTGACTGCCGCTCGCCCTGGACGGCGAGGTTGAACTGGCTCTTCTGGAAGCTGCGGCCGCCGACCATCGCTAGTACGCGACCGTCGCGCGGGTCGATGGCGACGAGCGCGGCCGCCGGCCCTTTCCGCTCGGTCAGGGTCTTGTTGATCGCCTCCTGGGCCAGCTCCTGCAGCTTCGGCTCGATCGTCGTCGTGATCCTGAGGCCGCCGCCGAAGACCTTCCCCGAGCCGTAGTACGGAACGAGCTGCTGCTTTACGTACTCGGCGAAGTAGGAGGAGCGCCTGCCGATGTTCGGCAGGCCGATCGACCTGGGGCGGGGGAGGGGCTCATTTGAGGCGGCGAGAAAGTCGGCACGCGTGATCAGCTCCTGCTCGAGCAGGAGGCGCAAGACGGTCTGCCGGCGCAGCTTGGCACGAAGCGGATTCGTGACCGGGTCGTACGCGCCCGGGCTCGCGGGCAGGCCGGCGAGGAGCGCCGCTTCGTGCAGTTCGAGCTCACCCGCGTTCTTGTGGAAGTACACACGGGCCGCCATCTCGACCCCGTAGGCGCCGTTCCCGAAGTAGATCGTGTTCAGGTAGGCGGTGAGGATCCGGTCCTTCGACCACTTCTGCTCGAGCTGCCAGGCGAGCGCCGCCTCCTTGAGCTTGCGGCTGATCGTGCGCTCCTGCTCCGTGTAGGCGTTCTTGACGAGCTGCTGCGTGATCGTGGAGCCACCCTGGACGAACTCCTTGTTGCGGACGTCAGCCCACACAGCGCGCAGCACGCCGCGCGCGTCGACGCCCTCGTGCTCCCAGTAACGCCGGTCCTCCACGGCGACGATCGCCTGCTTCATGACGGGCGCGATCCGGTCGGAAGGGACGACGATGCGCGTCTCGTCTCCGCGCAGCACGGCGAGCACCGTCTTGCCGTCCGACGCGTAGATGTAGCCGAGTTGCTGAGGGCGCTTCCCCTTCCCGGGCTCGAGGTCGCCGAGGTCACTCGCGATCGCGCTGACGAGCCCGTACGCGAAGGAGACGAGCGAAACGAGGAGGAGGGTGCCGAGAAGGGCGAGGAAGCGGAGCTTGCGAATCCTGCGCCGCTTCGGCACCTTGCTGCGTCGGCGGAAAAGCACGAAGCGCTCGATTCTAGCCCCTTAGAATCGGCTGGCATGGCCACCGTCGATCAGCTGACGCGGAACGCAGTCGACGTCCTCCCGCAGGGTGAGCTCGAGCGGAAATTAGCTCGAGGACGGCCGTTGCGAGTCAAGCTCGGCATCGATCCGACGGCTCCGGACATCCACGTGGGACATGCAATTCCCCTGCAGCGCATGGCCGCGTTCCAGAGCGCCGGCCACGTCGGCGTCCTGATCGTCGGGGACTACACGGGGCGGATCGGCGACCCCTCGGGCCTGTCCGTCGAGCGGCCGGTCCTCTCAGACGAGGAGCTCGACACGAACTCCAAGCGCTACTTCGAGCAGGCCTCCCAGATCATCGACCCCGACAAGAC
>CAVVGB010000009.1:160000-614710 GCA_963747715.1 uncultured Actinomycetes bacterium
CGAATGGCGTAACGACTTGGGCGCTGTCTCAACGAGGGATCCGGTGAAACTGTAGTCTCGGTGAAGATACCGAGTACCCGTGGTTGGACGGAAAGACCCCGTGAACCTTTACTGCAGCTTGATGTTGGAGTCTGGGGTACGTTGTCCAGGATAGGTGGGAGCCTATGAAGCGGGGGCGCCAGCCCTCGTGGAGGCAATCTTGGGATACCACCCTTCGTGTTCTGGGCTTCTAACCCGAGGCCGTAATCCGGCTCGGGAACAGCGTCAGGTGGGCAGTTTGACTGGGGCGGTCGCCTCCTAAAATGTAACGGAGGCGCGCAAAGGTTCCCTCAGCACGGTTGGAAATCGTGCGTAGAGTGCAAAGGCATAAGGGAGCTTGACTGCGAGACAGACATGTCGAGCAGGTGCGAAAGCAGGCCTTAGTGATCCGGCGGTGAAGAGTGGAATTGCCGTCGCTCAACGGATAAAAGGTACTCCGGGGATAACAGGCTTATCCTCTCCAAGAGTCCACATCGACGAGAGGGTTTGGCACCTCGATGTCGGCTCGTCGCATCCTGGGGCTGGAGTAGGTCCCAAGGGTTGGGCTGTTCGCCCATTAAAGCGGTACGCGAGCTGGGTTCAGAACGTCGCGAGACAGTTCGGTCCCTATCCACCATGGGCGTTGGAGGCTTGAGAGGAGTCGTCCCTAGTACGAGAGGACCGGGACGAACAGACCTCTGGTGTATCAGTCGTCGTGCCAACGGCGCTGCTGATTAGCCACGTCTGGATGGGATAACCGCTGAAAGCATCTAAGCGGGAAGCCCACCTCGAGATGAGGCCTCCCATCCCCTCGAGGGAGTAAGGATCGTGGGAGACCACCACGTTGATAGGCGGGACGTGCAAGCGCAGCAATGCGTTCAGCGGACCCGTACTAATCATCCGAGGTCTTGATTTGAACACCGTGAAAGCTGCTATGGAGTTTTGAGGGTGCGCCAGCGCGCAACTTGAAATCACACGCGCGTAAGACAAGCTTCCGGCGGTCTTAGCGGCGGGGAAACACCTCTTCCCATTCCGAACAGAGAAGTTAAGCCCGCCAGCGCCGATGGTACTCGGAGGGTAACCTCCCGGGAGAGTAGGACGCCGCCGGTTTTTCTCTAACAAGGGCCGCGAGAGCGGCCCTTTTCATTTGCGATCGTGGAAGACCGCTTCGACGTTATTGCCGTCGGGGTCGAGCACGTACGCGCCGTAGTAGCCCGCGTGGTATTGCGGACGCAAACCGGGCGCGCCGTTGTCACGACCGCCGGCCGCCAGCGCTGCCGCATGGAACGCGTCGACCGTCTCCCGGTCCGGCGCGGCGAAAGCGACGTGTATGGGTCCGCTCGGCTCGCCAGCGGCGAACCAGAAAGTCCCGCGGCCTTCGGGCCCAATCCCACACGTAGGCCCTTCGATCCCGTGCACCTCGCCCTCGAACACCTTTGGATCGAACGGCTGCAGGGCCGCGAGGTAGAAGCGCTTGCTCGTCTCGTAGTCGCGCACCCTGAGCGTGACGTGATCGAAGAAGGGACGAGGCATCACGCTGCGGCTAACCGCTCTCGCTTGCCGGTCGCACCACGATGGACGGGCTCGAGCGGGTCGCGGGCCCATGGAAGACGGCTTCGACGTTGTTTCCGTCCGGATCGAGCACGTAGGCCGCGTAATAGCCGGGGTGATACTTGCGCTCGCCCGGCGGGCCGTTGTCGCGGCCGCCTGCGGCAAGGGCAGCTTCGTGGAAGCGGCCGACCGTCTCGTGGTCAGGGGTTTGAAAGGCGATGTGAAGCCGTGCGGTCGGCTCGCCGTCGTCGCTCACGAAGAGCTCGTCCGCGGCGAAGGCTCCATCGCCCTCCCACGTGAGGTCACGCCCGACCGCTCTCAGGACCGTGCGGTAGAAGCGCTTGCTCTCTTCGAGATCGGCAACCCGTATGTGAACGTGGTCAAGGAGCCGACCGAGGTGGAATTCATTCATGCCGCCCTCAGCTTCTCACGCCACTCGGGGTCGACGGCGCGCAGACGCTTCACCCGCTCGCCGATCGGCGGGTGCGTCCCGAACAACGCGGCCAAGCCAACTGCCTCGAACGGGTTCACCACATACACGGGCGCAGTCGTCGGGCTTGCCTGAAAGGACACGAGCTCCTGCGCCTGTTCCAACCGCACCAGGGCATCGGCCAGCCCGTGCGGTGACTCGCAGATCCGAGCCGCGCGCAGATCGGCCGCGAAGATCCGCCGTTCCGACAAGAGCACCTGCGTGATGCTGGCGGCAACCGGGCCGAGCACGAACAGGAGCGCGCGCTCGAACCATCCGCCGATCCTGCTCGCCTCCACGAGCCATCCCGTCAGCACCACGACGGGCGTCTCCACGGTCACGTCACGGTTGCGGATGCGCGCGAGCTCGTGCCCGAGCACACCCTCGAGCTCGGCCGGCGGCGCCATGCCGAGGAAGCCATGGCTGAGCGCGATGCCCGAGGCGCTCGCGCCTCGGCCCACGGCCAGCGCGCGCGGATGCCCGTCCGGCAGGACGAACACGCGCGGGCGAGCGACCCCCGCGCGCAGTGCCAACCGCTCGACGGTCGTGTAGAGATCGGGCGCCTCGGCCATCAGCAACTCGCGGGCGCTGAGCGAAGCGAGGACGATGCGCGGGCCGTACCAATGGAGCGTGGCCGCCATGAGCAAGCCTGTCACGAAGAAGACGCTTGCCAGGCCGAAGCTCCCGATCCACCAGCCGAGGGCGGTCAAGAGGGCGACGAAGCCGCCGAGGAGAAGCCAAGCTTTCGCGACGTTCAGCGCCGCGCGCACGGTTTACGAATCTTCGCCGTCGCCCCCGACGAGACCGCGCGGCGGCCAGTCGGGCTCGGGCGCGTCGCAGCGACTCGAGCAGTGCAGTGACGCGATGTTCTGGAGCGGGATGAGGATGTGATTGTTGAGCTCGATGTGCGGCAGGCCCTCGATGGCGCAGTACGCGGTCAGCGTTCCCTCCTGGTACTCGCCGCCGAAGAGCTCGAGCTCGACCTGCTCGCCCTTGTACTTGTTGGTGTAATCCTCCACCGGGTCTGAGTGTAGTTAAGGAGGACCTCGCGAAACATCAGCTGAACCGCAGGGTCGCGCTGGATCGGCGCGAGCCGGGCGTCCTCGGTCGCGCCCGTATTTCGAACCAATACGAACGCGACCTGCGTCCTTGGCTCGCGGACGCCCATCGCACCCCTGCGGCGAGCGATGTCCCGCGAAGCCCTCCTAGCCCGCAGGCGAGGGCGGCCTCGCCGCCTCCTCTGCACGCTTCGCCTCTTCCTCCGCCAGGAGGGAGGCGATCTCGGGAGCGGCACACAACCGCGTCAGCCGGCCGTCCTCGACGCAGACAGCCGAGAGGCGGGCGTTCGGCTCGACCGGGCGCATGCGGCGGTACGCGTGGATGTCCATTCCGAGGGCGGTTGCGTGGATGGCGCGCACCGGACCGCCGTGGGAGACGATCAAGACACGCCCACCGTCGTGGGCGCGAACGATCTCCCAGACGGCTTCGAGCACTCGCTCCGTCATTTCGTCGTACGTCTCGCCGTCCGTCCAGCCCGGCCCGCCGTTCCGCCAGCGCTCGTAGGCCTCGGGGAAGCGCTCGCGGGCCTCGTCCCGCGTTATGCCAGACCACGATCCGACGTCGACCTCTCGAAGCTTCGGAAGCTGGTGGACCTCGAGGCCTTGCGACTCCGCCACGACTGCTGCGGTGTCGCGCGTTCTCTTCAGGTCGCTCGAGTAGACGGCGTCGAGCTCGATGTCGGCGAGTCGTTCCGCCAGAGCCTCGGCCTGCGCGCGACCACGCTCGGTGAGCGGCCGGTCGGCGTGACCCTGCCAGCGTCGCTCGGCGTTCCAGTCGCTCTGCCCGTGGCGTGCGAGAAGGAGCGTCGTCACGCCCGTTATCGTACGGCCGCGTTGGAGCTCGGCCTCGAAAACCGCGTGTGCGTCGTGACGGGCTCCACCACCGGGATCGGGCTCGCGACCGCCAAGCTCCTCGCCGGGGAGGGAGCGCGAGTCGTCGTTTCGGGACGAACGAAAGACCGCGCCGAGCAGGCGAAACAGGAAGCCGGCGCGGCACTCGGCGTCGCACTCGACCTCACGGACCCGTCCGGGCCACATCGCCTTGTCGAGGCGACCACCAGGGAGCTCGGGCCGGTCGATTGCCTCGTCAACAACGTCGGAGTCGCCTACCAGGCGACCTTCGACGAGCTGACCGACGAGCAATGGCAGGAGATGTGGCAGCTGAACGTCATGAGCTATGTGCGGGCAATCCGGGCCGTCTTACCCGGCATGCGCTCACAGGGAGGGGGGTCGATCGTGAACGTCTCCTCGACGGCCGGGAAGCGGCCGTCGACCGGGATGCCGAACTACTCGGTGACGAAGTCCGCCGTGCTCGGGCTCTCCCGCCTCGTCGCCGACCTCTATGCGAAGGACGGCATCCGCTGCAACGCGGTGACGCCCGGGCCGACGGCGACCGATGCGTGGCTGGCCGAGGGCGGGCTGGCCGACCAGACCGCGGAGCGCTCCGGCAAGGACCGTGACCAGGTCCTGGCGGACGTCGCCAAGGGCCGCCCGCTCGGGCGCCTGGCCGAGCCCGATGAGATCGCCGCGGTGATCGTGTTTCTGTGCTCGGACCGTGCCGATTACGTCACGGGGGCCGCATGGAGCGTGGACGGAGGAACTGTCCCGATCATTCTGTAGCGTGAGGGAACAGGTGCCCGATCTCGCCGGACGCGTTGCTGATGAGTTCGAGGCTCGCGTGCGCGAGCACGAGGAGGGCTGGCTGTCGCCGCTCGCGGTTCGCTCTTATGACACGCGCGGGCGCGCGCGTGAGGAAGAAGAAGAGTGCCGCCTCCGGACGCCGTTCCAGCGCGACCGTGACCGGATCGTGCACGCCAAGGCCTTCCGCCGGCTCAAGCACAAGACCCAGGTCTTCATCGACCCGAAGGGCGACCACTACCGAACGCGGCTGACGCACACGCTCGAGACGGCCGGGATTTCGCGGACGGTCGCACGCGCTCTCCGTCTCAACGAGGACCTGACCGAGGCGATCGCTCTTGGCCACGATCTCGGCCATCCACCGTTCGGACACACGGGGGAGGAGGCGCTCGACCGCGTCCTCCAGGAACGCTTCGGCCGCGGTTTTCGCCACAACGAGCAATCGCTCCGTGTCGTCGAGGTTCTCGAGCGTGACGGGCGCGGTCTCAACCTGACCGAGGAAGTGCGGGACGGCATCCTGCACCACACCGGCCAGGGTGAGCCTGCCACGCTCGAGGGGAGGATCGTCCGGCTCGTCGACCGGGTTGCCTACATCAACCACGACATCGACGACGCCATTCGCGCGGGGCTCATCTCTGCCGACGAGCTGCCGCAGGGAGAGATCGCATTGCTCGGCGAGCGCGGCTCGCGGCGCATCGACACGCTCGTCCACGACGTCGTCGAAGCCTCGGCGGCGGCCGGTGACATCGCCCAGAGCGAAGACGTGGGGCGCGCAATGCTCAATCTCCGCGCGTTCATGTTCGA
Organism: uncultured Actinomycetes bacterium; assembly: GCA_963747715.1. Classification (GTDB taxonomy): domain Bacteria; phylum Actinomycetota; class Thermoleophilia; order Gaiellales; family Gaiellaceae; genus CAVVGB01. Next base: position 165,539 of record CAVVGB010000009.1, read on the forward strand.
GCGCGTTTATCTCGGCCCAGGAGCGGCTGAGCAGCGGCGCACCGCTTCGGAGACGGTGGAGCGGATGGTCGCGCACTTCGTCGAGCATCCCGGCGACCTGCCTGCGGACCGGCCGGGGGACCTTGGCGAGCGGATCACCGACTATGTGGCTGGCATGACCGACCGTTTCGCGCTCGCATGGCGCTGATCAAGAAGTCGTCCGTCGAAGAGACGGTTGCTGCGGCGGACATGGTCGAGATCGTCGGAGCGCGGACCCCGCTTCGCCGGGTCGGATCGCGCTGGACCGGCCGTTGTCCTTTCCACGAGGAGCGCACGCCGAGCTTCTCGGTCAACCCTGTCGAGAAGCTCTTCTACTGCTTCGGCTGCAGCAAGGGCGGCGACGTCATCACGTTCGTTCGCGAGACCGAAGGTCTCGACTTCGCCGGCGCCGTCGAGTGGCTTGCGGACCGCTCGCGCATCACGCTCGAGTACGAGGAGACCTCGCCGCGCGCCGAGGCCGGTCGCCGGCGGCGGGAGCGCCTGCTCGCTCTGCTCGAGTCGGCGGCGGCCTTCTACTCACGGCACCTGTGGGAGACCGCGGCCGGCGAGCCCGTGCGTGCCTACCTCGTGGAGCGGGGCCTTTCCGAGGAGACCTGCCGGCAGTTCCGGCTCGGTCTCTCGCCCGGTGGGACGGTCCTCGCCGAGAAGGCGCGCGCGAAGGGTTACGTGCAGGAGGAGTTGACCGCCGCAGGACTGATCAATCGCCGCGGCAACGACTACTTCTCGGGCCGTCTCGTCTTTCCGCTCGCCGACGCACGCGGCCGCGTGCTCGGTTTCGGAGCGCGGCGGTTGCTCGACGAGGACCCGATTCCGGCCAAGTACGTCAACTCACCGGAGGGCGAGCTGTTCCGCAAGGGGTCGATCGTCTACGGGCTGCACGACGCCCGCGCGGCGATCGCGAAAGAGGATCGCGCGATCGTCGTCGAGGGTTACACGGACGTGCTGGCGCTCCACCAGGCAGGACTCGCTGGCGGTTGTCGCGTCCATGGGGACCGCGCTGACCGAGGCGCAGCTGAAGGAGCTCCGCAGGCTGACCGGCCGGCTGTTCCTCTGCTTCGACGCCGACGCGGCCGGCGAGGCGGCGACGCTCCGCGGGATGGAGCTGGCCATCACCGCGGGCTTCGACGTGCGCGTGGTCGCGTTGCCGGCAGGGGAGGATCCTGCCGACGCGGCGGACGGTTTCGAGGAGCGGCTCGAGGGAGCCGCCGGATATCTGCTGCATCGCACCCGTCTCGAGATCGATCGAGCGCCGAGCCGGCAGGAAGCGTTCGACCGCGTGCGGGACGTCTTCTCGCGCGCACAACCCGGACCCGAGGCCTTGGAAGCCGCGCGCGAGGCCGCCGACCGCCTCGACCTGCCCGCCCGACCTGCAGGCGAGTGCTTGATGCCGCGCCTGCGCGCCAAGACGGGAACCATTTCGCGCAAGGTCCTGGACGCCGGTGTGCGGCTCGAACGCCGCCTTCTAGCCGCTTGCCTCGCGCACCCGGAGCTCGTCGAGCGCTACCTCGTCCAACTCGACGATCGCCACTTCGACGACCCGCTCCATCGCCGCTTCCGCGCCTATCTCGTCGGGGAGGCCGAGGCCGACCGGGAGCTCCTTGCGCTGCGGGCCGAGCTCGACGCGACGGCTGAAGGGGAGCATCTCGACGAAGACTCGGCCAAGGAGCTCTTCCTGTCACTGGAAGAACGGGTCGTTCGCCGCGAGCTTTCCGAGGTCAAGGGCGGCGACGCAGACCGCCTGATCGAGCTTCAGTCGGTGCTGTCGAAAATCCAGGAAGCACTGCAGGAAGCGCGCACCTAAGCCGCTACCATGGGCCTGCCGAGCCCGTTCCCCGGTAGCTCAATTGGCAGAGCATCCGGCTGTTAACCGGAGGGTTGTTGGTTCGAGTCCAACCCGGGGAGTAAAACAAGGCCCACTAGCGTGGGCCGTGTGCATTTGCGATCAACCTTGCCGCTCGAACTCTCGCGTCATATAGAGAACGCGTGAAAAGACCTCATCGGGGATGCCTTCGACCGGAGGTTCGGTCGATCTGAGCCATTCAAGCGTGAGCGTGTCGCCGTCCACCGACCAACGGTAGGTGGTTGCGCCAGTGGCGTGAACCTTGTCGACTTCGTCGCCCCGCACGGCGTAGCCGGCGTCGTAGTCGATCTCAACCCGTTCCTCGCCTTTCGCCTTGCCGTAGAGGTCCCATTCTCCCTCTTTGATGTCGAGGATCAGAACCGTTGTAGTGGGAATGGGCGTGACAGTCTCGAAAGGTTTGATCCACTTTTCGAGGTCGGAACGACGCAGCGTCGCCTCGACGTCGTTCGGCGAAATGGGGCCAGTCCGCCAGGTGCCTTCGAGAGGGGGTGCAGTCTCGGGCGAAGTAGCGGACGTCGTCGTCGACTCCTGCACTGATGTGGCGGTTGGTGTCGCCTCGTCCGACCCGCATCCGGCGACCAGAACCGCGACGGTGGCAACCGCAACGAATATCGATGAACGGTCCATCAAGCTCCGACCCCCGCCCCGAAGGTCGCCACTCTACAGCGGCTCGACCGGATCCCCGAACGCCACGCGCCCTATGCGGACGACCTCACGAAAACCGGGGACGTTGAGCGCCAGACGACGTGCTGCGCCGAGCCGCGAAACTCAATCACTTCCAGGGGACCGCTCGTCGGAAGCCCAGGGCTGGCTGACCTGCCGGTAAAGGGCGGCACCGGAGCCGCGAAGGCGAAGGGCAGGACGTAGACCCGGGCCGCCCTTCAGGCGGCTGTGCTTTAGGCCCGCCGATGTTGGGGAAGGATGACCGTGATGGCTCGCTGGCCCACACCACGCGAGCAAACCCAGCTCAGGTTCCGCAAGGCCAACGAGCGGTTGCTCGCAGCGGTCGCCAATGGCGGCTCCGGGCCTCGGCGAGTTCCTTTCCTCTGCGAGTGCGCGGATGAGGATTGCCACGGGAGGGTCGAGGTCGACGTGACCGACTGGGAAGACGTAGCTTCGCAGCACAATCTCTTTCTCATGGAAGCGGGCCATCAGCGCAGCGAGGACGAGGAGGTCGTCGGCCAAGTCGGCGAGTACGAGGTCGCTCGGAAGCCCGAATGATTTGAGCTTCTACAAGGGGTCGACCGAATCACCCACGGTCACCCGTCCCGGCTGCGCGACCTCGCCGTAGATGCCGAAGTCGAGGTGCTTGCCTGCGCGGGCGCCGCGATAGGACTTGATGATCCGCAGAGTGTCCATGTCCCGCGTACCCGTCGCCGGGCTGTAGGTCGTCGCGGCGCAGCGGGCCACCTGCTCGAGGACACGGACGACGACCTCGCCGATGCGCACCTCCCGTCCGACCCACCCGTCCTCTTCGTGCGGCTCACAACCGCTGACGGCGATGAGCATGCGGAAGCGCCTGCCGTCAACATTGTCGAGACCCGCCTGGCGCGCAAGCTCTGAGACCGAGGCTTCCGAGACCAGCGAGACGGGGCCGTTGTCCCGGTCGACACCCCCCGCAGGCTTGTCCGCCTTCACGATCCGTAGCGGCTTGCCTATGAAGTCGGAAAGCGCTTCGGCCCACGGGCCGCGAACAACGCGGCCGCTGACCGGCCGCCCGTAGAAGTCGGTCACGACTTCCCGGTCGAGCTCGACGCGACCCTCGACAACGGCGCCGTCCGGGAAATGAAGCGACAGCGTTTCGTCCTCGGAGTCGTACGCCGGTACGACGAGAGCGGTGCGACCGTCGCGCGTGATCTCGTAGCGGCGGCCGTCTTCCCTGATGAGGTAGAAACGCCGGTTGTCGGCCACGCCGTGCACGTCCACGTAGAGCTTGTCCGGATGCACGAGCGCGAGGCCCTTCACCGGCGTGTAGGAGAGCAGTGAGACTGCTCGCATTACTTCTTCTCGGCCAGCAGGAGCGCCCGCAGATCAGCCTCTTTCCCCGGCTCGAGAATCGCGAGAACCTGGTCGCCGGCGTGCAGCTCGGTCGAGCCGACGGCGATCTCGGCCGCGCCTTCGCGCATGACCGAGATGAGGCGAGCGGTCTCGGGCAGGCGCAGGTCGCCCACGCGCGCCCCGTCTGCCCGCGCGCCTGCGCCGATCTCGACCTCGACGATCTCCAGGTTCTCCTTGCGCAGCTCGAGCAGGTGGACGAGCTCGTGCTGGGGCACCTCGTGCTCGACGAGCGCGATGATCATGGAGGTTGCGGAGACGGTCGGCGCAACTCCGAGCAAGTCGAAGTGGGGCTCGTTGCGCGGGTCGTTGACGCGAGCGACGACCTTCGCGACGCCGTAGCGCTCGCGGGCGAGCTGCGAGACCACGAGGTTGTCCTCGTCGTCTCCCGTTGCCGCGACGACGATGTCGGGAGGACGCCGGATCCCTGCGTCCTCGAGCACGTGGAGCTCCGTCCCGTCTCCGTAGCGCGCTCTGTGCTGGAACTCCTCCTCGAGCGCCTCGTAGCGCAGCCGGTCCTGCTCGGCCAGCGCGACCTCGTGACCCAGACCGAGGAGCGTGCGCGTCACGTTGGTCCCGACCTTGCCGCCGCCGACGACAACAACGAACATCAAGCGGGCGCCTTCAGTCGGGAAGCCCAGTCGGTCAGGCTTGCAATCGCAGTCGAAGTGGGCGAGACGACGTCGAAGCCGCGGTCCGAGAAGAACTCCGCACGCGCGGGGTCGAGAATCCGCGCGGCGACCGCGGGCACCTCGTAGCGACGTTTCGCGACCTGCGCGACGACGATGTTCGTGTTGTCGCCGCTCGTGGCCACGATGAGCGCGTCGGCGTCTTCGATGCCGGCCCGCTCGAGCACGGCGGTGTCGAGGGCGTGCCCCAGGTGAAACTCTCCCGGCCAGCGCTCGCCGAGCCGGCCGAGCGCCTCCTCACTCTCGTCGAGGGCCGACACCTCCCAGCCGCTCTCGAGGAGTGCCTTCGCGAGCGCGGACCCCACTCGACCGCAGCCCACGATGAGCGCCTTCATGCCTCAACCATACGCTCTTCGTCTTCGAGCACGCCCTCGGGGTAGGCGACCACCATCACCTCCGCCCGAGCTCGGCGCAGCACGTAGTCGACCGTCGGGCTGAAGAAGCGCGACTGGCGCCGCCAGCGCGACGCCGAGCCCATGACGATGAGGTCGGCGCCGTACGCATCTGCCTCCTCGACGATCGCCTCGCCGAGGGCGCGCGCTCGCACGATCGCCCCGGCCACCTGGACACCGTGCTCCGCTGCGAGCGTCTTCGCCTCGGCGAGCGACGTCGCGGCGCGCTCCTCGGCTTCGGCTTGCGGCGCATCGAGCGGGCACTCGAGCGGGACCTTGACGACGTGCAAAACACGAACCTCCGCCCGGTGGGCCTCCGCCAGCTTGAGGGCCGTGGCGAGCACCTCGTCGCCGATCGGCCCGACCTTGACGGGGACGAGGATGCGCGAGTACATGCCTTCCGGCTCGGCGACGAGGTCGCCGCGGCTGCGACGGAGCGCCTTCACGCCAGCCTCCTGAGCGCCAAGCGGCCCGCGCCCGCGAGGAGGAAGAGAGCGCCGATGAGGTAACCCGCTTCGCCGCCGAGGACGGCCGTCTCGACGACGATCACGAGCCCGAGCACCGACAAGAGGACGGACAGCGCCGCCGTGGCCCGGCTCATGCAGCCGCCCTTCCCGCGGTGATCAGGACGCGCACCGGGCTCTTGCGTAAGACGTAGTCGACGCTGCGTCCAAACACAGGCTGTCGCCGCCGGCCGCGCGTGCGCGGCGCTCCGACCGACACGAGCTCGGCGTCCTGGGTGAGGGCCTCCTGGACGATCGCCGGACCGGCCCGTCGCGCGCGGACGATGCGCGGCACGGCCCTCACCCCGAGACTCTCGACGAGGGCCTTGGCGTCGTCGAGAAGAGCCTCAGCTGCGTTCTCTTGCTCGGGGAGAGGGGCGTCGAGGGGTAGCTCGAGCGGCACCTCGAGAACGTGGAGGAGAACGATGCGCGCACGCCGCCCTACTGCGAGACGTGCCGCCGCGACGAGCGCCTCCTCCGACTCGGCGCTGCGAAGCACCGGCACGAGGATCGTCCGATATTCGATCTCGAGGGAGGGTCCGAGGACGAGCTGAGGCGCCCGGACGGTCTTCGTCAGCGGTGCGCGGACGAACCAGCGCCGATAGGCCGCGTACGCGACGAGGCCGACCAAGATCCACGCGAGCCCTGCCCACCGCGTCTGCGCGTCCTGCGCGACGATCACGATCCACGCGACGAAGGTTCCTGCGACGCCGAACAGCGCGAAGAGCGGCCAGTCGACTCCTCGCCAGCGGACGTTGGGGCGCGCCAGGTACACGGCTTCCTCGTCCCGTAACCGCCTACGCAGCATGATGATCGAGAGGTGCGCGACTGTGAACGAGAGGGTCGCGCCGAACGCGTACATCGTGCCGAGGAAGTCGGTCTCGCCCGGGAGGATCACGAGGATGGGAATGACACCGGCGAAGACGACGAGCGCGATCCACGGCGTGCGGAAGCGCCGGTGCAGCCGCCGGAATACCTCGGGCAGTTGCCGGTAACTCGCCATCGCGTACGTGACACGCGATGCACCGATGACACCAGCGTTGGCCGCGATGAAGAGGATCGTCGCGGCGAGCACCCCGACGTACACCTGTAAAGCATCGAGAAGCGCGCCCGAGAGGCCGAGACCCGCCACGACCCCGAGAACCGGGTCGTTGGCGTAGCCACCTTGCTCCGGCGGCAGGCCGAGCAGGGTCTCGAACTCGCCGTTCGCCGCGACAACGGGAAGCGCCGACAGCGCGACGAGCGGCAGCGTGAAGTAGATCGCGAAGACCGCGAGCGCGATGAGCTTGTACGCCTGGGGGACCTGGCGCGGTGGGTCGCGCACCTCCTCGGCGAGGTTCGACACGGTCTCGACGCCGGTGTACGCCAGCATCGCGATCGGAATGGCGACGAAGAACTGCTCCCACGTCGGGGCGACGCCGAACCGAATGTTGTCGACGAGGATGCTCGGGCTGAAGACGAGGACGAAGCCGAGCACCACGAGGAGCGCCTGGGTGGCGAAGTCGACGACGGCCAGGAAGACGTTGACGCGGGCGGCCTCCCGAACCCCGATGATGTTGATGCCGACGAGCGCGACGATGACGACCGCGCCCACCACGACGTCCCACGGGTTCTCGCGAAGCGGTCCCCAGAAGACCGACAGGTAGTGGGGGACGAAGAACGCGGAGATGGCCACCGTCGCGACGTAAACAAGCATCTGCGCCCACCCGGCCGCGAAACTCACGAGCTCGTTGAAACCGTGACGGGCAAAGCTCGACGAGCCGCCGGCTTCCGGGTAGCGGACGGTGCCCTCGGCGTAGGTGGCCGCCGTCGCGGCGAAGATGAGACCTGCGATCACGAAGACGAGCGGCGTGAGCCCGAGCGCGAAGGCAGCCGTGACACCGAGCGCGTAGTAGATCGACGAGCCGACGTTGCCGTACGCGGTCGCGAAGAGAGCCGGGGTGCCGAGCGCGCGCTCGAGGCCCTGAACCCGGCGGCGACGCGGCGGCACCGCTCTAGCCTAGGGCTTGTGAAGTAACGCCGGTCAACCCCGAAAGGGGGACAGGGTCAACTCCCTCAGAGGGGGGACGGCGCGCCTGCCCCGAGGCAGACTGCAAGAGCACCACAACCGGACAGGGCCCCGATGCGGCGGGGGCACTCCGGTAAGAGATTCCACCGAAAACGGGGCTGGCGGCGGCCCCGTTTTTCATGGTCCTGAGCCTCTAGTCGCCGACGACCTGGACGATCCAGCGACGGTCGCGCGAGCGGTCGAGCTCCATGAAGAGCACGCGTTGCCAGGTTCCCAGACAGAGCTCGCCGTCCCGCACGGGGATCGACTCGCCGGCGGGCCCGAGCAGCATGGCCATGCAGTGGGAGTGGCCGTTGCCGACCTCCATGTCTTCAGGGCAGACGTTCTCCGTGCGGCGGTCCCAGTCGTCGTGCGCGTAGTACTTGTCGCTCGGGACGAGCCGGCGCAGCATCCGGATGAAGTCCTCGAGGAAGCCGGTCTCGAATTCGTTGACCCGCACGCAGCAGGTCGTGTGGGGCGAATAGACGCAGGCGATCCCGTCGCGGACGCCGCTCTCGGCGACGCAGTCACGGACGTCGTCGGTGATGTCGCGGATCTCGAGACCGCCCCTCGTCCGCAGGCTGCGCTCATGCTGGAAGACCTTCAAGCCGACCTCGATTCTCCCGGATCACCCTGCAACGCAGCGCCGTATTCTAAGAGCCCCGGGCGGTTTGTCGAATCAGTTCCAGGAGCACGGGGTTTTGGCGCTACCCTCCGCCTGAGAGAAGGGCCCGTAGCTCAGCGGTCAGAGCAGCGGACTCATAATCCGTTGGTCCCTGGTTCGAATCCAGGCGGGCCCATTGAGCGCCTGCACGCGAATCCCGGCTGAGCAGCGGGATTCGCCTCTTTGCAGGGAGGACGGCCGTCTGCCGTTCCTGCCAGCAGTGCTCAGCTGTGCCGGTCGCGAGGCCAACTATGAGGAGCTGCTGGCCGCGTCGTTACCGGGCCGGGTGAGCCGCGAGACGCGTGAAACCTGCGTGTAAGGCATCGACTTCAACAGCTCCCCCTCCCAGCAATCGCGCTTTCTCACGCGCTTGCTTCACCGCTTTCTCGCTCGGCTCGCCGTAGATGTGGATCGAGGACAGCCTGACGAGTTCCACGAACTGGCGAAACACTGGCCCGGCTACCTCCATGTGGTACTCCAACGATGCCGAGTCGGGATGCACGTTCACGACAGTCATCCTGGTGCCATCGTCGCTGAAGTAGACGTGGTAGGCGATGAGCCGTGGCTCTTTCGCCTCGATGAAGTCGACAAGGTTATTGAGGCCCGCCTTCAGCTCGTCGAGTGCCCCTTCGCGAACCTCCGAAATGTCGACGTACACGATCACATCACGGGGAGCATGACACGGTGGGCTCCCCGGCAGAAGTGCACGGAGGCGGCATACCTATCGGCATACTTCTGCGGCCTGAAGGCCCCGATTAGCAGGGGGGTCTGAACCCAGGCGGGCCCACCTCGATACCGGCCTCCAGAGGTTTGAATCGGCCCGACCGGGAAGGCATCGCCACACCACGGAAAAGGAGCGGATATGGCAGTGGCAGACCTTACCGAGCAAGAACAGGAGTCCCTGAGGAAGGGCGTCATGGGCGCCGGGCTCCTGGTATCGGTCAGCGACCGCGGTTTCTTCGACACCTTCAAGGAGGCAAGCACGCTCGCGAAGCACGTCGCCCACGCGCGCGAGAACACTTCCAGTGAGCTGGTGCGGCAATTGGGTGAGGGCCGGGGCACAGGCTTTGGGGTGACGTCCTCGCGAGAGGAGGTCGAGGGGGAGACGCTCGAGGCACTGCGGTCTTCCGTACAGACGCTCGAGCAGAAGGCGCCCGAGGAAGTCGCGTCGTATCGCAAGTTCGTGATCGAGGTCGCCGAGTCCGTCGCGAGCGCAGCGGGGGGAGGCGAGTCGGCCGAGGGCGACGCGATCGGCAAGATCAGGTCGGCACTGGGCGAGACCGTCTAGCCCTCCCGCCTGGGAAGTTGTACGGTCCGGCCGGGATGACCAGCCGGAAAGATCGGATCGCTCGCAACGAGGCGCTGTTTCGGGAGGTGAACGAGCGGGTCAAGGACCTCACGCCGTCCGAAGGAGGCATCGAGTTCATCTGCGAATGCGGCTACGAGGAGTGCATCGAGCGCGTCGCCCTCACGTCGGAGGAATACGAGAGGGTGCGGTCCGACCCAGTCGAGTTCTTCGTCAAGCGCGGCCATGAGATTCCCGACGTGGAAGAAGTCGTAGAAGCTCACGATCGCTACCTGCTCGTCCGCAAGCACGTCGAGGAGCGGGACATCGCGCGCCAGACCGACCCTCGGGCCTGACGCTGACCCCAGCGGGCTAGGCTCACGCCTGTGAGCAGAGCCCTCGAACGCCTCTCCGAAGACCGCCTGATCGTCGCGGACGGCGGCACCGGCGCGCTGCTTTCGGCCGCCGTTCCGCGCCTCCGCGCTCCTGAGGAGGCGAACCTGAAGGCGCCGGAGGCGGTCGTAGGCGTCCATCTCGGCTTCATCCGCGCGGGCGCCGACCTGATCGAGACGAACACGTTCGGGGCCAACCGGCGCAAGCTTTCCGCGCTCCTTCTCGACGACCGCCTCGAGGAGATCGTGCAGAGCGGCGTCAAGCTTGCGCGGGAGGCGCGTGACGTCTCCGGGCGACCGATCCTGATTGCCGGCGCGATCGGCCCACTCGGCGACCTGGAAGGGAGCTCGGGGGCCGACAACGCGTACGACGTCTTCGTCGAGCAAGCGCGTCTGCTCGACGGGCGTGGCGTCGACCTCTTCATGGTCGAGACGTTCTTCGAGCTCGGCGAGCTCGAGACGGCCATCAAGGCGGTGCGCGAGGTCTCCTCGCTGCCGATCGTCGCGCAGCTCACATTCGACGAGGATGCGCAGACGCTCGCCGGTGTCGCGGCGCGGGATGCATTCGAGCGGCTGCGGGCCCTCGACGTGGTCGCGATCGGCGCCAACTGCGGTGTGGGGCCGGTCGCAGCGCTGGCGGCGCTCAGCGAGATGAGCGCGCAGGGCGACGGGTTCGCACTGACGGCCCAGCCGAACGTCGGCCTGCCCAGCCGCTCCGGCGGCCGCATCGTCTATCCCCACGCGACGCCGGACTATTTCGGCGAGTTCGCCGCGCAGGCGCGCGAGTTCGGTGCGCGGATCATCGGCGGTTGCTGCGGGACGACGCCCGCGCAGATCGCGGCCATCCACGCGGCGCTCGAGCAGAAGCGGCAGCCGCGGCTGCCGATGTTCGTCGTCGAGCGCGAGATCGTGGCGACCGTCCGGCAGGTGAGCGGTCCGACGCTGCTGCAACAGAGGCTTGAAGCAGGCGAGTGGGTCGTGTCCGTCGAGCTCGACCCGCCCAAGGGTACGAACATGGAAGCGATGCTGGACGTCGCTGCGCGGCTCAAGGAGTCGGGCTCGGTTCACGTCACCGATCTGAACGACAATCCCATGGCGCGTGCACGGCTGTCTGCCCTCATGGCCTCCGTCGCGATCGAGCGAACGGTCGGGCTCGAGACGATCCCGCACGTGACGCCCCGCGACGCGTCCATCATGGGCCTCCAGTCGCAGCTCCTCGGCGCGCACGCCGAAGGGATTCGGAACGTCCTGGCGGTGACCGGCGACCCGCCGCACGTGGGCGACTACCCCGGGTCGAGCGGCGTGTACGAAGTCGACTCGATCGGGCTTGCGCATCTCCTCGCGCGTCTGAACGACGGCGAGGACTACTCGGGCAAGGCGATCGATGCGCCGACGTCGTTCTACGTCGGCGTCGCGGTCAACCCCTCCGCCGACGACTTCGCGACCGAGATCGAACGCTTCAAGCGCAAGCTCGACGCGGGGGCAAGCTTCGCGATGACCCAGGCGCTCTTCGACCTGAGCTATCTCGACCGTTTCCTAGAAGCGCTCGGGGGCGAGTCGCCGATTCCGTTCCTCGTCGGCATCTGGCCGCTGTCGAGCTTCCAACTCGCCTTCCGGCTGCACAACGAGGTGCCCGGGATCACGATTCCGGACGAGGTCCAGAAGGCGCTTGCGGACGCCGGGGCCGATGCGCGCAAAGCCGGTTTCGACCTCGCGTCCAAGCTGATCGAGGAAGCCCGCGGCCGCGCGGCGGGGATCTACATCATCCCGCCCTTCAAGGAGCCTACGGCGGCCTTGGAACTGCTCGCTCCGTAGCTATCCTTTTCGCCATGGCAGAGCTCGGGACCATGCGCGTCAAGTCCGGCCTTGCCGAGATGCTCAAGGGCGGCGTCATCATGGACGTGACAACCGCCGAGCAGGCTCGCATCGCAGAGGACGCGGGCGCAGTCGCGGTCATGGCGCTCGAGCGCGTGCCGGCGGACATCCGCGCCGAAGGCGGCGTCGCGCGCATGGCGGACGCGACGAAGGTCCGGGAGATCCAGGAGTCCGTGACGATCCCCGTGATGGCGAAAGCGCGGATCGGGCACTTCGTCGAGGCGCAGATCCTCGAGGCCCTCGAGGTCGACTACATCGACGAGAGCGAGGTGCTGACGCCGGCGGACGAGGAGCACCACATCGACAAGTGGGGCTTCCGCGTCCCGTTCGTGTGCGGCTGTCGAAATCTCGGCGAGGCGCTGCGCAGGATCAGCGAAGGCGCCGCGATGATCCGCACCAAGGGCGAAGCCGGCACCGGCGACATCGTCAACGCCGTTCGTCACATGCGCGCGGTTTTCGGCGGCATCCGCCGCCTCCAGTCGCTGCGCGAGGAGGAGCTCTACTCGGAGGCCAAGGAGCTGGCCGCGCCACACGAGTACGTGAAGTGGGTGGCGGAGAACGGACGGCTGCCGGTGGTGACCTTCACGGCGGGCGGCATCGCGACTCCGGCCGACGCGGCGCTTTGCATGCAGCTCGGCGCCGACGGCGTCTTCGTCGGCTCGGGCATCTTCAAGAGCGAGGAGCCTTCCGTTCGCGCGAAAGCGATCGTCGAGGCGACAACGCACTACAACGACCCCGAGATCCTCGCCCGCGTGTCTGCGGGTCTCGGCGAGCCGATGCGTGGCCTCTCGGCCGCAGCGCTCGCACCCGAAGAGCTGCTCGAAACGCGCGGCTGGTAGGCCCGAACGGGGCGGCCAGCCTCTCGGCCTCTGCTCGATCCGCTGGAAATTCAGCCCTTTTGGCATTAGGATCGCGCCGATGGCGGCCCCGGGGCGGGACGAGACGGGGTTGAAGAGTCTCTAGAGGAGGGGGATGAATGCGATTCACAAGGTTCTTTGCCCGCGTGGGTGGCGGGGCGACGATTGTCGCGATGCTCACCCTTGTCGGCGTGGCGGGCGCGCAAACGGCGCCCCAGAGAGCCAGCTCGCAGGCAGCCGACGCGAGGCCTGCCTCCGAGGACACCATGCCGGGCCGCCAGGCAATGCAGCACGGCATGGCAATGCAGCACGGCGAAGAGGAAGGACACCTCCCAGCCTCGAGTGCCAACGTCAGTTTGATCGGCAAGCTCGAGCCGACGGAGGAGTTCGGTCCGATCGCTGAGGGCCAGATCGCAGACCTGGCCGTGCACCGGGGCTTCGCCTACTTGAACTCCTGGAACGAGCCGACCTGCACGAAGGGTGGCGTGTACGTCATCGACATCCGCAATCCGAGGGAGCCGGAAGAGATCGGCTTCATCCCGGCCGTGCCCGGCAACTTCCACGGGGAGGGCGCGCAGGTCATGCGCTCGTTCACTCGCTCGTTCACCGGCCGGCTTCTCGCCGTCAACAACGAGAAGTGCTCTGACACGGAGGCCGGTGGCGGGTTCGATCTCTACGACGTCACGGACCCGTTCAATCCGAAGACGCTCGTTCAAGGCTTCGGCGACACCGGTCCCGAGGGTGACTTGACGGGCGACGAGATCCCGAACACCTACCACAGCGTCTTCATGTGGAGGGACGACGGCAAGAACTACCTCGTCGCCACGGACAACGAGGAATTTACCGATGTCGACATCTACAACATCTCGAACCCCCGTCGTCCGAAGCCGGTCGCCGAGTACGACCTGTGGGCAGAATTCCCGCAGATCGCTCAGGTGGACGAACATCCGCGCCTGTCGCAGATCTTCAACCATGACATGGTCGTAAAGGTCGTCGGTGGCCGTAACGTGCTGTTCGACGCGTACTGGGATGCCGGCTACGTGATGGTCGACGTCGAGAATCCCCGGCGGGCGTCCTACATCGGGGACACTGACTTCGAGAACGAAGACCCACTCGTACCGGGGATTTCCCCGCCTGAAGGCAACGCTCATCAGGTTGAGCCCTCACACAACAACCGCTTCTTCCTCGGAGCGGACGAGGACTTCAATCCTTACCGGCTGGACGAGCTGTTCATTGACGATCAGCTGCGGCCTGGAACCGAGGTCGGCGGAGGACTCTCGCCGGCCGCCCTCGAGGACCAAGTGCTCTCCGGCAAGGTGGTCTACGGTGGGTACGGATGCCCGTTGGATCCGACTCCGCTTCCGCAGGCAGACGACTACACCGCGGAGGAGCTCGGACTCCAGCCGGGGGACGAGAAAATCCTGCTCATGCAGCGAGGCCCGGTCGACGATCCGGGCGAGGACTACAACAACAACGGTGACCTGACCGACGACGCGTGCTTCCCCGGTGAAAAGGCCGCGAAGGCCGCTGAAGCCGGTTGGGAGGCGATCGTTCTCGTCAACCGCCATCTCGGGGAAGACGACACGGTGAGCGAGCCCTTCTGTGGCTCGGGCGCGTTCACGGGGCCCGTGGTGACCGTATGCACGACTCACGCCGCCATGCACGAGCTGTTCGGATCGACGCCGAACTTCGACCTGCCGGTTCCGGATGGTGACGCTCCGGCGCTCGGCGCGATCAGCACCAAGCGTGTGCGGGCAACCTCGATCTTCGACGGCTGGGGCTACGTGAGCCTCTTCCGCCGAAGTGCCGGCAAGGTGGAGCGGGTCGATTCCTACGCGATTCCGGAAGCGCTCGACGAGGACTTCGCGTTTGGATTCGGTGACCTCTCGGTTCACGAGATCGCCATGAATCCCAATCGCAACCTGGCGTACAGCTCGTACTACGCAGGTGGCGCTCGGGTCTTCCGCTTCGGAGCCTCCGGCATCGAGGAGGTTGGCCACTTCATCGACGAAGGAGGAAACAACTTCTGGGGCGTCGAGACGTTCATCTCCGGCAGCCGCGCTTCCGGCGACCTGCAAGGCAAGCGCCTGTTCGCAGAGTCGGATCGCGACTTCGGGCTGTACATCTTCCGCTACACCGGTCCGCGCTAAGCCGACCGGCCCAGATCGCATCGACGAGGGGCGGCCCCACGGCCGCCCCTCCTTTTTACACTTTGGACATGGAGACGGACCTGCGAATCGGCGTCCTGGCCGTCCAGGGCAACTTCCGCGAGCACCTTCGCGTGCTTGCCCGTCTCGGCGTGGAGGGGATGGCAGTACGGAAGCCGGAGCAGCTCGAAGGGCTCGACGGGCTGATCGTCCCCGGAGGCGAGTCCACCGCGATCACGCGACTGATACGCCTCTACGGGCTCGAGGATGCGATTCGGGCGTTCGACCGCCCCGTGTTCGGGACCTGCGCCGGGATGATCCTGCTCGCACGCGGGGGCGCGCTCGAGCAGATGGACGTCGACGTCGAGCGAAACGCGTTCGGCCGCCAGGTCGCGAGCTTCGAGACCGACCTCGAGCTCGAGGACGAGATCGTGCCCTTGCGGGGCGTCTTCATTCGCGCGCCTCGCGTCCGCGAGGCCGGCCCCGGAGTCGAAGTCCTCGCCGAGCACGAGGGCGAGCCGGTGCTGCTCCGCCAGGGACGCTTTCTCGTCGCGTCCTTCCACCCGGAGCTGACCGAGGACACGCGGGTGCACGAGCGCTTCCTCCAGATGGTGCGGGAGGGGACACGTGTCGGGGCATAGCAAGTGGCATTCGATCCGCCGGCAGAAGGGCGCGGTGGACGCCAAGCGCGGCCAGCTCTTCTCCAAGCTCGTGCGCGCGATCATCGTCGCGGCGCGCGAAGGCGGGCCAGACCCGGCGGCCAATCTGGCGCTTGCGAACGCGATCGAGAAGGCGCGCGAGAACTCCATGCCGAAGGACAACATCGAGCGCGCCATCGCGCGCGGGAGCGGCTCCGGCGCTGACGCAGCGGCGTACGAGCGCGTGACGTACGAGGGGTACGGGCCGGGCGGGGTTGCCGTCTACGTCGAGGCACTCACTGACAACCGCAACCGCACGGCTGCCGAAGTGCGCCACACGTTCTCGAAGAACGACGGCAACCTGGGCGAGTCGGGATCGGTGGCCTGGCTCTTCGAGCGCAAGGGCGTGATCCTCGTCCCCGCCGAGTCCGTCGACGAGGAAGAGCTCATGCTCGCCGCAGCGGACGCCGGCGCTGAGGACGTCGTCGACGAGGAGTCCGGGTACCAGGTGACCTCGGCGCCGGACGACCTTACGAGCGTTCGAGAGGCCTTGAGCGCAGCCGGCATCTCCTTCGAGTCGGCAGAGCTGACCATGCTGCCGAAGACGACCATCCGCATCGAGGACGAAAGCGATGCGAAGAAGCTCGTGCGCCTGATGGAGGCGCTCGAGGAGAACGACGACGTTCAGGACGTCTTTGCGAATTTCGACATCCCCGAGGGGGTCCTCGAAGCCGTCGCGTCCTAGTTGTCGCGCGGGCAGGAACGTCCGGGCCGGCGCCTAACCTCGACACGTGAAGGTCCTCGGCATCGATCCGGGTATCGCAGCGTGCGGTTACGGCATCGTCCATGCAAACGGAGGTCGCCTCAGAGCCGTCGACCACGGCTGGTGGCCGACCCCCGCCCGCGACCGCCCCGAAGGGCGTCTGAAGCGCATCCACGACGAGGTCGTCGACCTCATCGCGCGGCACGAGCCGGAGTGTGCCGCTCTCGAAGAGTCCTACGTCGGCGCCGACGCCCGCACCGCACTCTCCGTCGGCCAGGCGCGAGGCGCCGTGCTCGTCGCCTGCGCTAGGGCCGGTCTCACCTGTTCGGAGTATCCGCCGGCGACCGTGAAGAGCAGCGTGTGCGGCTACGGGCGGGCAGAGAAGGCGCAGGTGCAGAGGATGGTGCGTGCGATCCTCGGTCTTGACGAGGTCCCGACGCCGCATCACGCCGCCGATGCGCTCGCGGTTGCCATCTGCCACGCGCTCGCGTCACCCATTGCGGCCATGGCGAGGGCGAGATGATCGCGCGCTTGCGCGGTCGCGCCGTTGCGTACGGTCCCACGGGCCTCGTCCTCGACGTCGCAGGCGTCGGCTACCGGCTCAGCGCAACGCCCTCTGCGCTTCGCAAGGCGGAGGCGGAGGACGAGGTGATCGTCGAGACGTACCTCCACGTGCGCGACGACGCGCTCGACCTCTACGGCTTCGGCGAGGCGGGCGAGCGGGAGCTTTTCGAGCAGCTGCTGGCCGTTTCGGGAGTGGGCCCGAAGGTGGCGCTTGCGATCGTCTCGGGCTACTCACCGGGCGAGCTGAAGCGGGCGATCGTCCGCGAAGACGCCGCGCTCTTCCAGACCATCCCGGGAATAGGCAAGAAGACCGCGCAGCGCGTGGTTCTCGAGCTAAAAGAGAAGATCGCACCGCTCACGGCCGTCGAGGCGCCCCACCTCGGGGGAGGAGACGGTCATATCGTGGCGCGCGACGCGCTCGTCGAGCTCGGCTACACGGTGAGCGAGGCGGAGCAGCGACTGGCCGCCACGGATCCCGACCTGTCGCCGGCCGAACGCGTGCGCCAGGCGCTGAGAGCGGCGTGACGGAGCCGCGTGTCACGACCGCCGTCGTCCTCGAGGAGGACGAAGATCTCGATGCGTCGCTGCGCCCGCGCCGGCTCGACGACTTCGTCGGGCAGACGCGCGTCAAGGAGCAGCTGGCGATCGCGCTCGAGGCGGCCAAGGGTCGAGGCGAAGCGCTCGACCACGTGCTCCTCGTCGGACCTCCGGGCCTCGGAAAGACGAGCCTCGCTTACATTGTCCGCGAGGAACTCGGCGTCGGTATCCGCACCGTGTCGGGCCCGGCGCTCGAGCGCAAGGGCGACATGGCGGCGATCCTGACCGCGCTCGAGGATCGCGACGTCCTCTTCGTCGACGAGATTCACCGGCTCAACCGCGCGGTCGAGGAGATCCTCTACCCCGCGCTCGAGGACTTCCGCCTGGACATCATCGTCGGTCAGGGGCCTGCCGCCCGGACGCTGACGCTCGACCTGCCACCGTTCACGCTCGTCGGCGCCACCACGCGAACGGGGCTCCTGACCACGCCGCTCCGAGATCGCTTCGGCATGACGTACCGGCTCGACTACTACGACGCGGAAGAGCTCGGCACGATCGTGCGGCGCTCCGCTCGGATCCTCGGCGTCGAGATCGCCGACGAGGCGGCCGGGGAGATCGCACGGCGGGCGCGAGGGACACCGCGGGTCGCGAACCGCATCCTGCGCCGCGTTCGGGACGTGGCAGAGGTAAGGCACGACGGCGTCGTAAGCATCGAGGTCGCGCGCGAGGCGCTCGAGCTGCTCGAGGTGGACGGCGAAGGCCTCGAGCGGATCGACCGCAGCCTTCTGGAGGCGATCCTGCACAAGTTCGACGGGGGCCCGGTCGGCCTCTCCACCCTGGCCGTGGCCCTCGGCGAGGAGCCCGACACGATCGAGGACGTCTACGAGCCCTACCTCCTCCAGCTCGGGCTCATCCAGCGCACCCCGAGGGGCCGGATCGTGACGAAGCTCGGACGCGCCCACGTGGGCGCGAATTTGCCTCGAGATACCGCTCTTTTCTAGCTTTCTGGTTGGAACAAAGGGCACAAACTGTGGTACCTTCTCGCGCCCAACCTCGGGAGAGCTGATCCTCCTCATGCAGCGCGGGCCGAGCGACGACCCGAGTGCCGACTACAACGGCAACGGCGACCTGACCTATCTCCGGTACTGGAGCTCGTGCCATGAAGGCACGGGCGCGAGTTCGAGCAGGGTGTGGTCGCCGCGCGGGTCGCGGTAGCCGAACTCGGTGCTCTCCTCGTCGAAGGAGACCTCGAGCAGGTTTTCCTTCACGCGCTGGTCGAGCCAGGCTCCGCGGAAGATCAGCTTTCTGAGCCAGTAGACGAGCGACTCGTCGCGCACGAGCGCGATTCGCTCCCAGTGGCGCACGATGTACTCGCCGAGCTCGCTGCGCGGCTCCGAGATGACGGCCTGCGCGGTCAGCTCGACAAGATCGGCCGTCTCGCCGGGATCGAGCTCCCCGGGCTCGACGACGCCGAGCTTCACGGCAGCGGCGTTGACGCGCTGTTCGAAGTCGAGCGCGTTGAAGCTGAATCGGTAACCCAGGAATTCCACGACGAACTCGTCGCCGGAGTCGTAGTTCGCCTCGGCCATGGCTTGATCCCAGGATAGTCCGGGGCCGCCGGAGGAGTGCCGTCCGAGGCGCTTCCTACCGTTGAAGCACGATGTACGAGGGCACATGGACGCTCCGTCCGTGCCCGCGTCGCGACGTGGTCGCGCTGGCGAAGGCCCTCGGGGTCTCCGAGACAACCGCCGGCGTCCTCGTCCGGCGAGGGTACGGCGACCCCGACGCCGCCGAGGCGTTCCTCTCGGCTGCGAGGCCCGAGCACGATCCATTCCTGCTCGGGGACATGCGTGGAGCCTGCGCCGCCATTCGCGCTGCCATAGACGGGGGGCGCCGGATCTGCGTCCATGGCGACTACGACGTCGACGGGATCTGTGCGACGGCTCTCGCCGTTCTCGTCCTGCGGGATCTCGGCGCCGAGGTCGAGTGGCATCTGCCGAGTCGCTTCGAAGAGGGGTACGGGGTCTCGCGCGAGACGCTGGCGCGCTTCGCGCGAGAAGGATGCGGACTGCTGCTCACCGTCGACTGCGGCATCACCGCGGTGGAAGAGGTCGCCGAGGCGAAGGCGGCGGGCCTCGAAGTCGTCGTCACCGACCATCACCGGCCCGGCGCTGCTCTGCCCGACTGCCCGGTCGTCGCCACGCGCCCGTCCGACTATCCGTTCCCCGAGCTGTGCGGGACCGGCGTCGTCTTCAAGCTCGGCCAGGCGCTCGGCGCGACCGAGAGCGTCGAGAAGCACCTCGACCTCGTCGCGCTCGCGACGGTCGCCGACGTCGTCCCGCTCCTGGACGAGAACAGGGGGCTGGTCGTCGCCGGGCTGCGGCAGCTCGCGCGCACGAGCAAGCCGGGGTTACGAGCGCTCATGCGCGCGGCGCACGTGGATCCGGCCGCCGTCGACGCCGGTGCGATCGCCTTCCGCCTCGCTCCTCGGATCAACGCAGCCGGACGCCTCGGCCACCCGCGCGCGGCTCTCGATCTGCTTCTCACCGACGAGCCGGCCGAAGCGGAACGCCTGGCCGGCGAGCTCGAGACCTTGAACCGCGAGCGGCAGCAGGTGGAGGACCGCATCCTTCGCGAGGCGCTCGATCAGCTCGAGGAGTGGCCCGAGGCGAAGCGTCGCGCGCGCGGCTACGTCCTCGCGGGGGCCGACTGGCATCGCGGCGTGATCGGGATCGTCGCTTCGCGGCTCGTCGAGCGCTTCCATCGGCCCGTCGTGCTCATCGCGGGCGCGGAGGAGGAGTGGACCGGATCCGGACGCTCGATCCCAACCTTCGATCTCCACGACGCGCTGGCCACCTGCTCGCAGGTGCTCGCGCGCTTCGGCGGTCATCGTGCGGCGGCCGGTCTCGCCGTCATGCCCGAGAACGTCGACGAGTTCGCGAGGCTCTTCGCACAGCATGCCGACGGTGTCTTGGCCGACGACGACTTGACGCCGGTCGTTCGGGTCGACGCGGTCGTCGACGGCCGCGAGCTCACGCTCGGTCTTTGCGAAGAGCTCGAGCGCATCGCGCCCTTCGGGCTCGGCAACCCTGCGGTCACGCTCCTCGCTGTCGGCTGTGAGCTCTCGGAGCTCGGCGCCGTTGGGGACGGGAAACATCTGAAGCTTGCAGTGAGCGCGGACGGCGCGCGTTCCGGCGCGATCGCCTTCGGGCAGGGAGCGCATCTCGACCACTACCGCCGGGTCGGTCGCTACGACGTCGCGTTCAGGCTGGCCGCGAACCGCTGGAACGGAACGGTCGCTCCGCAACTCCAGGTCAAGCGGATCTTCGACACGCCGGAGGGCTACGCGGGGCTACGTGATCGCCTCGCGCGCGAATGGCGCCTCGACCCGAGCGCGCGCAGCGCGGAGGCCCAGGCCGTCTTCGCCGAGCTCGGCCTCGACGAGGGCCCTGGCGGGCGCCGGCACCTGGTCGAGTCGCAGACGTTCTGCGCACTGCTGCACGAGCCGGTACGCCTGGCCGCTTAACCTCGCCGCAAAGGGGTCGCGCAGGGCCCAGGGCTACAATCGGACTATGGCCACGCCGGTCGTCACAGGCGCTCCCGAGCGGCATCGCGAGCGCTTCGAGGAGTTCATGCGTGAGGTTGCCGCGTACAACCCGGAGGCCGATCGGGATCTGCTCGAGCGGGCTTTTATCTATGGCAGCCGAGCCCACGAAGGGCAGCAGCGCAGGAGCGGGGAGGACTTCATCCTCCATCCGCTCGGCGTCGCCCGCATCCTGGGCGAGCTCGGCGCCGACGACCCGACCCTTGCCGCCGCGCTGGTCCACGACGTCGTCGAGGACACGGGCGCCACGATCGAGGAAGTTCGGAGCGAGTTCGGCGACGAGGTCGGCCGCCTCGTCGAGGGCGTCACCAAGCTGACCCGGATCCAGTTCCAGAGCCGCGAGCACGCACAGGCGGAGAACTACCGCAAGATGATCGTCGCGATGGCACAGGACCGCCGCGTCATCCTCATCAAGCTCGCCGACCGGCTTCACAACATGCGCACGATCGAGTACCTGGGCAAGCAAAAGCAGCTGCAGAAGGCACGCGAGACGCTCGAGGTGTACGCGCCGCTCGCGCACCGGCTCGGTATCCACACGATCAAGTGGGAGCTCGAGGACCTCGCATTCGAGACCCTCCACCCGCGCAAGTACGCCGAGATCCAGGCGATGGTGAACGAGCGGCGCGGTGACCGCGAGAAGTTCGTCGAGGGCGCCGGCAAGACGCTCAAGAAGGAGCTCGAGAAGGTCGACATCCCCGCCGACATCTCCTCGCGGGCCAAGCACTTCTACTCCATCTACGAGAAGATGGCCAAGCGCGGCAAGGAGTTCAACGAGATCTTCGACCTGACCGCGCTCCGCGTCACCGTCGAGCGCGAGGGCAAGGAGGGCGAGCGCGACTGCTACGGCGCGCTCGGGATCATTCACTCGCTCTGGAATCCGATGCCCGGCCGCTTCAAGGACTACGTGGCGATGCCCAAGTTCAACCTGTACCGCTCGCTGCACACGACCGTGATCGGTCCGGAAGGGCGGCCGCTCGAGATCCAGGTGCGGACGAACGAGATGCACGAGACGGCCGAGTACGGCATCGCCGCGCACTGGGCGTACAAGGGCCCGAAGGGAAAGAAGGCGGAAGCTGAGCGCATGGCGTGGATGAAGCAGCTCGACGAGTGGCAGAAAGAAGAGGCCGACCCGCGCGAGATCCGCCGGGCGTTCCCCGAGCTCGCAGCGGACGAGGTGTACGTCTACACACCGAAGGGTGAGCTCAAGAGCCTCCCCGCCGGCTCGACCCCGATCGACTTCGCCTACGCGGTGCACACCGACGTCGGCCACCGAACCGTGGGAGCGAAGGTCAACGGCCGCATCGTCCCGCTGCATTACCAGCTGAAGACGGGAGACTTCGTCGAGATCCTCACGTCCAAGCACCAGGGACGGGGGCCTTCGCGCGACTGGATGTCCCTCGTCGCCTCGTCGCGGGCGCGCAACAAGATCCGCCAGTGGTTCTCCCGTGAGACGCGGGAAGAGACGGAACACCGCGGACGCGAGACCCTCGAGAACGCTCTCAAGCAGCACAACCTGCCGTACAAGAGGCTCGCCGGCTCGCCGCTCCTGGCCCAGATCATCCGCGAGACCGGCTTCAAGAAGGCGGAGGACTTCTACCTGGCGCTCGGCTCCGGGAAGCTGCAGGTCTCGCAGGTCGTCAACAAGGTCCTGCACCGGCTCAAGACCGTCGAGGTCGTCGAGGAAGAGCCTCTTCCGCAGAGGCCCAAGGCTCGCGAGGCGGTTGCCTCACAGAATTTCGGGATCCACGTCGCCGGCGTCGACCAGGTGCTCGTGCGCCTCGCGAAGTGCTGCACACCGGTTCCCGGCGACGGGATCGTCGGCTACATCTCGCTCGGAAAGGGCATCACGATCCACCGCGAGGACTGTCCGAACGTCAAGGCGCTCATGCGGAACCCCGAGCGCTTCACGGCGGTTGCCTGGGACGGCGGAGCGTCGCAGAGCTTCCGAGTGCACATCGCAGTTGTCTCCTGGGACCGACCCCGCCTGCTCGAGGACGTCGCCAGGACGTTCGCCGAGCACGGCGCCAACATCGTCGAGTACGGCGGGCACGTCCAGGATCAGATGGCGAGGAACTGGTACGTCGCGGAGGTGGGGGACATGAAGGCTCTCCGCGGGCTTCTGACCTCGCTTCGGAACGTCGACGCCGTCTTCGACGCGTACCGCGTCACGCCGTCTTAGCCGGACGGACTCCCTCGAACGAGGGAAGGGGTACCCCGAACGGGGGATCCCTCCTAGTTAGGAGGGCTCGGGCCAGGGCACGCCGCCCGTGTCCCAGGCAACGAGGCAGTGCGGTGAGATGAGGACGGCCACGCGCTCCAGGTAGGCGCGATCGGCCTCGCCGAAGGCGGCCGGACGGTCCGAGTCGATGTCGATCTCGCCGACTACGCGGCCCTCGTAGACGATTGGGACGACGATCTCGCTGCGCGTCGATGGAAAACAGGCGAGATAGCGCGCGTCCGCGGCGACGTCGTCCACGACCTCGGTGCGCCCGGTGGCCGCGGCGGCGCCACAGATCCCCTGTCCCACGGGGATCCGGACATGCTCGGTCGCCTGCGGGCCCTTCCACGGGCCGAGCACGAGGTCGTCGCCCTCGACGAGGTAGATGCCCACCCAGCTGTAATGCTCGAAGCGGTCGTGCACGACCTCGACCACCTGGCGGAGCACCTCGTCCGCTTCCGACTCGCGGTTGACGATGCGGTCGACGGCCTCGAGCGCGCTCCTGTACGTGTCCGGACCGCCGCTCATTGCGCGCCGTCCAGCTCGAGGTGGGGCCCTTCGAAGTCCGCGACGGCTCGGCGGTAGCCCTCCGGGATCGGCGTCGGCCGTCGCTCGGCCAGGTCGACGAGGACGTACGTGTGCTGCGCCGTGCACATGAGGGCCTCGTCGTCCACGCGGTAGGCCGAGAACTCCGCCGTGGCGCTCGTCCGCCCGATCCGGCTGGTGCGCGTGAACACCTCGAGCAGGTCGTCGAAGCGGGCCGGTGCCTCGTAGACGACGTGGCACGCCCGCATGACGAATTCCGGGTCGCCGGTCTCCTGGTCGAGGAGGCCGAGGTGGCGGTGGTATTCGACCCGGGCGTGGTCGAAGTACGGGAGGTAGCGGCCGTAGTAGACGATCCCCTGGGCGTCCGTGTCGGAGAAGCCGACCCGCGTGTACGCCGAGAAATTGAAGGGAGGCTTCCTGGCCGTGGGCTGGCCCAATTGCACGCGGCCATGCTAGTTGGAGGCCTGCCCGGCGAGGCGCCCGGGTTGAGCTTTTCCCCAGGATCTGAGAGGATCCGGCCGCTTTTGTGACACGGGAAACAACCGAGGGGAGAGTTTTCATGAAGCGGTGGGCAATCGTGGCCTGCGTCGCCGTGCTCGCGCTCGTCCTGAGCGCATCCGCCGGCGCGGCCAGCAGCAAACTCAACGTCTACACGGCCAAGGTGTCGGCAGCCAAAGCGGCCGAGCTGGTTCGCGCCGGCGTCGACGTGGCCGATACTCGGGTCGCGGCCAGCGGCGTTCGCATCGACCTCGTTTTGTCCGCGAGCGAGCGCCGCGGTCTTCGCGCTGAAGGCGTCAACCTCAAGCTCAAACGGGACAAGGAGGGACGGACGATCGCGCAGCGGGCCGCGATTCAGGCAGCCAATGGGTTCACCGTCTGGCGCTCCTTCGACGAGCCGGGCGGCCTGCGCGATGAGATGTACGCAATCGCGAAGAAGAACGCGGGCTTTGTCAAGCTCGTCGTGCTCGGTCGCACGCACCAGGGGCGCGAGATCATCGGCCTCAAGCTAACCCAGGCCGCAAACGGGACCCCCGACGGCGCCCGACCGGCAGCGCTCTATCTGTCTACTCAGCACGCGCGGGAGTGGATCTCGACAGAGGTCAATCGTCGCTTCCTGCTCTGGCTGATCGAGCAGCGCAAGCTCGAGAATCCGCAAATCGTCGACCTGCTCAAGACGACCGAGCTCTGGTTCGTCTGGGTGGCCAATCCCGACGGATACGAGTACACGCACGACGTCGAGCGGCTCTGGCGCAAGAACCTCCGCAACAACGACGGCAACGAGGAGATCACGACTGGGGACGGCGTCGATCCGAACCGGAACTACCCGTCGCACTGGAAGTACGACAACGAGGGCTCCTCGTCGCAGATCTCCAGCGAGACCTACCGCGGTCCGTCTGCGGGCTCGGAGCCTGAGACCCAGGCCATCATGGGCCTGGCCGGCCGCGTGAATTTCAAGTTCGTCGTGAACTGGCACTCGGTCGGGTCGTGGATCCTCTACGCCCCTGGGTGGCAGATGGAGACCACCGCGGCGGACACGCCGATCTACGTGGCGCTGGCGGGGACGGACGCAAGGCCGGCGATTCCGGACTTCGATCCGGGTCCCTCGGCCAACGAGCTGTACGTCACGAACGGCGAGACGACCGACTGGTTCGCCGAGGTGGAAGGTGCTCTCGGCCTGACGCCGGAGCTCAGCGACGCCGGCTCGGGCGGCGGGTTCGTCTTCCCCGACAACGAGGCGCTCGTCCAGCAGGAGGCCAATAACACGCGGCCGTTCGCGCTCGACGTAGCGAAGTCGATCCGGAATCCGGCCAACCCGGCTTCCCATCTCGGGAATACGACTGCGCCGTTCTACCTCAATCTCTCAAGCATCGATCCCGAGCTGACGCGGTCGCCGATGAACTTCGCGTTCCGGTGGTCCTTCGGCGATCCACAGCCAGTGCGGATCCTCGCGAAGAGGAGCCTCGGCGCCGTGTCGCTGAAGTACCAGATCAACGGTGGCGCCGTGCAGACTCGCACCACGTCCGAATGGACAGGCGGCGAAACGTACGGCCAGGAAGGCTCGCTCTACTACCACGTGATGGAAGGAGTGGTCAGCGGCACGAGCCCCGGTGACAGCGTTCGGGTCTGGTTCGAGGGCGGAGGCGCGACGAGCGAGGCCTTCACCTACCAGGCCGTGAGCGAGACCGGTAAGGACGTGCTCGTGATGGCGGCCGAGGACTACTCGGGCGCTTCCACAAACCCGGCGTATCCGGCCGGGCCGCGCCCCTTCTTCCTGTCGTCCTACGCGAACGCGCTTTCGGCCAACGGGATCGCGTTCGACCTCTACGACGTGGACGCCCGCGACCGAACAGCCCCGGATCACCTCGGCGTCCTCGGCCATTACAGGGCGGTCATCTGGTACACGGGCAATGACGTGGTCACGCGTGAGCCTGGCTGGGGCGGCGGAAACGCATCCCGGCTCGCGAACGACGAGATCATCGAAGTGCGAGCCTTCATGAACGAAGGCGGCCGTCTGCTCTATACGGGCAAGCACGCGGCTACCGGGGGCATCACGACCCACGGAACGCAGCTCTATGATCCGATCGCCAACCTCGAGTGTCGCAACCCGGCCTTGGGGATCGAGGCTCGCTGCGAGCCCCTGCATGGAGTCGGCGACCTCACGAACGACTTCCTGCAGTACTGGCTCGGTGCCTACATCGTCAACGACAACGCCGGCAATACGAACCCGGCGTGCAATCACGGCACATTCGCGAACTGCAACGTAGCGGACGTCGAGGGCGTCGACACGCCCTTCGAGTCCCTGATCTGGGGGTTCAACGGCGCCGACAGTGCCGGGAACCAGAACCACAGCGCGTCGTTCCTCACGACGAGCGGGATCCTGGGTCCGGAGTTCCCCCACTTCGATAGCTGGGTGGCCGGCAAGTACATCCGTGAGGGTGGCCCGTTCGAGCCGCACTCGGGGACGAAGTACATGTACTCGCAAATGGCCGACGTGTCCTACAAGCGGATCACGCGGACCGTCGACCTCAGATCGCTCGCTCCGGGTGCTCCCGCGGAGATGTCCGTCTGGCTCTCGTTCGACACCGAGCACGATTGGGACTTCGTCTTCATCGAAGCCCACACGCTCGATGCGGATCCGAATGACGACTGGACGACGCTCGAGGACCTGAACGGGCACAACGATCAAAACCTCGGCCCGGCAACGCCGCCCGGCGAGGATGACGCGGCGAGCTGTCCCGCGGGCTGGAACGAGCTCCACCCGCACATCGACCACTACCAGACGCTCGTCGAGGCTCCCGACGGCACGAGGAGCTGCGAGCCCACGGGCTCGACGGGTGAATGGTGGGCAGCATCGGGCAACTCGGCCGGCTGGCAGCAATGGACGGTCGATCTGTCTGTGTACTCCTCGAAGCAGGTGGAGATCTCGATCGGCTACGCGAGCGACTGGGCGGTTCAGGGACTGGGCGTCTTCGCGGACGACATCGTCGTCTCGACGGGCGCGGGGACGACGTCCTTCGAGGACGACGCAGACCCGATGGACGGCTGGGCAGTCACCGGCCCGCCCGAGGGAAGCGGTCCGAATGCGAACAACTTCATTCGGACGGATTCGCAGGGCTTCCCCGAGGGTGCTGTCGTCGCTACGCCGGACTCGCTTTACATGGGCTTCGGCTTCGAGGGCATCACCGGCGCGGCCACCCGCACCATGGTCATGGATCGCGCCATGGACTACCTGCTCAGGCCGTAACGAGCGGACGCACTGTCGAGGGCGGGGCTTCGGCCCCGCCCTCGGCGTCTCTGCGCTCTTCTATGAGCGAATCACAGCGAGTACCTCGTCGCGCTTCTGCTCCATCAGCTGCTCGTCGAGCGCTTCGAGGTTGAGGCGAAGGAGCGACTCCGTGTTCGACGGCCTCACGTTCATGTGCCAGTCCTTCGCGGTGATGGAGAGGCCGTCAAGGTGGGAGACCTCGCCCTCCGGCGCGAAGCGCTCCTTCACCTCCTGGAGCTTGAGCGCGATGTCGGCGACGGGCGTGTTGATCTCGCCCGACAGGAAGTAGCGCTCCCGGAACGGTTGCAGGATCTCGGAGAGCGTCTGCCCACGCTTCGAGACGAGCTCGAGCATGAGGAGCGCGGGGATCGTCCCGGAGTCGGCCTGGCTGAACTCACGGAAGTAGTAGTGGCCCGACACCTCGCCTCCGAAGGCGGCGGCCTCTTCGCGCATGCGGTGCTTGATGAAGGCGTGGCCAACGCGGTTGACGAGCGAGACGCCGCCGGCACGCTCGATCGTGTCGGGGACGGCCCAGCTCGCGCGAACGTCGTAGATGATCTTGGCGCCTGGCTCCTTCTCGAGCATCGCCTGGGCAAGGAGCGCGGTGATGAAGTCGCCGGGCACGAATTCGCCCGCGTCGTCGACGAAGAAGCAGCGGTCGGCGTCTCCGTCGAAGGCGATGCCGAGGTCGGCCTTCTCCTCCAGGACCTTGGCGATGATGAACTCGCGGTTCTCAGGCAGCAGGGGGTTGGGCTCGTGGTTCGGGAAGGTTCCGTCCGGCTCGAAGAAGCAGCGGACGGCGTCGATCGGCAGGCGGTCGAGAACGGGAGGGAGCATCGCGCCGCCCATGCCGTTGGCGGCGTCGATCACCACCCGAAGCGGCCGGATCGCCTCCACGTCGATGAACGACAGGACCTTGTCCACGAAAGCCGGGTAGACGTCGTGTCTCCTCACACTCTCGCCCGCCTCCCGCGCAAGCCCTCCACCGCTTAAATCGAGGGACTGACCCCGGGGCGTGTCTTGAGGGGACAGGGCGTTTGAAAGGGCTTTGTCGCGGATCTCGGTCAAACCGGAGTCGCCGCCGACGGGGAGCGCGCCGCGGCGTACGATTTTCATCCCGGTGAACTCCTTGGGATTGTGGGAGGCCGTCACCGCGACGCCGCCGTCGAGCCCGAGCTCGCCGACGGCGAAGTAGAGCATCTCGGTTCCGACCATCCCGATGTCCGTCACCTCGGAACCGGCGTCGGCGGCACCCCGTATGAGCGCGTCCGCCATGGACGGAGAGGAGAGGCGCATGTCGCGCCCCACGGCGATCCTCTTCGGCTCGAACACCTCCACATAGGCGCGCCCGATCGCGTAGGCGCCTTCCTCGTCGAGCTCGGACGGATAGACGCCGCGGACGTCGTATGCCTTGAAGACCTTCGGGTCGAGCGCCACGGGAGCGCTAATGCTACGACGCGCTCGGCGTGACCGGCTTCTCCCACGTCTCGCCGCTGCCGAGCCGTTCGACCGTCGCCGGCATCTCGCTCACGTTGATGCGGTGCTCGTAGCCGACCGAGGACTGCACCTGCTGCAGCGCTTCCTCCGGGCTTCTCGCCAGCGCCACCCGCTTGATCGTGCCGGGCACCTGCCGGATCGTCACCTCGTACGTGTGTGGTATCCGCGTTTCGCGACGGCCGGGCCCGACCAGGAGAAGCGAGATGGGCTGCTGCTTCAGCCGGCGAGCCATGCTTCGGCGAGCTTCTGCCGCGCGTCGGAGAGCGCCTCGGGGAGAACCTTCACGTCAGCTAGCACCGGCATGAAGTTCGTGTCGCCGGCCCAGCGCGGAACGACGTGCAGGTGAACGTGGTCGACGACGCCCGCGCCGGCGATGCGGCCGAGATTCCAGCCCAGGTTGAACCCCTGCGGCCGCATCGTCTCGGCCAGAGCCCCCAGGCCTGCGGAGGCGAGCCGGTGCACTTCGACGGCCTCCTCGGAGGTCAGCTCGCCGAACTCGCCCTCGTGGCGATAGGGAGCGATCATCAGGTGCCCGGACGCATAGGGGAACTTGTTCAGTAAGACGAACGCGAGCTCTCCGCGTTTGACCACCAGCCCATCCTCGTCGTCGGCCTCGGCCGCGCGACAGAAGATGCACCCCGGCTGCTCGTCGGCCCTCTGGATGTACTCGAGGCGCCAGGGCGCCCACAGCTGCTTCATGCCGCGCTCTACAGCCAGCGGCGCCAGCGAAACACGGTGAGGAGCGCCGCGCCTAGCACGACGATGATCCCGAGAATGACCCAGAAGGCCTCGTGCGTCCCCTCCCCGGGGTAGAGCACGTTCATCCCGAAGATGCTCGCGATCAGCGTCAGAGGCAGGAGGATGACGCTCGTGACGGTGAGAATCTGCAGCCGGTACTGCTGGCGATGGGCGATGAACGATTCGTTCGTCGACTCGAGCCCCTCGATGACTTCCTTGAAGTTGTCGAGCTGGTCCCACACGCGCTCGGCGGCGTCAACGATGTCGCCGAAGTACAGCTCGAGCTCTGAGTCCTCCGGGATGAACTTCTCCATGTGGCGCTCGAGCACACGAAGCGTCGCGCGCTCGGGCTTGATGATCTTGCGATACGCGATGATCTCCTGCTTCGCGTTCGAGATGTCGCGGACGACCTCCTCGCTTCGCCCCTCGAAGATCTCATCTTCGATCGCATCGAGCTTCGTCAGGATCTTGTCGAGGATCGGGCCGCAGTAGTCGAAAAGGTCGTCCAGCACCTCGTAGAGCAGGTAGCCGGACCCCTTGGAGAAGAGCTCCTCGCGAAACTCGGGGTCGTCCTCGCAACGGTGGAAGAGATGCGTGACGGGGTGGAGCTCGACGTTCGGAAGCGTGATCAGGAAGCGCGGCCCGATGAAGACGTCGAGCTCCGCGGCGTTCAGCCGCTGGACCGCCTTGTCGTAGAAGGGGAAGTGGAGGACGACGAAGAGGTAATCGGGGTACTCGTCGATCTTCGGGCGCTGCCGCTTAGAGAGGACGTCTTCGATGTCGAGCTCGTGGAAACCGAAGCGCTCGGCCAGGACGGCCGCCTCGGGCGGGCCGGGCTCGTCGATGTGCAGCCAGGTGAGGCCGTTAGCGGAAAGCTCGGAGATGCGCGGTTCGGCGCGTTCGGCGACCTGGCCCGCAGGGCCTCGGGCCCTTCTCCTGATACGCGGCAGCGTCGGTCGTGGCATTGGTACTCAGGGGGTCGTCGGACCGCATCTCCGAATACGCGATTCTACCCCCGAATCCTGGGGTGCGAACTCAGCGCTCGAGGAACTGCGCCGTTTTCACGGCTTCGTCCGCGACGTCCTTGAACTCGTTGTAGCGCTCGTCGCCGGGGAGTCCGGTGGCGAGCACGACGAACGCATCTTCTTCGGGTCCGACGGCGACAACATACCCGTAGGTTCGTTCGCCGGGCTCCGACTCGCCTTGCCCCGTCGCGGTCGTCTCGATCAGGACGGCCGACCGCTCGCCCACCGTCGTGTCCTCTCGCCGGACGGTCTCGAAGAACATCGGGTTGGTGGCCTCCTCGACGTACGAGTCCACCGTCTGGTCGGTGAGGAAGACGAACAGGCCGGTGGGCGGGAACTCGGTGCCCTCGACGATCTCGAACGGCTCCGGGTGGAAGTACTCGCACGCCTGAGCAGGCCGGAGGTGCGTCGTGTACCACCCGCTCGGGTACTCGATGGAGTAGCCGCGGCGAGCGTTCGCGCACGTGCTCCAGCCCGGCCGGCCCACCTCACTCGGCTCCTCCACGGTGACGGTCTCGGTAGCCGTCGGCTCGGTCCTCGTCTCCACGCTCGTGACCGTGACCGCGCCCGCGACGGTCGGGGCCACGTCTTCGCCCTCGAGCATGTCGATCGTCGCAGCTCCAGCGGCGACGCCGAGGATGAAGAGCACGACCCCGGCGAGCGCCGCCTTCCAGACCGCCGTCCTCATTTCAGGATGTCGTGCGGCATGTCGATGGCCACGCGGACGGGATTATCGAGCTCCCTGACCTTCCAGCAGGCCTGCTGCCGCATCCCGAGGACCCAGCTCAAAGTCGCCTCGAAGTCACCGGCCTCGACAGCCTCGATGAGAACCGGGAAGCCTGCGCGCACCGTGCGCGGCCCTGTGTACGTCGGGTTGCCGTCGAAGTCGTAGCCGGCGGCGCCGTGGAACACGATGCGGCCGAAGGCGTTGCCGTTGACGTCGATTTCGCGGCCGCTGGGATCCTCGTAGTGCGGAGGCTCCGCAGTCCGGATTTCGTAGCGGGGGATCCCGCCCTTCCCGCCGGGGTTCGGGTCGGGCGCCCTGAACTCGAACGTGATGCGGTCGTAGCCGTCGTGCGTCCCGATCCTGACGGCGACGAGATTCGTGTAGATGCCGTCTTCGCCGCCCTTCGTCCGCGGGCATGCCTTGGGTGCGGACGGAGGAGCAGGAGCGGGCGGGGGCGACGTCTCGGTCTCGGTCGTCTCCACGACGGTGGTCGTCGTCTCGGTGGGCGCCGGCTCCGTCGCCGGGGCGGGCGTCGGGCCTGCGGTCTCGGCGCCGTCGCCCCCACAGCCAGACGCAACGAGGAGCGCCAGCAGGGCGAATGAGGTGGCGATGAGCGTTCTCACGGTCGTCTCCTTCATCGGATATCTGCACCGATGATGGCGGCCGGGGGTTACGGCACGGACTCGCCTTTGCAACGAATCCCTAACAGCGCCAGGCGCTACCGGGCGGGGCATGCCCCGCCCCTACCACTTCAAAGCGAGAGGCAAGGCCGGGCTAGCGCGGCCGAAGCCCAATCTCGAGCGACCACCGACGCAAGGGCGAGCTTCGCTCGCCCGCAGCGCAATCTCGGAGGAGCGATGGCCTCGCGTTCCCTGGGGCGATGCCTGACAAGGGAGCCGAGGGCGAGGGGCGAGGACAGTACCCAGACGTACGGCCGAGTCCCGAGCCCGAAAGATCCCGCCGTCAGCGTCCGCCAGCGGCGGAGCCGCGACCAGGAACGCGCGGCGAGGTGCGCCTGGCAGGAATCGAACCTGCGACCTTGCGCTCCGGAGGCGCACGCTCTATCCCCTGAGCTACAGGCGCGCGCGACGTAGTCTACCGGCCGTGAAATTGACCTATCGCACGGCGACGGTGCACCTGTCGGAGCCGTTCACGATCTCGCGGTCGACGAGCGTCGAGGAGGAGGTTCTCCAGGTCGAGATCGAGCACGACAGAACGACGGGTCACGGAGAAGCACAGCCGCAGGAGGAGTACGGCGAGACCGCCGAGTCGGCAGCGGCGTTCCTCGACGAGGCCGGCGACCTCATCGGCGACGACCCGTTCGCGCTCGAAGCGATCGGACGGCGGCTTGCCGAGCGCCCGGGCGAGCAGGCCGCCAAGGCGGCCATCGACGCGGCCGCGCACGACCTGTCAGGAAAGCTTCTCGGGGCACCGGTGTGGCGGCTGCTCGGCCTCGAACGCACCGGGCCGCCGACGTCCTGGACGGTCTGGCTCGGAGACCCCGACGACATGGCCCGCCGCGCCGAAGCCGTCGGCCGCCGCTTCCACCGGCTCAAGCTCAAGCTCGGCGGCGCCGACGGCCTCGACGTCGAGCGGGTTCGCGCGGTCCGCTCCGTCACGGACCTGCCGCTGCAGGTCGACGTCAACGAGTACTGGAGCCTCGAGGAGGCGCTCGAGAACGTCCAGGAGCTCGCACGCATGAACGTCGATTACGTCGAGCAGCCCCTGCGCGCCGGCGATCCGGGTGGCGCGCAGCTCAAGGAGCAGTCGCCGCTTCCGATCTACGTCGACGAGGACGTCCACGTTCTGGCAGACGTCGCGAAAGTCGCAGAGCGTGCGCACGGCGTGAACATCAAGCTCGCCAAGAGCGGTGGCATTCGCGAGGCCGTCCGCATGACTCACGCCGCCCGTGCGCTCGGTCTCGGCGTCATGCTCGGCTGCATGATCGAGTCGAGTCTCGGCATCGCGGCCGCCTGTCAGATCGCGAGCCTCTGCGACCATGTCGATCTCGACGGCAACCTCCTTCTCGCCGACGACCCGTGGCAGGGAGTCGAGTTTCGCGAGGGCGTGCAGCTCCCGGCGGACGCACCGGGCCTCGGAGTTCATGAAACGGCTGCTCGTCTTAGCTGAGGGGAGATCCGCCGACCCGCACTACGGCAAGACCGCGCGCGGCGTCATCGAATACGGCCCGCACCCGGTCGTCGCGGTCGTCGACTCGACGCAGGCCGGCACCACGGTTCACGGAATCCCGGTCGTCGCCTCGGTTCGAGAGGGATTGGCTTTCGAGCCGCCCCCGACAACAGCGCTCGTCGGCGTCGCGCTCGCCGGCGGACGCTTGCCCACGGAATGGCGCGACATCATCCGGGAGTGCATCGAGGCCGGCCTCGACGTCGAGTCCGGCATGCACGAGTTCCTAGGCGACGACCAGGAGTTCGTCGGGCTCGCGCGCGAGCGCGGCGTCGAGCTGCGCGACCTGCGCCGGCCGCCGGAGGATCTCAGCGTCTCGACCGGCGCCAACCTCGAGCACGACGCTACCGTCGTCCTGACCGTCGGGTCCGACTGCGCGATCGGCAAGAAGACCGTCGCCGTCGAGCTCGATCGCGAGGCGCGCCGCCGCGGCCTCCGCTCGGTCTTCGTCCCGACCGGCCAGACGGGGATCATGATCGCGGGCTGGGGGATCGCCGTCGACGCCGTCGTCTCAGACTTTCTCGCCGGCGCAGCCGAACGGCTCGTCGTCGAGGGCGCCGGTCGCGGCGACCTGCTCTTCGTCGAGGGCCAGGGGTCTCTCGTCCACCCGCAGTTCTCGGGCGTGACGCTCGGCCTCTACCACGGAAGCGCGCCGCACGCGCTCGTCCTCTGCCACATGGCCGGGGAGACCGAGATCGAAGGCGCGCCCGGGCACGCTATTCCACCGCTCACCGAGCTCGTGGAGTTGCACGAGCGTCTCGCGCTGCCGGCCCGGCCGGCCCGTGTGGCGGCCGTCGCGCTCAACACCCGCCGGCTCGAGGAGGACGAGGCTCGCCGGGCCGTGGAGGCGGCGGAGGAGGAGACCGGGCTGGTCGCCGACGACCCCGTCCGTTTTGGACCCGGCCGTTTGCTGGACGCCGTCCTCGCTCTTGCACAGTCGGGTATAAGACGTTCGTGACCGACCCCCGCGTCGAGAAGCTCGCCCAGCTGATCGTCAACTACTCGCTCGAGCTCAGCGAAGGCCGCATCCTGCGGATCGACACGAGCGACGTCGGGGGGCCGCTCGCACTCGGCCTCTATCGCGCAGCCCTCGACGTGGGCGCGCATCCCTACACGAACGTCATGCTGGACGGTGTCGCCGAGATCATGCTCGGCGAAGGGTCGGAGGAGCAGCTCGAGTACGTCTCGCCGTTGCAGTGGAACGAGATCGAGACGATCGACGCCCTCGTGACGATCTGGTCCGAGGCGAACACGCGCGCGCTCACGCGCGTGGAGCCGGACCGCCAGGCGAAGCATCTCGCCGCGCTTCGCAAGCTTTCCAACCGCCGCTGGGAGCGCATCTCGAACGGTGAGATGCGCTGGTGCGGAACGCTCTTCCCGACGCAGGCGCACGCCCAGGAAGCCGAGATGTCACTCGAGGAGTACGAGGACTTCGTGTTCAGTGCCTGTCACGTCGATGAGGACGATCCCGCCGCTCACTGGCGTCTCGTGGCCGCCTCGCTCGCCGAACGTGCCGAAGCGCTCGAGTCGGTGCGCGAGCTTCGCATCGTCGGGCCCGATACCGATCTGCGGCTCGGCGTCGACGGGCGCAAGTGGGTTGCCGCCGACGGCCGTTACAACATGCCCGACGGAGAGGTCTTCACGAGCCCGGTCGAGACCGAGACCGAGGGGGAGATCCGCTTCAGCTTTCCGGCGGTCTACCACGGCCGCGAGGTCACCGACGTGCGCCTGCGCTTCGCCGACGGCACCGTGACGTCGGCCGAAGCGGCACGCGGAGACGACTACCTCAAGAGCCTGCTTGCGATCGACGATGGGGCACGCATCGTCGGTGAGTTCGCCTTCGGCCTCAACTACGAGATCGACCGCTGGTCGCGCAACATCCTCTTCGACGAGAAGATCGGCGGCACGGTCCACCTCGCGCTCGGCTCGGGATTCCCGCAGGCGGGCGGGAGCAACACCTCCGGCCTGCACTGGGACATGATCTGCGACCTGCGCGCCGAGGGAGAGGTCTACGCCGACGGCGAGCTCATCTGGAAGGCGGGCCGGTTCCTGGCCGAGCCGGCCGCGGAGGTCGTCGAGCATCGCTGATCCGCGCGTCGAGCGCCTAGCGAGCGTGCTCGTCGACTACTCGACCCGGGTCAAGCCGGGCGACCTCGTCCTGCTCTCGGGCCCACCGCAGGGCGCGCCGCTCGTCCGGAGCCTCTACCGCAAGGTCCTCGCGGCCGGCGGCCACCCACATCTGCGCGTCCGCCTGGACGGCGAGACCGAAGCGCTGCTGAAGACCGGCGGCGAGGAGCAGCTCGAATGGGTCAATCCCGCCACCGTCGAGGACGTCGAGCGCGCCGATGTCCGCATCGC
Source organism: uncultured Actinomycetes bacterium (assembly GCA_963747715.1). Lineage (GTDB taxonomy): Bacteria > Actinomycetota > Thermoleophilia > Gaiellales > Gaiellaceae > CAVVGB01. The sequence goes on from CAVVGB010000009.1 coordinate 201,513, forward strand.
CGTGGAAGCGGACATCAACACGCGCAGCCTGTCGGGGGTCGATCCCGCACGCCAGTCTCTGTATTCACGCGCGCGTGAAACGGTTCGCGACCGCTACCTCGAGCGCGCCGCCGCCGGCGAGCTGCGCTGGGTCGTCACCCTCTTTCCGACGCGCGCCTCGGCACAGGACGCCGAGATGTCGCTCGCCCAGTACGAGGACTTCGTGTACCGGGCGGGTTTCCTCGACCAGGCCGAGCCGGTGGAGGAATGGGAATCGCTCGGTGCCACCCTGCGCCGTCTCGCGAAGTGGTTGGGGGACAAGCGGGAACTGCGGGTCGTCGCCGAGGGCACCGACCTGACGGTCAGCGTCGAGGGCCGAACCTGGATCCCGTGCGACGGGAAGGAGAACTTTCCGGACGGCGAGGTCTTCACTGGGCCAGTCGAGTCGAGTCTCGCGGGCACCGTCCGCTTCAGCTACCCGGCGACGTTTGCCGGGCGGGTGGTCAAGGACGTGCAGCTTCGCTTCAGCGGCGGCGAGGTGGTCGAGGCGAGCGCGAGCGAAGGTGAGGACCTCCTGCACGAGATGCTCGCGATGGACGACGGCGCCCGCCGCGCCGGTGAGTTCGCCTTCGGGATGAACGACGCGGTCAGGGAGTTCACCGGCCACACGCTCTTCGACGAGAAGATCGGCGGCACCATGCACCTGGCGCTCGGAAAGTCCTATCCGGAGAGCGGGGGCGTCAACCAGTCGGCGCTCCATTGGGACCTGGTGTGCGATCTCCGCGGCCAGAGCGAGGTCTACGCCGACGGGGAGCTCGTCTACCGGGATGGGCGCTTCCTGGAGGGCGTGGCCTAGCCGATCCGGCTCCGTCCGACGGGGCTCGCTATAGTGCGAACATATGTTCGCACGTTCTCTCCAACTCCTGACGGTGGCAGCCGTTGTGGCGCTGGCCCTGCTCATCTCGAATGCCCGAGCGGCCGGCGGGGGCCCCGAGCTGCGCTACGTGGTCGAGCCGGGCGACACGCTCTGGTCGATCGCAGCCGAGCGCTACGGGGGCGACCCGCGCGAAGGGGTGTGGCGACTCCAGGAGCGAAACGGGCTCGCCGGCGCCGCGCTCACGCCCGGAATGGTGCTCGTCGTGCCGCCGTAGGTCGCTGGACTAGCCGACGGCGCGGCTGATCTCGGGCGTGAGGCCGAACTCGACCGGGTTGTGCTTGAGGGCGGCGAAGAAGGCGTCGACGACCGCCGGCACGAACTGCGTGCCGCGGCCATTGCGCACCTCGGCGAGGGCTTCCTCGACGGTGAGGGCGCGCTGGTAGGGCCGCTCGATCGTCATGGCGTCCCAAGCGTCGGCCAGGCCGACGACGGCCGCCGCCATCGGGATGTCGTCGCCTGCGAGGGCGTCTGGATAGCCGGCGCCGTCGAAGCGCTCATGGTGGTGGCGGATAACGGGCACGCACTCGCGCAGTCGCCCGAACTTGCCGACGATCCGGGCTCCCTCGGCCGAGTGGGTCTTCATGACCTCGTACTCCGCGCGGGTCAGGCGGTGCGGCTTCGTGAGGAGCGTGTCCGGGATGCCGATCTTGCCGATGTCGTGGAAGAGGCCTCCGTAGCGGACGGCGTCGAGCTCGACGGGGGCGAAGCCGAGCTCGGTGGCGACGGCGAGGGCGATCCGCTGGACGCGGGCGGAGTGACCCGCCGTGTACGGGTCCTTGGCCTCCACGGTGGCGTTCAGCGTCGCGATCGCCTCGAGTGAGCTCTCTTCCAACCGCTGGTACGACTCGGCCAGGGCGACCGAGCGCTCGCGAAGCGTCGTCGTCTGGCGCCGCAGCATGCGTGATGCGCTCCGCGCGAGCAGAGCCAGCATGGCCCACAGAGCCAAGAAGACGACCGCGGTGGCCATCCAGATGACGCGCTTGCGATCCGCGATCGACGCTTCCACGTCGGCCGCGTCCGCGTAGATCTCGTAGGCGCCGATGACTTCGCCGTCCTCGGCGAGAACGGGTGCATAGACCTCGACGACGTGGTTGACGCCGAGATCGGCCTCCGCCTCGTCCTCCTCCTGGCCCAGGTTCTCGAGCTCCGCTTCGGCTTCGCCCGTCTCGAACACCTCGCGAAGCCCGTGGCCGAGGGGGTAGCGGTTGCCGATGCGCTCCTGCTCGAGGCTCGTCCAGACGAGCGTGCCGTCGGCCCGCCAGACCTTGATGCTGAGGATGTCGGGATTCGCCTCGAGGTCGCTCTCGACGATGTCGAGCACCGCCGGACCGACGGTCAGGCTCGTTCCCTCGGTCAGGTGACGCCCGAGCACGCCGCTCGTGTACTGGGTCAGGCTTTCCTTCTGGTCGTCGAGCGCCTGGTTCCGAAGTGCGTTGGTGAGGATGGCGCCGAGGACAAGGCCCCCGACGACGAGGATGAGCGCGCTCATGCCGACGAACGCCCACATCAGCGTGAGCGAACGCGAGACCCGCTGCCTCATGGTGACGTGTGTCACAGCCGCCCCCGCAATATCGGCCGGGCGGGCCGAGAGCTTGACACCACCGCCACTTACACTGGGGCCATGGACCTCGATCTCGTCTTCCTGGGCACGTCAGGCTCGGTTCCGACGGCCAAACGAGGCCTTGCGGGAACCCTCCTGCGGCGGGGCGGCGAGCGCCTGCTCTTCGACTGCGGAGAGGGCACCCAGCGCCAGCTGCTCCGCTCCTCCATCGGGCTCGTCGAGCTGCCCGAGGTGTTCCTCACGCACTACCACGCCGATCACTACCTCGGGCTGCCCGGGATGCTCAAGACGTTCGCCCTGCGCGGGCGCCAGGTGCCTCTGGTCGTCCATGGGCCGCCCGGGCTCGCCGACCTGTTCGGGGCGCTGCGCCGCATCTTCGGGAAGCTCACCTACGACCTGACGCTCGTCGAGCTACGGCCGGGCGACACGCTCGACCGCGGCGACCACCGAATCCAGGCCTTTGAGGTCGAGCACGGCGTGAACGCCAACGGGTACGCGCTCCTCGAAGCCGAGCGGCCGGGCCGCTTCGACGTCGAGACGGCGCGCTCGCTCGGCGTGCCGGAGGGCCCGCTCTTCGGCCGCCTCCAGGCCGGCGAGGCGGTCACGGGGACGGACGGCCGAGAGGTGCAGCCCCAGCAGGTGCTCGGGCCGCCCCGCCCGGGTCGCAAGGTGGTCATCGCCGGCGATACGCGTCCCGCTCGCGTCGTCCTCGAGGCGGCGCAGGGCGCCGACCTGCTCGTCCACGAAGCCACGTTCGCGGCCGAAGAGCAGGAGCGCGCCGACGAGACGCTGCACGCTACCGCCGCCGACGTTGCGCAGCTGGCGCGCGCGGCGGAGGTGCGCATGCTCGCCCTCACGCACCTGTCGAACCGCTACTTCGGTCCCGAGATCGCGCGCGAGGCGCGTGCGGTCTTCCCGGAAACGGTCGTCCCGAGGGACTTCGATATCATCGACGTCCGCTTCCCAGAGAGAGGCGGGCCGCGCCTCGTGAAAGGCGGGGCGCTCGGGCGACACGAGGAGGGCGAACTGCATGGCGGGGATGGTGCAGGTCGCGGTGGCGAGAGACCTCACGGAGGCGGAGGAGATCCAGACGATCTTGCGCTCGGCGGGCATCCCGTCGGAGCTGCACCTCGCGGTCGAGCAGCACCCGACCGCTCTCGCTGACGGCCCCCAGAAGGTGCTCGTGGCCGAAGAATCGCTCGAGGCGGCTCAGCACGCGATCGAGGCGATGACCGACCCCGACGAGCTCATCGGCGGCCGTTAGCCAACCGGCCGCACCCGACTTCGGGCCGCTGGCAGGCGCCTACGACCGCCTCCGGCCCATCGACGACAACTGGTGGGAGCTTCTCGCGGTCCTCGTCGCGGAGGGCGAGCTGCGGGGGCGGCGCGTCCTCGACGTCGGTTGCGGTACGGGGCGGCTCGCGGTCGCACTCGCCGAGCGAGGCGCACGGGTGTGGGGGATCGACCCCTCCGAGGAGATGCTCGCGCAGGCGCGCGCACATGCCGACGGCAAGGTTGCGCTCAAGCGGGCCTCGGCCGAGGCGCTTCCATTCAAGGACGGCTGGTTCGAGGCCGCGGTCTTCCGCTTGGTCGTCCACCTGCTCGACAGGCCGCGCGCCTTCGCCGAGACACGGCGCGTTCTCGAGCCGGGCGGGCGAGTCGTGCTCGCCACTTTCGCCCCCGAGTCGCTCGACCGCTTCTGGATTTCGAAGGTCTTCCCGGCCATCGTCGAGATCGACCGCGCCCGCTTTCCCACGGAGGCACAGCTGGCGGGCGAGCTGGCCGACGCAGGCTTCGAGACCGTTCGCGCCCGCCGGCTCACCCAGACGGGCCGTCTCGACCGCGGCGAAGCGCTCGAGCGCATCCGCAGGCGCTACATCTCGACCCTTCACCTGCTCGGCGACGAGGAGCTCGCCGAGGGTCTGGCGCGCGCGGAGCGCGAGCTTCCCGAAGTCGTCGAGGACGCGCGTGAGTGGCTCGTCGCCGCCGCCGAGCGCGCTCAGGGCTCCTTGGCGTCCGTCCGCCCGTCCGGCTAGTCTCCCGCCGCGCCTTTAACTCGGTCCCGTGAGGCCGGAAAGGAGTTGCTGGTGGCTGCGCCTGTCCCGAATCCGTCATCCTCCGAGCCCGAACAGGGCCGCGGCGGAAAGGTTCTCCTCGATGCCGACGCGCTTCGCCGCACGCTTACGCGCATCGCGCACGAGATCGTCGAGCGCAATCCCGACCTCGACCGCACGGCGCTCGTCGGCATCCACACGCGCGGCGTCCCGCTCGCGCACCGTCTTCGCCGCCTGATCGCCGACTTCACCGATGTCGAGGTTCCGCTCGGCAGCGTCGACATCACCTTTCATCGCGACGACGTCCGGGTGCGAGGCGGTGTCGTTCCCATCAGCCCGCAGCCCGTCGTCAAGGCGACGCGGCTCGAGTTCCCGCTCGAAGGGCTGACGTGTGTCCTCGTTGACGACGTCCTCTACACGGGCCGCACGATCCGCGCGGCGATCGAGACGCTCTTCGAGTACGGCCGGCCGGCTCGCGTCCAGCTCGCGTGTCTCGTCGACCGGGGCCACCGCGAGCTGCCGATCCGGCCCGACTACGTCGGCAAGAACCTTCCGACTGCGAAAGGCGAGCGCATCCAGGTGCAGCTCGTCGAGGTCGACGAGGTCGACCGCGTCCTGCTCGTCTCCGAGAAAGCGAGGCTCGATGGCTGAAAAACGGCTCCGCCTGACTCCCGCCACCCCGGCTCCTGACCCCGTCGACCGGCTCCCGCTGATCCGTGACGAGCTCCTGCCGCCGCGCCGGCCCGAGCGTCGCCACCTGATCGCGGTCTCCGATCTCACGCGCGCGGACGTCGAGCGGCTCCTGGCGCTCGCCCGCAACTTCGCCCGCTCGCTCGAACGGGAGGTGAAGAAGCTCCCGACGCTCCGTGGCTACACGATCGTCAATGTCTTCTACGAAGCTTCCACGCGGACCTCGTCGAGCTTCGAGCTCGCCGGGAAGCGCCTCTCCGCGGACGTCATGTCGATCAAGGCATCCGGTTCCGCCGTGGAGAAGGGCGAGTCCCTAAAGGACACCGCGCTGACGATCGGCGCCTACGACCCGGACGTCGTCGTGATCCGCCACCCGCACATCGGTGCGCCCCAGATCGTCGCGCGCGCGACCCGCGCCCACGTCGTCAATGCGGGCGACGGCAAGAACCAGCACCCGACGCAGGCGCTGCTCGACCTCTACACGATCGAGGGGGAGCTCGGCGGGATCGAAGGGCTGCACGTCGCGATCGTCGGCGACGTCCTGCACTCGCGCGTGGCGCGCTCGAACATCCAGGCGCTCCTGCTGATGGGCGCACGCGTCACGCTCGTCGGGCCGCCTGCGCTCATCCCGCGCGGTATCGAAGCGATGGGGTGCGAGACCTCTCATTCGATCGACACGATCAAGGACGCAGACGTGGTCTACGTCCTCCGCATGCAGCAGGAGCGGATGCTGGCCGGCGCCAACTACGTCCCCAGCCTGCGGGAGTACACCTCGCGCTGGGGCGTCACCGCCGACCGGCTGCGGCCGGGCCAGAAGGTGATGCATCCCGGGCCCGATGAACCGCGGCGTCGAGATCGACGGAGACGTCGCCGACGCCGCCGACGCGCTCATCCAGCGGCAGGTGCGAAGCGGTCTCGTCGTGCGCATGGCCGTGCTCTACGACCTGCTGACCCACGGGCCCGGTCGAGGTGAAGACCGAGGCGATGGAGGAGGTTGCATGACGCTCTTCACGAAGGCCGCTCCCAGGGAGAACCTCGTCGTTCGCGACGCGCGCGTGATCGACCCGGTCGAGGAGCATCGACGCCGTGCTCGACTTGCGCGTGGACGACGGAGTCATCGCCGAGCTCGGCAACTCGCTCGCCGTCAATGGCCATCGAGTCGTCGAGGGCGAGGGCCTCGTGCTCGCTGCCTGCGTTCGTCGACCCGCACGTGCACTTGCGGACGCCTGGTCGCGAGGACGAGGAGGACATCGCCTCGGGCACGCGGGCCGCTGCCGCCGGCGGATATTGCGCGCTTCTCGCCATGGCCAACACCGACCCGGTCGTCGATTCCGCGGCTGTCCTCGGGTCGCTCGTCGAGCGCGCGAAGACGGAAGCCGAGGTCCCCGTCGGCTTCTTCGCCGCCGTCTCCAAGGAGCAAAAGGGCGAGGAGCTCACCGAGATGATCGAGCTCGCCGAGACGGGCGCGGTCGGCTTCTCAGACGACGGGCAGCCGGTCGTCTCGCCGGGGCTGCTGCGTCGCGCGCTCCAGTACAGCTCGGCCGCCGCGCGGCCGGTCGCCGTCCATTGCGAGGAGCCGACGCTCACGCGCGACGGCCACGTGCACGAGGGCGCAGTGTCCGCCGAGCTCGGGTTCGGCGGCTGGCCGTCCGTCGCCGAGAGCGTGATGGTCGGGCGCGACCTGGCTCTCGCCGCGTACGAAGACGCAGCCCCTTCATCTCCTGCACCTCTCGGCCCGCGAGTCGGTCGAGGAGCTTCGGCGCGCGCAGGCCGCGGGGGTGAGAGCGACGGGAGAGGTGACGCCCCACCACCTGTGTCTCACCGACGAGTCGGTTCGCACGCTCGACTCGAACGTGAAGATGAATCCGCCCGTCCGCGCCGAGACCGATCGCGCAGCGCTCGTCGACGGCGCTTCGCGACGGGACGATCGGCGCGATCGCGACCGATCACGCGCCGCACGCGGCTCACGAGAAGGAAGCGCCGTTCGAGGAGGCGCCGTTCGGCGTGACCGGCCTCGAGACCGCGTTCGCGGTCCTCTACACGCGTCTGGTCGAGCCCGGCGTGCTCGCGCTGCCGACTCTGCTCGAGCGAATGAGCGCCGGGACCGGCCCGGATCTACGGCCTCGGTGAGCCGCGTATTGCCCGCGGCGCGCCCGCAAACCTCGTCCTGCTCGACCTCGACGCACTTGGCGCGTGCAGGAGCAGGGCTTCCGCTCGAAGTCGCGCAACTCGTGGCTTCTCGGCGAGACGGTGCGGAGCAGAGTCGTCCTGACAATCGCCGCGGGCAGGACGGTGTTCGAGTGGGGTCGCGCCCGACAGGGCGGGGATGGAGTGGAGGGAGTTCAATGAGCGGGTTCCTCGTCCTCGAGGACGGCACGGTCTTCGAGGGCCGGTCGGTCGGCTCTCTCGGGATCGCGTTCGGCGAAGCGGTCTTCACGACCGCCATGACCGGCTACCAGGAGATCGCGACCGACCCGAGCTACTCGGAGCAGATCGTCGCCTTCACCGCGCCCATGATCGGGAACTACGGCGTCTCGCCCACGCGCTCCGAGTCGGCTCGCGTGCACGCGCGCGCGGTGCTCATGCGGCGGGCAAGCGGGGCGGACTGGACGCGCTGGCTCGGATGCACAAGGGATCGTCGCACTCGACGAGATCGACACGCGCGCGCTCGTTCTGCACCTGCGCTCGCGCGGAGCGATGCGGGCGGCGGCGGTGGCGGGAGAGGCCTCGGTCGACGCCGTGCTCGCGGACGTGCGCGGCCAGGCGGGCATGGAAGGACGCGCGCTCGTCGCCGGCGTGTCGACCGACAAGCCCTACGACGTGGGACGAAGCGGCGTCCCGATCGCGGTGCTCGACTACGGCTGCAAGCACTCGATCCTGGCTCGACTCGGCAGCCAGCGGCGCGCGCGCAACGGTGTGGCCGCACGACACCGACGCCGACACGATCCTCGCGGCGCGCCCCGCCGGCGTTCTGCTCTCGAACGGCCCCGGCGACCCGGCCGCGCTGGCCGAGCAGACCGCGGTCGTGCGCGAGCTCATCGGCCGGGTTCCAGTCCTCGGCATCTGCCTCGGCCACCAGTTGCTCGCGCTCGCCGCCGGGCTCGCGACCTTCAAGCTTCCGTTCGGGCACCGCGGCGCCAATCATCCGGTGCTCGACCTCGCCGCGAATCGCGTCCTCGTCACGAGCCAGAACCACGGATTCGCCGTGCGAGGCGAAGGGCAGGCGGTAACGCACGTTTCGCTGTACGACGGAACGGTCGAAGGGCTCGCGCTGCCGGACGAGCGCGCGAGCTCGGTGCAGTTCCATCCGGAAGCGGGCCCCGGCCCGCACGATGCCTGGCCGCTCATCGAGAGCTGGGTCGAGGAGGTGCGCTATGCCGAAGCGGCGTGACGTGCGCTCCATCTGCCTGATCGGCTCGGGCCCGATCGTGATCGGGCAGGCGTGCGAGTTCGACTACGCCGGCAGCCAGGCGCTCAAGGTCCTGCGCGAGGAGGGCTACCGCACGATCGTCGTCAACTCGAACCCCGCGACGATCATGACCGACCCCGGGTTCGCCGACCGGACGTACATCGAGCCGCTCGACGTCGAGGGCGTCGCTTCGGTGCTGGCGCGCGAACGGCCGGACGCGCTCCTCCCGACGCTCGGCGGACAGACGGCGCTCAACCTCGCCAGCACGCTCGCGGAGGAGGGAGTGCTCGCGGAGCTCGGCGTCGAGCTGATCGGCGCGAGTCTCGATGCGATTCACCGCGCCGAGGACCGCCGCCTCTTCCGCGAGACGATGCGAAGCGTCGGCCTCACAGTCCCGGCGTCGATCGTCGCGACGTCGCTTCGCGACCTCCCGCGCGGCCTCGCCTTCCCGGTGATCCTGCGGCCGGCCTTCACGCTCGGCGGCCACGGCGGAGGCATCGCGGCATCACCCGAGGAGCTCGGCCGCATGCTCGAGATCGGCCTCAGCGAGAGCCCGGTCAACCAGGTGCTCGTCGAGGAGTCGCTCATCGGCTGGGACGAGTTCGAGCTCGAGGTCATGCGCGACCGGCAGGACAACGTGGTGGTCGTCTGCTCGATTGAGAACCTTGACCCGATGGGCGTGCACACCGGCGACTCGGTCACCGTCGCGCCGCAGATGACGCTCGCCGACGAGGAATACCAAGAGCTTCGTGACGCAGCGGCGGCGGCGATTCGCGCCGTGGGCGTCGAGACCGGCGGCTCCAACATCCAGTTCGCGCGCGAGCGCGAGACCGGCGAGCTGCGCGTCATCGAGATGAACCCGCGCGTGTCGCGTTCGTCCGCTCTCGCGAGCAAGGCGACCGGCTACCCGATCGCCAAGGTCGCCGCCAAGCTCGCCGTCGGCTACACGCTCGATGAGATCCCGAACGACCTGACGGGGACGACGCCGGCGAGCTTCGAGCCGACGCTCGACTACGTCGTCGTCAAGTTCCCGCGTTTTGCCTTCGAGAAGTTCGTCGGCGCCGACGAGGAGCTCGGCACGCAGATGAAGGCCGTGGGCGAGGCGATGGGAATCGGGCGCACCTTCTCGGAGGCATTCCTCAAGGCGATGCGCTCCCGGGAGCTCGAGCCGGGAACACCGACGCCGTGGGCGACGCTCGACGACCTCCCGGCCGGCGTGCACCCATGGTTTCGCGCCGAGCTCGAACGCACGAGGTCGACCTTGTGTTCCACGGGCACGATCTCCGATCTCGTCGCAGACGACTGGACCAGGCTGAAGAGGGAGGGCTGGTCGGACGCCGACATCGCCGCCGCGTGGAACACGAGCGAGGAAGAGGCGCGGGCAAAGCGGAGGGCGTGGGGCGTGCGACCTGCGTACCGGCGCGTGGATTCATGCGCGGCCGAGGTCGAGGCGGGCTCGAGCTACCTGTACTCGACGTGGGGCGAGCGCGACGAGGTCGAGCTGGGGGAGCGGCCTGCGATCGTCGTCCTCGGCGCGGGCCCGAACCGAATCGGCCAGGGGATCGAGTTCGACTACTGCTGCGTCCACGCCGCCCAGACGTTCCGCGGCCTCGGGTTCGACGCGGTCATGGTCAACTGCAACCCCGAGACCGTCTCGACCGACTACGACACGTCCGACCGCCTCTACTTCGAGCCGATGCGCGCGGAGGAGGTGCTGGAGATCTGCGCGCGGGAGCGCCCGCACGGCGTCGTCATCCAGTTCGGGGGTCAAACCCCGCTCAAGCTCGCGCGCGACATCGAGTCGAAGGGGTGGCCGATCCTCGGGACGCCCTTCGACGCCGTCGACCTGGCGGAGGATCGCGAACGCTTCGCGGCCCTTTGCGACGACCTCGGCATCCAGGTGCCGGCGTGGGGGATCGCGGACGACGCGGACAGCGCCGTCGCGCTCGCCGAACGCATCCGCTACCCGGTTCTCGTGCGACCGTCGTACGTCCTCGGGGGCCGGCGAATGCGCGTCTGCTACGAGCCCGACCAGGTGGCGGAGGGTGCGAAGGACGCGGGACGCGTACTCGTTGACCGCTTCCTCGAGGGCGCGGTCGAGATCGACGTCGACGCTCTCTGCGACGGACAGGACACGTACGTCGCGGCGGTGATGCAGCACGTCGAGGAGGCCGGCGTTCACTCCGGCGACTCCTCGTGCGTCCTGCCGGCGCCGGGACTCTCGCCACCGGACCTCGAGCGGGTTCGCGACGCAGTACGACGGCTCGGTCGCGCACTCGGCGTCGTCGGTCTCTTCAACGTCCAGCTCGCGCTCGTCGACAGTCGAGTTGTTCGTCCTCGAGGCGAACCCCCGTGCCTCGCGCACCGTTCCGTTCGCGAGCAAGGCGATCGGCGTGAACCTCGTGCACGCGGCGTGCAAGGTGATGACCGGAACGCCGCTCGCGCAGCTTTCGCTTCCGCCGGAAGGATCGGCGGCGCAGGTCAGCGTGAAGGCGGCGGTGTTCCCGTTCGCACGCTTCCCGGGCGCCGACCCCGTTCTCGGCCCGGAGATGCGCTCCACCGGAGAGGTGATGGCGACCGCCGCCGATTTCCCATCGGCCTTCGCCAAGGCCGAGCGTGCGGCGGGCCGGCCGCTGCCGACAGGGGGCCGCGTCTTTCTCTCCGTGCGCGACGCCGACAAGAACGCAGCCGTCCTCCTAGGCCGCCGGCTGGCCGACCTCGGGTTCGAGCTCAGCGCGACCGCAGGAACCGCCAACGCGCTCGCGCAGGCCGGTCTCAAGGTCCGGCGCGTGCGCAAGGTCACCGAGAGCCGGCGGGGCGCGACCGTCGTCGACCTCATCCGCCGCCGGCGTTGCGACCTCGTCGTCGACACACCGGCCGGGGGCGGCGCCCGCTCGGACGGCTACCTCATCCGCGAGGCGGCGCTCGCCGCGCGGGTGCCGTGCATCACGACCCTCGCTGGTGCCTTCGCCGCCGTCGAGGCGATCGCGCTCGCGCGGCGCGAGGAGGCGCTCTCACTGCAGGAGAAACATGCGGCGAGCTCAGCTTAGGGTCATCGGGACCGAGCGCATCGGCCCGTACACCCTTCTCCGCATCGAGCGGGGGCCCCTCGTCCCGGGCAACCCGGGCCAGTTCTTCATGCTCAGCGCGCCCGGGCGGGTGCTGCCGCGCCCAATGAGCCTCTGCCTCGCGCGGCCCCGCGAGCTCGGCTTCCTGATCGACCCCGTCGGGCCCGGGACACGCGCACTCGTCAACGCCACCCGCGGCGAGCGGCTGGCCGTCCTCGGACCGCTCGGCAACGGATTCTGCCTCAGCGTGGAGCGGCCGCTGCTCGTCGGCGGAGGCATCGGCATCGCGCCGTTCCCGTACCTGTCGAAGCGGCTCGGCCGCCCACCGGCGCTGCTCGGCTTCCGAACGCGCGACCATGCGGAGGCAGCGGAGCTCGTTCCGAACGCCGAGGTGGTGATCGACCCGACGCTCGTGACCGGGGCGCTCGAGCAGCCGCGGCACTACTTCGACGTGTTCGCGTGCGGGCCCGAGCCGATGCTGCACGCGGTCGCGCGACTCGCGCCCGATGCACAGCTTGCGTGGGAAGCACCGATGGCGTGCGGATACGGCGCCTGCTACGGCTGCGCGATCACGATCCGCGGCGAGCTCAGGCGCTTGTGTGTGGAGGGTCCTGTGCTGCAGGTCGCAGCATGATCGTCAACGCCTCCGGCTGTCTCGACGCGCTCACCGCTCCCGACGTCGCGAAGCAGCTCGACGCCTTCGTGACGAAGACGGTGACGCCGCTTCCGCGCGAGGGCAACGAGCCCGTCCGCATCGCGGAGACGGACGTCGGGATGCTCAACTCGATCGGCCTCGCCAATCCAGGGATCGAACGCTTCGTCGCCGACGTGCTTCCGCGACTCGCCGAGCTCGGAGTTCCGGTCTGGGTCTCGGTGGCCGGTTCGTCCGCTTCGGAGTACGCGGACCTCTGCGCTGCGCTCGACCAAGAGGAGGACGTTGCGACCGTCGAGCTGAACGTGAGCTGCCCCAACGTCGCAGCGCCCGAGGACGAGGTGGAGGCGATCGTCGCGACCGCGCGCGCTGCGACGTCGAAGCCGCTGTACGCGAAGCTCTCGCCGGCCCTTCCCGACATCGGGGCCGTCGCCGCGGCGGCGGAGAAGGCGGGCGCCGACGGGCTCTCGCTCGTCAACACGCTCCGCGGTCTTGCGATCGACGAGCGCACGCTTGCGCCAAAGCTCTCGACGGCGACCGGGGGACTCTCGGGGCCGGCCCTCCGCCCGGTCGCGTTGGCGGCGGTTTTCACGGCCCGCGCCGCCACCCGCCTGCCCATCGTCGGCATGGGAGGGATCGAGAACGGACGGCACGCGCTCGAGTTCTTCGCCGCCGGTGTGCACGCCTGTGCGCTTGGAACCGTCCTCTTCGCCGATCCCTATGCACCTCGTCGCGTGCGCGACGAGCTCGCCGCTGAGTTGGCCGAACGCGGCTTCGCTACACCCGTTGCGGCACACGCAGCCGCACATGGCGGTGGCGAAGAAGAGCTCCGCGCTGTTGCCTGACCGGCCAACGCTGCGCGCCGAGTACTGAAATGTAAGCGTTGTCGAGACTGCTTAAAGCAGGCGATTAGCGCGGATAATTTGCACTTGAAGCCTTAGAGACCACTGCTAGAATCCCGCGCCATGCAAGGCACCAAGACGCAGGTGCAAGCGCCTCTCAGATCGCTCGACCAACGAATGGACGCACTTCGGCGAGCGAATGAGATTCGCGTCCGGCGCGCACGGTTGAAAAAAGATTTGAAGGCGGGACGCGTGCACATCGAAAGCATCCTCGAGCGTCCGCCGGCCTACGTCGAGACCGCCAAGGTTTTCGACATGCTGATGGCGGTGCCGAAGTTCGGCCGGGTCAAAGCGGCCCGCTTCCTGAACCAGTGCCGCATCAGCCAGTCAAAGACGGTGGGCGGCCTCAGCGACCGCCAGCGCGCCGAACTGGTGGGGCTGCTTCGCCGCTAAGCGGGCGCCCCCGGCTCTTCGTCGTCACGGGGCCGTCGGGGGCCGGCAAAGGCACGTTGATCCGCGCGCTCGTCGAGCGCCGCGCTGACCTCGAGGTCGCCGTGTCGGCGACGACGCGCACGCTCCGTCCCGGTGAGGAGGACGGGCGCGAGTACTACTTCCTGAGCGAGGAAGAGTTCGTCCGCCGCATCGACGAGCGTGAGTTCCTCGAGCACGTCGTCTATGTCGGTCACCGGTACGGGACGCTGCGATCCGAGGTCGAGCGCATCTTCAGCGAAGGACGAAGTTGCGTTCTCGAGCTCGAGACGCGCGGCGCCCGCGCCGTCAAGGAGGAGATGCCAGAGAGCGTCACCGTCTTCGTCTCCGCTCCGTCGTTCGCCGAGCTCGAGCGGCGCCTGCGCGAGCGCGCGACCGAGTCGACCGGCGACATCGGCGAGCGCCTCCAGGTCGCCCGCCATCAGATGGAAGAGGCCGACGATTTCGACCACGTCGTGGTCAACGACGACCTCGAGCGAGCCGTCATGGATCTTGAAAAGGTCGTGGATGCGGCGCTTTCCGGTAGACTGAGCCCCACATGATGTATCCACGAGTCGATGAGCTCCTCACGAACTCCGGCCATTCCCGCTACGGCCTCGTGATCGCGGCCGCCAAGCGGGCCCGGCAGATCAACAACTACCACCACCAGCTCGGCGAGGGCACGTTCGACGATTTCCCGCCCCCGCTCGTGCAGTCGCGCTCCAAGAACTACCTGACGATGGCCCTCGAAGAGATCACCGAGGGCAAGATTCTCATCTCCTACAGGTAGCGAGGACAGAGGGCTCGGTGGCCCGCGTCCTTCTCGGCGTGACGGGCGGAATTGGGGCCTACAAGGCCTGCGAGCTGCTGCGTCTCCTCGTCAAGGCGGGTCACGATGTGACGCCGCTCCTCACTCCCGACGCCGAGCGCTTCGTCACCGCGCAGACCTTCGAGGCGCTCGCACGCCGTAAAGCGCTTAGAGACCTCTACCCGCACCTGACCGAGGCGGACCTGCTGGTGATCGCGCCGCTCTCGGCGAACACGCTCGCCAAGCTCGCCAACGGCCTGGCCGACAACGTCCTCACCCAGGCAGCGCTCGCGTTTCGCGGCCCGCTCCTGGCTGCGCCGGCCATGAACGTGCGCATGTGGGAGCACCCGGCCACGAAGGAGAATGCAGCGCGCCTCGTCGAGCGCGGCGTCGAGCTGATCGGCCCTGAAGAGGGCGAGCTCGCCGAGGGCGAGCACGGACCGGGGCGGATGAGCGAGCCGGAGGTCATCTTCGCCCGCTGTCAGGAGCTCCTCGGCGCGACCGGCCCTCTTGCCGGCAAGCGTGTGGTCGTGAGCGCGGGCGGGACGCGAGAGCCGATCGATCTCGTGCGCTACGTGGGCAACCGTTCGTCCGGGCGCATGGGCGTCGCCCTGGCGGCCGAGGCGAGCAAACGGGGCGGCGACGTGACGCTCGTCTATGCGAACGGCTCGGTACCGGCTCCGGGAGGGTTGGAGGTCGTGCCGGCGCCCACCGCGGCCGACATGAAGAGGGAGATGCTCGCCCGGGCAGACGCCGATGTGATCGTCATGGCCGCGGCCGTGGCCGACTACCGGCCCGGCAAACCGGATGGGGGCAAGCGCCCGAAAAGCTCGGAGCCATGGACGATCACCCTCGAGCCGACCGAGGACGTCCTCGCGGAGCTGGGCCGCCGGCGCCGGGACGGACAGGTGCTGGTTGGGTTCGCAGCCGACGCGGGGGACACCGGCCTCGCGCGCGCGCGCGAGAAACTGGCCAACAAAGGAGGGAACCTCTTCGTCTTCAACGACGTATCCCGTCCTGGGGTGGGCTTTGACGCCCCCGACAACGACATCGTTCTCATCTCGCCGCGGGGCGAGCGCAGGATCGGCAGGCGAAGCAAGGAGGAATGCGCGGTGGCTATCCTCGACGAGGTCGAGACCCTTCTGAAGGGAGCTTGATGGACGACCGGGCCCTAGGGGCGGAAGAGAGACTCGAAGCGACGCGTGCCGTGGAGCTCGCTGCGCGTGTCCTCACGAATCTCAGGAGCGTCGTCCACGCCCCCGAGCAAACGCTCGAGTTCGCGCTCCTCTGCCTCCTCGCGGAGGGGCATCTGATCATCGAGGACTTCCCCGGCGTCGGCAAGACGACGCTCGCGAAGTCGCTCGCCCGCTCAATCCACTGCGCCTTTTCGCGGCTTCAGTTCACGCCCGACCTCCTGCCGTCTGACGTCACAGGGGTCAACGTCTTCAACCAGCGCTCGAACGAGTTCGAGTTCCGCCCCGGCCCCGTGTTCGCCAACATCCTGCTCGTCGACGAGATCAACCGCGCGTCGCCGAAGACGCAGTCGGCTCTCCTCGAGTGCATGCAGGAGCGCCAGGTGACGGTGGACGGGGTCTCCTACCAGCTGCCACCGCCCTTCATGGTCATGGCCACCCAGAACCCGATCGAATACGAGGGCACCTATCCGCTGCCCGAAGCCGAGCTCGACCGCTTCACGATGCGCATCTCGATCGGCTACCCGCCGCTCGCCGACGAGGCCAAGATGCTTGTCGAAAACGCGAGCGAGACGCCACTCGACACGCTCGAGCCCGTCGCGACTTCGCAGGAGATGCTCGAGGCGATCGACGATGCCAAGCGCGTGTACGTCGAGGAGAGCCTGAACCGCTACGTCGTGACGCTCCTTCGGCAGACGCGCACGGACGGGCGCCTCTACCTCGGCGCCAGCCCGCGGGCGGGCCTCGCCCTCCTGCGCGTCGCGAAGGCGCGGGCCCTCCTCGCCGGCCGCGACTTCGTGGATCCCGACGACGTCAAGGCGGTCGCGCCCTCGGTGCTCGCGCACCGGCTCATCCTCGCGCCGGAAGCGCGTGCGTCTGGCCAAGGCGCCGAGGAGCTGGTGGCCGACGTCGTCGAGCGGACGCCGGTCCCCGTCTAAGCCGCCGTCTCGTGCTGACTGACCGCGGCCGCTGGATGCTCGCCTTCGGCGGCGGGACGTACCTCGTCGCCTGGGGCTTCGGCTCGGAAGCTCTCTATCCGATCGCTCTCGGCCTTGTGCTCGCCGTCGCGGCCGCGGCCCTCTGGGTTCGGTTCTTCCACCGGCCGATGCGGCTGCACCGCCTGCTGACGCGGACCGAGCACCTCGCCGGCGACGATGTTCCCGTTCGCCTCGAGCTCGAAGTGGACGGCAACATCCCCGCAGGCAGCCTCGTCGTCCGCGAGCGGATCGCGCGTCTCGGCGAGCGCGAAACAGCGCTCGACCGCCGGAGCGGGAAGCTCGTCGGCATGTACACGCTCCCCAATGTCCCGCGCGGGCGCTATCCGGTCGAGGGGGCACACGTCGTCCTCGAGGATCCGTTCTCGCTCGAGCGGATCGAGGTGCCGCTGCCCACATCGGAGTCGATCCTCGTCTACCCGCGCCTCGTCGAGCTCGACAGCCTCTTCTCCGAGTCCGGCTCGCGCGCGCTCGAGGGGCGACGGCTGTTGCTGCGGCGCACGACCGGCTTCGACCTTCACAGCGTGCGCGAGTACGAGCAGGGGGAATCATTGCGGCGCGTCCACTGGCCGTCGACCGCCAAGCGCGCGCAGCTCATGGTCAAGGAGCTCGAGGACGCGCCGCGTGACGAGGTCGCAGTCGTGCTCGACGCTGACGCGAGCATCGTCACGGGGAAGCCGCCCGACTCGACCTTCGAGCTCCAGGTGCGCGCGGCGGGCTCGATCCTGAAGGCGCACGCCTCGCGCGGGCGTCGCGCCGCCCTCGTCATCAACTCGATCGGACGACCGCACCAGCGCGTCTACTCCTTCGACGGGGACTGGCGGCGCGCCTTCGAGCTGCTCGCGGCGGTCGAGCCCGACGGTCCCACGCCCGTGACGGCGCTGCTGGCGGACGAAGCGGGCGTGGCGCAGCGCGCCCTCGAGCTCACCGTCGTGACCGCGGTGCTCACACCGCGCCTCGCCGATCGCCTTCTGCAGCGCGCGCTCGCCCGCCACGCTTCCACCCTCGTCTACGTGGATCCGGTCAGCTTCGCGCCAGGCGCGACGCGCGAACGGGACGCGGGCGTGGCGGCGCAGATCGTCAGGCTCGAGCGAGGCGGGGTGCCGGTCGCGGTCCTGCACCGCGACGACGATCTGATCGAGAAGCTCGCAGCCCAGCGAATCGGAGCGGCGGTTGGTTAGGACGCTCGTCCTCCTCGTCCTGACGGGCATCCTCGTCTCGGCCGCCTGGCTGCGCGTTGAGCAGACCGAGCCGCACGGGCGCGAGGCCGCGCTCATGGTGGCGCTAGGGTTCCTGCCCGCCATCGCGCTCGCACTCCTGCGCGGGCGTGTGTCCCGCCGCGTCTTCTACGGATCGGTGGCCGCCGTGACCGCGGTCGCCGCGTTCCTGGCGTCCTCTGCCGCCTTCGACGTGCCCGTTCGCTACGCGCGCCCGTTCGACGGAGAGCACGACTTCTTCGGTCCCGTCTTCGACGGTCTCCGCACAGGCTTCCTCGACTTCTACGAGGCCGAGCTCCCGTTCGACGTCGTCGACCACCCGCTCATGCGCTCGGCCGTGATGATGGCGATCTTCGGCTTCGTCACCGTCGCCGGCCTCCTGCTCGCGGCGCGGCGTCCCGTCGGCGCGGCACTTGTGCTCGTCGCGGCGGTGGGCTGGCCGGCGACGCTCGTGCCGGGCGGCAACCCGTTGCGTGTCGGCGCCCTCACGCTGGGGGGCATCCTGATCGTGCTCTACGCGCTGCGCGGAACGGCCCGCCCTTCACGCGGGCTCGCGCAGGCCGCCGTGGTCGGAGTAGCGCTCGTCCTCGCCGCCGTCGTCGTGTCGTCGACCGACGCCGTGTCCAAGGGCGCGTTCCTGTCGTGGCGCGGCTGGGATCCCTACGACCGTCCCGACGACCCGGTCGGGGTCGACTATGTGTGGAACTCGAACTACACCGGCATCTCGTTCCCGGAGGAGCCGACGGTCGTCTTCAAGGTGAAGGCCTCGGGACCGCGGCGCGGGCTCTACTGGCGCGCGACCACCCTGGACGAGTACACGGGCACCGCGTGGGAGGAAGACCGCGAGCTCGGCCAGGCGAACGAGGCCGAGCGGATCGACGCGTCCCGGCGTGACCGCTTCCTGCCGGGCGCGGCGATGCAGCAGCGCGGCTGGATCCGCCAGGAGGTCACCGTCGCTTCGCTCCGCGACGAGCATCTGGTCGGGTCCGCGCAGCCGATGCGCTGGGAGCCGCCGGAAGGCGCGACCACCCGGGACGACGACGCCGAGGTCGTTACGCTGCCGGACGGGCTGCAGCGCGACCAGCGCTACACGGTGTGGAGCTACGTGCCGCAGGCGCGGCCGAGCCGGCTCGCGAACTCGGGCACGAGCTATCCGGGTCCGATCCAGCGCTTCCTCGAGGTTCTCTACCCGGTGCCGCTGCCCGTCTTCGGCGCACCCGGCCGCGAGCAGATCATGGAGGGGTTCTTCACGCAGTTCGGCGACGACTTCGTCGTGCAGGCTCACGAGGAGCTCTATCTCGAGGCACTCGACGTGGTCGGGCAGGCCGATTCCCCGTACGCCGCGGCGGTCGCGCTCGAGGCCTGGTTCCGAACCGAAGGCGGGTTCACCTACAACGAGACCCCGCCGCCGTTTGCGCCCGAGCCGCCGCTCACGTTCTTCGCGCTCGACTCCAAGCAGGGCTACTGCCAGCAGTTCGCAGGCGCCATGGCGGTGATGCTCCGGATGCTGGGCGTGCCCGCCCGCGTCGCAGCCGGGTTCACGAGCGGCACGTACGACGCCGAGAAGCGCGAGTGGACGGTCACCGACCACAACGCGCACACGTGGGTCGAGGTGTTCTTCCCAGGCTTCGGCTGGCTTCCCGTTCGATCCGACGCCTGGGCGCGGACAGCTGGGCGCGAACTACTCGGCCGTCTCACCGACGTTCGACATCCGCGACGCGAGCAGCTATCTCGGCGGCAGCGCGCTGCTCGACCAGATCAGGCGCACGGCGCTCGAGCGGGAGAACGAGCGCACCGCACGCGAGCCGGGGCAGACGCCCGGCGGCGGCGACACGGGCGGCGCTGCCACCGTCGTCCGGGACCGCGCGCCGAGCCTCCTCCTCCTTGTCCTCTTCGTGCTCGGCGTGGCGCTCGCCGGCGTCGTCGTGCTCAAGGCGGCGCGGCGCGCCCTCCGCTTCGCCAGCCGCGACCCGCGCCGGATCGCATCCGCCTGCCGGCGGGATCTCATCGCGTTCCTGGCCGACCAGGGTGTGCAGGTATCGCCGAGTGCCACGCTCGCCGAGGTCGGCGCCACCGTCGAGCGTGAGTTCCACGTGCCGTCGCGGCCGTTCGTCGGCGCGGCGGCTGCAGCGCGCTTCGGGCCTCCGGCCGAAGCCGAGCAGGCGCTCGGTCGCGCGCGGCGCGAGTTGCGGCGCTTGCGCAGTCAGCTCCGGCGGGCGCTGAGCGTTCCCGAGCGGGTCCGGGGAATGATCAGCCTGCGGTCGCTCACGCTCTGACGAGACGATCCTGATGCACCCCGTCGTGATGGCCGCGGGGGAGGGGCGCCGCCTCCGGCCGCTCACCGAGCGGTGGCCGAAGCCGCTCCTGCCCATCGACGGAAAGCCGGTCTTGGGAACGTTGCTCCACGAGCTCGCAGGAGGCGGGTTTGCGCGGACCACCGTTGTGGTGGGGCATCTCGGCGCCCAGATCGAGGCGTTCGTCGGTGACGGCTCCGCCTTCGGGCTGGAGGTCCGTCTCGCCTGGCAGCCCGAGGCCCTCGGCTCGGCCGACGCGGTGGTGCGCGCGCTCGAAGCCGGCGCCGAAGCGCCGCTCCTCGTCACCGCGGCCGACACGGTGTACACCGCAGGCGACCTCGGTCGTGCCGCGAAGGCGTGGACCGCGTCCGGAACGGCCGGCGGTCTCGGCGTGCGCATCGCGACCGGACCGGAGCGGACCCCGGTGACGGTGGAGAACGGGCGGCTCCGCGCCTTCGAAGACGACGGCAGCGGCGTCAAGGCGGCGCCACTCTGGTTTCTCGACGAGGCCGTCGCGGCTTCGCTCGGATCGCTGAGCGGGCCGCCCTTCGAGTTGGCCGAGGCCTTTACGAAAGCCCTCTCCGACGGGAGCGAGATCGTCGCCGTCGAGCTCGGGCCGACCCGTGATCTCACCCGCCCGACGGACGTTATCCTGGGCAACTTCCCGTATCTTTGGAGCGAGGAATGAGCGAGACCTACAACCTTTACCGGCAGGGGCAAAAGCACATGGCGGCCGGGATGAACGCCCAGGCGACGGTGGCGCTCGAGAAGGCGAAAAGGCGTGAGCCGGAGAAGGCGTCGATACGAGAGGCACTCGGGATCGCGTACTTCCGCATTCGCCGCTTCGCCGAGGCGGAGGAGGAGTTCCGCGCCATCCTCGAGCTCAAGCCGGTGGACGACTACGCGCACTTCGCGCTCGGCCGCTGCCTCGAGAAGCAGGGGCGCCCGGAGGAGGCCCTCGGCCACTACCGGATGGCGACGCTTCTTCCGTCCGCAGAGCAACGACTACCGCCAGGCGCTCGAGGCTCTCGAAGCGGCGTAGGGTTCGTCCGGTGACCTTGCCGCGTTTCTGGCCGTCGAAAAGCGAGCCAGGCAAGGACGCAGGGAGCCCGCGTACTGACAGAAGTACGGGGGCGACTGAGGACACAGCATGGCGACGCTTTGCAGGCGGCCAGGGACCCGGCACATGTTGCCGGGCGAACCCCTAACGGCTCTGCGGGCAGTCGTCCAGCGCGTGTCGGCCGCGCGCGTCGTCGTTGACGGCGATGCGGTCGGCGAGATCGGGGCGGGGCTCTGCGTCCTCTTGGGCGTCGCGGACACGGACACTGAAGAGGGCGCCCGGCGCCTCGCGGGCCGCACCGCCCGCCTCCGCATCTTCGAGAACGCCGAGGGCAAGTTCGACCGAAGCGTCCTCGACACCCGCGGGGCCGTCCTCGTCGTCAGCCAGTTCACGCTGATCGCCGACACGGCGAAGGGCAACCGGCCGAGCTTCTCGCACGCGGCTCGCGCGGAAGCCGCTGAGCCCCTCTACGAGGCGTACTGCAATGCCCTCGAGGCCGAGCAGATCGAGGTCGCGCGGGGGGTTTTCGGCGCCCGCATGAGCGTCCAGATCGAAAACGACGGGCCTGTGACGATCGTGCTCGAAACGTAGAAATCAAGCCCGGTCGCGCATTCTGGGGTGCTATCCTTCCAAGACCACATTTCCCCAGTTGGAGAAATGGGCGCGACGCGCCCATTTTTTTCGGAGAAAGGCAGATGGCACAGGTCCACGAGAAGGAAAAAGAGCTTCAGCGCGAGGTCGCCGACACGGTGCAGGGCCGCATGCCCGGAGTCGAAGTGCTCGCGGTCGAGATGACCGGACCCGATCGGATGACGGTCTTCATCGACCACCCCGAGGGTGTCGACCATGCTCTCTGCGAGCGCGTCACGGGAGTCCTGGGCGGCTACCTGGACCGCTTCACGCTGAACGTCTCCTCGCCGGGCTTCGAGCGCCCTCTCCGGACGCAGGCCCACTTCGCAGGTGCGGTCGGCCGGCGCGTCGCCGTCCGCACGTCCGTGGACGTGGAAGGACGCAAGCGCTTTCGGGGCGAGGTCGTGGACGCGAGCGAGCGCGAAGCGACGATCGCGGTAGGCGACGACCAGTTCGCCGTGCCCTACGACGTCATCGTGCGCGGGAATCTCATAGAGGAAGGAAGGTAGGCAGGAGTGAGCCGGGAGATCATCGAGGCGGTCAGGCAGATCGAGAAGGAGAAGGGCATCGAGGACGAGACGCTCGTCAGCGCTCTCGAGGATGCGCTCCTCGCCGCCTACAAGAAGACGCCGGGTGCGGCTCGGCATGCAACGGTCGAGCTCGACCGCCACACGGGAGACTTTCGTGTCTTCTCCATCGAGCTGCCGCCGGACATCGAGGAGCGGCTGGTCGAAGAGGCGCGTGAGCGCGCCATCGTCGAGCTCGAGCAAGCGGAGATCGAGAACGGCGAGCGCTCGCACACCCTCATCACGGACGAGGACCTGATCATCGACTGGTCCGAGGTTCCCACGGACCAGGTGAAGCGCTCCGACGTCACGCCTGAGAACTTCGGCCGCATCGCCGCGCAGACGGCCAAGCAGGTGATCCTCCAGCGGATCCGCGAAGCCGAGCGCGAGATGATGTACGACGAGTACGTCGACCGGGTCACCGAGGTCGTGACAGGGATCGTCCAGCAGGCGGGCGACCGCAACAACGTGCTCGTCGATCTCGGCAAGGTCGAGGCGCTCCTGCCTCGCTCCGAGCAGGTCGACGGCGAGCGCTACGAGCAGGGGAGCCGCATCAAGGCGGTCATCACCGAGGTTCGGTCGGGCACCAAGGGACCGCAGGTGATCCTGTCGCGCCGCGATCCCGAGCTGATCAAGACCCTGTTCGAGCTCGAGGTGCCCGAGATCGCGGACGGTCTCGTCGAGATCCGCGGCGTGGCGCGCGAGCCCGGCTACCGCTCCAAGATCGCAGTCGAGTCGCACATCCAGGGCGTCGACCCGGTCGGCGCGTGCGTCGGCCCGCGCGGCTCGCGCGTGCGCATGGTCGTGTCGGAGCTTCGCGGCGAGAAGATCGACATCATTCCGTGGAATCCGGAGCCCGCGCGCTTCGTCGCCAAGGCGCTGTCGCCCGCGCGCGTGCGCGAAGTTCTCGTCGACGACGACACGAAGGAGGCGACCGTCGTCGTTCCCGACGACCAGCTCTCCCTCGCCATCGGCAAGGAAGGTCTCAACGCGCGCCTCGCGGCGCGACTCACGGGCTGGAGAATCGACATCGTCTCGGAGACCGAGTTCGCGCGCACCGAAGCCGAGGCAGCGTTCGGCGGCGAGGACGAGGAGTTCTCCGGCCGCTGCGCCGCCATCCTCTCCACCGGCAAGCGCTGCCCGAACACCTCGCTCCCCGGCTCGCGCTACTGCGGCATCGCCGCTCACCGCGAGCTGGCCGCCAAGGAGGATGCAGGCGAGAAGCTCGATCCGTCCGTCGCCGCTCCGCGCGCCGGCGAGGAGCTCGAGGAAGTAGAGGAAACCGACGTAACGGCCGAGTCTGTGGACGACACCGAAGAGGTCGGAGCGGCCCAGGCCGCGCCCGCCGCAGTGGAGGCAGCTCCGGCCGAAGCGGAGAGCCAGGAGCCCTGAGGGAGGTGAGCCGACTGCGGCGTGACCACTCGCGTCAGAACATGCGTCGGCTGCGGACGCAAAGCTCCGCAGTCCGAGCTCTTGCGTTTCGTAGCCCTGGACGGCTCGCTGCAACACGACCCGTCGGGCCGGGAGCCGGGACGGGGCGCGTACACGTGCCCGCGCCGGGTCTGCTTCGAGCGCGCAGCGTCGAGACGCGCGTTTTCGCGCACGCTCAGACGCACCGTGCGCGTCCCGCAGGAGTTGATCGCGCTCTACGAGCGGAGCTAGGGTCGCACGATGGCTGATCGCCAGAGACCTCTGAGGCCGCGCGCGGGCGGCGCCGCGGGGCGCCGCAAGCGGCGCGTCGTCATCGACTCGCAGGCAGCCCGCCCGCGCCAGGACGCCCGCACGCCGCGCGAGCCCAAGCCGCGCGAGGTCCAGCCGGCGCCCCCGCCGCCGACCGGTCCCGTCACCGTCAACTCGGGCGCGAACATCCGTGAAGTCTCGGCTGCTTTTGGCGAGCCCGTCCCCAACATCCTCAAGATCCTCATGAACCTGGGGGACATGAAGACGGTCACGCAATCGCTGACCGATGAGGAGATCGAGCTGGTCGCGGCTGAGCTGAAGCGCGAGGTCGAGATCAAGCACGCCGACGAGGAGGAGCTCGAGCCGGAAGCGTTCGACGACGCCCCGGAGGACCTGGCACCCCGCCCGCCCGTCGTCACGATCATGGGACATGTCGACCACGGCAAGACGACGCTCCTCGACGCGATCAGGCAGTCGGCCGTCGTCGAGACGGAGGCCGGCGGGATCACGCAGCACATCGGCGCCTACCAGGTGCGGCACAACAGCCGCCTCGTGACCTTCCTCGACACGCCGGGCCATGAGGCGTTCACCGCGCTCCGCGCCCGCGGCGCCAAGGTGACGGACATTGCCGTCCTCGTCGTCGCCGCCGACGACGGCGTCATGCCCCAGACGCTCGAGTCCATCAACCACGCCCGCGCCGCAGAGGTGCCGATCGTGGTTGCCGTCAACAAGATCGACAAGCCCGAGTCGAACCCGCAGCGCGTGCGGCAGGAGCTCGTCACCCACGGTCTGCAGCCGGAGGAGTGGGGCGGCACGACGCAGTTCGCCGACGTCTCCGCGAAGACGCAGAGCGGTCTGGACGACCTCGTCGAGCGCATTCTTCTCGTCGCGGACGCCGAGCTCGAGCTGAACGCCAACCCGAAGACAGAGGCCTCGGGACCGATCATCGAGAGCCGCCTGGACATCGGTCGCGGCCCCGTCGCGACGATGCTCGTCATGCGCGGGACGCTGCGCGTCAGCGACGCGATCGTCGCGGGGGACGCCTGGGGCCGCGTGCGTGCGCTCCAGGACTTCCGCGGGGAGAAGATGAAGGAGGCGGGCCCGGGGACGCCGGTCGAGATCCTCGGCTTCGACAAGCCGCCCGGAGCGGGCGAGCACGCGCGCGTGGTCGAGAACGAGCGCCAGGCGCGTCACATCGCCGGCCTGCGCGGCCAGCGGCTTCGCACCGAGCAACTTGCGCGCAGCTCCAAGAAGGGCGTGTCCCTCGAGGACCTCTTCACGCAGATGTCCGAGGGCGCCGTGCGCGACCTCAACATCATTCTCAAGGCGGACGTGCAGGGATCCATCGAGGCGGTCGTCGGCGAGCTCGGCAAGATCAAGCATCCCGAGGTCGGCGTCAGCGTCATCCACACCGGCATCGGCGCCATCACGGAGAGCGACGTCATGCTCGCGTCGGCGTCGAGCGCCATCGTCGTCGGCTTCAACGTGCGCCCAAACGCAGAGGCGCGGGAGCAGGCGGCGCGGGAAGGCGTCGACCTGCGCACCTACCGCGTCATCTACCAGCTCACCGAGGAGATCCAGCAGGCGCTCGTCGGCATGCTCGCGCCCACCCGCGTCGAGGAGACGATTGGCGAAGCCGAGGTACGCGCGCTCTTCCGCGCGTCGCGGGTCGGCGTCATCGCCGGTTGTTACGTCACACGCGGCGTCATCCGCCGCAATGCCCAGATGCGTGTCGTACGCGAGGGCACGGTCGTCTACGAGACGGGCATCGCGAGCCTCCGTCGCTTCAAGGACGATGCGCGCGAGGTGCAGGAGGGATTCGAGTGCGGCATCCTGCTCGAAGGCTTCAACGACGTGAAGGAGGGCGACGTCCTCGAAGCGTTCGAGACGAAGGAGATCGAGCGCACCGACCTCGAAGTCGCGGGCGACGGGAGACCCGCCGAAGAACCGCCCGCCGAAGAACCGGCGTAGGAAGTTCCATGGGCGCCGGCTACGTCGGCATCCTCTCGGTCGAGCTCTACCTGCCCGACAACCATTCCCTCAAGGGGAAGCGGAAGGAGCTTCTGTCGGTGAAGGCGCAGCTCCAGCGGCGCTTTGGCGCGTCGGTGGCCGAGGTCGACCATCACGACGTGTGGCAGCGAGCCCGCCTCACGGTCGCCTGCGTCGCGCGCCGGCACAAGGAGCTCCAGGAGCTCCTCGACGGCGCCGAGCGCTACCTCGCCGGACAGGTGTTCGAGCTCGGGCCGGTCGACCGCCGAGTCGTAACTCTCGATGATTGATGCACTGACAAACACTCGCGTTCCTCGGGCGCCGCTGGCAAGGGAGCCAGGCGAGGGGGCGCGATGCGCTACGCGCCAAATGCACACGAGCGAGCGCCCGCGAAGCAAGCCATCTAGGGCGGCTGTGCAGTGGACGCGTAGCGTTGAAGCCGGGCTTGCCCCGGCGAAAGCGGCCGCCGGCGAGGGGCGCGAGGGATGACTGACCGCATGCGCAGGGTGAACGAGGCCCTGAAAGAGGTGCTCTCGGAAGGGATCGGCGAGCTCAAGGATCCGCGGATCGGCTTCGTGACCGTCACCGGCGTCGAGACGAGCCGCGACCTCCGGCACGCTCGGGTGTACGTGAGCGTGCTCGGCTCGGAGGAGAAGCGCACAGCTACGCTCGCGGGGCTCGAGTCCGCGCACGGCGTCCTGCAAAGCCGGGTGAACCGTGAGCTCCGTCTCAAGCGAACTCCACAATTAGTGTTCGAGTACGATCCAACGGTAGAGAGGGGCGTCCGGCTCTCAACGCTCATCGATGAGCTCGCGCCAGACGAAAACGAACGGGACAGCTGATCTGCGGAAAGTCGCGGAGACCGTCAGGTCTCACGACCGCTTCCTCATCACGACTCACGAGAATCCCGACGGGGACTCGCTCGGGTCGATCCTGGCCATGAAGCTCGCCCTCGAGCAGCTCGGCAAGGACGCCGTCATGTACCTCTCAGGCGAGACGCCGCTTCCCAGCGAATACAGGTTCATGTCGCTCGACGGGATCACACGCAAGCTCCCAGACGACGCCGGCGAGCGAGTCGTCCTCGCGCTCGACTGCGCGAACGCGCGCCGTATCGGTCCCGATCCGGCCGTGCTCGAGCGCGCGCCGCTCGTGATCGACATCGACCATCACCACGACAACAGCCGCTTCGGCAACATCAACGTGGTCGTCGCTTCGGCTTCCTCGACGGGAGAGGTCCTCCGCGACCTCTTCGAGGAGCTGGGCATCGAGCTGACGCCCGACATCGCCGAGGCGCTCTACATCGCGATCGTGACCGACACCGGCCGTTTCCAGTACGCCAACACGACGCCGAAGGCGCTGCGCGTGGCCGCCGAGCTCGTCGAGGCCGGCGCGAACGTCCACCGTGTCTTCCAAACCGTGTACGAGAACGTCGCCTTCGCGAAGCTCAAGCTGCTCGCGCGGGCGCTCGAGCGCGCGCGTGTGTACGAAGGGGGACGGATGATCGTCTCCCATCTCGAGCGCGCCGACTTCGAGGCGGCCGGGGCAGAGGAGCCGTTCTCGGAAGGGATCATCGACTATCTCCGAGCGGTCGAGGGAGCCGAAATCGCGGCACTCATTCGCGAGCCCCCGACGCAGAACGGCCCGCTACGCCGCGTCAGCCTGCGCACGCGTGCCGAGGACATCGACGTCTCGGCCATCGCGCGCAAGAGCGGCGGCGGTGGTCATCCGCAGGCGGCGGGCTTCTCGAGCGAGTCCTCCGTCGAGGAGATCACGGACTTCGTCCGGCGCGAGTTCCTCGCCCAGTCGAACAGCAAATAACGTTCGCCCGGTGAGCGAAGGGCCTGTGAACGGCCTGGTGCTGGTCGACAAGCCGTCGGGCCCGTCGTCGTTCGCCGTCGTCAAGTCGCTGCGCGACCGTTACGGCGCCAAGGCGGGCCACGCGGGCACGCTCGACCCGCTGGCGAGTGGTCTCCTCCTCTGCCTGCTCGGCCCGGCTACGCGCCTCGCGCGGTACCTCGTCGGCCTCGACAAGCGCTACGTCACCGAGATCCGCCTGGGCCTTCGCACGACGACGGGGGACGGCGAGGGGGACGTGCTCGAGAAGACCTCCGAGCCCGCGCTCGACGAGATCGAGGCGCTCCGGGGCGAGATCGACCTGCGAATTCCGCAGGCCTCGGCCGTCAAGATCGAAGGCACGCGCGCATACGAGCTGCAGCGCCGCGGGGTCGCGGTTGAGATGCCCGTGCGGCGCTCGACCATCCACGACCTCCGGGTTCGCACGTACAAGCCGCCCCTCGTCGAGCTCGAGCTCCGCGTCTCGAGCGGGACTTACATCCGGGCGATCGCCGACGCGCTCGGCGGCCACTGCCGCACGTTGCGGCGCACGGCCGTCGGGCCTTTCCGGGTCGAGGACGCCGACGAGGAACATGTTCTTCCGCCGCTCGCCGCGCTCCCGCATCTCGCGGAGCGCGCGGTGGGCGAGGAGGAGGCGCGGCTGCTTCGCACCGGCCGCTCGCTGCCGGGGACCGGTGAAGGGCCCGTGGCGCTCTGGCGCGACGAAGGGAAGCTCATCGCCGTCGGAAGAGCAGAGAACGGGACGATCCATCCCGAGACGGTCTTCCCGTGAGGATCGCCCGCTCCCCGGCTGAGCTCGACGCGGCCGAGCGCGCCGTTGCGATCGGGACCTTCGACGGCGTCCATCGCGGTCACCGGGCGGCGATCGAAGCCGCCGTCGGCGCAGGGCTTCGCTCGACCGTCGTCACGTTCACGCCGCACCCGCGCACGGTGCTCGGCTACGAGGTCCGCCTCATCTCGAGCCTCGAGCGCCGCATCCAGCTGATCGAGGCGATCGGCCCCGACGAGCTGGTCGTCCTCGAGTTCACACCCGAGCTGGCGAGCCGGGAGGCCGAGGATTTCATCGGGGAGGTGCTGGAGCCGCTCCGCACGCGCGTGGTCGCGGCGACGGAGGACTTCCGCTTCGGCAAGGGCCGGCGCGGGGACCCGGCACTCCTCAGGGCGCACGGTCTCGAGCTGGCTCAGGTTGCGCCGGTCGAGGGCGTCTCGTCGAGCCGCATCCGGGAACTCCTCGAAGAGGGCGACGTCGTCGGGGCCGCCGCTCTCCTCGGCCGCCCGCCCGAGGTGGAGGGCCGGGTGGTCTGGGGAGACCAGCGAGGCGGGACGCTCGGCTTCCCGACGGCCAACCTCTCACCGCCCCCGGAGCTCCTCGTGCCCGCGCACGGCATCTACGCCGGGGCCGCTCGTGGACATCGCGTCGCCCTGTCGATCGGCGTCAACCCGCACTACGGCGGGCGCGAGCGGCGCGTGGAAGCCTTTCTGCTCGATTTTGCGGGCGACCTGTACGGCCAGGAGCTCCGCGTGGAGCTCTGGGACCGGCTGCGCGAGGAACGGGCCTTCACCTCGGAAGAAGAGCTTGTAGAGCAGATCGGCCGCGACGTGGAGGCCGCCCGCGCCGCAACTCGTCCGGCCTGAGAACGCAAGTTTTGGGCAGGTTCTGGCGTCTTTTAGGGTAAATGGGACGCCTCTCTCCCGTGAACGTGGTCCGTTGCCTCGGATGCGCGGTTGTCTATTCGAAGCCCGAAGGCGGCGGGACGGCGCAGTCGAACCCGGGCTGCCCTAAGTGCGGGTACGTCGGCTGGCTCCCGGCCGACAGTGACTTCACCGGAGTGGTAGGGCCCCTCCGCTTCGCCTTGGATCGGCCGCAGCGCCGCTCCTCGCAATCAGGCTGACGCCGCCGAAGTAGTGATGGACGGCCGGCCAGCGCTGGACGTCGAAGCCCGCGTTGGCCAGAGCCTCGTAGGCGCTCTCGTCGAACCCGGGCTCCATGTGGACGACCGCGCCGGTCGAGTGCAGGCGGGGCCGCTCGACGGCTGCCTGGGGGTCGATGCCCTCGTCGAGGACGCCGGACAGGACTTGCACGAGGGCGGGCTTGAGGCGCGTCCCGCCCGCGGCGCCCGCCGCGAGGACGAGCCCCGCATCGTCGACGGCCACCATCGGCGCCATCATGCTCTCCATCCGCAGTCCGGGCTCGAGCGGCCCGATGAGCAGGTCGGACTCGCCGAGCATGCTGTTCAGGTGGACGTCGAAGCCGGGGATGAAGTCGCCCGACCCAAGACCAAGGCTTGTCGTTACCACACACGCATTCCCTTCGTCGTCGACGACGTTGAGGTTGGTGGTGTCGTCGTACTTGCGCCCGCTGTAGGCCGGCGCGGTGAGGACGCGCGCAAGCGTGAGCGCGCGATCCGCGGGCGAGAGATCCCGGACCGGCGTCATCTGCTCGAGCGTGTCGACGAGCTGGGACAGGCCGCCACGTGTGCGAATCCGCGTGCCCGCGTACGGCGCCTCGACGGGGTCGAGCCAAACGGCTTCGTATGCATCGAGATCTCCCCGGGTGACGAGTCCGCCACGCTCGTCGATGAGCTCGAGCAGCGCGTCTGCAAGCGTCCCGTTGTAGAAGGTGAGCGCACCCTCGTCCGCGACGACCTCGAGCGTGCGCACCAGGCCCGGCTGCTCGAGGCGATCGCCGGCGCAGAGGAGCCGTCCTCCCGGCGAGTAGATGTTCGCACCTTCGCGCAGCGTCATCAGCGGCGCGAGCATCGCGAGGCAGGCCGCGTGCGCGTGCGGCATCTCCACGCCGCTCTTCGCGAGCTCGAGCGCGGGAGCGACGACCCTCGCCCAGGGGAGACGGCCGTGTTCCCGCCACAGCGTGTGCAGCCCGGCGGGGACTCCCGGGACCGCGCACGAGGCGACGCCGATGAAGTAGTGGACGTGCTCGTTCCCAAACTTCACCCGCAGCTCGCGAAGCTCCGGCTTGCGCGGGGACGAGCCGATCCCCGGCATGGCCACGAAGAAGTCGAGAAGTCGCGTCCGGCCGCTCTCGGCCTCGTAGTAGATGGCGTGGCCGCCGCCCGCGATCCCGGTCATAACCGTCTCGGCGACGCAGGACGCGAGTGCGGCGGCGACGGCGGCGTCGGCGGCCGAGCCCCCTTCCCGCAAGACCGCGATCCCGGCGTCGGCGGTCGCCGGATGCCCAGCGGAAGCGCCCGCGGGAGGAGCCGAAATCACGTCTGGTAGCCTAGGAACCTAGAAAAGATGACGCTTACGAAGGACGTCAAACAGGAGATTGTCAGCAATCACGGCCAAAAGGAGGCCGATACGGGCTCTACGCCCGTCCAGATCGCTCTGCTCTCGCAGAGGATCGAAGGCCTGACCGAACACCTGCGCACGCATGGCAAGGACCACGAGTCGCGGCGCGGGCTTCTCAAGCTGGTTGGCAGGCGCCGGCGACTCCTGAACTACCTGCAAAGGAGGGACCTGGAGGGCTATCGCGCCCTGATCAAGGACCTAGGCCTGCGTAGGTAAAAACCGCGAAAAAGGCCGGAGACGCCGGTGGAAGTTTGAGGGAGCTTCGCCTCGGAGCTGCCTCAAACCTCCGCCTCCGTCTCCCAAAGAAAGAGGAGGCAGTAGATGAGCACGATGGTGCAAGAGAAGGCGGCGGTCGCCGTGACCGTCGGCCGCAGCGAGATCAGTTTCGAGACTGGCGAGTTGGCCAAGCAGGCCGACGGCGCCGTCGTCGTCAAGAGCGGCGAGACGATGGTGCTGGCAACGGCGATGGGGCGGACAGAGGCGCGCGAGGGCGCGGACTTCTTCCCGCTCACCGTCGACGTCGAGGAGCGGATGTACGCCGCCGGGAAGATCCCCGGCGGTTTCTTCAAGCGAGAGGGACGGCCGACGGAGCGCGCCATCCTGGCTGCGCGGATGATCGACCGCCCCATCAGGCCCCTGTGGCCGAAGGGCTTCAGGAACGAGGTGCAGGTGATCTGCACGATCCTGTCCGCCGACCTCGTCACCGGCCACGACATCCTCTGCCTGAACGGCGCGTCGGCGGCACTCATGATCTCGCCGCTTCCGTTCCACGGGCCGGTCGGTGCGGTTCGCATCGGCTTGATCGACGACGAGTTCGTCGTCAACCCGAACCTGCAGGAGACGAAGGAAGACTCGAAGCTCGATCTCGTGGTCGTCGGGACGAAGGAAGGCCTGACGATGGTCGAGTGCGGCGCCGACGAGATTCCCGAGCACCGCATACTCGAAGCGCTCGAGCTCGCGCACGGCGAGATCAAGAAGCTCTGCGAGGCGCAGGAGGACCTGCAGCGCCAGGTCGGCAAGCCGAAGTGGCTCGACGTCGAGATGACGCGCGACCTGGAGGAGCGCTTCGCGGACCGCATCCGCGAGCGCATCGCCGCGGAAGGGCTCCGCGAGGGCGCGGCAGTCCTCGAGGAGATCGCCGGCGAGCTCTCCCCGCCGCTCGCAATGGATTCCACGGAGGAGGACGTCGTGCGAGAGCTGCAGGTGCGCTCGAGCCTCGACCTGCTCCTCGAGCGCCTGCGGCTCGAAGCGGTGCGAGGCCCGGTCGAGGAGCAGTTCGAGGACGACCTGCGTGCGCTCACCGAAGCCGAGCAGGACTCGAAGCAGCTCAAGTCGGCCAAGCGCCACCTTCTCTTCGACCGCATCATCGAGAGCGTCGAGGTGCCCTTCCCGGTCGGGCCGGCAACGGTCGACGGCGAGCCCGCCGTCAAGGACGGGCTGACGCGCCAGTTCGTCAAGAAGGCCGCTGACGCGGTCTACAAGGACCTCGTCCGGCAGAAGATCGCGGTCGACAAGCGCCGCCCCGACGGCCGGGGCGCCGAAGAGATCCGGCACGTCTCGTGTGACGTCGGCGTCTCGCCGCGCACGCACGGCTCCGCGCTCTTCACGCGCGGCCAGACGCAGATCATGACGCTGCTCACCCTCGGGACGGCCAAGGAGGGGCAGCGGATCGACGACCTCTCCCTCGAGGAAGAGCGGCGCTTCATGCACCACTACAACTTCCCGCCCTACTCGGTCGGGGAGACGGGCTTCATGCGTGGCCCCAAGCGCCGCGACATCGGACACGGTGCGCTCGCGCAGCGGGCACTCGAGCCGATGATTCCGCCCGCCGAGGAGTTCCCGTACACGATCCGCCTCGTCTCGGAGACGCTCGAGTCGAACGGCTCGTCCTCGATGGGCTCCGTGTGCGGCTCGACACTCGCGCTCATGGACGCCGGCGTGCCCATTCGGCGGCCCGTCGGCGGCATCGCGATGGGCCTCGTCAAGGAGGGCGACGACTACGTCATCCTCACCGACATCCAGGGCGCCGAGGACCACCTCGGCGACATGGACTTCAAGGTGGCCGGCTCACGCGAGGGCATCACCGCCCTCCAGATGGACATCAAGATCACCGGCGTCACGCAGGAGATCATGCGCAACGCGCTCGAGCAGGCGAAGCGGGCGCGCGAGTCCATCCTCGACACGATGTTGGAGGCCTTGCCGGAGGCGCGCACCGAGCTTGCCGCGCACGCCCCGCGCATCTCGACCGTCAAGATCGACCCCGAGGCGATCGGGCTCGTGATCGGCAAGGGCGGCGAGACGATCCGCTCGCTCGAGTCCGACTACGAGGTGCAGATCGACATCGAGGAGGACGGCAACGTCCTCATCTACGCGACGGAAGGCACCCAGGCCGACGCTGCGATCGCAGCGATCAAGGCGCTTACGAAGGAGCCGGAGGTGGGGGACGCCTACACCGGCAAGGTCGTGAAGACGACCGACTTCGGAGCGTTCGTCGAACTGAAGAAGGGCACCGACGGCCTGCTCCACGTCTCCAACGTCGGCCCGGGACGCGTCGCTCACATCGAGGACGTCATCTCCCGCGGCGACGTGCTGGACGTGATCGTCCAGGAGGTCGACAAGATGCGCGGCCGGATCGGCCTCAAGCTCGTCGCCAAGCACGAGAACGGCTCGCTCGTCCAGCCTGAGGAGCTGATCGAACGCGCCAAGACAGCGCCTCCGCGCGAGCGAACGGAGCGCCAGCGGAACGGTGAGCGGCGCGGCGGACGCGGCGGCAGCGGTAGTCGCGGTCGCGACCGCGGCCCTCGGCGCGAGGGGTAGAGGCACCGTCACAATCCCGCGGGTGAAGCCCTACGACGTCATCGTCGTCGGCGCCGGCCCCGCGGGATCGACTGCTGCCTACCGGCTGGTCAAAGCAGGGGCGAACGTCCTCCTGCTCGACCGCGCAAAGTTCCCGCGCGACAAGCCCTGCGGCGGCGGAGTGACGGGGCGCGCGGCACGGCTCCTCCCGTTCTCCATCGACCCGGTCGTCGAGCACGTTGTCACGCACGCCGACCTGCGTCTCGGCTACGGCCGAACGCACGCACGCGGAAGCGGCCGGCCGCTCGTCTACATGACGCAGCGGCGCAGGCTCGACCACTTCCTTGCGGAACGTGCGGCGGACGCCGGCGCCGACTTCCGTGACGGCGTGCGCGTGACGGGGGTGGACGCCAACGGCACGGTCACCGTCACCGCAGGACCGGAGAAGTTCGCGGCGGACGCCCTGATCGGAGCGGACGGCGTCAACGGGATCAGCGCGCGCGCCCTCTCACTTGGAGGCAACAGCGCCGTCGGCGTCGCGCTCGAGGGAAACCTGCCGCACGCGAAGATCGACGCGAGGCGCTACAACGGTCGTGTCGCGCTCGAGCTCGGGATCGTCCCGGGGGGATACGGCTGGGTGTTTCCGAAGGGCGACCACGTCAACGTCGGCGTCGGCGGGTGGGGATCGGAGGGCCCCAACCTGAAAGAGCATCTCCGCCGTCTCTGCACTCACCACGACGCACGTCTCGACGACCTCGAAGAGGTGCGGGGGTACCGGCTGCCGCTGCGCTCTCCCCTGGCGACGCTCGCGCGCCACCGCGCCCTGATCGTCGGCGACGCGGCCGGTCTCATCGACCCGATCTCGGGCGACGGGATGTACGAGGGGTTCCTGAGCTCGCAGTTGGCGAGCGATGCCGTTCTCGACCTCCTCGCCGGGCGCGAGCAGACCCTCGACCCTTACGGGCCCCGGCTGACCAAGCTCCTCGCGACCCACCTCTGGGCGTCGTGGGGCGTCAAGGCCGCTCTCGACCGCTTCCCCCGCGCGACGTTTGCCCTAGCCGGAACCGGGATCGTCTGGAGCGCTGTCGAGCGCCTCGTGAGCGGTGACGTGCCGGACGTCGGAGCCGTTCGCGGGCTTGCGCGCCCACCGTTGAAGGCGCTGGCTCTTCTGGCCCGTGCTGCCGGCGATCCCGGCCGCGCTTACCGCAGCGCCTAGAGCAACCAGAAGCGCGAGCAAGACCGGAAGGCCGGTGAAGGGCAATGCGCCCTGTCCCGCGCTGCCCACGGCCTGCCCGAGCGCCCCGCCGCCAAATGCGCCGCCCGAGGGCGGAGAGGCGGGCGGGGTGGGCCCAGGAGGCGGAGGCGGCACCGGATCGTTCACGCGGCAGTCGGCCGACGTGAAGCCGTCCTTCGACCCCGGGCGCGAAGCCGGGTCGTTCAGGACGAGGTCGACGCGGCCGTCGAGTGCCGGATGCGCGTGGGCAGAGCCCGGACTGTGCGCTTCCGACCAGGCCGTCCACGGGATGTTGATCACGACGTACGGATTCGACGCCGAGCCCGTGCGGTGGCAGATGACCAGGTGGTGATGTGCGTCGCCGCTCCGGTTGCCACCCGACGCGTGCTGCTTGTCGGAAGCCGCCGACTCCACACTTTTCGGTGAGCTCTTCGGCTGGCCGTCTGCGCCTTCCGGCTCGACCGCCGGGTTGGCCGGCTCGGGCTGGAGGGGCTCTTCCGGCGCCTTCTTCTCGTGACCCTTTGCCTGCGCATGGTCGTTGTCGACGAGGCCCGGGGGCTGCTCGTACCCCGCGTCCGCCGGTTCTTGCGCGTGCTTGCCGTTCCCGTTGCCTCTGTCCGCCTGCGCGGGCTCAGGCAGCCCGGCCGCGAGCGAAAGTGCGACCACGCAGACGCCAAAGACCGCAGGCCGCCGCAGAAAACTCCCCATCCCTCACTCCCCTCGTCAACCCCCTTTCTGAGTGAAGCAGGGGTTTTCGTCCTGTCAACGGGGGGGCATTACGATTCGACCGGGTGCAGAACTACCTGCTCACGACGCTCGACGGCGGGGCCCGCGTCATCACCGAGCCCCTGCCGACGGTGCGCTCGGTCGCGATCGGATTCTGGATCGGGGCGGGCTCACGCGACGAGGACGAGAGCCGTGCCGGCATGAGCCACTTCCTCGAGCACATGCTCTTCAAGGGGACGGGCTCGTACTCGGCCGTCGAGATCGCGGAGATCTTCGATCGCTTCGGCGGAGAGCTCAACGCCGCGACCGCGCGGGACTACACCGTCGTCTACGCACGCTTCCTCGACGAGCACATCGAGGCCGCTCTCGACGTGATGACCGACATGGTCTTCGCACCGGCCTTCGCGGACATCGACTCGGAGCGCGAGGTCGTGCTCGAGGAGATCGCCATGATCGAGGACTCCCCGCAGGAACTGATCCACGACCTGATCACGGAAGCGGTCTTCGGCGACCATCCGCTCGGGCGGCCGGTGCTCGGGAGTGCGGACGTCATCGAGCGGGTGACGAAGCGCTCGATCGCCGCCTACCACCGCTCTCGCTACACCGCGGGAAACGTGGTCGTCGCTGCGGCGGGAAGCATCGATCACGAGGAGCTCGTCGGGCTGGTCCAGCGCATGTTGCAGAAGCTCGCCGAGCCGCCCTCGCGGAAGCCCTCCGCGCGCGCGCCGTTCGTCGCCCCGCCGCCGCCGAGCCTGCGCTTCGAGAGCAAGAGCACGGAGCAGTACCACGTCTGCCTCGCGGCGCCGGGCATCGCCCGCTCGGACAAGCGCCGGTTCACCGCCTCGATCCTCGACGGCGTCCTCGGCGGCTCGGCCTCGTCGCGCCTCTTTCAGGAGATCCGCGAAAAACGGGGGCTCGCGTACTCCGTGTACACGTTCTCCTCGCAGTACGCCGACACCGGCCAGATCGGCGTCTACGTCGGCACGAGGGGGGAGAACCTGCCCGCGTGCCTCGAGATCTGCGCCGAGCAGATCCGCGCGATCGCTTCCGGAGATCTATCCGAGGAAGAGCTCGAGCGGGCTAAGGAGAACATGAAGGGCCGCATCATGCTGGCGATGGAGCTGACGTCCAATCGCATGAGCAGGCTCGGCAAGTCGCTCATCACCGATAGCGAGCTGCTCTCCCTCGACCGCGTCATCGCCGAGATCGAGGCGGTCGATGCGACCGCCGTCGCGCAGCTCGCGGAAGTGCTGCTCGAGCCGGCCAAGCTCTCGGTCGCCGGCATCGGTCCGAGTGAGGAGCGCCTGCTCGCCGCGGTCGAGCGCTTCTCCCCGCACCTCGTGACCGCAGCCGCCGCCTAGTGCGGATTCTTCTGTTCGGAGCGCGGGGGAGAGTGGGCACCGTGCTCGGCCCGAAGCTCGCCGAGGCGGGCCACGAGCTCACCGACGTCGAGCGCGGCGACAGCCCCTCCTTCGACGGCCAGGACGTGGCGATCGACTTCACGCGTCCCGACGAGGTGCGCGCCAACCTGGAGCGCTGTCTGGACGCGGGCCTCCCGTGCATCGTCGGGACCTCGGGCCTCAGCGGGGACGATCTCACCGCCCTGGACGCGAAGGCGAAGGAGAAAGGCGTCGCGTGTTTCATCGCGCCGAACTTCGCGCTCGGCGCCGCCCTCATGATGCGCTTCGCCGGCGAGGCCGCCAAGCAGATGCCGAAGGCCGAGATCATCGAGCTCCATCACGAAGCGAAGCTGGACGCTCCGTCGGGCACGGCGAAGGCGACGGCAGAGCTTCTGCCGGGCGAGGTGCCGATCCACAGCGTGCGCCTGCCGGGCCTGCTCGCGCACCAGGAGGTCATCTTCGGCGGCCTCGGGCAAACGCTCACCATCCGTCACGACACGCTGTCGCGCGAGGCGTTCGTGCCGGGCGTGCTCCTCGCCCTACACCGCCTCCCGACGCTTCCACCCGGCGTGACCGTGGGGCTCGAGAGCCTGCTCGAGTAGCGCCGTACAATGTCAGTGATGCTCGGCGAGGTCCTGACCGCGATCGTGACGCCGTTCAGCGGCGACGGCGCGGTCAACATCGAAGGCTTCAAGCGCCTCTGCGTCCATCTCGTCGACAACGGCTCCGACGGGGTCGTCGTTGCCGGGACAACCGGCGAGGCCCCGACCCTGAGCGACGCGGAGCGCCTGCAGCTCTTCGCGGCGGCCGTCGAGGCGGTCGGTGACCGCGCCTCCGTGGTGGCCGGGACGGGCACGTACTCCACCGCGCATTCGGTGCATCTGACCCGCGAGGCCGAGGCGCTCGGAGTCGACGGCTACCTGGTCGTCACGCCGTACTACAACAAGCCGCCCGTGCGCGGCACCGTGGCGCACTTCGCGGCGATCGCCAACGAGACGGACAAGCCGATCATCGTCTACAACATCCCGCAGCGCGTCGCCCTCAACCTCGAGCCCGACGCCATCGCGCAGCTCGCGGAGATCCCGAACGTCCAGTACGTGAAGCAGGCGACGACCGACCTCGACCAGGCGAGCCGGATCGTCGAGGAAACCGGCCTTACGCTGTACGCCGGGAACGACGACCTGCTCCTGCCGTTCCTCGAGCTCGGCGGCAAGGGCGGCGTCTTCGTCTTCACGCACATCGTGGGGCCTCAGGTGAAGGAGCTGATCGGGCGCTTCAACGAGGGCGACCGCGACGGCGCCCGCACGATCGCCGACAACCTCCAAGCGGTGATCGACACGCTCGCCGTCACGACCAACCCGATCCCGGTGAAAGCGGCGTTGAACATGCTCGGACACGACGTCGGAGGCTTGCGGCTGCCCCTCGTCGAGGCGACCGAGGACGAGAAGACGGCCATTCGCGCGGGCCTCGAGCGCGCCGGGGTAGCAGCCCCCGCGCGCGTCTAACTAGAACGCGTACAGCCGGCCAACCAAGTACTTGAGGCCCGAGTCGACCTGCGTGGTCACGACGCGGCTCCCCGGGCCGAGTCGCTTCGCAACGGTCAAGGCCGCTGCGATGTTTGCGCCGCTCGAGGGGCCGGAGAAGACGCCCTCCTCACGTGCTGCTCGTCTCGCCGTCTCGAATGCCTGTGCGTCAGAGACGGCCATGATCTCATCCATGTCGTCGCGCTCGAGCAGAGGCGGCCAGAACCCCGCACCGCCGCCCTCGATGTGGTGCGTGCCCGTCCGCCCTTCTGACAGGACGGGAGATTCCGCAGGCTCGATCGCGACGCGGTGCACCGCGGGCGCGGAGGCCCGTAGCTCACGGGTCACCCCAACGAAGCACCCCGCCGTCCCGATGTAGCCGCAGAAGGCATCCGGGGGACCGTCGAGCTGATCGAGGATCTCGCGGCCCAGCGCGCGGTAGCCCTCGACCATGTCCGTGTTGTTGAACTGGTCGGTCGCGAATCCGTCGATCTCCGCGACGATCTCGGCCGCTCGTTCCATCATGCGCGGAACAAGGTCGGGCGTGATGCCGGCGGGGCTCGGCAGCACCTCGACCTGGGCGCCGAAGGCCTCCATCGTCCGAATCTTCTCGGCGGCGAACGCGTCCGAGGTGACGATTCGGAGAGGATAACCCTTGAGCGCGCAGACGAGAGCGAGGGAAGAGCCGGTGCTCCCGCCCGTGTACTCGACGACGGTCTGGCCCGGCTGGAGGCGTCCGGAGCGCTCGCCGCCCTCAATCATCGCGAGCGCCATGCGGTCCTTGTACGAGCCGGTCGGGTTGGCCGCCTCGAGCTTGACCCAGACCTCAGCGCTCTCCGCGGCCGGCAGCTGTGCCAGGCGGACGATCGGCGTCTTGCCGATCGCCTCTAGCGCCCCTGTCCGCGCTCGGGTCGCGGTCGCCATGCAGCGACCCTACTACACTCCTTCCAATGTCCGAGTCCACGCGCCTGATCCCGCTCGGCGGACTGGGCGAGGTCGGCAAGAACATGATGGCGATCGAGTCCGACCAGGGCATCGTCGTCATCGACGCCGGCCTTTCCTTCCCTCGCGACGAGCATCTCGGGGTCGATCTCGTCCTGCCCGACTTCGGCTACCTCCGCGAGCGTAGCCGCGACGTGCGCGCCGTCATCCTCACGCACGGGCACGAGGACCACGTGGGGGCGCTCCCGTACCTCCTGCGCGAGGTCAAGGTGCCTCAGGTGTGGGCGACGAAGCTCACCCTGGGACTGATCCAGTCGAAGCTCGACGAGCACGGCCTCCTCCGCAGCGCCGAGCTGCTCGAGATCAAGCCCGAGGGCGGGCCCATCCGCATCGGCCCCTTCGGCGCCGAGTTCGTGCGCATGGCGCATTCGATCCCGGACTCGGTCGCGGTCGTGCTCGAGACGCGCGGGGGCCGGATCGTGCACACGGGCGACTACAAGATCGACCACACGCCGGTGGACGGCTTCCGCACCGACCTCGGCAAGCTGGCGGAGATCGGCAACCGCGGTGTCGACCTCCTGTGCGGCGACTCGACCAACGCGGAACGTCCGGGCGTCACCGAGTCCGAGCGCACGGTCGGCGAGGTCTTCCGCCAGCTGATTCCGCAGCGAGAGGGACGCGTGCTCATCGCCTCCTTCGCGTCGAACGTCCACCGCGTCCAGCAGGCGATCGACGTCGCCGTCGACTCGCGTCGCAAGGTCGCCATCATCGGCCGTTCGTTGCGAAAGAACGTCAACATCGCGCGCAACCTCGGCTACATCCAGGTCCCGGACTATCTGCTCGTAAAGCCGGACGAGCTCGACGGGCTGCGTCGCGACGAGACGATGATCCTCTGCTCCGGGAGCCAAGGGGAGCCGATGTCCGCTTTGACCCGGATCGCCTACAACGACCACCGCTCCGTGACGGTGGAGGAAGGCGACACCGTGATCATCTCGGCCAAGCCCGTCCCGGGGAACGAGCTGCGGGTCCACGACACGATCAATCGGCTCGCGAAGCTCGGAGCGGAGGTGCTGCATCAGGAAATCGCCCCGGTGCACGTATCGGGGCACGGCTACGCGGAGGAGATTCGCACCATCCACGCTCTGCTCCGCCCGCGCAACGTCATGCCGATCCACGGCGAGTTCCGCATGCTGGCGGCCCAGGCCCGCCTGGCGCAGGAGGGCGGGGTCCCGCGCGACCGGATCGTGCTCGCCGAGAACGGCTCCGTGGTCGAGCTCGCCGGCGGAAACGCGCGGATCGTGGACAAGGTCGAGGCGGGGCACACGTTCGTAGACGGCCTGGGCGTGGGGGACGTGCGCGAAGTCGCGCTCCGCGATCGCCGCCACCTGTCCGAGGACGGCGTCCTCATCGTCGTCGTGACGATCGGATCGCAGAACGGCCGTGAGATCGCCGCGCCGGAGGTGATCGCGCGCGGCTTCGCCGAGCCGGGGCCGCTTCTCGAAGAGGCGCGCGGGGAGGCTGAGCGAACGCTCACACGCTGCCTGAATGACGACATCTCCGAGGTGAAGCTCCTGCAGGAGCACATCCACGACGCCGTCGGCCAGCTCGTTCACGAGCGCACGGGCCGCCGGCCGATGATCCTCCCGGTCGTCCTCGAGCTCTAGCGTCCGCACGCAGTCGTACGCTGGCTCGATGGACGAGCGCAGCGACGCAACCTGGGAGGCGGAGGATTACCTGACGTCTCTCGACCGCTTCTTCGAGATCGAGACGATGGAGGACTGGACGACCGAGGTTCGCTCGGACTCCTTCGTCGTCGACTGGAACTTGAAGCGGGCGGCGTAGGCGCGCCTAGGCGCCGTCGCCCCAGCGAAAGCCCGTCTCTGACGGAGTGGGCTTCAGAGGGCTCTGCGGCAGCCCCGGTCCCGGCGCCGACGTGTTGTAGACGGCCGGCGCGACATCGTTCGGCGTGCCCGGGTGGAAGAGCGAGGCGAGGTACTGGATCTGGCCGCGGCCGGGACCGAGCTCGAACTGGCCGCCGCCGTACATGGCGATCTTGTTCTTCGCGCAGTAGTCGTAGGTGGCGAAGAGCTCCTGGATCGACCCGAAGCGCGACGGCTTGATGTTCACCGTCTTCGGGGGGAACGGCAGGCCCGTGATGTCGGAGACGGCGTGGATCGGGGCGTCCCACGTGATGCGCTCGCGGTGAGGCTCGAGCACCGGGGTCGTGTCCTCGTTCAGGTCGGGATCCTCGAGCCACGCCTTCGGGAACGCCATCGCAACGCGCGCGTAGAGGGTGGGGTCGCCGGACTGGTCGACGGGTGTGTTCTTGTACTGCCCCTTCAGGTCGAGCGTGTCGACTGCTTTCGTCGCTTTGCAGCTCATTGACGACCGTGTCGTCCCAGGTGCTGGTCGGATCGAGCTTGAAGCGGAGCTTCGGGTAGTGCTCGAGCCACTTGAGCACGGGCTCGGGGCTCGGCGGCTCGTGCAGACGCATCGACACCACGAAGTTCACGGGACGCGGTGTCCGCCCAACCGCCTTGGCGAGCGAGACGCCGCCCTGCCGGAGCGCAAGGTCGAGCGCGGCGCTCTCGTACGCCCAGCGGCGATAGTTGCGAAATGCGTCGAGACCCGGACCGGAAGGGAAGAGGCTGAGCCGGTCGAGGAGCTGCGAGAAGCTGTCGATCGTGTGCGAGCCGGCGAGCGGGAGCGTCGCTCCTTCCTCCTGGAGCGCCTCCTGGTCCTCGACCGAGTAGGTCACGTCCTCGCCGATTCCCTCGTGACCGGCGCCCTTGAGACGGATGACGGTGGTCTTCCGCGTGAACTGGTCCGAGATGCGGTGCTCGAGCCCCTCGAGCTCGTAGGAGTCGATCTCGACGGGCAAATTTGCGACACGGTCGTATCGGGCCATGTTCACAGGGACCCTACGCACAAATGGGAAGTTGGTGTCAGAGTGAGATGCATGACCGAGCAGAACGGCAAGGGCTGGGCGGGGCTCGTCCGCTCCTACGGAGTGGCCGAGCCGACGACCGCCCGGGTGATCCGCTCGCTGGCCGCGAGCGAGGTCTCCGCCCTGGCGTTCTGCCGGCTGCTCGAGCGCTGGGCGCGCGGGGAGCCCGAGCCCTGCACGCCGGCCCGCCGCCAGGCCGCCCTCAGGCGGGCGGCTGAGCGCGTCGAGACGGCCCTGGTGGGCCTCGAGGGCCCTCTGGGGCGCTTCCTGCTCGAGCTGGAGGCCGATCAGGCGGAGGGCCGCTCCTGGTACGGAGAGCCGGGAGCGGGCGAGCTGCTCGACTGGGACGACGTCCTGAAACGGGCCGGGGTGGTCGTCTCGCCGGCACGCGTCGCGCACACCTACCTGGAGCTGGCGGTGTTCGTGCGCGCGCTCGAGGGCCTGTCGGCGGCCGCGCGGCTCGATTCGGCGCCGCATCGCTCGTCGCTCTGGGCCGGCCTCTTCGACTTGCGCGAGAACCTCATGAACGGCACGCTCGACGACCTCCGCGCGCTCGCCGCGTAAAGAGGCCTTGCCGCCGCGCGTCACGGTCGTGGGGTCGATCAACCTCGACCTCGTCGGCTTCTGCGAGCGGCTGCCTCGTCCGGGCGAGACGGTGACCGACGCCGAGCTCGAGCGCGTCCCCGGCGGCAAGGGGGCGAACCAGGCGGTGGCGGCCACGCGGCTCGGCGCCGACGTGACCTTCATCGGGTGCGTCGGTGACGACGAGTTCGGGAAGCTCGCGCGCGCCGGGCTGGACGAGGCGGGAGTCGACCTGCGCGGGCTTCAGGTGGTGGACGAGCCGACTGGCGTCGCGCTCATCCTGGTCGACGCCGGCGGCGAGAACCAGATCGTCGTCGCGCCCGGCGCCAACCGAAAGCTGCAGCCGGGCTCCTTCACGCTCGGCGAGAGCGACGCGGTGCTCTGCCAGCTCGAGATTCCCATCGAGACGGTGACGTCCGCGGCGGAGCAGGCCAGCCGCATGTTCTGCCTCAACGCGGCGCCTGCGCGTACCGTCCCGGTCGAGGTGCTCGAACGCGCCGACCTCATCGTCGCGAACTCCTTCGAGCTCGACGCGCTCGGCTCGAGCCCGCTCGGCGGCCTCTTCGCGCTCACGCTCGGGAAGGAGGGAGCGCTTCTCCTCGAGGCCGGCGAGGAGGTTGCGCGCGCCGCGCCACCGGAGGTGACAGCCGTCGACGGGACCGCGGCGGGCGACGCGTTCTGCGCGTGTCTTGTCGTGTCGCTGCTCGAGGACCGCAGCTACGACGAGTCTCTCGAGCGCGCCTGCGCAGCCGGAGCGATCGCGGCGTCGCGTCCGGGCGCCCAGCCGTCGCTCCCGACCACAGCCGAGGTCGACGCCTTGGTCGCCGCATGACGACGCCCATACTCATCGATTGCGACCCGGGGCACGATGACGCAGTCGCGCTCCTGCTCGCGCTCGCGAGCCCGGAGGTCGAGCTGGTCGGCGTCACCACGGTGTCCGGGAACCAGACCCTCGCGAAGA
Organism: uncultured Actinomycetes bacterium; assembly: GCA_963747715.1. Taxonomy (GTDB): domain Bacteria; phylum Actinomycetota; class Thermoleophilia; order Gaiellales; family Gaiellaceae; genus CAVVGB01. Next base: position 245,879 of record CAVVGB010000009.1, read on the forward strand.
CGACGGCGAACGCGCTGCGCGTGCTCGAGCTCGTCGGGCGCGGCGACGTGCCGGTGGCGGCCGGGGCCGACCGCCCGATCAGGCGCGACCTGTTCGTGGCCGCCTACGTGCACGGGGAGAGCGGCCTCGACGGTCCGGCGCTTCCAGATCCTCAAGGGAAGCCGCTTCCCGCCGACGCAGCGGACTTCATCGCGGAGCGCGTGTCTGCGTCTGCGCAGCCGCTAACGCTCATCCCGACGGGCCCCCTCACGAACGTTGCGGCGTTCCTTGAGCGCCACGAAGAAGCCGCGTCCAAGCTCGAGCGGATCGTCCTCATGGGCGGCGCGATTGCCGAGGGGAACGTGACGCCGGCGGCGGAATTCAACATCTGGGCAGACCCCGAAGCTGCCGCGACCGTGTTCCGGAGCGGCCTCGACGTGACCATGATCGGCCTCGACGTCACGCACAAGGCGCTCATGACGCCCGAGCACGGCGAGCGTCTGCGCAAGACGGGGCGGACCGGAGCCTTCGTGGCCGAGCTGCTCGAGTTCTACTCGCGCTTCCACCGCGAGGTCTACGACTTCCCGGGCTCTCCGATCCACGATGCCGTCGCCGTGGCGCACGTCCTCGATCCGAGCCTGGTCGAGATGAAGCACCGGAACGTCGAGATCGAGCTCGAGTCCGAGCTTTGCCGGGGTCGCACGGTGGTCGACCTCTGGCGCAGGACCGAGCGGGAGCCGAACGCCCGGGTCGGAGTCGACATCGACTCCGACCGCTTCCTCGAGCTTCTCCTGGAGCGGCTGGCGACCTTCCCGTAATAAAGGAGGGGCCGCCCGCGGGGCGAACGTCTGGCCATGGCGCCGCGAAAGCGCCCCAGCCGTTTGCGCCCAAAGGTCCCTGCCCGCATCAAGAAGATGAGGAAGCGCCGCCGCGCCCGGGGACGGCAGCATCCGGAGCTCATCGGCCTCGGTCTCCTGAGCCTGGGCTTCTTCCTCGCGGTCGTCGTCTGGCTCGAGTGGGATGGCGGCGCGGTCGGCGGGAAGATCAACGAGTGGCTCGCCGCGCTGCTCGGCGACGGTCGCATGGGAGTGCCGCTTCTGCTCGTCGCGCTCGGGGCGCTCATGGTCGCGCGCGCGTCGCTCGTCGACCTGAGCCCGTTCCGCACCGGCAGCATCGTCCTCGTGGTCGGCGCGATGACGCTCGTCGGGACGGAGGGCGGCGCGATCGGCCGCCTGCTCGACGCCGTCTTCGGCAGCCTCCTCGGCGAGACCGGAACGTCCATCCTCGCGCTCTTCCTCCTCGCCGCCGGCGCGCTGCTCGTCACGGGCGCCTCCGTCGGCGCGCTCGTCCAGCACTCCGCGCGCGCGGCGCGCGAGACCGCCGCGGCCGCCCGGCGCTCCGCCGAGCGCATCCGCCTGGCCGCCGCGGACACGTCCTGGGGTCTGACCCCGGAACATGTCTCCGTGAGCCACGGCCCGCCGATCGACGGGGAGGAGGCCTTCCCCGACGTCGTCAGCGAGACGCCGGCGCCTCCGCCCGTCCTGCTCGACCAGCTCCGGGACGACGTCGACGAGCTCGACGAGCCGGAGGTGCGTGAGCCCGACCTCTTCGAGCCGGTCTCCACCGAGCACGGCGACTACCAGCTTCCCGACGCCGGCGTCCTGCGGCACTCCCGCGCCAGGAAGGGTCAGCCCGCGAAAGCCGCCGAGAAGACCTCGAGCTCGCTGCTCGAGGCGCTCGCCAACTTCGGCGTCGACGCGCACCTCGTCGGCCAGGTGGTCGGCCCGCGCGTGACTCGCTACGAGCTGCAGCTGGCGCCGGGAACGAAGGTCGGCAAGGTCGCCGCCCTCAAGGACGACCTCGCCTACGCACTCGCTACGACCGAGATTCGCATCCTCGCGCCCATTCCCGGCAAGCAAGCCGTCGGGGTCGAGGTCCCCAACCTGTCGCCGAACATCGTCACCCTCGGCGACATCTACGACGAGCTGCCCACGTCGGCGAGCCCGCTGTCGGTGTGGCTCGGCAAGGACATCAGCGGCGCTTCCGTCTGGGCCGACCTGGCGCGCATGCCGCACATCCTGATCGCGGGCACGACGGGATCCGGCAAGTCCGGGTGCATCAACACGATGCTCTGCTCGATCCTCCTCCGCGCCACGCCGGACGAGCTCCGCATGATCCTCGTCGACCCCAAGCGCGTCGAGCTCGGCCTGTACGAGTCGATCCCGCACCTGCTCACGCCCGTTGTCTCGAGCCCGAAGGCGGCCGCGGCGGTGCTCGCGAACGTGCTCACCGAGATGGACAAGCGCTACGAGCGCATGAGCCTCGCACGGGCGCGCAACCTGCCCGAGCTCAACCGCGTGCTCACCGAGCGCGGCGAGCAGCCGCTCCCGTACCTCCTGATCGTCATCGACGAGCTCGCGGACATGATGATGGTCTCTCCGCAGGAGGTCGAGGACGCCGTCATCCGCCTCGCGCAGAAGTCGCGCGCCGTCGGCATCCACCTCGTCCTCGCAACGCAGCGCCCGTCGGTGGACGTCATCACCGGAATGATCAAGGCGAACGTTCCGTCCCGAATCGCCTTCGCCGTCTCGAGCCAGACCGACAGCCGCGTCATCCTCGACGCGTCGGGCGCCGAGAGCCTCCTCGGCCAGGGCGACATGCTCTTCAAGCCGCTCGGCACGTCCCGCCTGCAGCGCGTTCAGGGAGCTTTCGTCACGGAGGAGGAGATCGCCCTCATCGTCGAGCAGTGCCGCGGCCAGCGGGAGCAGGAGCTCGACGAATCCCTCCTCGAGCGCCCTGAGACCCCCGAGCTCGACGACATGGACGGGGATTTCGATCCAGACGAGGATCCGCTCCTCGACCGGGCGATCGAGGTGGTCGTCCAGACCCAGACGGCCTCCGTTTCGCTCCTCCAAAGGCGCCTCCGCGTGGGCTACACCCGCGCCGGCCGCCTGATCGACATGCTGGAGAGGCGGGGCATCGTGACCGGCTATGAGGGCTCCAAGCCCCGCCGTGTCTTGATCGGCGAGGGCGACCTCGACAGGGTCCTCGCGGACGTCTCCTCCTAACGAACGCCTCCGCCGACGGTCCTAGAAAACAGGCCCCCAGCGGGGTAGCATCTCGCGACTCGTAAAGCGGGGAAACTGGGCGACAAGGGAGGTTTCGTGAACGGAAAGCACAAGTGGGCGTGGCTCGCGCTCCTGCTCGCGGCACTGACGTTTGCAGTCGCGGGCTGCGGCGGTGACGACGAGGAAAGCTCGGACACGGGGACGGCAGGTCAGACAGGTGAGACCACAGCCGAAGAGGCCACGCAACTTGGCCTCGTCACCGACATCGGCGGGCTCAACGATCGCGGCTTCAACGAGCTTGCGAACAGCGGTCTCGATAGGGCCGAGTCGGAGCTCGGGGCTGAGGGCCGCGTGCTCGAGTCGAAGTCCGACGCGGACTACATCCCGAACCTGACGGATCTCGCCGAGGGCGGGACCGAACTGATCGTCACGAACGGGTTCCTCATGGGCGATGCCACCCGTCAGGCTGCGGAGGCGTTTCCGGACACGAACTTCGCCATCATCGACTTCGGCTACTCCGAGGAAGATGCGCTGCCGAACCTGCAGGGACTCGTCTTCAAGGAGCAGGAGACCGGCTGTCTCGTCGGCGTGGTCGCTGCCCTCATGAGCGAGACCGGGACGATCTCCACGGTCGGCGGCCAGAAGATCCCGCCGGTCGATCGGTTCATCGCCGGCTACCAGGCGTGTGCGAAGGAGGCCAATCCCGACATCAAGGTCCTCAACGCGTACTCGCAGGAGTTCGTCGCGCCTGCACCGTGCAAGGAGATCGCACTCGACCAGATCGCCAAGGGCTCCGACGTCGTCTTCCAGGTGGCGGGCGGCTGCGGTCTTGGCGCTCTCGATGCGGCGAAGGAAGAGGGCGTCTGGGGCATCGGCGTCGACAAGGACCAGGCGTTCCTCGGAGACCACATCCTCACGAGCGCGGTGAAGCGCGTGGACGAGGCTGTGTTCAGCGCGTATCAAGCTCAGGTGGAGGGGTCGTTCGAGGGTGGCAGCGTGACGGTCTTCGGCCTGGCCGAGGACGGCGTCGGCGTCGGCGAGATGAGCTCCGACGTTCCTCAGGACGTCATCGACACGATGGAGGAGTTCCGCCAGCGGATCCTCGACGGCTCGCTCACTCCTGCGGAGACCGTCGAATAGGAGGACCCGGTCTAGGGGCGGGGCACCGCTCCGCCCCTAGACTTCTCGCTCCATGGCAGAGGGCCCGCCCCTTCTCGAGCTGAAGGGCATCACCAAGCGCTTCCCTGGGGTCGTCGCCAACGACCACGTCGACTTCGACCTGCGCAAGGGTGAAGTGCACGCGCTCCTCGGCGAGAACGGCGCCGGGAAGTCGACGCTCATGAACATCCTCTACGGCCTCTACCACCCGGACGAGGGCGAGATCTGGATGAACGGCGAGCCCGTGCGGATCGACTCGGCTCGCAACGCCATCGACCGCGGCATCGGCATGGTGCACCAGCACTTCATGCTCATCCCGGTCATGACGGTGGCCGAGAACATCGTGCTCGCGATGGAGCCGCACAAGGGACCCGTTCATCGACGAGGACACGGCCGACAAGCGCGTCGAGGAGATCTCCAAGCGCTTCGGCCTCGCCGTCACCCCAGAGGCGCGGGTCGAGACGATCACCGTCGCGCAGCAGCAGCGGGTGGAGATCCTGAAGGCGCTCTTCCGCGGGGCGGAGATCCTGATCCTCGACGAGCCCACCGCCGTCCTGACGCCGCAGGAGGCCAAGGAGCTGTTCGAGGTCGTCAGGTCGCTCAAGGCCGAGGGCAAGTCGATCATCTTCATCACGCACAAGCTCGGCGAGGTGCTCGACATCGCGGATCGCATCACCGTGCTGCGCCGGGGCAAGACGGTCGAGACGGTCCCCCGGGAAGGGGCGACCGAGGAAGGCCTCGCGAAGCTCATGGTCGGGCGCGAGGTTCTGCTCCGCGTCGAGAAGAAGAAGGCGGAGCCGGGCGACGCCCTCCTGCGTGTCACCGACCTCCAGGTGCACGACGCCCGCGGCCTGGAAGCCGTGCGCGGCATCAGTTTCGAGGTCCGGGCGGGGGAGATCGTCGGGATCGCCGGCGTGGACGGCAACGGACAGACGGAGCTGATCGACGCGCTCACCGGCCTACGCCGGCCGAGCGAAGGGAAGATCGAGATCTCCGGCAAGGACATCACGAACGCGGACTCGCGCGACTGCATCGACGTGGGCATAGGACACATCCCGGAGGACCGGCAGCTGCGCGGGCTCGTGCTCGACTTCAGCCTGGCCGAGAACCTCGCGCTGCACGACTACCGGGAGGAGCCGGACTCGAAGTGGGGGTGGCTCTTCCCGAAGCGCCTCGTCGAGCGCGCCACGCGGCTGCTCAAGGAGTTCGACGTGCGCGGCGGCCGGCCGGAGACGCCTGCGGCTGCACTCTCGGGTGGCAATCAACAGAAGGTCGTCGTCGCGCGTGAGGTGGCGCGCAACCCGCGCGTGCTGATCGCCGCCCAGCCGACGCGCGGCCTCGACGTCGGCGCCATCGAGTTCGTCCACCGGCGCCTCGTCCAGGAGCAGGACGAGGGACGCGGGATCCTCCTCGTCTCCTTCGAGCTCGAGGAGATCCTCTCGCTCTCCGACCGCATCCTCGTGATCTACGAAGGAGAGATGGTCGCGGAGTACACGCCCGACGTCTCGGAGGAAGAGATCGGCTTCGCGATGACGGGCGGACGGCGCGAGAAAGCTGTCGCCTCGTGACGGCGTCTCCCGAGCCGGATCTTCAACCGACCGTCTCCGCCGGCGTCGGAGCGTTCTACGAGCGCGCCGGCGGCTTCATCATTCCCGTCGCGGCGACCGTGCTCGCCTTCTTCATCGGCGGCCTCGTCGTGCTCGCAACGGGCGCGAACCCGCTGACGGCGTACAAGGCGATCTTCGAAGGCACCGGCCTGACCTGGTTCATCCCGGGCGGCGATCAGGCCGCCGAGGCGCGCGACCTGCAGCAGACGCTCATCGTGATGACGCCGCTCATCTTCACGGCGATCGCGGTCGCCTTCGCGTTCCGCTGCGGCATGTTCAACATCGGCGGCCAGGGCCAGTACTGGGTCGGGCTCCTCGCCGCGCTCACGGTCGGCATGCACCTGACCGGCCTGCCGCTCGGCCTGCACGTGACGATCTGCATCCTGGCCGCGCTCGGCGCCGGCGCCGTGTGGGGCGGGATCGCAGGGGTTCTCAAAGCGGGCGTCGGAGCCCACGAGGTCATCTCGACGATCATGCTCAACTGGATCGCGATCTGGGGTGGACGCTGGCTCGTCGAGCTCGGCGGCCCGCTCCAGGGCGACGAGCCTTCGACGCCTCGGTCGAACGACATCGCCGACACGGCCAAGCTCTCGGAGGTGTGGTCGTGGGGCTCCCTGCAGCCGCTCCACGCGGGCATCTTCATCGCGCTCTTCGCCCTCGTCGTCTACCACCTGCTCTTGAATAGGACGACTCTCGGCTACGAGGTGCGCGCGGTCGGCTTCAACCCCGAAGCGGCCCGCTACAGCGGCATTTCCGTGGGGAAGAACTACTTCCTCGCCCTCGCCATCTCGGGGGCTTTTGCAGGAACGGCGGGCGCCATGGACGTCCTCGGCTGGAAGTACCACCTGGCCGAGAACGACTTCCCCGTCGGCGCCGTCGGGTTCATCGGCATCGCCGTGGCGCTGCTCGGGCGCAACAAGGCCGTCGGGATCCTGTTCGCAGCGCTGCTCTTCGCCGCTCTCAACGTGGGAACCCAGGGCCGCCAGCTGCCCGCCGACTTCCCTGGCGAGCTCGCCTCCAACCTCTCGACCATGATCCAGGCGCTCATCATCCTCTTCGTCGGCGCCGAGCTCCTGATCGTCTACATCTGGACGTCCCGGCGGCGAATCTGGGGCGGACCCCGGGTCGAGCCCGAGCTCAAGCAGGAGCCGGCGGCGCCGTGAGCGTTCTCGAGCCCACCACGTCGTTCGCGCGCATGCGCCAACTGAGCTCGCCGCGCGCCATCGGAATCGCCGGCATGTGTCTCGGTCTCCTCGCGCTCTGGCTCGCGCTGCCGCCCTGGACCGTCCGCACGTTCGGGGTCGTGCTCGCGGTCGGCATCGGCGCCGCGGTCGCCGGCGTGTGGGCGCTCAGTCGCGGCCAACGGAAGGTCGGCTGGTGGGCCGTCGGCCTCGCGTTCGTGTGCACGGCGGGCGCCATCTGGGCACAGGGGCGCTCCGTCGACTCGCTCGAGACGGTCGTCGGCGCGAGCCTCCTCGCCGCAACGCTGCGCGCAGCGACGCCACTCACCTTCGCCGCGATCGGCGGAATCTTTTCCGAGCGCGCCGGCGTCGTGAACATCGGGCTCGAAGGGATGATGCTCACCGGCGCGTTCTTCGGGATCGCCGTCGTGGGATGGACCGGCCAGTGGGAGCTCGGTCTCCTCGGGGCGATGCTCGGCGGCGGAGTGCTCGCGCTCATCCACGCGTTCTTCTCCATCCACCTGCGCGCGGACCAGATCGTGATCGGGACGGCGATCAACTTCCTCGCGCTCGGCGTGACCGGCTTTTTGTTCCGGTCCATCTACGGAACTCGCGGGACGCCGGAGCTCGAGGAGCGCATCCCGACGGTGTCGGTCCCGCTCCTCGAGGACATTCCGTTCGTCGGCGACGTCATCGGAGAGATGAGTCTCATGATCTGGCTCGCCATCCTGCTCGTGATCGTCGCGGCGATCGTGCTCTTCAGGACGCCGATCGGCCTGCGCCTGCGCGCGGTCGGTGAACATCCGAAGGCGGCGGACACGGTCGGCATCTCCGTGTTCAAGATTCGCTACGGCGCGGTGATCGTGTCCGGGATGCTGGCAGCGCTCGGCGGCGCGTACCTCTCGTTCGGCTTCGGCGCCGCGTTCAACGAGAACATGACGATCGGGAAGGGATTCATCGGCCTCGCCGCCATGATCGCCGGCAACTGGCGTCCGTTCCCGACCTTCGCCGTCTGTCTTCTCTTCGGATTCTCCGAAGGGCTGGCGCGCCGCTTGCAGAACGAGGCCGACATCTCCGTCAACCTCTTGCAGACGCTTCCGTACATCATCACGCTCATCGCACTCGTCGGAATCATTGGCCGCTCGCGTCCTCCGGCCGCCGTCGGGCGTCCCTACGTCAAGCAGTAATGCGAAACGCACGCGCGCTTTGGGCCTTTCTCTTCGCGCTGCTCGCGCTCGGCGCGCTCTTCGGCGGCGCCGCTGCGGCGCGCATTAGCGACCGCGTCGGGTTCATCGAGGCGGTCTGGGCCGTTCCCGTGGGGATCCTCTTCGCGTTTCTCTCGCTCTCGTTCGCGCGCGGCGCCCGCGGGGAGTATCAGCGCAGCGTGGGGAAAGCGGGAGGAGCCGGTCTCGCGGCGGTTGCTCGCGTTCTGGGCTCGATCGCGCTGATCATCGGCATCACCGCCGCGCTCGCACTCGGTGTGTTTGCGGTACTTGCGCTCGTTCTCGATTGAGCCGCCGCACGAGGTCGATAGAATCACGCACTCGTGTTCGAAATAGGCACCAGCCTCCGCGAGGCTCGCCTGCGGCAGGGGATCGAGCTCCCAAGAGTTGAAGCGGACACGAAGATTCGCTCCAAATACCTCCGCGCCCTCGAGGAGGAGCGTTTCGACGTGCTCCCGGCCGAGACGTATGTCAAGGGCTTCCTGCGCACCTACGCCGAGTACCTCGGGCTCGACGGGCAGCTCTACGTCGACGAGTTCAACTCGCGCTTCACCCGTGCCGAGGAGCCCTTCGTTCCTCCGTCCACTCCGCAGCGAATACGGCCGAAACGGATGGAGTCGAACTTCATCATCGTCACGCTGGCAGGAATCCTGGCCGTCACGATCCTGGTCGTGGTCGCCTGGCGCGTCGGCTCGGACGGGGCGTCGTCGTCCAATTCGCTGATCGGAACGCAACCGATCGGCGAGACGCCGCCCGCCACGACGTCGGAGACGACGACGCCACCCGCGCCGCCGTCGCCTCCGCCCGCGCAGGCTCAGCTCGCCAAGCTCGTGCTCGCCGCACAAGAAGGAGATTGCTGGGTGCAGGTGCGCGCGGGGTCCGCGCGCGGTCGCCTCATCTACGAAGGCACCGTGCAGCAGGGACAGACGCAGCGTTTTGTCCGGTGGAAGCGTTTGTGGGTCGAGCTCGGTGCGCCGAGCAACCTCTCCGCGCGTTTGAACGGACGCGCGGTCGACTTCCCGCAGCAGCCGTCCGTGGTGATCGTGACCGCAGACGGCGTCCGCACTATCTCCACCTGACCGCGCAAGCGGTCATCGACCTGTGCCGCGAGCGCGGCTGGACGCTCGCGACGGCGGAATCGTGCACGGGCGGCCTCGTCGGCGCCGCACTCACAGTACCGGCGGGGTCGAGTGACGCGTACGTCGGCGGTGTCGTCGCGTACTCGAACGACGTCAAGCGTTCGCAGCTCGGCGTGCCTGAGGAAACCTTGCGCGAGCACGGCGCCGTCTCGTCTGAGACCGCCGTCAGCATGGCGAAGGGTGTGCGACAAGCGTTGCACGCTGACGTCGGCGTATCGGTGACGGGCGTTGCAGGACCGGGAGGCGGTACGGAGGACAAGCCCGTCGGCCTCGTCTACGTGTGCGTCGAGTCGCCGGATGGCGACGAGACGGAGAAGCTTCAGCTCGGAGGGGACCGCAACGCCATCCGCAGCGAGGCGACAGCAGCTGCTCTGCGTCTTCTCCAGCGCGTCTTGACACGAAGTGCGACGAAGCCGGGTGCCTGAGCGCGCTAGCGTCGCGGGTCGTGAGCGTCTGCGCCTCTTCGTCGCCCTCGTCCTGCCCTCAGAAGCTCGTGAGCGCCTCGTCGAGTGGCAGCAGCGGGAGCTAGGCAGCGTCGGCGGCATCCGCATTGTGGCGCCCGACAACCTGCACGTCACCATCGCCTTCCTCGGCGGGCGGCCCGCGGATGAGGTCGTCGCGATCCTCGGCGCACTGCGGGATGCGGCCGGCTCGGCGGCTCCGCCCGTGCTGAGGCCGGCGCGCTACCGCGAGACGCGAAGCGTCGGCATGGTCGTCTTCGACGACGAGAACGAGCGCGCCACGGCGCTCGCCGGCGAGCTGTTCACGGGGCTCGAGCAGGCCGGGGTCTACGAGCGCGAGCGTAGGCAATGGCTCGCACACGTGACCGTCCTCCGATTCCGAGGCCGTCCGCCGCGCCTGGCGCCGACGCTTCCGAACCTGGGGGAGGTCAGTCCGTCCGAAGTGGCTCTCTATCATTCCGTGCTGCGCCCGAGCGGGGCCCAGTACGAGATCGTGGAATCGGTTGCGCTAGGAGGTTGACCTTGGATCGTGAGCAAGCACTCGACGCCGCCCTGAGCCAGATCGAGCGACAGCACGGCAAGGGCTCGATCATGAAGATGAGCGACCAGGCCCAGGTGGCCATTCCCTCCGTCTCGACCGGGTCGTTCTCACTCGATCTCGCGCTGGGCGTGGGCGGCCTTCCGCGCGGCCGGATCGTCGAGATCTTCGGCCCGGAGTCGTCGGGCAAGACGACGCTCGTCTACCACGTCATCGCCGAGGCGCAGAAGCGCGGCGGCATCTGCGCGTTCATCGACGCCGAGCATGCGATGGACCCAAGCTATGCCCGCAGGATCGGCGTTGCGATCGACGACCTCCTCGTCTCTCAGCCCGACAACGGCGAGCAGGCGCTCGAGATCGCGGAGCTGCTCATCCGCAGCGGAGCGGTCGACGTCGTCGCCGTCGACTCCGTCGCCGCGCTCACACCGAGAGCGGAGATCGAAGGGGAGATGGGCGACAGCCACGTCGGTCTCCAAGCGCGACTCATGAGCCAGGCGCTGCGCAAGCTCGCCGGCACGCTCAACCGAACGGGCACCGTCGCGATCTTCACGAACCAGCTGCGCGAGAAGATCGGCGTCATGTTCGGCAATCCCGAGACGACGCCGGGCGGACGGGCGCTGAAGTTCTACTCCACGATTCGACTCGACATCCGCCGCATCGAGACGCTCAAGGAAGGCGTCGAGGCAATCGGCAACCGCGTTCGCGTCAAGGTCGTCAAGAACAAGGTCGCGCCGCCGTTCAAGCAGGCGGAGTTCGACATCATCTACGGCGACGGCATCTCCTGGGAAGGCAGCGTCCTCGACGTCGCGCTCGAGCGGAAGCTCATCCAGAAGTCGGGCTCCTACTTCAGCTACGGAGACGAGCGGCTCGGCCAGGGCCGGCAGAACGCGACCGCGTTCCTGCGCGAGCATCCCGACGTCACCGAGCAGATCCTACGCGCCGTCCAGGCGCAGCTCGGCCCCGACGCCGTCGTCTCGTCGCGTCTTCTGCCGATGAGCGACGGAGCCGTCGAGAAGCCGGCGAAGGCGGAGAAGAAAGACGAAGAGAAGGGCGCCGAGAAGAGCGCGAAGGAAACGGCGAACTCCGGCGCGCCCGCGCGGGCATAGCCGGCTTCGCTCGACCCTTGTGAGTTAGGCCGTGGCGACGCTGACGGCTCTTCGCCGGTCGAGCTCGGGCCGCGTCGCGCTCGAGGTCGACGGCCGTCCGTGGCGAACGGTTCCCGACGACGTCGTCGTCCGCTGCGGCCTGCACGCCGGCCTGGCGCTCGACCGTGCGCGCCTGCGGAGCTTGCGCACCGAGCTCCAGCGAGCGGAGGCGCTCGCAACCGCGGGCCGCGCGCTCGCGCAGGCTCCGCTGTCGCGCCGGCGACTGGGCGAGCGCCTCCGCCGTCGCGGTGTCGCGCCCTCGGCGGAGCGCACGGCCGTCGCCACGCTGACCTCGGCCGGCCTCCTGGACGACGCACCTCTCGCGCTCGAGCGGGCCCAGGGCCTCGCCGAACGTGGGTGGGGCGACCTCGCCGTGGCCTCTCGGCTCGAGCGCGAAGGCTTCGAGGAGAAGGAGGTGCGGGAGGCGCTCTCCGCCCTCCCGGCGGAGGCGTCACGAGCCGCGGAGCTGGCGAGGAAGCTCGGGAGAGCCCGGGCCAAGACGTGGGGAGCCCTGGCTCGGCGCGGGTTTGCGCCCGAGGCGATCGAGGACGCCCTCGGCGCTCTGGACGCCGAGGAGGAGCGGGGCTAGGATAGCCCTAGCAACGACCACCAAATGCCCTGCAAGGGACGGTTTTTCGCCGAAATCGGACAATTGATCCGCGAAGGAACTAGGAACAGAGAAACGATGCGACAAAGACACGCGATGGGGAGGGCGTTCCAGACGTAGGCTGCGGAAGCGGCTCGATCCATCGCTGCACCGATTCGACGACGCCGTTCCTACGGGTATGACACGTAGGAGCGAGCAATGGAGCTTGTCATCGGGGTTCTCGTCGGCCTTGCCGTCGGGGGAGCGGCTGCCGTGCTCCTTTCGCGCTATCTCCTGTCGCGTCGCATCGCTTCGTCGGCGGCCGAGCACAAGCGCCTGACCGACGAGGCGCGGCGCGCCGCCGAGGCGATCCGGCGAGAGGCCCAGGTGGAGGCGCGCGAGGAGGCGCTCAAGCTGCGGGCCGAGGTCGACCAGGAGGTTCTGGACAAGCGCGGTGAGATCGGGAAGATCGAGGAGCGCGTCATCACGAAGGAAGAGGAAGTGGACCGGAAGCTGTCCGAGTTCGGCAAGCGGGAACAGTCCGTCCGCGACCGCGAGCTGCAGGTGCAGGAGCTCGAGTCCGAGCTGCGCGCGGCCACAGACGCCCAGCTCCAAGAGCTCGAGCGCATCGCCGGCCTAACCGTCGAGGAGGCCAAGCGGCACATGCTGGAGCGCTCAGAGGAGCTCGTTCGCCACGAGATGGCGCGGATGGTGCGCCAGGCCGAGGAAGAAGCGCGCACGGAATCGAAGCGGCGCGCCCGCAACCTCGTCGCCGACGCGCTTCAGCGAGTGGCCGCGAGCCACGCGGCGGAGACGACCGTCTCGCTCGTCGAGCTCCCGTCCGACGACATGAAGGGGCGGATCATCGGCCGCGAGGGCCGCAACATCCGTGCTCTCGAGAACCTGACCGGCGTGGACTTCATCATCGACGACACGCCCCACGCGGTCGTCCTCTCGTCCTTCGACGGCGTGCGCCGCGAGGTGGCCAAGCTCACGCTCTCGAAGCTCGTCGAGGACGGGCGCATCCACCCGTCGCGGATCGAGGAGATGTACTACCGCTCGAAAGCGGAGATCGAGGAGCACATCAAGCAGGCCGGCGACCAGGCCGTCTTCGAGGCCAACTGCGGGAAGATGCACGAGGACCTCGTCAAGCTGCTCGGCCGCCTCCGCTACCGGACCAGCTACGGCCAGAACATCCTCAAGCACTCGCTCGAGTGCGTGCACCTCGCCGGCATCATGGCCGCGGAGCTCGGCGCCAGTGTGAAGACCGCCAAGCGAGCGGCACTCCTGCACGACGTGGGCAAGGCGCTCACGCACGAGGTCGAGGGGTCGCACGCGGTCATCTCCGCGCAACAGGCGAAGAAGTTCGGCGAATCTCAGCATGTGGTCCATGCCGTCGAGGCCCATCACTACGAGGTGCAGCCGCAGACGGTCGAAGCCGTCCTCGTCATCGCGGCCGACGCCATCTCGGCCTCGCGCCCCGGGGCCCGCGGCGAGAGCCTCGAGAACTACATCAAGCGCCTCGAGACCCTGGAGAAGATCGCCGCCGCCAAGAAGGGTGTCGAGCGCGTCTTCGCGCTGCAGGCCGGACGCGAGATCCGCGTGATGGTCAAGCCCGGCGAGATCGACGACGACTCCGCCGTCCTCCTCTCGCACGAGATTGCCCGCGAGATCGAGGAGCACCTCGAGTATCCCGGCCAGATCAAGGTGACTGTCATCCGGGAGTCTCGCGCAGTCGAGTTCGCCAAATAGGCGCGGCTACAGTGTCGCGGTAATGAAGCGCTACCACGTCACCACGTTCGGCTGCCAGATGAACGCCCACGATTCCGAGCGGATCAAGGGCATGCTCGAGGAGCTCGGACTGGGCGAGGCGTTGTCCGAGGAGGAGGCCGACGTCGTCGTCTTCAACACGTGCACCGTCCGCGAGAAACCGGACCAGCGGCTGGCGGCCCACCTCGCGCAGGCCCGGGCGCGGAAGGAGCGCGATCCTGAGCGCGTGATCGCCGTCGGCGGGTGCTACGCGGAGGCGCAGCGTGACCGCATCTTCGAGCTCTACCCGTTCGTCGACGTCGCCTTCGGCCCCGGCTCGATCGGTCACCTGGGCGAGTGGCTCGGCGCCGGCGGCGTGGGCGTGGCACGCGGGCGCTTCGGCACCGCGGAGACGCGAACGTTCGCCGCCGATCTCCCGCGCCACCGCGAGCGCCCGTTTCAGGCGTGGGTGCAGGTCTCCATGGGCTGTAACTCGGTGTGCTCGTACTGCATCGTCCCGGCGGTACGCGGGCGCGAGACGAGCCGGCGCCCCGGTGAGATCGTGGCCGAGGTGACGCGGCTGGCGGGGGACGGGGTGCGTGAGGTGACGCTCCTCGGCCAAAACGTCAATTCGTGGGGTCGCGATCTCCGGCCCGGGCTCGAGACGGACTTCGGTGAGCTGCTGCGGGCCATCGACGCGGTCGACGGGATCGAGCGCATCCGCTTCACGAGCCCGCATCCGAAGGACTTCCGCCGGCCGGTCATCGCGGCGATGGCCGAGTGCGAGGCCGTGTGCGAGCACACGCACCTGCCGCTGCAGTCCGGCTCGACCCGGATCCTGAAAGCGATGCGACGCACGTACAGCCGCGAGCGCTACCTGGCGCTCGCCGAGACGCTGCGCGCGGCCGTTCCGGACCTCGCGCTCACGACGGACATCATCGTCGGCTTCCCGGGCGAGACCGAGCGCGACTTTCTCGAGACGCTCGAGGTCGTCGAGGAGGTCGGCTACGACGGAGCGTTCACGTTCGTGTTCAGTCCGAGAGCGGGGACCGAGGCGGCGACCATGCCGGAGCAGGTGCCCGAGGACGTCAAACGCGACCGCATCGAGCGGCTCGTAGAGGTCGTCCAACGCGGCGCTCTGGCTCGCAACCGCGAGCGCGTCGGCGGAATCGAGGAGGTGCTCGTCGAGGGCCCCAGCCGAACGGACGCCTCGCTCCTGCGGGGACGCACGAGACGGAACACCACCGTGAACTTCAGCGGCGCGGCGTCGCCCGGCGACCTCGTCGACGTGCGGATCGAAGCGGCGACCTCGACGACGCTGCGCGGGACGCAGGCCGAGCGCGCCGCCGCGTAGCGACACACTGTTTGCGCCCGTTCCGGGTCACACCCGCGCCGACCATCGTGACAACCTGTCGGGAGACGCGCGGCGTGCGCAGATGAAACACGCCTGCGAGGTGCGTTCGCGTCTGAAATGGAGGCGTAGCCTGGGTGGTGGTTCGGGGTGCCCCGGTGAGGACCGCCGTCATCGCGATCTTCGGACCCACCGCGAGCGGCAAGACCGCCGTAGCTGAGGCCGTCGCCGACCGCCTCGACGGAGAGCTGATCTCCGCCGACGCGATGCAGGTCTACCGCGGCCTGCCCGTTCTGACGAACCAACCGGCGCGACCGACGCGCCTCGTCGCCGTCTGGCCACTCGACCACGAGGCATCCGTCGCCGAGTACCAGTCACTCGCGCACGAGGCGATCGACGATGCGATCACCGCCGGCCGAACTCCGATCGTGGTCGGCGGGACGGGCCTGTACCTGCGCGCGGCTCTCGCTGACATCGCCTTCCCGCCGGCTCCCGATCCGGCCGCCCGCGAGCACTTCGAGCGACTCTACGACCGGCTCGGCCCCGAGCGGGCCTACGAGCTCCTGGCCGAGCGAGATCCTGCGGCCGCAGCGCGCCTGCACGCGAACGACCGTCGGCGCGTCGTCCGCGCCCTCGAGTTGCGCGAGGCGGGGGAGTCGCTGGCGCCGGACCGAGACGACCTGTGGGCTGACGAGATGCGTCATCCAACAGTCGTCTTCGGCCTCGACGTGCCGCGCGAGGTGCTCACGGAGCGCATCGCCGAGCGCACCCGCTCGATGTTCGAGCGCGGGGCCGAGGAAGAGGCTCGTGCCGCGCTCGCCGGGCCGATCTCCGCAACCGCCCGGCACATCATGGGCCTCCGCGAGCTCGACGGCCTTCCCCGCGAGGAAGCGATCGCGGCGCTCGAGCAGCGCACACGCCGGTACGCGGCCTACCAACGCAAGTGGATGCGCCGCATCCCCGGCCTGATCGCGCTCGACGGCACTCGGCCTGCGGGCGAGGTCGCCGATGAGATCGCGTCCTCGGTCGCCCGCCGCTAGCCTCGGCCGCCGGTGCGACTCGTTTTCGTGATGCTCGCGCTGCTGGCCTTGGTCGCGTGCGGCGGCGACGAAGCGGCGCCCGTGCAGGTCGTCGGCGTCATCGTCTCCGTCCAGGATGGGCCGAACGGGGAGGTCGAGTCGTTCGAGCTCGACTCGGAGGAAGAGGCGTACACCATCCACATCGCGCCCGATGTCGACTACGGGTTCGCCCTCGGCCACCTCCATGAGCATGAGAGCACGGGCGACCCGGTACGCTGCGTCCTCGAAGAGCGGGAAGACCGCCTGTACGCCCTCGAGATCCTCGACGCTGCGTGACGTGACTCGCACCCTCTCCTTCTCCAAGTGGCACGGGCTTGGCAACGACTACCTCGTGGTCGAGCGCAGCGTGGCCGGAGGAGCGCTCGAGCCGGGCCTCGTGCGCCGGCTCTGCGACCCCCACCGGGGCATCGGCTCGGACGGCGTGCTCGAGGTGGTGGCGGCCGACGGCGACCGGGCAGAGATCGTGATCTGGAATCCCGACGGCTCACAGGCCGAGATGTCCGGCAACGGGACACGGATTGCCGCGCGCTGGCTGGCCCGCCGCGCGAACGCCGACGAGGTGCGAATCGCGGTCGGCCCGCGCGAAGTGGGCGCGAAGATCCTCGGGCCGCTCGAGGTCGAAATGGACATGGGCGCCGTCGAGGTGCAGCCGATCGAGGAGCTCGACGTGGACGGCACGCGACTCGAGTTCACACCGGTGTCCGTCGGGAACCCGCACGCCGTGATCGTCCACGACCCCGATCGCTCCGATCTCCTTCGTCTCGGCCCGCTCGTCGAGCGCCATCCGCGCTTTCCGGACCGCACGAACGTTCAGCTCGTCCGCATCGACTCGCGTCGCGACGCGACGGCCGGCGTCTGGGAGCGCGGAGCGGGGGAGACCCTTTCGTCCGGGACGAGTGCATGCGCGGTCGCGGCCGCCGCGGTTGCAAACGGCTGGTGCGAGAGCCCCGTGACGGTGCACCTCGCCGGCGGCGACCTCGTCGTCGCGCTCGACGAGCACTTGCACGCGACCCTCACCGGGCCGGCGCAGGAGATCTGTCGTGGCGAGGTCTCGGAGGAGCTCCTCGAGGAGGTATCGGTCCAGGGGGTCAGGGGGCGGGGTGGTGGGAAGAAATGATGAAGTTCGCGCGGCGCCTCGATCTCGTCCCTCCCTACCTCTTCGCCGAGCTCGAGCGGAAGATCGAGGCCAAGCAGAAGGCCGGCATCGACGTCGTCAGCCTCGGAATCGGCGATCCCGACCGTCCGACGCCTCCCGCCGTCGTCGAGGAGATGCAACGGCAGCTCGCGCGGCCGGAAACGCATCAGTACCCGAGCAACCGAGGCCTCGCCGCTTTCCGCGAAGCGGTCGCCGAGTTCTACCGTGTGCGCTTCGACGCCGAGGTCGATCCCGAGCGCGAGGTGCTGCCCGTGCTCGGCGGCAAGGAAGGAGTTGCGCACATCGCGCTCGCCTGTCTCGAGCCGGGTGACGTGTGCCTCTCGCCCGAGCCGGGCTACCCGCCGTACACCTCTGGCCCGCTCTTTGCGGGAGCCGACATCCACTACCTGCCGCTGCGCGAGGAGAACGAGTTCCTTCCCGATCTCGACTCGATTCCGGCCGACGTCCTCACGAAGGCCAACCTGCTCTTCCTGAACTACCCGAACAACCCGACAGGCGCGATCGTCGACGACACGCTCTTCTCGCGCGCCGTCGAGCTCGCACGGGAGCACGACGTCATCGTCGTCCACGACAACTCGTACTCTGAGATCGCTTTCGACGGCTACCGGCCACCGAGCTTCCTCGAGACGCCGGGCGCAAAGGAGGTAGGCGTCGAGATCACGTCCCTGTCGAAGGGATGGAACATGACCGGGTGGCGGATCGGCTGGATCGCGGGCAACGCCGAGATCGTCGAGCGCTACCGGCACCTGAAGACGAACCTCGACTCGGGCATGTTCGACGCGCTTCAGCTCGCAGCGGTGGCCGCCCTCGGCGAGGCGCGCTCGTTTCCGGCGGAGATGTCGGAGATCTACCGGCGCCGGCGTGACCTCATGGTCGAAGCGCTCACGGCCATCGGCCTGCCGGCCACGCCGCCCAAGGCGACGCCCTACATCTGGGCGCGCGTCCCTGAGGACTACACCTCCGCGAGCTTCACGGAGCTCGTGCTCGAGGAGGCCGCCGTCGTCGTCTCGCCCGGGCCCTCCTTCGGGCCGAGCGGCGAGGGCTACGTCCGCATTTCGCTCACGGTGCCGGACGAGCGCCTGGAGGAGGCGGCGCGCCGAATCGCGTCTTCGCTTCGCGTCGGGACGACGGCATAATCCGAGCGTGAGCCCATACCAGCCGGACCCCGCGCCCGGGGCCGAGCCCGAACGCGGCTTCATCGTCGCGGTGCTGGCGCCGGGGGTCGACGGCGACGAGGAGCTCGACGAGATGCGCGAGCTGCTCAGGACAGCCGGCGTCGAGCCCGTCGGCGAGCTCGTTCAGCACCGCAAGGCACCCGATTCCCGCACATACGTCGGGAAGGGCAAGCTCGCGGAGCTCGTGGCGGCCGTCGGGCAGACCCGCGCCGAGTCGTTGATCGTCGACGACGAGATCGAGCCCGCGCAGCAGCGCCGGCTCGAGGACGCGCTCGGCCTGCGCGTCGTCGACCGCACGCAGCTGATCCTCGACATCTTCGCGCAGCACGCGGTGAGCGCCGAAGGGAAGCTCCAGGTGGAGCTCGCACAGCTCGAGTACAACCTCCCGCGCATGCGCGGCATGTGGCAGCACCTCGAGCGCCTCGGCGGCGGCATCGGCACGCGCGGTCCCGGTGAGACGCAGCTCGAGACCGACCGCCGGATCGCGCGGCGGCGCATCGGCCTCCTCAAGCGTCGCCTGGGCGGGCTCGAGAAGCGGCGCGAGACGCAGCGCAAGGCGCGCGAGCGCGGGCAGGTTCCGGTCGTCTCCCTGGCGGGCTACACGAACGCCGGCAAGTCGACGCTCCTGAACGCGCTGACCAACGCCAAGGTGTCCGTCAACGACCGGCTCTTCGAGACGCTCGACCCGACCACGCGGGCTTTCGCCGAGGAGGGCCGCAACTACCTCGTCACCGACACGGTCGGATTCATCCGTCGCCTGCCGCACCAGCTCGTCGAGGGCTTCGCAGCGACGCTCGAGGAGACGCTGTCGGCCGACCTCGTCCTGCACGTGGCGGACGCCTCGGCGCCCGATTCCCGACTCGAAGAGATGATCGCCGCCGTCGAGAGCGTGCTCGGGGAGATCGGAGCGGGGGACGATGCCCCTCGAGCTCGTCCTCAACAAGATCGACGCGGTCGACCCGCTCGGCCGGCGGCGCCTTGCCAATCGTTATCCGGGGGCGGTCCAGATCTCGGCGCTCACGGGGGAGGGCCTCGCGCTCTTGCGCGAACGAATCGCTGACCGCTTCTCCGATCGCTTGCGGGCGGTGCGACTTCTCATCCCCTACAAGGAGGGGCGCGTCTTGACCGCCCTCTACGAGCTCGGCGCGCCGATCGAGGAGCGCACCGACGGAGCCGATGGGGTGCTCGTCGTCGCGCATCTCCCGCGCAAAGAGGTCGCGCGCTTCACGCCGTATCTCGTGAGCGAGCCGGCTGCCACGGCCGAGCGCCTTTGATCGAGCTCGAGATCCTGCGGCTGCACGACGACGCGGTCGTGCCCGAGCGGGCGTACGCGGGCGACGCGGGGCTCGATCTCTCGACCTGCGAGCGGATCGAGCTTCCTCCTGGCGAGCGCATCGTCGCGCCCACCGGCTTGGCGGTGGCGATTCCCGAGGGATACGGAGGCTTCGTGCAGCCGCGCTCGGGGCTGGCCGCCCGAAGCGGCATCACCGTCGTCAACTCGCCGGGCCTGATCGACTCGGGCTACCGCGGCGAGATCCGCGTCGTCCTCCTCAACACCGACCGGGAGCGAACGTTCGTCGCCGAGGCGGGCGATCGGATCGCGCAGCTCGTCGTCCTGCCGGTGCCCGAGCTCGGTGTGCGTGAGGTCGACGAGCTGCCCGCGAGCGAGCGCGGCGTACGCGGCTTCGGCTCGTCGCAGGCGTGATGGAACCGCGGATCCGCGTCTCCGCCATCCTGCGGCGCGAGGACCGTGTCCTGCTCATCCGGCAGGAGAAGCACGGCCGCGAGTACTGGCTCCTGCCCGGCGGCGGCGTCAACGCGGGGGAGAGCCTGATCGACGCCCTTCGCCGCGAGCTGACGGAGGAGGTGGGGCTCGAGGCGACTCTGCCGCTCGAAGGGCCGGTCGCGATCGCGGACTCGATCTCGCCGGCGCGGGCACCGGCCAAGCACGTCGTCCACATCATCTTCGCGGGACACCTGGGCGGGCGCTCGCTCGAGACGGTCACGTCGCGCGATGCCGCCGTGCGCGGGCATCGGCTGTTCGGGGTCGACGAGCTCCCGGCCGTCGTCTTGCACCCGCCCATCCAGCGCTTCCTCGCGCGCTGGCAGCCGGGCGACCCGAGCGTCTACCTCGGCGCCCTCTGGGCGCCGTAAGGCCCTCAGGACGGCTAGAAGCGCCCGCCGCGCCTGTAAGCCCGTCGGGAGGCGACTTCGTGGGCGTCGTCCTCGAAGTCGTCAGGAAGAGGATCGAGCGGCGGCGGCTCGCCGAGGCGGTGGGCGAGGGCCTGGGCGAGCAGCCAATCGGCGAGCCACGAGTTCCGCGGCAGCAACGGGCCGTGGAGATACGTTCCGACGGCACGGCCGAGCCGGCAGCCCTCGAAGCCGTCCTCGCCGTTGTTGCCGAAGCCGGCGACGACTCGCCCGAGTGGGTCGGCGCCCTCGTCGAGGAACGTCCTGCCGGCGTGATTCTCGAACCCTGCGAGCGTGCGGGTGAGGCCCGGATCGAGGCGGCACTCGAGGAGGACGTCGCCGATCATGCGCTTCTCGCCCGCGATGGTGTGCAATGGGAAGAGGCCCACGCCGGGAAGCTCGGCGCCCGAGCGGTCGCGATAGAAGCTTCCAAGTAGCTGGTAGCCGCCGCAGACGGCCAGAAGCGCGGCGCCGTCGTCGACAGCGGCGATGATCTCCGGCCCCTTGGCTGCCAGGTCCGGAGCGATCAGCGCCTGCTCGCGGTCCTGGCCGCCGCCGATGTAGAGCAGGTCGTACTCGCCTGCCCGGATGGGCTCGTCGACGCCGATCGGCCGGTAGTCGAGCTCGATGCCGCGCCAGGAGGCGCGCCGGTCGAGCACCGCCATGTTGCCGCGGTCGGCGTAGATGTTCAGGTAGTCGGGATAGAGATGTCCGAGGACGACCTTCACGCGACTCCTCAGGCTGCTTCCCAGTACGGGCGGACGAGCCCTCGCTCGGCGGCGATGCGCCGCAGCGCGAGCATGGCGGTGTAGGTGGGAAGAACGACGAGCTCCCCGCCGGGCGGCGTCAGCTCGAGACCGCGGTCGAGTGCACGCTCGAACTGCGGCAGCACCTCGATGCGCTCGGGTGCGAGCCCGCCGTACTTGAAGCGAAGCGCCAGCTCGTGGGCGCGCTCGCCCGTCACGACCAGTCGCTCGAGCGAGCCGATGAGCGGCTCGAAGTCCACGTCCCATATCCAGGAGACGTCGCGGCCGTCGGCGATCGCGTCGTTGAGCGCGACGACGGCGAGCTTGGGCGGTGCGCCCTCGACGAGCGTGCGCACGACCTCGTTGCCGCCGGCTGGGTTCTTGACGAGCAGCAATGAGCACGTCACGGTCTTCCACCGCGATCCGCTCGAAGCGGCCGAA
Organism: uncultured Actinomycetes bacterium; assembly: GCA_963747715.1. Classification (GTDB taxonomy): domain Bacteria; phylum Actinomycetota; class Thermoleophilia; order Gaiellales; family Gaiellaceae; genus CAVVGB01. Next base: position 267,851 of record CAVVGB010000009.1, read on the forward strand.
CGCGGCGCGAAAGTCGGATAGCCCCGTTTCGACCTGGTCGAGGGTCGCTCCGAGGACGAGAGCGAGAGAAGCCGCGGCGAGCGCGTTGTAGACGTTGTAGAGACCCGGCAGCGAAAGCCTCACGCTGCGGTTCCCCTGGGGCGTGACGAGCTCGAACTCGGTCGCCTCGAGACCCCTCAGGGCGACGGACCGGGCCGCGACGTCGAGCGGCGGCCGCGCGTTTCCGCACGAGGGGCAGTGGAAGTCTCCGAGGTGGCCGACGTAGGCGGCGCGGTAGGCGTACGGCCTCCCGCAGGCCACGCAGTACTTGGAGTCGGCGGCGTGGGAGAGTCGCTCCCGGGCGACGGTGGGATCGTCCAGGCCGAAGCGGAGGACGTTGGCGCGGCCCTTCGCGATGTCGGCGATCAGTGGATCGTCGGCGTTGGCCACCGTCCACGACGCCGGGTCGAGCTCGGCCACCGCGCCGCGCCACCGCTCGGCGATGAGCTCGAGCTCGCCGTAGCGGTCGAGCTGGTCGCGAAAGAGGTTTCCGAGGCAGACGGCCTGCGGCCGCACGCGGCGGCAGATGTCGGGAAACGCCCCCTCGTCGACTTCGAAGAGCCCCAGCTCGGCATCGGAGTGGGCGAGGAGGGCGGAGGCCACCCCGGACACGAGGTTTGCGCCGGCGCGGTTGTGGGCGAGGCGGACCCGGCCCCGCAAGGTGCCGGCCACGATGGCCGCGGTGGTCGTCTTGCCGTTCGTGCCGGAGATGAGCGCGGAGCCCAGGGGCAGTCGCCGGGCCAGGGTCGAGAGCGCGCCCGGATCGATCGTGGCGAGCAGCTTCCCCGGCAGCGTCGTTCCCCCGCCGCGCCCGGCGAGCCGCGAGACGCGTCCCGCTGCGCGCGCGGCCGCGATTTCAAGCGCGAGGCGCACCGCGGAAAGTCTACGTCCCTCGAACGGGTGAACTTGCGGCTCTCACCCGGCAGAGGGATGCCCGGGCCCACCCGGGCACCTACGTTGGGACGCAGAACTGCGGCCCGCGCCCCGGCGCGGAAAGGGAGAAAACAGTAGATGCGGCTCATGCGGCCTGAGGAAGAGAAGAACGCGACCGTTCGTTCGAGTGCCCTGTGGGGCAAGGGCGGGCGCGGCCTGCTTTCGAGCTTGGCCGTCGTCGTGGCCCTGGCGGCCCCGACCGCCGCTCTCGCCGAGGAAGGCTCCGGCAGCAGCGGAAGCGCCTCGTTCAAGGCCTATACCTCGCCCGGGCTCCTGAATTCGGCTCGCCTGGCCCCCGGCAAGACGTTCGACGTCATCGTCGACGGCACACACGGGCAAGTCGACCGCCGACGTCGCTCGGGAAGTGAAGAGGGTCGATGGCTGACGTTCCGGGCAAGGGCCTGGGCCTGCGCCTTCGCTACTCGTTGATCAACGCGACGGCCGCGCAGCTCACGGGCCGGCAGATCCTCACGCTCGCGCGGCGCAGCGGCATCGAGTCGATCACGACCGACGCACCGGTCGTTCTCACCGGGCTCTCGAGCAAGCAGCGCTGGCCCTTCGTGTCCGGCGTCCAGAAGTTCTGGTCGGGCGGGTCTTCCGTCGCGACCCCGACGATCGCCATCGTCGACTCCGGCATTCGAGGCCTCGCGCGCCGACTTCGGCGGGCGCGTGCTCGCCGAGGTCAACCTCACGTCCCTCGCGCCCAACTCGCCAGGCGACGGCCGCGGCCACGGCACCTTCGTCGCTGGCATCGCCGCGGGCAGCGGCAGACGGCTACGCCGGCGCAGCTCCCGGTTCGCCGATCGTCTCGATCGACGTCATGGACGACCAGGGCATGGCCATGACGCGCGACGTCATCCGCGCCGCCGACTGGATCTACGCGAACAAGGACGCGTACAAGATCCGCGTCGCCAACTTCTCGCTGCACTCGGCGCACCCGAACAGCTTCATGTACGACCCGCTGAACAAGGCGGTCGAGAGGCTCTGGTTCAGCGGCGTCGTCGTCGTCGCTGCAGCCGGCAACTACGGCGTCGACGGCCTGCCGAGCGGCATGCCGTTCGCGCCCGGCAACGATCCGTTCGTGATCACGGTCGGCGCCGACGACATCGACGGCTCCGTTTCGACGATGAACGACCTCGCGGCTCCGTGGTCGGCCTACGGCTACACGCTCGACGGCTTCGCGAAGCCCGACGTCGCCGCGCCCGGCCGCTTCATCGTCGGCCCGGTGCCTGCGACCTCCACGCTCGCGCTCGAACGCACCGACGAGCGTCGTCGCCCCCGGCTACATGCAGCTCTCCGGTACCTCGTTCGCAGCGCCGATCGTCGCTGGTGCGGCAGCGCAGATCCTCTCCGCGCATCCGAACTGGACGCCCGGACGAGGTCAAGGGCGCACTCATGGTCTCGGCCGGCGCGCGTCGCCGAGCGCCGCACCGCTCTCGGTCGGCGTCGGCGTCGTGGACGTGGCGAAGGCGGTCGCGCTGTCGAGCGCGCCGAACCCGAACCTCGCTCTCAACCGCTTCGTCGTCTCGGCGAGCGGCGGCTCCGGCAAGGCCTTCGACGCAGGCCGCCTGGTCGATGGCCGCGCTGGTCGACGCCGCCTGGGCGTCGGCTGCCTGGTCGAGCGCCGCCTGGGCCTCGGCAGCCTGGTCGAGCGCCGCTGGGCGTCGGCCGCCTGGTCGAGCGCCGCCTGGGCCTCGGCCGCCTGGGCGAGCGCGGCCTGGGCTCGGCCGCCTGGTCGTCGATCTCGACGAGGACGCGGCGTGGGCATCGTTCTCCTACGCGGACAACGCCGAAGGCGAGCATGAGCTCGGACGGAGAGTTCGTCGATCCGGCAGAGCTCGAGGCCTTGGGCCTGGCCACTCAGACGACGTCCCGGACCACCACTGTCGCCCGAGACACCTCTACACTGCCCGCAGACACCGCGACACTGCCCTAAGGACGCATGCGATGAAGCACGGAAGCGAAACCGGACTGCGACTGAGCGCCCTCTGGGGCAGCGGCGGACGGGGCCGCCTCAGAGTGACCTCCTAAGCGGCTAACTCGGCGGCGGAAAACGCCGATAAACGAAGCGAGCGCTTCGAGCCAAGACGTGGAGACCGCGATCGACAACCAGCTCTCTCGTGGAGCGAAGATCTATCTGACCGCGGTGGCGGCCCTCGCGGCCGCCATCGCCGTTCCGCAGCTCGTTGAGCTCTCGCCCGACGAGGCAGGACTGGGTCGAGTTCATTCTTCTCGCCGGCGGCGCGGCCGTCGCCCAGCTCTTCGTCGTCAAGACGCCCCGCGACCAGTCGTACCACACGTCGATCGTCTTCGTGCATGCCGGCGGTCTTCCTGCTGCCGCTCGAGCTGGTCGTGCTGATGGCGGTCGTGCAGCACGTCCCGGAGTGGCTGAAGGTTCGCTACCCCTGGTTCATCCAGTCGTTCAACATCTGCAATCACACGATCAATCTCGTCGCTGCGTGGGCGACGGTCAGGCTCGTTCTCGAGGCATGGCCCGGCGGTGAAAAGACCGCGATCGCGGTCGGCAGGGCTCGCTGCCTCCGCCGTGTACGTCGGCGCCGAACCACATTCTCCTCGGCGTCATGCTCAAGCTCGGCCGCGGCCACGGCTTCCGCGAGACCGGGTTGTTCTCGGTCGAGAGCCTGACCACCGACCTCGTGCTCGCCGGCCTCGGCATCGTGCTCACGGTCCTCTGGACGAGACAACCCGTGGTTGATCCCCGCCGTGATCGCGCCGCTCATCCTGATCCACCGCTCGCTCTCGGTTCCGGCTCTCCAGGAGGAAGCGCGCGTCGATCCCGAAGACGGGTCTCTACAACGCGCGCCACTTCTCGGCGCACCTGCGCGACGAGCTCGCGCGGGCCGCCCGGTTCGACCGACCGATGTCGATCGTCATGGCGGACCTCGACCTCCTGCGCGACATCAACAACTCGTACGGCCACCTTGCCGGCGACGCCGTCCTCAAGGGGATCGCCGAGATCTTCATGAACCAGCTGCGCCACTACGACGTCCCGGCGCGCTTCGGCGGCGAGGAGTTCGCGATTCTCCTACCGGAGACGACGCCCGAGCAGGCGCTCGAGATCGCCGAGCGCATCCGGCGCGCTGGTCGCGGACACGCGCTTCGAGGTCGAGACGTCCAGCGAGCCGATCCGCGCGACCGTCTCGCTCGGCGTCGCCGGCTATCCGAAGCACGGCGCCGACGCCAACGAGCTCATCCACCAGGCCGACCTCGCGGTCTATCGGGCCAAGCTCCAGGGACGCAACCGCGCGCTGACCGCCAGCTCCGAGCCGCCCCTCGCTGCCGGCCGAGCTCGAGGCGACGGCTCACTGCGGTGCCCGACGACGCCGAGGTCACGGTGCCCGCGCCGCGCGCGCTTCCGCAGCACCCGGATCCCGACCGCCAGGCCCAGTCGCGACCGCACGCGACCGCAGGGCCGCGCTTCGTCGCGCTCTCGCCGGTTCTCGCCACGCTCGTCGCGCTCGTCACGGTCGGCGGGCTCGCGGCCGGGGTCCTCGGCATCGTCTACGGCTCCGTCGACAGCATCATCGGCCTTCTGGCCGTCGTCGCGCTCGTGGCCGGGGGCCAGGCGCTTGCGCTCGAGTTCGAAGGCGGGTCGGGCTCGATCTCGGTCAGCGCTGTCGGCGTCCTCGCCGGCGTGGCGATCTTCGGCACAGACGCGGCGCTTCCGCTTGCGATCGCGACCGCCGCGGTCGCGTGGAGCTGGGGGAGGAGCCCGATCTACTACCTGCTCTACAACGTCGGCGCGCTCACGCTCGCGTCCGTCGCTGCGGCGGGAGTCTTCTCCGTCACGTGGCAGCACACGGACGCTGGGCGGCTCATCCACATCCTCGTCGGCGTCGCCGCGGGCGGCGTGTACTACGTCGTCAACACGGGGCTGACCTCGGCCGCCATGGCGCTCGAGGGTCACAACTCGTGGTTCCGCGTCTGGAAGGAGCGGTTCTCGTGGCTCTTCCCGCACTACTTCGCCTTCGGCGCGGTCGGCGCGGCGATTGCCCTCGCCTACGAGCCGCTCGGCTTCTTCAGCCTCGGGATCTTCGTGCTTCCGCTCCTCCTCATGCGCAAGACGATGGCCGCATACCTCGGTCACACGGAGCGCTCGACGAAACAGCTGCGCCAGGCCGCGCAGACGATCAAGACGCAGAACGTCTCGCTCGAGCAGGCCAACCGTTTGCTGCGCGAGCGCTCGACGGCGGCGATGGAGAGCCTGTCGGCGACGGTGGACGCGCGCGACGCCTACACGGCCGGCCACTCGCGCCGCGTGCAGCAGCTCGCGCTGGCGATCGGCCGCGAGCTGGGCCTTTCGCAGGCCGAGCTCGACCTGCTCGGACATGCCGCGCTCTTCCATGACATCGGCAAGCTCGCCGTGCCCGACGCCATCCTCTTGAAGCCTTCGAGCCTGACCGACGACGAGTGGTCGCTCATGCAGCGCCACTCCGACGAGGGTGCGCGCATCATCGACCGCCTCGGCTTCCTCGACAACGCGGTTCCGGCCATCCGCCACCACCACGAGCGTTACGACGGCACCGGCTATCCCGACGGCCTCGCCGGCGAGGACATTCCGCTCGGCGCGCGCATCATCCACGTCGCGGATGCGCTCGACTCGATGTTGACGACGCGCATCTACCGCGCGGCACGCCCGGCCAACGATGCGCTCGAGGAGCTGCGCCGCGGGTCGGGGACACAGTTCTGCCCGCGCTGCGTCACGGCTCTCGAGCGACTGCTTCAGGGCGAACTCGAGGCCGAGCGCGTACGGGCGCCGGCGCTCGCGAACGCTTCCTAGCGTCCCCTTTCCGGCGCCGATTGGGTAGTGAGCGCGGTATTGCGCTCCGTCCAGCCTGATCTATCCTTTTTGCGGAGGTTTCGCGTGCGACCCCTCGCGACCCAGGCGGTGGACCCAGCCGACGAGGCGGAGCTGGCCCAGTTCGCCTCCGGCCTGCGCCGGCGCTACTCCGACGACGAGATCCTGGCGGAGCTCAAGGCATGCGCCGAGCGGATCGGCCGTTCCCCGACGATGAGGGAGTTCGTGCGCGACCGGCGAACGCGCGTGCATCCGCAGACGGTCATCGAGCACTTCGGGACCTGGAACGCCGCAAAGCGAAAGGCAGGCCTCGCGCCGCGCCGGTTCGCCACGCGTGAGGAGCTGCTCGGCCACCTGCGCGACCTGGGGGAGGAGCTCGGGCGGATTCCGACGACACGCGACCTGCGCGAGCGCCGGGCCGCGATGCCCTCGAAGTCGCTCTACTGGCACACCTTCGGCTCGCTCTCGAACGCCCTCCGCGAGGCCGGCTTCGACGTTCCCCTGGGCGAGGAGCGGCTCAAGCGCGCTGTCGAGCAGGGCGCGCGCGTGGCGCGCCGGCTACGGCGCCTGCCGCGCTTCGCCGACTGGGCGCAGGCGAGCCGGCGCGACCCAAAGCTCTTCACCGAGTGGCAGGTGTACCGGCTCTTCGGCGCCAAGCGAGGCGCGTGGGCGCGCTTTCAGTACGCCGTTCGGGGCCGCTTGCTCGCGCAGGGAGTGGAGGTCGAAAGCGACGGCCGGGTGAAGAGGAGCTATCCCGCGGTGGCCGCGGCGAGTGCCGCGAGCCGCGCGAGGCAGAAGCGCCGCTCTTCCGGAGCCCGAACGGCTGGCAAGAGCGCTTCGGTGAAGGTCCGGTCGGGCTCGAAGGCCTCGCGGCGGGCAACGCGCCCGTCGACGAGCGCGAGCAAGCAGCCTTCCGGAACCTCGCGGGCGCGCAAGCGCACGCCGGCGTAGCGCTCCACGAGGTCGATCGCCTCGCGGGTCGAGGCGAAGAACGTCTCCTGACGCCCCTCGCCGATCCAAAGCGGGCGGCCGAAGCCGCGGGCGGTGAAGACAACGTCGGGGAGCCGCTCGTCGACCCATGCGGTCGCCATCGACCCGTACAGCTTCTCGAGGGCCTTGGCGCGGTTCGACTCGTGCTCGACGAGGGCGAAGATCGCCTCGGAGTCGACGGTCATCTCGGGCTCGGCCCGCTCGAAGCCGTAGTCGGAAAAGATCTGCTCGTCGTTCACGATGATCCCGTTGTGGATCCCGACGACGCCGCCGTGGCGGATCGGGTGGTTATTGGCGGGCAGAGCCGGGTGGCCCTTCGTGTAGTCGCGGACGTGGACGAGGAGCTGGGTCGCCTCGGCGGGGACCCGTACGAGGTCGAGGAGCTCGCTGGCCCCGGTGCGCTGCTTGTGCACGGAAACCGGCACGTCATGCCCTCGGAAGGCGTATCCCGCGGCGTCGGCGCCGCGACCGGAGATGGCTGCCAGGAGCGTCTGAGCTGCCAGCGTCTGAGTGACGCTGCTCTGGGAACTCAGGCTATATCCGGCAATACCGCACAAATCAGTTCTTTGTCCCGACCTTAAGAAGGACTTCGGACGGCGGCCGTTTGAATTTTCTGGCTGCCGAACTGCTTGGACACTATATCCACTCGGTTTCCGGCCTCCAATCCTGGATCCCTCGCCCGGGGGTGGCATCTCAAGCGGGGCTCGGGCGAGGCCGATACCTCGCCTCGTGGAGCAGCAGTCCGTGCCCAATCTCCCGGTCCCGGATCCGGAGCGGTCCCAGCCGGAGCCGGAGGAACCGCGCCTGGAGCTCGTCCCCGAGGTCGCCGAGGACGAGGAGGCCGACGAAGAGGAAGAAAAGGCACAGGCCGCCCCGGAGACGCAGGATCCCCTCAAGCTCTACGTCCGCCAGATCGGGGACGGACCCCTCCTGACACCCGCCGAGGAGCGCGAGCTCGCCCGGCGCAAGGACGAGGGGGACGAGGAGGCCAAGCGCCGGCTGATCGAGTGCAACCTGCGCCTCGTCATGTCGATCACCCGCAACTACGTGAACTCGGGCGTCCCGCTCCTCGACCTCATCCAGGAGGGAAACCTGGGCCTGATCCGCGCCGTCGAGAAATTCGACTACCGGATGGGCTTCAAGCTCTCGACGTACGCGACCTGGTGGATCCGCCAGTCCGTGACGCGGGCGATCGCAGACCAAGGGCGCACGATCCGCCTTCCCGTCCACGTCGTCGACCAGGTGCGCCGCGTCATGCGCGCGCGCCGGATCCTCACCCAGAAGCTCAACCGCGACCCGCTCCCGGCAGAGATCGCCCAGGAGAGCGGCTTCGAGCTGAAGCGCGTGCAGGAGCTTCTCGACCTCGTCGAGGATCCCGTCAGCCTCGAGACGCCAGTAGGGGACGGCGATTCGATGTACGGCGACATGCTCGAGGACGTCAACTCCGAGCAGCCTGAGGTCGTCCTCGCCGATCTCCTCCGCAGCGTCGAGCTCCAGGGTGCGCTCGACCAGCTCTCCGAGCGGATGCGCCACGTGCTCGAGCTTCGCTTCGGCCTCTCCGGGAAGGCGCCGCAGACGCTCGAGGAAGTGGGCACCGAGCTCGGCGTCACCCGCGAGCGCGTCCGCCAGCTCGAATCGCGCGCTCTGCGCGAGCTCCAGCTCGCCGCACCCGACCTCAAGCTCTACCTCCGCGCCGAATAGCACCGCCTGAGGCGGAGAGTAGGGTGGGGTGATGGCCGGCTTCTTCGTCGACGTGCACTCCCACGTCGTCCCTTCGGGAGACGACGGCGCCAAATCACGGGAGCAAGGGCTCGAGCTCTGCGCGCGGGCCGCGCGGCGGGGGACCGGCGTCCTGTTCGCGACACCCCACGTCTGGCCGATGCTGCCGCTCACAAAGGAACGGGAGGCGGCCGTGCGGGAGGCAGCCGCCGCGATGGCGCCGGCCGCCGCCCAGGCCGGGGTCGAGCTGAGGCTCGGCTTCGAGCTGACGCCCACGCCGGCCCTCCTGGAGGAGGATCCCCGCCGCTACCGGCTGGAGGGCCTCGAAGCCGTCCTCATGGAGGTTCCGTTCCAGGGCTCCCTAACGCTCTCTGAGCGCCTCGCCGAGCACATCGAGACCGCCGGGCTCATGCCCGTGATCGCCCATCCTGAGCGCTCTCAGGACGTCCTGGAAACGCCGAGCCTCGCCGCCCGCCTGCGAGAGAGGGGATGGCTCCTCCAGCTCAACGGCTCGAGCCTCCTCGGCCACCACGGGCGGGAGATCGAGGCGGCCGGGTGGGAGCTCGTCGACCGCGGCCTGGCCGACCTGGTGGGCTCCGACGGCCACCGGGACACGCGCCCGCCGCTTCTGGACGAGGCCTACCGAGCCGTGCGGGCGCGAGTGGGGGAGAGAGCGGACGCCCTCTTCGACGGCCGGGCGCTCGGCTTCGAGCTAGCGGCTCGCGACCGCGTCGATCTCGCGCAGGGAGGCTAGGCGGGCGAGCGACTCGATCTCGATCTGGCGCACGCGCTCGCGCGTGATTCCAAGACGGCGCCCGATGTGCTCGAGCGTGTGCGGCTCCTCGCCGCGCAGGCCGTAGCGAAGCTCCAGGACGCGCCGGTCCCGCTCGGGCAGCGATTCGAGCGCGCGGTCGAGAGCTTCCTTCTGCAGCCGCCGCTCGGTCTCTTCCTCGGGAAGCGGATCCTCGCCGGCGACGAGATCGCCGAAGACCGCGTCCTCCTGCTCGCCGATCGGCTGGTCGAGGCTCGTCGACGCGCGCGCGGCGGCGCGAACCTCGAGCGCCTGCTGCAGCGGTAGCCCGGCCTCGTCGGCGATCTCCTCGAGCGTCGGCTCGCGCGCGAGCTGCGTCCAGAGGTGGCGCTCGGCGCGGTGCATCTTCTGCATGCGCTCGACCACGTGCACCGGAACGCGAATCGTGCGCGCCTTGTCGGCGATCGCACGCGCAACCGCTTGCCTGATCCACCACGTCGCGTACGTGGAGAACTTGAGCCCGCGCTGCCACTCGAACTTCTCGACCGCGCGGATGAGCCCGAACATCCCCTCCTGGATCAGGTCGAGGAAGGGAAGGCCCTGGTTCCGGTAGTTCTTGGCGATCGAGACGACGAGGCGAAGGTTGCACTCGATCATCCGCCGCTTGGCCGTCATGTCGCCCTGCTCGATCCGCTTGGAGAGCTCGACCTCGTCGGCGGCGGTCAGGAGCGGGTGCCGGCCGATCTCCCGCAGGAAAAGCTGGAGGGCGTCGGTCGTGGTCTCGAGCACCTCGGTGTTCCGGGGCGGCGCCGTCGGCTCCTTGGCAGGCTGCTCCTTCGGCTCGATCACCTCGATGTTGCGCTCCTCGAGCAGCTGGTGGAGCGCCTCGAGCTCGGGCGGCTCGAGCTCGGCCTGGTCGATGGCATCAGCCACGTCCGAGGCCTCGACGAAGCCCGCCGCCTCGGCCTTCTCGAGGAGCTGGGCGATCTCTTCGTGTTGGAGGACGGGATGTTGGTCTGGCATTACAAAACGGGAAAAGCGTGCCGCAGTGCGACCAACACGAGACAGACCTGCCGGTCGAGAGCCGTGCTTACCCTACCCAAGCGCCGTAGCTAGTCAAACGCCTGCGTCCCTGGAAGTCAAGCCCCTCGGGGCCGGATTTTCGGCCATCGGCACCGAGAGGCGCGTGCCGCCCGGCCGGGCCGCCGTCCGCTCGGTCTGAGCGTAATGCGCCCCCTTGCCGGGCTTCCCCGCCAGCGCACGAGAATGGGCGTTATGTCAAGTTGGAGCCCGGACAGGCCAAAGCCGCCCAGAGCCTCGGATCCCCCATTTTCCACAGGCGGCCGTGGAAACCCAGACCGATTAGCATGCCTCGCTCGTCCATGCTCCTCGAGCCTGTCGATCCGAACGAACGATTCCGCGCCAGACGTCGACAGGCCCGGAGAAGGCAAACCATCCAGCGCGTCTCGCTGCTTGCCGTCGTCACCTTGGCGGCGGCGGGAGCCACGCTCGGCGCACGCTTTCTCGGCGATGCCGGCACGAGAGCCGCGGGGGGCAATGAGCCGGTCACGCAGCAGTCCACTCCGCCGGCGCCGCCCAAGCCCGAGCCTCGCCCCTACCCCGACGAGATCCGAGGCGTCCACGTCACGATGGCCCTCGCCTCCCTCGACGGCAAGCTCGACGAGTATCTGGCCCTCACCAGCGAGGGCCTGAACACCCTCGAGCTCGACGTCAAGGACGAGAACGGCGAGGTGGGCTTCCGGGCCAAGGTGCCTCTCGCACGCCAGATCGGCTCGGCTCGCGACTACTACAAGGCTAAAGAGGTGGTCGAGAAGGCTCGGGCCAAGGGCGTCTACCTCATCGGGCGGGTAGTGGTCATGGAGGACCCCCTCCTCACCTCGCAGCGGCCCAAGTATGCGATCCGCAATCCCGACGGGAGCGTGTGGCGAAACAGCGCCGGCCTCGGCTGGTCGAACCCCTACGACAAGCGCGTCTGGAAGTACAACGTGGACATCGCCGTCGAGGCGGCCAAAGCGGGCTTCGACGAGATCCAGTTCGACTACATCCGCTTCCCCACCGACGGGAACATCGAGAGCGCGGTCTACGCCGGCGAGGTCAAGGAGAAGCGCCACGCGACCATCGCCCGGATCCTCGCCTACGCCCGCGAGCGCCTCGAGCCGCTCGGCGTCAGGATGTCCGCCGACGTCTTCGGCCTGTCGGCGACGAGGAACATGGGCATCGGCCAGACGCCCCGCAAGCTGGCTCGCTACCTGGACGCCATCTATCCGATGGTCTACCCCTCCCACTACGGCCCGGGTGAGCTCGGGCTGGCCGACCCCAACGCCGAGCCCGGCCGCACCGTCGCTCTCTCCCTCCGCGACTTCGCCGCCGACCTCACCGGCCAAGAGACGCGGCTCGTGCCGTGGCTTCAGGACTTCTCCCTCGGCCGTGAGTACTCGAAAGACGACGTTCGGCTGCAGATTCTCGCCGCGCGCGATGCTTCCGCAGACGGCTATCTCCTCTGGAACCCGTCGGGGATCTATACGCCCGGCGTGCTCTCTGACCAGTAGCGAAGCCGCTTCTCACAGGTCCGTCCACAGCGCGTCGGACGTGTGTGGAAACTGTGGAAAAATGGACTTTTCGCAAATTGCACCAATTAAAATGGACAGGTACTTGCGCGAGGGTTTACGACCTTCTAGATTGCCGTCTGCACCGAGTAGGGAACGCGAGTAGGTTGAAGCTTCACCTGACGGCTGTACGCGGAAGCGGAAAGTCGGCGGGTGAGGTGGACGAAAGCGAGACCCGCTCGGTGAATTTTTTTTAACTAGAGTCGCGGGCGCCGTGCATCTCCGTCCGCCAGCCTTCAGCCCTGGCTTCACGTCCTTCGTCTGGGGCGTGAGCCTCGGCCTCTTCATCTGGATCGGCCTGCTCGCCGTCGGCGTCGGCATGGCGACGTCCCTCTTGGCCGGGCTCGTCGGCGGCGCCTTGATCTTCTTCTACGTGCGGCTCTACGGCCGCGACCAGCTCAACCGCTAGGGCTTAGACCAGCGAGCCCGTGCGGCCCCACCCGCCGGCCAGGAGGCCGACGAGTAGGAGATGGGCTAGGTCCTTGCCGAGCTCGTGCTCGAGCCGGATCCAGGCGGTCCCGTTCTCCTGGTCGATGAGGCGGCCGAGCGCCTGGCAGTGGGAAAGCAATCGGGGCGCCCCGCGTGGGCCGGACGACTGGAAGGCGGCGGCGTCCATGCCTAGGTCATCGACCTTCCGAGGCACGCCGGGGATCCCTGGCGTGAGTGAGGGCAAAAGAGGGATTTAGCAGCACAAAAAAGGGGCGCCTTGAGGCGCCCCTTGTGGCCGCGTAAGAGTCTTGCTACGGACGACGCGACGGGTCGCGAATCTCGACGCGATCGTCGTCCGTCGTGCTCGTGACAACGTCGTCGTCGTCCGTCGTGCTCGTGACAACGTCGTCGTCGTCCACCGTGCGGTCGACGACGGTGCGGTCTTCCGCCGGCACCGTGGTCGTTACGGGCTCAGGCCGGTCGTAGTCGTGAACGTCTTCGTCCGGGACCGTCGTCGTTCGCTCGGCGACGTACTCGCGCCGCGGTCCGGCCGTGTCGAACACGAACGAGAACACGAGCCCGATCGCGACTGCGATCGCTCCTTGGTAGACGCTCATGTCCTGCGCGAAGCCCTCGATCCCGAGATCCTGGGCCCAGCCGGAGACTGTTTCCCGGGTCCCCTGCCCGGTGTCGCGAGTTGCGAGGAGGATGCCGCCTCCGAGAATCAGCGCCGGAAGGAACCCGAGCAGGAAGACACCCGGGCTCAGAACCGGGACCCCCCACTTCGTCCAACCGCCGAGCAGCTGCGAGAAGCCGAGCACGAACCCTGCTGCCGCCAGGATGCCCATGGCCGCCCAGAACTCACTGGTCGAATCGAGGTTGAAGAGCGTTGCGAGCCAGATCAAGAACCCGGCTGCAACCACTCCGAGGAGCGTGAAGAGCCCGCGCACGAGCGGCGGTCCACCCCACGCTCTCTCCGTCCTGCGATCGACCACCTCATCGTCCCGATCGTTGCGTCTCCCGAACATGCCCTATTCACCTCGTCTGGGTCGTTTGCCTAGAAAATTCCCGCTCAGGGCGAGTTGTAACCCCAGCGACCCCGGGGCGCCAGTGTCCTAGGCGGCGAGGTCGCGGCGGCTGGCGTCGAAGCCGGCCGAGAAAAGCTCCGCCCGGAGGGCCTCGGCCGTCTCCGGGCCCGCCGAAAAGACGTGCTCGACGACCGCCACCCGGCGGTCGTTGTAGAAGGGCACGTCCACGTGGGGCCGGCTGACGAGGTTCACCGTCGTCTTCGAGCACGAGGGGCACTGGACAGCGAGACCGACCTCCTCCTCCCCCGGCGCGAGAGCCAGAAAGGACGAGGGGAAGACGGGCCGCGGCCGCTCCTCCGGGAAGCAGAAGAAGCTCCACGGCCAGTCGCCGGCCTGGATCCGCCTGGCCGCCAGATCGAGAAGCTCGGCCTCCACCGGCTCGAGCCGCGAGGTCATCAGGTTGAGAAACGCAGCCTCCGACCCGCTCAGCGGAGCCCAGTCGAGCTCGTCGTGCGTCACGAGCCCGTCGTGGTCCTCGCCGCAGGCACACGAGAAGGTGATCCGGTAGACGGCCGGGTGGCTCGCGCCGGGCAGGCGCTCGAGGGCCCGGAACTCCGACAGGCGCACGTTCACCTCTCCTCGGGAGGGACACGAGAACGTGTAACGGCCCGTCAGTCCGTCGTACATGGCCCGATTATGTATCGGCAGACCTGACGGCAAACCGCATGCCCCCAGCGGAGGCCGCTTCATTACTGGGTCAGCCTTAGTACTGGATCAGCGAGAAGACGTCGTAGCCTTCGAGCTTCTCGCGGCCGTTCAGGAAGTCGAGCTCGATCACGAACGCGAGCCCGACGACCTCGCCGCCCAGTTGCTCGACGAGATCGATCTTGGCGCGTGCCGTTCCCCCGGTCGCGAGCAGGTCGTCGTGGATGAGAACGCGCGCGCCGCCCTTGATCGCGTCGGCGTGCAACTCGAGCGCGTCGAAGCCGTACTCGAGCGCGTACTTCGCGCTCACCGTCCTCCACGGAAGCTTGCCCGGCTTGCGCGCGGCGACGAACCCGCACTTGAGCCGGTAGGCGAGCGCCGCTCCGAGGATGAAGCCCCGCGCTTCGGCCCCGAGCACGACGTCCGGCTTGCGCGGCTCGGCGAACTCGGCGAGCTGCTCGACGGTCTCCTGCAGCGCGTCCGCGTCTGCGAGGAGCGGCATGATGTCCTTGAAGACGATCCCGCGCTTCGGGAAATCCGGGATGTCCCGGATCTTCTCTTTCAGATCCATCGCGCCTACTCGGGGAGCAACGACCGCACGGCGCGCCAGAAGAGCAGCTGCGAGAGCTCCTGCGAGGCCGACGCGAGCGCTTCGAGGTCCTCGAGCCCGGCGTGGCGCTTCTCGGGGTTCCGGGAGCGGAGGGCCGGCGCGACCACCTGCTCGAGCAGACCCGCTTCACGCTCGGCGCCCGTCCGGAAGCTGCGCAGGTGCCGCGGTGCGACGCCGTAACGGGCCATCCGCGCACAGGCCGCGACGACGCCGACGTCCCGCTCCGGATAGAGGCGCCGGCCGTTCTCGGCCCGCGGTTGAAGCAGTCCGAACTCCTCGAGCTCGGCGACGAACTCGCGGTGGACGCCCGCCTGGTCGCAGAGGTCGATCAGGTCGACCTCGGGCTCGGGAGCGCGCAGGGCGGCGCCGCGCCGTGGACGCCTCTGCCGGCTCGGCGAGGCGAGCTCCTCGCGGATGACGCGGAGCGGGAGAAACTCGTCGCGCTGGAGCCGCAGGATCGTCTCGAGCCGCTCGACGTCGTCTTCCGTGTAGAGGCGGTAGCCGCTCTGCGTCCGCCGCGGCGCGAGCAGGCCCTGGTCCTCGAGGTAGCGAATCTTGGAGATGGAGACGTCCGGGAACTCCTCTTTGAGGCGGCCGCAGACGGCGCCGATCGTGAGCGGCCGGCCGGACTGTTCGTTGTGCCTGTTCGTGGTCGTCGTCGCCATCAGGTCAGAAAGGTCATGCGGTATTTGCCGATCTGCACTTCGTCGCCGTCCTCGAGCTTGGCGTTCTCGACGCGGCGGCGGTTCACGTACGTGCCGTTCAAGCTGCCCTCGTCCTCGATCATGAAGCCGTCGTCACCGCGGCTGACGAGCGCGTGCCGGCGCGAGACGGTCACGTCGTCGAGGAAGATCTCGCACTCCGGTGAACGTCCGACCGCGACGCGGTCGCCCTCGAGCGCGAACGTCTCGCCGGCGCGGCCGCCGCCGGCACGGACGACGAGCGCAGGGCCCTCGATACGAAGATCGGCCAGGGAGAGTGAGTCGTCCTCGGCTTCCTCCTCGGGCGTGAATGTCATCGTCGTGTGCGCGCCGGGCTCATCGCGAATGAGAAGCGCCCCGCACTTCGAGCAGTAGTTCGCCGCCTCAGGATTTTGAAAGCCGCACTCCGGGCAGTGGACGTGCGTCACGCCTCTTCCTCGACGGGCGGCGCCGCCTTCGCCGCGAGAATCTCTGTGAGCTTGTCGATGTCGACCTCGGCGAGGGGACTCTTGCCCTCGCCCACCTGCTGCTTCAAGCGCGCCTGGAGCTCGGCGCGAAGGATGTCGATCTTCCCGTGCAGGATGCGCCTCTGGTAGGAAACCTGGCGCTCTTCGTCCATGAGCCCGCGGATGAGGTCGCGCAGCTCGGCGTCGGAGAGTGATTGGAGGTCGGGAAGGGCTTCCATCAGAAGGGAGGCGGCTCAGGAAGTATGGCAAGAGCCGGCCCATCCTTCAACCTGGACTTGAGGCTTTAGGTTGCCGCCTCTCCCTCCTCCTCGCCCGCCACCGCCTCTTCCACGACGGCGAGGTACTCCTCCTCGAGCCGCTCGGTATCAGCCTCGGTCTTGCCTTCGGCGTAGACGTGGACGATGGGCTCGTCCGGGTCGGGTAGCACCTGCACCCAGCCCGCCTTTTCGAAGACCTTGATCCCGTCGAGGGTGTCGACCTTCTTCCCTTTCGTCCGCTCGGTGACGATCCGCATGACGGCGCCCTTTCGTCCCCACGGGCAGCGCACCTGGCGGTGCACCACCTTCGATTCCGGGAGCTGCGCGACGAGCTGCGAGAGCGGTGTTCGGACGGGCGCGAGCAGCTCGAGCAGCTTGCAGAGGCTCGCCACGCCGTCGTAGGCCGGGAGGAAGTCCGGGAAGACGAAGCCGCCGCCGACCGAGCCGGCGAAGATGACGCCGTCGCCGGCCGCCGCCCGCGTGAGCGCGGAGAGCGAAGCGGGTGTCCTGACGACCTCGAGCTTCGTCCCGCCGACGAGCTCGTCGACGAGGCTCGTGACCGTCGTCGGGAAGGCGAGCCGCCCGCGTTGTCCGTTCGAGCTGAGCAGGCTGAGGAAGAGCAGCAGCTCCTGCTCGACCGCCACTTCGCGCGCCTGGTCGTCGACGAGGTAGATGCGCTCGCCGCTCTCGTCGAGGACGACGCCGAAGTCGGCGCCGACCGATGCGACCAGCCGCTTCGCCTGGCCGAGCGCCTCCGACAGGCGCGTGGCGACGGGAACCGCGGTCTCGCCGCTGTACGGGTGCGCAGTGACGGCCTCCACGCCGAGCGTTCCGAGCACCATCGGCAGGACGAGCGAGGCGGCGGACTGCGAGTAGTCGACGACGATGCGGAACCCGCGCGCGTTGATGGCGTCGGCGTCGAGCGTGGCCAGGAGGTCTTCCACGTATCCCTGGACGGCCCGGGCCGGGAACGTGATCCGCCCCACTTCGTCCCACGCAGCGCGGCGAAACTCCTGCCGGAGGAAGTTCTTCTCCACCTCCTTGATGAATTGCGGCGTCGCCTGGATGCCGGGGGCCTCGAAGATCTGCAGCTCGAGCGCCTCCGGATCGGAGCCGCCGGGGCGCACGTGCACGCCGGCCGTCAGGCCTTCCGTCTTCATCAGGTGCCGCGTCACCGCTGCCGGCATCACCTGGAGGTCGGCGACGTCGATGCCTGTGGAGATGATTCCGGAGAGCACTGCCCGCTTGAGGAGCCGGGCCGCCGGGGGCGCCGCCCGGCTGGTGGCCACGCGGCCGCCGCGGTCGAGCGCCGTTCCGAGGGCGATCCCGATGCGAAGCGCGGTCTCGGGCGTCAGGTCGACGTTGATGAGGCCCGAGATCGAGTCGCGCCCGAACAGGCGCGACGCGAAACGCGATTCCCAGATGAGGTTGCGGTCGACGAGCGCACCGGACTCGACCTCCTTGAACGGGTAGATCCGGATTCCCGGCATGACCACCGCCTGGTCGCCGATCGTGCAGTTGTCCCCGACGGCCGCGCCCTCGTGCACGCGCGCATGCGCGCGGATGTCGCACGAGCGTCCGATCACGGCGCCCTCCACGAGAGCCGAGCGGCCGATGTAGGTCGAGGCGTCGACGACCGAGCGCGCCGTGCGCGCGTGGTCCCTGAGCGTGACGCTGTTGGAGAGGACCGAATACGGGCCCACGGTGGCTCGAGCGTCCACCCGGCAGTAGTTGCCGACGAACGCGGGACCTTCGAGCACGTCGAAGTCTTCGAGGTCGACGCCCTCCCCCACCCAGACGTTGCCGCGGAGCCGGATGCCCGGGACCTTGAGGCGCACGCGCTCGTCGAGCGCGTCGAAGTTCGCCTGCCGGAACTGGTCGAGGTTGCCGATGTCCTGCCAGTAGCCGTCGGCGACGTAGCCGTAGAGCGGACGGCCCATCTCGAGGAGGAGTGGGAAGAGCTCCTTGGAGAAGTCGTACGGACGGTCGGTGGGAACGCGCTTCAGCACCTCCGGGTCGAGCACGTAGATGCCGGTGTTGATCGTGTCCGTGAAGACCTGTCCCCACGAGGGCTTCTCGAGAAAGCGTTCGATGCGCCCGTCCTCGTCGGTGACGACGATGCCGAACTCGAGCGGGTTGTCGACGCTCTTCAAGCCGATCGTGACCATCGCTTCCTTCTCCTGGTGGAAGCGAACGAGCGCGCCGAGGTCGATGTCGCAGAGCGCGTCTCCGGAGATGACGAGGAACGGCTCGTCCAGCGCGTCCTCGGCCAGCTTCACCGACCCGGCGGTCCCGGCCGGCGATTCCTCCACCGAGTAGCGGATGCTGACGCCGTGCGCCTCTCCGTCGGCGAAGTAGCCCCTGATCGCCTGCGGCATGAACGCGACGGTCACGATGATGTCGTCGAACCCGTGCTCCTTGAGGAGTTCGACGATGTGCTCCATGCACGGCTTGCCGACGATCGGGACCATCGGCTTGGGCTGATTCGACGTGAGCGGGCGAAGGCGCGTGCCTTCGCCGCCTGCCATGACGACGGCCTTCACCGATCCTCTCCCGAGCAGGTCGCACTCGCCGACCGCTTCGCAGCAGTCCGGAGAGCGGGAGATGTGAGGGAGGGGTTCGGCATCTATCTCTTCATTGATCTCCACACGGAGACGCCGTAAAGCACTCCCGCCGCCACGGCGAGCGCAACGCCGCTCCAGAAGAGGACAAGCGGCCAGTCGGCGCCCTCGGTCGTGATGAGGATGGCGAAGATCGAGGCGTACAGCACCCAGGTGGCCGCCTTGCCGAGGAAGCTGACGGAGAAGTCGTAGCCGCCCTGCAGCGCGAGGGGCGTCCCGAGGACGAGGAGTGCGTCGCGGGCCAGGACGACCACGAGGGCGACCCACGGCAGGCGCCCGTCGAGCCACAGGAGGAGGACGGCCGCGTCGATCATCAGGCGGTCGGCGAGCGGGTCGGCGTACGTGCCGAAGCGGGACTCGACCCGCCAGCGCCGGGCCAGCCAGCCGTCCACCTGGTCGGTGATCGCTGCGATGGCGAAGACGGCTGCCGCCGCCCAGCTTCGCTCCCCGTCGGCCTGGAGGACGAGCACGACGAAGAGCGGGATGAGGGCGAGCCGGAGCACCGTGAGCGCATTCGGAATCTGCGCAAGCGGCGCCGGGATGGCTCTCGTGGCCATTTCGAGGGGAATCGTAGCCCGGCAGCCGTCCCACTTTCGTTACGGGGTCTGACCCCGTTAGGCTCGCGCGGTGGCCGGCCGCTTCACCCTTCCCGGGTTCGTGAACGCCCACAGCCACGCCTTTCAGCGTCCGCTCCGGGGCCGCACCGAAGGGGCCGACTTCTGGGGCTGGCGCGAGGCGATGCTCGAACTGGCACGGGGTCAGACCCCGAAAGGCGTTCGAGACGAGTACGTGACGACTTTCCGTGAGATGCGGCGGGCGGGATACACGGCCGTCGGCGAGTTCCACTACCTCGGGCTCGAGGAGGCCGGGGCCGCCGCCGACGCGGCCGAGGAGGCGGGTGTCGCGATCGTCCTCCTTCTCTCGGCGTACGCGCAGGGTGGGCTCGAGCGCTTTCGCCAGGCCTCCGTAGGGGACTACTTCGAGCAGGTGGAGTCGCTGCGCGCCCGCGGCGCGGCCGTCGGCGTCGCGCCACACTCCGTTCGGGCGTGCCCGCCCGACTGGCTCGAGGAGATCGGGCGCTACGCGGAGCGCGAACAGCTCGTCCTGCACGTCCATGCGAGCGAGCAGCCGCGCGAGGTCGAGGAGTGCTTGGCCGAGCACGGAGTGCGTCCGATCGAGCTCCTGGCTCGCGCCGGCTGCCTCGGCCCGCGGACGACGATCGTGCACGCCACGCACGCGACGGACGCAGAGCTCGACCTCGTCGCGGAAGCACGCGCCCGCATCTGCATCTGCCCGACGACCGAGGCCAACCTTGGTGACGGCTTTCCGCCGCTCGAGTCGATGCTCGACCGAGATATCGAGCTTTGCATCGGCTCGGACTCGAACGTGCGCATCGATCCGCTGGAGGAACTGCGAGAGCTCGAGGGCATCGCCCGCCGCCAACTGCTGCGTCGCAACGTGATCGAGCCGCGCCGGCTCCTCGAGATCGGATCGCAAAACGGCGCCGCCGCCCTCGGCATCGCAGCCCAACCCGAGATCGCAGTCGACCTCGCGCATGATTCGCTGCAAGGCGTGGAACCAAGCGAGGTCGAGGCCGCTTTGATCGCCGGCTGCGGCGCCGAAGTCTTCACAGAATCCTGACAGGGCTCCCTCTAAAGGGGGAGGCGGCTGCGGCCGATACGGGATCCCATAAACCGGGGTTATGCCGTTTCGAGCGCTCATCACGCTGGTCGCAAGCCTTGCCGCCTACCTCGTCTTCGCGAGCGCGGCAGCAGGCGCGGGCAGCGCGCGCGTTGCCGCGCTCCAGGTTGCTCTACACGCGCGCGGGACCTACTACGGCACGATCGACGGCATCCGGGGCCCGCAGACGACGCATGCGGTCATGCGGTTCCAGCGCCGCGTGCGGCTGACGGTGGACGGCGTCGTCGGCCCGCAGACGCGTCGCGCGCTCGGCAAGCTCGGGCGCCACTCGATCGGCAGCCGCGTCCTGACGGTCGGCAAGCGGGGCTGGGACGTCTCCGCTCTCCAGTTCATGCTCGCCTGGCACGGCTTCCCGTCCGGGAACTTCGACGGTGACCTCGGGCCGCGCACCGATGCCGCCCTCCGCCGCTTCCAGCGCTGGGCGGGGCTCCACGGCGACGGGGCCGCCGGGCCCGCGACCTTCAACGCCCTGCGCCGGAGCCCGGCACGCTCGTCTCTCGCCATGGTCCGGCCGGTGCACGCGTCGATCGGCGACCGCTTCGGTCCCCGCGGCGTCCGCTTCCACACGGGTCTCGACTTCCCCGTCGGCCACGGCGCCCGCGTGCGCGCCGCGCGCTCGGGACGCGTGGTCTTCGCCGGCTGGGACCCGGCTGGGTTCGGCAACCTCATCAGGATCGCCCACGGGAACGGCGTCCAGACCTGGTACGCCCATCTCTCCTCGTTCCGCGTTCGCCGCGGGAACCACGTGAAGACCGGTACCGCCATCGGCGCCGTCGGCTCGAGCGGCTTCTCGACCGGCCCGCACCTCCACTTCGAGGTGCGCGTCCGCAACGCGTCGACCGATCCGCTAGCCGCCCTGCGCTAGTTCCTTCGACCGCTGCATAGCGGCCTGGATGGCATTGAGGAACGCCGCGCGGACGCCCGCCTGCTCGAGCTCGCGGATCGCCGCGATCGTCGTCCCGCCGGGGGACGTGACCATCTCGCGCAGCTCGACGGGATGCATCTTCTCGTCGCGGAGGAGCTTGGCGGTCCCGAGCATCGTCTGCACGACGAGGTCGGTCGCGATCTCGCGCGAGAGACCGAGCAGGATGCCCGCCTCGATCATCGATTCCGCGAGCAGCGCGAAGTACGCCGGTCCCGAGCCGGACACGGCCGTTATCGCGTCCATGTAGTCCTCGTCGACCCGTACCGACCGGCCCACCGAGCCGAGCACCTCCTCCGCGCGCGCCAGATGCTCCTCCTCCGCTTTCGCGCCCGGCGCGATTCCTGCCATTCCCTCGTGCACGGTCACGGGCGTGTTCGGCATGGCGCGGACGACTGGGACGCCGTCACCGAGGTAGCCCTCGATGAGTGCGCACGGAATCGCGGCCGCGATAGAGAGCACCGTCTGTCCCGGCTCGATCGTCGGTCCGATGTCGGTCAGGAGAGCCTCGATGTCCTGCGGCTTGACGGCGATCACGACCACGTCGGCGTCCTTGGCGGCCTCGGCGTTCGAGAGAGTGGTCTCGATCCCGTAACGCTCGTGCAGGCCAGCCAGGCGCTCCTCGTGCCTCGCGGTCGCCACGATCTCCGAGGGCTGACGCCAGCCCGAGGACAGGAAGCCCGCGATCAGGGCCTCCCCCGCCTTCCCGGCTCCCAGAACGGCGATGCGGCGCTCCACCGCGCGGACCCTAACGATCGAGGGCGCGGTCGAGGTTGAAGGCCGCGCTGATCAGAGCGAGATGCGTGAAGGCCTGCGGGAAGTTCCCAAGCTGCTCCCCCCGCGGCCCGATCTCCTCCGAGTAGAGGCCGAGATGGTTGGCGTAGGTGAGCATCTTCTCGAAGGCGAGTCGTGCCTCGTCGAGACGCCCGGCGCGCGCGAGGGCCTCGACGTACCAGAAGGAACAGATCGAGAAGGTCCCCTCTTCCCCCTCCACCCCGTCCGGCGCCGCCGCGATGTTGTACCGGTAGACGAGGCTGTCCGAGACCAGCTCCTGGCGGATCCGGTCGAGCGTAGCCAGCCAGCGCGGGTCCGTTGGTGACACGAACTTCACGAGCGGCATGAGCAGGAGAGAGGCGTCGAGGACGTCCGAGTCGTAGTGCTGCACGAAGGCTTGCCGCTCCTCGTTCCAGCCGCGTTCCATGATCTGCCAGTAGATCTCGTCTCGGTGTCGCGCCCAGTGGACGAGGTCTGAGGGCAGCCCGCGCTGGCGGGCCATGCGGATCGCGCGTTCGACGGCAACCCAGCACATGAGCCGCGACAGAGTGAAGTCCTTCTTTCCGCCACGGGTTTCCCAGATGCCCTCGTCGGCCTGGTCCCAGTTCTCACACACCCACTCGACGATGCCGCAGAGCTGGGCCCACGCATCATGGTAGATCGGCTTCCCGTACTTGTTGTAGAGGTAGACGGAGTCGATCAGCTCTCCGTAGATGTCGAGCTGAAGCTGCTCCGTCGCGGCGTTCCCAATCCGCACGGGTCCTGATCCACGGTAGCCCTCGAAGTGCTCGAGCACCTCCTCAGGGAGGTCGGCGCGCCCGTCGATTCCGTACATGATCTGCAGCGGCCCGGAAGCGCCTTGCTTGCCTTCCTCGAAGCGGCTGGTCAACCAGTTCATGAAGGCTCCTGCCTCCTCCGTGAAGCCCAGTCGCAGGAGCGCGTACAGCGAGAAGGCGGCGTCCCTTATCCAGGTGTAGCGATAGTCCCAGTTGCGCGGACCGCCGATCTGCTCCGGGAGGCTTGCGGTCGGTGCGGCCACGATGGCGCCGGTGGGGTGAAACGTCAGGAGCTTGAGGACGAGCGCGGAGCGGTGCACGACCTCGCGCCAGCGCCCCCGATAGCGCGACTGAGCAAGCCACCGCCGCCAGTAGGCGATCGTACGCTCGTATGCATCGCGCATCTCCTCCTCCGAGTACTCGCGCGGAATGTAGTCCGGCTCCACGCTCTCGAGGACGAACGTGACCGTCTCGCCCGCTCTAAGCGTGAACTCGCTATGCGCGTCGATCTCGTCGCATGCGATCGGTTTCGTCCCCTGGAGGGCGAGACAGAGCTGTGGTGAGCGAAAGACGACGCCGTGCTCGTAGTGGTCGACCGTGTGCTCGTCCCGGCCGTAGTTGAACCGGGGCTTCAGGTCGAGGTGGAAACGCATCTCTCCCCGCACACACAGAACCCGTCGAACGAGGCGGTGGCGATGCCGCTCCTCCCCGTCCCGGGCAATGGGCATGAACCCCTGAAGCTCGCCGACCCCCTCTTCAGCGAGGAAGCGCGTGATGAGGACGTTCGTGTCCGGGAAGTAGAGCTGCTTCGGCGCCCAGCCTTCGCTCGCGGGTGTGATCCGGTAGAAGCCGCCCCGCTCGCGGTCGAGAATTGCCGCGAAGACGCTCGGCGAGTCGAAGTTGGGACAGCAGTACCAGTCGATCGTCCCGTCCGTCCCGATGAGGGCGACCGTGTGGAGGTCGCCGATGATGCCGTGCTCGGCGATCGGGAGATACTCGTACATGCCGCGTATTACCGACTGCGCGGCGTCCCTACGTCAAGTCAGGGGCGATTTTTTCGCCTAATTGTGGTACTCGACGCCGCCGAGGAGGTCTTTGAAGGGGTCGCGCCGAGCGCGGTCGTACCCCCTGCCTCCGTACCCGTGATCGTGGAGGTTGTCCCGGACCCACAGGTAGTCCCTGCCCCCGCCGCCGTAGAGGACGTCGCTTCCGGCGTCACCCTGGAGAGTGTCGTCCCCGCGCCGCCCTTGATGATGTCGTTGCCGGCCGAGCCGGAGATGACGTCGTCGCCGCCGTAGCCGCAGATGACGTCGTTGGCCCCGGAGCCCTGGAGATAGTCGCCATTGCTCGTGCCCTTGATCGTGCACGGCTTGTCGGTGTTCGGGGTGTGGCCCTGGGCAAGGACAGGGAACGCGGCGAGCGCGACCAATCCGGCCAATACGGCAAGTCCCGAGATGAGAAAACGAACGCTCATCGCACCATCCCTCGTGGTGCTCAAAGGATCGTCGGGAAGGGCCAACG
Organism: uncultured Actinomycetes bacterium; assembly: GCA_963747715.1. Classification (GTDB taxonomy): domain Bacteria; phylum Actinomycetota; class Thermoleophilia; order Gaiellales; family Gaiellaceae; genus CAVVGB01. Next base: position 292,241 of record CAVVGB010000009.1, read on the forward strand.
GCCCGATCCCTCGTGGGAGGGTGGTTCGGGCGGCCGCCAAGCGGGAATCCAGGGCTCATCCGACAGGAGGCGAGCGGTGATCTACGACCCCGGTAGGGAGCACGGAACCGGCGATCCGACCGACGAGCCGGAGATTCAGGAAGACCAGGAGCGCGATCGCGACGAGGAACGGGCGCGCGACGACGACGATCTGGGCGAAGAGGCGCCCCTCGGGCCGGGGCCCTAGTCGGGGCTAGCTGCGCGCCTTAAGGGCGCGGAGCAGTTCGTCCTTCGACATCGTCGAGCGGCCCTCGATATCGGCGGCCTGAGCTCGTTCGTACAGCTCTTCCTTGGTGAGACCGTCCAGAGGCGGCTCGCTACGGCCCGGCGAGGGCGCGGCGCGGGCCCGGACGGCCTTGTCCTTGCCAGCCTCGAGCACGGGCCGCGTCCTGTTGACCACCCATGGCACCGCGCGCGAGGCGACGAATGCCGCCACAGCGGTGGGAATGACCACGCGCAATGCCTGGGAGACGCTCGGTCGGGTCATGGGCATACCGTACCCCAGGTCGAAGCAACTAATGTGGGCTTCCCTCGGGCTTCTCGACGACGTCATAGCGGTTTTCTCTTCGACCTCGCGGATCGGATCACCCGCAAGGCCCCGTGGACGGTCCCGAGTCAAGACTGCGGAAACTCCAAACGGCGACCAGCGGCCGCGGGCGTCGAGCGTCGGCTCAGCCCGCATGCGCGGCGGCGGCCGGCATCACAACCGGGCTCACCTCGTCCGCCGCGAGAGCGATCGCGTCGAGAACCTGCCACTGCGTTCGGTCAGCAGCGTCGTTCCACGCTTGCGGAGCATCTCGGACGACGGCGACCAAGGCCAAGTTCGCCGTGTAGAACGCCTCGAGCGGCGACCCGAAGCGGTCCTCGCTTCTCTCCCACACGCGGGTGAGAGCACCCGACGCCGACCAGCGCCGCGCGCTCGCGCTCGAGGGCTCGACGGGCTGCCCGAACTCGTCCTGCGCCTCCGCTCCCTGACACCAGCCCTCGAGGACGAGCTCGTAGGCGTCGGCCAGCATCTCATCCGCAAGACCAAGGTCTTCCATAGACCCCCCCTTTCGGCCATGAACTCTCTCCGTCAGGGAGCCCGGGCGCAAAGGTATTTGCGGCGGTAATCGCGGCCGGTGCTAATGAGAGATGTCACCCAGTCGAGTAGCTGCCCAGCGCCTTGACCGCGGTTACTGTGGGTCGAGAACGTCAAGCGAGGCCGTGCGGCCGCCTCAACTGGCCTAGGAGGCTCCCGATGAGCGCACGGCGGCTGATCGCCACTTTCACTCTTCTCCTCGCGTTCACGGCCGCCGCCCAAGCGGAGTTGCGCCGTGGCGACGGGACCGCGAACACCTTTGCCGGCACGCCCCAATCCGACGAGTACTGGGGGTACGGGGGCAACGACACGCTGTATGGCCAAGGAGCTAGCGACAAGCTGTACGGCGGTCCCGGCAACGACGAGCTCGCCGGTGCGCTAGGCGCCGACGCAATTCACAGCGGTCGCGGAAACGATCGGGTTCGCGCCGGCCGCGGAAGCGACCGAGTCTGGGGCAGCCGCGGTGAGGACCTCATCCGCGCGGGCTACGGGGCGGACAGGATCAAGAGCGGGCCCGGCAACGACAGGGTGCGCGCCGGACACGACGACGGAGCACACGACGATGTCGATTGCGGTGCGGGGAATGACCAGGCGACAATTCACGCCGGCGACACCGCCGTGAGCTGCGAATCGCTGGAAACGGTGCCGTAGCGCTCGGGTCGACAGCCAAAGGCGATTCCCTTGCCAAGATGATGGGTAGCTAGCTCCGCGGGTCGGTGCGGTGTGCGATGTCGTCCGCCTGCCCGACCTTCTCGACGACGACGTGCCGGTCCCTGCGGCCGATCACGCGCTCGAAGTCGGGGTGCTCATGCCCGGGCTTCATTGCGAAGTGGTCGGAGACGCTTCGGACCTCCTCATATTCCTGAAGCGTGAGTTCGATCAGCTCGAGGCACGTGTCCTCCCCACACTCGCATACGAATTCCATGAACTCCGGGCCTGAGACGTCGACGCTGATCTCTTCGATGCGTTCATTCACCTGGCGGAAGAGCACTTCATTGCGAATCACCCGCCGCTCGCGGTCGTCAATGCGCCCATCGCTTGCATCCGGCCTGGTCACGGCACTGATCGTACCGCGCCTATGCGCCGCCGCCGCGCCAACCTCTGGCGGGGTTTGAACACCGACCCATTTTTCCGGGGTGGTTGTCCACTTGCTTCCCACCACGGCCCAGGCCAAGCAGGCAGCCCAACAGGCTGATCTCGTTTACGCGTACGCGGCTGGCCGCTAACTCGTGACCGGGCCAGTCACGTCGGCCGACGACCAGGGCATCACGCAGACCGTCGCTGACTGCCTCGCCTGAGTCGGCGGTTGTGAGCCGGCGGCGCTCGTGCCCATCCGAATCGCGCTTGCATGCGAACGGGTTTAGGCACTGAGTAGGCACGCCCACCGCGCTTCAACTAACGCGGCCGCTACTTGAAAAGCCCCGTTCACGCGGGGCTTTTCGCTTCATCGGGGCGCCGAGATTTGAACTCGGGACCTCTAGTCCCCCAGACTAGCGCGCTAACCAGGCTGCGCCACGCCCCGTACTGGACCAGGATAGCCGCTACGTGCGAAGGCGCTTGTAGAGCCGGTCCACGAGCGAGGGCATCGCCTCGAGGCGCTCGGTGATGACGCGGAGGCGGTACTCACGGAAGTGCTCGGGCTCCACGCGCAGCGCCTTGGCGAGCTGCGCGATCACCTCGTCGGACGGGACGGGCCGGTTGCCGTGCACGAGGTGGTTGAGGTACCCGGCGGATAGGCCGCTTCGCTCTGCAAGCTGGCGGTACGTAACGCCCCGCTCCGACATGAGCGCCTGAATCGTCGGTCCGAACGACTCGTTGCTGAAGCGCCGCTTCCGTGCCATTACGCAGCCTCCTTCACGCGCTCGGCTACCTGTTCAACCTTAACCCGTTCCTCCTGCTTGGGGGCGCGCACGAGCACGTCGACGCTTCCATCCTCGAGCGTCTTCTTCCCGACCGTGATGCGCACCGGACAACCGATGAGATCGGAGTCGGCGAACTTCTCCCCGGGTCTGCGGTCCCGGTCGTCGAGGAGTACCGCGACGCCGGCGGCCTCGAGCTCGTTCGAGATCCGCTCGGCCGTCGCGCCAATCTCTGCTCCCGCTGATTCGATCGCAACGACGTGCACGCCGTAGGGCGCGAGCGACGGCGGCCACGCCATCCCGCCCTCGCCGTAGTTCTGCTCGACAACCGCGGCCATGACCCGCCCCGGCCCGATCCCGTAGCTCCCCATGAGGATGGGACGCTCCTTGCCGGACTCGTCGAGGTACTGGGCCCCGAGAGGCTCGGAGTAGCGCGTGTCGAGCTTGAAGATGTGCCCGACCTCGATCGCGCTCTGGAAACGAAGCGCACCGCCGCAGCGCGGGCATGCGTCGCCCTCGCTCGCCTCGCGCAGGTCGGCGAAGCGGGGCTCGAAGTCGCGGCCGGCCTCGACCCCGCGCAGATGCTTTCCGTCGCGGTTGGCGCCCGCCACGAACTGACCGTCGCGCAGCGTCTCATCCGCCAAAACGTCGACAGATACCCCGACGGGACCCAGCGAGCCGCCCGAGGCGCCGAAGGCCGAGCGAATCTCCTCGTCAGTCGCCGGCCGGAAGTCGCTGCCGAGCACGCCGGCCATCTTGATCTCGCTGAGCCGGTCGTCGCCGCGAACGAGCCCGAGGACGAGCGTGCCGTCGGGCTTCACCACGGGCATCGCCTTCGAAGTCGCCGCCGGATCGACCCCGAGGAACTTGGAGAGCTCCTCGATCGTCCCCACCCCCGGCGTGTCCACCTCCTCGGGAGCGTTGAGCCGCTCGGGAAACTCGGCGGGCCGGGGAACGCCGCGCGCGATCTCGAGGTCGGCGGCGTAGTCGCCGCGCTCGCACGTGACGAGCGCGTTGTCGCCCGCCTCGGCGGGCGCGAGAAAGTCCATGCTCTCGCTCCCGCCCATCATCCCGGACTCGGCCTGCACCTCGTAGTAGTCGAGTCCGCAACGGTCGAAGATCTTGCGGTAGGCCTGCGCGTGGAGCCCGAAGCTGCGGTCGAGCCCCTCCTCGTCGCGGTCGAAGCTGTAGGCGTCCTTCATCACGAACTCGCGCACGCGGAGCAATCCCCCCCGAGGACGAGGCTCGTCGCGACCTTTCGTTTGGAAGTGGTAAAGGATCTGTGGAAGCTGCCGGTAGGACATGAGCTCGCGCGCGTGGAAGGTCACGGTCTCCTCGTGCGTCATGGCGATGACGAGCGCCCGCCCGAACCGGTCCTCGAACTTGTACAGCTCCGGAATGGCGTACCGGCCGGTCGCCTGCCAGAGCTCCGCGGGCGTGATGACGGGCATGAACATCTCCTGGCCGCCGATCGCGTTCATCTCCTCACGGATGATCCGCACGGCGTTCTCGTGGACGCGCCAGCCGAGCGGCAGGTAGGTCCAGAGGCCGGCTCCTACCTGGCGGATGAAGCCGCCGCGCACGAGGACGCGGTGGCTGACCGCTTCGGCATCCCCCGGATCCTCCCGGAGGGTCGGGATGAAGAGCTGCGAGGCCCGCACGCGCTAGGCCGGGTGCGGGGTCTCGACCGGCCGCTGCGCGGCCTCGGCCATCATGAGCGCCGCCGGCTTCGCGAGCTTGAGCCGCTTCGGCCGCTCCATCCCGGTCTCGATCCAGCGGTCGATCTCGTGGAAGAGCTCGTCGACGAGGATGTCGGACGACACCTTCTTGAGCACGCGCCCGTGTGCATAGATGAAACCGGTGTCGCGACCGCCGGCGATGCCGAAGTCCGCGTCACCCGCCTCGCCCGGCCCGTTGACGGCGCAACCCATGACGGCGACCTCGAACGCCTGCGGATACGCCCGCAGCCGCTCCTCCACCGCCTCGGCAAGCCGCTCGACGCCGACGTTGTCGCGCCCGCAGGACGGGCACGCGATCATCACCGGCCCGCGCTCGCGCAGACCGAGCGCCTTCAGGATCTCCCAGGCGACCTCGACTTCCTTGACGGGGTCGGCTGTCAGCGACACGCGCACCGTGTCGCCGATCCCGTCCATGAGGAGCGCGCCGAGCCCGACTGCGCTCTTGATCGAGCCGCTGAAGGGCGTGCCGGCCTCGGTGACGCCGAGGTGGAGCGGATACGGAACCTTCTCGGACAGCATCCGGTAGGCGCGGATCATGGTCGGCACCGAGCTCGACTTCACGGAGATCTTGAAATCGCGGTAGTCCATGCTCTCGAGCAGGCGCACCTGCTCGAGCGCCTCCTCGACGAGCGCGACGGCGGTGTCCTCGCGTGCGAGCTCGAGCAGATGCTTCGGCAGCGAGCCCGAGTTGGCGCCGATCCGCATGGGGATCCCCCGCTCTTTGGCTGCGTTGACGACCATCGCAACCTTGTCCGAGCCGCCGATGTTGCCGGGGTTGATGCGGACGGCGGCCACCCCCGCCTCGATCGCCTTGAGCGCGAGCGACGCGTTGAAGTGGATGTCGGCGATCACCGGAATCGGGCTCAGGTAGACGATCCTGCGCAGCGCCTCCGCGTCCTCGGTCTTCGGGACAGCCACCCGCACGACCTCGCACCCGGCCGAGGCCAGGCGCGCGATCTGCTCGATCGTGGCCTCCACGTCCCAGGTGTTCGTGAGGGTCATGGACTGGACGACGACCGGCGCACCGCCGCCGATCGGCACGTTTCCAACGCGAATTTGGCGCTTGCTCGCCATCAGAAAGACAGTTTAACCCGGGGTCGGAGCGGCCCTAGCCGCCGCGCGTTCGGTCGATGTCGTTCGAGAGCCCGATGAAGAAGAGCAGGAGAACGAGCGCGATTCCGACCGCTGAGAAGCGCTCGTAGGCCTCCCGCGGGATCGCCCGGCCGCGAATCCCCTCGGCAATCGAGAAGGCGATATGGCCCCCGTCGAGTGGAAGCAGCGGGAGCATGTTGAGGAGGGCGAGCGACAGCGAGATGAGCGCGAGGACGCCGAGGTAGTCACGCACTCCCACGTCGAGCGCTTCGCCGGAGGCCTGCACGATCCCGACCGGGCTCGCCACCTCGTCCCTTCCCTCTCCTGTCACGATCCGGCCGAGCGACTGGAAGATCACCTTCGTCACGAGCCAGGTCCGGTCGGCGGAAAGAGTTATCGCCTCGAGCGGGTCCGACCGCTTGTACACGGGCGCGAGCGAGAAGCCGAGCCGGTAGACGGGCTCGTCCAGACCCGGGACCTCCTCCTCGACCGGGGTGGCCGTGAAGGTGCGGCGCTCACCGTTGCGGATGACGGTCAGCCTGATCGGGTCGCCGCCGCTGCCGCGGATGCTCTCTGAGATCTGCTCGGGCGCGACGGGGCGCCCATTGACCGCGACGACCTGGTCGCCTTCTTCGAGGAAGCGAGCCGCAGGCATCGTGCTTTCGACGCTCGCCACCGTGCGCGTCACCGAGTCGGGGACGCCGAGCATGAAGACGACGGCGAGGAGCAGGATTGCGAAGACGAGGTTCGTCGCCGGCCCGGCGATGATGACCGCGACGCGCTTCCAGGCCGGGGCGCGCCAGTACGCGTCGAGCGAGAGGGCGTCGTCCACGTCGGTGACGCCGCGCTCGGCGCTTCTCCGCGCCGGCTCCGAAAGCTCGGCGCGCTCAACGGCACCCCGCAACTCGGCTACCCGGGCACGTGCGTCGTCGTAGCGCTCGCGGTCGAGGTCTTCCTTCAGGGGCTCGACGTCGCGCGCGAGCCACGGCGCCTCCTCGAGCGCCCTGTCGACGTGCGCCTCGAGGTCCTTCCCCGCCGGGCGGTGCATCCCGGGGATCTTCACGTAGCCCCCGAGCGGGATCGCGCCGATCCCGTACTCGATCCCGTTGCGTACTCGTTTGTAGACCGCAGGCGGGAAGAAGATGTAGAAGCGCCGCGGCCGCATGCGCACCGCAAGCGCGACGAAGAAGTGGCCGGCCTCGTGGATGAGGATCAGGAAGATGAGGCCGATCGCGCCGACGAGGTAGGTCAATGCACGAGCTCTCTTGTCAGTGCCGCGGCGGTGCGACGCGCCTCGGCGTCGATTGCGTCGAGCTCGTCGAGATCACGTGCGGGGGGCGGCTCGAGCGCGGAGAGGGTGCGCTCGACGACGTCCGCGATTCCGAGGAAGGGAAGCTGCTCGACGAGGAACGCCTCGACTGCGACCTCGTTGGCCGCGTTGAGGATGCACGGGGCGGCACCGCCCGTCTCCCCCGCCGCCCGAGCGAGCGAGAGACAGGGGAAGGCCTGTTCGTCCGGCGGCGCGAACTCGAGGATGAGGCCGGAGCCGAACTCGAGCGGCGCGATCGGCGTCGCCGAACGCTCGGGATACGTGAGCGCGTAGGAAATCGGCACGCGCATGTCCGGGTAGCCGACGTGCGCGAGCGCCGCTCCGTCTCGCAGCCGGACGAGCGCGTGGACGACGGAGGTCGGGTGGACGACCACCTCGATGCGTCCGTACTCGAGTGCGAACAGGAAGTGCGCCTCGATCAGCTCGAGGCCTTTGTTCATGAGCGTCGCCGAGTCGACCGTGATCTTCGGTCCCATGTTCCAGGTCGGGTGCGCGAGCGCCTCCGCCGGTGTCACCGACGCGAGGTCGGCGCGCGTGCGGCCACGAAACGGCCCGCCCGAGGCGGTCAGGACGAGGGAGTCGATCGTCTCCGGGGGGCGGCCCTCGAGGAGCTGGAAGGCGGCCGAGTGCTCGGAGTCGACGGGCAGGACGCGGCCCCCACCCCGCTTCCACGCCTCTACGGCGAGATCACCGCCCGCGACGAGGCTCTCCTTGTTCGCGAGCGCCAGGTCGACGCCACGCTCGAGCGCCCAGAACGTGGCCGGCAGCCCGGCGAAGCCGACGACGGCGTTCAGCACGACGTTGGGCTGAGCGCGTTCGAGCAGGTCGGTCAGGTCGCCGCCCACCTGAGTCAGCGGCGCCAGGCCGTCGATCGGCTTCGAGCCCGACGCGGCGGCAACGAGCTCGAGCTCGGGATGCGCCTCGATGACCTCGAGCGCCTGCCGGCCGATGGAGCCTGTTGCGCCTAGGAGCGCGATTCTCCTCACGAAATCAGTGTAGGCGGCGAGCCGCTCAGAGCTTCCCGAGGCCGAGCAGCGTGAAGTACGCGGCGGGTCCCGCGAACAAGAGCGAATCGACGCGATCGAGAACGCCGCCGTGGCCGAGCAAGAGGCGGCCGGTGTCCTTCGCACCGAGGTCGCGCTTGACGAGCGATTCGAACAGATCTCCGATCGCCGCTGAGACCACGATCACCGCGCCGAGCACGAACGAGTGCCAGCCGTCGCTCAGGAAGTTCTCCTCGTAGAGCCACACCCAGGTCGTCAGGGTCCCGGCGATCGCGCCGACGGCGAATCCCTCCCACGTCTTGCCGGGCGAGACCACCGGGCTCATCTTGTGCCGCCCGGCGATGCGCCCACCGACGTAGGCGAACGTGTCGGCGACGAAGACCGTGAGCAAGACTGCGAACAGCGCGAGGTGATCTCCCTCCGTTGTCTCGCGGATCAGAAGCAGCGAGCCGAGGCCGAGACCGATCCACGCCGCGCCGAGGACGGTCGTCCCGATGGCGACCGTCGTCGACTGCCTCGTCTCCGACACCGCTGCGAAGACGAAGGCCAGCACGAAGCTCGCTAGAAAGCCGCCGACCATCCAGTCGAGGCCGCCGAGCTCCGCCCCGACCAGCGCGCCGAGGGCGCCGCCGTAGCCCGCCAGCACGAGCGGCCGAAGCTGCCGCGCGAGCCGGTAGAACTCGTGCAGGGCGAGGAGCGCTCCGACTCCGGCGAGCGCGAACAGGAACCAGCCGCCGAGGTACGCCGCGCCCAGCACCAGGACGAGGCCTGGAATCGCGACGAGCAGCCGCGAGACGACGGTGCTCATCGGCCGCCGAAGCGCCGGCGGCGGCGGGCGTACTCCACGAGCGCCTGGCGCAGCTGGCGCTCGCCGAAGTCCGGCCAGAGGGTGTCGACGAAGTGCAGCTCGGTGTAGGCGAGTTGCCAGAGCAAGAAGTTCGAGATACGGAGCTCCCCGGACGTGCGAATGAGCAGATCCGGCTCGGGCATGTCGGGCGCGTACAGGCGTGAGGCGATCGCGTTCTCGTCGATGTCGCGCGAGTCGACACCGTCCTCGACGAGCCTCTGCGTGGCCTCGACGATCTCCGCCCGCCCGCCATAGTCGAAGGCGATCCAGAGCTGCAGGCGCTCGTTCGCGCCGGTCTTCTCCTCGAGCTCCATCATCTTGGCGCGCAACTCCTCCGTCGCCCGGTCACGCCGGCCGATGAACCGCACGCACACGCCTTGGCGGGCGAGGTCGGGGAGCTCGCGCTCGATCGTCTCGACGAAGATCATCATGAGCGCGTCGACCTCTTCCGAGGAGCGGGACCAGTTCTCCGTCGAGAACGCGTACACGCAGAGCGACTCGACGCCGAGATCGATGGACGCCTCGACGGTCCGCCGCAGGGCGCGCGTGCCGGCGCGATGGCCGGCGGCAACGGGCAGCTTGCGACGGCGGGCCCAGCGCCCGTTCCCGTCCATGATGATCGCGATGGAGCGAGCGACCTCGGGAAGGTCGCGCTCCGAGAGCGGGCCGAGCCCGCGCAGTGTCCGCAGCTTGGTTAACAGGTCCAACGGAGGTTAGACCTCCATGATCTCCGCTTCTTTGCGCTTCAGAAGCTCGTCGATCTCCTTGACGTGCTGGTCGGTGAGCTTCTGGACGCGCTCCTCCGCCCTGTGCTCGTCGTCTTTGCCGACCTCACCCTTCTTGATCAGCTCCTTGAGGTGATGGATCGCATCGCGCCGCACGTTGCGGACCGCGACCCGCCCCTCCTCGGCAAGGTGGCTCACGACTTTGACGAGCTCCTTGCGACGCTCCTCCGTCAGCTGAGGGATCGGCAGGCGAATGAGCTTGCCGTCGTTCGACGGTGTCAGACCGAGGTCGGATTCCTGCAACGCGCGCTCGATCGCCTTGATCGAGCTCGGATCGTACGGCTGAATGGTAAGCATGCGCGACTCGGGAACGTTGATGGTGGCGAGCTGCTGCAGCGGAGTTTGCTGCCCGTAGTAGTCGACCTCGATGCGATCGAGAAGGGCGGCAGAGGCGCGACCTGTGCGCACCGTGTTGAACTCGTGTGCGGCCGTCTCGACCGACTTCTTCATGCGGCGGTCCGCCTCGTTCACCAGCTCATCGATCACGTTTCCCTCCGAGGTGTCGAGATAATGGTGCCGATCCTCTCCCCCGCGACGACGCGCTCGATGTTGTGCTCGTCGTCCAGGCCGAAGACGTAGATGGGGACCCCGTTCTCCATGCAGAGGGAGAGTGCCGTCGTGTCCATCACCTTCAGCCGGCGCTCGATCGCTTCTCTGTGTGTGAGCGACGGAAGGAAGACCGCATCGGGATTCTCGTTCGGATCGCCGTCGTAGACGCCTTCGACGCGGTTCTTGCCCATAAGGATGGCTTCGGCTCCGATCTCGAGCGCGCGTAGGGCGGCGGCGGTATCGGTCGTGAAGAACGGGTTGCCGGTTCCCCCCGCGAAGATGACCACGCGGCCCTTTTCGAGGTGGCGGATCGCGCGGCGCCGGATGTACGGCTCGGCGACCTCGCTGACCGTGATGGCTGACAGAACGCGGGTGTGGACGCCGACCCGCTCGAGTGCATCCTGGACGGCCAGGCAGTTGAGGAGCGTGGCGAGCATGCCCGCGTAGTCGGCAGTCGCCCGGTCCATGCCGTCTGCGGCGGCCTCCATGCCGCGGTAGATGTTCCCCGCGCCGATGACGAGCGCGGTCTGAACCCCGCGTTCGTGCACGCCCTTGATCTCGCGGGCGATCGCCTCGATGCGCTCGGGATCCATGCCGTACTCGTTGCGGCCGAGCAGCGCCTCGCCGGACAGCTTGAGAAGGATGCGCTGGAAAGCGGCGCCTTCGGCCGGCGCCGCCCGCACGACCTCACTCTCTGGCTGGACGCTCACCCGCCGACGTTGAACCGCACGAACTCGCGCACTTCGGCACCGTGCTCGGCCAACGCCTTGCCGAGGCTGAGCGACGAGTCGTGGATCCATTCCTGGTCGAGCAGCACGTGCTCCGCAAAGTACCGCTTCCCCAGCATGCCCTCGACGATCTGCGAACGGATGTGCTCCGGCTTGGCCGCGACGTCGTCGAGCTTCTCGTAGATCGCGCGCTCCTCGGCGACCTCGTTCTCGGGAACGTCATCGCGCGCGAGAAAACGAGGGTTCGCGAACGAGATGTGCATCGCAACCAGTCGAGCGAGCTCCGGTGTCGCCTTCGCCCGCACGAGCACGCCGATCTTCTCTGCCGGTGGATGAATGTAGGCCGAGAGCACCTCGTCGTCCGCCGCCTCGAAGCGCGCGGCGCCGGCGACCACGATGTTCTCGCCGATCCTTCCGATCAGCTCGAGACGCTCGTCGTCGAGCTCTTCGGCCGCGCCCGGGCCATTGTCGTGCACCGCATCCAGCGCCTGGCGCGCAAACGCCAGGAACTCGTCGTTCTTCGAGACCGGCTCGGTCTCGCACCCAACGGCGACGATCGTTCCCACGTTTCCGTCGATCCTCGCGAGCACCTTGCCTTCGGTCGTTTCGCGGCCGGCACGCTTGCCGGCGGCGGCGAGGCCTCGCTCGCGCAGGATGCGACGTGCCTCCTCGAGATCACCGTCGGACTCGACGAGCGCGCGCTTGCACTCCATCATGCCCGCGCCCGTCTGGTCGCGAAGCTCCTTGACCTGCGACGCGGAGATCGTCGGCGTACTCATTCGGCCGGCACTTCTTCCTGCACGAGCTCCTCGGCCCGCTCCTCCGCCTCGGCCGGCTCGGCGGCCTCGGCGGCGACAGGGGCCATCTCCTCGGCGGTGACGCCGGTCTGGCCGGCCTGGAAACCTGCACTGACGGCGCGCACGATGAGGCTGCACGAGCGGATGGCGTCGTCGTTACCAGGGATGACGTAGTCGGCGTCGTCGGGGTCGCAATTCGTGTCGACGAGCGCGACGACCGGGATGCCGAGCCGGCGCGCCTCGCGCACCGCGAGCTGCTCCTTGCGCAGGTCGATCACGAACAGCGCGTCGGGGATGCTCTTCATGTTCATCACACCGCCGAGATTCTGCTCGAGCTTCTCCACCTCGGCGATCATGGCCATGCGCTCCTTGGGCGGCAGCAGCTCGAGCTGGCCCTCCTCGCGCAGGCGCCGAAGCTCGTGCAGACGCTCGATCCGTTCGGAGATCGTCCGCCAGTTCGTGAGCAGGCCGCCGAGCCAGCGGTGGTTGACGTACGGCATGCCGATGCGCGCCGCTTCCTCGGCGATCGAGTCCTGGCACTGCTTCTTCGTGCCGACGAACATGACGGTGCCGCCACGCTCGGCGATGTTGCGAACGAACGCGTGCGCCTGCTCAACGAGCGCCAGCGTCTGCTGCAGGTCGATGATGTAGATGCCGCCGCGCTCGGTGAAGATGTAGCGGCGCATCTTCGGATTCCAGCGGCGGGTCTGGTGGCCGAAGTGCACTCCGGCCTCCAGCAGCTCTCGCATGGAGACGACAGACAAACTGATTCCTCCTCGGTTGATTTCGTGCCGGCCGGCGGAGTCGGGTGGAACCGGGACAGGCCCGGCACCGCCACCCGCGTGATACCGCCGGGTAGGGGTACTGACGCGTTCATTCTATCCGACGCCCTCTCTAGCCTTGAGACGTGGTCGGAGTGCCCGCTTCGGCGTGGGAATTCGAAGGCGACTTCGGCGGCGAAGGCCGGTCGCCACACTCCGATGACCCCGTGGGCGCGCTCGTCCGCCGGGCGCGGGAGCGCCAGGAGGAGGGCATCGCCCCGAACGTCATCGTCGGCGAGCTGCTCGCGCTCGGACGGGTGTACGAGCGCCGCGGCGACCGGGACGCGCGCGTCAAGGTGGACGCCGCCGTCGAGCAGTACGTCGGGCTCGTCACGGGCCGTCTCGCGGAGCGCGCGCGGCGCGATTCCCTCACGGGCCTTCTGAACCACGCGGCGTTCCACGCGCGTCTCAAGGCCGAGACGGCCAGGGCCCGGCGCTACAACGGACGGCTCGCCCTCGCCCTCTTCGACCTCGACCGGTTCAAGGAGACGAACGACCGAGAAGGGCACCAGGAGGGCGACCGCCTGCTGCGCGAGTTCGCGCGTGCGCTCGCGGTCACCGTGCGCGAATCCGACTCCGTCGGCCGTCTCGGCGGAGACGAGTTCGGCGCGATCCTGCTCGAGACCGAGCCCAAGCGGCTCGCGTCATTCCTCGACCGGCTGTACAGCCGGCTGCCGCCCGAGATCTCGGTCTCCGCCGGCGCGCGCGTTCTTTCCGACGGAGGCTTCCACCGTCGACGAGCTCGTCGCCCACGCGGACGAGCGGCTGTACGCGCACAAGGCGGCTCGGGCCGCGTAGCGCTTCCGGGCCGGGCATGCCCGGCCCCTACTCAGCGCGTGCGTTCTCCAGCGCCTGGAGCAGATCCGCGGGCAGCGGCGATTCGACGTCCACCGCGCCCTCCGTGAACGGGTGTGCGAACGCGAGCCGCGCTGCGTGCAGGAACTGCCGCTCGAGCCCGAGGTCGCCAGGAACGCCGTAAACGGGATCACCTGACACCGGCAGATCGACGGCGGCGAGATGGACGCGGATCTGGTGCGTCCGCCCCGTCTCGAGCCTTACCCGCAGAAGGGCGTGGTGTCGCAGGGCCTCGAGGAGCTCGAAGTGCGTGATGGCATCCCGCGGCGTCACGGTGTCGAGGGACATCCGCGTGGCATCGACCCGGTCGCGCCCGATCGGCGCCTCGATCCGTCCCGCCCGTGAGCGCGGGCGCCCGCGAACGAGTGCCAGGTACTCGCGCACGAGCTCGCGCTTGCCCACGAGCTCCTGCAACCGCCGGTGGGCCTCGTCGGTCCGCGCGACCACCAAGAGCCCGGACGTGTCGCGGTCGAGGCGATGGACGATCCCGGGGCGGCCAGCCTCCTCGCCGCCGGCGATCCCCTCGCCGAGCAGACCGTGCACGAGCGTTCCTTGCGCATGACCGGCGGAGGGATGCACGACGATGCCGGCCGGCTTGTCGACCACCAGCAGGTGCTCGTCCTCGTAGGCGACGCGGATCGGCAGGTCCTCCGGGACGAGATCGCTCGGGCCGCCGCTCGGGGATGTCGAGCTCGAGCTCCTCGCCGCCGGCCAGACGGTGGCTCTTCGAGCGCCGCGCGCCGTCCACGAGCACTCGTCCCTCGTCGACGAGCCTCTCGGCAGCCGCGCGCGATCCGAGCTCCGTTAGGCCGGCAAGGAAGCGATCGAGCCGCTCGCCGGCCGCCTGCGGCGGCACGGCGACGCGGGATTTAGCCACTTGGTTTAGAGACCGTCCGGCGAATGCGAGGCTGGCGCTCGGCAGCGACAAGCGCCGCGAGCAGGATGGCCACGCCGACGACGATGAACGTGTCGGCGAGGTTGAAGGCGGGCCAGAAGCGCAGGTCGAGAAAGTCGGTCACGTGGCCGAGCCGAAGTCGGTCGATGAGGTTCGACAGGCTCCCGCCGATCAGGAGCCCGAGCGCGACCGGCAGGATCGGGTGTCGCGCACCCGCCTTCGCGAAGTAAACGAGCATCCACCCGACCGCGCAGGCCGTCACGACCGTGACGATCGACGCCCAGCTCGAGAACAACCCGAAGGCGATGCCGGGATTCGTGACGTGGTGGATGTACAGCGGGCCCGTGACGTGGACCGAGTCGCCCAGCTCGAGCTGGCTGATGACGATCTGCTTCGTCAGCTGGTCGGCGATGACCGCCGCGCAGGACACGGCCAGGAGCCCGAGCCAATGGAACGGGCGCGCGGCGAGCGACCTCTCGACCATCGAGATCGGCACGCGTCCGTCCGTGGCCGATCCGACGCGAACGTCGATCAGCCGCGGTGCAGGTTTCGTCAACCCCTCTCTTCGAGGCGCTTGCAGTCGATACACCTAGTCGCGTAGGGGATGGCCTCGAGGCGCTCCTCGGCGATCGTCTTGCCGCACCGGGCGCACGTACCGAACGTTCCCTCGTCGATACGGCTGAGCGCCTCTTCGATGGCGGCCAGAACGTGCTCCGAGTTCTCCTCGAGCGTGTAGTCGATCTCCCGGTTCAGCGTCGCCGTCGCCGAGTCGGCGAGGTGGTTGTCGTAGGTCTCCTCCTCGGTCTCGTCCTCGAGCGATCGCGAGTTCTGCTCGTGCAGGTGATGAAGGGCACCGGCCACGCGCTTGCGCTCCTCCAGGAGAAGAGTGCGGAAATGCTCCGCATTTACGGTGCTGTCCGGGGCCACGGGCTGAGTATAGCCCGGTGGCAGGCGGGTTCAGGCAGCCTGGCCGGAGGCTTGGCGAGGCTCGGTGTCCGCGTCCAGACGCTCGAGCGCCGCGTGCAAAAACCCCCTGTACTCCGCCCGCAGATCGGCCTGCAGGGTGCGCAGCCGGCGCACGTCGGCGGCGATGCGCTCGCGCTCCATCTCCGCGCCGCCCGTGACGTCCCGGGCCCGGGCCCGCGCCTCAGCGATGATGACCTCGGCCTCGCGGTGGGCTTGCGCGCGGACGTCGTCCGCCATGCGCTCCGCCGAGAGCAGCGTGCTGCGAAGTGCGCTCTCGATCTCACGGTGGCGGGCGAGCTCGCTCTCGAGGTCCTCGACCTCGTCGCGCAGGTCGGCGCGTTCAC
The DNA here is from genome assembly GCA_963747715.1 of uncultured Actinomycetes bacterium. GTDB lineage: Bacteria > Actinomycetota > Thermoleophilia > Gaiellales > Gaiellaceae > CAVVGB01. The sequence goes on from CAVVGB010000009.1 coordinate 307,972, forward strand.
GCCAGACGTTCTCGAAGCTCGCGGCGATCTCCTCGAGCAGGCCGTCGACCGTGTCGCGCTCGTAGCCGAACAGGCCGCGGCGCGGCTTCAGGTGCCGGATTTCGACAGGCGTCAGGGACATCGAAACGTCCCCTTCGCCGCCGGCCTTGGAACCCCTCCTAGCTGATCCGGTCGATGATCGAGAACGCGATTTGTCTCGCCGCTATGAGAACGAGGATGGCGATGATCGGCGAGAGGTCGAGGCCGAGGCCGCCGAGACGAAGCTGCGGGATGAAACGGCGGAAGAGCCGCAGGTACGGATCGACGACGTCGTAGAGGAAGCGCTGGATCCGGTTGAGCGTGACGTTGTAGGGAAGCGGGATCCAGGACGTGATGATGTACGCGATGATGCAGATGAGGTAGACGAGCGAAAGGACGTAGACGAAGTCCTTCGCGGTGTCCGCCCAGTCCGCCAGGAGCATGGCGGGAACGGTAACGCTCAAGCCGGACCGAGAGCTAGCTCTGATTGAAGAAGCCGCGCTCGATGAGGCGGGCCCGCTCCTCCGCCGAGACCTCGACGTTCCGCGGCGTGAGGAGGAAGACCTTGTCGGCGACGCGCTGCATCCCGCCGTTCAGGGCATAGGTGAGGCCGCTCGAGAAGTCGATCAGGCGCTTCGAGAGCTCGACGTCCGTGCCCTGGAGGTTGAGGATGACGGGCACCGCGTCCTTGAACTTGTCGGCGATGGATTGCGCGTCGTTGAAGCTCCTCGGCACGACGAGGTGGACGCGGACGGAGGCCGATGCGACGGCCTCGAGGGGCCGCCGCCCGCCCGCCGGGCGTAGGACGGCGGTCTTCGCCCCGCCTCCTGCGGGCTCCGGCTCCGACCAGTCCTCGAACTCGCCCTGGGAGCGGCGGGCGCCCAGCCGGCGCACGTTGGCATTGGCCGGCTCGGCGTAGCGCCGCTCGAGCTCCTCCTCGGCGGCGTAGGCCTCCTCGTCCCAGTACTCGTCCTCCTCGACGATGCCGAAGTAGACGAGAGCACGGCTCCAAACCTGTCCTAGACCCATTTAGCCCGTAAATCCTAACGGCCGAACAGAACGGAGCCCACGCGGACCAGGGTCGCGCCCTCCTCGGCGGCCACCCGGTAGTCCTGGGAACTGCCCATGGACAGCTCCGTGAGGCCATGCTCGCCCGCGAGGGCGCGTAGCTCCCTGAAGTAGGGCCGGGAAAGCTCCGGGTCGTAGGCGAGGGGGGGCATCGTCATGAGACCTCGCACCTCCACCCCCATCTCCCGGACGTCCCGCAGGAAGGCGGCGAGCTCCCCGCGCGAGACCCCCGACTTGCTCTCCTCCCCGCCCAGGTTGACCTCGACGAGCGCCGGAGCGGACAGGCGCTTGGCTGCGGAGAGCGAGTCGAGGGAATGCACGAGCTCGCAGAGGCCGGAGACCTCCTTCGCCTTGCGTGACTGGAGATGTCCGATGAAATGCCAGCGAAAACGGTCGCCGACCTCGGCCTGCTTGGCGACGAGGTCCTGCAAGCGGTTCTCCCCCACCACCTCGATGCCCGCGTCGGCGAGGAGCGTCATCTGCGCAGGCGAGGCGTACTTCGTGGCGGCGACGACCGTTACGCCCGGGCCGACCTCCGAGCGGACGCGCTCGTAGTTCGCCCTGATCTGGGCGGTCAGCTCAGGCGATGTAGGCAATGACTCCCTGTCGGCCCGTGCGCCCGCGATCGCGACGATGGGAGAAGAAGAGATCCGCCTCGCAGGACGTGCAATGCCCGTTGCGCTCGACGGTGGCGCATCCTGCTTCGAGTAGCGCTCGCTCCGTGGCAAGCCCGAGGTCGAGGTTGCGGCCGTCCACTACGTCGTCGCCGAACCTGGTGCGAAACGGCTCGGCCACCTCCTCACCCACCTCGTAACAACAGGGCCCGATACCGGGGCCGATCGCCGCGGCGATCCCGTTCCCCGCCATCGCCGCAACGCCCTCGGCGGCGATGCCGCCCAGGAGGCCACGCCAGCCAACGTGAAGGACGGTGAGCCGCGGGGGTCCGGCGGTGCGAGCGAGCGCGACGGGGAAGCAGTCCGCGGTGACGAGCATGAGCGCGCGGCGCGGCTCGTCCGTCCAGAGCCCGTCGCAGCGCTCGTACAGCGTCCCCGGAGTGACGATGCCGCGCGCGTCCGCCTCGGTGACGCGCTCACCGTGGACCTGCCAGGCCATCGTCGCTTGTTCCGGATCAGCGTCAACGGCCGCGCAGAGCCTCGTCCGGTTCTCGACGACGTTCTGCGGCTCGTCCGCCGTGAGGATGCCGAGGTTCAGTGATTCGAACGACCCGTCGCTCACACCGCCGAGGCGTGTCGAGAAGGCGACGCGGTACGGCCCGCCGGCATCCCACTCGAAGAGCTTCACGCGAGCACCAGCACATCCATCACCTCGGTGATGTTCCTGAGCGCGTCGATCATCAGCCGCGAGAACTCGTCCTGGAAGATGAAGAAGGCGCCGAACACGATCAGCATCCCGAACTGGTCGAGCTGGATCCAGCGCGCGTAGGTCGCGCGGTCCATGAGCACGCCGATGATCCGGGAGCCGTCGAGCGGCGGGACCGGGATGAGGTTGAAGAGCCCGAGCACGACGTTGACGATGTAGGCGTTCTCCGCAACCTCGAGCGCCTGCACCTCCGAGATCCACATGGCGGATGACGGCCAGGCACAAAAGCGCAAGGAGGAAGTTCATCGCCGGGCCGGCCGCCGCGACGAGGGCCATTCCCTCCTTCGGCCGGCGGAAGTAGCCGGGATTGACCGGAACTGGACGCGCCCAGCCGAACGGGAGATTGGCGAGGAGCGCCGTCAGGATGAACATCGTCGTCCCGAGCGGGTCGAGATGCACGAGCGGGTTCAGGGTCAGGCGCCCCTGGTCGCGAGCGGTCGGGTCGCCAAGTCTCCACGCCACCCACGCGTGCGCGAGCTCGTGCAGCGTCAGGCTCACGAGCACGATCGGGAGAAGCAGGAGAAGCGTCTCGATGTCCATTTACGCCCGCAGTAGCTCGCGCGCCGCCTCGAGCTCGGCGGAGCGCCCGTCGAGCTGGCCGTTGAGCTTGAGGCGGAGAAGCTCCTCGAGCACGGCCCCGACGCGTGGAGACTCCCCCAGTCCGAGTGCGACAAGGTCCCCGCCCGAGATCTCCAGGCGCACGCCGCGCAGCTCCTCGAAGTAGCGCGTCAGCTGCTTAGCCCCCTTGCCCTTGGCCTGGGCGAGTGCGAGCAGCGCCCCGTCGGGATCGTGCGGCTCGACGACGGCTCGAAGCTCCGCCGCGTCCTTGATGCCGGCGACGAGCTCACGGAGACGCGGCGCAACCGTGACGGCGTCGGCGATCCGCTCGGCGTCGCGCCGGCGCAGCTTGAGACGGTCGGACCAGTCCAGCACCTCCGTCGAGGACATCTTGCGCGCGAGCACGGCCAGCCGAAGGCGCCATGCCGGAGCGGAAGGGGCGTAGCGCATGCGCAGACCGTCGAGCTGCTCGATCAGGCGCGCCGCGTCGTCGTCCGCCGCCAGGCGCGCGTGCACGGCCCGGTCGATGCCGAGCTCCGCCAACCGCCGCACTGAGTCCGTGACGCGCTCCTCCGAGAAGAGGTCCTGAAGCTCGTCGCGCAGCCGCGCGCTCGACAGCTCACCCACGAGCTCCATCTCGACACAAGCGCGCGCGAGGGCGAGCGTGTGCGCGTCCATGCGAAACCCGTAGCGATTCTCGTAGCGGATGGCGCGGAAGATGCGCGTGGGATCGTCGATGAACGAGAGGTTGTGCAGCACGCGGATGAGGCGACCTTCGAGGTCGCGGTGACCGCCGAAGTAGTCGACGAGCCGTCCGAAGTCCTCACCCTTCAGCGACACCGCCATCGCATTGATGGTGAAGTCGCGCCGATAGAGGTCCTGGCGGATCGACGCCTGCTCGACCGCCGGCAGCGCACCCGGGTAGTCGTAGAACTCTGTCCGCGCCGTGGCCACGTCGATGCGCCCGCCCTCGCCGTGGAGCACGACCACCGTTCCGAACTTCTCGTGCGGGACCGGGCGGCCGCCGAGCACGCGGGCGAGCGCCTTGCCGAAAGCGATCCCGTCGCCTTCCACGGCGATGTCGACGTCGAAGTTCGGCTCACCCATGAGCACGTCGCGCACCGCGCCGCCAACGAGGTAGACGCCGTCGAACGGCTCGCTGACCGCCTGCACGGCCTCGAAGACCGGCTGGAGATGCGCGAGCGCGTCCAGCTTGTCGGCGATGCTCACGCCGGCGCCTGCCACTCCGTCCCGGTGCGGCTCCTCGAGCGCGCGCAGGAGGTCGCTCCGCGCGACCACGCCGACCACCTTCCCGTTGCGCACGACGGGGACACGGCCCGCGTCGGAGGCAGCCACGAGGCGGACAAGCTCGGCGAGGGGCGTGTCCTCCGAGCACGTGACCACTTCCGAGCTCATCACGCTCTTGACGGGAGCGTGCGAGAGGTCATGGCCGATCGCCTTGTCGAGGTCCTCGCGCGTCACCATTCCCGCGAGCGCTCCGTCCTCCCCCACGAGAATCCCGCTCTGGCGGTGTCGCTGGCACAGCACCATTGCGTGCGCGACGGAATCGTCCGGTGAGACGAAGCGCACCGGCTGCGACATGATCTCGCGCGCGGTGACGCCCTCGCGCACCGCCGACGGCAGCGCCTCGAGAACGATCTTCTTCGCCTCGGCGATCGCCCCGCGGTGAATCGCCGATGCGGCCTGCGCGTGACCCCCGCCTCCGAGGGCGCCCGCGACGGCAGCGGCGTCGAGCTCGGCGACGCGCGTCCGCACGACGCAAAAAACCCGCTCGTCCATCTCGACGAGACAGACGAGCGCGCGGCAGTCCGTGAGGTCGACGAGCTTGTGCGCGAGGTTCGAGATGCCGTCCACGTACTGCGGCCACGACACCGCCGCGACGAGCACCTCGAAGCCGCCGGCGCAATGAGTCTCGAGCGCGTTCAGGAGCGCATCGAGCAGCGCCCGCTCGCCCTCGCCAAGGGGGGAGTGCAGGTACTGAGCGACCATCTCCTGGCTGGCGCCGTGGCGAAGACACCAGGCGACCGCCTCGGCGTCGCGGAGGGTGACGCCCGGGTACGTGAGCGAGCCGGTGTCTTCGTGGATGCCGAGGGCGAACACGGTCGCCTCGAGCGGGCTCACCTCGACCTCGCGCTCGGCCAGGATCGACACCATCGTCGTGGTGAGCGCACCGTCGTTCGAGCGCACGACGTTGCCCGCGGGCGCCCAGTCCGGCTGCCCCTCGCCGTGGTGGTCGAAGACGACGACCTCGACCTTCGAGTCCCGCGCCACGCGCTCGAACTCGCCGAGCCGCTCGGGGCTCGTGGTCTCGACGACGATGAGCCGCTTGATGGCCTTCGTGTCGACGCGTCCGGGCTCGGCCACGTCGAGCTCCTCGGAGTGCAGGCGGTAGAACTCCCGCACGTTCTTGTTCAGGGAGCCCGAGAGAGCGACGACGGCGCCCGGATAGAGGCGGCGAGCCGCCAACATTGCGGCAAATGCATCGAAGTCTGTGTTCGTGTGGCTGACGATGACGTCCACGCCTCAAGGTTAGACCCCGACCCGGCAATTCCCGGGTAGGCCCTGCGAGGGGTGCCAGGCCGACAAAACCTGTTCTGTCGGACGGCCCGGCTCTAGCCGTTCGGGTGAAGGCAAGCACGCTCGGCCGCTTGAAACTCGTACGGCCATACGCAGAGGAAATTCGACGGTGCAGCCGACACTCTTGGGGCCCCTGCCTGGGCCGATCCGAATCCCCCTCAGGTGGGGGATTTGCCTGCTGCCTCCTGGCGACGACGGTTCAACAGTACGCATGGAAACCCCGGGGTCTACGTCGCCAAGGCCATGAAAACGCGCCTCCTCGTCGCGGCGCTCGCCGTCGCTCTCATCTCCGTGGCGCCCGCAGGGAGTGCTCCGCCTGTCCCCGATCCGATCGGCCCGCCCGACGGGCAGGAGGTCCCCTTCCTCCCCGCCTTCGCGTGGAACGGAGTCGCAGGGGCCGCGCGGTACCAGTTCCAGCTCGCAGCGGACCCGAACTTCAACTCGCCGCTCTTCAACATCTCGACGCGCAACACGCGCGCAACACCTGAGAAGACCGTTCCGAACGGGGTGTACTACTGGCGTGTTGCGAGCATCGACTCCGGCGGGAGCGTCTCCAACTGGAGCGCGGTCATGAGCATCGAGAAGCTCTGGGCGGAGACTCCGACGCTCTCGACGCCGGCCGACGAAGCCACCGTCTCGTTCCCCGCTGATCCCCTCGTGCTCCGCTGGAACCCAGTGCCCGGCGCGGCGAAATACCGTGTCTTCCTCGCACGCGACGAAGCACTCGCTTCACTCGTGACCAGCAGCGGGGACCCCTGGGAAGTCCAGGCGACGAACCTCGCCCCCAACGTGCTCCTCGCTTCGAACACCTACTACTGGGCGATCACGCCGCTCGACGCTCAGGGAAACCCGGGCGAGCAGTCGGCCGTGAGATCCTTCACCTGGGAGTGGCCGTCGGAGACGACGCCATTCCTGAACGACCTCGCACCGAGCACCGAGCACTTCGACCCGCAGTTCGCCTGGGACATGGTCCCCGGCGCCGCGAGATACGAGGTCGAGGTCAACTCCGACTCCAACTTCGACCCGGCATCGAAGGTCTGCTGCACCGACAAGCCGGTGTCGACGACGCTCACTCCGCTCGAAGTCTTCGCGAACAACACCTACTACTGGCGCGTGCGGGCCATCGACCGGGGCGGGAACGCCGGCGTCTGGAACGAAGGACCGAGCTTCGACAAGACGTTCGACAACTATCCCGACCTCAGCGAGGACTCGATCAAGAACCTCCGCATGCGCGACGCGAACGATCCCGGCACCGATCTGGAGCCCGGCACGGACGGCTACCAGACGGACACGCCCATCCTCACGTGGGACCCGGTGCCTGGCGCGGCGAGCTACCAGGTCGACGTCGTCCCGTTCCAAAGCGTGAACGGCAGCCCCGAGATGTGTAACTGGACGGCTTCAAGCAGCGCGCGCTGGACGGTTCCGACGTCTTCGACCTCGTGGACGCCGCTCGGCAACGCGAGCACTACCCTCCCCTTCAGCTCCGGCTTCAGCGTCTCCAGAGACATCCGCGCGATCGCGGCCGGCGAGTCCTACTGCGCGCGTGTGCGGGCACGTAGCGGTCGCGTCTCCCTGAGCACGGCCATCTGGGGCGACTACACGTTCCTCGGCAACGGGGCCTCCCAACCGTCCTTCACCTACTCCGGCGCGCCAGCAGGCGACGTCTGCTCGCCGGATTGCAACCCTGGTTACCTCGGCGCCGATGACTATCTGGGCCCGTTCAGAACCGAGACGGTCGGCGCCAACCCGCTCTTCACGTGGAAGCCCATCGCCGGCATGAACTCGTACTGGGTGATCGTCGCAAAAGACCCGTCCTTCACGACCATCATCGACTACGCCATCACCCACGTCCCGGCGTACGCCGTGCGCACGCGAACGGCGCCCCTTACCTACGCCGACGAGGAGACTTCGTACTACTGGGTCGTCCTTCCGGCCACCGGCTTCAACGGCAGCGGTGCCCAGGGGAATCCGGCGCTCGGAGCGTACGCGGACTTCCAGAAGCAGACCACTCCGCCCGAGATGCTCGCCCCCGACGACGCAGCGAGCTTCGCGGGACAGCCCACGTTCGAATGGAGCTCGATCTACGGCGCCCGGCGCTACCGCGTCCAGGTCGACGACGAGATCACGTTCAGCGCTCCGCTCCTCGACGACACGCGGACCGCCTCGACCGCCTACACCTCTCTCAAGACGTACCAGTCCGCGCAGACGTACTACTGGCGTGTTGCCCCGGAGGACGAGCAGAACAGGGGACTCACGTGGTCGGACTACCGCAGCTTCCAGATTTCTCTACCGGCTCCGGTCCTCGACATGGACGACTTTGGCACCGCCGAAGCCCCGCCGGTCATCTCTTGGTCGCCGGTTCCCGGCGCCGTTTCGTACACCCTCGACGTCCAGGAGTCCGACGGTGACCACACCCAGTTCGCGGGCTTCCCTTCCACGGCTTCGTCGTGGCAGAAGTTCACCGGTGTCGGGATCATGACGTTGAAGGTGCGCGCGGAATTCCCGACCGCGAGCACGTTTACGACGGTGTCCGGTCCGTGGTCGGAGACGTCGACGTTCACACACGTCATCCAGGAGCCGCAGAACCCGACCTCCGACGCCGGGCAGAACAGGCTGCTCCTGCACTGGGATGCGAAGACGGGAATGAAGAACTACAAGATTCAGATTTCCGCCCGCGAGGATTTCACGCCCTTCATCGAGCAGAAGACGACCGATGACCCGCGCTTCGCGTCGACGATGATCTCGACCGCCTTTACGAACGGCGGGCACTTCTGGTGGCGGGTGGCCGGTATCGACGCCGACGGCAACCAAGGCGACTGGGCCACCCGCACCTTCGACCTGCCTGCGATGTCCAGCTCGGGCGGCCCCACGGTCTCGGGGATCTTCAGCCTCGGCTCGAAGGGCCGGCTCGTGAAGAACCGCACCAAGACCATCGAGATCCACGTCAAGGATTCTGTGTCCCTCGCGCCCATTCGCTTCGCGACTGTGCGCGCCTCCGGCGCGGGCGTCACGACGACGACGAGGACGACGAACTCGTCCGGTATCGCGACCTTCTCGCTCAGGCCGACGAGCCTTCGCAAGGTGACCTTCCGGGTCAGCAAGTCGGGCTACACGACCGCCTACCTCAAGAAGACGGTCCGCCGGCCCTAGCCCCGGAGTCGCGCTTACAGATGCGCGACGACTTCGATCTCGATCTTCACGCCTGACGGCAGGCCGGCTACCTGAACGGTCGCGCGAGCGGGCGGCGTGTCGCCCATGAAGCGCCCATACACCTCGTTCATGGCGGGGAAGTCGGCGAAGTCTGCGAGGAAGATCGAGGCCTTGAGGACCTTGTCGAGGCTCGATCCGGCCTCTTCCAGGACCCCCTTCACGTTCTCGAGCGTTCGTTCGGTCTGCTGCTCGATGCCGCCGCCGATCGGCTCGTTCGTACCGGGGTCGATCGCGACCTGACCCGAGACGAATACGAGGTCGCCGAACACGATGCCCTGCGAGTACGGCGCGCCCTGGAAGGGCTTCGGAGCCTTGTCGGTACGGACTGCGCGCTTCTCAGCCACCGGCGCGGAACCCTAGCGCCTCAGCTTCGGCAGCGGGCCGATGGGGTGCTAGCCCTCGACGCGCTCGATGCTCGCGCCCAGGGCGCGGAGGCGCTCGTCGATCCGCTCGTAGCCGCGGTCGATCTGGCCGATGTTCCCGATCGTCGACGTCCCTTCGGCGGCCAGGCTCGCGATCAGCATCGCCATGCCGGCTCGGATGTCGGGGCTCTCCATCCGCCCCCCGTACAGGCGAGCCGGACCGTTGACGACGGCGCGGTGCGGATCGCAGAGGATGATCCGCGCGCCCATGTTCACGATCTTGTCGACGAAGAACAGCCGGTTCTCGAACATCTTCTCGAAGATGAGCACGGTGCCCCGTGCCTGCGTCGCCACCGCGAGTGCGATCGACGTAAGGTCGGCGGGGAACGCCGGCCAGGGCCCGTCTTCGATCTTCGGGATCTGAGATCCGATGTCGTCCTTGACGGCGAGCTCCTGGCCGTCGGGGACGCGAACCCAGGAGTCGCCGACCTCCCAGGTGACCCCGAGCCGCTCGAAGCCGGGCCAGATCGCCGACAGATGCTCGGGCACCACGTCTTCGATGAGGATGTCGCCCTCGGTGACCGCGGCGAGGCCGATGAAGCTCGCCACCTCGATGTGGTCGGGACAGATGCGCCAGCTGCCCCCGTGCAGGCGTTCAACGCCGCGGACACGGAGCACGTTCGATCCGATGCCCTCGATCTCCGCTCCCAGCGAGACGAGAAAGCGGCACAGGTCCTGGACGTGCGGCTCGCTTGCCGCGTTGCCGATGATCGTCTCCCCGCGCGCGAGCACGGCCGCCATCAGCGTGTTCTCCGTGCCGGTGACCGACGCCTCGTCGAGGAAGACGTTCGCTCCCACGAGACCGTCCGTGCGCATGTGGTAGCGGCGGTTGGCGTGCACGTGCGCACCGAGCCGCGAGAAAGCGTGGATGTGCGTGTCGAGTCGCCGGCGCCCGATCACGTCGCCGCCGGGCGGCGGAATGATCGCCTCGCCGCAGCGCGCGAGCAGCGGGCCGGCAAGTAGGACCGACGCGCGGATGCGGCTGCAGAGCACCTCGTCGAGCTCGCGCTTCGTGACGTCGGCGGCGTGGATCCGCACCTCGCCGCCGCCCACTTGCTCGACGTCGACGCCGAGGTCGGCGACGAGCTCGAGCATCGTCTCAACGTCGGTGATCGCCGGGACGTTCGTGAGCGTCACCGGCTCGTCGGTGAGGAGCACGGCCGCGATGATTGGGAGGGCGGCGTTCTTGTTGCCCGCAGCACGGATCGCCCCGTTCAGCGGGCGGGCGCCTTCGATGACGAAGGCCTCCATCACGGCATCGGACACGACAGTGGTCTGCATAGGAGGTTGGCCGCTCTGACAGTAGCGCGGACGGAGGAAGTTATCCTAATTTTCCCCATGGAGGTCACTCGCGAGCGGGCGTGGGACACGCTCACCAAGTACACCCAGAGCGAGGCGCTGCGCCGCCACGCGCTCGCGGTCGAGGCCGCCGTCGGGTGGTACGCGCGGCACTACGGCGAGGACGAGGAGCTCTGGCGCGCCACCGCCCTCCTCCACGACTTCGACTATGAGATACACCCGACGCTCGACAAGCATCCGCAAGACGGCGCACCCATCCTGCGACAGGAGGGCTACCCCGAGGAGCTCGTCGAGTCGGTCCTCTCCCACGCCGAGCACCTCTCCATGCCCCGGGACACACAGCTCAAGAAGACGCTCTTCGCGTGCGACGAGCTCGCCGGATTCGTCCACGCCTGTGGGCTCGTCCGGCCCGATGGGATCGAGACGCTCGAGCCGAAGTCCGTTCGCAAGAAGCTCAAGCAGCCGTCGTTCGCCGCGGGCGTGCACCGGGACGAGGTCTACGAAGGCGCCGAGCAGCTTGGGATCGACCTCGACGAGCACATTCGCAACGTCGTCGCGGCGATGCGCCCGATCGCCGGTCAGCTCGGGTTGAGAACGGCCGAGAGCTAGACGGGAATCGCGGAGAGCCGGGTAAGTGCCGTCTCGCCGAGCGGCGGCATGTCGCCCGGATGCACGGCGTGCGCGGTGCAGAAGCCCGAGACGACGGCGACGGCGCGGCCCGAACGGACGACGATCGTCGCGGTCCGGAAGCGCTTCCCGGCCATGTCGAAGGTGACGACGATCCCGGTGCTGTCGCCACCCGCGCCGGGCAGCCGTGTGATGCGAACGTGGCTGGCCTGATCCCCTGTTAGTTGGCTGAAGCCACGGAGGACACCCTTGGCGAACTCCGCGCGCCCCTTCGAGGTCGAGAGCGAGCGCATCAGGAACTCGGCTCGGGCCTTCGTGTCATAGACCTGCGTCTTGGCGCGGAGGACCATGAGGTGCGACGAGCCGATCATCGTCTGCTCGACGTCGAAGCTCCTGTAGTAGCTGACGAAGTCGTCCCCCTCTGAATGGCCCTCGTCGATGAGCCGTGTGCCGGCGGGAAGGTCCTCGAGCCCGAGCGTCATCTTCGAGAGCTCCGCCTGCGTGGGCTCGTCGTTCTCGTTCGGAAGAGGAACGGGCTTCGCGTCCAGCTCTCCGGTGAGCGAGCGCTCGATGCGCGATTCGAGAGCACGCGCCGCCTTCATGGCGGCATCTCGCATCGTCGCCTCGTCCGCGCGCACGTAGCCCGCTGTCGCGACCAGCCGTCCGCTCCGGAAGAACACGCCCGTGGCGTGCAGGGTGAACTTGCCGCGCGCCGTGAACTCGACGCCCCATCCCTCGTCGCCGACGTCCACGTCGAAAGTCTCGAAGCTGACGAGGCGGACGCCCTCGCGCTCCTTGCCTCGGAAGCGTTCGTAATCCCGGATCTGTCTCAGAAGGAACGCCCGAGCCGACGTCTCCGTGTCGAAGAGGTCGACGGAGCTTCCGGCATTGAACAACCCCTGCGCCTTGGCGAGCATGGCGCTCGTGTCCGACGCGGTGTAGTTCAGCTCGTAGCCGGCCGCCCAGCCGGCGCTCCGCAGGTCGCTGGAGCCGTCCTTCGGATCGATCGTCGATTCGGCGGCTTCCTTTGCGTTCACCGAGCCGGAGTCGGCCTCGTCAAGGGGAAAGCTCGCGGCGCCTTCCAGCTCCTCTTGCGGCAGAACCATGACGGCGAGCTGCTCGGCCGTGATCTCGTCCGAGCCTTCTTCCCCACCCACGCCGCAGCCCGCGAGCACGAACGCGACAACGACCACGAGGGCGGCACCACGGAGAAGCGCCATCGCGATGCCATCGGCGCGCGAAAACGGCTTCTAAATGGCTCGAATGAGCCTTTGGAGGTCCTCCTCGCTCGTCCAGAAGCCACATGAGGCGCGAACCCAGCCCGTCCCCGGGAGGTCGCGGACGACAACGCCGGCCTCCGCGAGCTTCTCCGCCACGATCTGGGGCTCCTCGGCCGGCCAGCTGACCAGCGTGGCCTGTCCAGGCTCCGTGATCACAGGGCCCCGCGCGGCCAGCATGTCCCGGAGGCGCGCTGCCGTCTCGCGGGCGTGACGGAAGCGATCCGGGCCCACGTCGGTCGCGAAGGCGAGGGACTCCGCCAGCCCGGCGAGCGATCCCGCCGGGAGCCACCCGGGGTCGAAACGGGAGGCGTCGGGCTTCGGCACGTACTCCGGGAATTGCCATGAGAGGTAGGACGGGAAGGTCATCCGCAGCTCCTCGATGCGCTCGGGACGCACGAACAGCGCCCCTGTCGCCTCCGGCCCGAGCAGCCACTTCTGCGCGGACACCGTGTAGAAGTCGCAACCGAGGTCGCGTACGTCGACGGGGATGGCGCCGACACCTTGCGCTCCGTCGACAAGGAGAGGGATGTCGTGTCGCTCGGCGAGCTGCTTGATGGGCAGGACCGCGCCCGTGAGCCAGGAGACGTGCGAGAGCGCGATGAGCCGCGTCTCATCCGTGATCTGATCTTCGAGGAGCGCAAGCGCCTCGCCGGCCGGCCGGTCGCGGATCTCAGCGATGCGAACGGTGGCGCCCGAGGCCAACAGGCCGCCGAAGAGGCCGGGGTGCTCGGAGTCCGTGGTGACGACCTCGTCCGCGGGTCCGATGCCAAGGCCGGTCCGGACGATGTTGCAGCCGTCCGTCGTGGCGGTCGTGAGCGCGATCGATCCCTCCGGTGCGTTCAGCAAAGCAGCGATCTCGGCGCGCACGCGCTCACGCAAAGCGAGCAGCTCCTCGAAGAGAGCCTTGCTCGAACGTCCCTCCTCGACGAGGCGCCGCGTCCACGCCGCGACGGCCTCGCCGCTTCTGCGCGGCAGCGGGCCCAAGGTCCCCGCGTTCAGGTACGCAAGTCGCGCGCAGACCGGAAGCTCAGTGCGAACGGCCTCGAGGTCTATGCGATCACCGCCTCGATAGGCGCGTGGTCGGAGAGGAGAACGTCTCCGACGCGTCGACGCTCCTCGGGCCAGGCAAGGGGAGGCGTCTCGAAGTCGAGGCCGCGCGCGTAGATCTGATCCAGTCCCTCGATCGGCGACGAGAACCCTACGACCTGGAACCTGCTCAGGTTGAAATCGCCGCAGAGGAGGCACCGGTCCGCCCCAGCGAGAAACTCGGTCGCGAGCGCGATCTGCTGCTTGACCGGGGCTGCGTGGAGGTTCGCAACGACGAGCTCGTACGCCGAGGAGCCGACCTCGAGCGACTGACAGACGCGGCGGTGCTTCCACTGAAGCAAGCGGGCGCGCCAGGTGAGGTCGGGATTGAGGACGACCTTCTTGTGCTCGCCGACCTCGAAACGAGGGTTGACGAGGATCGCGTTCGCCTGCCCGGTCGCCATCGAGCGAAAGCGAATCGGGTCGATCGACGCTGCAACGCGCGCGAGCGGACCGAGAAGAGCGGGCATCGTCTTGGCCGTGCGGGCGGTCATCCCGCTCCAGCGTTCGAGACGTCGAAGCGCCCAGAGCGGCACCTCCTGGAGCGCGACGATGTCGGGAGCGTCCGCGGTGATCAGCCGGATCATGCGCTCGAGGTACGTGCGCCCGCTCGGCGGGGAGGTTCGCCCGTGAAAGAGGTTCCAAGTACGGACGAGCAGCGCCAGGGCCGCACTAGTCTAGGCGCCATGCGCCGCCGCTTCGCGGAAGTCATCGAACGCCAGCTCGATCTCTTCCTCGGCGAGCAGGCGGGGCTCATCCACGACACCGAAGCGGCTCTCCGCGCCTACAACGACGCTTCGCGGGATGAGGCCGAGGAGCGCTACGGAGACTTCCTCGACCTCGTGGAGACAGGGACCGACGAGCTCACCTCCATGCGCGACGCCTACGCCGCCAGCCTTGACGAGGAGAGCGCCGACGAATACCGGGCGCTCTTCAACCGCTCCGTGCGCAAGCGACTCCCGCGCTTCGGCCTCGAGGTCGACTAGTAGGAGGGCTTGACGAAATACAGCTGATGCCGCCTGGCCGCGGAGCGAATTCCGCCAAACCCTCCTAGCTCCGGCGGGCGACGCGGAAGAAGCCGGCCGGCGCCAGCGCCGCGATTCGCATCGTGAGCGGGTCGACGGACTTGCCCACGTCCTCCCTGTGCTCCTTGCGGCGCACCGCCCCGCGGACGACGAGACCGCCAGCGAAGCGGATCGGTTCGGGCGGGAAGCGCGCTGGGACTCCGCTCATGATCGACGATCCGGACCACTCGTCGTCACGGCGAAGCGCGCTCGACGCGAGGATCTTCCCGGCGGTCAGCGACGGAGCCACGCCGTTCCCCGAGAAGCCGGTCGCGTAGACGATGCGCGTGCGCCCGGGCAGGGCGCCGAAGACCGGTAGTCCGTCGCGGCTTCGGTCGATCGGCCCTCCCCACGCGTGCGTGATCGGCACACCCGCGGTAGCCGGGACGAGTTGCGGCAGCTCCTCTTTCAGCTCGCGCGTCTGCCGTTCGTTGTAGTCGAAGTTCTCGTTCACGCGCGAGCCGAAGGCGATACGCCCTCCGCCGCGCCCGAACGCCACGCGGCCGTCCTTCGTCGTTCGGTAGTAGTGCACCATCAGGCGCGAGTTCGAGACGCACTCGCCGCCCGTCCAGCCGCTCGCCGCGAGCTTCTCCGGCATCGGCGCCGTCGCGATCATGTCGCTCGAGACGGCCACGATCGCCCGCCGGAGCTCGGGTACCTGAAGGGCCCACGCGTTCAGCGCGAGCACGATCGCATCGGACTCGACCGAGCCGTTGGGAGTTCGAACCATGCCGTGGTCGCGATCGAGCTCGATCATCGGCGAGTGCTCGTAGATACGCACGCCGCGCGTCGCAGCGGCACGGCGAAGCCCCCGCGCGAGAAAGCCGGGATGCACCTTGGCGGCTGCCCGGTCGAAGAGACCGGCAACGTGCGCGCCGCAGCCGGTGCGCTCGCGCAACTCCTTCGGGTCCACCGCCTCGAACGGCTCGGCGCCAAGCCGCGCGGCGGTCTCGATCGCGCCGTTCCAGCCACCCACCTGCGCGGCGGAGGTCGCCGTCCAGAGCCAGCCGTCCTGCTCGAACTGCGCGTCGATCGCTTCCCGTGCGCAGAACTCGCCGATCTCGGAGACGACCGACTCTGCCGCCTGCGCGAGCCGCAGGGCCTCGGTCTCGCCGGCGCGCTTGATGAGCGTGTCGATCTTCGACCACCACGAGAGCGCGAAGCCGCCGTTTCGCCCTGACGGCCCGCCGCCGCAGATGTCTGCCTCGATCACGACGACGTCCGCCGAAGGCTCGAGCTCTTTGATCCGGATCGCCGTCCAAAGCCCGGTGTAACCGCCGCCGACGATGCAGACGTCTGCCTGGTCATTGCTCTGGAGCGTTTCCTCCTGAACGTCTTCGGCGGCGAGCGCTTCTTCGAGCCAGAGGGAACGCACACGTGCCACGAGCGCATTATCCGAAGAGGCCTGCGACCATGCCCCCCGTGGCCTTGTTCGGTAGAGGGCGGCGCTGGGAGCCTCCACCTCCGCTTTGCATGTTCGTCGTCAGCTGCGCAGGGGCTCTGCCCGAGCTCGACCACGTGATCCAAATCGAGGGAGGCGGCGCCCTCGAGCTCGAGGTACGAGAGCCCGAACCCGACGTCGATCGCCTGCCGGACCACGGAATCTGGCAGTACATCGGACTCACCGACGACCTAGCGCGGCGGGTAACGGAGGCAAGACACGAAGTGCAGGTCGTCGTGACCGACGCGGGGGCCTCCCCCGCGCAAACCGTTCTCGAGGCAACCAAGCGGGCGTCGGAGCTTGCCGCGACGGCGGACGGCTGCGTCAACGACTTCTTTGCCATGCGCTTCTTCGGCCCCGACGGGTGGCGGGTCGAGGAACCGCTCGCTGACTTCGACATGCGTGAGCACACGACCATGCACACCGTTCCCGTCAACGACAGCGGCGCGACGTTCTGGGTGCATACGCACGGCCTCGTCAAGTTCGGCCGGCCGGAGTTCGAGATCTTCGACGTCCCTCCGGGCATGGTCGACGGGGCCGCCATCGCGCTGGTCGACATGGGCCAGTACGTCCTCAGCGGAGCGCTCGTCTCGCCGGGCGAGACGCTGGGAGACCCCGAGGTGCCGCTTCACGCCCGTCTCGGCGAACGTGAACGAGATCACTGGGAGGACATTCCCGTCCTCGAGCTCGCGGACGAGCCCGGAGCTTCCGGCGCAGAGCGTGGTTTGCGCGCCTGGTGGCCCGAGCACTTCGAGGACGCATAAGGCTCACCGCCCGCCGAAGTGATGCGCCGCGGGCATCGCGGCTCGCACCTCGGCGTCGTTGGCTGCGCGGCGCGCGAGCGGCGCGAGCGTCGTGAGCTCCTTCACGACGATGTTGCGGTTGCGATCGACGCGCTCGAAACGACCGCGCACGAGCAGAAGCGGCTCCGCTCGGACGAGAGCACGGTGGCGGTCGTAGATCTCGGGCGAGACGACGAGGTTGACCTGGTCGTACTCGTCCTCCACGAGCATGAAGACGACACCGTTTGCCGTCGCCGGGCGCTGGCGTGCGACCACGAGGCCGGCGAGCGTCACGGCCGCGCCGTTGTCGAGCTGCGCAAGCTCCACGCTCGTAACGACCTCGGCGGGCAGGTGCGGCCGCAGGAGCTCGAGCGGATGGACGCCAACGGACAGGCTCGTCAAGCGATAGTCGGCGAGCATCCGCTCCCACGGCGTTTGCTCTGACAGGCCGGGGATTTCCGTCGTCGGCTCGAGCGGGAGGGCGAGTTGGCGCTCGAGCCCGCCGGCGCCCACGGACACTGAACGCGGTGCGAGCCCGAGGCGCCAGAGCAGCTGGCGCCGGGGCCAGCCGAACGAGTCGCAGGCCCCTGAGGCAGCGAGCGCCTCGAGCCCCGGCCGGTCCAGGGGCGCCCGCTGGGCAAGATCGACGACGCCTCGAAACGGGCCGCCACGTTCACGTTCCGTGACGAACGCCTTGGCGGGCTCCTCCCCCACACCCTTGATGTAGGCGAGACCGACGCGTACGGCGTCGCCCTGGATCTGGCAGCGGTCGGCGCTCTCGTTGATGTCGGGCGGCAGCACTTCGACGCCGCGCCGCTGTGCGTCGCGAACGAGGCTTGCGGGTGGATAGAAGCCCATTGGCTGCGCATTCAGGAGTGCGCAGAGAAATTCCGCCGGATAGTGATGGCGAAGCCACGCCGACTGGTACGCGAGGAGCGCAAACGCGGCAGCGTGCGACTTCGGAAAGCCGAAGGACGCGAAGCCGTTGATCTTCCCGAACACGAGCTCGGCGATCTCGCGGCTCACCCCGCGCGCGGCAGCACCGTCGTAGAAGCGCTGGCGATACGCCTCGATCGCGTCGTGGCTGCGGCGCCTGCTCATCGCCCGGCGAAGACCCTCGGCTTCGCCGATGCTGAAGCCGGCGAGCGCGATCGAGACGTCGAGCACCTGCTCCTGGAAGATGATCGCGCCGAGCGTGTCCTCGAGCGGCTCGGCCAGCGAAGGGTGGTCGTACGGAGGCACGTACGTCGGGTCCTCGCGCTTGCGCTGGCGCCGCTCGACGTACGGGTGCACGGCCTTTCCCTGGATCGGTCCCGGGCGGACGAGCGCGACCTGAACGGTGAGATCGTCGAGGTTCTCAGGACGGGTGCGCAGGAGGCTCTGCATCTGCGCGCGGCTTTCGATCTGGAAGAGCCCGACC
Source organism: uncultured Actinomycetes bacterium (assembly GCA_963747715.1). GTDB lineage: Bacteria > Actinomycetota > Thermoleophilia > Gaiellales > Gaiellaceae > CAVVGB01. Next base: position 326,225 of record CAVVGB010000009.1, read on the forward strand.
GTGTCCGCGTCCTGGATCTCGCGATAGACCTCGGGATCGTCGAGCGGGATCCGGGATAGGTCGATCGTCTCGCCGCGGAGCGAGACGATCTGCTCGACGCACTCCTCGACCGCGGACAGCATGCCGAGGCCGAGCAGGTCGATCTTGAGGAAGCCCGCGTCCGCGCACGAGTCCTTGTCCCACTGGCAGTTCTGGCGCCCCTCCATCGCCGCGGGCTCGACGGGGACGAGCTCGACGAGCGGGCGCGTCGAGATGACCATGCCGCCCGGATGCTGCGAGAGGTGGCGCGGAAGGCCGGCGATCTCGCCGCAGAGCTCGCCGAGCGCCCGCCAGCGAGGCGAGTCGAGCTTCGCCGCCAGGCCTGGGACGAGCGCCATCTCCTCCGCGACCTTGCGTGCATTCCAGCCGTCGGAGACGCGGGCGAGCCGCTCGAGCTCGGCGTGTGGAAGGCCGAGCGCCTTGCCGACGTCGCGGATCGCGCCGCGGGCACGGTACGTGGAGAAGCTCGCGACGAGCGCGGAATGGTCACGCCCGTACTTCTCTGTGACTGCGACGATGAGCTTCTCGCGGATGTCGCGCGGGAAGTCGAGGTCGATGTCGGGCACGGCCGAAAGCTCGCGGTTGAGGAAGCGCCCGAGCGAGAGGCCGGCGGTGACGGGATCGACGTGCGAGAGCCCCGTCAAGTAGCAGACCATCGAACCGACGGAGCTCCCCCGCCCCCGGCCGGGTGGAAGCAAGTGGCGCGGCGACCCGTGACCCCGTACTTCGGTCGCCACTTGCCGCGCGAGCTCGAGCACCTCCCAGTGCAGGAGGAAGAAGCCGGACAACCCGAGCTCGGCGATGAGGGCGAGCTCTTCGCGAAGACGCGCCGCTGCGCGATGCCGAAGCGAATACTGCGAGGTGCTGTACCGCTCGTCGAAGGCTCGACCGCAGACCCGTGCCAGCTGCGCGTCGGCCGGCTCCTCGCCGTCCGAGAAATCCGGATAGCGATAGCCGAGCTCCTCGGTCAGGTCGAAGCGCAGCCGCTCGCCCAACTCGAGGGTCGCGCGAACGGCGTCGAGGTCGTCGGGGAAGCGCGCGGCGGTCTCCTTTGGCGAGCGGAGGACGCTTTCGTCGTTCCCACGCCGCTCGGCCTCGCAGCCTTCGAGCGAGGTGCGGTTCTTGATCGCGACGAGGACGTCCTGGAGCTGCACGCGCCGCGGGTGGTGGACGTGGACGTTGCCGGTAGCGATCGTGCGGACTCCGAGCGTCTCGGCAAGGTCGCGCAGCGCGCTGTTCCGGCGAACGTCACCGCGCGCGTACGGATGCTGGAGCTCGACGAAGAAGCGGTCGCGGCCGAAGACCTGAGCGAGCCGTGCGGCCGCATTCGGATTGCAAACGCCGAGCCCCGTGCGTGCACACCCCGACAGCGCGACCAGACCCTCGTTGCGGTTCTCCAGCTCGCCGATCTCCATTCGAGGCTCAAGGCGCCTGTGCGCGTGCGCGGCGGTGAGCAGGCGACAGAGGTTGGCGTAGCCGCGCGGCGTCTCGACGAGCAGGGTGAGGTGCGATCCGTCCGTGAGCGTGACCTCGGCGCCGGTGATCGGACGCAGGCCGAACGCCTTGGCGGCGTGCGCGAACTCGAGCGAGCCGTAGACGCCGTCGTGATCGGTGAGCGCGAGCGACTCGTAGCCGAGCTCGGCGGCGCGCAGGGCGAGTTCTTCGGGGAGCGATGCGCCGTCGAGGAAGCTGTAGGCGGAATGACAGTGGAGCTCGACGTACGGGGTGCTCACTCCGTACTCCTTTGTTCACCCTCCGCGCGCCACAAGTCCGTTTTCCCTCGATACTCTCGAGGGGAGGTGGGCGGGCGTACCCCTCGTAAAACGTCCCGTCGCCGCTGACTGACCACGCAGCGCCCTACGCCTGCTGGCGGAACCACTTGCCGGAGAGCTCGTCGCGAAAGACGACGACGTTGCGGCCCGTCTCGAGCACGACCTCGAAGTAGCGGCGGCGCACCGGCTCCTCGGTCCACCAGCGGTCGACGACGCGCCATTCTTCCCGCACGGCGGCCACGCCCACGCGATTAACCGCCGTCGGAATCTCGTTCTCCACCGAGACGAGAGCGGCGGCCGGTTCGTTCAGTCGTCTTGCGGCACGAGAATCGCCCTGGTCTCGGGAATGCGTGACCACGGCGCAACCTCCACGACTGTGCAAACGGCGTCGATGCCGGCGGCGGCACGTGCCTGACGCAGGCCGTTCTTGAGACGGCTGCGCAAGCGCGCGCCGCGCGGACGGACGAGCTCCGCCTGCGTTCCTATCGAGTCGGTCAGCTCGCCGAGCTCGAGACTCAGAGCGACTACCGGTGCAGGCAGCTCCGCGAGCTTCGGCACGAGCGCAAGACGCAGACGCTTCGGCTCGGCCGTCGCCTCGCGCAACGTCACCGCGCGCCGCCACGACCCCCCTCCGACAAGCCGCGCGGAAACGGCGAGGTGGCGTGGAGCGCGTCCCGCCCGCTCCTCTCGCGCGAGCAGCCGCTCGATCACTGCGTTCAGTGCGCGCGCCAGCGTGAGCTCGTTGCCGACCGGCTCGGGGAACTCGAGCGTCTCGGCGATCTCTTCGGCGGGTCGGCGCGGCGCGACCTTCTCGCCGTCCTCCCCCCGCGCGAGACGCCACGCGTCGACTCCCTCGGCGCCGATCCGATCGGCGACTGCCGCCCCGGGCAGGCGGGCGAGCTCGCCGAGCCGCTGCACGCCCAGCTCGGAAAGCTCGGTCCGCCTCTCGGGGCTGAGCGGGAGGAGGTGGAGCGGGAGCGGCTCCAGAAAGAGCGCCGTCTGCTCGTCGTCGACGAGGACCGTTTGGCCCGGCGGTGCGACGCTGGCGGCCGCCAAAGCGGCGAACCGACGCGCCGCCACGCCCACGCGCGGCTCCCACTCGGAGCCGATCGCATCGAGTCCCCGTCGCACGGCCGCCCGAAGCCCCCCGGCTAGCCGTTCGACGCAACGCGTATCGAAATACGCGCAGCCGACTCCGGCCGGCTCGACTGCGAGACCTGCCTCTTCCAACCGTCGGACGAGCCGCTCCCACTGCTCTTCGGCGCCGGCCGGGTCCTGCTCGACGAGCACGAGCTCGGGGCAGGTGGCGAGCGCTTCGGAAAGTCGCATACCTGGTCGAACGCCCTCCGCCTCGGCGGTGGCCGAGCAGGCCCCGATGACGGGCCGCTCGCCCGGCACGGGCCCGAGAGCGGCCGGCTTGCCATGAAGATCCGGCCTTGCCCGGAGCGCTGCGCGGAGGTCGAAGGCCGAAATCGAGACGCAGGCGATCATGGGAACGTATGTTCTACACGAACACACGTTCTCCTGTCAAGGTCCCGAATTAGGCCGGTCCGAACGGCACCAAAAGCCACCCCTCGGCCGGAATCCGGTCTTTGAAGCCCACCGCCGAGCTCTCGACGACCACCTGGATGTCGGTCTCGCTCTCGATCTCCTCTTCGCCGAGGGCGACGAAGAAGACGTCCACAGGATGGACGGCCCCCGCCGTCACGTCGTCCGGGCGCTCGACGGGGATCGGCTCGAAAGCCTGGCCCTCCCCCGCGATCACGAGGGAGAGCGCGCCCTCGGTGAAGACGATCTTGCCCGTGTAGTCGACGCGGTCGTCCAGGTCGGTGTCGTAGAGAACGGTCAGCCGATTCGGGCCCTGCTTGTCGAAGCTCGGGCCCGTGAGGAGGTCGTCCTCCCACGCCTCGTACGTCGTGATCGAGACGGCGAGGAGGTCACCCGTGCGAACGGCAGTCGCCCGCTCGAGATCGAGCGGGCCGCCCACGTCGTTGAGATCCTCGGCGACGCCTGGCGGCTGGTCTGCAGCCGTCGTCGTCTCGACCGTTGCGCCCGTCGACGTGGGCACGGCGTCGGGCTCGTCCCCCTCACCGGAGCAACCGGCCGCCACGAACAGAGCCAAGCAAAGCGTGAAGACGGTCTTCTTCACGACGCCGTCACCACGGCGGCAGCGCCATGCATCCCCGAAACCCTGGGCGCGACCGTGCAGACGTTCTCGCGCGCGCACCAGGCGACGTCCTCGGTAAGGCCGGCCTGTTGCGGATTGATCGAGGCCGACAATGCCTCGTGAGCACTCGCGAACGAGCGCGCGACCGCGATCGCCTCCTCGGCCGCTTCACTGAAGTCGATGCTCAGCCGCTCGGCGATGCGGCCGGCGCAGTACACGTCATCCTCCGACCGTCTTCCCTCGACGCCGGCACACAGGACGACAACGTCTTCCCCGTGCGCGTTCGCGGCCGCCACCACCGCATCCAGGTTGAGGAGGCTTCCCACGAGAACAGTCTCGCACCGACGCGCCGCAGCGACGACCGCTCTGGTCCCGTTGGTCGTTGTCAGGATGAGCGTCTCTCCGTTGGGCTCGAGCATGTCGCGGGGCGAGTTGCCGAACTCGAACCCCGGCACCGTGGCGGCAAGCCGCTCGCCTGCGAGCGCACCTTCACCGAGCTCCTCGCGCAGGGCGAAGGCCTCCTCGACCTCGGCGCAACACAGAACGCGGCGATAGCCGGAGTCGAGCGCTTGCACGATCGTCGAAGAGGCCCGCACGACGTCGACGACGATGCCGACGGTCGCCGTTTTTGCCTCGTCCGGCGTGAAAGCGACGTCGACGCGCACGGGCTGTGACGTTATAGGGCGCCGATACGATGGACCGATGGCCGCGACCGAGCAGGTGCAGGTCTGTTACCGGCACCCCAAGAACGAAACGGCTGTCGCCTGCTCCAGCTGCGGCCGGCCGATCTGCCCGGACTGCATGGTCTTCGCGGCCGTCGGAATCAAATGCCCCGAGTGCGCGGGCCAGCCGACCGGCGTGAAGCGCGCGACCACCCGCGCACGCACGTCGGCAGCCGTGGGCACGGGAGCGCTCGCGACGAAGGCGCTTATCGGCGTCAACGTCCTCGTCTACGTGCTGCAGCTCGCCGAGGGCGGGGACAGGAACGGGCGCGGCGGCGAGGTCTGGGAAAAGGGTGCTCTCGTCGGTTTCTGGGTGGCCGACGGCGAGTGGTGGCGCCTTGTCACGTCGGCCTTCATCCACGCGAGCATCATCCACCTCCTCTTCAACATGCTGATGCTCTGGTGGTTCGGTTCCGCACTCGAGGCGCTGCTCGGGCGGGCGCGCTACCTCGGCATCTACTTCGTGTCCGTGCTCGGCGGAGCGGCGGGCGCGCTTCTCGCCACGCAGGCGAACCAGCTGACCGTCGGCGCGTCGGGCGCGGTGTTCGGGATTCTCGGCGCCGGCGTCGTCCTCGAGCGCCGTAACGTCATGGTCTTCGGAGGCGGCGCGCTCACCGTGGTCGTGCTCAACCTGGCGCTGACGTTTCTCATCCCGGGCATCTCGATCGGCGGCCATCTCGGCGGCCTCGCGGCCGGCGCCGGCGCGACGCTCGCCATGTCCCGGTTCGGCCGCGGCCATGCCGCGTACGGGCGCCTCGGCATCGAGGGCATCATCGGCTTGGTAGCCGTAGCCCTGATCTGCGTGGCGATCGCGTACTTCCGCGTGCGCGGCTACGCGTAGCGAGCGCTAGCCGCCGACGGCCACTGCCGTCACGCCGGCCTCGGCCAGCGCAGCCTGGGCCGCGGCCAGGCGCGCGAGCGGCACGCGATACGGCGAGCAGCTCACGTAGTCGAGCCCGAGCTCGTGGCAGAAGGCGACCGAGCGCGGATCGCCGCCGTGCTCTCCGCAGATCCCGAGCTTGATGTCGGGCTTGACCGAGCGCGCGCGCTCGACCGCGATGCGCATGAGATCTCCCACCCCACCCTGGTCGAGCGTCTCGAACGGATTCGTCGCGAGGATCTTTTCGTCGAGGTAGTGGGAGAGAAACCTCTTCTCCGCGTCGTCGCGCGAGAAGCCGAGCGTCGTCTGCGTCAAGTCGTTCGTGCCGAAGCTGAAGAAGTCCGCCTCGGCTGCGATCTCGTCCGCGCGTACACAGGCGCGGGGTAGCTCGATCATGGTCCCGCAGAGGTAATCGGCTTCCTCCTCCTCGGCCGCCGTGCGCACGGTCAGTTCACGGAGGCGCTTGAGCTCCTCGGCAAAGCCGACGAGCGGATGCATGATCTCGACGAGCGGCGCGTCTCCCGTGCGCTGCTCGACCGCGACGGCGGCCCGGATGATCGCGCGCACTTGCATCTCGAAGATCTCGGGAAAGAGAAGGCCGAGGCGGCACCCGCGCGTCCCGAGCATCGGATTGGTCTCGCGCAGGGCGCGTATCCGCCGCGCCATCTCCGGCGAGTCCGCCTGGTCGGGCGGTGGCAGGAACTCGTGCAGCGGCGGGTCGAGCAAGCGGATCGTCACGGGCAGGCCCGCCATCGCCTCGAAGATCCCTTCGAAATCCTGCTGCTGGAGCGGAAGCAGCTGTGCGAGCGCCTCGCGGCGCTCTTCCTCGTTCGACGCCATGATCATGGCGCGCACGGCGGGCAGCCGCTCGTCCGTCATGAACATGTGCTCGGTGCGACAGAGACCGATCCCCTCCGCGCCAAACTCGCGCGCCTTGGTCGCGTCCTCCGGCGTGTCGGCATTCGCCCGCACGCGCAGCCGGCGGATCTCGTCCGCCCAGCCGAGCAGCGTCTCGAAGTCCTGGTTGATCTGAGGAGGAACAAGGTCGACTGCGCCGATGATCACGTCGCCGGTTCCCCCATCGAGCGTGATCACGTCCTCCTCCGCGAGCTCGTGACCGCCCAGCTTGATCCGGCGCGCGTCGAGGTCGATCGAGAGGCCTTCGCAGCCGGCTACGCACGGCTTGCCCATCCCGCGCGCGACGACGGCTGCGTGCGAGGTCATGCCGCCGTGAGCGGTGAGGACACCGCGTGCCTGGATCAGGCCGTGAATGTCGTCGGGGTTCGTCTCCCAGCTCACGAGGACGACCGCTTCACCTGCCAGCCCACGTTCCTCCGCCGTGTCCGCGTCGAGGATGATCTTCCCCGTCGCCGCCCCCGGTGAGGCGTTGAGCCCCTTCGCGGCGGCTTCGTAGTGCGCCTGCGGGTCGATCATCGGATGGAGAAGCTGGTCGAGCTGACCGGGATCGATTCGTGCAACGGCCTCGTCCTTCGTGATGAGACCCTCGTCGACCATCTCGACGGCGATGCGAAGCGCGGCCTGCGCGGTTCGCTTGCCGCTCCGTGTCTGCAGCAGGTAGAGCCGTCCGTCCTCCACCGTGAACTCGATGTCCTGCATCTCGCGGTAGTGCTCTTCGAGGCGTTGCATCGTCTCGACGAGCTGGTCATACGCCTCGGGCAGCGCCGCCTTCATCTCTGCGATCGGCTGCGGCGTGCGAATGCCGGCGACGACGTCCTCGCCCTGGGCGTTCGTCAGGAACTCGCCCCAGATGCCTTGCTCTCCGGTGGCGGGGTCGCGTGTGAAGGCGACGCCTGTACCTGAGTCACCGCCCTTGTTGCCGAAGACCATCTGCACGACGCTCACCGCAGTGCCGAGGTCGTCGGGGATGTCGTTGGCGCGGCGGTACACCTGCGCGCGCGGGTTGTCCCACGAGTCGAAGACGGCGCGGACCGCGCGACGAAGCTGCTCCTCAGGGTCCTGCGGGAAGTCCGACCCCGTGGCGTCGCGGTAGACGCGCTTGAAGCGCTCGACAAGCTCGATGAGATCCTCGGGCGACAGGTCGACGTCCTGCGCCGCCCCCCGCTCCTCCTTCAGGGCCGAGAGCTCCTGCTCGAACGCATCGGCATCGACGCCGTCGACGACATTCCCGTACATCTGGACGAGACGCCTGTACGCATCCCGCGCAAAGCGCTCGTTGCCTGTCGTCCGCGCCAGACCCTGGGCCGCCTCGTCGTTCAGGCCGAGGTTGAGGATCGTGTCCATCATCCCGGGCATCGAGACGGAGGCGCCCGAACGGACCGAAACGAGGAGGGGATCCTCGAGGTCCCCGAACCGCTTGCCGGTCGTCTTCTCGAGCCGCCCGAGATGGGCCCTCACCTCGTCCTCGAGGCCGTCCGGCATCTCCCGGCCGCCCCGCCTGTACTCGAGGCAGGCCTCGGTCGTGACGATGAAGCCGGCCGGCACAGGGATGCCGATGGCCGTCATTTCGGCCAGCCCGGCCCCCTTGCCGCCCAGGAGGTCGTGGCCGAGCTCGGCGGCCTCGTCGAAGTCGTGGACGTAGCGCTCCATCGGCGTGCCGGATTTTTCCATTTCCAGGGATTCCATACAGACTGCCCCGAGAGGGGTATGGCGCCCCCTCTCCCCGTCCACCATCGTGAGAGGGTCGAGCCGAAGTGGACGCGGGGCGCCGCAGCCTACGTCCCCGGCCCGAGATGAGGCGGTCGGGCACCACGGGCCGCCTCTGTTTTTTAAGCGGTGGTCGTCGGGTTGCGCCGTTCCGCGAGCCAGGAAATGAAGCGGATCCCCATCCAGATCGGCGTGAAGACGACGTAGAAGACGAAGAGGCCGGCCGCGAGGACGACCATCCAGAACGGCCAGTAGTAGAAGGGGATCGTGCGCTTGCTCTGACCCGTCATGCGCCGGCGACCTTCGTGTCGAGCTTGCGCTGCTCGACGAGGCGGATGATGCGCCGGGCGGTCTCCTCGATCGCGAGGTTCGAGACCTCGATGACCGGACAGCCGAGGCGCCGGTGTACGGCCTCCGCTTCCTCGAGCTCCTCGTAGACGTCGTTCAAGTCTGCATAGCGGCGCTTCGGAGAGCGCATGGCGCGCGCGCGACGGCTGCGGATGCCCGCCAGCGCCTCGGCGTCGATCGTGAGGCCGACGACCCTCGCAGGATCGACGTCCCAGAGCTCGCGCGGCGGCTCGATTCCCTTCACGATCGGAACGTTGGCGGTCTTGTAGCCGAGGTAGCCGAGGTAAATCGAGAGCGGCGTCTTAGAGCTGCGAGAGACGCCCACGAGGACGATGTCCGCATCCTTCAACCCGTGCGGCGCGACGCCGTCGTCGAAGCGGACCGCGAACTCGATGGCCGCGATGCGCTTGAAGTATCCGGAGTCGAGCGCCGGCTGCGCGCGCGGGGTCATGGTCGCCGGCTGTCCGGAAACGCGCGCAACCGCTTCGAGGGGATGCCCGAGCAGATCGCAGTAATGCAAGCGGTACCGCTTGCAGAGCGTGCGCATCGCATCTCGGAACTCCGGCTCGACCAGGGTGAACATGACGACGGCACGCCGTCCTCGCGCGCGGGCCGCGGAGAGCTGGACATCGTCCACGCTCGTGATGCGCGGGTGGCGAACGAGCTCGAACTCCTGCTCGGGGAATTGGCTCTCGACCGCCTCGGCGAGCTTCGCCGCCGTCTCTCCCGTGGAATCGGAGACGACGTGGATCTCGAGCGGCTCGCTCATCTCGGAATCTGCGAGAGGTCGCCCAGAGCGCCGACCGCGTCGCGAACGTCGAGCAACAGGCGCAATCGGTTCGCCCGCACGGAGCTGTCGTCGGCCATCACGAGCACCTCGTCGAAGAAGCGGTCGACGACCGGCCCGAGCTCAGAAGCGGCCGCGAGCGCCTGCTCGAACTCACGCGCTTGCACAGCTGCCTCGATCCTCGGTGACGCGGACTCGAGCGCCGCGATGAGCGCGAGCTCCGCTTCGTCCGTCGCGAGCTTCGGATCGAGCGAAGGCGCGGCGCCGTCGGCCCGTCCGGCGAGCCGGTTGGCGCGGTCGTACGCGATGTAGGCGCGCTCGAACTGATCGGACGTCGCGCTCGCCGCCAGCGTTTGCGCGAGCTGCGCGACGGCGCCGAGCTCCGACGCAGCACCGTGACGCGCCGCTCGCACGAACTCGACTGGAGCATCGAGCAGTCCCTCCAGGCGCTCGAGCACGAAGGCGGGGATGTCCGCCGGCTCCTCGCGCAGCTCGGCGCCCCGCTCCTTCAGAAGCTCGACGTCGCGTTCGACCAGCCGCTGGATGTCGATCTCGAGCCCGCCCTCCACCGCGAGGCGGCACAGGCCGATCGCAGCACGGCGCAGGCCGTACGGGTCTCGAGAGCCGGTCGGCCTTTCGCCGAGAGCGAACGCCACGGTCAGGTTGTCGACCTTGTCGGCTGCCGAGAGCACGCGTCCCCCTTCCGTCTGCGGCAGCGGCGCGTCCGCGCCGTCGGGGAGGTAGTGCTCGTCGATCGCGGCCGAGACTGCCTCGGGATACCCCGCCAGGCGGGCGTACTCCGCGCCGATGTGACCTTCGAGATCGGGAAACTCGCGCACGAGCTCGGCAGCCTGGTCAGCCTTCGCGAGGCGCGCGGCTTCGTGCGAGGCCTCGCCGCCACCCAACTCCTCGACGAGAGCTTGCAGGCGCGTCGTCTTGTCGGCATAGCTGCCGGCGCCGGCGACGAAGGTGATGACGCCGAGGTCGCCCACGAGCTCCTCGATGCCCCGCGCCACGTCACGCTCGAAGGTGAACGACGCGTCCTCGAGGCGCCCTTCGAGCACACGCTCGTTTCCCTGGCGAACGGTGTCGGGGTCGCCGCCGTTGGCCACGAACGCAAAGCGGTTGCCGCCGAGCGGGAAGTAGCGCTGGTGCGACTCCATCGCCGTGACGATCACGCGCTCCGGGAGTTGGAGGAAGCGCTCGTCGAAGGAGCCCTCGAGCACTTCGGGCCATTCGACGAGATAGGTGACCTCCTCGAGGACAGTAGGGGTCGGATGCTCGAGACCTTTGTCGCGCAAGGCCTTCGCGATCTGGTCCGCACGCCTCTCGGCATCCGGCTCGACGTGCACCTCGCGCAGCCGGTCGGCATAGACGCCCGCGCTCTCGACCTCGACCTCTTCGTGCGTGAAGCGGTGTCCGAAGGACACGCCGCCCGTCGGAACCCCCTCCAGAGGCACCTCGACCGTCCGTTCCTCCAGCTTGGCGCAGACCCAGCGAACAGGCCGAGCAAACCTGAGGCCGCCCCCGTCCCAGCGCATCGACTTGCTGAACGACAGGCCGCGCACGAGCTCGGCGAGCTGCTCGGGGAGCACATCAGCGAGAGGCTGGCCGGCCGCCGTCACCCCGAGGAAGCCTTCGCGCTCCGTCAACTCCTCGACCGCCACTCTCTGCTTCTTCGCGAACGACGCCGCGGCGCGCTCCCCCGCGCTCACGGGCGGGCCCTTCACCCACTCGTCGGCGGTTCGGTCGGGCAAGTCCGTGACGATGACGGCGAGGCGTCGCGGTCCGGCGAGAACCTGAGCGGGAGTTGCACCGAGAAGGCGCTGTGCCGCGTCGCGAAGCTGTGCGCTCGCCTGGATGCAGGCCGAGGCCGGCAGCTCCTCGCAGCCGATCTCAAAGAGAAGCGTCGCCATCCGCCTCCATCTCGACGTAGAGCTCGGCAACGCGCCGGGCAAGCCCGCGGACGCGGGCGATGTAGGCCGCGCGCTCCGTCACGGAGATCGCACCGCGCGCGTCGAGCAGGTTGAAGACGTGCGAGCACTTCAGCACTTGGTCGTACGCGGGCAGCGGAAGCCGGCGCGTCACGAGGTGCCGGCACTCTTCCTCGTGCTCGTCGAAGCGTCCGCGCAGCACGTCCACGGGCGCCTCTTCGAAGTTGTACGCCGACCACTGGCGCTCGTTCTCGCGGTACACGTCGCCCCACGTGACGCCCGGCGCCCAGTCGAGCTCGAACGCCGACCGCTTCTCCTGCAGGAACATCGCCAGGCGCTCGAGCCCGTACGTGATCTCAGCGGGAATGAGGTCGAGCTCGAGCCCACCCAGCTGCTGGAAGTACGTGAACTGGGTGACCTCCATCCCGTCTACCCACACTTCCCAGCCGAGCCCCCACGCGCCGAGCGTCGGCCCCTCCCAGTCGTCCTCGACGAGCCGGACATCGTGCCGCGTCAGATCGACGCCGATCGCCTCGAGCGAGCGGAAGTAGACGTCGAGCACGTCCTCGGGTGCCGGCTTGAGCACGACCTGGTACTGAAAGTAGTGCTGAAAGCGGAACGGGTTCTCGCCGTACCGGCCGTCCGTCGGACGGATCGACGGCTCGACGTACGCGGTCTTCCACGGACGAGGCCCGAGGCAGCGGAGAAACGTCGCCGGATTGAAGGTGCCCGCCCCGACTTCGGTGTGGTACGGCTGCATGACGACGCAGCCGTAGTCGGCCCAGTAGCGCTCGAGGGTGGCGATCGTCTCCTGGTACGTCGGCGTGCTCACGTGTCAGCGCGTTTGCGCGAGCGTGCGCAGACGGAAGCCGCCGTGCTCCTCGTACGTCGCCTCGATGACGCGCAGGCATTGCCGGAGCGCGTCCACTCCGAGGCCGGCGCCGCGGGCATCCGCGAGCGGGTGCTCGAGCAACGCACGGATCCCTTCGAACCCCTCGGCGGAGACCCGCACCGCTCCCGCCTCGCAGCTCGCGCAGACACTCCCGCCCGCGCGCGCGGAGAACGCAACCAGCGGCAGCTCCTCGCCGCACGACGCGCAGCCGGCGAGGTGCGGGAGGTATCCCGACAGCCAGACGAGCTTGAGCTGGAAGGAGAGGACGAGCGGGTCGAGGGCCGGCTGGGCGGGGAGCGCCGTTTCGACGTCGTCGAGGAGGTCGAGGAACCGGGTCAGCGCGTGGAACGCCGGCTGGTTGGCCTCCTGCTCGACGAAGAGACGCAGCATCGCCTCCAGGCCGATGTGGCCGACGGCGAGGCGATAGCCGTCGGTCCGGGAGCGCTCGTGCGAACGGACGAGATCGGCCCCGCGCACCGTATGGAGCTCGCCGCGGCCCTCGTGGAGCAGGACCTCGACGTGGCTAAAGGGCTCGAGCCGGGCGCCGAAGCGCGATTTCGTCTTGCGGACTCCCTTGGCGATCGCGCCAGTCCGCCCCTTGGCGAGGGTGTACAGGTGGAGCACACAATCGGCCTCCCCAAAGCGAATCGAGCGGAGGACGACGGCCTCGGTCTTCGTCGTCCGCGACGACATGGGGCCAGTTTATTGACGCCTCCGGTGGAATCCTGGCGCGATCTGGGTACCTTTAGCCACAGTGGCGCGAATCCGGATGTACACGACGGCCTGGTGTGGCTACTGCGTCCGGGCGAAAGCCCTGCTCGACGACCGCGGGCTCGACTACGAGGAAATCCGCATGGACGACGATCCCGCCTTCCGCGCCAAGCTGCTCGACATGACGGGCCACTGGACCGTGCCCCAGATCCTGATCGACGACCGCCCAGTCGGGGGCTACGTCGAGCTGCTGCAGCTCGACCGCTCGGGCCAGCTCGAGCAGCTCGCGGCGTAGGCGCTCAGACGCCCTTCACCCGCTGGCACGAGGGGCAGTACCACGTCCCGCGCCCGGCAGCGCGAATCTTCTCGATCGGCGTGCCGCAGCGATGGCACGGTTCGCCGGCCCGGCCGTAGACGCGGAAGTCGTCCTGCATGCGTCCACGCCGTCCGCGAGGGTCGCGGTAGTCGCGGAGCGTCGCGCCTTGACGCGCGATTCCCATGGTAAGCGCATCCCGGATGCCTTTTCGAAGGGCGCTCAGTTCTTCCCGGGTGAGGGTGCCGGCAGGTTGCAGCGGGTGGATGCGCGCGCGCCACAGCGCTTCGTCCGCGTAGATGTTTCCGACCCCGGCGGCGGCTCGCTGATCGAGCAGCGCGGACTTGATCGGAGCTTTGCGACCGGCCAAGGCTCGTTCGAGCTCCGCGGTCGTGAATCCACGCTCGAGCGGCTCGCGGCCGAGGCGCCGCTGGGCGAGGTACTCCTCGCTCTCGCCCGGCTCGAGCAGGGCCCACGTGCCGAAGCGCCGAACGTCGCGATAGGCGACGTCCGACCCGTCGTCTAACCTGACAACAGCCCGCCGGTACGGGTCGGCTGCGAAGCCGCCCTCAGCCGGATATTGGACGTTCCCCGTCATGCGCAGATGGACGAGGAGGTGGCGCCCACTCTCGAACGCGAAAATCAAATACTTCCCACGCCGACCTACGTCGACGATGCGTTCCCCGGTCAGCGTGGCCGCGATCGCCTCGGGCGGGTCCGGGCGCGTGAGACGTTCGTCCGCGATCTCGACGCGCTCGATCCTGCGTCCGGTCAGTGCGGGCGCGAGCCGCGCGCGAATCGTCTCGACCTCTGGCAGTTCCGGCACGTCCCCTGCCTCCCAGTCAGGCGAGAACGTCCAACACGACCGGACGGTGCTCGGGCTCGCCCGCACCTAATTCGTACGCGGCGATCACCTCGGCGGCCGCGCGATCGGCAGCATCGTGGTCCTGCGCGTGGATCTCCGCGAGACGGTCGCCTGCCTCGACTCGGTCGCCGCGCTTGGCGAGGACGACGATCCCAACCGCGTGGTCGATCGCATCGTCCTTCGTGGCGCGGCCCGCACCGAGACGCAGGGCGGCCTCGCCAACAGCGGTCGTGGCGATCCGCTGGACGAACCCGGTCTCCGGAGCCGCGACCGGGGCAACCACGGCTGCCCGCGGAAGGGCGTCCAAGCGCGCGTCCCCGCCCTGTGCCTTGATCCACCGCTCGTAGGCAACGAGGGCGGCGCCGTTCCCGATCGCCTCTTCGGCGCGCCGTCGGCCTTCGTCCTGGTCGACCCCGAGGTCCGAGAGGGCGAGAAGGTGGGCCGCCGCGCCCAGGACGAGCTCGACGAGGTCGCCGGGACCGTCGCCGCGAAGCGTGTCGACCGCCTCTCGGACCTCGAGCGCGTTGCCGACTGCGCGCCCGAGGGGCTGGTCCATGTCGGTGAGCTCGCACACCACCTTGCGCCCGGCCCGCTCGCCGAGCTCGACCATCGCCGCCGCGAGCTCGCGCGCCGACTCGAGCGTCTTCATGAACGCGCCGTCGCCGACCTTGACATCCAGCACGACGGCGTCGGCGCCGCCGGCGATCTTCTTGGACATGATGCTCGAGGCGATCAGCGGGATGATGTCCACGGTCGCCGTCACGTCGCGAAGCGCGTAGAGGCGCTTGTCGGCGGGCACGAGGTCGGCCGTTTGGCCGACGATCGCCATGCCCACCTCGCTCACCTGCTCGAGGAAGTCGTCGATCGCCACCTCGATGCGAAAACCGGGGATCGATTCGAGCTTGTCGAGCGTGCCGCCCGTATGCCCCAGGCCGCGGCCGCTCATCTTTGCGAACGGGACGCCGCAGGCGGCGACGACGGGCCCGAGCGCGATCGAGGTCTTGTCCCCCACGCCGCCGGTCGAGTGCTTGTCGACGACACGCCGTCCGAGCGACGAGAGGTCGATCGTCTCGCCGCTTCTCACCATGGCATCGGTGAGCGCGTGCGTTTCGGCGGCCGTCAGTCCCTCGAAGTAGACGGCCATGCAGAAGGCGGCCATCTGGTAGTCGGGCACCTCGTCGCGCACGTACGCGAGCACGAGCTCGCCGATCTCCTCGGCGGAGAGCTCGCCGCCGTCACGCTTGCGCTGGATGAGCTCGGCGGCGCGAATCAAGCTACGGGGCCAGCATGGGCGCGCCGGGAATCCCGCGCGACGGTGCCTTGCCGCCGAGCCACGCATTGACGGTCGCCCCGACATCGGCGAACTCACCCTCGTGGATCTGGCCCGCGGCGTTTCGTCCCTCCACGTAGGCGAGCAGCAGAGCGTGCTCGCGGGAGTGATCGGTCGAGGAGGTCGTCGGGTCGCAGCCGTGGTCCGACGTGAGGATGAAAAGGTCGCCGGGGCGGAGCGCGTCGAGCAGATCGGGCAGCCGGCGGTCGAAGTCCTGTAGGCAGCGGTGGAAGTTGACAGGATCGTTGCGATGGCCCCAGAGCATGTCCGTCTCGACAAGGTTCACGAACACGAAGCCCTCGTCGAGCTCGCGCAGGAGCGTCTCGGTCTGCTTGATCCCGTCGATGTTCGACTTCGTGGGGTGGGAATGGTCGATGTCGACCCCGGCGAAGATGTCGCCGATCTTGCCGACGCCGTGCACGACCGCCCCCTTCTCGCGCGCGAGCGTCAAATAGTTCGGCTGGCGCGGCTTGAGCGACCAGTCGTGACGGTTCGGTGTACGCGTGTAGCTGCCCGGCTCGCCCACGAAGGGCCGCGCGATCACGCGCCCGACGGCGTGCTTCCCGGTCAGGATCTCACGCGCGATCTCGCACCCTGCGTAGAGCTCCTCGAGCGGGATCGTCTCCTCGTGCGCCGCGATCTGGAAGACCGAGTCGGCCGAGGTGTAGACGATCCACTTCCCGGTCTGCTGGTGCTCCTCCCCGAGCTCCTCGATGATCTCGGTTCCCGAAGCGGGCTTGTTCCCGAGCACGCCGCGCCCGGTTCGGTGCGCGAACTCCTCGATGATCTCGAAGGGAAAGCCGTGCGGATAGGTGGGCATCGGCTCCGGCGTGACGATGCCCATGAGCTCCCAGTGGCCGGTCGTCGTGTCCTTGCCCTTCGAGCGCTCGATCAGCCGGCCGGCGAGCGCCGGCGCGTGGGGCTGCGGCGGGCAGCCTTCGAGCTCCCCGATGTTCCCGAGGCCAAACTGCTCGAGGTTGGGTAGATCGAGACCA
Organism: uncultured Actinomycetes bacterium; assembly: GCA_963747715.1. Classification (GTDB taxonomy): domain Bacteria; phylum Actinomycetota; class Thermoleophilia; order Gaiellales; family Gaiellaceae; genus CAVVGB01. Next base: position 342,605 of record CAVVGB010000009.1, read on the forward strand.
CCGACTGCCCGCGCGACGTTCCCGAGAGTGTTGGACCCCTCATCACCGTACTCCGCAGCGTCCGGCAGCTCACCCGCCCCAACCGCGTCCAGCACGATGACGCAGGCGCGCGGCATGGTGCGGCTATTCTAGTGCGGGCATGGACACGTTCCTCGGACTGATCGGCATGGCGCTCTGGATCGTCTCCGTCATCGCGATCGCGGCGGCGGTGACGTTTGCCGTGGTCAAGCTGAGCCCGAGCGCCCGCACCAAGACCCCGAAGCCGACCGACACCCCGAAGCCGACCGAAACCTAGACCGGCTCGAGAGGGACGAGCTCCTCGAGAGGCGAGTACTCGAGGCCGTGCGCCTCGGCGACCGCGTCGTACGTCAGTTTCCCGTCGAAGACGTTGACGCCCGCGCGCCAGCGCCGGGTCGCGCGCGATCGCCGCCCGCAGTCCGTTGTCCGCGATCAGCTCGACGTACGGAAGCGTCACGTTCGTGAGCGCGAACGTCGAGGTGATCGGGACGGCGCCGGGCATGTTCGACACGCAGTAGTGCGTCACGTCCTCGACGACGTACACCGGGTCGGAGTGGGTCGTGGGACGCGAGGTCTCGAAGCAGCCGCCCTGGTCGATGGAGACGTCGCACACGACGGCGCCCTCCTTCATGCCCGAGATCATCTCGGCGGTGACGAGCTTCGGCGCCCGGGCGCCGGGGATGAGCACGGCGCCGATGACGACGTCGGCCGCGAGCACGGAGCGCTCGATCTCGAGGCTGCTCGACATGACGAGCTCGACGCGGCCGGACAGGATCTGCTCGAGATGGCGAAGCCGGTCGACGGACTTGTCGAGGATGCGAACGTGCGCCCCCAGGCCGAGCGCGATGACGGCGGCGTTGTAGCCGACGATGCCGCCCCCGATCACGACGACGGCGCCGGGCGCGACGCCCGCGACACCGCCGAGCAACAGCCCGCGCCCACCGAGCGGCTTCTCGAGGAAGTAGGCGCCGGCCTGAGCCGCGAGCCTCCCCGCCACCTCGCTCATCGGAGCGAGGAGCGGCAGCGCACCGTCCTCCGTCTCGACGGTCTCGTAGGCGATGCACGTGGCGCCGCTGTCCAGCAACGCGCGCGTCAGCGTGTCCTCGGCGGCGAGGTGCAGGTAGGTGAAGAGGATCTGCCCGTCCCGCAGGCGGTCGTACTCCTCGGGCATCGGCTCCTTCACCTTGAGGAGCAGGTCGGCGTTGGCCCAGACTTCCTCCACGGAGGTGACGCGTGCGCCGACGCCGTCGTAGTCGCTGTCCGGGAACGAGCTGCCGAGGCCCGCGCCCGTCTCGACGATCACGTCGTGGCCGCGCTGACGCAGCTCGCGCGCGCCCGCGGGCGTCAGCGCGACGCGGTACTCGTCCGGTTTGATCTCTCTGACGACGCCGACGATCAAGGGGCGCAACTTTACCTATGTGAGCAGGCTTTTTGCGAGCCGCCCGGCGGCGAACGCGGCGGCGAAGAACCAGGGGTCCTCATCCGGCCCGCGACCCATATGCCGGAGCGGAAGCCCGGCGCATGCTTCGCGCCAGTCGCTCACGTCCACCGTGTCGGCGTCCTCTAGCCGCGGGGTCGTCGATCGGACAACCGCTGGGCCAGGCAGTCCGACACGTCTCGTCCGACAGCGCGAGCACCGCGGTCGAGTGGTGCGACAGACCCTGGTGTCGCTCGCGCGCATCGCCCTCGGAAAGCCGAAGCGCGAGGATCGGCTGACCGCCGAGCGAGGACGCGGCGTGCACGGCTTGCGCGGCCGCCATGCCCCCGTGCCCGAAGCGCGTCCCCGTCCCGATCACGCCGGGCCCGATCCCGCACACGACTACGCGGGCGCCTCGCTCGCGCGCGACGAGCAGCGCGGAGTAGACGTTGACGCAGTCCACGTCGCCGTCGAAGCACGGGCCGGCCCCGATCGCCAAGCTGAGGAGCTCGCGCTCTTTGAGGATGCGCACGGCGTCCGAGAACGAGACGGGCAGCGCGCCGCCCGCGACCTGGACGTACGCGACGCTCTCGCCCGCAAGCGCTGCGCACGCCGGCGCGAGCTGACTGTGCAGAGAGAGTGCGACGACCGGCATCCCGTCCAACGTGACGGGTGGCGAAGCCGACTCCTCCGCGTGCTCACGCGCGAATTGCAGCGGCGTGTACGGGAGCTTCATCACGTGCGCGCCCGGCTCGGCCGGGAGATCGAGACCCCGGGTGAGGTTCGCGTAGAGGACGTCGAAGCCGCCCGACCCGAGCTCGAGCTCGACGGCCTGCACGTTCACGATGACCTCGTCGCCGAGCGCGACGGGGCCGGTGAGACGTGGGTAGGCGATGCAGGCGCGGCCGTCGACCTCGAGACGTACGAGGCCCTCGTGCCGCTCCCCGATGCTCGTGACCGTCCCGCGGCGGAGGCTAAGCACTCCGGGCGGCCTCGACGAGCTCGAGCGTCACGCGCAGCATCGCGTCCAGGTCGTCGACCGCGATCTCCTCCTCGGCCGTGTGGACGTGCGTCATCCCGTTGGCGAGATTGACGCAGGCCAGGCCGCGAGCGTTGAAGACGTTCGCGTCGGCACCACCGCCCACGTCGACTGCACGCGGCGAGAAACCAGCCCGTTCGAGCGCCGCGAAGGCCAGACGAACCGCCGAGTCGTCGGCGCGCAGGCGGTAGCCGCGGTAGCTCTCCTCCACCTTCGTCGCGACCTCGCATTCGGCAACGCCCGCTGCGAACGTGAAGGCGTCGAGCATCTCGGCGACGAGCTCGGCGAGCTTGCGCTCGTCGCGCGAGCGCGCCTCTGCCGTGACGGTGCAGAACTCGGGCACGACGTTGCGCGCCGTCCCACCCTCGATGCGGCCGACGTTGGCGGTCGTCTCGTCGTCGATTCGCCCGAGGCGGAGGTCGGCGACCGCTTTGGCGGCGGCGAAGACGGCCGAGCGACCTTCTTCGGGAGCGATGCCCGCGTGTGCCGGGCGTCCTCGGAAGGCGACGTCGATCTGACGCCCCGACGGAGCGGCGACGACGACGTCCCCCACCTGGCCCGAGTAGTCGTAGACGTAGCCGGTGCGCGATTCCAACCGCGTCTCGTCGAACGCCTTGGCGCCCTCGAGACCGGTTTCCTCGCGCACCGTGAACAGAAGCTCGATGCCGGCGTGCGGCCGGCTCTCGCTCAGAAGCGTGCGCGCGGCCTGCAGGAGGACGGCGACGGCGGCCTTGTCGTCGGCCCCGAGAATCGTGTCGGCGCGGTTGCGGACGACGCCGTTCTCGACGACCGGCTCGATCGGCCCGGAAACCGGGACGGTGTCCATGTGCGCGCACAGGAAGAGCGGCGTCCCGCCGTTGGCGTGCGTCGCATCGATGCGCGCGAGGACGTTGCCCGCGTCGTCGGTCTCCGGCTTGAGAGCGAGGTCGCGAAGGTACGCGGTGACTCGGTCCGCGACGACCTGCTCTTCACCCGAGGGGCTCGGGATCGCCGCGAGCTCGAGAAAGAGGTCGAGGACCTCGGAATGCACCTCGCTCGCCATCGCGGGCGATTGTAGGCGCGGCGTCGATTCAGTCGGCCACAGGTTCGACGCTTCCGATTGGCCTCGAGAGCGCTTTCGAACGTTAGGCTGAACGTGGAGGGAGGCTCGCGGCGGCCCCGACCAACATGTCCCCTCGGGCCTAGCCGGCCGCTACGCGCGCGGCGCCGGTGCGGGCCCGCGCGCGTGTCGAGCGCTGCGCCCACGAAGTCCCGGAAAAGCGGCGCGGGCCGGGTCGGGCGCGACTTGAACTCCGGGTGGAACTGGCTCGCCACGAACCACGGGTGGTCGGGGAGCTCGACGATCTCCACCAAGCGCCCCTCCTGGTACGTCCCCGACACGACCAGCCCGGCCTCGACGAGCCGTGGCCGGAAGTGGTTGTTCACCTCGTAGCGGTGGCGGTGGCGCTCGTGGACGACGGGCTCACCGTACGCCGCCTGCGCACGCGTCCCGTCGGCGAGCTCGACGGCGTCGGCGCCGAGTCGCATCGTCCCGCCCAGGTCCTCGATCTCCTTCTGCTCGGGGAGCAGGTCGATGACGGGGTACGGCGTCTCGGGATCCATCTCGGTCGAGTTGGCGCCGTCCAGGCCGACCACGTGCCGCGCGAACTCCGAGACCGCGACGTGCATGCCGAGGCAGATGCCGAGGTACGGGATGCCACGCTCGCGCGCGACGCGGCAGGCGACGATCTTCCCCTCCCAGCCACGCGAGCCGAAGCCACCGGGCACGAGCACGCCGTCGGAGCGGTCGAGCTCGCGCGTCGCCTCCTCGACGGTCATTCCCTCGGCGTCCACCCACCGGACGCGCACGTGCGTCCCGTGGTGGATCCCCGCGTGCTTGAGCGCCTCGTGGACGGAGAGATAGGCGTCCTGAAGCTTCACGTACTTGCCGACGAGGGCGATCTCGACCTCACCGTCGCGACGCCCGATGCGCTCGACGAGGTCGTCCCACTCGCCGAGGTCGGGCTCGACATCGGGAAGACCGAGCCGGTGGCACACCAGCGTGTCGAGGCCCTCATTCCGCAGGGCCTGCGGCACGAGGTAGACGTCGCTCACGTCTTCGTTCGCGACGACCGCCTCGGAGTCGACGTCGGCGAAGAGCGCGATCTTCTCCCTGATGTCGCGGGAGAGCGGCTCGTGCGAGCGGCAGACCACGATGTCGGGGTGGATCCCGATGCGCCGCAGCTCGTTGACGGAATGCTGCGTCGGCTTCGTCTTCAGCTCGCCGGCGGTCTCGATGAAGGGGACGAACGTGACGTGCAGGTAGATGACGTTCTCCGCGCCCACCTCACGGCGGAACTGCCTGATCGCTTCCAGATAGGGCAGCGACTCGATGTCGCCGACCGTGCCGCCGATCTCCGAGATGACGACGTCGGTGTCCGACATCGCCGCCACGCGGCGGATGCGGTCCTTGATCTCGTTCGTGATGTGCGGGATGACCTGGACGGTCGAGCCGAGGTACTCGCCCTTGCGCTCCTTGCGGATCACCGAGTACCAGATCGCGCCGGACGTGTGGTTGGCGTTCCGCGAGAGGTTCTCGTCGATGAAGCGCTCGTAGTGCCCGATGTCGAGGTCGGTCTCGGCGCCGTCCTCGGTGACGTACACCTCGCCGTGCTGGAACGGGCTCATCGTGCCCGGGTCGACGTTGATGTACGGGTCGAACTTCTGCACCTGGACGCGCAGGCCGCGCGCCTTCAGCAGCCGCCCGAGGGACGCGGCGGTGATGCCTTTGCCGAGCGACGAGACGACGCCGCCGGTCACGAAGACGTACTTCGTCGGTCGCTCTCTCACGGCCGCCGTCCCAGACGGTCGAACCACGCGAGACCGGGCGTCCGCTCGATCAACGCGCCGAGCGAGCGCCGTTCACCGAGGAGGTTGAGCCCCGCCAGTGCGGCGATGACGGCCCAACGCGCTCGTCCGTGGAAACGGTCCACGGAATTCAAGCCTACCACGGCCCCCAAAGCGTTTGATCCGGCGTCCCCGAGCATCGACTTCTCGCGCAGATCGTAGGGGAGGAGCAGGATGGCGACGGGCGCGAAATCCGAGCCGGGAGCCGTCACGAGAAACGCCTTCAGGGCCCTCCCCGGCTTGGTGTCGAAGAGGTTGAGCGCGTTGGCGGACAGGCCGACGAGGAGGCCGCCGGAAACGGACCTCGTCGCCAGCGCGCCGACCAGAGGAATGCCGAGCAGCTTGAGAACGCCGGTCGTACGCCCCGACTCGAGATGGGCGCGCCAACCGCGCTCGGGGCCCGAGAAGGCATCGTCGAGCGCGCCGAGGATGCTCACCGCGGCGACTGCGCCGCCGAAGCGCCGGTGGGTGACGAGGGCCCACGCCCCGACCGTCCAGCCCACCAGCGGCAGACGCTGCCCACGATGGTTGAGCGCGAGCGGGCCCGCGCCGAGCAGAGCATGGAGCAGCTGGCGGCCGCGATGCGCAAAGCCCGGAAGGTCCCGTCCGGTCGCGCGGTGATCGAGGTCGAGCTCGATCTCCTCGACCCGTAGCCCGGACCGCAGCGCGTCGATCGTCATTCGCACCTCGCATCCGAAGCCCGGCGCGAGCGGGAAGCACGCGGCCCGCGCGCGCTCGCCGACATAGCGCTGACCCGACAGCGGTTCGCGCGGCGCGAAGCCGGTGCGCAGGAGGATGAGGAGGCGGGCGGTCTTCTTCGCGATGCCGAAGCCGCCTCCCGAACGGCGCGCGAACGTGGCCACCGCGAGGTCGGCTTCCGACCGGGCCAGGGGACTTACGCCGCCGCGCAGGTCGGCATCGCAGAGAAGGAGAGGTCCGGGCGCCGCGGCGCGTTCGCCGGCCGACAGCGCCTCGCCCTTTCCCTTCCGTGCGAGACGTACGACGACGGCTCCCGCCGCCTCGGCTACGTCCGCCGTTCCGTCGGCCGAGTCTCCGTCGACAACGACGATCTCTGCGGCGGGGAACTCCTCGTGGAGCGCGGTGATCGTCTCCCTGATCCGCTCGGCCTCGTTGCGCGCCGCGATCAGGATCGTGGACGGGCCCGCCGGGCCCGAATCAGCCGCCACTCGCCTCCTCGGGCACAGGCTCGATCGGCGGCGCCACCCCGTCCGTCGCGGAGTCCTTCAACCCGTAGTGGCCCGGCTCACCGCCGGCGAGGAGCATGGCGAGCGCGAGGCGTCCGGAGAGCGTGTCGACGTTGTCGATGCTCGAGACGCCGCGGTCGCGATAGAAGTCGATCTGCGACTCCTCGCCGAGTGCGGACAGAGTCTCGGCGCCGACCACAGGGAATCCGCTGGCGCTCAGTCCTTCGAGGAGCCCGTCGAGAAGCGTCTCCGTAGCGCGGGTCTCCTCCTCTGTGTCCCCCGCGGGCGGCTGCCACGAGCGCACCACTACGGCCCCCTCGACGGCGAGTGAGTTGGTACCCGCCCGCTCCTCGACAAGCTGGCCCGTGAGGGCGCCCCACAAGGCCGTCTCCTCTGCGTCGAAGAGCTCACGGCCGAGGGCTTCGCCGAGCTCGCTGTAGTCGCCGTCCCGGTCGGCGAAGGACGCAAGCTCCTCGTCGCCGTCGAGCGCGTCGTCGAGCTCCTGTCCGTCGATCGGCGTATCAATCGCGATCAGCTGGCCTGGGCGGCCGGAGCCGGCGTCGGCGAGGGTCCGCTCGATGGCCGCGCGAACATCTCCTTGCACCGGCCCGAGGAAGACGACGGTGAAGCGACGGCCTTCCAGTCGGCGGTCCATGAGCGCCGGATAGGCACTTTCGATGAGCGCCTCCGCCGTTTCGCGCCGGCGATTCGCGAAGTCGAGCGACTCGTTCGCGTCCCGCAGATCTTGTCGGAGCCGGTCGCGCTCGGCCTCTTCGAACGACTCCGTCGCGTCCGAGACCTTTCCGGAAACCGCGACGCCGAGCAGGATCCCCACGGCGAGCGCGAGGAAGACGGCGGCGAGGGAAGCGACGTGGTAGCGCCAGGTGAACATGATTTGCGACCGCTAAAGACTGGAAGCAGTCTGGCAGAGGTCATACAGGTGGGCGACGGCTTTGCGCGGCAGTTCACGCGCGCCCTCCGCGCGCAAACGGAAGAACGAGCCGTCGACGAACGCGGTGGCGAGCGTGCGCTCGGGCCCGGCCGCCTCCAGCCGAACGCCGGCGTCGATGCGCTGCGCGACGTCGTGCCAGCGCAGGATGCGTTCGTGCGCGACCTCCATGATGACGATGAGGCCTTGGCCGCGAGGCTTGCGGAAGAACCCGGGCCTGGGACTGCGAAGCACTTCCCAGCGCGCGTTCTCGGCGAGCCCGCGCCGGTCGGGCTTGACGCCCGTGTAGGCGGGCCACCAGTCAGGCAGGTGGAAGGGCTCGGCGATGAGGTCCCAGACGTCGGCGCGGGAAGCGAGCAGCTCCCGCGAGGCCTCGATCACTCGAGCCCGAGGATCTCGCCGACCCGCGACGCGAGAAGCGAGATGAACTCCTGCAGCTCGGACGACGTGGCGACGACCGCGACGATCGCCGCAAGCCCGGCAGCCGTGAAGGCGACCAGCGGCCACAGCCCCACGCGGCCGCGGAAGAGGCGTGACACGCCGCGCGCGTCGACGAGCTTCTCCCCCACCTTGAGGCGCGTGAGGAACGTGGACGACATACCTGCCCGGTTGCGCTCGAGGAACGCCGTCAGGTTGAAGTGGGTACCGACGGCGACGATCAGCTCCGCACCCTTCTCGTGCGCAAGCAGGATGGCGATGTCCTCGCTGATGCCGGGGCTCGGCACAACCGTCGAGGGCAAGCCCAGGCGGTCGAGGCGCTCGCGCCCGGGAGCGCGTCCCGACGGGTACGCGTGCACGACGAGCTCGGCACCGCACGTCAGCGCTTTGTCCGTCACGGAGTCCATGTCGCCGACGATCACATCCGGCTTGTAGCCCTCCTCGAGCAGCGCGTCGGCGCCACCGTCCACGCCGACGAGGACGGGCTTGAAGTCACGGATGTAAGAGCGGATGGTCTTGAGGTCGCGCTTGTAGCCGGGGTCGCGCGCGACGACGAGCGCGTGGCGGTCGCGGAAGGTCGTGCGAAGCTGCGGCAGCTGCACGCCTTCCGACAGAAGCTTGCTCTCCTCGCGAAGGTAGCGGAGCGTGTTGTCCGCGAAGTCCTCGAGCGCCTCCGTGACCCGGCTCTGCTGCTCCAGGAGGATGTTCTCGAGCTCGCCTACCGTGACGGTGTGACCGGCCGCGAGCCGCGTGCCGTTGCGAAACAGGCTCGCCCCGCGAACGACGAGCTCCTCACCGTCGCGTACCTCTTCGAAGAGCTCCGTGCCCGGCACGTCGATCAGCCGGACGCCGCCGCGCACGAGCTCCAGAGGGCCGACGGCGGGCAGGCGACCGGACGCCGACCGCGCGACGTTGAAGACCACACGCACGCCGGTCTCGAGCAGCTCCTCGGCGGAGACGCGATCGATGTCCTCCTGGTCGATGATCGCGATGTCGTCCGGGCCGATCCGGTGCACCAGTCGCTTCGTGCGCTTGTCGAGCCGCGCCTTGCCGGTGAACTCGACGAAGCTCACGCTGTTTCCCTCACGGTCGACAGGAACTCTGCACCACCGAGCATGCGTTCGACTTCTTCCCTCCGCTCGGATTCTGAAAGAAGAGCAATGCGCGTGTGGGTGGGATCGCCCGGCACCTTCTCGACTCGGAAGTGCGCATCGGCCACGCTGGCGATCTGCGGCAGGTGCGTGATCGTCACGATCTGCGCGCGCCCGCCAAGACGGCCGAGCGCCTCGGCGACCGCGTGCGCGGTTTGACCGCCGATGCCCGCGTCGATCTCGTCGAAGAGAATCGTCGGCTCGCCCGCGCCCGCGTGCGCCACCGCTCGCAGGGCCAGCGCGATCCGCGAGAGCTCACCGCCGGAGGCCGTCTCGGCGACGGGGGCGAACGGCAGCCCCGGGTTCGGGCGGATGAGGAAGGCGACCTCGTCCCGGCCCGTGTGGCCGGGCTCGCGCTCGGCTAGCTCGGCGCGGAACTCACCGTCCCCCATCCCGAGGCCTTGAAGCTCGGCGGCGACGGCTTCCGCGAACGCGTCCGCAGCAGCCGCGCGCTCCGCAGAGAGCGCCGCTGCGAGCTCGTCCGCACGCTTCGTCGCCTCGGCGAGCGTTCGCTCGGCCTCCTCGAGCGGATCGGCGCCGGCCGCAACGCTGTCGAGCTCGGTGCGCGCCGCAGCGGCGCGCGCCAACAGGTCGTCGTAGGTCGCCGCGTTGAAGCGCCGGCGCGCGTCGGCGATGCGGTCGAGCTCGGCCTCGACCTCGCCGAGACGGCCCGGCTCGGCTTCGAGCGAGGCAAGGAACGTCCGGAGCGTCGAGGCGGCCTCGCGCACCCGCACCTCGGCCTCGGCCAGCTCCGTCTCGATCTCGGCCAGCTCCGGGGCGAACTGGGAGGCGCGCACGAGAGCTCCCGCAGCCCGGGAGACCTGTTCGGCCGCTCCCTCCTCCTCGGTCAGGTCGGGCGCGAGCGCTTCGGCGGCCTCCGCGGCTGCCTCGGCGAGCTCGGTGACGTGACGGAGGCGTTCGCGTTCCGCCCGCAGCGCATCCTCGCTCCCCGGCTCGAGCCCCTCGGTGCGGTCCACGAGCTCCTGGAGCTCGGCGAGGCGTTCCTCGCGACCCGCCTCGGCCTGGGCGAGATCGTCTCGGCGCCGGCGCACGCGAAGGAGCTCGCGCCACGCGCGCGTCATCTCTCCCCGGCGCCGCATCTGCCCGTCGCCGATGAACGCGTCGAGCACTTCCAGCTGGAACGCGGGGCGGGCGAGGCGCCGCTGCTCGAACTGGCCGGACATCGCGATGAGCCGCTCGACGAGCGCGGCGAGGTCTTCACGCGGCACCGCCCGGCCCCACGCGTACGCGCGCGTGCGGCCGTCGGCGAACACGCGCCGCGCGGCGACGAGGCCCTCCTCTCCCTCGGGCCGAAGCTCGGAGAGCGTGTCGAGCCCGTCGAAGAGCTCGTCCGGCGCGTCGAGCTCTGCCTCCACGTACGCCTCGGAGGCGCCGGGGCCGATGTAGCCGGCGTCACCCGGCGCGCCGAGAAGCAGGCCGATCGCCTGCGCGAGGATCGTCTTGCCTGCTCCCGTCTCGCCGGTGACCGCGTTCAGTGCGGGGCCGAAGGCGAGGTCCGCCTCGCGGATGAGGACGAAGTTCTCGATCCGAAGCCGGCGAAGCATCAGTGGTCGTCCTGGTGACATTGCCGCGCTCGTGGCGAGCGAAAAGCGAGCCAGGGAAGGACGCAGGGAGCCCGCGTATGACATACGTGGGCGACCGAGGACGCCGCATGGCGACGCTTTGCAGCCGCCAGGAGTACGGAGGATGTTGCCGGGCGACCTAGGGGAAGACGTTGTGGTAGCGGGTGAAGAACGTCACCTCGGGCAGGAGCGCGAGCTGGCAGAACTCGTCACCGAGCGCGACTTCGAGCGGCCCGTCGGAACCGAGCTCGCCGACGCTGTGACCGTCCACGAGCACGGTGACGCGTCGGTGGGCAGTTCGGTTCGTGATGCCCAGGTTGAGCCCGCGCGGGACGACGAGCGGCCGCGTGTGGAGCGAGTGCGCCGCGACGAACGTCATCGCCATCGCGTCGAGGCCCCACATCATCACGGGACCGCCGTTCGACAGGTTGTAGGCCGTCGAGCCCGTCGGCGAGCAGCAGATGACGCCGTCGCAACGCTGCTCTCCCAGCGCTTCGCCGGCGATCTCCCAGCCGAGCTCGACCATGCGTCCAGGCTCCGAGCTCGTGATGACGACGTCGTTGATCGCGGCGTGCGTCTCGCCGCCGAGACGGGCCGCGAGCGTGCAGAGCTCGACGACCCTGAAGTCGCCCGCGAACACGCGCTCGAGCGCGCTGTCGAGCTGGTCGCTCTCCGCGCTCGTGAGGAAGCCGACGCGCCCGTACCGCACGCCGAAGACCGGCGCCGGCCTGCCGAGCGTCGAGCGAAGCGCGCGCAGCATCGTCCCGTCGCCGCCGAGCGCGAGGACGAGGTCGGCCTCGCCGCCGACGTCGACGATCTCGACACCGGCCGCGTCGGCGCGCTCCTGCACGCGATCGAGCGCGTCGCCGAGGGTCCCCGGCCGGCCGTGGGTGACGATCGCCGTCCGGCGGATCGGCTCAGGCTGCGGTCGCGGGCGCTGCATGGAGGTAGAGGAAGAATTCCCGGTTGCCCTTGGGCCCGGGGAGGCCCGAATCGGTCATGCCCTCGACGCGCGCGCCCCAGGCGGGCGCCTGAGCCTGGACTTCGTCCAGCACGCGGCGATGGACGTCGGGATCCCGGACGACACCGCCCTTGCCGACGTCCTCCCTGCCCGCCTCGAACTGCGGCTTGACGAGGACGAGTGCGCGCCAACCCGGCGCCGCACATGCGAGCGCAGGTGGAAGCGCCTTCGCAAGGCCGATGAACGAGACGTCGCACGTGACGAACGTCGGCGTGAACGGGAGCTCCTCGCAACGAAGCTCGCGCACGTTCGTGCGCTCGAGCACCGTGACGCGCGGATCGTCCCGCAGGCGCGGGTGCAGCTGGCCGTACCCGACGTCGAGCGCGCAGACCCGGGCGGCCCCCGCCTTGCAGGAGGCAGTCGGTGAAGCCACCGGTCGAGGCGCCCACGTCGAGGCAGTCCTCGCCGCTCACGTCGATTCCGAACGTCTCGAAGGCGTTGGCGAGCTTCTCACCGCCGCGCGAGACGAAGCGTCGTCCTGGCGTGAGCTCGAGCTCGGCGCTGTCGTCGACCTGGGCGCCGGCCTTGTCGTACCCCGGGACTCGCCCGGCGAGGACGAGCGCCTGCGCCTGGGCTCGGCTTTCGGCCAGCCCGCGCTCGACGAGCAGCACGTCCAGCCGCTTCTTGGCCATCACGCCCATGCGTCTTTCTGCCGCGTTGCACGTCCTGGGCGGGCGAAAGGCGAGGAGACCAAGGACGCAGGGAGCCCGCGTATTGGAATGAAATACGTGGGCGACCGAGGACGAAGGTATCTGAAGCCTTGCAGCCCGATCCAGGGCATGCCTGGCGCGGAGAAGGGCGCGTAGAGGGTACCGCCTAGGAGGTCGCGGAACCGTGCCGATTCCGGGCTGAGTACAGGGGCACCGGCTCGCGGATCCCCTTGAGCGGGATCTCGCCGATCGCCTCGAACTCGAAGCCCGCGCTCGGCCGGCCTCGTCCACGAGCGACTGGCTCACGAGCACCTCTCCGGGGCGGGCGTAGTCGCTGATCCGCGCGGCGACGTTCACCGTCTGACCGAAGTAGTCGCCGTCCCGGAAGACGACCGGCCCGACGTCGGCGCCCATGCGAGCCGGGGGCAATCCCTGGCGCTCGGCCAGCTCGACGAGCTCGAGGCCGCACGCGACCGCCCGGTCAGGCTGGGGAAAGTGGAACATGACGCCGTCCCCGAGGAGCTTCACCGGCTCTCCCCCGTAGTCGCGCGAGGCCCGCTGCACGATGCCCGCCAACGTGGCCGCGAGCTCGGCGGCCGCCTCGTCGCCCGCCTTCTGGGTCAGGAGGGTGTAGCCGCCCATGTCCAGGAACGCGATCGCGGGCGCCTTGCGGTCGCGCGGCGGGTCGTAGCCGGCCTCCTCCATGGCCGCCTCGAAGATCTCGATCGCCTGCTGGAAGATGTAGTTCTCCAGGTGACGGTCGTACAGCGTCGCCCGCAATTGCTCGGATCCTTGACGCATTCCCTTGGCGATCGGCCCGACCGTCTCGAGCACGTCGGCCCACCCCATCCCGCGCTCGCGCAACCCTTCGATGATGTTCGCGCGGAAAAAGCGAACCTGCGAGTCAGCCATCTTCCGCAGCGGTTCGCCGAAGAAGCGGCTGGCCGTGACGATCATGTTCGGGTCGAGGCCGAACCTTTCGATGAGCTCGCCGCGACCCTGCAGCATCTCCGCGTCGTCGGCGCGTATGCGCTCGTTCGGGCCGGGGACCGCGAGCGACCAGTTCGCATAGAGGGTCTCGATCGCCTGCATCGGGAGACCCGTCTCGGCAGACGCCTCTGCAAACGTCTTGTCGAGAAGCGGCGGGGGCGCCTGCGGAAAGACCTCGCCGATGAAGCGGAACGAGTACCTGCCCTCTTCGACGAGACGCGCCATGTCGTCGAGCGACACGCCGACCTCGAGCATCGAGAGCGCGATCCGCACGCGGTGCAGGTCGACCGGGTCGAAGAGGCCGTCGTCGCCGGCCGTGATGATCCCCCGGCCGGAGAAGCGGTCGACCATGTCGTTCGTCGTCCCCGCCTGGCGCGCGAGCTCCGCTGCGGTCAAGCGATTCACGACGCTCGCGCCCTGTAGAGCGGGACCGGCTCGAGCAGCCCCTCGAGCGCGATGTCGCCGATCGGCTCGAACTCGACGCCGTCGCCGTTCGCGTCGCGAACGACCTCCTCGCTGACGAGCACCTCGCGCGGGCGGGCGTAGCTCACGATTCGGCGAAGCGACGTTGACCGTCCGGCCGAAGTAGTCGCCGTCGCGGAACACGACCGGGCCCGCGTTGATGCCGACCCGCGCGACGGGAAGCGACGCATCGTCGATGCGCTCCAGGATGTCGAGAGCCGACCGCACCGCCTGAGCGGGCTCGTCGAAGTGGAACATCACGCCTTCACCGAGGAACTTGACGGGCCGGCCGCCGTGGAGTCGTGCACGCCACACGATCCGCGCGAGCTCCGCCGCGAAGTCGGCGCCCACCTCGTCCTGCGCCTCGTCGCTGAGGCGGACGTAGCCGCCGACGTCGAGAAACGCGATCGCAGGCGGGTGGGCCGGCCGGTGGGGCGCGTAGCCGGCCTGCTCCATGAGCGCTTCGACGAGCTGGACGGTCGCGTGGACGAAGGCGGCCTCGTAATGGCGCCAGTGGAGCCAGTACACGACCTCCTCCACGGCCGGCTGGATCGCACCGCCGGTCGGCGCCGCACGCTCCAGCACCTCCATGAGCGGCGTGCCGGTCGGCGAGCAGCGGGTCGACGAACTCCGCGACGAAGCTCCGCACTTGCGCCTCGGCCATCCGCCGCATGTTCTCGCCGAGGAAGCGGGCGTCGCCGAAGAGAGACGTGAAGTCGGCTTCCTGGCGCGCGAGCAGTTTCAGCGCTTCCAGCATCTGTAGGTCGTCCTTGCGAATCCGCTGGTCGCGTGCAGGGGGCGGGAGCTCCCAGGGACCGTAGAGCTGCTCGAATGCCTCGAACGTGATCCCGAGGTCGTCGACGAAGTCGCCGTACGTCCCCGGCTCGAGCGGGACCGGATTGGCGAAGAGCGAGTCGACGAAGCGAAAGTGGAGGGCGCCGGATCCGATCGCCTGCTTGAGATCGTCGAGGGGGATGCCCTCGATCAGCGCATGCGCCAGCCGAAGCCGGTTGAGCGCCGTGAACGGCACGGTCTCGTCCGGCGTAGGGGGCGAGAACGCCGGCGTCGACGTACTGTCGGACGTCCTCGACCGTCATCCCGGCGAGCTCGGCGAGCTGAGCCAGCGTGAAGCGCCCCTCGTTCACGCGCGCCTCTCCCTGATCGCGTCGACGAGCTCCGCGAGGACGGCGGTGTCGCCCGGAAGCGCGCGCAGACGCTCGTTGACGCGCACGCGCGCCTCGTCGGCGAGCTCGCGCGCGCGCTCGAGGCCGTAGAGGGAGACGTACGTCACCTTCCCGGCCGCCTCGTCCTTCCCCGGAGTCTTGCCGAGCTCCTCCGCGGTGCCGGTCGCGTCGAGAACGTCGTCGACGATCTGGAAGAGGAGCCCGACGTCGCGGCCGAAGCCCCGCCAAGGCTCGCGCTCGGGCTCGGGCACGGCTGCGACGGCGACGGCCGACTCGACACACGCAGCGAGGAGCCGTCCGGTCTTGAGCCGGTGCAGGCTCGAAAGGGCTTCGCCGTCGAGGTTGCCGTTGCTCGTGATGTCGATGTACTGGCCACCGATCATCCCCACCGTAGCTTCGGCCAGGACGCGCGCGACATCAGGAGTGGGATACGCGAGCGCAAGGCGGAAGGCCTCGGTGAGCAGCGCATCGCCGGCGAGGATGGCCACGCCCTCCCCGAAGCGAACGTGCGCGCTTGCCTGGCCGCGCCGAAGGTCGTCGTCGTCGAGCGCGGGAAGGTCGTCGTGCACGAGGCTGAACGTGTGCACGAGCTCGAGCGAGCACGCGGCCGGCAGAAGCTCGGACGGATCGCGACCGAGCGCCTCGCCGGTCGCGAGGCAAAGGACGGGACGGATGCGCTTCCCGCCGCCGAGCAGTGAGTAGCGGAGCGCTTGCTCGAGCTCGCCGAGCTCGGTCGCGAACGGAAGCCCGCCCAGCGCGTCCTCGACGAGACCCCGCAGGTCCTCAAGCGCCCGCATGGCCTTCCTCGCGCCGCGCGCGCTCGATCTCGGCCTGAACTTCCTTCGCCAGGTCAGCGAGCTCGCGCAGAGTGTCGACCGCCTGATTCGGCTCCTGCGTCTCTTCGAGACGCTTGCGCGCCAGCTCGAGGCGCTCGAGAAGCTCTTGCAGCCGGGTGACCGGGTCCTGCTCGCTCACCGCGCAGCCTCCCTCGCGACGCGGCCGAGGATGCCGTTCACGAGCCGCCCAGCATCCGGCGAGGCAAACCGCTTCGCGAGCGTCACCGCCTCGTCGATCGCGACCTCGGCCGGTACCTCGCCTCGGTCGAGCTCGTAGAGCGCGATGCGGAGGATGTTGCGCTCGACGGCGCCGAGCCGCTCGGCGGTCCAGTCGGTCGCCGCGTCCGTCACGCGCGCGTCGAGCTCGGCCGCGCTCGCGCGCACACCTTCTGCGAGCTCGAGTGCCCAGGGGTCTATGTCGCCCTCGTACAGGGACCCGAGCGGCTTGTCGGTGACGTCCCACTGAAAAAGAAGGACGAGTGCCGTCCTTCTCGCCTCGCGCCGGCTGGTCACGATGGCGAGGCGGCGCCGAGGGTCGCCAGACTCGCCTCCGCCAGGAACGCAGTCGTGTACCGCCCGCTCTTGAAGTCTTCGCTCTCGAGGATGTCCACGGCCAGGTCACGCGTCGTGGGGACGCCGTCGAGCTCGAATTCTGACAGCGCGCGGCGGGCGCGGGCGAGGGCGGCAGGCCGATCCTCGGCCCACACGAGCAGCTTCCCGATCAACGAGTCGTAATTGGGCGGGATCATGTACCCCTCGAACACGTGGGTGTCGACCCGCACTCCCGGACCGAGCGGCGGGCGGAAGCGCGTCACCGTGCCGGGCGCGGGCAGAAAGCCGCGCGAAGGGTCCTCCGCGTTGATGCGAAACTCGATCGCATGGCCGCGGAGCTCCGCGCGACCCTCGCGCGGCAAGCCTTCCTCGGCGGCGATTCGCAGCTGGGCCTGCGCGAGGTCGATGCCGGTGATGAGCTCGGTCACGGGGTGCTCGACCTGGAGCCGCGTGTTCATCTCGATGAAATAGAAGCGACCCTCCTCGTCGAGCAGGAACTCGATCGTGCCGGCGCTGCGGTAGCGAAGCGCCTCGCACGCGCGTCGCGCCGCCCCTTCCATCTCCTCGCGAAGCGCCTCGGAAACGGCCGGCGAGGGTCCCTCCTCGATGAGCTTCTGATGACGACGCTGGATCGAGCAGTCGCGCTCGCCGAGCGTGAGGACGCCGCCCTCTCCGTCCCCGAGCACCTGAATCTCGACGTGTCTCGCCCCAACGAGCGCCTTCTCGACGTACAGCGAGCCGTCCGAGAACGCCGCCTCCGCCTCGGCGGACGCGGTGCGGAAAGCGCCCTCCAGATCCTCCGGGGAATCGACGAGGCGCATGCCGCGACCGCCACCGCCCGCGGACGCCTTGAGCAGAAGCGGGAAGCCGAGGCGCTCCGCGAGCGCCTGGGCTTCGTCGAGCGTGGCCGCGCCGTTCGAGCCCGGCACGAGAGGAAGCCCGGCCGCGGCGACCGCTTCCTTCGCGCGGACCTTGTCGCCCATCGTCGCGATCGAGTCAGGGCTCGGCCCGATGAACGTGACGTTGTTGTCCTCGCACGCCGCCGCGAAGTCGGCGTTCTCGGCGAGGAAGCCCCAGCCGGGATGAACGGCTTGGCTTCCCGTCGTCACTGCCGCGGCGACGAGCGAAGGGATGTTGAGGTAGCTCTGAGCCGCTGCCGGGGGGCCGATGTGGACGGCGCGGTCGGCCATGCGCACGTGCAGAGCGTCGCGGTCGACGGTGGAGTAGACGGCAACGGTCTCGACGTCGAGCTCGCGGCAGGCACGGATGATGCGGACGGCGACCTCGCCGCGGTTGGCGATCAGGATGCGGTCGAACATCGAAACGACGCTAGAGCGCGTCGAGCGGCCGGCCGTTGACGGGCTCGAGCTCGAACAGGAGCTCCCCGTACTCGACGGCCGCGGCGTTGTCCACGCAGATGCGCCGCACGATCGCCTCGTTGTCGGCCTTGACCTCGTTCATGAGCTTCATCGCCTCGAGGATGCAGAGCGTCTGCCCCGGTTCGACGGGGTCGCCTTCCTCGACGAACGGCGCCGCCCCGGGCTCGGAGGCGCGGTAGAACGTCCCGACCATCGGGGCCTCGATGCGAATGAGGCCATCCGTGGGCTGTGGGAGCGGTGCCTCGGCGACGTCGGGCTCGGACGAGGACGGCGGAATACCGATGCTCGCGACCGGCGTCTCGGCAAGCTCGTCGCTTCGACGCACGGTGATGCGAGTCTCGCCTTCCTCCACCGTCACCTCACCGATGCCCGACTCCTGCACGATGCGGATGAGGTCGCGGATGCGCTCCGACTCGCCGCGGTCGAGCCCCGCGCTCGTCAGCCGCTCTTCCGGGCTGCCGCGTCCGCGCATCGCGCGGAGGAGCGGCTCGGCCTCGGCTCCGAAAAGCGCGAGCAGAAGAAGATCCTCTTCGCTCGAGGCCAACCCCTCCGCCGTCTCGCGCACCTCGTCCAGCTCTTGCGGCGCGGGCTCCGCGGCGGGATGGCCGTCCCCGAGCAGGTCAACAGCGCGCTTGACGAGTGGATCGATCTCCTGCGGCGGAGCTCCGTACCGGCCCTCGATGAGGTCGCGAAGCTCGTCCACGACGATCTGCCAGCGCTGGGCGGACAGGACGTGGAGAACCGCTTGCGAGGCAAGCACTTGGCCGATCGGCGAGGCGAGCGGGGGCCAGCCCGACTCGCGCCGGATCACGTTCAGCTCGGTAAGGACCTCGTCGAGCCGGTCGCCGAACCCACGTGCTTTGAGCTGGGCGTCAAGCTCGGTGACGAGCCCCGCGGGAAAGTTGTGTGCAGCCGCGCGCACGGCGACGCGCGGCGAGAGCGGCGGGACCGGCTCGTCGCCGAGCGCCGAGTCGACGAGCTCCGCGCCGCGCCACAGCATCTCGAGGTCGACGCCGGTGTCGAGGTCGATGCCGGCGAGCGACTGGGTGAGAGCTTCAGCAGAGACGCGGTGCAACGACAGCGCGACCGGGTAGAGCGCGCACGCGATGAAGGCGGCGCCGGCGCGCACCGCTTCGATCGAGGACGCGAGCGCAGCACCTCCGGCTCCCTGCGCGTGCAGTCCTACCGGCAGGCCGCTTGCTTCTGCAATGCGTTCCACGAGCTCCCGCGCCTGACCGGGGTGGAGCGAACCGGCGGGATCGTGGATGAGCACGCGCGACGCGCCGAGCTCCGTGAGGTGATGCGCCCGCTCGAGGAGCACTTCCGTCTCCCCCGCCGGCCCCGGGCTGTGCACGAGCCCGATGGCGAGCTCCTTTTCCGCGGCGAGGATCGCGTCGGCTGCGTCCTTGAGGTTGCCGAGGTCGTTGAGGGGATCGTGGAGGCGGAAGACGTCGATCCCGTTGGCGGCCGCGCTCGAGACGAAACGGCGGACGAGCTCGCGCGAGAGCGGGCGCGTCCCAACGAGAAACCGGCCGCGCAGCGCCATGCCGAGCGGCGTCTCGCAGCGCGCGCGGATGGCGCGGATGCGTTCCCACGGGCTCTCGACACCGCGCCGCACGGCGGCGTCGAAGCAGCCGCCGCCCGACACCTCGAGGTAGGCGAAGCCGGCCTTGTCGAGGGCGGCGGCCAGGTCGAGGACCTCGGACGGGCGCACGCGCGCCGCGAGCGGCTCCTGCGAGAGCAGCCGGATCGTGGTGTCGACCAGCGAGGGCAACCTACGGTTCCCAGTTACATCCCGGAGAAGGGGCCACGGGTCTCATGCCCTCGAGATGTAGCGGCGCTCGCGCGTGTCGACCTTGATGCGGTCGCCGACGTTCACGAACAGAGGCACTTGGACAACGGCACCCGTCTCCAGGGTCGCGGACTTCGTCACGTTCGAGACCGTGTCGCCCTTCACGCCCGGCTCGGTCTCGACGACGCCGAGCTCGACGGCGGTCGGGAGCTGGACGCCCGCCGGTCTGCCGTCGACTGTGAGGAGCATCACGGAGCCGCCGGGCTGGAGGAACGCGAGCTCCTCCTCGACCTCGGCACGGCGAATGTTCAGCTGCTCGAAGCTCCCCTGGTCCATGAAGACGACCTCGTCGCCAGCGTCGTAGAGGTACTGAACGCTCTTCGTCTCCGTGTGGACACGCGGCATCTTCTCGCCGGCGCGGAAGGTGCGGTCGACGACGGCCCCCGAGTCGAGGCTCTTGAGCTTCGTGCGAACGAAAGCGCCGCCCTTCCCCGGCTTCACGTGCTGGAACTCGACGATGCGCCAGACCTGCCCGTCGAGCTCGACGTGCATGCCGTTCCGGAACTGGTTCGTTGAGACCGTTTCGGCCAAGACGCGAAGAGTTTAGTCCAGCGTGAGCAGGTCTTTCGTGAACGGAGTCAGTACTTCGGCGCCGTTCTCGTGGACGACGACGAGGTCCTCGATCCGGACGCCGCCGACGCCCGCGAGGTAGACGCCCGGCTCCACGGTGACGACGTTCCCGGCATCGAGCTCGTAGTCCGACGTCGGCCGGAGTACGGGCAGCTCCTGCAGTTGGAGGCCAACTCCGTGGCCGAGGCCGTGCACGACCTCGGCGAAGCCCTCGACCTCGCGCCGGGCGACGGCGTCGAGCTCGCGCGCGTTGGCGCCCGCCTTGACCTGGGCGAGCGCCGACTCCTGGGCGTCGCGGCAGACTGCGTACGCGCGGCGAAGCTGGTCGGGAAGGTCCCCCGTGGCGAAGGTACGTGTGCAGTCGGAGTAGTAGCCGTCGAGCTTGGCGCCGGCGTCGACCACCACGAGCTCGCCCGGTTCGATCCGCCGGTCGCCCGGATGATGATGCGGTAGCGCACCGTTCGGGCCGCTTCCGACGATCGGGTCGAAGGAGACGTCGTCCGCTCCGCCTTCGCGCAGCATCTGAACGATCTGCCACGCGACGTCGGCCTCGGTCCGCCCGACGAGGCTCGTCCCGGCGAGCTGCTCGAACATCTCGTTGAGGATTCGCGCCGCGCGGCGGATCGCTTCGAGCTCTTCGTCCTCTTTGACCGCGCGCAGCCTCTTGATGGTTTCGTGCGCCGGCACGAGCTCGACGTCTCCGGTGGCAAGCGTCTCGTGTGCAGCGAACGTAACGACGTCGGCCTCGAACGCCACCGGTGCCTCCGCGAGCTCGCCGAGGCGCGGCGCGAGCGCAGAGGCAAGGTCGCGGTCGAGCTGCACGACCTCCACGTCCTTGGTTCCCTCCACCACGCTCCGCGCCGCCTCCGCATACCGGCCGTCCGTGAACACCAACAACTGCTTGCGTTTCACGAGCACAAAGGCGTTCGAGCTGTCCAGCCCGGTCAGGTAACGCACGTTGACCGGGTGCGAGACGAGAAACGATGCGGCGCCGAGCCCGTCGAGCTCGGCGCGGAGGCGCTCAACCCGCGCGTTCATTCTTTGTGTGTGAGAAACACAAGCGCTTCCCGGTAGCCGTCGGGGCCCTTGCCGACGATGCGCTTGGCGACCACGTCGGCGATGACGGACTGCTGGCGCCAGTCCTCGCGCGCCTCGATGTCCGAGAGGTGCACCTCGACGACGGGCACCTTGACGAGCTCGAGCGCGTCGCGGATCGCGTAGCTGTAGTGGCTCCAGGCGCCGGGGTTGACGATGACGCCGGCTGCCCAGCTGCGCGCGTCGTGGCACCACTCGACGTACTGGCCTTCGTGGTTCGTCTGGAAGCAGCGGACGTTGCAGCCGAGCTCGCTCGCCCACTCGTAGATCTGCGTCTCGAGCTCGGACAAGCCGAGACCGCCGTAGACGGACGCGTCGCGGTCGGCGAGCACGTCGAGATTGACGCCATTCAGGACGGCTACGCGCACGCGGCGAGTCTACTTCGCGATCAGCGCGTCCAGCGCTGCGCGTGCGTCTTTGTCCGACACGGTCGTGATGACCGGGCGGCCAGGCGCTTCGAGGAGGACGAAGACGCCTTCGCCCTTCTTGTCCCGCTTGAGCGCCGCCCACGCCGCGTCAGGGTCGGCAGGCACCGGCTGGGGCTGCAAGACCTCCTCGACGACGTCGGTCGGCTGGCCCGAGAGCCGCAGCGCGGCGAGAAGGCCGAGCGCGACCGCATCGCCGTGGCGCACCGTGTATCCCGATCCCGTCTCGAGCGCGTGCGCGAAGGTGTGGCCGAGGTTGAGGATCCGGCGGCGGTCCTGTTCGTACGGGTCGGAGAGGACGACTGCGCACTTGTACGCGGCGCACGCGCGGATCATGTCGTCCTCCGGCAGGTTCCAGACGTCGAGCCCGGCGAGCAGCCCGCTCTTTACCACCTCGGCCATGCCGGCCAGTCGTTCCTCTTCGGGGAGAGTCGCCAGAAAACTCGGGCTCACGAAGACCTCCCACGGAAAATGAAATGCGCCGACGAGGTTCTTCCCCGCGTCGGTGTTGATCCCCGTCTTGCCGCCGATAGCGGCATCGACCATGCCGACCAGGGTCGTCGGCACGGCGAACCAACGAACGCCGCGGAGATAGGTCGCCGCCACAAATCCCGTGAGGTCCGTCGTGGAGCCTCCGCCGAACGCGACAATCCAGCCGTCGCGCCCGATTTGGAGCTCCTCCGACAAACGCTGAGCAACAGCGAACGTCTTCGCCCGTTCACCGCTTGGCACAGGATGCGTGGACACAGCCGGCCGAAGAAGCGGCAGCTCATGAAGACTCGCGACGCGTTCGTCGACCACGACCGCTGCGTCGTACGGCAGAGCCTTGCTCGAAAAGACGATGTGAAGAGCCGAGAGGAGAAGGGACTCGGCATCCTCACCGGATCCTTGCGCCAAGACGTCGTAAATCTCGGCACGCTCGTCGTAGAGACGCTTGAAGTCATCCGGATCTTGGGCAAGGGGACGGTCGGAGCTCCGGACACGCGCCCAAGCGGTCTCCAGGTCGACGGGACCCAGACGAGAAAAGCGCTTCGGTCGAGTCGGTCCTGTGTGGCTGCAGACAGCACAGCCCCTCCTCCCAGGGCGATGACGGCGGTCGGTCCCGACAGCGCCTCGGCGACGATCTGCTCCTCGATGCGCCGGAACTCCGGCTCACCGCGCTCCTTGAAGATCGCGGCGATCGGGCCGTGCCGCTTCTCGATCTCTTCGTCCGTGTCGACGAAAGGCCGTTCTGTCAGGCGGGCGACCTCGCGGCCCAGCGTCGACTTGCCTGCGCCCATGAACCCCATGAGCGCGATGTGGCGACCGACCGCGCCTACCTCTGAGACCACGGGATCCGCTCGAGGTACGCGCGATGGGCCGCGACGAAATCCGCCACGGAGTCGCCGCCGAACTTCTCCTTCGCGGCGCGGGCGAGCTCGAACGCGACGCACGCTTCTGCGACGACGGCGAGAGACTCGACCGCAGCAACGTCGCTTCGTTCCACGAGCGCCTCGGCCGCTTCGCCCGTCACGAGGTCGGCGGAGCGCAGCGGTCGCATCAGCGTCGAGAGCGGCTTCATCGCCGCGCGAACGACGATCTCCTCGCCGTTCGAGACGCCGGCTTCGATCCCGCCCGCGCGATTCGTCTCGCGGTAGTAGCCGTGCTCGTCGCGAAAGATCTCGTCGTGCGCCTCGGAGCCGCGCAGCTCCGCGAGCACGAAGCCTTCTCCGATCTCGACACCCTTGACCGCTTGCGTCCCCATCAGCGTCGCGGCCAGGCGCGCGTCGAGCCGGTCTTCCTTCGTCGCGTACGAGCCCAGACCGGGGGGAACGCCCCGCGCTCTCACCTCGATCACGCCGCCGACCGTGTCGCGGTCGGCGCGCGCCTCGTCGACGCGGCGCTCCAAATCCTCCGAGACCACCCGCCCCTCGACCGCGATGCCGATCTCGTCAAGAAGTGCCTTCGCCACAGCGCCGGCGGCCACCACGACCGCCGTGTGCCGGGCGCTGGCGCGCTCGAGCGCGTCCCGCGCATCCTCGTGGCCGTATTTGAGAGTCCCGGCCAGGTCGGCATGCCCCGGCCGCGGCAGCGTGACCGGCTCCTTTCCCTTTCCTTCCGGCTCGCCTTCCGGCGGCCACGGGCTCATCCCCCATTTCCAGTTGGCGTGGTCGCGGTTCGCCACGACCAGCGCGAGCGGGGTCCCGAGGGTGCGGCCGTGACGAAGGCCTGCAAGCAGCTCGACCCGGTCGACCTCGAGCTGCTGGCGGGGGCTCCGTCCGTAGCCCTGCTGCCGCCGGGCAAGGTCTGCGTCGATCGCGTCTCGCTCCAGCCTCAAGCCCGCCGGGAGACCGGTGACGATGGCGACGAGCGCGGGTCCGTGCGATTCGCCTGCCGTGACAAGGGTGAGCGTCACGCGGCAAGCGTAAGCGAATCAGACGGCGGTTTTGCCTATCGCCCTGAAGTTCAAGGGCGATTTCCTTAGGGCGATTCCCTCAGGGCCGCCCGCATGACCTCGACGGGGGCCGGGACTCCGGTCCACCGCTCGAACGAGGCTGCACCCTGCGCGACGAGCGCGTCCAGGCCGTCCACGGTTCGGCATCCCCGCTCCCGCGCGGCCTCCACCAGGACCGTCGGCCGGCCGTCGCCCCGGTAGGCGAGATCGACGACGGTCTGATTGGGCCCGAGCTCGACGACGGCGTCGTCGCGAATCGGCGTCGCGTTGACGACGAGGTCGAAGCCCTCCGCCGACGGCGGCCACGCGTCCTTCGCATCCACTTCGATCTGCGGAAACAATGTGCGCAAGCGAACGGCAAGCCCGTGGGCCCGCTCCGCCGTGCGTGCCGCGATCGTCACACCGCCGGCGCTCTCCTCGGCGAGAGCCGTTGCCACCGCCTGCGCGGCGCCACCCGCCCCGAGCACGAGAGCCGACATGCCGGCAGGCGCCAGGTCACGAACGGCAGCGCCGTCCGTGGTCGAGCCGAGGACGCGACCGTCGCGAATGACGAGCGTGTTCACCGATCCCGCCCGCTCCGCCTCCTCGTCGAGCTCGTCGCAGTAAGAGAGGACCGCGGTCTTGTATGGAGTCGTCACGTTGGCGCCGGCGAAGCCGAGTGCGAGGAGGCCTGCCGCAGCCTCTTCCAGATCACCGGGGTCGACGGCAAGCCCGACGTACGCCCAGTCGAGACTCCGAGCCGCGAAGGCGGCGTTTTGCATGCGCGGCGAAAGCGATTCGGAGACCGGGTTGCCGATGAGACAGACGAGCCGCGCTTTGCCGGTCAGCAATTCAGACCGTCGCGCGGGTAATTCAGAAACTCGCTCTCGCTCTCGGTGAAGAAATGGCTCTTACAGTCGGCCTTCCGGATGAAGTAGAGGTAATCCACGTTCGCGGGGTGCGCGGCTGCTTGCAGCGCCGCGAGTCCCGGGTTCGAGATCGGCGTGGGAATGAGACCGGCGAACTTCCGCGTGTTGTACGGCGAGTCCGACTCAAGCTCGCTCTGGTGAATCGGCTCCGTCGGCGCGATGTCGAGGCCGTAGCGAATCGTGGCGTCGATCCCGAGCGGGAGCCCGACGCGCAGGCGGTTGTAGATGACCGCCGCGACGAGGGGCCGCTCCTTCGGGACGAGCACCTCCTCCTCGATCATCGAGGCGATGATGAGGACTTCGTACGCCGTCAAGTTCTTCGACTCCGCGTACTCCATGTCGATCTTCGCCCACTCGCGCGAGAACGCCTCGAGCTGCAGGTCGACGAGCTGCTGCGTGGTGGTGTCCTCCGTGAACTCGTAGGTGGCGGGGAAGAGGAAGCCCTCGAGGTGAGGCACCTTCGTCTTCGGGAAGCCCTCGGGAACCGTCGACTTGCCCGTCAGCCGGACGTACTCCGCCGGAGACAGCGAGGTCTTGATGTTGCGCTTGTCCTCGGCGATCCGGTTGACGGCGCGGACGCGGCCACTCATCTCCGCGCGCGTGAAGCCCTCCGGAAAGATGATCTTGAGGACCGGCTTCGGCGGCGGGCCCGTCGTCGTCGGCGCAGTTTGGGGAGCCGCCTCGCCGCCGTCCCCACCGCCCGTGCCGACGAGCGCCCAGGCAATCGCGCCGAGGGCGCCGAAGCCCAGGACGAGCCCGACGGCGACCGCGAGGAGGCGCGCACCGGTGCCGCCTCCGGCCCGGTGCCTCACGTAGCGCGGCTGCTCTTCCACGTCAGGTAGCTCGTCAACAGGTGCGCGGCGGCCGCCGCGTCCTCGGGCGCCTTGGTCTGAGTGGAGCCCGCCAGCTTGGTCGTGAAGCGCTCGTCGAAGCTCTGCACAGGAAGGTCCGTGGCGGCGCGAAGCGACTCGACGAAGCGCTCGGTCTCTTCCGCCTGCGCGCCGCGCTCGCCGCGCAATGTGATCGGCAGTCCGACAACGATCAGCTCGACACCTTCCTGTCGCGCGAGCTCGACGACGCGCGCGATGCCGCGTTCGCTTGCCGCGTCGTCGACGATGCCGACCGGCCGCGCGACGGTCCCTGTCGGATCAGAAACGGCGACGCCGGTGCGCGCCGAGCCGAAGTCGAGGGCGAGCACCTTCACCGGCGCGCGATTTTAGCTACGGCACCCACGGCGTCTTTCGTCCCATGTGCACGCACACGTCTCAACCCGTGCCTGGGAGCGTGCCTGAGGGTTGGATGTGCTACGGCGTGAGCACCCGGAAGATCCAGAGGCCTGAGTTCATGTCGGTTGCGTAGACGAGGTCGGGGTCGTCGCCGACGGTCACGCCCCACACCATCGTGAGAAAACGGTTGCCGTCCGGCGCGACGATGAAACCCTCGCGATCGGCCTGCGCGGGCGGAATGAAGTACCCGATCTCCCGCGGATCCGTCGGCGTCGAGATGTCCACGATGCGAACGCCGTCCGAGTACCACGACGCGTACTCGATGTTCCTGAGCAGGACGGCGTTGTGCACCGCGTAGAAACCGTCCCTCGGGATCCGCCCGTCCCCGCCGGCCACGGTGTTCTCCGTCGCGAACGTGCTCAGCCGCCGCGGTCGCCTCGGCTCGGTCAAGTCGAAGAAGCGCTGGTAGCCCCACTCCTTCTGGCGCGAGGGCCGCGGGAAGGTGCGGCTCGGCAGAAACGCCTCGTCGTTCTGGACGAAGAGGGTCTCGTCGGCCGAGAACCACCCGGAATGCGCATTTCCCTCGTCCCCCACCCTGTAGGACGTGCGCGAGAGATAGCGCGGCTGCGGCGGACGCGAGATGTCGAGGAAGACCATGCCCCCGTCCCAATGCGAGGCGAACAGCTTGCGCCCTCCGTCGAACGTCCAGGTGCTGTGTGCAAGGAGCTCGTCGAAGGGACGCCCGCGCTGCGCGCTCTCACGAACCGCTGCCGGCGCGTCGCGCCGCACGTCCCAGTCCGCGAGCTCGTCGGGCCGCTCCGGATTCGTGATGTCGATGATCCGAACGTCGCCGACCCGGCCGTTCGTGATCTCGTACGTCCTCGGAGTCGACATCACGACCAAGACGCGGCCGTCCTCCCGCTGCACCGCGGAGAGCTCGTGCACGCCGTGCGTCCCATGACCCGAGGAAAGGCGACTGAGCAGCTGCGGTCGGAGCGGGTTCGTCACGTCGTAGATCACGAGCCCCCGGAACGTCTCGTGGCTCTGCATCGCGCTCAAGCTCGTGTCGCACATCTGGATGCCCACGACCGCGATGTCGCCCTCGAAGGAAGGCGTGCTGACCTCGCCCACCCAGACGTCCTCGCTCGTCGTGCCCTCGAACCGCGCGAAGCGCGAGATGAGCCTCGGGGCGGTCGGATCCGTCACGTCGACGGCCCGCACGCCGTGCACGGGGCAGTGGTCGGCCGTCCTGCCCCATCCCCCGACGTAGACCGTGTCGCGGTGGAACCAGACGTCGCCGTTGAAGCCGGACAGCGGAAGGTGGCCGACGAGCCGCGTGTTCTTCGTCCTCAGGCCGGGGCGCTCGGCGGTGTTCGGGCCTGGCGGGTAGGCGTGCGCCGCCCCCGCCACGGCGAGCGCCACTACCCCGGCGAGGAAGGCGGCGCGGAGCCTCAGGAGAGGGCTTCCAGGAGCGTCCGCTCTGCGAGGGCAAGGGCCTCGCCGAGCTTCTCGGGCTCCCGTCCGCCAGCTCGCGCCATCGTCGGCCTTCCCCCGCCTCCGCCGCCGACGAGCGCCGCCGCTTCCTTGACGACCTTGGCGGCGTCGAGGCCGCGCTGCTCGAGCGAGCGGTCGAGGTTGACGAGGAGATGCACCTGACCGTCCGCCCGAGCCCCCACCACGACCGCGGCGGGTGCGTTCTGCTGCTTGAGGCGGTCGGAGAACTCGAGCATCGCCTCAGGCGTCGCCGACTGGAGCTCGACGACGATCACCTCGACGTCCCCGGCCTTGTTGCGCCGCTCGTCGACGATGTCGGGCCCTGCGGCCGGCACGGGCTTACGCCGCGACTCCTTGCGAGCCTGCTCGAGCTCGCCTGCTAGGTCGTCGGCTCTCTCGGCGCGCGCACGCAGGTACGTGAACGCGTCGGCCGACGTCACCGCTTCGATCCGGCGCACGCCGGAGCCGACGGAGCTCTCCGACAGGATTGCGAGCGCGCCGATCTCGGCCGTCGAGCGCACATGCGTGCCGCCGCAGAGCTCACGCGAGAACTCGGGGATCTCGAGCACGCGCACCACGTCGCCGTACTTCTCGCCGAAGAGCATCATCGCCCCGAGCTTGCGCGCCTCGTCGATCGGCGTGAGGAACGCGCGCACCGGCAGGTTCTCGAAGATGCGCTCGTTGACGAGCTCTTCGACGCGCGCCCGTTCCTCGGCCGTCAGCACGTGCGCGTGTGTGAAGTCGAAGCGAAGCTTGTCCGGCCGCACCGCCGACCCTGCCTGGCGCACGTGGTCGCCGAGGACGAGCTGAAGCGCGCGGTGGAGCAGGTGCGTCCCGGTGTGGTTGGCCATGGTCGGAAAGCGCACGCGCCACGGAACGACGGCGCGCACCCGGTCACCCGCCGCGAACCCACTCCCCTCGAAGAGGAGCGCCTGGTCCTCGCCGAACCGATGCGCCGCGATGAGCTCGGCCCGCTGACCGTTTTTCTCGATCCAGCCCTGGTCCGAGACCTGGCCGCCGCCCTCCGCGTAGAACGGCGACTCGCGCAGCTTGGCGAGGAACGTGCCGTCGCCGAGCTCGGCGAGCGCGCCGATCTGCGTGAGGACGTCGGTCTTCTCGTAGCCCACGAAGTCGGTCTCGAAGCCGCTTTCGCGCGTGAACTCGGCCGCGCGCTCGAGCCCCGGGCCGCTCCCGACCGCTGCGCGCGAACGCTCTCGTTGCTCGCCCATGAGCCGCGTGTACTCCTCGTCGTCGACGGCGAGCCCACGCTCGCGAGCAAGCTCCCTCGTCATCTCGATGGGAAAGCCGTACGTGTCGTGGAGCCTGAACGCCGCCTCGCCCGAGATCGCGCCCTCCCCCGCCGCCTCGTCGAAGAGCGCCTCGCCGCGATCGAGCGTCCGTGAGAACCGCTCCTCCTCTTCGGTGAGCACGTCCGCGATCTCGCGGCGGTGCTCGCCGAGCTCTGGGTAGACGCCGCCCATCTGCTCGACGACGACGTCCGCCAGTTTCGAGAGGAACGGGGACTCGAGGCCGATGCGGTGGCCGTGCTGGATCGCGCGCCGCATGACGCGACGGAGCACGTAGCCGCGTCCCTCGTTGGACGGCGTGACGCCGTCGCCGACGAGGAACGTCATGCCGCGGCCGTGGTCGGCGAGGACGCGATGCGCTTTCGTGGCGGTCTCGTTCGCGGTCCACGCCACGCCGCTCTCCGACTCGATCCACTGCATGATCGTCTGGTAGCCGTCGGTCTCGTAGACCGAGCGCACGCCCTGGAGGATCGCAGCGACGCGCTCGACGCCGAGGCCCGTGTCGACGTTCTGCTTCGGCAGCGGAGTGAGCGTGCCGTCCGCGTGCAGCTCGTACTCCATGAAGACGAGGTTCCAGAACTCGAGGAAGCGGTCGCAGCGCGGGCACGCGGGGGCACACCCCGGGTCGCCGCACCCGTACTCCTCGCCGTAGTCGAAGTAGATCTCCGAGTCAGGCCCGCACGGCCCCGGCCCGCCTACCGACCAGAAGTTCTCCGAGCTCGGCAGGCCGACGATGCGCTCGCGCGGCATGCCGATCTTCTCCCAAAGGCCGCTGGCGACCTCGTCCGCGCCGAGCCCGAGCTTGGGATCGCCCGCGTGCACCGTCGCCCAGACGCGTTCCCACGGGATGCGCAGGTGGTCCTGGACGAACTCCGTCGCGAGCTCGATCGCGCCTTCCTTGAAGTACTGCCCGAACGAGAAGTTCCCGAGCATCTCGAAGAACGTGAGATGGTGGCCGTCGAGGCCGACCTCGTCGATGTCGGGCGTCCGGAAGCACTTCTGCACGGTCGTCGTGAGGGGAGCCGGAGGCGGCTCGCGTCCGAGGAAGTACGGCATCTGCGGCTGCATGCCGGCGGAGGTCAGGAGGGTCGAGTGGTCGTCGGCGCGCGGAACGAGGGGCCAGGACGGGAGCCGTTTGTGGCCCTTCGACTCGAAGAAGGAGAGGAAGCCCTCACGGAGCTCCGCAGAGGTGCGCACGAAACCGATTGTACGGTCGGCTTCTGAGGCCCTAGGAAGCGCGCCGCTCGGCGGTGCCGTCGGTCGCGATCTCGGCGCGGATCTTCTCGAGCGAGCGGCGGATGAGGCGCGAGACGTGCATCTGTGAGATGCCGACCTGCTGCGCGATCTGCGACTGGGTGAGCCCCTCGAAGAAGCGCAGGTGGAGGATGCGGCGCTCGCGGTCGTCGAGGGCGCGCAACCCTGGGGCGAGCACGGCGCGGTCCTCGCTCACCTCGTACTCGTGCTCGATCTCGCCGAGCGACTCGAGCGGGTCGAGGTCGGAGCTGTCGTCACCGGAGGCCGGAGCGGAGAGCGAAAGCGTCGCGTACGCCTGTCCGCTCTCGAGCGCTTCCAGGACCTCTTCCTCCTCGACGCCCGCAGCCTTGGCGAGCTCGGGGATCGTCGGCGAGCGCTCGAGCTGCACGGTGAGCTCCTCGAGGAGGTGCGACAGCTTGACGTTCAGCTCCTGGAGGCCGCGGGGAACGCGCACCGACCAGCCCTTGTCGCGGAAGTGCCTCTTGATCTCGCCGATGATGTTGGGCGTCGCGTACGTCGTGAGCTCGACGCCACGGTCGATGTCGAAGCGGTCGATCGCCTTGATGAGCCCGATGCAGCCGACCTGCACGAGGTCCTCGAGCTGCTCGCCGCGGTACGAGTAGCGCCGTGCGAGCGACCGAACGAGCGGCAGGTACTGCTCGATCAGGCGCTCGCGCGCCTCGACGTCCCCCTGCTGGTGGTAGGCGCGCAGGAGCTCGCGGTCGGTCTTTTCTTCGGGAGCGCTCATGAGGGGGTCAGCCGTAGCTCCTTTTCGAGACGGAGCCAGCCGCCGTCCGTCCGTTCCTCGACCTCGACCTTCTCGACCACCGTCGAGAGCAGGCGCCCGAGGCTCACCGTCTCGTCGTCCTTTGCGAGATCGGCGCGAAGCTCCGAGGTCACCAGCGGCCCGATGACGATGCTGACACCGTCGTCGCGCACGTGCAGCTCGACGGTCACGTCCGAGCCGATGACGTAGCCGTCGTTCTCGAGCACGGTCGCAAGCGCGAGCTGAAGGTCGTCGAGATGCTCGTACGAGAGATCGAGGCGCGCTGCGAGCCCACCAACGACGAGGCGCGCGATCCCGTGGTAGCGCTCCTCGTGGGGAATCTTGAGCTTGATATCCGCGGCTGTCACAAGTCCTCGCTGCCGTGCTCGAGCTCTTCTGCGATCTCGTGCTCTCGACGGGCGGCCGCGGCCCTACCCGAATCGTATGCGGACCGAAAACTACGCCGGCTTCTCAGCGCCGCGATGCCGTGCGAAAGACCCTCCGCGAAGCCGGACAGCTTCTGAACCGGCCGCGTGATGGCCAGACTCACCGCGCGGACCGCGGTGTCGACGCTGTCGGCGGCGTCGACGGCGCTGTCGGTCACCTGGTCGACCTTGTCGAGCTGCAGGTTGACGCGGTCGACGGTTCCGCCGGCCTTGTGGACGAGGGGCACGACTTCCATTTCCAGTCCTTGGATAAACGAGGTCAGGCGGCTGATGGTTGCGCCCAGGCGAAAAAGCACGTAGACGAGCCCAAGCCCGACAAGCACGAGGAAGACGCTCAGCGCAATCCAGAGCACGTCGAGCGCCGCAAACTCAGCAATGGGCATGGCGGGCGATCCTATCGGGCGGATGAGATCGTCCCCGCCCCGACGACGGCGTCGTCCTCGTAGAGAACGGCCGCCTGGCCGACCGCCACGCCGTACGCGGGCGCGTCGAGGTCAAGCCGGAAGCCGCGTCCGTCGGCGGCCACGCTGGCCGGAGCGGCCGGCGAGCGGTACCGGAGCTTCGCCTCGACCCGCTCGACGGGCACGAACAGGCGGCCGTGGCGGGCGTCGACACTCGAGCGTGCCAGCGACTCGCGCGGGCCGACGACCACGGTGTTGGCGACCGGATCGGTGCCGAGCGCGTACAGGGGCCGGCCGGTGGCAATCCCGAGGCCGCGGCGCTGTCCGGGCGTGAAGCGCCAGAAGCCGTCGTGGCGGCCCACCTCGCGCCCACCCTCGTCCACGATGGCACCCGCTCGCGGCGCCGCGCCGTGACGGGCGAGGAAGTCGCGGTAGTCGGCGCCCGCCAGGAAGCACGCCTCCTGGCTCTCGGGGCGGTCGGCCACGTCGAGAGACGCCGAGCGCGCCTCGGCGCGGGTCTCTTCCTTTCCCTGGTCGCCGAGCGGGAACCAGAGCCGCGGCAGGAAGCGCGGATCGAGGCGGGCGAGCATGTACGACTGATCCTTGTTCCCGTCCCCGGCGCGCGCGAGCAAGAGGGTGCCGCGGTGCTCGCGCAGGCGCGCGTAGTGACCCGTGACGAGCTTTTGTGCACCGATGCGCCGCGCGAACGCAAGGAGCGCCGCAAAGCGGAAGCTCCCGTTGCAGCGGATGCAGGGGTTCGGCGTCTCGCCGCGGGCGTAACCCTCGACGAAGGGCGCAACGACCGCGCGCCGGAAGGGCTCGCGCAGGTCGAGCGTGACATGCGGGAGACCGAGGCCATGGCAGGTATCCCGCGCGGCGAGGACGGCTTCCGGCGAGCAGCAGACGCGATCGGCGGACGGCCCGGCCGGGTCGGTCCACAGGCGAAGCGTGAGCCCGACCGGCTCGTGACCGGCTTCGCGAGCGCGCAGGAGCGCGACCGCGCTGTCGACTCCTCCACTCATGGCGACTGCGACGCGGGCGGGATCGGCCGCCGCGCGCACCGCCGGCCCGAGCGCGTCGTGCAGCGCATCACCGGCGAGGGGCTCGGCCGGGACCGCGGTGGCCGCCAGCGTCGTCAGCCCGCGGACGTCCCGGCAGAGCTCGGCGACGCCCGGCCCGTCTCCCCCGGCCTCGACGATGCGGTCGCCGTCGAGCGCCAGCCGCACCCAGGCGAGGTCTTCTCCGCGCACGGAGTTGCCGATCAGCTCGCGAGTCATTACAGAAGGCTAGCCCGCGAACCGCCAGCGGATGGTCATCGCCTCCTCGAGACCGAGCTCGTCGGCGACCGCCTGGGTGAGATCGAACTCGCGCCCGGCTCCGAACGGGCCGCGGCCGATCACTTCCACGGGAACCTCCACGCCGTCGAACTCGAGGACGAGATCCACTCCGCAGGGCAATACCGGATGTGCGACTCCACGTGTGTCGCGTTCGAGTACGACGTCGCATTCGGTTGTCTGGCCGTAGCGGTCTGATCCGATCACACCGGCGACCGCTTCCTCCCACTGTCCGCCCGCGACCGGAGGAGGAGTCGTGATCGGCGGAGCCTCCTCGCGGCCGATTCGCTCGAGCGCGAGGGCGGTGAGCGCGGCGAGGAGAGCGACGGCGGCGAGTGCTGCCTGCCGCCGCGCGAGTGCGGGGCTCACGCCCCTTGCGCCGGCTCGAGCAGGCCGCCGAAAGCATCGCGAACGAGGCCGTCGAATTCAGCGGGAAGCATCCCGTCCGCGTTGGCGAAGCGGCGCAAGTGGAGAAAGAGGTACGACCACTCCTCGAACTGTTCGGGATCGCGACGCGACTGCGCGCGCGCAATGCGCTCGAGGTCCCACAGGTTCCACTCGCGAGGCTGGGACGATCGCGCCCACAGGGGAACGACCGGTGCGCCCTGCGGCTCCGGCGCCTGTGCGCGAAGCTGGAGGTTCCGGTGCGGCGGCGGCGATGCGGCCGACTGGACAGGCTGGAGACGCCTCTTGGAGGGCGGGGGCTCTTCGGCGGCCGGCGGTTCGGGTTCCCCCTCCGGCGTTGCCGCAATTCCCGGCGGGGCATGCCCCGCCCCTACCTCTTCAGACGTCTCAGTCGGGGCCGGTACCTCCTCGTGCGTCTCCGCCGGGACATCTTCAACCGGCCCTGAAGCACGCTTTGGACGGCGGAGCCAGAGCCCCCGCGCGCGGGGGGCCGGAGCCGACACGGGTTCCGGAACGGGCGCCGGTTCGGCGGTGACGGGCGCCGGTTCGGCGGTGACAGGCGCCGGTTCAGCCGCGATGGGCGGCGGCTCGCCGGCGATCTCGGTGGCGTGGACCTCTTGCCGCACGGGCGGCATGCCCTGGAGCTGGTCCTCGCGCCACGAAACCCATTCAATGACCCAGGCGACAGCGAGCGCGAGCGCCATGACACCGACGACGGCGAGCGGTCGGACGTCGGCGAGCCAGAGTCCGAGTGCGACTGCGATGAGGAAGAGCGCGAGCGCAGCCTCGCGAAGCATCGGGAAGCGACCGGGCACGCTCAGACGCTACCCGTCAGCCTAAGACGCGGTCGGTTTCTCGCCTTCCTCGGACGACGAGGAGGCTGCTTCCTCGGGCTTGGTTTGGGTCGGCCTGGGCTTGCGCGTCGCCTGCGGCGTCGCGGGCTGATCCGGGCTCGCCGGAGCCGACGGTTTCGTCGGCACGGCCCGCGGCGGCGGCGCAGTCGAAGGCTGTCCGACTCGGCGCGAGGCCGCGACGGTCTCCTCGGCCGCCTTGACGATCGCCTCGATGGCCTCCTGGATGGCGCCCTCGCCGTGGCCGGCGGCAGACAGCAGCTGCTCGGCGCCCATGCGTGCGCGCTGGACGATGACGTCTGCCTGCGCACGCGCCCATTCGAGCGTCTGCTCGACCTCGGCGCGCGCTGAGTTGGTGAGCTCGGTCGCCTGGTGGCGGGACTGCTCGATGAGCCGGGCCCCCTTGCTCTCGGACTCGCGCAGCTCGCCCGTCGACTCGCGATTCGCCTTCGTCAGGATGTCGCGGGCCTCGTTGCGCGCGGCGTTGAGGATCTCGCCCCGCTGTCGCTCCGTCTCCTGGCGGATGCGCGCGATCTCGGCCTGCTGGGTCTGCAGCTCCATCTGCGACTCGCGGATCTCCTGCTCGGCCTTGGTCACCTGCTTGACGGCAGCCTCCTGCGCGTCGCGCTCGATCGTGTCGGCGAAGTCCGCAGCCGACCGGATGAGGTGAAGAGCGTCCATCCGGACCGCATGGCCGGAGGGCTCGCTGACGGCACTCCGCGGCGCAGCCTGAAGGACGCGCAGCTGCGTCTGCAGTGAGGTGACGTGGCGGCGGAACGCGTCGAACGCCTCCTGCACGCGGGTACGGTCGAACCCCTGGTCTGCGGTCGGTAGCTCCTCGATGCGCGGCAGCGGCGTAAGGGCCGGCCTCGCCTGGGCGCGCCTGGGATCTTCAGTCGACATCTTCTTGGGCCTCCACTTCCCCGGGTCTGCGGGTGTAGCTGAAAAGTATGGCTACCTCATCGGCCGATTCCCAGATTGCCTTAATTCGGCTTCGGCCGCAGCTGAATGCCGAGCTCCCGCAGTTGCTCCTCCTCGATCTCGGAGGGGGCGCCGCTCATGGGATCGAGGCCGGCCTGGTTCTTCGGGAACGCGAGCGTGTCGCGGATGAGCGGCTCGTCCGCGAGGACCATCATCAGCCGGTCGATCCCCGACGCGATCCCTCCGTGCGGTGGGGCGCCCATCGCGAGCGCGTCCAGGAGGAAGCCGAAGCGGAGCCGCTGCTCCTCCGGCGAGATCTTCAGGAGGTCGAAGACCTTGGCCTGGAGCTCCGGTTCGTGGATCCGGAACGAGCCGCCGGCGAGCTCGACGCCGTTCCCCACGAGGTCGTAGGCGATGGCCTTCGCCGCGCCCGGGTCCGAGTCGAGGAGCTCGGCGCCCTCGGGCGTCGGCCGCGTGAACGGATGGTGCACGGCCGTCCAGCGACTCTCTTCCTCGGCCCACTCCAGCAGCGGGAAGTCTGTGATCCAGAGCATCTTCCAGGCCGTCTCGTCGATCAGGCCGAGCTCGCGGCCGAGGTGGAGGCGAAGCGCGCCGAGGACTCGCGCGACCATGTGCGGCTCGTCCGCGGCGAAGAGCACGGTCGACCCGGGATCGGCGGCGAATGCGTCGAGCTCGCGTTGCGAGAGGAACTTGGCGATCGGCGAGCGCACCTCTCCCGCCTCGTCCACGACGAGGTACGCAAGCCCCTTCGCGCCCCACTCCTTCGCGAGCTCCTCGAGCTGCGCGAGCTCGCCCCGCGAGAACGCCTGGGGCGCGACGAGGAACCGAACCGCGGGCGCGTTCCCGAAGACTCCGAACTCCGAGTCGCGCGTCACCTCGGTCGCCTCCTGGATCTCGAGTCCAAAACGCAGGTCGGGCTTGTCCGAGCCGTAGCGCAGCTGCGCCTCCGCCCACGTCATCCGCGGCCACGGCGGCGCGAGCTCGACTCCGCGGCACTGGCGCCAGACGTCCGAGTACGTCTCCTCCATGAGGCCGAAGAGGAACTCGATGTCCGGAAACGCCATCTCGACGTCGAGCTGCGTCAGCTCCTGCAGGCGATCTGCCCTGAGGTCCTCGTCCCGGAAGCAGCGGGCGATCTGGAAGTAGCGCTCGAAGCCAGAGATCACGAGCAGCTGCTTGTAGATCTGCGGGGACTGCGGGAGGGCGAAGAACCGACCCGGCTGAAGACGGGTGGGGATCAGGAAGTCGCGCGCCCCCTCTGGTGTGGGCTTGGCCATGACCGGGGTCTCGACGTCGACGAACCCGGCCTCCTCGAAATGACGCCGGATGATCGAGACCGCCTGCGCCCGCATGCGGATGTTCCGCTGGAGCCGCGGGCGCCGGAGGTCGAGCCAGCGATAGCGAAAACGCAGCTGCTCGTCGACGTTCTCCTCGTCGAGCTGGAACGGGATCGGCGTCGAGCGCGAGAGGATGGTGAGGCGCTCGACCTGGACCTCGACCTCGCCGGTCGGAAGGTTCGGGTTGACGGCCTCGGGCGCGCGGCTGACGACTTCCCCTTCCGCCTGGAGCACGAACTCGTTGCGCACCCCGTGCGCAGCCGCGTGCGCGTCCGGAGCGCGGTCGGGGTTGACCACGAGCTGGCAGAGGCCTGTCTGGTCGCGAAGGTCGACGAAGACGAGGCCGCCGTGATCCCGTCGCGTGTCGGCCCAACCGGCCAGGGTGACCCGCTGTCCGACGTGCTCGGCGCGGACCTCGCCGCACATGAGGTCCCGCCACTTCACAGCGTGGCGACCGCCTCGTCGACGGACGAAACCTTGACGTCGTCCTGGCCACTCCGACGAACGGTCACGCCGTCCTGCCCGACGATGACGACGGCCTTCGCACCCAGGCGCTGCGCGTGGGTCAGCTGGCCCTTCAGCGAGCGGCCCGCGTAGTCCGTCTCACACGCGCGACCTTCGCTTCGCAGGCGAGCGAGCACCGGGAGGATGTCGGCGCGGCGCTCGGCGGAATCGAGGGCGAAGAAGACCTCGATCTCCTCGGGCTCTTCCGGCTGCGATTCGATCGCGAAGTGCAGACGCTCGATGCCCGCGCCGAAGCCAACACCCGGGGTCGGCGGCCCTCCGATCTCCTCGATGAGATAGTCGTAAC
The DNA here is from genome assembly GCA_963747715.1 of uncultured Actinomycetes bacterium. GTDB lineage: Bacteria > Actinomycetota > Thermoleophilia > Gaiellales > Gaiellaceae > CAVVGB01. The sequence continues at coordinate 380,223 of CAVVGB010000009.1, forward strand.
GGCCTCCGCCCGAGATCGTGCTCTGCGCGCCCGCTTCGGGGCCGACGAACTCCCAGGTCGTGCGCGTGTAGTAGTCGAGCCCGCGAACGAGCGTCGGCGCGAGCTCGTAGGGGACGCCGTATGCGTCGAGCACGTTCCGGGCGGCGGCGAAATGCTCGGCGCACGCGTCGCAGAGCGACTCCCCGATCTTCGGCGCAGCGGCGAGTGCTTTTTGCACGCGTTCGTTCTTCACGTCGAAGACTCGCAACGGGCTCGTCGTGCGCTTCTGCCGAGCCTCTTCGTCAAGCTCTCCGTCGTGCTCGTCGAGCCACTGCGTCAGCCGCTCGATGTAGGCGGGGCGACACTCGCGGTCGCCGATCGAATTCAGGAGCAGGGTGTAGTCACTCACCCGGAGCCGTTTGAGAAGCGTGTCGTAGAGCTGGATGAGCTCGGCGTCGACGGCGGGATCATCGGATCCGATCGCCTCGACGGAAAGGTGCCAGTGCTCGCGATAGCGCCCGCGCTGCGGACGCGCGTACCGGTACATGGGAACGAGCGTGTAGAGCTTCTGCGGCTGAGGCTCCCGGTGCAGGCCGTGCTCGATGTAGGCCCGGCAGATCGGCGCGGTCCCTTCGGGCTTGAGCGTCAGCGACCGGTCGCCACGATCGGTGAAGGTGTACATCTCCTTCTGCACGACGTCGGACCCGCTCCCGGACGTGCGTGCGAAGAGCTCGGTGTCCTCGAAGACGGGCGTGGCGATCGGCCGGTAGCCGTACAGCCGGCAGAGGCGCTCCGCCTCGCCGAGGATCCGCTGCCAGTGGGGCCAGTCTTTCTCGAGGACGTCGTGCGTGCCGGGCGGTGCTTCGAACTTCACCGCAGCGTGCGAAGCTCGGTGAGAAACGGGTTCTCGGCGGCCTCGCGGCCGAGCGTCGTCTCTGGCCCGTGGCCCGAGTAGACGATCGTGTCGGGCGGGAAGCGCTCGAAGAGCGCCGCGACCGACTCGAGGAGCGTGTCCCAGTCGCCGCCCGGAAGGTCGACGCGCCCGACGCCGCTCGCGAAAAGGAGATCACCGGAGAAGAGACAGCCGTCGGCCGCGTACGCGAGATGGCCGGGCGAGTGCCCGGGGATCGAGACAACCTCGAACGCGATGCCGGCAAGCTCGAGCGTCTCGCCGCCCTCGAGGAGGACGTCGGGCGTGTAGGGGCGTAGGCCGAGCTCCGGCGGCGAGGTCGTGTCGAGGCGCTCCAGAAGGCTGCGCTCCGCGCGCGCCATGTGCACCTGTGCGCCGTTCTCCGCAGCGACCTCCGCGACGGCGCCGAGATGGTCCCAGTGCCCGTGCGTGACGAGGATGGCGACGCAGCGCGCGCCCATCGCCTCGAGCTCGCCCAGGATGCGTGGTGCGTCTCCGCCGGGATCGACGACGACCGCTTCGCCCGCGCCGGGCCTGCGGACGAGGTAGCAGTTCGTCCCGATCGGTTCGACGGAAAGCTGAATGACGTCGAGGCTCAACGCGGAGGCTGAGTCTAACGACGGGGTTAGACTCCTCCCGCGCGATGCAGACCTGGATGCTGCCCGAGATCCAGACGCCGGGGGGAAGCCGTTCGCCGGTCGTCCTCATGAGCGAGGACGAGGCGCGCGCCGTGCTCCTCGGCCTCGACGCGGGGCAGGCGCTCGGCGAACATCAGGTCAAAGAGCACGCCTGGCTCTTCGTGGTCGAGGGGACCGCACGGATCCGTGCGGGCGGCGAGGAGATCGAGGCGCCGCCCGGAACGCTCACGCACTTCGAGCCGGACGAGCGTCACGCCGTGTCGAGCGAGAGCGGGGCGAAGCTGCTTCTCCTGCTCGCGCCCTGGCCGGGCGCCGGGCATTACCGCGGTAGCGCAAGCGCCCAAGAGCGCGCCTCCTCTTAGCGGCCCCGCGCTTTTTCCTGCCTACGCCAGAGGGCGTTGTAGATGAGCCGGTCGACGAAATAGCTGAACGGCAGGAAGAAGGCGAGGATCACGAGCGTGTTCAAGACGACCCCGAAGATCGTGAGCTCGTTGCCGCCCGTGACGTAGAGAAAGATGAAGATGAACGGCGCGAAGATCGCCGTACGCCGTAGGGAGCGCTGGAAGGTCGGCCTCGGGACAGGCCGCCCGCGCCGGTCGATCGGACCGGAGACCTTGGCCGGTTTTCCATCCGAGACCTTCTCGCGCTCGACCGGGCGCTCGAGTGCAACTTCCTCGCCTTCCTCGGTCTCGACGACGTACTCGTACTCGTGACGGTGCAGCTTTTGACGCCGCCGGCGCACCTTCTTGCTTGGCATGTGCCGATTATGCCCCCCTCGGCGTATCATCGGATGCAAGCAGCGGGAGAGTGAGATGTTCGGGCGGAAAGCGAAGCAATCGCACGACGAGAAGTGGCGGGACGTTCTCACCGGCGAGACTCGCGGACACATCTGCTGGGCACCCTGGATGCGGCGCCTTTCGCGGGCCATCCCCTCCGACCCTCGCTGCAAGCTTTGCGACGGCCCGTTCGGCCCGCCGGGAAACATCTTGCGCGTCCTCGGGTTCGGGCCCTCCACGATCAACCGCCGGATCTGCCGCCACTGTGTCGGGGCGCTGGAGAAGAATCCGGGCGGCGCCGAGGTGGAGATTTCGTTTCTCTTCGCTGACGTCCGCGGATCGACCGCCCTCGCCGAGGGGATGAGCGCCGGAGAGTTCTCGCAGCTGATGGCCCGGTTCTACGGTGCGGCCGCACACGTTGTCGACGCTCGAAACGGCATCGTCGACAAGTTCGTCGGCGACCAGGTCGTCGCCTTGTTCATCCCGGGTTTCGCGGGATCCGATCACGCATCAGACGCGATCGACGCGGCACACGAGCTGCTCACGAAGACGGGCCACGGCGACGAGGTCCCCTGGATTCCGCTCGGGGCGGCTGTACACACGGGCGTCGCGTACGTCGGCACTATCGGCGAAGGCGACGCTCTGGACTTCACCGCACTCGGCGACTCGGTCAACACGGCTGCGCGCCTCGCATCGAACGCGGGCGTCGGCGAGATTCTCGTCAGCAGCACAGCGGCGTCGGCGGCCCAGCTCGACACGGCCGGCCTCGAGGGACGGACGCTCGCGCTGCGCGGACGGGCTGAGACGGTCGAGGCGTGGGTGGCAACTCAGCGGACGCCGCCTACTGCGAAGTCCCTGGCGCCGGTCGGCTGACCGGCGCCGGCTGATTACCCGCCGGCCCGGCGGAGTCTCAGCGCTCCCACACCAGTGCGCCGTCCTTCACGGCGAGCGACACGAGGTCCCCGCCGAAGTGGTACGCGAGATGCCGCCAGTCGGGCGCGTCGATGAGGACGACGTCGGCGTTGAACCCCGGGGCGAGACGGCCGAGGCGATCGCTCCGTCCGAGGACATGCGCCGCGTTGACCGTGCAGGCGGCCAGCGCCTCGGCCGGCGACATCCTCAGCTGCGTGCACGCGAGGCTGCAGACGATCGGGAGGCTCTCGCAGAACGCGCTGCCCGGATTGAAGTCCGTCGCGAGGGCGACGGTGGCTCCGGCGTCGACGAGATCGCGCGCGGGCGGCATCGGCCGGCCGAGCATGAGCGCCGCGACCGGGAGAAGCACGGCTGCGACCGCACCGTCCGCCAGTGCGCGCACGCCGTCCTCGCCGGTCGCCTCGAGATGGTCGACACTCGCCGCGCGCAACTCGACGGCGAGGCCGATTCCACCCCCCTCCGTGAACTGGTCCGCGTGCAGGCGCAGGCGCAGTCCCGCGTCGCGGCAGGCCTCGAGGTAGCGCCTCGCCTGGGCGGCGTCGAACGCGCCGCGTTCGAGGAAGACGTCGACCGCCTCGGCGATCTCGGCGGCGGCGGGCAGAACCTCCCGCAGCGCGAAGTCGAGGTAGGCGTCGGCGTCCTCGAACTCCGGCGGCACCGCGTGCGCGCCGAGCCACGTCGGAATCCCCCCGGCAGCCTTGACCGCGCGCAGCATCGCGAGCTCGGTGTCGCGGTCGAGACCGTAGCCCGACTTGGCCTCGAATGTCGTCGTGCCGTGGGCGAGCATCCATCCGCGGTGGCGCTCGACGGCGGCGGTCAGGGCCTCCTCACCCGCCGCACGCGTCGCCTCGACGGTCGAGAGGATCCCGCCCCCCGCCGCGTGCAGCTGCTCGTAGCTCGCACCGCGTGCGCGCAGGTCGAACTCATGCACGCGGTCACCCGCGAAGCACGCGTGCGTGTGGCAGTCCACGAGTCCCGGCAGGGCGCAGCGGCCGCGACCGTCGACCTCGACGGCGTCGCCCGGAGGCGCGGCGAGCTCGCTCATCGAGCCCACGTCGACGATGCGGCCGTCTTCGCACAAGACATACGCGTCCTCGTACACGGTGACCTCACCGAGCGCGGGACCGCGCAGCGGCGCGTCCGCGCCCGCGGGCGTGACGACCTGCGCGAGGTCGCGGATGAGGAGCGTCGCCACCCGCAGCGCTACGCGCCGCCGGGAAGACCGAGCCCGTGCTCGCGCGCAGCCGCGACGGCTTCGTCGTAGCCCGCGTCGGCGTGACGAAGCACACCGGTGCCCGGATCGGTCGTCAGCACGCGCTCGAGTCGTTCCGCCGCCTCGTCCGTGCCGTCTGCGACGACCACCATGCCCGCGTGGATCGAGTTGCCGATCCCGACGCCGCCGCCGTGGTGGACGCTGACCCACGTCGCGCCGGCGGCCGTGTTGAGGAGCGCGTTCAGGATCGGCCAGTCCGCGATCGCGTCGGAGCCGTCGAGCATCGACTCGGTCTCGCGATACGGCGAGGCGACCGAGCCCGAGTCGAGGTGATCGCGGCCGATGACGACGGGAGCGCTCACCTGCCCGCTCCGCACGAGCTCGTTGATCGCCAGGCCGGCCTTGGCGCGGTCGCCGTAGCCGAGCCAGCAGATGCGAGCGGGGAGCCCCTGGAACGCGACCCGGTCGGACGCGAGCTCGAACCACCGCTGCAACAGAACGTCGTCGGGAAAGAGGTCTCGCAGCGCCCCGTCGATCGCGGCGATGTCCTCGGGATCCCCCGACAACACTGCCCAGCGAAAAGGACCGACGCCGCGGCAGAAGAGGGGCCGGATATAGGCCGGGACAAAGCCCGGGTATGCGAAAGCGTCCGTTACGCCGGCCTCCTGCGCCTCCCCTCGTAGGTTGTTGCCATAGTCGAAAACATACGAACCGGCGCGGACGAACTCGAGCATCGCCTCGACGTGCTTCGCGATCGACTCCCGCACGCGCCCGAGGTACTCGCTTTGGTCATGCGTTCGCAAGGAGGCGGCCTCGTCCACTGAGAGACCCGACGGGATGTAGCCGTTGAGCGGATCGTGCGCCGCCGTCTGATCCGTGACGAAGTCGAAGCTCTCACCGCGGCGTGCGAGCTCCGGCACGACGTCGGCCGCGTTCGCGAGCAATGCGACCGACAGCGGTTGCCGGTCCGCCGCCGCCGAGCGCACGCGCGCCAACGCATCGTCCAACGAGTCCGTCCTCTCGTCGAGGTAGCGCGTCTCGATGCGCCGCCTGATCCGGTCCGGATCGACCTCGATGCACAAGATCGCCGCCCCGGCCATGGTTGCGGCGAGCGGCTGCGCGCCGCCCATGCCGCCGAGCCCGGCGGTCAGGATTGTCCGTCCGCGCAGGTCGGGCGACCCGAAGTGCGTCTCCCCCGCCGCGGCGAACGTCTGGTACGTCCCCTGCAGAATTCCCTGCGTGCCGATGTAGATCCAGCTCCCGGCCGTCATCTGCCCGAACATCGTCAGCCCGAGGTCCTCCAGCCGGCGGAACTCCTCCCAGGTAGCCCAGCGCGGAACGAGCAGGGCGTTGGCGATCAGGACGCGCGGTGCACCCGCGTGCGTCGTAAACACCCCGACCGGCTTGCCGCTTTGCACGAGCAGCGTCTCGTCCTCGCCGAGCGCGAGGAGTGAGCGCACGAGAGCTTTGAGCGCGTCGTGGTTTCGCGCCGCCTTGCCGGTGCCGCCGTACACGACCAGCTCTTCCGGCCGCTCCGCCACCTCGGGGTCGAGGTTGTTGAGGAGCATGCGAAGCGGCGCCTCCGTCTGCCACGAGCGCGCGTTGAGCTGCGCGCCCCGCGGCGCACGGATCGAGCGCAAGTCGCCGCAGAGCTCTTCGACGAGCGCGTCGACGGAGCGAACGCTCACGCGAGCGCCCCCGCGTCGCGCTCGACCGCCGCGACGAGCTCGCCCGAGCCGATCGCGGTCGCCAGCCGTTCGATGTCCGTTGCAAGCGGGCGATCCTCGAACACGGTCGGCGACAACGTGCGAACGAAGTCGTGCGCGGCGCGGCCACCGACGCCGGGCTCGAGCGGAGCGAGAAACTCAACGGCCTGCGCCCCGGCGAGCAATTCGATCGCGAGCGTGCGCTCAACGTTTGCCACCACGGTCCAGCACTTGAGCGCGGAGGCGTTCCCCATCGACACATGATCTTCCTGTCCGGCGCTCGTCGGGATCGAGTCGACGCTCGCCGGATGACACAGAACCTTGTTCTCGCTCACGAGCGCCGCCGCCACGTACTGGGGGATCATGAAGCCCGAGTTCAGCCCGCCGTCGTGCGTGAGGAACGCGGGTAGACCGTCGGAGAGCGACGGATTCACGAGTCGCTCGATGCGCCGCTCTGAGATGGACGCGAACTCGGCGAGCGCCATGGCGAGCGCGTCGAGCGCGAACGCGAGCGGCTGGCCGTGGAAGTTCCCGTTCGACATGAGCTCGTCTTGCTCGGCGATGACGAGCGGGTTGTCGGTGGCAGCGTTCAGCTCGATCGCGATCGTGCGCTCGGCGTACTCGAGAATGTCGCGGCTCGCACCGTGCACCTGTGGCGCGCAGCGAAGCGAGTACGCGTCCTGCACCTTGTCGCACCAGCGGTGCGCCTCGATGACCGCGGATCCTTCGAGCAGTTGGAGGACGTTGGCGGCCGCCGCGACCTGGCCCGGCAGCGGGCGCAGCGCGTGCACCTCCGGCAGAAAGCTCACGCGCGAGGCTTGTAGAGCCTCGACGGACAGCGCGCACGCGATATCGGCTGTCTTCGCGAGCCGCCGGGCGCGAACCAGCGCTAGCGCGCCGACAGCCGCCATGAACTGGGTCCCGTTGATGAGCGAGAGACCTTCCTTTGCGTGCAGGCGGACCGGCTCGAGACCGGCGCGCGCCAGCGCATCGGCCCCGCTCAGCTCCTCCCCGTCCACGACCGCTCGGCCCTCGCCCACGAGCGGAAGCGCGAGATGCGCGAGGGGCGCGAGATCACCCGACGCGCCGACGGAGCCGCGGCTCGGCACGACGGGCACGACGTCGCGGTTCACGCACTCGAGCAGCAGCTCGACCACCTCGGGCCGCGCGCCCGAGTACCCCTTCGCCAAAGCGTTCGCACGGAGGAGCATGGCGGCCCGAACGACCTCGTGCGGATACGGCTCGCCGACACCGCACGCGTGGCTTCGCAACAGCCGGAGCTGCAGCTCCTGCGAGAGCTCGAACGGGATGGAGCGCTCGACGAAGCGGCCGAAGCCCGTGTTGATGCCGTACGTGTGCTCGCCAGAGCTCTCGCTCGCGCGCCGGTCGACGAGCTCGCGCGCCGCGCGCATCTTCTGCACGCTCGCCTCCGAGAGCCCGGCCTGCGCTCCCTCGACCGCGACGGCCCAGACATCGTCGAGCGTCAGGTCGTCGCCCGTCAGCAAAACCGCCGTCGCCAGCGCCATTTGCGGTCAGTCTAGTCCGGCGTTCTCGAGCAACCTGAGCTCGAGCACGCGGCTCGGGTCGAAACCGTCGATCCGGAGCAGCGACCCGGCCGCCGCGACCGCGGCGCCCGCTGGCATGAGGCCGACGAGCTCGCTACCTACCACCTGGGCGCCGCGCGCTTCGGCTTCACTGACCACGCGAGCGACGATCTCATGAAGGGCCGCCGCCTCCCAGTCGGTCACGTTCATGCTCACCTGGATGAGCCCGGCCTTGGGTAGGTCCAGCCCGAGCGCGCGCACGCCGGGGAAGCCGCCGTCCCGCTCGCGCACGAGCCGCGCGATGTCGCGCGCGATCTCGACGTCCTCGGCGCGCAAGTTGACGTTGAACGCGATCAGCGGCCGCCGCACCCCGAGCACGACACCGCCGGCGCTCGGGTGCAGACGGCCGGGCCCTCGGTCGGGCGCGAGCTCGCCGGAATCGATGCGGCGTTGCAGCTCCTCGGGCCCTCCTCGGCGAAAGAACGCCGGCTCGCGTCCGTCCTCCGTCAGGCGGCCGTAGAAGAAGACGGGGAGCTCGAGCTCGTCCGCGATACGGTTCGCGAGCGTGAGCGCGGCCTGGCGCGCGCGTGATTCATCCTCGGGCCTGAGCGGCACGAGCGGAACCACGTCGGCAGCGCCAATGCGCGGATGCGCGCCCTCGTGCCGGCCGAGGTCGATCCGGTCACGCGCGCAGCGGATGCCGGCGAGGAGCGTCTCGACAAGCTCGTCCGCGGAGCCGACGAGCGTGTAGACGGAACGATGGTGATCCCAGTCGACGTGAACGTCGAGCAGCCGCGCCGGCCGGGACATCGCCTCGCGCAGGGCCGTAAGCGCCGTCTCGTCGCGCCCCTCCGAGAAGTTGGGGACCGACTCGAGCGGAAGCACCGCGGAAGGATAAGCCGGGGCTCGTGTTTTAGGCAGGAAGCGCGTAACTACACTCGCCGTTAGAGAGGTAATGGCCGAAACCGTCCCGCAACGCCGCACGTTCGTCCGCCTGATCGGCTTCCTCCGGCCGTACAAGTGGTCGCTGGCGGCTTCCGTCCTGCTGGCGATCGGATCGCAGGCGGCCGGGCTCAGCATCCCCTGGCTGACGGGGTACGCGATCGACCATGCCCTGCCCGACAAGGACAGCGGGCTGCTCACGTGGATCGTCGTCCTCGTCGCCGTCATGGGACTGCTCAAGGCGCTGTGTCTCGTCGGGCGGCGCTTCATCGCCGGCCGCCAGGCGCTGGCGGTCGAGTTCGACATCCGCAACGCCCTCTACTCGAGCTTGCTGCGGTTGTCATGGCGCTTCTACGACCGTCATCAGACCGGCCAGCTCATGTCGCGCGCGACGGTCGACCTCCAGGGCGTGCGCTTCTTCCTCGGCTACGGCCTCATCTTTTTCTTCCAGCACGTGACGACCGTCTTCGCCGTGACGGTGCTCCTCCTCCTCATCGACTGGCAGCTCGCCCTCATCGCGCTCGCGATCACGCCTGTGCTCGCGGCGATCGCCTTTCTCTACTCGCGCGCGTCACACCCGATTCTGAAAGACGTGCAGCAGCGCCTCGGCGACATGACCACGGTGGCGGAGGAGAACATCGTCGGCGTCAACGTCGTGAAGGCGTTCGCGCAGGAGACGAGCGAGGAGCGCAAGTTCGGAAGGCGGAATGAGGCCGTCTTCGCGCAGACGGTCCGCGCGACGCGCCAGCGCGCGTTCTACATGCCGCTTCTCTCGTTCCTGCCGCTGCTCGCGCAGGCGGCGGTGCTGCTCGCCGGCGGCAACCGCGTTGTCAACGGCGAGCTCACCCTCGGCGCGTTCGTCGCCTTCAACGTCTACCTGCTCACCCTCGTCTGGCCGCTGCGCATGCTCGGGTACTGGATCAGCGAGTTTCAGCGCGCAATCGCGTCCGGCGAGCGGATCTTCGAGATCATCGACGAGCCAGAGGAGGTCGTCGAGCACCCGGATGCCGAGCCGCTGCCACCTGGGGAAGGACGCCTTCGCTTCGAGCACGTGTCGTTCGGCTACGACGACGACCGCCCCGTGCTCGAGGACATCGACCTCGACGTCGAGCCCGGCAAGACGATCGCGCTGATCGGCCACACGGGCTCCGGCAAGAGCACCCTCACCGCGCTCGTCCCGCGCTTCTACGACGCCACCTCGGGTCGCGTCCTCCTCGACGGCACCGACGTGCGCGATCTCAAGCTGACCGACTTGCGGGGCGCGGTCGGGCTCGTGTCGCAGGATCCCTTCCTCTTCTCCGCAACGGTGCGCGAGAACATCGCGTTCGGCAACCCCGCCGCCATGGACGCCGACGTGGAGCGCGCGGCGCGCATGGCGCAGGCGCACGAGTTCATCACGGCGCTCCCAGAGGGCTACGAGACCGTCATCGGCGAGCGCGGCATCACGCTGTCCGGAGGCCAGCGCCAGCGCATCGCGATCGCCCGTGCGCTGCTCGTCGACCCGCGCGTGCTCATCCTCGACGACGCGACGGCGTCGGTCGACGCCACCACCGAGGCGCGCATCCGGCTCGGCCTGCGCGAGGCGATGCGCGGCCGGACGACGCTCATCATCGCGCACCGGCTCTCCACCATCTCGCTCGCGGACGAGATCCTGGTCCTCGACCACGGGCGCGTGGCCGCGCGCGGTACGCGCGAAGAGCTGTCGGCGACGAGCCCGGTGTTCCGCGAGATCGAGGAGCACGGCCTCATAGAGACGCGCGTGTTCACAGAGGAAGCTGTCGGATGAGAATTCATCAGCCCGGCAGCCATTTGACCGACCGGCGCGGCGCCGAGGTCGACGACTGGAGTTGGAAGCGCACGGCGCGGCGCATCGGCGTGCTCGCCCGCCTCACACGCCCGTACAAGGCGCGGACAACGATCGCGATGCTGGCTCTCCTCGCCGCGATCGCGACGTCGCTTGCGCCTCCGTACCTCGCCAAGCTCGCGATCGACGACGGCATCCGCGCGGGCGACCTGACGTTCCTGGGCTGGGTCGTCGTCGCCTTTCTCGTCGCGGGGCTTCTCAACTGGGGAGCGACGGTGTTGCAGACCTACTACACGGGCTGGGTCGGCGAGCGCGTCCTCACCGATCTTCGCCAGGGTCTCTTCTCGCACCTACAGCGGCTGTCGCTCGGCTACTACGAGCGTAACCGCGCCGGCGCGGTCATCTCGCGCCTGACGAACGATGTCGAGGCCCTCGACCGCCTCGTGACCGAAGGCGTGCAGAGCCTCCTCCAAAACACGCTCACGCTCTTCGGCTCCGCGATCATCCTCTTCCTCCTCGACTGGAGACTCGCGCTCGCGACACTCGCCGTCTTCCCGCTCATGAGCATCGCGACGGCGCTCTTCCGGCGCCGTTCCTCGCGGGCGTACCGACGCGTGCGCGAGCGCCTCGGGCTCGTGACGGCGACGCTCGCCGAGGACATCGCGGGGATGCGCGTCGTCCAGTCGTTCGCGCGCGAGCGCCGCAACGCTGAACGCTTCCGCGAGGTCAACGACGAGTACCGCGCCGCCAACCACGAGACCGTCGTGCTGAACGGTCTCTACTTCCCGTTCGTCGACTTCCTCTCGTCGGCCGCGATGGCGGTCGTGCTCGGGTACGGCGGCTACCGCGTCATCCAGGGCGACATCGAAGTCGGCACGCTGTTCGCCTTCATCGGATATCTGGCGAACTTCTTCGATCCGGTGCAGCAGCTCTCGCAGCTTTACAACACGTTCCTCGCCGCGGTGGCCGCGCTCGACAAGATCATCGACGTCATGGACGAGGAGCCCGAGGTGCGCGACCGCGCGGACGCCGTTGGGCTTCCCCGCATCGAGGGGCACGTCCGCTTCGAGAACGTCCACTTCGGCTACGGCGACGGGCCGGAGGTCCTCCACGGGATCGAGCTCGACGTCGCGCCCGGGACGACCGTGGCCCTCGTCGGGCACACCGGCGCGGGCAAATCGACGATGGCGAAGCTTCTTGCCCGCTTCTACGAGCCGCGCTCGGGACGTATCACGCTCGACGGGCACGACCTGCGCGAGGTGACGCAGGAGAGCCTGCGCCGACAGCTCGGGATCGTGCCGCAGGAGGGATTCCTCTTCGCGGGCACCGTCCGCGACAACATCGCCTTCGGCCGTTCGCAGGCGAGCGAGGAGGAGGTCGTCGCGGCCGCGCGGGCCGTCGGCGCGCACGATTTCATCATGGAGCTCGAGGACGGCTACGCGACCGAGGTCCAGGAACGCGGCAGCCGCCTCTCCCTCGGCCAGCGGCAGCTGGTCGCGTTCGCGCGGGCTCTGCTGGCCGACCCGCGCATCCTTGTTCTCGACGAGGCGACCTCGAGTGTCGACATCGGCACCGAGCGCCGCATCGAGCTTGCCCTCCGCCGCCTGCTCGCCGGTCGGACGGCGTTCATCATCGCCCACCGTCTTTCGACCATCCGCCGGGCCGACCTGATCGTCGTCCTCGAGGACGGCCGCGTGGTCGAACAGGGAACCCACGAGGAGCTCGTGGCCCGGGCGGGCCGTTACCGCTCCCTGTACGGAGATTGGGCGGAAGCCGCCGCCTGATTTAGGATGCCGCCGATGAATCCGACGAGCGGCGTCATCGGCGAGTCCTGGGGGCTCTACAAGCAGCACTGGCGGCACCTCGCCCCCATCGCACTGATCGTCTACATCGTTCTCGGCGTCATATCCGCGCTCCTGGCGGCGCTCTTCGACAACTGGCTCGCGGGCATCTTGGGCGCCCTGATCGGCATCGTCGGCACTTTCTGGCTTCAGGGCGCGCTCGTCAAGGCGGTCGCCGACGTGCGCGACGGACGCGCGGACATGTCGATTCAGGACACGTTCCGGAGTGCCTGGCCACACGTCCCCGCCATCGCGGTCGCGGGCATCCTCGCGGGGATCGGAATCGCGCTCGGACTGATCCTTCTCATCGTGCCCGGGCTCGTGCTGATGACGTGGTGGGTCGTGATCATCCCGGCGATCGTGCTGGAGAACAGGAGCGCGGGCGAGTCGTTCGGCCGCAGCCGTGACCTCGTGCGCGGCTACGGGTGGAACGTGTTCGGTGTGATCGTGCTGACGATCCTGTTGCTGATCGTCTTCTCGATCGTGCTCTCGCTCATCCTCTCCCCCCTCGACGAATGGTTGGAGAACCTGCTCTCGAGCGTGATCAGTGGGACGGTCGTGGCCCCCTTCATCGCAGTGGCCTGGACGCTTCTGTACTTCCGGTTGCGCGACGCGAAGGAGCAGGTTCAGCAGCCACAGCCGCCGCCGGCGACTGCCGCGGCCTAAGCTAGTCCCGCTGGATCCCGAGACGCAAGAGCGCATCGACGAGCCGGTCTCCGAGGAGGCCGAGCGCGAGACTCGGCTCACGCCGAGCGAAGCGGTCGCGCAGATGCGCATCAACGTGCCTGCGCGGGGCAACCGCAAGCTCACCACGCTGCTCGAGCGGGTCAACACCGACGAGCAGCTCAAAGGTTGGTGGCACGTCGCGAACGTGAACGCGGTCAAGCGCCTGGCGATCAACGATCACTCGTGGGTGCATGTTCAGATCGTCGCCAACATCGCGCTCAAGCTCCTGCGGCAGCTCACGAAGCACGGCGTGGAGCCGACGATCGTCCGCGACTTCGAGATGGGCCCCGACGACGCCGAGGTCGTGGTCGTCCTGGGGGCGCTCTTCCACTGCGTCGGAATGGCGGTGCACCGCGAAGGGCACGAGGACTTCAGCCTCTTCCTGTCGGAGCCGAAGCTGCGCGAGCTCCTGGACGGCGTCTACGACGAGCCCGAGAAGACGGTGATCATCTCGGAGGTGCTCGGCGCCATCACGAGCCACCGTGACTACGGGCGGCCTCTGACGCTCGAGGCCGGGATCGTGCGCGTCGCCGATGCGCTGGACATGGCCGAGGGGCGCTCGCGCATCCCGTTCAAGCACGGGCAGGTGTCGATCCACTCGCTCTCCGCAGCGGCGATCGAGTCGGTGACGATCAAGGACGGCGAGCGGACTCCCGTCCTCATCGAGATCGCCATGAACAACTCCTCCGGCATCTACCAGGTGGACGAGCTCCTGCGGGCGAAGCTGCGCGGCTCGGGCCTCGAGCCGTACGTCGAGGTCGTCGCGCACATCGACACGGAAGCCGAGAAGAGCCTCATCCCGCTGTACCGCTTGGAGCTGTAGGGGGCCGGCATACCCGGCCCGGGAGAGGCGCTCACAGGGGCGGGTAAAATGGAAACCCCGTTGCGGGGTCGTCTAATGGTAGGACGCCTGACTCTGGATCAGGTAGTCAAGGTTCGAATCCTTGCCCCGCAGCCTCGCTACGCCGAAGCACGCCGCGACACGGAGCAGCACGCGCGGAGTTGGCAGTCCTTGAACGCATCTGAGTGAGATTATTCGGCCGTGCCGTTCACGCTCAGGAACCTCAAGGAGGACCTAGAGGACGTCGGGTCCAGGTTCGACGGCGCGCCGGACCTGGAGTTCCGCTTGGCGACCCAGCCGCTCGAACTCGAGCAATCCGGCCTGAGCTACCAGCGCGTCCCGCCCGGCTATCGCTTTCCGTACGGCCACACGCACAAGAAACAGGAAGAGGTATACGTGGTCGTTCGCGGGAGCGGGCGGATGAAGCTCGACGACGAGATCGTGAAGCTCGAGGAGTGGGATGCGGTCCGCGTCCCGCCCGGTACGTGGCGAGGCTACGAGGCCGGGCCGGACGGTCTCGAGATCCTCGTCATCGGCGCGCCCAATCTCGGCGAGGCTCCGCGCGAAGACGTCGAGGGCCAGCGCGACTGGTGGGCCGACTAGCTCGATCCGCTTTCCGGTTTCTCACCGAAAGGCGTTCAAGGGGGCCGGCTTAGGCCGCCGTCCTTAGAAAAGAGCCGCCTGGATCAACAGCACGGTGACGAGGCCCGCGAGGACGCCGAGCATGACGACCGCGGCCACCATCCATATCTCTCGCGGAAGCTCGACTACTCCGCGCCCGGGCAAAGGAGGACCGCGCCCGAGCAAGGGAGGCACGCGCCGCGACCCACCAGCCAAGAGCAAGAGCAGCCCGGCGATTGCGGCCAGCATGAGCAGGAGCAGCCAGTACGGGAGACCCGATGGAGAAGGCAGGAGGGGTAGCGGAAGCGTTGGGTTTGCAATCCGCGCCCCGTCGCCCGGACGCTCGGCGCTGCGGGATTCCGAGCCTGCCGTGGCGCTCAGGACGCCGCCGCTTGCGATTGCCGTGGGGATTCCAGAGCTTGCGACCCGCACCAGCGAAAAGGATCTCTGCGCGGCCTGCGGCGAGGCTTGCGTCTGGAGCGTGGCCAGCAGTCGCCGAAGCCGCTCCGCCGCCGCGCGCTCACGCCCGGTCAGCCCTCCCCGCTCGAGCCTGCGGATCTCAAGGCGGATGAAGCGCATGACGCGGGCGCGAAGCTCCGGGGAAGCCTGTGCGAGCAACGCGCGCAGGCGAGCGATGTTGGCGCGCACGTGCCGTCCAGACTCGATTCGCTCGAGCAGCGCCTCGTAGCGCCGCGGAAGCCTGTCGAACTTGGTGCGAGGCGAGCGCGGGTTCGAGGATGCTGCAGATCCCGATGAGGCATCGCCCCGAGACGCGGACCCTGATCCGCCGTCGGCACCCGAAGAAGTGGCGGCAGTCGTTCCGGATCCGGAAAAGAGGCCTGATCCGGAGACAGCGTCGATTGATCCGGAGACGGCATCGGTTGATCCGGAGACAGCGTCAGAGCCCGAGCCGCCACCGGTCACGCCATCGGTCAAGTCAGACACGATCGTCGTCTGCGAAGTGATCGTCGAGATCGCCGACGTGACGGTGCCGATCGGGTCGACGACCTGTGCCCCAGCAGCCGCGGCGCCGCTCGAAACTCCTCCAAGCGCAAGCGCGATGAAGACCAGACCCCGGATGACCGCAGCTCTCATCTTTCTCCCGTCTTACCGTTACCCGCTCTTCGAGCAGCAAAACTCGGCAGTCAAGGTTCGAATCCGGCCCGGCAACCTCGAAAAGCCCGCGTAGGAAGCGAGCTCTCGCTGATCACGTGTGTCTGGGGCGGGCAACGCGCTCGACTCGGTGAAACCCTCCTGAAACCCTAGGCCTCCCCCAGGCCGCGGCTGAGATGCGAGAAGGTCGGCGACGAGCGCCACCGCCGTCTCGCTCAGCGTCGGGATGGCGTGTGAATACGTGCCGCAAGCCGGCCAGGCACAGGCGCCGCCGCGTTTCCCGCTGGTGGTAAAGCCGCCCTCGTAGTCGAGGTGGAGCAAGTTCGCCCAACGCCTTGACGTCGGTCGAGACGAGCCACCGAGTGCACGCCCTATCGGATCACGCGAATGCGCGAGCGGGGGCCGGTTGGCGGCGCCGCACGATTTTTTGCAAGTTTCTTCTCGCGCGAGCGTCTATGGGGCTGAGGAGGACTTCTCAGGCCCTGATGCTCCACTGGTAAGCCACAAAGACGCAGGCACGAAAATCCGCTAGGAGCAAGCTCCTGGCACGTCTCCATGCCCGAGATGGGTCTGGAGCGCCGCCTCTGCGATTGTGATCGTCACCGTCTTGGCCCCGCCCGTCACGTGGCAGACCGTGACCTTGGCCGTCACAGGAGGCGGCGGTGGGGCTGGCGAGACCACCGGCGGCGTAACCGGCTCGGGCCCGCCGTTCGGAGCCGGTTCCGCCTGGCCATCCCCGCTCGTCGCGGCTGCGACGCCGGAAGCTGCCGCGTTGTCCGCCTGGGATGCCACCCCCTGGGATGCCACCCGCTGGCGCACGGGCGGTGCGAGGTGTGTCGGAGCCGGGCCCTCAGGGGCGGCCCACGCCAGTGCAGGTCTGGGCTCCGCGGCTTGGGCGCGGCGCCCTTCTCCCATTCGCTCCAGCGATGCCTCGCCGAGGCCGAAGAGCATGAGGGGCGCCGTTGTCATGAGGGCGAAGCCGACCGCCCATTTGGCCGTCCCAACCTGGCTGGTGAAGACGGACTTCACCGCTCCCCTCGTCCAGTCGCCGAGCACAAGCGGGGCGACACCGACCGCCGAGAGCCGCGCCCTCCATTTCGGATGGACCGCCGGATCGAGGGCGGCCGCGACCGAGTTCCGCGCCCGGAAGATCAGGGTTTCGGCCGCCGCGAGGCTCACGCCGAGCTCGGATGCAACCTCTGCGTAGGACAGCCCGCGCCACTCGCGCAGTAGCAGGGCCCGCTTCTGCTTGTCCGGAAGAGAATCGATCGCAAGCGACAGGCCGATGAGACGGTCGTGGTCGGGATCTGATCTTCCAAAGGCCTGGTCGAGCTGGTCAACCGGCCGAGGCTGCTCCCTCGACGTCCTGGCACGACCGCGCAGCACCGTGTGGCAGGCGTTGTGCGCGATGCCGAAAAGCCATGCCCGCGCATCGCGCGGCTCGAACCCGCGCTTCAAGCTCCCCCAAGCGTTGCAGTACGTCGCTTGCAGCGCGTCCTCTGCTTCCTCGGGAGAGCCAAGCGTGCGCAGACAGTACGCGTAAATGCGCTGCGAATACGCGACGAAGAGGTCTTCCGTTACGTCGCTTGCGGCCGAGTTGCTCTCCGTCAACCGGCTCCGGGGTTGGGTGGTCAGCGCGATGCGGCGGCTCCAGACGTGCGTCGACGAAACGAAACCCTTGCTTTTTCGCCCGTCCGCCGCCTCCCTCGAATGGGGGAGAGACCCTGCGATGACCACCCCGGGCGCCCCTCGACCCCCGACGGCGCGTGCCCAGAAATGGACGGGAGCCGGAGACTCCATGCGTAGGGGCTGCGGCTCCCCTACGTCCCGAGCACGATCTTTTGCCCGCCGGCTCCCGTTGAGCGCCTGTTCTGGCGGTGTGCGTGCCCTTCCTGCCTGTCTTTTCAGAACGTTCACTTTCCGGCAACACGCATCGATCTGGTCCGCAAATAGGAATGAAGCTCGCAGGAGAACCAGCGAAAGGGGGGCGAGTCAAGAAAGGCGCTTCTGCGACAACAAGAAGTGGTGGTGACGTCTCATCATCAGGACTGCGGTGCCGTGCGCGTTCGGATCAGCGAGCCCGGCCTTCTGAACGACCTCGCGGATTCCCTCACGCGCGCCTCCTGTCGCGTCGAGCGTTTCGCCGAGGACGGCATCGAAATCGGGTCTCCCTCACCGATCCTCACGCCCGACCAGGCTCGGCAGGAAATCGCCTTGTACCTCGTGCTGTGGCGCGCGAAGCATCCCGACGTGCGCGTGATGATCGAGGAGTAGCGTCTCGGCCTCGGCCGAGCGCCGTTTTCCTCTCGTTCGTCTAAGCGGGCTCGAGGTACGCACAGCGCCGCTCGTCGGCGGGGAGCGGCGAGGGGGCGAGCTTCGAGACGACGAAGCGCTGACCGCCGTCGAGCGACACCTCGTTCCCAACGGCCGGGGCGGGGCCCTCCATGTTCATCAGGAGGTAACGCCTACCGGTGGGCACGAAGAGAAGGTGCGCGCGCGGGAGCACCTCGGAAACCGGCGCGAGCATCGCGATAGGCGCGCGTCGGGCCGGGGCAGGTTCGGGAGCCCGAGCCTGTTCGGGTTCGCGAGCAAGCAGCTCCGCGATGTGCTCGTCACGAGTTTCGACCAGCTTGAGCAGGCGGTCTATGACGGCGGCCTGCTCGTCGTCGGCGGCAATGCCGAGCTTCTCGAGCCGCGCGGCGCGCTCTTTGATCGCCGCTTCGGCAGCCGCGAGTCGCGCCTGTTCTTCGTCGAGCTCTGCTGCGCGCGCCGTCAGCTCGGCGGAGCGCTCGTCGACCTCGGCGGCGATGCGGTTGCGGTGCGTCTCGAGGCTGCGCACCAGCTTCTCGCGCAAACCTTCGCGACGCGTGTCCTCGTCGCGCGGAGTCTCTTCCCCACCAGGGATCGGGGCCGCATCCGAGAAGGTTCCGTCCACGGTCTCGTTATCGTCCGGCGGGCCGGGGACTTGAGATCCGCCTAGCCCCCAAAGGAGTCGAAGCTGGCGCCGGAGTCGAGCCAGCGGTGCTTCTTGTCGTGCGGGACGCCTGCGAGCGCGGTGCCCGAACACTCCCCGCCATGGCCGTCGCTGACGGTGAACTCGAGCCGGTAGGCACGGCCGTTCCCGTTGCCGTCGCGCTCGACGCGAAGCTCGACGCCGCTGGCGCGTTCCTTCCGCCTGGCATCGGGCCCGCGGTAGCGGCCGCGGCCGGCCACAGGCTCGTCTTGAGTGACGGCCGTGATCTCCAGCGTGAGCGAGTCGCCGTCGGCATCGGTCGCGCCGTGCAGGGTGACGAGCTTGAACTTGTGGTTCGGCGGCCAGAGTCGGCGCATGCTGGGCTCGACGCCCGAGCAATCGGGGGCGGCGTTGGCAGGCTCCTCGGCCGGAGGTAGCTCAGCGGGCGGCTCTTCTGCCGGCGGTTCCTCCGCAGGTGGTTCTTCCGCGGGCGGCTCCTCGCCCGGCGGAGGCGGCGGGGGCGGTGGCTCTTCGGGCGGAGGCGGCGGAGGCTCGGTCGGCGGCGGCGGGGGCGGCTCGGGCGCCGGCGGAAGCTCGTCGTCGTCGGCGACCGTCCCGGTGCCGAGGCGGTCCGCCAACGTCGCGTTGATCGGGTTGAAGAGGTTGAGCTGGAACGTCTCCGAGGGCTCGACGTCGCGGTCCTCGGTCGTGGCGACGGTGAGGGTCCGGTTCGTCTCCCCGGGGGCAAACGTCAGCGTGCCGCTCGAGGCGGAGTAGTCGGCGAGCGCGGTGGCGGTGCCGTCGCCCGTGGCGTAGTTGACGACGACCGCCTTGCCACTGGGAGCCGAGAGGCTCGCGGTGAAAGAGGCCGGGTCGCCTTCAGTAGCGGAAGCGTCGGAGAGCGAGAGGGTCGGGAGCGCATCGTTGTCGAGGATCGTGGCGACTCCGCGAAGCTCTGCCAGCCCGGCGTTGGTCGGGTTGGACAGGTTCAGGAGGAAGGTCTCGTGATGCTCGTCCATGGTGTCGCCCGCGACTGCGACAGTGACGGGCTTCGACGTCTCGCCAGGCGCGAACGTCAGCGTCCCGTTTTTCTGCGCATAGTCCGCCGGCGCTGCCGCCGAGCTGTCCGCGGTCGCGAAATCGACGGTGACTGTGTCGGTCGATGGCACCGAGAGCGAGATGAGGAACGTCGCGTTCTTGCTGCCGGAATCACCCTCCGTTACGGATGGGTCGCTGACCGAGAGAGAAGGCGGGTCGGCAGCGACGGCAACGCTCGCCAGGGCGAGCACGACCGCGGCCGGGCCGAGGGCCGTTAACAGCTTGCGAAGACGCCGAGAGCCCGGGCGGCTAAGGCTCATAGTCACCTTGTACGCCCGGCGCACAAAGCGGGTAATCGCCCCAAAAGGGGGCGGACCTCTAGATCACCTATTTTGAGCCGGAGGCGTGCCCTTTTCGGGTACCCTGGACGCGCCCGCGGCGCATTCGTCTAGTGGCCTAGGACGCCGCCCTCTCACGGCGGTAGCACGGGTTCGAATCCCGTATGCGCCTCTCCGGCCGTCCTGGCTACGCGCAAACGCGCATTCCTCCGATGTCGGGGCTACCGACAACTACCCCGAAACGCCCCGGACCGCATACACCGGCGCATACACGGAAATCTGACGGTCGGTAGGCGACGTCGGCCGCCCACCCTACCGTTACCGGCATGAGTCACGACAACGCGGAGCAGCGCCCAGCGCTCGGCGACGGTGTGGAGCAGCGGAGCATGAGCAGCCTGATTTTCCAGAGCCTCGACGCAGTCGAAGGCTTGGGAGTCGGGACCGGCGCTTACCTACTCGGGAAGGCAGCTTTGAAGCAGGCCGGGAACAACGCTCCTGAGCAACAGCCTCCGCCTCCCGCAGACCCGCCGTCGAGCCGCCGACGAGCCGTGCGCAAGCGGCGAGGTAGGCGGCCAGCCAGCCAGCCAGCCAGCCGGGCCAGCGCTCCCTTGCTCGGGCCGAATGCGCCCACGAAAGAAGGGCGGCCCTTGGGCCGCCCTTCTGTACGCCAGTTTCGCTACGGGTTAGTGGTCGTGACGCCCGCGGCGGAGGAGGATTCCTCCGGCCAGCAGGGCCATACCGAGAAGCAGCGGGATCAGCACGGGCATGCCGGTGAAGGGCAGTTCGCCGCTGGGCTGGCTTCCGCCACCGCCACCGCCACCGCCACCGCCGCCGCCACCGCCGCCGGCACCGCCGCCACCCGTGGTGCCGGTGGTGACCCCGCCGGTCGTCTCGCCGCCGGTGGTCGTGCCGCCGGTGGTCTGTCCGCCGGTCGTGCCGCCGGTCGTCCCGCCGCCGCATGTCTCCGGGTTGAAGGTGAACGCGAACGGAAACTCGCTCTGCCCAACGATCACGTAGCCCGCTTCGGCGGTTGCGATCACCGTGCCGGACGCGCCGTAGTCCACGCTGAACTCCGTCAGCGGGAGCTCTTCGCCGTTGAGCGTGTAGATGACGCCCTTCTCCGATTCGACATCGATCGTCGGCCGCGAGTTGCAGTCACCTTCCTCGAAGTACACGTCAGCGGTCACCTCGATCGGGTCTGTCGAGCCGCCGCTCCCGGCGAGCGCCGGCGTCGCGGCGAGCGCGGCTGTGGCAACGCACGCCATGGCCAGTAGAAGAAGCCGCTTCATGCCTCCCTCCTCTCTGCATTGGACGCCAGTCAGGGCGGGCTGCGGAGCCTTCCCCAGCTCCCCGTGGCAACCGCCACTTCGAATTCATAACATTCCCCGCGGCTGCCGGCCCCAAAACGTCGAAGAACTGTGCAAATCGCCGCACGGTCGGCCTCGCGCGTCGAAATCAGTACAACCTTGGTCGTTACCCAAGCACGCGACAAAGTCGACCGGCGGATGGAGCTCAGGGCTCCAAGAGAACCGTGACGAGTAGACCGACGCCGGCGCTTAAGAGCACTACCAAGACAAAGAAGAGGAAGCGATGAAGTAATGCTCTCTGCTCGTGCAGGATCGTCCTCGACGCTCGCCCGGCCGCCATTACGACAGAACCGCCGCCGCGGCTGATGTAGCGCGGAGCATTGCTCGCCGCGCGCAGCGGCGGTTCGAGAGCAGAGCCGCCCCGGGCCAGATGCCCCCCAACCATCCCTAACGCGCTCCTCCTCGCTGCTGCGATGATGAGCAGACCGACGAGAAGACTGAGCAAGGCGCCGGTGAGCAGTAACGTGCGGGGGCGGCCCGAGTCGGACTCCCCCGAGGCCTGTGCCTGTGCATTCGGCGATTGGGGCCGGGACGGCTGACCCGGGACGGTCTCCGGCGCGTCGGCGTCGACCTTCGTGGGGTCGAGCGGATAGGTTTTCCACAGCTGCTCGGGAATGTCGTCCTCGCCGCGACCCTGGGCACCGGCAGCCGTCGGGTAGGCGAGTACAAGAACGATGGAGAGTGTGAGACAGACGAGTGCTAGGCGGAAGCCCATCGCTGCCGTCCCCGTCTTCATCATTGGATGGTGAGGGGTGTCCCAACGGGCATCAGCTCGGCGAGCCTCAGAATGGCCGCGTTGCGGAGGCGGATGCAGCCGTGGGAGACAAGCCCTGGCAGGAGTTCCGGCCGATCTGTCCCATGAATTCCGATGTAACCGCCAGCCGGCCAGTCGGTCAGCACGCTTGAGCGAGCGCTCGTCCCGAACGCGAGCGGTCCGTACATCGGACTTGAGTAGCCGGTGAGCTTGTTGCGGATATAGAACTCACCTTTGGGCGTGGGCCACGCGCTCTGCCCTACTCCAACGTCCGCGCGGAAGATCTCGCGCCCGTTGCGGTAGAGCTTGGCTGTCAGCCGTTCGAGGTCAATGACGAGGTGCGTCCTAACGACTCCGTAACCGCCAAGTGCCGAGCGGGGAATCCACGCTGTGAGGTTGTTCGGCAGAACGGGCAGACGGATATGAATCCAGAGTCGCCCGCTCTCGTCGGTCCTGCGTCCGAGAACGAGGACGATGTTCGACGTCCCCTCTGGAGTTCGTTTCGACACGATGGCAACGACGCGAGCGTTTAGCCTCGGCTCGCTGCGGGCCGGGACCGTGAAGCGCACGAGGGCCCAGCGCGCGAGCTTGTCGGTCGTGGGGAGAAGGACGGGTGTGGACGGGGTGAATGCGGGTTCGACCGGTCCCGGAACGGCGGCTCCGTCGATTGACTCGAAGCCGAGCCCGCCTGACGAGGGAGAGGGGGCAGCCGAAGCCGATCCTCCCGTGGAAGAAGAGCGCCAGGTGAAGGCGGCGACTAGCAAAGCCGAGGCGACGAGCACGGACGCGACGACCAGCCCGGCACCAAGGCGACGCCTCTCTCGAAACGCGATGTCAACTACCCGGTGAATCGAGGGTTGCCGGTCGTCGTTGTCCGAGGCCCGAGCGTATTGATGAAGCGGGTCGAGGCGACGATTCGATCAACATCTTTGAGCGACTTCGGCTCGTCGAACGCACTCGCGACTGGTAGGACGCCGGCGAGGTGGCGAGCCCAAGCGGCGTGCCGTGCCTCCACGGTCATGAGCGAGAAGGCGGCGGCGGCGAGCCCCCGGTCTTGGAGTCTCGGAGTCAACCCGGTCAGAAGCGCCGTGGTCAGGTCCTCCATGGCCACGGCAGTTCTCGTGAAGCGGTCTTCGGTCTCCGTGTTCCCGCGGAAATTGAAGAAGGGCCGCTTTCCGGCTGCGGGTCCGAGCACCTTCTTGATGATTGCGACGTGTGCTCGCTCGTGCGCGCCGAGCGTCCGCGCCCAGCGGGCCTTCCTCGCGTCCATCTCGGCGATCGTGCCGAGACGTTCGGTCTCGGTGTAGAAGCTGGATTGCAGATATTCGAAGTTGAGACCGAACTGGAAGATCCGCACGTCGCTCGCCGCTGCCGCTTCCACGCGGGGCGGCAACAAGAGCGCAGCGACAAGAACGCCTCCTCCCACGACCGCCTTCCGCAGGAAGTCCGCGCGCGAGTGCCCGTACAAGTCGGCGATCCCCTCCTGGATCGCGCCGTCCTGGTCGAGCTGTTCAAGGGTTAGATCGGACATGACTCCCTCTTTGCTCTTACTGTGGGACGAAGGGGTTCCATGGCAGCTCTAGCCCGAGATCGAGACTCCGGCTCTTCGCAGCGCCGCGGACACCTCGTTGGGGGATTTCGCCGGATCGGCAGCAGCCGGGGCAGGGTGCTTACGGAGAATGTCAGCGATCCAAGCGGCGTGACGCGCCTCGACCGAGGTGATTCTCGCGGCCTCGATCATTGCGCGCTTCGTGAGGTTGGCACCCTGCCCGATGTACGCGGCTGAAGCCGTCTCCTCTAGCACGCGCGCTGTCTCGGCCACCTTGGTTGGATTGCTGGTCCCATCGCCGAAATCAACCGAGGGCTCGGCATTGGCATCGTCTCCGAGGATGCTCAGGAGAAGGGCGACGTGCTCCCGCTCGTGCTCTCCCACGACCGAGACGAACTGCTGGATCTCTCCGGTCAACTGCCCCTCGGTCGCCGCCGTCTCGTAAAAGGCCACCATCACGTATTCGAGCCGGAGCAGGTAGTTCAGGATGCGAACGTCCTGCGCCCGGGATGGGGCTGAAGCGGCCACTTTGGGAAGGCCGGCGAAAAGGAGACCGCCTGCGACGGCGGCGCTTCCCGCGAAGGCAGCTCGCCTCAGCAAATCCGATCGCGAGGCGAGAGCCAACTCGATGTCTTCGCAGCCCCCATCCTGTTCGGCGGGTGCCGTTGGGTCGTCTTGCATATTCCCCCTTCACGCCCACGAGGAGAGAAGCCGCAGTTGCCCCAGTCCTCGTTTGCGCGGGCATTTTCCTGCAAAAACGTGAACTTTGCAAGCCCGCTGAAATGATTCGGACGGAAGCATGACTAGCCTCGTGTTCCCAGCATTCATCGGAGCTGCTCCCCAACAGGGGCTGAATCGCACCTCGGCCCGCCCCGCAAGCTGCTAGTGGCTGTATGCGGAAGCTCGTGGCTGCGCCTCGTCGCTAGACCACGTTCGTTGGATGAACGGACTACTCCGTCTGGAGCACCGAAAGGACGTGGTCGGCCGGGTCTTTGAACCACGCAATGGCGCGTGGGCCGGAATCGCCTCTGAAGATCCCTCGTTCGTCCGTCTTCAGGTCGGGCAGGTCGTAGTGCTCCATGCGAACACCCCTCGCGGCCAACTCGTCCACGGCGGCCTCGATTTCCTCCACCGGGAAGTTGAGCACCGTGTGCTTCGGCGCGGTGTAATTGTCCGAGGGGTAGACGAACACGGGCGTGCTGCCGGCGATGTGGAGCTCCAATCCCTCCGGGTTCTCGACGACCTCGAGACCGAGCGTCTCACCGTAGAACTCCTTCGCGCGCTGCAGGTCATCGACTGAGAAGCTGCTGAATGCCTTCGTGTCCCTGAACATGCTCACCGCCTTGGTTGTCGACCGGTCTGTGTTTTGACCGGCCGAGGTTCTCGAACTCATCGGTGATCAGTGATGGAATGGTCAGGCCTAACCGCTGCGGTCATTGTTGCCAATAAAGCCACGGGCGAATCGACCCGCACCGCTTCGACGTTCTCGCCTTCGCGCACCCGTCCGACGATGGCGGCCTGTAGTTCTGTCAGGCACTCCACGAGCACTTGTCGCGTGGGCGCGGCGGGCGTAGAACTGATCCATGCGCTCGGGCGTCACATGGATCATCGTTGGCGCCTTGGCGGTCGCGAAGCTGCTGACGGCAACAGCGGAACGAGCATTCCTCGCTGAGGGCGGAACGCGACCCTAGGCCGTCGTGGCGACGTTCGTCCTGATCCACGGCGGCGGCGGGAGCGCATGGGACTGGCACCGCGTCGTGCCGGCGCTGCACGAGCGCGGTTACGACGCGGTCGCCGTCGACCTTCCTCGCGAGGACCCGGCGGCCGGCTGGTGGACGTACGTCGACACGGTCGTCCGGGCGGTGGGCGACCAACGCCGGCTCGTCGTCGTCGGGCATTCGCTGGGCGCATTCACCGCGCCGCTCGTCTCCGCGCGCCTGCCCGTTGAGCTCCTCGTTCTGCTCGCCGGAATGATCCCGTCACCCGGCGAGCTGTTCTCCGAGTGGTGGAAGAACGTCGGCTACGAGAGCTCCAGGTACGACGACGTCTTCTACCACGACGTTCCTCCCGGACTGGCGGCGGAGGCGCAACGCCGCGAAGGCGACGAGGCGTCGCGGGCGCTGAACGAGCCCTGGCCGCTCAACGCGTGGCCGGAGGTGCCGACGAGGTACCTCCTCTGCCGCGACGATCGCATGTTCCCGGCGGCATGGGCGCGCCGTCACGCCCGCAAGCGCCTCGGGATCGAGGCCGACGAGATCGACGGCGGCCACTACATCACGCTGAGCCGACCGCTTGAGCTGGCCGAAAGGCTCGCCTCGTACGTCGCGCCCTCGTAGTTCGCCGGCCTCGAGGCGCGATCGTCGGTTGCATTGGTTCCCCTTACGAGATCACGCGGTGTAAAGGCTCCGCTCCAGCACGGTGAGCACCCGCGCTCTACACGTCTATGACCGGCGAACCAGGCGGAAGCGCGCTAGGCGCTCTCCCAACGACGAGGGCTATCTGGCTGATAGGACAAGTGACATTCGCAAGCCGGTCCTACCTCCGCGGCAATCTGATGGTTTACGTTCACAGGTGATCATCTGCACTGGTCGCTTGGGGGACGTGGCCGAGGGACGACACCTTCCGGCCGCCTGCGAGTGTGGTCAAGCGCGGTCCTCGACCCGGCTCAGCCAGGCCTCTCGCCAGTAGGGATAGATCGCGCGAGGGCAGGAGCGGTGGTAATCGCCCGCGCAGATGACCCCTTCGAGGATGACGGTGTCGCGCTTGATCTGTCAGCATCCGTCCCGTCTTCTCGTCGATGATCTTCTCGATTCGGCGCAGCACCCGCGCTCGTCGTCCGCAGTACTTGAGCATCTCCCCGTCGAACCGAAGCCCTTGCGTCGTGTCGTTCTCGTCCAGCGTCGCGAAGATCTCTTCTCGGCTCTTGATCTCGACGATCTCCCCAGGTTGTAGGCCAAGTGATCCCGCAGGTGTGCTTCCGCTCGTCGCCTTTCCCTCGATGAACGGGTACCGCTTGCAGCCTCGGACGAGGCAGAAGCGCGGGAGTAAACGTGCATTTGCGCGCTGAAACCTGTTGAACAGCCCGACGAGAAGCGCCCGGATGACCCGCGGCACCGTCGAATTACCGGAAGTGACGTCCTGCACGTATTGGCTCGGCTCCCACCACGGGAGCAGCCCCTTCGACGCTCTCAGGAGCTCGGTGGCCTGACACGAGAACAACGGTTGGCCGGCTTCGTTCGTTCCAATCTGAGTCGCGCCGATTAGTGTCTCCAGGGAAGCTCCTGCGACGTCGGTTTCCGGAGTCCGCTCGCCTTCCTGCGCGTCGACTGGGCGCAGCCACGCTTCCTTCCAGAAAAGGAGGCAGCCGGCCTGGCAGCCCCCGTGCGAGGAGCCGTCGCAGCGCAGCTCCTCGAGATGTACGGCACTCTCCATTCGCCGAAACTGCTGCCAGTCGATCGTGTCACAGGCCTTGTGCGCGCGTGCCCTGACCCGGTACCGCTGCCCACAGAAGCTGAGCATCTCCGGCATGAACGGCAGGCCGTCCAGCTTGCCGTCGGCATCGAGCGTTCGGAGAATTTCCTCTTCGCTCCGAACCTCGACCACATCTCCTGCTCGCAAAGCGTCCATGTCAGCAGTATGAGCGGGCTAATCCCACAGTGATTGGATCGTCTGCGCAAGCACCACGTACGCAATCGCGACTAGCCCGAGGCGAAGCGTCCAGTCATTCCTGTTCCACCCTGTCCAGACTGCGATGATGCCGGCGACAAGCGCGAGCACTCCATCCCATTCGAAGAGACCGTAGAAGACGAGCCTCACGACGTCATCAGGCACAGACACGTGGTCGAAGAGGGTTTGCAGCGCGTAGCCGAACGCAGAGAGAATCGTCGCGCCGAACGCGATCCACCCCCACGAGGTGGCAGCGCCTGTGAGCGGCCTACGTGTGTGGTGTGCTTCCGTCAAGCAGGCCCAGCATCTCGTCTGCGGTTCGAGCCCAGCGGTAAGTCATGCCGTCTCGAGCCGCTGCCTTCCTCATGCTCGCATACCGCTCGGGCTCTCGAAGAACCTCGACGAGGGCCTCGGCGACCTGTTCTCCGTCAGCCTCGACTGGAAACCGCAGGCCGGCGCCCTTGGGATCGACAACTCCTCCCACGGCGGTCGTGATGATCGGTATGCCAAGGCGGAGGTACTCCATTGTCGAGAACCCGGAAGCCTCGACTCGAGAGAGCAGGCAACCGAAGTGAAAGCTTCGGAGGATCTCGACAAATCGTTGGAACTCGCGACCCTTGTGGACGTATCCAAGCGCCCTCAGGGACGGATGGGCCGGGACCCGACTCGGATCGGGCCCGAGAACGACGACTTCGACCTCGTATCCCATGCGCTCGAGGATCGAGGCGGCATCAAGAAGGAGCGGCCCGCCCTTTCGCTCCCAGTCGATCCCGACAAGACCCAACCGGAGGGGCGACAACTCGCCGTCCCACTCCTCGGCAGGAGGAAGCGAATCCTCGTCGAGGTTTGCCCCTGGAAGAATCGTGCGAACCTGCTCGGGCGGAACGCCGTACGAGGAAATGACGTCCTGCGCGCACCAATCGCTCATGCCGACGACGTATCGGGAGCTCAGGTACGCCTCACGTTCCCGGGCGAGCGCATCAGCCTTCACACGTCGTCCGACGCGCCAACCATAGTCCTCGAACCACTGACGCATGGTTGCGTCGATGTAGTACGAGATCGGCTCACGAACCTCGTTTCGAGGCGGAAGCAACTGGAAGTGGCTGATGTACTCCTCCAATTCCGCCGCCTCCCGCCGAGCCCAGACTGTGCGCGCGTAGCGCCGAGAGTAGGTCCAGCCGCGCGGACGATCGAGAGTCAGTGGTCGCAGCGCGTTCCAGATGAAGCGCCTGGTGCGTAGCTCCTCTGGCCGAAGGATCACTCCTGAGTGCAGGAGCCCGTTCCTGAGTCCCGCTTTTAGGAAGAAATGCGGGATATTGCTGAATGTGGCGATATTCCGGGGATCCCCGTTTGCGACCAGGCCCCGGCGAGTCAGGAGAGTCCCTCCGGCCGGAGGCGTGGGGCGCCTCTGATCGTCCTTGCTCGTTGTGCAGCGGGAGGTGCCGACGTCACTCGTCGTGGGCAGAGCGAACAAGTGCGGCCGGCGTCAAGAGCATGATCTTGAAGTCGAGCCAAAGGGACCAGTTCTCAATGTAGTAGTTGTCCCACTCTGCGCGATCCGCAAGAGACGTCGTGCCACGGAGCCCACTGACTTGTGCCCAACCGGTGAGTCCCGACTTGACGCGGTGCCGCTCCTCGTAGCGGGGGACCTTCTTCTCGTAGACCTCGACATACTCCGTCCGTTCGGGACGAGGACCGACGAGGCTCATATCCCCATTTAAGACGTTGAAGAGCTGCGGAAGCTCGTCGAGAGATGCACGACGCATGAATGCGCCCAAGCGCGTTCGGCGGTCGACGCCGGTACTGCTGACGCCGCCGGTCCCCGTCTCCGGGTCGATGACGAGGTTTGTTCGCTCCTCCTCGGTCATCGGAAGCATCGTCCGGAATTTCAGCATGTCGAACCGTCTGCCGTCGCGGCCGACTCGCTCGGCGCGGTAAAAGATCGGCCGTCCCACAGATGCCCAGACTCCAAGGGCGAGCGCGCCCATGATTGGCGCAAGGAGCGAGAAGTGCCAGAGCCGCGCCGGCGCGATCCAGGCTGTGCTTCACGGCAAACGGCCAGCTCTTCGGATTGGGAGAATGGCGCACAATGAGCGGAACGCCGCCGAGAGGGACGACGGTGACGTGTTCTGTCGACTTCTCGTACAGGCGAGGGACGAGCGAGGTCGCGATGCGCAACTCGCTCGCAGCGCTTGAGCAAGCGGAGCAGGACTTCCTCCGGTGCCGTGGAGAACGTCACGATGACGTGTTCGATCCGCTCTTCCTGGACAATCGCGCTCGAGGTCCCAGCTGGCTCCGAGGACGGGGAGGCCGGTTACGTCGCCTCCGTGAAGGGGCTCCTTGTCGAGGAACCCGACCGGTCTCAAGCCCAGCTCGGGATGCTCGCCGAGTCTCTCCGCAATCAGTCGCCCGACGTTCCCCGCGCCAACGATCAGCACGCGCTGACCGGCGTCACCCTTTCTCCTGGCGCGGCGCTCGGAGGCGATGAGCCAGATTCGGCCCGCGATCACGAACGCGGTCGCTAGGAGCCAGGGCCTAATGGTCTCTTCGGCGGCCGACGGAGCGTCCGTTACCAGCCCGCGGAGCGCCACCGTTACCGCTGCCGCAATGGCCACGGCGGTGATGATCGATCGAGTCGCGTCGAGCATCCGGAGGTCGAGCGGCGGCCGGTACATGCGCTTTGTCGAGAGCAGCGCGATCACCAGAGCGGCGAAGACGAACGTCCAGGCGACCGGCAACGGCGTTGCGCCCGACATGAGGTGCGCGAGGAAGAGCGCAACGGCAAGCGCGGCCCCATCGGTCACGAGCGAGATTCGTCCCCAGGACGCGAAGCGACTCGGTCGCCGAGCGAGGCAGGCTTTCAGGCCGGGCCGGTGCGAGCGAGCCGCTGGGCGCTTCTTGAGTCTCGACAGTGCTCACGGCTTGAGTCTCGACAGTGCTCAGGGCCGTCCCACCAATCCGCGGGGCGCACGCGCGTCTCCGCCTGTGGTCGAGTCGGAGCTCCATCGCACATGCGCCACCGCTGTCGGATGGTCCACTCGGGACGGGCCCGCCACCTCACGGAAGCTGGGTCGGGCAAGGCAAAGCCGACTTGCCCGGCCAACTCGCTCTTGGGCCTCAAAGGGCCCCACGCACTGCTCTCCCCTACGCATCGCCGCATCCCCGTACGCTCGCCGCAAACAAAACTTCCGCAGTTTCCGCAGTTTTCCGTGGGGAGCCTACCAATCCACACGTTCCGAGTCGAGGGACCAACCGCCCTGTCGCCGCGCAGTCACCAAGCGGGGCCCGGCCCCTGGTCGAAGCGTCAGAATCGCGGCGGCCCGGGGTAGGCTGCCCTCCGACCGCCTCGTGACTCCCGACCAGCCGTCTTGAGCCGCGTTTTTGTTCTAGCCAGTCTCACCGCCGTCTCGCTTCTCGTGACGCTGGGCGCCGGCCGATCCGACGAGGCCGATGCCGCTTCGCCGCGCGTCGCTCCGACGAGCCATGCCGGGTCGACGCCGGAGAGCCGGGTCGATGGTGTACTGCTCTGTCAAGGGTCCGCGTGCGCGCGGCCACAGCGGTCACCGGAACTGTCCCTGCGACGGGCCGAGCTTGCGCGGACGCCCGGGCCGATCGCCGGTCGCGGGTACCGCCTCGTCTTCAGGGATACGTTCCAGAGGCTTCGTCGCCGCGTGTGGGACAACCGCGAGTGGTGGAACACGCCGCCGCCGAGGAGGAGTCAGTACGTGCGGCGCGGGGTCCTCCACCTCGTGTCGCGACGGTCCGACGGCTATCCAAGCAATATCGCCGTAACGACGTTCTCCTCGCAGAAGGTCTTCAGGTACGGGTACTTCGAGGCGCGGATGAAGTGGACGAAGGGCAACGGTTCCTGGCCCGGGTTCTGGATGATCTCGAACGCCTGGGCGAAAAGGGGAGGCGACTGCTCCCGGCCGGTCCGCGCGGCGGAGATCGACGTGTTCGAGGGCTACGGGAACCACCCGAGAGTCTTCACCGGAACGATCCACCGCCATTCGGCGGTACACGTCTGCCCTTCCCCCCCAGACGCGATCAATTCGAACAACTGGCAGCCGCAGCGCGTCGATCTCACCAGACGTTTTCACACGTACGCGATGCGGTGGACACCGGCGAGGGTGACGTGGTTCCTCGATCAGCGCAAGATCATGAGCTGGCCGGTCTTCGAGACGACCAACACGCGAATGTTCCTAATCCTCAGCATGTACACGGGCGGAGAATCACAGCCCGACTCGAGCTCGCCGGCCGCTCTGCACACGAAGGTCAACTGGGTCCGCGTCTGGCAGAAGCGCTGACGCCCCCGTCGTCAAGTAGTCGCCCTGTGCCAGGACCCCGTAGGCGAGGTGCTCACCGCGCCTGTTCCTGGTACCCGCTCAGTCAGCTGCTTCAAGACGACCATCGCGTATTACCACTCGATCCAGCGTTTAGCAGAATCCCGCTTGTGCCGAAGGAGTGGCGATGAGGCGGATCGCCGCGCTGCTCTCGTTCTCGGCCGCGCTTGCCGTGTTCCAGCCGCCCGAACGGGCGGCGGCCGCAGTCGAGCTGTTCAGGCCGTCCGCCGACACCTACGCGGACGAGGCCCATCCGAACAGATACTTTGGATCCGCCGGGCGACTGCGCGTCAGAGCGGCGTCGCGACCGGCGAAGCAGCTGTACGTTCGCTTCGCCGTCGCCGGTTTGGCCCGCTGGGTCACCGGGGCGAAACTGCGCTTCTTTGTGACGAACGGAACTCGAAACGGACCCGCCGTCTACAAGACCGCGGCATGGCCCAGGAAGCCCCTCACGTGGGCACGGCGACCTGCACTCGTCAGCGGCCCTCGCGACAACAAGGGCGCGCTCGCACGTGGCACCTGGGTGGAATGGGATGTGACCCCGTGGGTAACACGTGACGGCGCCTACAGGTTCGTCCTCAAGGGAGGTTCGGCGGACGCTGTGCGCCTCATGTCCCGCGAGGCGTCGGCGCAGCCACAGCTCGTCGTCACGACCTCCGATCCGCCTCCAACCGTTGTGTACGTCGCGCCGACGCAGGACGCAACGGTCAGCGGGGTAACGGCGGTGCGAGTGCGGGCACCGGCCGAGACCGACTGGATCGCCGTGTACGGATGCGACGGCGAGTCAGTCGGCGAGGATCTTGTCATGGACCCGAACGGTGAGTGGTCGGTGAAGTGGGATACGCAAGGCGCGGCCTGCTCCAACGGCACGCAAGATCTCGACACGTGGGCGTTCCGTGACGACGGCTCGGACCTGGGCAATGCGTCCATCACCGTCGAAGTCAACAACTCGTCGCCACCCCCGCCTGACCCTGAGCCGACCCCCTGTGCGCCACCATCCGTGCCCGGCCCCGTGGTGGGAAAGGGATACGTGCTTCGTTTTTCAGACTGCTTTGGGACGCTCAGCCGGAGCGTTTGGTGCTCGAATCAGTGGTGGGAGCCCAAGCCGCTGCTCGGCACCCAGTACGTCGCCGACGGGGTCCTACACCTCGTCCGTCGTCGCTCCGACGGGTATCCGAACGTCACCGTCTCGACCGAGCCGTGCGGCCAGGCTCACCCGCAGAGCTTCCGATACGGCTACATGGAGGCCCGGATGCGCTACGACACGGTGCGAGGGAACGGGCCGGCATTCTGGCTGCTGTCCACCCGGCACGCGACGAACCCGGACTTCGACAACCCGGAGCCCTACGACCCGAACCCGTACTGTCAGCAGAACGGCTTGCCGGCCGCGGAGTGCTACTCGGCTGAGCTCGATGTCTTCGAGGGCTTCGGAAACATCCAGTACGGCGGTACGCGCACGGACGACTTCTTCTCCGGCACGCTGCACCGGAACTCAAGTGGCCACTACGGTGCGGCGAACCAGTCGCGCTTCGTCCAACACGGGACGGAGCTCGACCTGTCCCAGTGGCACACGTACGCCGCTCTGTGGACAGACTCGACCGTGAGCTACTACATCGACGGGCAAGTGCAAGGGTCGGTGGACACCTTCGACTCGACCCAGCAGCCGATGCACCTCTTGTTCTACAACTGGAACACGGACTGGGAAGACGAGAACATGCCGAACGCCCTCACCCCCGACCAGCTCGACGTGTCGGTCGACTGGGTGCGCGTCTGGCAGCAGTGACCCCGTCCCCCTGGCAATCGCCAGCAAGTCTCTGAGTAGCGTTTCCTCCCCCTGGTGTACGTAACAGGACCCCCGGAAGCCCATGCTGCAGCTGGGGCTGCTAGGCGAGATTCACTGTCCGCTTAGCCGACCCGAGAGCTCAGCTCAAGGGACGCACCAGAAGCGATTGAGAACGAGCTTGCCGTCGAGTGGCGAGCTCGCGCTCAGCAGCTTGCCGTACGCGTTGACGAAGTACTCCCTCGTCTTCTTGGTCACGTAGGTCGGGCCGACCGTCCAGGTTTCTCCACTGTCAAAGGACGCCGTGACAGTCCCCGGCTGGGTAGAAGTGGTCTGGTTGACCGTGAACGCGAACGTCCCCTGTTGACCCGCGGGGCAACCCACACCCGCGCCCTTCTCCAGGATCGCCGCCGAGGCCACAGCCGGAATCATGAGCACGGCGGTTACCCCAGCAGCGGCGAAATACTTCCCCATCGTCCCTCTCCCTTTTCCGCAGTTTTTTCGGACGCTCTTCCTCGACGCCCTCGACGATCGTAGAACAGAGGAGGCCATGGCGTCAATGAGCACGCCAGCGGCGAAGAGACGACGGCGACGCGGGCTTCCAAGCCTCGAAGTCTCCTCGCCGCCGACCCGGCTGCTCAGTCGGACAGCGCGAGTTCGGTGTGGTGACAGCTTGGAGTACAGTGAACGCAGGGTCCGCCGGCGGCCTCCCAAGGCCCATCAGAGCGCGTAGCGGGTGAAATAGGCTGACGATCACGCAGACGCTCGGGTCTCGCTTGCGGTCGAGCGCCGGCCGCTCCGTCGTCGGATCGCTTGGCGCCTCCGGCGGCCTCCAGCTGCTCGTCATCGTCAGCGGCGTCCTCGTCGCGCGAAGTCTCGGCCCCGAGGACCGCGGCTATCTCGCGCTGCTGATCGTCGTCTCGGGTGTCTTTGCGCTTGCCGGGACTGCTCGGGCTCCCCTCGGCGGTGACCTACTACATCGCCCGCGATCCGGCTCATGCGCGCCGGATCGTGTCGTCGCTTGCCTGGGTTGGAGTGCTCCAGGTAGGAGCGGTGTTTGTCCTTCAGGCGGCTGCGCTTGCCGCCCTCGTGGCGTCCGATCCGCAGCATGTCCGAGTGGCGGCTGCTATCTCGCTTCTCCTGCCGCCCGGGATCCTCGCTCTGAGCTTCGGCGTCGCGATCCTCCAGGGCCAGCGTCGGTTCACAGCGTTCAACCTCCTCAGGATCCTGCCGAGCACGGCTTACGTCGTGGGTGTGGTCATCGTCTACGCGCTGAACGCGACCAGCCTAGTCCTGTTCATGGCGCTGTGGGCGGCCGTCAACCTGATCGGGGGGTTCTTCGCTCTCGCCTTCGCGGTCCGTGGGCTCCCCGAAGCACGCGGAGGAGGAGCCCGGCCCGTCGCGGGAGCAAATGGTGAAGTTCGGGCTCAAGGCCATGCTGGGAAGCCTGTCCCCGGTCGATGTGGTTCGCCTCGACCAGGCTGTCGTCGGCCTCTTCTTGAGCCCGGTGGCCCTCGGTTACTACGTCGTTGGTCAGGCGTTCTCGCGTGCTGCCTCGGGTAGTCGCATCGAGCGTCGGGATGGTTGCGTATCCGCAGGTCGCCGCCGAGCGGGATCGCCACGCGGCACGCCGCGCCATGTGGAGGTTCTTCTTCCTCGGGCTCGCGTTGTCGGCGTTGGTCGTCGTGGCGCTCGAGCTCATGGCGGGCGAGCTCATCTCTCTCTTCTTCGGCGAGGATTTCACGGAAGCGACCACGATCGCCCAGATCCTGCTGCTCGCGTCTCTCTTCGTGGCCGGCCGGCGCGTGCTCACGGACGGCGTCAACGGCCTTGGACTATCCCGGCTACGGGACGATCGCCGAAGTCACATCGTGGATCCTCCTCCTCCCCGGCCTGGCGATTCTCCTTCCTTGGTTCGGAGCAGAGGGAGTCGCACTGGCGCTCGCGGTCTCGTGGGGAGCGAGCCTCCTCCTACTCGTGATTCTTGCCGTGGTCGCCGGCCGCCCTACCGGTGCCAGGCGGGCAAGGCTGGCGGAGGCGATGCGTCGTCGGGCCGCCTTCCCGGGACGCCTTCAGGTTCGAAACGTGTTCGGCTTCGCAGGATTTGCCCTCCTCTCCGTGCTCGGAGGACTGGCTGCGGCGTTCTTTCCGAAGGTCGCTCTTGGGTTGGTCATCGCGTTGTCGGCCGGCCTCTTCTTCGCCTTCGCGCGCAGAGTGCTCCCCGACCCGACTCGGTCATTCCAGCGACGCGTGGCCAATCGTCGCGACTCGCTGCTACGAGGTGATCAGGTCTCCGATGACGCGGCTCACGAAGGATTCGATGTTCCGCGGCGCCTCTACTATTGCGGCGTCCTGTTGCTCGGCCTTGTCACCCTAAGGGCGGCTGGGCAGGTCACTTTCTCGGATCTCTTCTTTCTCGCCAGCTTCCTTCTGGCTTGTGCAGAACTCGTAGTTATGCGTCGGAGAGTGCCCGTGAAGCTGCCTTTCCTGCTCCTGATCGGCGTGGCCCTGTTTTCGCTCGGCGGCTTCATCTCCACATTCGAGTCCTACGAGGCGTTGAAGTCGATCGCCGTGATCGCCCGCCTCGTCTTCCTCACGGTGTTCTGGTTCTGGCTCGGGACGGTCGTCCTGCGACGGCAAGGCACATGCATGAGGGCCATCGGTTGCTGGGTCGCGTCGGCGGCGATTTGCGGCGGCGGCGCGATCCTGCAGCTGCTCGTTGGCGACGTCATTCCGAACGCCAGCTTCGAAGGAGGTCGAGCCACTGGGTTCACCGCGCATCCGAACGATCTTGGCGCGCTGACGGCGATCGCCTTCGTGCCGGCCCTCATGCTGGCCTCCCGACCGCGAATCGCCCGCGCCACGCGAGCGTGGTTCTATGTCCTGCTTCTCCTTGTCGCGGCAGGGCTGATTCTGTCAGGCTCGGTCGGCGCCCTTATCGCGGCCGCTGGCGCCGTCTTCGTCTGGCTGGTTTTCCAGCGGACATCGATTCACTCGCTGCTGGCCATCGCCACTCTCGCTGCGTGCGTCGTCGCCCTGGTGGCGCTCCAGTCGATCCGCGGAGCGCCCGATCCACTCGACCGCCTCGAAACCGTGACGAGCACGTCACGTGCAGCCGGGCGCTGTGCAGGTCGGCTCGGTCGACGCAGCGCATCGGCACCTACCGGGTTGCGATCGCGAGAATCAAGGAAGACCCCTTCGTCGGCGTCGGGCTCGACCTGTTCAGCGTGACCCGACCGTTCGGGGTCGAGGCCTACGAGTACGACATCCACAATCTCGTGATCGGGCTCTGGTACAAGACCGGGCTCGTCGGGCTCGTCGGAATGCTGATCGCCTTGCTCGCGATCGCGCGATCCGGGTGGACCGCGATCTCGGAGTCGATCTCGTACAGCGAGCGGACGGTCGCCGTCGCTCTCGGCAGCTCGGTCGTTGCCTTCGTCGCCTTTGCGATGACCGCTCCGATCCTCTTCACACGTCTCGGGTGGATCTCAGCAGCACTCGTCCTCGCCCTTCGCGGCATACAGCAAGAGAGGTCGGCATCCGCGCGGGCCGCCCCCCCTCAAGTCAGCCGGCGACCAGTGGCGGCCCTCATGAGGCAGTGACGTCCCGCCGACCAGTGCCTACCTAGCGCATCCCGGCTCGCCGACACTCCGACAAACTCGCCGGTGTCAATAACCTGGGCGAGGCAATCCGTCAGCCGACGTTCGGCGCCGCTGGACGGCCCGGGCGTCATTTCCCCGTAGTTCAGTCGATCGCCTCTAGAGTTCATCATCGCCTCTCGGGAGCGCAGGCCCGCAGCTTTGCGCCGCGAAAGAGGCTCCCTCAAGGAGTTCACGCCCCCGCGCTAGTGGGGGCCACCCGAGCCTTGCGAGCATGACGTTCGGCCATCTCATCGTACATCCAGGCGTACGTCCTCTCGAGCCCGTCCTCCAGGGTGATTTCCGGTTCCCAGCCGAGACGCTGCTTGATGAGCGTATTGTCGCTGTTGCGCCCCCTGACGCCCTGAGGGGCGTCCAGGTTGTACCGCCGGCGAAGCTTGAGCCCCGCAATCTGTTCGACGATCGAAACGAGCTCGTTGATCGTTACGAGGTGCGCGCTGCCGACGTTCAGCGGCTCCGTGACATCGCTTCGCATGAGGATTCTCGTTCCGTAGACGCAGTCATCGACGAACATGAAGCTGCGTGTCTGCTCGCCGTCGCCCCAGATCTCGATCTCGTGGTGTCCGGAGAGCTTCGCCTCGATGACCTTGCGACAGATAGCCGCGGGGGCCTTCTCCCGACCTCCGTCGTAGGTCCCGTGGGGCCCGTAGACGTTGTGGTAGCGAGCAACACGGGTTGCGAGGCCGAAGTCCTCGGAAAAATGGCGGCACATTCGCTCGCTGAAGAGCTTCTCCCAACCGTAACCGTCCTCCGGAGTGGCGGGATAGGCATCCGCTTCCTTCAAGGGCAGAACGTCCGTCGAGGACTGCTTGTCGGCCGCGTACACACACGCAGAGGAGGCGAAGAAGTACCGCTCGACCGCATGCTCGCGTGCGGCGACAAGGAGGTGCGTGTTGATGAGCACCGACAGCATGCAACGGGCCTTGTTGGCCTCGATGAAGCCCATTCCGCCCATGTCCGCAGCCAGATTGAAGACGTAGCGTGCTCCCTCCAACGCCTCGCGACAGGTACTCAGGTCGCTCAAGTCCAGCACCCGGTTGTCTGCCTCGCCAGAGGCCTGGAACCACTCGTCGGTGGGTTTCGCATCGACCGCCCGCACTCGAGTACCGCCTTCGCCGAGGAGATCGGCGACGAGATGTCCGCCGATGAAGCCTCCAGCCCCGCAGACGACGACCTCGTTCATCCTGTTACCTCGCTTCGCATTTGTTGTCGCATGATTGCCCCGTTCTGTCCCTCAGCCTGCTCACCAGGAACGAGAATCGACTCGAATCGGTCCCCGATGGTGGCAATGTCGAAGCTCTCTTCGGCGTACCGGCGCGCTCGGCGGGCGAACTCCTCCCGCAGGCCTTCGTTGGCGAGGAGGCGCGAAGCGGCGTCCACGAGGTCGGCTTCGTTGCCAGGCTCGACGAGGACTCCGCCACCGCTCCTGCGGACGACCTCGGCCGCGAGGTTGCCGGACGGCACTGCCGCGAGGAGCGCTCGCCCCGCACACAGATAGCTAAGGACCTTCGAGGGTACGGAGAACGCTCCGGCGTCCGCCTCCAGCAGCGTCAGCAGTATGTCGCCGCTTGCCAACACGTCCGGCAGGACAGCGTACGGCTGGAAGGGAAGCAGGCGAAGGTTGGTCAGGCTCTCCTCGTCGCGCCGCCGGCGTAGCCAGTCTGCCCCTCGGCCCTCCGAGACGACAACTACCTCGACGTCCTCTTGAGTCGAGAAGCTGCGAGCGAGCTGCACGATGACTCCAGGATCGTGCTTGAGCCCAAGTGTCCCTGAGTAGAGAATGACCCGCTTGCCGACCAAGCCATGTTCGTGAGCCCACTCGTTGGCCCGGGGCCGGAGCGGAAGCTCGTCGATCGGCGCCCAGTTCTCGATCACGTAGATCTTGCTCGTCGGGATCTCGAGCTCCTCGAGAGTCGGCAGGAAACCATCGGAGATGACGGCGATCGCATCGCTCGCCAGCAAGAGCGAGCGTTCCAGCGCCACGAAGCGATTGCCGATCGCCGCTCCGAGCCGTCCGTAGCGCTGCTCGAGGACTTTCCGAATGCCGATCCCGAGGATGTCTTGCTGCCAGAAAACAAAACGCGAGCCGAGCCGCTTGGTCTCCGACAGAAGGTGTTTCTGGGCGAATAGAGGCGTGTTCGCCGAAAGGACGACATCGGGGCGAAATTCGCGGATGAGCCCGCTTGCATTCAGCCCGTATTCGCGCTCCTGGCGAAACCGTGTCCACGGCGAGTACCTCGCAAACTCACGCGAGAGAGTGACCCCCTCGATTCGAAGATGCGCTTCATCGGCGTCGTCGACGGCTCCCTTCCCAGTCCGGAAGGAGCCGCAATGCAGATGAAGGACGTCCATGTCGCGGCGCGCAAGTTCTCGGCTGAGCTGGACCTGAAACGGGTGCCCTACGTAGTCGTGGACCACGACGCGAAGCCCATCGTGCCGCTGCCCCGCATCAGGCTTGGACTCCGCACCGACGCGCGTGGAGTCCTCCGTGGAATGGCTCGAGAGGTGATTCATCGCCGCAGGTGTCAGTCGTGCCAGCATTACCCGGACCCGGCCGGGGCCTCGAGTCTCGATTTTATTCGTCTGCTACTAGCCTTTCAACAGCCATACGGGTGATGGCTGTTCTGGCCGTCCGCCGGAGCACACAGCCGCCGGCGGCTGCCCTGGGATGCTTTACATCCGGTGGCAAGGGGCTATTCTTTCAGCACGGGTTTTTCGGGCCAGCGAGCTCGTGAACTTGCGGCCCAGTGGCGAGCGAGAACCGACATGTCAGCCCCACGGATGGGGCGATCGTCCCCAGCCTCCTGGATTACCTCAAGGTCGTGGGCCGATGGAAGCTCGTCTTCCTGCTGATCGTCCTTCTCGTCCCGGCAACGGCCATTACCGTCTCGCTGAGCGAGACACCCACGTATCGGGCGTCCGCGGATGTGCTTCTCGACCTCGCCCCCTCCAGCGGGGTGTTCATCGATCCACAGCGCGTTGCGCAGACACAAGCTCAGCTCGCTCGGGTACCCGACGTCGTTGACGCGGTGCTCGAGGAGGTTCCAAGCGCCGATCTCGACAGGAAGGAGTTCCTGGAGTCCTCGTCGGTCTCCACCACTCTCGGCAGCGACGTACTGACGTTCTCGGTAGAGAACTCGGATCCGCAGCTCGCCATGGAGCTTGCGAGCGCATACGCGAACGCGTTCACCGAGTACCGGGAGGGCCTCGACACGACGCGCGCGCCATCGGCGGAGGTCGTCCGTACCGCCGACGAGGCGCCCAAGGTCGGCCCCCGCACGGTGCGGAACGGCTTGATCGCCTTCTGCCTCGGTCTCGTTCTTGCGCTCATCGTCGTCTTCCTAGCGGACGCTCTCGACACGAGAGTCAGGTCGGTCGACGCGATTCGCGAGGCTCTCGGTCTGCGTCTTCTCGGACGTTTGGCCGCGCCCCCGTCCCACCTTCGAAAACGCAACGACCTAGTCATGCTCGCCGACCCGACGAGCCGCGAGGCGGAGCAGTTCCGCGCCCTCCGGTGGACCTTGGACCTCGCCAACGCCGAGCACGGTGCCCGAACGATCATGATCACGAGCGCCGTGGACGCGGAGGGAAAGTCGACGACTGTCGCAAATCTCGCCGTCGCCCTTGCCCGCGCCGGGCGCCGGGTAGTCCTCATCGACGCAGATCTCAGTCATCCGCACCTCCACCAGTTCTTCAATCTCGACCAGGGGCCGGGGCTGACGGACGTCGAGCTGGCGGAAACGTGGCTCGTGTCGGCGCTGCGACCGATTGGCCTGACAGAGGATTTCTCCGGAGCCGATGACCCAAGCAAGCGGATGGAGCACACCGGCAGTCTCGAGGTGTTGCCGGCCGGTTCCGCGCTAGAGGATCCCGACGAGCTCGGCTTCGATAGCGCCATGGGCCAGATCATCCAGCGCGTGCGGGATCGCGCCGACATCGTGCTCGTCGACGCCCCCCCGCTCCTGAAAAGCAATGCGATCGCGCTGAGCGCCCACGTCGAGGCGGTCGTCGTCGTCGTGCGCCTGAAGGCGCTGAGGACGTCGGCGCTCCAGGACCTAGGTTGGATGCTCGAAGCCTCGTCCGCCAGGAAGCTCGGTTTCGTTGTCACCGGGGCCGACAA
Source organism: uncultured Actinomycetes bacterium (assembly GCA_963747715.1). Taxonomy (GTDB): domain Bacteria; phylum Actinomycetota; class Thermoleophilia; order Gaiellales; family Gaiellaceae; genus CAVVGB01. Next base: position 421,377 of record CAVVGB010000009.1, read on the forward strand.
GAGTGAAGGCTACGGTCAGCGTCAGAGATCCGTCGCCTCGCAGCAGCGGCCGGAGCCGAGTCCCCGGCCGACACTCACCGTTCCTCCTTCCGCCGCCGACGGCGATGCAGAGGCGGCCGCTCAGGCACGCTCGAAGTCCGCACAGCGCCCACAGGCGGCGCAGCCCGCCGCGCCCGAAGAGGCGCAGGACGCCCTCGAGGACGCGTAGGCGACACTCGCTCGCGGGCATCAGGCCTCCGCGAGATACTCCTCCGCGGCACTCATCACCTCTTCAGCGAGCGCCAGACTCGACGTAGCCGCAGGCGAGGGGGCGTTCCGCAGGTGCAGGACTCTGTCGGCGCGGTCGAACCAAAAGTCATCGAGGAGCCGCCCGTCGCTCGAAAGCGCCTGGGCCCGGACCCCTGCGTGCGTCCCGGCCAAGTGCTCCGCGCGCATCGAAGGCACGAGGCATTGAAGGGCTCGGACAAACGACTGCTTTGAGAGGTCGCCGCGCACCTCGCTCAGTCCCGCCCGCCAGTAGCGCCGCGCGAGGGTGCGGAACCCTGAGTACGACAGCGTCTCCCACAGATCACGCGGATTGACGTCCCGCCCGCGATAGCCCTCCCGTGCCAACGCGAGCACGGCGTTCGGCCCCGTCCAGATCTCACCGGAGATCTGCTTGGTGAAGTGGACCCCGAGGAACGGGAAGGACGGGTCGGGCACGGGGTAGACGAGTCCGCGCACGAGCCGCGAGGCCGCTGCGGAGAGAGCGTGGTACCTCCCTCGGAAGGGCACTATCCGCGGTGAGGCCGGACCGCCGGTCATCCGCGCCAGCCGGTCCGAGTGCAGCCCGGCGCACGTGATCACGACCCGCGCCTCCACGGTGCCGGCAGTCGTCGCGAGACGAACTGCCCGGTCGCCCGACCGGCTCATGCCGTGCACGGCCGCCCGCAACCGGATCGCTCCGCCGCGCCCGACGATCTCCGCGGCAAGCGCGCGGGCGACCCGCCGGAAGTCGACGATCCCGGTACCGGGCGAGTGAAGCGCGCGGATCCCCTTCACGGCCGGCTCGACCTCCCTGAGAGCATCCTCGTCGAGAAGGGTGAGTCCTTCGACGCCGTTTGCGCGGGCCCGGGCGTGGATGTCGTCGAGCCGCGCGAGGTCGCGCTCGTCCGTCGCGACCACGACCTTGCCACAGCGTTCGGTGGCGATTCCGTGCTCCTCGCAGTAGGCGTATAGTGCTCGGCTTCCCTGCACGCAGAGTCGCGCTTTGAGAGAGCCTGGGGCGTAGTAGATCCCCGAGTGGACAACGCCGCTGTTATGTCCCGTCTGGTGCGCGGCGATCCGGTCTTCTTTCTCGAGAACGAGGACGCGGAGGCCCCCATAGCGGAGCAACGCCTCGCGGGCGACCGCAAGCCCGAGAATCCCCGCGCCGACGACGACGAGGTCCGCTGACGTGTCTCCCGAGCTCATGCACGGACCACCGCGGGGATCATGGCCGGCTTCGTGTGCGGGGTGCGGGATCTGGCTCTCCTAGCCTCCTCGCTGCCTGATCACGGAGGTCGCCCCCGAGGTTGCCGAGCTGGAGCCGACGGAGTTTGTCGCGGTGACGGTCACGCGAATAGTGCGGCCTGCGTCGGCGCCGGTCAGCAGATACTTGCTGGCGGTTGCGTTGGTGATCGCTACGCAGCCGCCACCCGAGATGTCGCAGCGCCGCCACTGGTAGGTAAAGGACCTGGGGGTCGACCCCGTCCAGCTTCCGTTTGACGTCTTCAGGGTCTTGCCGACCATGGTCGGCCCGCTGATGGAGGGCGGACTGGTGTTGGTGGGCGGGGCGAGGTAGGTGGCGCTGTAGGTCGTCGCGGAGCTCGCGGTGATGACGTGCGTCTGGGCCCCGCCGTCCGACCAGGAGGCGAAGGCGTAGTTGCTCCCGTTCAGCGTCTGCGGCGAGGGCGCCGAGAGCGTGTTGCTCGAGCCGGCGATGACCGTGCGCGTGAACGGTGTCGCCGCGCTGCCGCCGTTGAGGACGAGCTGAAGTCCTGAGGGACTCGTTGTGAAGGTCAGGTTGACCGTCTGGGGCTGCAGCGTGACGCTCGCGGTGCTCGTGAGACCGCCGGAGTCGGTGGCGGTCAAGACCAGCTCGAGATGGGAGGGGTACTCGTGGTCGGGCGCCGTGAACGACCCGCTCGACACACCCACGAAGTCTTGAAGCGGGTGGGTGTGACAGTTCGAGGGGCAGTGATGGAGGATCAGCGACCACGAGAGCGCCGAGGCGGGCAGGCTCCCGTCCTGCGTGTCGGTGCCCGAGCCCGAAAACGCGATCACGTCTCCGACCTTCCACGTGAGGCTGCCCGGCGGAGAGCCGATCGTCGCGGTCGGCGGAGTGTTCCCGACGGTGATGACGATCGGGTCGCTGATGCTGGCGACGCCGGCGCTGTCCGTGACCCTGAGCCGTGCGCTATAGCTCCCGCTCGCCGTATACGTGTACGTGGGCTGCTGAGCCGTCGAATCGTCGAAGAGACCGTCGCCGTCGAGATCCCAGGCGTTCGTGATCGGGTCGCCCTCGGGATCGCTCGAGCCGCTTCCGTCGAAGGAGACGGTCAGCGGCGCCGCTCCGCTGGTCGGGCTCGCGGTCGCGACGGCGACCGGCGGCTGGTTGGCGCTCACGAACCGAATGCGACGGATCGTGCCGCCGTCGAAATCGGCGTAGAAGAGCTCGCCGGCCGGCGAGATCTGCACATCGACCGGGTTGGCGGCCGGTGCGACGAAGGTCTCCAAGAGGCCGGGCGCAGGAATCCCGTTGGCGTCCTTCTTCATCGCCCAGATGCAGTCTCGCGAGTAATCGGCGAAGAAGAGTGCGCCGTCGTAGGCGGCCGGGTAGGGCCCACCCTCGTAGAAGCCGAAGGCGATCCCGGCCAACGAGGAGCTCCCCGTGGGGCACGACTCGCCCGAAACCACCTTGTTGTTGTGGTGGTAGGCGAAGTGCGGGCCGGTCACCGCGCCCGGCTCACCGTAGAGGTTCTCGCAGATGTTGAGGTTGGCGCCGTCGTAGCCCGACTGGCGCGGCTGACCCTCGTAACAGGGCCAGCCGAAGTTCTCGACGTCATCGAGCCCGGCACCGAGCGGATCCATCACGCGGTTGATCTCCTCCCAGGTGCTCCAGCCGACGTCGCCGGCCCAGACCTCGTTCGTGCCCGGGCGCACGTTGATCCGGAAGGGGTTTCGCAGACCGTAGGCGATGATCCGGCGTGCGTTCGCATCCGTGCTCAACGCGAGCGGATTGTCGGGGAGACCCGCACCCGTCGCCGGGTTGACGCGCAGGATCGCCCCATCCAGGGAAACGGGGTCGCCGCTCGTGCGCAGATCCTGGCTTCGCAGCGCGCCGCCTTCGGCGGTCGGTGGGCTCAGCACCGAGCCGGGCCCTCCAGGCGGATCACCGCACGGGTTGAGCGGGTTCCCGTCCTGGCCCCAGTCGGCGAAGTTGAAGCTCGCTCCGTCGCCGCCGCTCACGTACAGGGCCCCGTCCGCCCCGAACGCCAGCGAGCCGGTCGAGTGGCTCGGGTACTGCTGGCACCAATCCTCGATCAGCACCTGCTCGCTCCCGGCCATCACGTTCCCCGACGCCTGGAGGCGGGAGAGACGGCCGCTCACGACGCAGCCGTCAGCAGTCGGCCCGGGCGGCGTGGGGCACGGATCGGAGAGCACGCCAGGCGTGCCCCAGCGCGGCGCGGGGGCAGGGCTTCCGAGCTCGTGGTCATACGTGTAGAGCACGTAAACGTACGGCTGCGCGGGGAAGGCGGGGTCGAGCGCGAGCCCGAGCAGGCCGCGATCCCAGAAGTTGTAGACATTCGTGCTCAGGTCGGCGAAGAGCGTCGGTGTCGTGTCGGCGAGGTCGTCGAAAACCTTGATCCGCCCGTTCTTCTCCGCCACGAAGATCCGGCCGTCGGGCGAGAAGCGCAGAGCCGTCGGGTGGTCGAGCCCGCTGAACGCGACCGATTCCTGGAACCCGGGCGGGAGCGCGGCGCCCGCGCTCTGGGACTGGCCGAAGGCCAGGAGGAGCAAGGTCGCAAGCGCAAGACCGCCTGCAAAACCGTGAACGGAACGAAGGCGCGCGCGGAGCGAGCGCACCTGACGGAGAACGCGGGTTGCCACAGTCCCTCCTCTCGACGCACTACCGCCGCGGGTGCAAGCGCCGCAGGCGCAGCCCGCGTTAGCGTTGACTATGCGCCTCCTGATCGCGTTTTGCAACCCTCGGCTGTCGGGGGAACCCGAGGGCGGCCGTCACGGGTTCGACCCCAGGAGCTTGACTTAATCGATGTGAATACCAAGAGTGGTGAGAGAGCGGCGCGCCCAGCGGCGATCAGGCGCATCCGCGGGAGTCAGTCTCGGCAACGAGAAACCACTAAGACATGGCTTGCGGTCGAGGTCGAATGAGCGCTGATGTCCTTCTGACATGAGGGTCCTCGTTACTGGACACCACGGCTACATCGGCTCCGTCGCGGCGCCGATGCTTCAGGAAGCCGGCCACGACGTCACCGGACTCGACACGTTCTTCTACGAAGGATGCGACCTCGTAGACGACGGCTTCGCCTTCCCGACGCTTCGCATGGACATTCGCGACGTCACGACCGACGTGCTCGATAGATACGACGGGATCGTCCATCTGGCGGCGTTGTCGAACGATCCGCTCGGCGAGCTCGACCCAGAGTTGACGCGAGAGATCAACTACCGCGGAACCGTGGAGCTTGCGCGGAAGGCGAAGGAGGCCGGCGTTCGGCGCTTCGTCTTCGCCTCGTCCTGCAGCATGTATGGAGCCGCAGGAACGGACGAGCTCATGACCGAGGAGGCGCCGCTGCGGCCGCTGACGGCGTACGCAGAGTCGAAAGTCCGGGCGGAAGAGGCGCTATCCGAGCTCGCGGACGATGACTTCGCCCCGATCTTCATGCGGAACGCCACCGCCTACGGCGCCTCGCCGCGCGTTCGTCTCGATGTCGTGCTCAACAACCTCGCCGCCTGGGCGTTCACCACGGGCAAGGTCATGATCATGAGCGACGGGACGCCGTGGCGGCCCCTCGTGCACGTCCGAGACATCGCGGCGGCAGCGGCGGCCGCTCTGGTTGCTCCGATCGCGCTCGTCCGGAACGAGGCCTTCAACGTGGGCGCGAACGACGAGAACTACCGCGTCCGCGATCTGGCCGAGATCGTGCGAGAGACGTTTGCGGGCTGCGAGATCGAGTACGCGGAGGGAGCGGGCCCCGATCCACGGAGCTACCGCGTCGACTTTCGGAAGTTGGCCGAGACACTGCCGGATGCCAGGCCCAGGTGGACGGCTCGGGACGGCGCTCGAGAGTTGCTCGATGCTTTTCGGTCGGTTCCGCTTACTTCCGCCGGGTTCGACCTTTACACGAGGCTCTCGCGCCTCAAGTCCCTTGTCGCCGAAGGATTGCTCGACGACAACCTGCGCTGGTCGTACACGCAGGAGCGCGCGTAGACGGTGAAGAGCGAGACCTGCATTCGATCGCCGGGACGCTTTGGCGCTCGCCGGCAGAACGAGCGCCCGCCCGGTCAGGCCGACACTCGGTGAAGGTCGTTCTCTTCTGCGGTGGGCTTGGACTCCGGATGCAGGAGGCTGCTCCGAGCATTCCCAAGCCGATGGTACCGATCGCAAACCGCCCCATCCTGCTTCACATCATGAAGTACTACGCGCACTTCGGGCATGACGATTTCATCATCTGCCTCGGTCACAAGGGCGAGGTGATAAAGGAGTACTTCCTCAACTACAACGAGGCGCTCGCGAACGATTTCGTTCTCTCGCAAGGCGGCACGCACGTCGAGCTTCTCGCCAGCGACATCGGGGAGTGGCGCATCACCTTCGTCGACACGGGCCTCCACAACAACGTCGGGCAGCGCCTGCGCGCGGTGCGGGACCATCTCCGCGGCGAGGAGATCTTCCTTGCCACCTACGGCGACGCCGTCACGGATGCGCCCCTGCCGCAGATGCTTGCCAACTTTCACGAACGCGACAAGACCGCCGCGTTCCTGTGCGTGCGCCCGACGACCTACTCGTTCCACACCGTCCAGCTGTCGGACGGGCAGCTCGTACGCGGAATCGAAGATGTGACGCGGGCCGACATGTGGATCAACGGCGGCTTCTTCATCTTCCGGCCCGAGATCTTCGACCACATCCACGAGGACGAGGAGCTCGTCGAGGAGCCGTTCCAGAGGCTGATCGAACACGAGGATCTGATCGCCTATCCGTACGAGGGATTCTGGGCGCCGATGGACACTTTGAAGGACAAGCACAATCTCGAAACGCTGGCAGCCTCGGGCCGGCCTCCATGGGAGGTCTGGACGGATCCCGACGGTGACGCGACCACCGGATCGCCCTGGCCGTGATCAAGCTCGAGCTCAGCGAGATTCCGTCACCGTTCCGGATCCTGGCGATCGGGTGCCACGCCGATGACATCGAGATCGGCTGCGGCGGCACCATCCTTCGGCTGATCGCGTCGTTTCCGAGCGCCGAAGTGTGCTGGGTCGTGCTGAGCGCGCACGGCGACCGAGTGGATGAGGTTCAGGCGAGCGCTGAAGCGTTCCTCGAAGGGATCGAGCGGCGGCAAGTAATCGTGCGAGACTTCCGCGACGGCTTCCTCCCTTACAGCGGAGGAGATGTAAAGCAATTCTTTGAGGATTTGAAGCCCATCATCACGCCTGACCTGATCTTCACCCACTACGGAAAAGATCTGCACCAGGATCATCGGCTTGCGTCGGAACTGACCTGGAACACATTCCGCGATCACTTCATCCTCGAGTACGAGGTTCCGAAGTACGACGGTGACTTGGGATCGCCGAACGTCTTCGTCCACCTCGACGAGGCGCTCGTCCAGAGGAAGATCGAGAACCTGCTCACGTTCTTCCAGACGCAGCGGGATCGACGGTGGTTCACCGAGGATCTCTTCATGAGCATTCTCCGGCTTCGCGGCATGGAGTCAAATTCGCCGGATCGCTACGCGGAGGGCTTCTACGCAAGGAAGGTCGTCCTGTGAGCACGACGGGGCGCTTCCGCGGTACCAGCGTGAGCGTCCTGATCCCGACCTACAAGGACGCCCTCCTCCTTCGCCGGTCGTTGCCCATCTTCCTCGAGCACCCACCCGACGACATCGAGATCGTCGTCGTCAACAACGACCCGTCGCAGGACGTGCGCGCAACGGTCGGGAGCCAGTCCAGAGTCCGCCTCGTCGAGATGGGATGGGAGGCGGGGTTCGCCCGGGCGGTGAATCGCGGGATCCGCGAGACCTCGGGTGAGTTCGTCATGTTGTGCAATGCGGACCTCTTCCCCGCTCCGACGTACCTCGCCGAGCTCCTGGCGTTCTTCGAGGCGCACCCCGCCGCCGGAGCCGCTATCGGCAAACTCCTCCGCTACGACCTCGAGACCGACCGACCGACCGACGTCATCGACTCCGCCGGCCTCGTCCTGAGTCGGCAGCGGCGCTTCATGCCGCGCGGCGAAGGAGAGCGAGATGTGGGCCAGTTCGACGAGGCGGTCGAGGTCTTCGGTGTCGACGGGGCGGCTCCGGTCATTCGTCGCCGGGCGCTCGAACAGATCAGCTTCGAAGGCGAGTACCTGGACGAGAACTTCTTCGCCCACAAGGAGGATCACGACATCTCGTGGCGCCTGCACCTCGCCGGCTGGGAATGCTGGTATGCCCCGACGGCCGTCGCCTACCACGGCCGAACCACGCGCGGGCTCGGCTCCAGCGGATACCTCTCGGCGATCCGGAGGTTCCACCAGAACGAGCTGGAGAAGTCCCAGCTCGTCCGCGTGAACGCCATGAAGAACCAGTGGCTCATGATCCTGAAGAACGAGGATGGCTTCAACTTCGTCCGTGACTTCCCGTTCATACTCGCGCGCGAGGCGATGGTCGCGACGCATCGCCTCTTCTTCGCGCCGAAGTCGCTCGTGGCGATTCCGATGACGATCAAGCTTCTACCCGAGACCCTGCGCAAACGGCGTGCAGCGAAGCGCAATCAGAAGATGAATCCCCGTGCGCTCCGCGGCTGGCTCGACGCGGGAAACCAACAGCATGGTGAGCGAGGGCGCAGACTGGGGATCAGCGGACGCACCGGCGTTCCCGGCGCCTGACGATCGCCACCCGGGTGCCGGCTGAGTCGTCTGTGGAGAAGGTCGCTCGGACAACTTCTGACGATGGCCGCGAAGCTGGGCGGAGGCCTATGCGGATGGCAGTCATCGTGAACATGGTCGCGCCGTACACGAAGCCGCTCTTCGAGCGCTTGGCGGAGCGAGAGGAGTGCGAGCTCCTGGTCGTTTCCGAGACGCCGATGGAGCGCGATCGCCACTGGCATCCCGAGACCGACCTCCCGTTCAACCACGTCCTCCTCGATTCCTGGACGCTGGATCTCGCGTGGCTCGCGAGGGGCTCAGGCTTCAGGACGAGGTTCGACACGTACCTCTACGCTCCCAAACGGCCTCTTCGCCCACTCAGCGCCTTCGCTCCGGATGTCATCGTCGCCGGCGGCGGCGGGATCTGGTCGTCCCCCGCCAACATCGCGGCGCTGGCTGCGCGCCGGCGGCGAGGCTGGGCCGTCGTCCCGTGGTGGGGGAGCTTCACGCGTCCCCAGCCTACGTGGCCCCGACAGCTCGCCGACCCCTGGGTGAAGTACTTCATGCGTACAGCCGATGCGTGCCTAGCGTACGGGACGCGCCAAGCCCGCGATCTCGCCGAGATGGGAGTCGACCCGGCCCGGACAGTGATCGCGCCGATCACCGCGCTCGCTCCCGAGCATCCGCCGTTGCGCGAGTCGATGCGCACCGGCCGGCACGCGCGATTCCTCTTTGTCGGGCGTCTCATCGAGCGCAAGGGGCTCGAGGTCCTGCTACGAGCCTTCGAGCGCTTCGACGGGGGTGAGCTCTGGATCGCGGGTGACGGGCCACTCGAGGGGGCCGTCTCTCAGGCGGCCGCCCAAGACCCCCGCATTCGCGCCCTCGGGCACGTCGGCGGCGAGGATCTCGGTGATCTCTACGCCGAAGTCGATGCGCTGGTCGTCCCCTCGCTCTACGAAGCATGGGGTCTCGTCGTGCACGAGGGACTTGCCCACGGACTGCCCGTGATCGCAACGGATCAGGTCGGGGCAGCGGACGATCTCATCGATCCTGGCGTGAACGGGTATGTCGTCCCGGCCGGCTCCGCAGGGGCAACCGCCGAGGCGATGCGCTCGGTCGCCACCTGGACGCACGAGCAGCGGGCCGGTGCAGTGAGGCGCTCGCTCGAGACCCTCGCTTCGTGCTCGTTCGACCGGGGCGCAGACGGGTTCGTCCACGGCTGTGCGCTTGCCCTCGAGCATCGGAGACGAACGGTGGAGCCTGCAAGCGCGCCACCGTGATGCGGTCCCGAACCGGCCCTCCCCGTTTGGGTGGTCTTGACCGGCCGGGTCGGTGCCGCGTGGGCTGAACACGAGCCGCGGGCTATCCTCGGAACAGCCTCAACGAAAGGAGCGACCGGTGCTCTTCACGGAGACGAAGCTGAGCGGGGCGTTCATCATCGACCTCGAACGGCGGGAAGACAATCGCGGATTCTTCGCCCGTGCGTTCTGCCAGCGCGAATTCAGCGACCACGGCCTCAAGCCGCTGATCGCACAGGCCAACATCGGTTTCAACCGGCGGCGCGGGTGCTTGCGCGGAATGCACTTCCAGTATCCACCCGCGGCAGAGACGAAGGTCGTCCGGTGTACCCGTGGAGCCGTTCTCGACATCATCGTGGATCTCCGTCCCGAGAGCCCGACGTACCTCGAGCACATCTCGGTTGAGCTGACGGCGGACAACCATCGCGCGATCTACATCCCGGAGCGGTTTGCGCACGGTTATCAGGCTCTCGAGGACGAGACCGAGACGAGCTACCAGGTCGGCGAGTTCTACACGCCGGGCGTCGAGGGCGGGCTTCGGTGCGACGATCCGGGCCTCGGGCTCACTTGGCCTCTTCCCGTCAGCGAGATCTCCGAGAAGGACGCAGCCTGGCCGCTGCTCGCTGAGGTGGAACCCGAGGTTCGGCAGAGAATGGCCATCGACGCCGACCGTGAGCCGGCCGGCGCGGTCCGATGATCATCGTCGACCAGGCGCTGCGCGCGCGTGAGCAGGAAGGCCGTCCGATCCGAGTCGGGATGCTCGGCGCGGGATTCATGGCCCAGGGCCTCGCGAACCAGATCCGAAACAGCGTCCCGGGAATGGACATGGTCGCGATCCAAGGCCGTCGCCCCGACAAGGCGCTCGGCGTTTTCCGCTACGCGGGCGACGACGAGGCAGCAGTGGCGACGAGCCTCGGCGAATTCGAGGATGCGGTGAGGGCCGGACGGTCGGTCGTCACCGAGGACGCGTTTCTCCTCTGCCAATCGGAGCAAATCGACGCGATCATGGACGTCACCGGTTCGGTCGAGTTCGGGGCAAGGGTTGCGCTTCAGGCATTCGAGCACGGCAAGCACTTCGTTGCCATGAACGCGGAGCTCGACGGGACGATCGGGCCGATTCTCCACACCTATGCCCGCAAACACGGCGTCGAGTTCTCCGCCTGTGACGGGGACGAGCCTGGGCTGCAGATGAACCTCTATCGCTGGGTGCGGGGACTCGGGCTCGAGCCGAGAGTGATGGGGAACGTCAAGGGTCTGCAAGACCCGTACCGCAACCCGGCGACTCAGAGAGGGTTTGCAGAGAAGTGGGGTCAGAACCCGGCGATGGTCACGTCGTTCGCAGACGGCTCGAAGATCAGCTTCGAGCAGACGATCGTGGCCAACGCGACGGGCGCCAAGGTCACCCAGCGGGGGATGTCCCGTGGCACGCGGTTCGAGGGATCCCCTCTCGAACTCCCTTCGCTGTACGACCTGGATGAGGTCCGAGCTCTCGGCTCGATCGTCGACTACACCGTCGGCCCATCGTCCGTGAAGATCTTCTGCTTGGCCGAGCATGCGGATCCGAAGCAACGCCATTACCTGAGCCTCTACAAGATGGGTGAGGGACCGCTCTATCCGTTCTGGGTTCCGTACCACCTGCCGCACTTCGAGGCGCCGAACGCGATCGCGCGGGTCGTCCTCTTCGGCGACAACCTCGCGCCGCCCCTCGGGGGTCCCAGCGTGGAGGTGTGCGCCGTCGCCAAGCGCGACCTCCAGGCGGGCGAGACGCTCGACGAGTACGGCATGTTCATGACCTACGGCGAAGCTGCCAACACCGAGGAGATGAGCACTCACCGGTACCTGCCCGAGGGCCTCGTCGAGGGTTGCCGACTGCTTCGCGACGTCTCCCAGGACGAGGTCGTGACTTACGATGACGTCGACCTGCCCGCCGACCGGACGGCCGACAGGCTCCGTGCGGAGCAGTACCGGCATTTCGGCGGTGAGACGTGGCTCGAAAAGCTTCTCCAGGCACCAGCCTGAACGCGGCCGGGGGCCGTCGCCGCCCACGGCAAGGAGTTCATGGAGTCGTCCAGGACGCCGTGTTCGCTCTCCGTCGCAGTTCGTCCCCTGGGGGGCTCACCGCGACTCTAGAAATTCACGGCGCCTGACGCTAGGCTGTACTCCTTAGCCCCGCGACATTTCGGGTAGAGGTGCGGCATGCAAACTGCGGTAGTGACGGGTGGCGCCGGGTTCCTCGGCTCGCACCTGTGTGACTTCCTTCTTCGCGACGGATATCGGGTCGTCTGTATTGACAACCTCGATACCGGCTCACTCGAGAACATTCAGCATATCCAGAGCGGTTCGGATTTTCGGTTCGTTCATCACGACCTCACCGAGCCGCTCTTTCTCGAGGAGCCTGTGGATGTCATCTTCCACCTGGCCAGTCCGGCTAGCCCGATCGACTACCAGCGCCTGCCCCTGCACACCCTCAAGGTGGGCTCATACGGAACCCACCACATGCTCGGGCTCGCCAAGTTCAAGCGCGCGCGCTTCCTCCTTACGTCGACGAGTGAGGTCTACGGCGACCCGCAGGTCCATCCGCAGCCCGAGACGTACTGGGGACACGTGAACCCGATCGGGCCGCGCGGCGTCTACGACGAAGCGAAGCGCTACGCCGAGGCACTCACCATGGCGTACCACCGCCAGCAGGGGGTGAACACCTGCATAGCGCGCATCTTCAACACCTATGGAGCGCGGATGCGCCGGCACGACGGGCGCGCCATCCCCACATTCCTTCGCCAGGCGATCGAAGGCGAGCCGCTCACGGTATTTGGCGACGGCTCCCAGACTCGCTCCTTCTGCTACGTCGACGATCTCGTGCGGGGGCTCAGCCTGCTCGCCCAGAGCGACGAGCACCTCCCGGTCAACCTCGGCAACCCGCGGGAGATGACCCTGCTCGAGCTGGCCGAGACCATCATCCGCGTGACGGGCTCAAAGAGCGAGATCGTCTTCGCGGCCTTGCCTATGGACGATCCCAAGGTGCGACAGCCGGACATCACGCGGGCTCGCCAAGTGCTTCGCTGGCAGCCCGAGGTTGAGCTGGAGGAGGGCCTGCGGAGAACAGTCGGTGAGTCGGGTAGGGCCACTGATTTGCCCGACATCCTTCCGGCGCTTGGTCCATGAAAGAGCCGATCAGCGTGATCGGGGCCGAGTGGGTCGGTCTCGTCACCGCCGCATGCTTCGCTGATCTTGGTCACGAGGGTGACCGTTCGCGACGGCCGCAACGAAGACGTCTTGGCTTCAGAGAGGCGGAGGAGAGCCTGAGCGCCCGCTAGGCGTCGAGTCGGGCGACGTCGACAGTCCGCGTGGACGATTCGGCCCACTAACATCAAGGACTGTCGGCGTGCGCTTCAAAGTCGTGATCGGATTGTCCGTGGCCCTCGCGTTCGTCGCTCTCGGCCTCTTACTCGCCACGGCGCTCAGTGGGGGCGACGACGACTCACAGGCCGAAGGGGGAACCGTCGTCCTGCTCGCCGCAGGCGACATCGCCGAATGCGATCACGAAGGGGACGAAGCCACTGCCCGCATCGTCACCGAATATCCGGAGGCCGCCATCGCGACGCTCGGGGACAACGCCTACCCGGATGGGGCCTCGGAGGATTTCCAGGAGTGCTACGACCCCACGTGGGGACAGTTCAAGGACCGCACGAGGCCCGCGGCGGGTAACCATGACCACGAGACGGAGGACGCGCAAGGCTACTGGGACTACTTCGGTGGCCGGGGCGGCCCCTTCGACAGGTACTACTACAGCTACGACCTCGGCAGCTGGCACGTCGTCGTTCTCAACTCCGATTGCTGGCGCGTGGACGGGTGCGAGAGCGACGATCCCCAAGCGGAATGGCTGAGAAGCGACCTCCAGCGCCACGAATCGTTCTGCACGCTCGCCATGTGGCACCGTCCCCCGTTCAGTTCGGGCCGCTACGGAGACGCTGAAGATACCGGCCGGGTGCGTCCTCTCTGGCAGATACTCAACGAGGAGGGCGCCGACGTGCTCCTCACCGGGCACGAACACAGCTACGAGCGCTTCGCGCCCATGGACGCCGGCGGAGAGCGCGATGACGCACGAGGTGTGCGGCTGTTCGTCGTCGGCACGGGCGGGGGCAACCTCCGCCAGTTCGCCAACGATCCGCTCGCGACGACGGAGGCACGCCAGGATCACACCTGGGGAGTGTTGAAGCTCGACCTGAAGCCCAGGAGCTACACCTGGGAGTTCCTTCCGGTTGAGGGCTCAACCTTTTCCGATTCGGGCACGGGGACTTGCCACTAGTTGTGAGCCGCTATCTCGTCACCGGGTGCGCGGGGTTCATCGGCTCACACCTCACGGAGACGTTGCTGAAACGCGGGCACGAAGTGATCGGAGTCGACGCCTTCACCGACTACTACCCCCGACCGCGGAAGGAGTCCAACCTCGAGGCGGCCCGTAGGAAGCTGGGTCTCTCCATTGCGGAGCTGGACCTCTCCGAGAGCCCGCTGGAGCCCCTTTTCGACGGCGTGGACGGCGTCTTCCATCTCGCCGCCCAACCGGGTGTGCGCGGGAGTTGGGGGGCGACCTTTGCGCACTACGTCCGCGACAACATCCTCGCGACCCAACGACTCTTCGAGGCCGCGGGGCCCAGAGGCCTCCGCATCGTCATGGCCTCCACGTCATCGGTCTACGGCAACGCCGAGATGTACCCCACGCGCGAGGACACGAGACCGCGTCCCGTTTCTCCGTACGGCGTCACGAAGGTCGCGTGCGAATTCCTAGCCCGCACGTACTCCGAATGCTTCGGCTTGGAAGTGGTCGTCCTGCGCTACTTCACCGTGTACGGCCCGAGGCAGCGCCCCGACATGGCCTTTGCGAGGATCATCTCGGCCTTGCTCGACGGGCACCCGTTCCCCGTGTACGGCACCGGCGAGCAGTCACGTGACTTCACGTACGTGGACGATGCCGTCGCCGCAACGATCGCCGCAATGGAAGGCGGCCCGAGCATGATCGTCTACAACGTCGGCGGGGGCAGCGAGACGACCCTAAACGGTGCGATCGCCCTCTGCGAGGAGCTTTCGGGAGCCCGGCTCGAGGTCGTACACCAGCCGGCTGCCAGGGGCGACGTCCGACGAACGGGCGCCGACACGACGCTCATTCGCTCGCAACTCGGCTGGGAGCCACAGACCTTGCTCGCCGAAGGCCTGGCGGCGCAGCTGGCAGCGGCTCGCGCTTCGAGCGGGACTCCAGCCTAGAGCGTCCAGAAGACGACGGCGAGGACGACGGCGGCGCTAACACCGACCGCGCTGCCGACGAGAGCAAGCTCACGACGCCGCGTGGCCACAAACTCGAAGAAGGGGGAAGCGGGAAGCGCCTTCGGGGGAATCGCGGCGAGCACGACGAGCAGCAGCGAGATCGCGAATGCCACGAAGTACACGGGAAGTCCTGCGCTAAGCGCCTCCTTCAGCTCGCCCGTGTGACCGCCCTGCAAAAGGATCATTCAGCCCGGGGCGAGCCGTGCCGCGTCCGCTGCCCGCCGGATCCAAGTCTAGCGCCGCCCCGCTAGGGGGCGAAGCCTCGCCCATACCCCCACCAGAAACTGCTCAACCCGCCTAAGCTTAGGGACCGGGACAAACCTGATCGAGAGTACCGAGGTCTCTCTTGAGCGGCGTATTCATAGTGGTCAAACGTTGGTGGTGGCTTCTCCTCATCGGTGCGGTGGTGGCAGCGCTGATGGGCTTTCTCGTCGCGAACCGCCTGCCCGACACCTACGAGGCCGAGTCCAAGCTGCTCGTCGGCCCGTTGAGCTCCGACAAGGACACCCTCGACGCAGCCGGGGCGCAGGCACGCACCTACGCCGCTCTTGCGACGACGGGGCCCCTTCTGGACGCCGCCGCCCAGCGTGTCGGTCTCGCCAGCCTTCGAGGCAAGATCGAGAGCGTCATCGCTTCTGACGTCACGCGGCTGATTTCGATAACGGCTCGCGACGGCGATCCGGTCCGAGCAGCGGCAATTGCGAATGCGCTTGCCGGGGAGCTGGTCGATCGCGCCGACTTCAACCCACCCGAAGGACGGCTCCGCACCGTTGAGCTGGCGACGCCGACGGAGAGCCCCGTCGGCCCGTCCGCGGGTCTCATCGTCCCATTGACGGCTCTTGTCGGGTTACTCGGCGCCTTCTGTATCGCTCTCTTGGTCGACTCGCTGAGCAGGGTCGTACGGACTGAAGAGGAGGTCGCCGAGTACGCCCCGGTGTTGGGGTCCGTGAACGGCTCCCGGGCGTGGCGGCGCGAGAATCCGATCGTCGTCGAGGCGGATCCGAACTCGCCCGCGGCAGCTTCGTACCGCTTGCTGGCGACGAAGATCGAGCTCTCGAACGGCGGCGCGCCGGTGCGAAGCCTCCTCCTTGTCGACGCCCCCCGGGGCAAGTCGAGCGCAAAGGTCGCGGTGAACCTCGCCGCCGGCTTCGCCGAAGGCGGAACCCGAGTCGTTCTCGTCGACGGCGACGAACGAGGAGGTGTGTTGCAACTCTTCAGTGGACGGGCCGAAAATCCGGATGTGCAACGCGCGAGGCCGCTCCGCATCGGGCGATTGACCTTCGACCGCATTCGGGTCAAGCATCTGCGACTGATCGTGCTGCGGCCACGGAGGGCAGCGGAGCCGCTCGACGTCGATCAGGCAAGCGAAACGATCGAGCACCTCCTTGGCGGCGCCGACCTCGTGCTCGTCACCGGAGCTCCGGTTGACCTTTCCCCCGAGAGCCTGATCTGGGCACGGGCGGCACAGGGCACGATACTCGTCGCCGAACGGGATCACACCAAGCGTGAGCAGATGAGCCCTGCGATCGAGAGTCTCCGCGTCGCGCATGCGAACGTCCTTGGCGCTGTCCTGTCTTGACTCTGACCAGTCCCGGCAGGCCGTGACTGCACTCGAGAGCGCCCTCGAGGCTCAATCCGTTCCGGGAACCAATCTCAAGGGCGCAGTCGGGGGGGCCAATTGGTCCTTCATGCTCCCCCGCCTGGAGCTGGGGCAGGTTCTCTCTCTCGGCTGCCCATCGGCTTCGTCCCTCGCCACGCTCTCGAAGCTGGCCGACACCGTCGCGGTCTGGGCAAAGATCCAAGAGCACGATCGATTGCGGCTCCTGATTGCGAAGGAGAGCCTGCGGAACGTGACGCTTCTGGAGGCCGGGCGTGGCTCGCTTCCCATCCCCGACAGCGACATCGACGTCGTGCTGGTAGCAAAGCCTGGACTCGTGCGTTCGCGGCTTGGCGACGCGAACGCGCACGCCGAGATCGAGCGCGTCCTGAAATCAGACGGCCTTCTGTACGTCGAGTCCTACTCCTCGCTCGAGCGTTGGCTTGGCCGCGGAAGGGCGGATTCGTCGTTCGACCGAATCGGCGACCGCCTCCCGCTCTGGGTCGCGCCCGCGTTCGACGAGATGCGAATGGCTGCACCCCTGTCGGACAGCCGAGCGATCGAATACGTCGAGCGGCGCTTCTCCAAGCCCATCTTGCCGCGGGAGCTCGTCAAGCATCCGCGCCGTGTCCTGGCCCGTTCCCGCCTCCTAAGCCGATCTCTCCACCGTCGCGCGAAGTTCGTCAGCAGAGCGCGACAGGAGCTGGCGAATGGTCCGCCGGCCTACGTGAAAGCAATTGCTGCGAGCGCGGGGGCAACCCTCGACGGGGTCCGCTGGGCGTTCGCGGCGCCTGGCGACTACGACTCGCAGAAGGTCCTTCTCTTTCTCTTCGACAACGACGATGCGCAGCCGCGGTCAGTCGTCAAGATCACTCGTGACGCGAGATACAACTCTCGCCTCGAAAACGAGTGGAGAGCGCTCTCGTTTCTGGAGGAGCGGGGCATCGGAGTCGAGGGAACGCGTCCCTCCCCGCTCTTCCGGGGCCAGCACGCAGGATTGGCCGTTCTCGGCGAAACGGCTCTGAGGGGTGTCCCGTTTCGCCGGCAGATGAAGGCGGACGGCGAGTGGCGGCACGCGCGGAGGGTGGTCGAGTGGCTCTTCACGCTCGGAGTCGCCACGGTCCACCGTCCCGACAATGGGTCGATCCTTGCCGCCGCCTCCGAGGCGTTGCTCGACCGGTTCGACGAGCTGTATCGACCTGCTCGAGATACGAGCCGTTTCCTCACGGAGCAAGTGGCGGCACTCGCCGCTGCGGGGGACGGCATGCGCCTCGTTTTCCAGCATGGGGACCCGGGTTCGTGGAATCTCCTCGTCACGCCGGAGGGCCAACCGGCCTTCCTCGACTGGGAAGCGGCAGATGCTGAGGGCATGCCGCTCTGGGACCTCTTCCACTTCCTGAGGAGTTTCGGATTCTCCCTCTCGAAGGAGGCAGGAAGACACGACCACCTCCGAAGCTTCGCCGATCACGTACTCGCCGCTTCCGAGCTCAACCGTCTCCTCGTCGAGACCACGACCCGCTATTGCGCCCAGACCTCGCTCTCCCCCCGGCTCGTGCAGCCGCTCTTCTACCTCTGCTGGATGCATCGCGCCGTCAAGGAGGCATCTCGCCTGCGGCAAGACCGGCTGCTCTCGGGCCGCTACTTCAACCTTCTGCGTCTCGCCGTCGACCGACGGGACGCCCCTGGGCTGCAACGTCTCTTTTCACTGCCGGTAGCCCCTTAAGCCACCGATGCGGATCCTCGTCTGTGCCTCTGAGGCGCCGCTCCCTCCCGTGAACGGGTTCCGGGTCATGCTGAGGGCACTCTTACAGGAAGTCCGACGCGAGCATGAGGTCCGGGTGCTCGCCTTCTGCTCACCGGGCCAGGAAGCAGAGGCTGAAGGGAAGGACGACCTGCGCCTCATCCCGCGGCCCCAGGGTTTCGGGCCGGCAGCCATTCTGGAAACCGCTCGCGCCGCGGCGCGCGGCCGGCCCCTCAGGGCCGACCGGCTGGGTGGGCCGATGGCCGAGCCGTTCTCGTCGGAGTTGGAGGCATTCGAGCCAGACGTCATCCACGTGACTTCCGGCAGGCTCGCGGGCCTCGGCCGTGTTCTCGCGGGTCGTCCCGCCGTGCTGGGTGCGCTCGACGCCATGCACCTGAATTTCGAGGCCAGAGCGCTCGTCGCAAAAGGGTTTCGCAAGCGACTCCTTCGCTCCGAGGTCGGGCGCGTGCGGAAATTCGAAGCCACCGAGTACAAGCGCTTCACCCATGTCACGGTCGTGAGCGAAGCGGACCGCGCGGCCCTACTGGAGGTCGATCCGTCGCTCGAGATCACGGTGATTCCGAACGGTGTCGATGTCGCGTTCTTCGAGCCCGATCCCCAAACCGCCGTCGATCCGCACCGGATCGTCTTCACCGGCGTGATGAGTTACGCCCCGAACGTTCTCGCAGCTGAGTTTCTCGCCCGAGAGGTCTTTCCGCGCGTGCAAATCGACTGGCCTCAAGCGCGGCTTGCGATCGTCGGGCGGTCGCCGGACGAGCGCGTGCGTTCATTGGCCGCCGAACCCGGTGTCGAGGTGACCGGCGAGGTGCCCGACGTTCGGCCGTGGCTGCGCGAGAGCCGGGTCTTTGCGTGCCCGATGACGAGCGGAACCGGGATCAAGAACAAACTGCTGGAGGCGATGGCGTGCGGCCTGCCCTGTGTCGTGACGCCGCTTGCGCTCCAAGGCCTCGACGTGGTCGCCGGGGAGCAGGTGCTCGTCGGCGCGAGCGCCGGAGACCTCGCGCAGGGGATCGGCCGGGTGCTGGCCGACGGCGACCTAGCAGCGAAACTCGGCTCCGCGGCGCGTGAGCACGTCCGTTCCCGCCACGACTGGAGCGCGGTTGCCCGCAGATACGTCAGCGTCTGGGAGGCTGCGCGGCTTGCCTCCTCGGCGCAGGGCTAGCTCAGACGCGTTGGCGACCGGCGCCCAGGCGCCGCCACTGAAGGAAAGCGAAGACGGAGAACCCGAGCGCGAGGCAGAACTCCGCCCACTCTCCAGCCCGCGTGACCGTGAAGCCCGACTCGCGGAAGAACGCGTAGCGAAGGGCCTTGTAGGTGAACATGACGAAGAACGCGGTCGTCAGGAAAATGGGCGGAAAGAGGAGGTCCACGAGGTCCCGCCTCCGCCACGTGTTTCGCCCTCGGACGATCCACGCCACGATCGAGCCGTAGAGGCCAGCGACGAAGTAGGTGAGATTCGTGAACTGCTGCACGACATCGATGTTGTGAACCGTCGTCTCCCTCTGCTCGTTGATCTCCTCGAGCGCCTCGGGCGTTCCGTACCCGATGAGGCGCTCGCCCCAGGCGATCTCCTCCCCGGCGACGAAGAAGCACCCGATCCCGAAGGCGAGATACGCGAGCGCGAGGATCGACCTGCCTGCACCGTACAGCCGCCACGCACAGAGCAATGCAAAGAGGCAAGCCGCGGCAAAACCGAAGAACTGCAGCCATTCGAGCGCGGAGTCCTCGTCGGTCAAGAACCGATAGACGCCCTTGTCGGCTCGTGTGAGGACGATCGCGACGGCCCCTGCCAGCGGCAGCAGGAAGAGGACCGCGGCTACCCCTGGACGGGCATGCCAGCTAGATGCTTCGCGTCCGAGGCGATCTCGGAAAGAGTCGAGCTTCGTCACCACGATCCCATGCCCCGACGGCTGCCCCCTGCTGATGGCCACGAGCGACGTATGAGCGACGACTGCACCGCCGAGCTGCTCGGCTTCCGCCGACTATAATTGCTCGCTACTGTGGGTGGGAGGGGCCATCCCACGCTGAGGGGGCGGCCAGATCAGATGCGCCAGTCGGCCCGTGGAACGTCGGCGCAGAGCGCGGGAGGGGAACCGGTGCGGACCGGCCTGAAGATCGGCTACGTGACGTCGCGGTTCCCAAAGCTGACCGAGACGTTCGTCCTCTTCGAGATACTCGGGCTCGAGCGGTCCGGCGCCGAAGTCGCGTTCTATCCCCTCGTGCGGGAGCGAGCAGCCGTCGTTCACCCGGAAGCCCACGCAGTCGTCGACCGCGCCCATTTTCTCCCGTTCTTGTCCTGGCCGATCTTTCTCAGCCAGCTCCACTTCCTCCGGCGTCGGCCTCGCGCCTACTTGGGCGCCCTGGGAGCACTGGTCAAGGGCACGTTCGGCAGCCTGAACTTCTTCGTCGGAGGCATCGGGATCTTTCCCAAAGTCGCTCACGCCGCCCGCACCATGGAGGCGGAGGGCGTCGAGCACGTCCATTGCCACTTCTCGAACCATCCGGCCGCGGCGGGCTTCGTCATCCATCGGCTCACCGGCATCCCCTACAGCTTCACGGCGCAGGGATCCGATCTCCACGTCGACCGGCACATGCTCTGTGAGAAGGTCGCCGAAGCGGCCTTCGTCGTGACCATCTCTGCGTACAACAGGGATCTGATCCTCCGTGAGTGCGGCCCGCAGTGGCTCGAGAAGGTCGTCGTCATCCACTCGGGGATCGAGACTGGTTTCTTCGAACCCTCGAACAACGGTCGCCCTCGGGGGCGCTTCAACATCCTCTGCGTCGGGACGCTGCACGAGGTCAAGGGCCAGGCGTACCTAATCGACGCTTGCCGATCCCTCTCCGAGTCGGGAGTCGACTTCGCCTGCCGGTTCGTGGGAGAGGGCAAGGACCGGTCCATGCTCGAGCGTCGGATCGCCGCTGCCGGGCTGGAAGGACGGATTCGCCTGTTAGGCCAGCGCACGCGTGGCGAAGTGCTGGAGCTCTTGCGCAGTGCGGACGTGCTCGTGACGCCCAGCGTTCCGACGAAGCAGGGCAAGCGAGAGGGAATCCCTGTCGTGCTGATGGAGGCGCTTGCAACCGGCATTCCGGTCGTGGCGAGCGACATATCGGGAATTCCAGAGCTCGTCGAAGACGGCCGCACGGGTCTGCTGGTGCCCCCGCGCGACAGCTCAGCGCTCGGGCACGCTCTCCTCCGACTGCACGGCGACGAGACGCTGCGGCGGCAGCTCGGCCGCGCAGGACGGCAGAAGGTCGAGCGCGAGTTCGACGCGTATGCCAACGCGGGTCGACTCGCCTCCGAAATCGCGAGAAGGAGGGCGAGGCGCTGAAAAGACGGCTGCTCTTCTGGACGGCGAGCGCGACACTCGCCTACACCTACGCTCTTTTTCCAGCGATCGTTGTCCTCCGTGGGCTTCTGCGGCCCCGCCCTTACGAGTCGGGGGACATCACCCCGTCGGTGACGATCGTCCTCGCTGCACACAACGAGGCGGCGGGCATCGGCGCGAAGCTCGAGAACGTCCTCTCGCTCGACTATCCCAGCGAGCAGCTGGAGGTGATCGTCGCGTCTGACGGCTGCGACGACGGGACCGACGAGATCGTCAGGGCGTTCGAAAACTCCCGCGTCCGGCTTCTTTCGCTACCCCGGTGCGGCAAGGCGGCGGCGCTCAACGCAGCCACCGACGCGGCGAGCGGGGAGATCCTCGTCTTCTCGGATGCGAACTCGATGTACGCGCCTGACGCGCTCCGGGCCCTCATGCGGCCTTTCTCCGATCCTCTTGTCGGCGGGGTGGCCGGCGACCAACGCTACCTGGGAGACTCGGGGACGGACGCCATCGCGGCAGGCGAGCAGCGCTACTGGAATCTCGATCGGGTGCTCAAGGATGCAGAGAGTCGGGCCGGTAACGTCATCTCGGCGACGGGCGCCATCTACGCCGTACGTCGCTCCCTCTTCCGCCAGGTCGTTCCAGGAGTGACCGACGACTTCTATACGTCGACGGGCGTGATTGCCCAACGGTTCCGGTTGGTCTTCGCTCCCGAAGCCGTAGCATTCGAGCCGGTGGCCAGAACCGCCGAGCTCGAGTTCGGCCGCAAGGTCCGCGTCATGACTCGCGGACTTCGTGGTGTGGTTCTCCGGCGCGAGCTCCTCGACCCCCAGCGCCACGGTTTCTATGCGGTCCAGCTCTTTACCCATAAGCTCCTACGGCGCACAATGGTCTTCCCATTGGGAGCCCTCGCCGTCACCAGCCCGCTCCTCTGGCGCCGCGGGCGTCTGTACCGAGCGGCAACGCTCGCCCAGGTCGTCCTCTACGGACTCGGCGGGGCGGGCATTCTGTTGGCAGACAAGCCGCTCGGGCGCCGCAAGGCCTTCATGCTGCCTGCCTTCTTCTGCTTCGTGAACGTCGCCGCGCTGCGGGCCACGTGGAACGTCGTTCGCGGCCGCCAGATCGACCGCTGGGAGCCGCAGCGCCACGCGGCCGGACACACTGATCGGGAAGTCCATCGTGCCGAGGGGGGCGAGCCCCAGGGGCGTCCGGACTGATGCTCACGAACGAGAAGACGAGCCTCGATCAGCTCGGCGTGGAGCTCAAGCGGCTTCGAGACGATCCAGCCACGGCACCCGACGCGAGCGTGGTGATCCCGGTAAACGCCCAGGAAGATCTCGAAAACGTCCTCGCGGTTCTCGGCGACTTAGCCCGTTACGAAGGCAGCAGGACTTTCGAGATCGTGCTCGTGGTCAACAACTACCCCGCGGAAAAGCCACCGCCCGAAATTGCCGCCTACGAGCGAGCAGGATTGCGCGTCGTAGCTGTTCCGAGCGTATGGCGAGCCGGTGAGGCGGTTTGCCTGAGTGCTCGCATCCCCGGGATTCGCGCTGCTTCCTCCGGCGTGATCCTCCTGTTCGACGCCGACTGCCGAATCCCGAACCCGACAGCCCTGTTCGATTGGTACGCGAAACAGTTCGAACGGGGCGCCCGGGTCGCATACACACGCGTCGACTACTACGATCTTCGTCCGCTCTGGTCCGTGCGGGCGCGCATTGTCGCCCATCACTTGGCACGGTGGATCAAGAGAGTGATTCTCCGCATCCCCACGACTCGCGGGAGCAACTACGCCACCGAGCGGCCGCTCTTTCTCCAGCTCTACGAGGGTGATCTCCTGACGGACGATCTCAACGTGGGACCTGCTGCCAAAGCGGCTGGTGGTCGGGTCGTCTACTCCGGCGCGCGGAACCTCAGGGTCCTGACCTCCGGGCGCAGATTCCGAGGCGGCTGGTGGAAGCTCGCGCGCTACCTCTACTACCGACTGGGATACAACCTTCGTTTGATCGGCGCCAGAGGAGAAGGGAAGAAGCGCGGTGCCTCGTACCATCGGAGCCCGTTGCGGTGACGAGCGTTTCGGTCTCCGAACCGGCTCTCCGCCGCCCGGCGGTCTCGCTCCGAGCGGACACGGCCGGGACGGTCGCCGTCGTCGTCTTCTTCTTCGTCTTCTACAGCAATCTCGCCGTCGTGCTCACAAGGTTCCACGGCGTTCCGCAGATCATCGCCTCCTCGGTCGCCCTGCTGCTCCTGGTTCCGATCGTGCGCGCGCTCATCGTCGAGCGGCAGCCCCTTGTAGTCACGCCCGTTCTTCCGCTCGTCCTGATTTTTCTCGCCGCGCTCTTCCTCGCCGGAATCCGTTCGCCCGAGCCGACCGTCGTCCAGAACGCTATCGGCCTTTATCTGACCGAAGGCCTCCTTCTCTACCTGCTCGTCTCGAACGCCGTCAGGACGGCGCCCATGCTCACACGAGTGATCTGGACGCTGATACTGGCTGCGGCGCTCCTGGGCGCGCTATCCATCTTCCAAGAGCTGACGCACAGCTACGCGAATGAGTACGCGGGATTCGCCCAGGTCGACCGGCTCGACGATGGCGGCGGGTTCAACATCGCACCCGAGAGCGCCGGTCAGAAGGAGCTGAGGCCAAGGCTCGGCGGCCCCATCGGGAGCGAGAACCGCTACGCGCAAATTCTCGCGGTCGTATTCCCTCTCGCGCTCCTGCGAGCGTTCCGAGACCCGCGCCGCAGGCGCCGTCTGGCGGCTGCGGCCGCGTCGGTCTTGATCGCCGGCGGCATCTTCCTCACCTTCTCGCGCGGCGCGGCGATCGCGGTTGCCCTGACGATCGTCATGACTTTGCTCCTGCGCGAGCTGAAGCTTCGCAACGTCTTGCCGGCTCTCGCCGCACTAACCGCGGTCGTCTTCTTCGTCGTCCCTGACTACGTCATCCGCCTCAGCTCGCTCGAAGGTGTCACGGCGCTCTCATCCGCCTCGACCGATTCCACCAACCAGCCCGATTCCTCGATCGAGGGCCGTGAGACCGAAAACCTTGCCGCGCTCCACACCTTCATCGACCATCCCCTAACAGGTGTGGGGCCGGGGGTGTACTTCGCCGAGTATTCACGCGACTACGCAAACCGCCTCGGGCTCAGGTATCTGGCCACCAACCGCCGTGGGCACAGCCTCTATCTCGAGATGATCGCGGACACCGGCATCATCGGGCTCACAGCCTTCCTCACGATGGTCGGCGTCCCGCTCGTGCTCCTGTTCCGCCGCGCGCGTTACTGGCGGGATCGAGATCCCGAGCGGGCGATCATCGCGAGCTCGTTCTTGTTTGCGCTCATCGCCTATCTGGCGAGCGCAATGTTCCTGCACCTCTCCTATCAGCGCTATTTCTGGGCTGTTCTCGGGCTTGCGAGCGCGGCCATCTGGGTGCTTGGACGAGACGAGGAAAGAGCGGCCTTCGTAGGCCGAGACGCCGGTTCTATCGGAAAGCTAGAGGAGCGTATCGCCGCCGACTAGGGCCCGGCGTGACCCCGCCTCCGCTCGGCGCGTCGAAGTGCGGCACCCCTCGGAGCATGAGTCCAATCGGAGAAGCCGAACGTCCTCCCCCCGGCCACGGGTAACGAGCAGGGAAACCGCGTTCCATAGGCTCGGTTGACGAGGTACACACATTCGTTCGACCGCCGGCCGTCGAACCAATCCGAGTTTCCCGTCGTCTGCCGGAGGAACCACAGGTAGTCAAGGGCCCGGCGGACTGCTTCCTCGGCGACCTCCCAAGCCGGATAACCAGCGCGAGCAAAGACGAGCGCGGCCGGGACCGCCCCTTCCAGGCCGATCCAGGGGTACTGGGTCCAGCCGGGAGAGCAGACGTCGTCTCCGCCCCGCGACATGTCGTTGCCAATCGCTCCGTCGAGGCGGCAGCCCTGCTTCACGGCTCCCTTGTCCTGGATGCCGACCGGGTCGGAGGGGACGAACTGCCATGCATCCGAGTTCGACGTCTCCCTGACCGGGCTCGTGCGGTCGCCGCAGTAGCGGCGGTAGCCGTCCCAGAAGGTCGCAAGGCGCGCGAAGTCCTTCGTATAGACGCTGAGTGCGGCCGTGACGAAGCCCGTCTGAGCGGAGGCGTTCGACCCGGAGGACCAGTTGCCCACGAGGACCTGGTCGTCCGTGTTGTTGGCCCGCGAGGTGCGCGTCAGAAAGCCGCCCAGCCACTCGTAGATCGGACCGGAGCGAATGCCGAGAACGTCGGCCGCGATCACGTAGGCTCCGAGATTGCGACCGATGGCCAGCCAACGGGCGCCGTCCTCGGTTCCGATCGCCGACGAGAGTGCGTTCGTCGCCTTCGTCCTCAGATCTGCTCTCTCCGTCCGGGCCGCCGCCAGCGCGCAGGCGAGCGTGTTGCCGTCGTGGGTCGAATCCTGATCGGCGACGTTGGCCGTCCCGAGATCGCCTTCCGCCACGGCAAGCACGGCCTTCCACGCTGAGCCTTCCACGGGTAACCCGCCGAGCTCGGCCGGTGAGATCCAGAGGCCAGGGCCGGGACGAGGAGCTGGAATCGGCGAAGGCGGAGGCTCGTTGACCTCGACCGGCACAGCCTCGCGTGCTATCCGGTCAGGGCGAAGCAGGTAGGCAGCGGCTCCAACCGTTGCGGCGACCAGAGCTTGTTTGCGCGTCATCTCAAGGCAGTCCGGGTGCGCTTGCTCCCGCAAACGCACCGTGTCCCTGCCAAGAACCTATCGTCGTGGCGCGCCGGGCGATTGGCTACCGCGCGCGTTCGGTCTCGACCCGGCCCGCTGCGGCTCCCACATGTCATCACGCGGTCGCATTCCTCTGAGCTGTTGGATGAGAGCGACGGCGGCGGCGACGTTGCTCCGGTCGAATGCCAACGCCGCCTGCAGAGGTGGCAGCCGACCGAGCCTTGTCTCACGTAGAAGCAGACCGGCGAGCGCGGCACCGTGGAGAAGTCCCTGAGCAAGTGACACGGCCCGATAGACAGGGCCCCTCGAGCGCAAGCCGGGGGCCGTCACGGCGAGCCCGAGGAAGGGGACGAAGACGAGCCGACGCAGCAGCTTGTGGGAGATGAGTTGGAACGAGTAGAACCCGTGCTCGTAGGGGTTGAGGAGATCGCGCCCGAGCCAGAAGGAGCGGAACAGGGGCCCGGTCATTCGCACCTTCCGTTCGAACGGACGGCGGACGACGGTCGCGCCCGCGAACGGATAGGAGGCAGCCTCGGGCTCGTAGACGAGGCGTCTTTGGCTGGCGATCACGCGCGTCGAGATCCAGAAATCGTCCGGCACGTTGTCGGGAACGGGCTCGAAGAGCTCCCGGCGCACGGCGTAGATCTGACCCTCCGCCGACGTGACACTGCCGGCACGGCTCATGAGCCTACGCAGCAGACGTTTTCCTTGGGCGGCGGCCCTGCGCCTGGGGTTCGATTCATGGCCGTGCCGGCGCTCGCCTGCCACGCCGCCGACCGCAGGGTCCGCAAACGGCGCCGCGACGTGGAGGAGGGCCCGTTCCGTGAGCTTCGTGTCGGCGTCGGTGAACACGAGGACCTCGCCGTTGGCGGCGCTCGCTGCACGCGTGAGCGCCCCGTTCTTCCCCAGACGCGGGAGTGCGAGGAGGCGAACGCCTTGGCCGAACTGAGCCACGAGCTGGTTGGTGCCGTCGTCCGAGCCGTCCGAAACAACGATGACCTCGAGCAGTTCAGACGGGTATTCAAGCGCGAGCGTGTTCGCGAGTTTCTCGACGATGATCGCGGATTCGTTGTGGGCGGGCACGACGATCGTGATCGACGGCAGGGTTTCGCCACCCGCAAGAGGGCGATGCCGGAGCAGCCCTCGAAGGGTCACGAGGATCGGAAAGCCGACATACGTGTAGGCAATCCAGCCTGCCGAGAGCCAGAAGCCTGCTCGAATGGCCCGGTGCGCAGTCACTTAGAAGCACCCGCTCCGCGATCGTCGCCGAGTATCAGCCGAATGACGCGGAATCGAGCGAGCTCCGGGAACGTGTCTCCCGCCCGAAGGAGGTTCCTGCTCGTCAAGACGACGACGAGGGACGCGATTGCGGCAAGTGGCAGTGCCACCCAGATCGATGGGTTCAGGATCTCATGGAGCACGAGCAGCACGCCTGCGGCGAGGGCGACTGTTAGGTAGACAGGCGCGTGCTCGCGCTCGAAGAAAGCGATACCGGTTCCCCGGAGCAAGCCCCATTGCTTAAGGAGGTTGTGCGCAACCAGCGTGGCAGCCGTCGCAATTGCAGCTCCGAGCGCACCGTACTCGGGCACGAGTGCGAAATTCAGCGCGAGATTTACGATCGCGGCGATGACGCTGATGACCACGATGAAGCGAACCTTGCCGAAGACCTTGAGCGTCAACCCGTTGAAACCGAGCGCAGCGTTGAAGTAGTAGGCGACGGAGAGCACCGACAGGTACGCCGCCGAGCCTCCGTAGCGCTCTCCGAAGAGAGTCACGGTGAGCGGCTCCGAGAGCGAGAACGTCAGCGCGAAGATCGGGAAGGTGAGCACCGCGATCCACGCCGACGTATGCCAGTAGAGGTGGCCGATGCCGGGCGTGTCCCCCCGCGCGAAAAGGCGGGCGGCCACGGGCGTGAAGAGCAGCGTGAAGCTCGAGAACACGAGCAGGTTCAGCTGGGCTGCCGGAAGGATGACGCGAAGGGCGCCGACACCCTCGGCGCCGTTGTAGTGGCCCACCAGCAGCGCGTCCGTGGTGTTGATGACCATGTAGAGGATGTCCGACGCGAGCAGAGGGACTGTGAAACCGAACACCTCGCGCCAGGGCATGTCGAGCGTCGTCCAGTTGAAGTGGGCGAGCAGCCCCTCGCGGCGAAGCGTCCGGTAGAGGAAGAACCCGTAGAGCCCGATGATGATCGCTCCGCAGGTGACGAAGCCGGCCGCGAGGAAGATGATGCTCGCTCCGGAGAACACCAGCAAGAGAACGACGATGAGGCGAAGCAGCGGGCCGAGGATGCTCTTGCGGAAGAAAATCGCCCGCGGCTTGGCCATGACCGCGAAGAGACCCGTCGTCAGTCCGTCCATCGCCTGGATCGGAACTCCGAAGACCATGATGAGAAGGAGTGAGATCGCCTGCTCGTTGGAGATCAGTGAGCCGGTGAGCAGGTTGTGCAGGCCGTAAACGAGCAGGATGATCCCGAGACTGATCGAGAGGATCGTGCCCGTGACCATCACGATCGTGCCCCAGAGCTTGTCGTACTCCTTCTCTTCGTCGTAGATGGGGAGGAACCGCGTGATCGATCGATCGAGCCCGAACGTCGCGACACTGACGCCGAGGGCCACCAGCGAGGTGACGTACGCCCAGGCCCCGTAGTCCGCCTTCGACAGGTAGCGAACGATGAGGATCTGAATCGCGAAGTTCATCCCCAGCGAGATGAAGCGACCGCCGAGTAGGAGGCTCGAGCCGCGGATCTGCCTCCGTGTAACTTCGTGCGCGGCTGTCTCCGGCCCGCCGGTAGTGGCGGACGCCGTGGATGTACGGATGGTCATCCTTAGGCGCCCGGCGACGGGCTGACGGTCGCCGAATAAGTCAACAAGGAATCGCTTCCCGGTTCTTCGGCGGCGCGCACGTCACGCACTGCCCCGGTCGTGCGTCGAGTGACACCCACGGTACTCAGACTCTAACCTGCCGTCTCGAGCCGTATAACCTTCACTGTGGGGGAACTCAGAGGGACCTGACGACGCGCGGACACGGCCCTGGAGAGAGAAACGACGTTGCTTCTTCCTAACGCGGTCATCGCTGGAGCTCCAAAATCGGGAACGACATCCTTGTTCCGCTGGTTGAGTGACCACCCTGAAGTCTGCGGGTCGAACGTCAAGGAACCGCGTTACCTGATGGATCCTGAGTCTTTCTTCTTCAAGAAGGCATCGAACTTCCGCGACCATGGCTACGAGGGGTACGCGGCGTATTTCAATCACTGCGAAGGCTCATCGGCCAGGGTGATCCTGGAGGCAACGCCGAGCTATCTGTATCAGCGGACCGCGCCTGGGGTCCTCTCTCAGATCGAGCCCACGCCGAACGTCTTCTTCGTCCTACGAAAGCCTTCGGAGCGCGCCTACTCGCATTTCCGCTATTTCAAGGACACGAAAGTTCGTATCGGGCAGCGAGTCGAGTTTCGCGAGTTCGTCGAACTGGCGCTGCGAGAGGATCCACTGCTAGCTGAGATCACAACCGAAGCAGCGGCGAGGATCATCGCGAACAGCCGCTACGCCGATTATCTCCCGATTTGGCTCGACAAGTTCCCTCGTGAACGACTTCATTTCTTCCTCTTCGAAGAAATGACCAAGGACCAACGGGCATTCGTGAAGCTCGTTGCCGAGGGGCTCGGCTTGGATCCACTCTTCTTCGATACCTACGACTTCAAGCGGTGGAACGAGAGTTTTCAGATCAAGCACCCGCGCATGCACACCATCAGGAGGGAGATCGGGCGGCACCTTCCAGCAGGAGCGAGAAAGCGATTGAAAGCGACGACTGCATCGTCTTACGCGCGCATCAACTTCGGTTCGGCCCGTTCGGAGCGTACGGACGACGAGGTGAAGGTGTTGGCCGAGCTAGATCAGTACTTCGAGCCCTTCAACGAGCGCCTCGCCGAGGTGACCAGCCTAGACCTCACACCCTGGCGTGAAGGCGCGAGTGAAGCCGTCCACGCCGGACGCTAGCTCTGAGTGAGAACGAGTTGCGGGCTGTTCGCCCCTTCTTTACTCGAGAACCAGGCTGCATCGGAAGACGCGCCAACGAGCGCGAAGCTGTACGTCCCGTCTCCTCCGATCAGGTTGCCGAGGCTGATCTCGATCCAGGTTCCAAGTGGCGCCGCGCCTCCCGGTGCGATCCGCGTAGCACCGATCTGGGGAGCCGTCGACCACGTGACGGTCCCTTCGCTCCACGTTGTGTCCGCTGGGTAGAGATTGCCGGCGTTCGGACTTGCGTCCAGGACGAAAAGACGCAGCTTGGCGGACGTGATCGTGCCGGTGATGCCGCTCACGGTGAACTTGAGGAACGAGTTTGTCTGCCCGGTCCCTTTCCATGAACGCAGATCGGTGAGGGCGCCGTTGACCTCGTCAGGACGATTCGAACGCACGAACGCATCGTCGCTCGGAGTGAACGTGAGCGTCGGGCCGCCGGTCGACACGGTGATGTAGTCCGTCTTCGTCATGCTGCTGGAACCAGACGTGTTCGACACGGTCAACTTCACCGAGTACGCTCCAGGGCTCGTGTAGACGAAGCTCGGGTTCTGCTGAGTCGAGTCCGTCGTTCCGTCGTTCTGGAAGTCCCACTCCCACGACGTCGGGCCGCCGCTCGACGTGTCCGTGAATTGAACCGACAGCGGAGCGGTGCCACTCGTGGGTGAAGCGGAGAACGCGGCCGTAGGCGCCGTTCCCCCGCCGCCTCCCAGCGAGAAGTACTGGTGGAAATAGACCTGCTGCCCACTCGCGAGGACGACAAGACCGGTCGCGGGACTGACGTTCTGCTTCGTCGAGGTCGCGTTGTTGAGCTCGCCGTCCGCGTTCTTGATCACGAGCGTCCCCTTGCCGGCGGCAAAGGCGATGGAGCTCATGGGAGACGTCTTCTCGTAGATGCCCCCTCCCGACTCGGGTGAGGTCGCGAAGACATGGATCCTCTGGTTGTCCTCGTCCAGCTCGACGATCGGCCGCGTGTGGCTGTCTCGCTTCTGCCCAACGGTCGCGCTCGTCCAGCTGCCCGAAGTGCTGCGGACGAGCAGGACGACCAGCGGGTCGGTGGAGCCATCCCGAGAGGTCTTGACGACGGCATAGACCCGTCCGCTGGAGTCGGTTTTCAAGTTCACGTGGTCGTCCGCCAGACCAGGACCCGAGAGCGCGATCTCGCCGCTCCAGGTCGTGTCGGGGCTCGAGTCGTCATGAACGGCGAAGTAGTCCGTACCGTTGGTCTGGTTCGTCCAGAAAACGCCGACCTTCCCGGCGAAGGCGATCACCGCCGAGACGTCGTCGCTGTTGAACGTTGTCTTCGTCCCAGCCACGGTGGGAGTGAACGGCGTGCCCCAGGCCGCGTCGTTACATCCCGGGTTGCAGACACTCGTGTTGACGACAAATGTTGCTCCCTGTTTCCACGTCGCCCAGAGCTGCCCCGTCGAGTCCTTCGCGATCGTCAGGGCTTCGGTCTTGTAGTTGCCGATCTGCACCGGGAAGCCGCCGTCGAGCGAGTAGCTGTCCGTGGTCGCGTCGTAGCTGTAGCGGTAGAGCCGAGCCGGAGAACCAGACGACGATCCGCTCGAGAAGATGTGCGAGGCGACATAGAGCTTGCCTGTGCCCGCGTCCCAGAGCGTGTCGGCGTGCGAGCTCGGGCGATCGTCGAGAACGGTGCCGGTGTCGATCCAGGACTGGTTGGCGGTGTTCAGCCGAAAGATGTGGTAGTCGGCCGCGCTCTGGGACCACATGCTGGCCCACCAG
Organism: uncultured Actinomycetes bacterium; assembly: GCA_963747715.1. Classification (GTDB taxonomy): domain Bacteria; phylum Actinomycetota; class Thermoleophilia; order Gaiellales; family Gaiellaceae; genus CAVVGB01. The sequence goes on from CAVVGB010000009.1 coordinate 453,227, forward strand.
AAGCCGTCGTTCCACCAGAGCTTGCTTTCCGGCTTCTCGCTCGTCGGCCCTCCGCCGGCGCCCGCCGTCGACGGGCCTTCAAACCCGATGTCGCCGGGCGCTGCCTGAGCGGCGGTGGCCTGCGCTGACCAGAAGACGACTGCGCCCGCGACCGCCAGACAGCTCAAGAGAACCCGTGGGCGCATGACCCCGACGACCGCCCCACTTATCCTCGTAAACACCGTCCCCTTTCGCCCGCAGAGCGTCCCGGTGCGGATCAGGCGTTGCCCTCAACCCGGTGACGACTTTCTCGCGGGCCCCACCCTAGCACGACCTCATTATCACGACGACCCTGCGCATATATCATCACGCCCGGGAACCGGGGCATGCTTCCGAACGTCGTCATCGCAGGAGCTCCGAAGTGCGGTACGACCTCCCTCTTCGCCTGGCTAGCGGATCATCCCGACGTCTGCGGCTCGGTCATGAAGGAGGCCCGCTACTTCCTCGATCCGGACGACCCGCTCTTCAAGAAGAAGTCGAACTACGGTGACCATGGGCTGGTCGGATACGAGGCGTATTTTTCGGACTGCGAGGGGCGGCGGCCGACCCTGGTAGTCGAAGCCACCCCGGTCTACCTCTACCAGCAGTGCGCGCCCGAGGGGCTCGCACGGATCAAGCCGCAGCCGCACATCGTTCTCGTGCTGCGAAAGCCCTCAGAGCGTGTCTACTCGCACTTTCATTTCTTGCGCGACAGCCACGCTCGCATCGATAGCCGTCTGCCGTTCGACGAGTTCGTGCAACTCGTGCGTGCCGGCGACCCGCGCATTCCCCACTACGGCCACGCGAAGAGCATCATCGCCCATACCAGGTACGCCGAGTATCTCCCTGCCTGGCTGGAACGGTTTCCGCCCACGCACCTGCACCTGTTTCTCTTCGAGGACCTCCGGCGGGATCCCGCATCGTTCATGAGGATGTTTGCGCGCCGATTCGACATCGATCCGTCTTTCTACGACTCCTACTCCTTCTCGCGCAAGAACAGGACATTCCGCATTCGGCGCCCGTGGCTGCACCGCATTCGCAGAGGGGCGGGCCGCCTGCTGCCGGCCGACGTACGAAAACGGCTCAAGGCATCGACAGCGTCTGCGTATGCGCGTTTGAACATCGAAGCCGCCGGTGGATCGCGCAGCCCTGCCGACGACGAGGCGCTCGAGGCGCTTGAGCGGGACTTCGGTCCTGACAACGAACGGCTTGCTGAGCTAACGGGGCTCGACCTGACGGCCTGGCGCTGAGAGAGGCTCTGGCGTAGGCACGTAAGGACGACCGGCAACGGGCCGAACGCCCCGGCTCAAGGTCGGCCGCCTTGCACCACGGCCCCGATCACCTTCGTCCCGACAGGCTCGAGGCCGTCGCGCGCCTCCTCCACATCCGCGCGCTTGGTGTATTCCGCCCGAACGACGAGCAGTGTTGCCTTCGTGGCGCGAGCCCAGATGAGCGCGCCGCGCGAACGGCTCGGAGGAGGGGCGTGGATGATCAAGAGGTCTGCCTCCGCTGAGAGAAGCTTCACGAGGTTTTCTGCCTCCTCGGCGTTGAGACCAGCTGGTACCTGGCGGGGCAGAGCAAGAACGAGCGGCGCGCCGGAGCGAAGAGCGAAGCGATCGAGGGTCGTGCCTCGGTACGTGAGAGGAGCAGATCGTTTGACGAGCTGTGCTCCCCCGCCGCGCGCGTCGATCCTGAAGTGGCGCCTGATCCGGTCTCCTTCGAAGTCGGCGAGCACGACACGTTGCCCGTCCTGCGCGAGGGTGAGAGCGAGCTTCGCCCCGACTGCGCTGCTGGCCTCCGCCCCTTCGGCTCCGACCAGGACGAGGCTGCGCGGCGCTGCTTCGTCGCTTGCCACGGTGATCCGGGTGGCCAGCCGCCGATAGTCGCCCCACTCTTCGGGGGAGCTTCGCGTCGGATCGAGGAGCGAGGTCCGCATTCGGGGCCACGCCCCGTTCACCGAACCGAGGAGGGGAAAGCCGCCGACTTCCACGAGATCGACCTCGTCCGTCACCTTCGAGCGGCGAGCTTCGACGACCAGGGCAAACGCGAGAGCGCCGAAGACCCCTGCTAGGGCGCCGAACTCGAGCAGCAACGGAGACAGGGGCCGCACTCGGGCTGCGGAGGCTGCCGGTTCGATCAGCTCGATTTGCGTCCGCCCCGTCACCGGGGCGGCGGAGGTCGTGGCAGCAGCGGCGACGTACCGCTCGAGGCCAGCGGCCAGGGCATTCGCCAGCGCGATGGCGCGGGAACGGTCGGTGTCACCGGCACGAATCGTGATGATTCGAGTGTCACGATCCGCCTCCCCCCTGACATTCGCGCGCACTTCCTCGACGGAAAGGGGTGAGCCCGTCGACCGGAGAGCGTAGGCCACGACGGGCGTGCTCCTCACGATCTCCGCATAGGTCGGAATCTCAGCGGACTCCCTGGCGCCGGCCTGGACGAGGACCTGAGCCTTCGCCTCATACCTGGGCGTCGCGCGCGTCCCGGACAGGTAGGCGACCAGTGCGCCGCCGGCCCCGGCGACCGCAATGAGCAACCACCATCTCCGCAAGAACGAGGCCGGGTGGATACGCGGGTTTCGCATGGCCTCTCAGAGTAGTCCTAGGTGAATGAAGCGGCGAGCTGCGGGGGCCCGGAGGCCCCCGCAGCTCGCTGGCGCTAGAAGATCACCTCGATCGAGCGCCGAACGTCACGTGCGTCGACTCGCGCTCGGTCACGGCCTGGGCCGCCTTTGTCGACATCGCGGAACGCGTCCCGGGAGTAGAACGTGTCTCTCCCTCCCCCGCCGACGAGGCGATCGTTACCCGCGAGGCCCTTCAGGACGTCGTTCCCACCGAGCCCGCAGAGGGCGTCGTTCCCCCTTGTGCCGACGAGTCTGTTGGGTCCCGAGGTGCCTCTGATGCACCGGATGATCTGGAAGTAGGCATGCCAGTACCGCTTCGTGGCCCGGTTCGTGGCCAGCACGAGCAGGCGGGTCGAGTTGCTGATCGTCTGCTTGGTGGAGGTCGGGTCGCCCATCTTGCTCCCCGTGTCATGGATCACGCGCGCCCCGGCCGAAAGCTCCGGGAAGCCGATGGTGTCGAGCCTCGAAGCCTTCATGTAGATGGCCGTGTAGAAAATCGTTGCTTCGAACACGCGAATCCGGTTGTGCTGCTCGTCCAAAAGGACGATCGGGCGGGTGCGATCGAGCGACGCTCGCGAGACCGTGTTGTTCGTCCAGCTTCCGTCGGTGGCACGGCGACTCAGCACCGTGCCCGCCCTCGTCGACCCGGAGTACTTCGTTTTCGTCACCGCGTAGACGCGACCGAGCGAATCCGCTTTGAGGTTGATGTGGTCGTCGGCCAGCTTCGGCTCGGTCGGACCGCCGAGCACCGGTTCCTGCGAGCTCCATGACCCGAGCGCCTGACCGTCCGTGTGGAAGCTGAATCGCATCTGCCCCACCCCAGCGCCCGTGTTGCTCCACAGCACGCCGACCTTGTCGCCGCCGAACCGGACGACGGACGAGATGTCGTCAGGGGCAACGTCGTCCAGGGAGTGAGGCTGCGCCGAGAAGTCACAGTTCGACATGGCTCCCCCGACGCAGTCCCCGTTCGACTTGTTGACGTAGGCGTGGTGCTGCGTGCCGCCGGCGTCCTCCTGCACCCACGTCGCCCAGATCACGCCGTCCGAGTCAGTGTCGATGACGAGCGTCTCGCTCTTCTGAGCGTTGATCACCGACGTCCCGTCCAGCGAGTAGGTATTCGATCCCGGGTCGTAGCTGAAGCGGTAGAGGCGCATCGAGTCTGACGTGTCCGGCGTCGCGTCGAAGTTGGCGACGTCGACGAACTTGTGCGAGGCGACGAAGAGCTTGCTCCCGGTCCACAAGACGTCCTGACGTGTGCTTCCGCGCGCGTCAACGAGGACGCCCGTGTCGACCCACCTTTGGGACCGCCATGTCAACCGGACGATGTGGTATTCCACCCCGGTGGCGCTGGGCATGGCCATGACGCCCCACCAGAAGCCGTCATTGAACCAGAGCTTGCTCTCGGGCTTCGACGTCGTCGGCTGGCCGCTCGTTCCGGCCGGGTAAGCAGAACCTCGTAGCCCGTCATCGGCCCGGGCGAGGCCCGGAGCGAGCCCTGCGGCGAGGAGGCCGCAGAGGATCGTGCACGCAGCGAGAACGGTTCTAGTTTTCATCAACTCCCCTTTCAGGTCGTGTCCGGAGTAGAGGCCGAGCCGCAATGCCCCCACCGTGTCCCCTCGCGGGAACTTATCGTTTTGAAGTCGTGTGGTGCAGCCGCAGTGTGTTAGCGATCCGTGAACCTCCCTCGTTGAATCTCGGTCTCTGCCACCAGGGCAGGAGCTGGGCGCGGATGAGCGGAAGCGAAGAGGCTCGACCGACGTTGATGCGCCTCAGGCTCAACCAATTCGGTTGCTGCAGGTCGTTCGTGCCTCGCTCCGTCGTAAACGCGAGTTCGAACCCTTCGGCCGCAAGCACGCGAGCGATCTTCGGGTTCTCGCCGCCTGCGGGATACGCGAAAACGCGGGGGACCGGGCCCACTTCCCGCGTGAGGTCCTCGAGCGATCCGAGGATCTCCTTCCGTGCGGCCTCGACCGGGATCCGGTCGAGCAGAGGGTGGGTCCGGGAATGAGGTGCAAGAGCAACTCCCTCGGCCTGGAGCCGGCGCAGCTCGCGCCACGAGAGGACCGCGGACCGCGCGGGACGCGCGCCGAGAGAGTCGCAGAGGTCATCGACGACGGCCATCGCCTCCTCGTGCGGCAGCGACTTCACCACACTCCGAAGCCGCCTGTACGCGGAAAGACGGTCGGCGCTCGAGGCAAGCCGAAGCGTTCCGACAGGAGTGTCGATCGTTCGTACCGGTCGCGCCGAGCTGAGGGCGGCGTACAGCCTGTCCCACCAGAATGCCCGCCCTGGATCGCCTGGGTAGGCCGTGGGGACGAAGAGGACGACCGGGATTCCCTGCCGCTTGAGGATCGGCCAGGCTTGCTCGGCGAAATCGCGGTAGCCGTCGTCGAAGGTGACGAGAACCGAGCGAAGCGGCAACCGGGCCTCTCCGCGGCGGACGGCGAGAAGCTCCTCGAGCGCGAGCACCCGGTGCCGCGCGGCGAGAAAGCGCATCTGCTCCTCGAATTCGGATGGCCCCGCGCTGATCAGGCCGGGGTAGAGAAGCTCCGTCTCGACGGGGTCGCCGATGCGGTGGTACGTGAGAACGGCCAGCGCATTGGGTCGGGCGCGGGCCGCACGGTCGAGCACATCGACCAGCCAAGCGAAGCCCCTTCCGCGCGTGGCCGCGAGCGCAGGCCGCCGAAGCAACGTCTCCGCCCTCACGCCCGAGCCTTGCGGAGAAGCTTGGCTGCGATCCTGGCAAACTCCGCAAGGCTCAGTCGCGGGTCGTCCCGGGCGAAAACGTCGAAGCCGTCCTTCGGATACGCGAGGCGGACCGCCGCCTGAAGCGCCTGGCGGCGAGGCGGCACGACGACGAGCCGCCGACCCTCACTACCTCGCAGCGTTGAGGCGATCCAGAGCATCTCGAGGTCGAGGTTGCGGGAGCGCACGCCGATTTTGTAGGACGTGTCCGGCTGGCCCGCGTTCTCGGGCGCGCCGTTCAGGTAGAGGTCGGCCATCCGTGCCGGAAAATCGACGCCGCTCTTGACGGCGAGTGCAAGTGACCCCCAGACCCGACCGTTGATCTCCATCAGGCGCGGGCCGTCCTCCCCGACCTTGAACTCGACCATGGCAAGACCGGTCCAGTCCAGTGCGGCAAGGAGCCGGGTCGCGTAGTGGTAGAGGGTCGACTCCAGGGCAACGCTCTCGCGGAACGAGCTTGCGCCGCCAGTGATGGGTACCTCATGCAGACGGCGGTGCTGAAAGGCGGCGACAGGACGTCCGCGGTGGAGGAGAAGCTCGACTCCGTGGCCTTCCCCGGGGTAGTACTCCTGGAGGAGCACCTGTGAACGGCCCTCAAGGGCGCCGACCTCCGCCTCGAGCGAAGCGAGATCTTCCACATAGGACACTTCGTAGTGTTCGACGAAACGGCCTTCGCGAAAGGCGCTGGACGCTCTGGGCTTCACGACCACGGGCCAGCCCAGCGACGCAGCTGCCTCGCGCGCCTCTTCGACGGTCGAGACGAGCGCCGTTCGCGGCACGGGCACACCTTGTGCACGGGCAAGCTCGAGCGTCGCGGCCTTGTCCTGGGTCGTTGCATACGCGTCCTTGGACGGGAGAGCGAGCGCAGAGACGCCGTCGAAACGATCGCGCTCCTCCGAAAGCAGGAATGCGAGCTCATCACCGACCGGAACCACGAGCTCGATTCCATGTTCCTGGGCGGCGCCGAGCAGAGTCTGGAGAGCGCCCTCGGGATCTGTGCGCGGCGACGGGTAGCGCACGCGTGCGGAGGCATAGCGAGAGTAGAAGCCGGGGCTCCGCCCTTCGGAGTCGGCGGCCGTCACGTGAAGCCCGCGAAGGCCGAGCGAGCGGATGACGGCGATCGCGGCGCTCCGGGAGGCGTCTGTGACGAGCACGCGCCGCGTCACGAGGCGACCTTCTGCGGCTCCACAGCGCGCCGCTCGCGGGAGAAAGCCTCGATCGTCTCGGCGACCTCCCGGGTGACCGTTTCGAGGGGCTGGCTGGCGTCGACGATGGAGAATCCGGCGAGAACGCGACCGAGCTCGAAGTACTCAAGGCGCCGGCGTTCGAGGGAGTCGAGCGTCCCCTCTCCTTTGCGCTCGAGCAGGATTTCGGCGGGTGCATCGAGGTAGATGACTAGGTCCGGTCTCGGATAGAGACGCGAGAGGATGAACCCGTGCAACCGTCTGCTTGCGCTGCGGTTGGTCTTCGCGGCGACGTCGTAGGCGTAATAGTCGGCGAAGAAATGGCGATCGAAGACCACGATCGCCCCTTCGCGACGGCGCCGCGAAGCGACGAGCGCGCGATGCCACTCCTCCGCCAGGCGGTTACCGAGGCGGGCGAACGACCGCACCGAACGTAGTCCTCGGCGTAGAAAGCCTCGAGGACGGGCCCGATCCACGTGGCGCGAGTCTCTTGGCCCGGCCGTGTCCGGCTTGTGCCCTCGCCGGCGCCGAAACGCGTGGACGGCGCGAGTCGTCGGCAGGAGGTAGTTGCTCGAATCCGGATTGACGCCCATGTAGACGTACTCGACGGGAAAGGGGAGCTCCCGCTCCAGACGCCGCGCGACCGTTGTCTTGCCCGCGCCGTCCGGGCCGATGAGGGCGACCGTGAAGCCAGACGTCGTCATCGTCTCCATGCGAGGTCACGCACGTTCTCGAGGGTGTGGTTCCAGAGCCCGTAGTAACGGTTTTCGCGAACCCAGGCTGCGCTCTCCTCGGTCAGGCCGGCTCCGTCCCCTGTGATTCGAATTGCGAGGCGAGCGGTGTAGCGCGCCCAGCAGGCGACGAAGAGAGGGGTGAGGAGCGCCTCGTCGAGCTCGAGTCTGTCGGCGTATGCGGACACGCGCGGCCGCGTCCAGCCACCTCGTTGGAAGAAGGCATCGTCGAACGCCGCGATGCGCTCCTTCGCTCCTCGAGGACGGCGGAGCGCAAACGTCGCGAATGCAAGGAAGAAACTGAGGTCGTGGAGCAGCAACCCCCTCTCCTCGGCGAGCTCCCAGTCGAGCACTCCGACGCGGCCGGAAGGGAGCAGGATCAGATTCGGGTGACCGAGGTCGCCGTGTTCGAAGACGTGCGGCAAAGACTCGTCGCGGAGAGGCTCCACGATCTCGAGCGTCCTTGCTACGAGCTCTCTCTCCGGCGCATCGTCCGGGAACAGCTCGGCGAAGACCGCGAGCGGCTGCGAGATGAGTCGTTCGAAGGACCCGTTACCCCCGCCCGCATCCCGGGGCAGGCGCATCAGCCAGCTCACCACCTCGTCGACACAGCGCAACGGATTCGCACGAAGCGTCGGCCTGCTCAGGGGTGGCCCTACAAGCGCCGTCTCGATCAGCAGCGGCCGGTCGCCGTCCATCCAGGCGACGACCTCCGGTACCGACCCGACCGCCTCCGGACAGTTCTCCCGGAGAGCCGTGAGAGCTCGAGCCTCTCGGGCGATTCCCTCGCCGTCGCCCGCGAGCCGGGGCATCTTGACGACGAACCTGGGCTCGCCGGCCCCATTCGGGATGAGGAGCGCAACGATGTGGCGAGACGTTCGAAAGCGAGGTGTGAGGATGACGCAGGAGGTCGTTTCGCCCAGATCGAAGCGATCGAGGTCGATCCGACCCCGAAGGTCGTCTAAGCGCGAGAGGATTGCGCTCATCGAGCTCCCTCCTCGCCGCTCGAGGGAGCTCGTCCCACGACGCTCGCGCACGGAACGAAGTGCGCGAGCTGATGGGTGAGGGCCAGTAGCCGTGCGAGCCGCGTCACGAGCCGCGCGCTGTTCACCCGTCCCCGCTGCAGGCCGTAGCGAACCGCGACGGCGTCCTCGAGCGGAAAGATCGCACGACAGGACGAGAAGTCGGGCCAGTGGACGTACGCGCTGACATCGACCAGTCCTAGCTTTCGCAGCGAACGCGCGTAGCCGCGAGCGGATCGAGCGGCCCGCGCCCGCTTGAGCTGCTGTGGCCGATCCACCTCGACGTAGAGCCATGCGCCCGGGTTCAGTAGCTCCCGCCCGGCCTCGAGGTCAGCGAGAGTCGCGTTTCGCATGACTACCAGGTCAAAGGACGACTCCCGCCCGTTGGCGGTCGACGACTGGGACACGCTCAGCTCGTCGCTGAAGACCTGCAAGGACTGGATCAGCTCAGGATCGCTCTCGCCGATATATGCGACCCGGCCGAGGTCCGGCCTCGGCAGGAGGAACCGCCAGTCCACGCGACGTGACGCGTGCAGAAGGGCATCATGTGCGACTGCTTCCGTCTGCATGGGCGAGTTACCGGCAGTACCCGTTCATGGCCTCGAAGAGGGCGCTCAGCGAGACGGGGTAGGGATGGTGGACGACGAAGGCCGGCTTGTCCGCAAGCGCGTGCGCGAGTGCGTCCCGCTGCAACGATGCCGCATGGTCGAGGAGATAGCTCGAGGACTTGGGAAAGGCGAAGCGATACTTCAGATAGGCCGCCGTCAGCTCGAGGTTCTCGTGCTGGAGCGAGAAGACCATGCGGCGCGCGACCTCGGACGGATCGATCGGTTCGACGGTGACCTCGTCCTCCTCGTGCGCGACGAGCAGGAAGAGCCGGTCGAACGGAGCCGTCATCGTCCCGAGCCGGCCGAAGAGCCGTTCCGGATCCACGTCGACGTACAACTGGCCCTTCAGCAGCGCCTTGGCCCTCCCGGCCGGCCCGCGTCGCCAGACGTTTTCTCCGCCGAGCATTCTCTCCAGCACCGTGAGACGGGCCCGCTCCGCCGGCTTGATCATGCGCTCGTACTCGGGTAGTTGCCGCAGCTGCCAGCGCCAGATCCGAATCGGTTCGGGGATCCCGTGGACGCGCGCACCGTCGCTCGCGACATAGACCCACTCGTCGCCGACGTACTCCGCGCCGCGGGAGGCGAACGCCAGAAGCGCCTCGGTCTTCCCCCCCTTTGACCAGCCCGTGGCGACGACGCCGGTTCCCTCGTGGACGAACGCCGAGGCGTGCAGCGGCAGCACTCCCCTGGCGAGCAGCGTCATGTTCAGGATCGGGATGAGCAAGGGAACCGCGGCGACCCCGCGCTCGCACACGATCTCCGTCGGGCCGCCGAGCTGACTGAAGTCGATCTTTACCCGCGCGGGTGACTTGTGCTTGCTGCGGAGGACAAGAAAGGCGTCGTCAGTGAAGCCGGCATCGTCGAGGCCGATGTAACGCACACGCGATGATCTCTCGAGTCCGTCCACGAAGCGGATCACGAGGTCCGGCTCACGATCGACGACCGCCTGGAGGGGCCCGAGCTGCCGGGCCACCGCGGCGGCGTCGCCTGGGGTCGCGCCGACGAGCCTGATCGCTGCGAGGCGGTGGAGGTCGAAGTCGAGCACCTCGACACCAGGCTTTGCCGGCGCCACTTCTGCGCTCGAGACGCTCATGCGCCTGCCCGCTCCGAGAAGTACCGCCAGATCCCTGCGGTGGCCGCAGGAAGAGACCCTTCAGTCGGAGCCGGGCGGATAGCCGACCTGAAATCCGAAGCGCCGGACACTCGGTCGAGCAACTGTGAGGAACGCAGGGACTCGCCTCGCTCGACGAGGACGAGTCGCCCGCGCGCTGCCTGCCAACGAGCAAGGGCCGCTCCACCGAGCTGCGCAATACGCGATCCGCCCAGGCCGACCCAGCGGTGCGGGAGGAGCCACCGGTGAGCTACCTGTCCGGCGAATTTCGAGTCCGACGGCCGCACGCGGAGGACGAGCCCGCGCGGGCAAAAGGGTGGGTAGCGCCCGGCCCGGCGCAACGCCGCGTTTCTTACGAAGGTCGACCGTACAGCGAACGGATGTCGACGAACCCACGCGGCGCGGACGGCGGGTGCCTCGCGCTCGAGCGCGGCCCAGTCGCCTGCCCTGGTAAGTGCGACAACGGTGGAAACCTGCGAGCTGCCCACGGCCCGTTCGAGCGGTGGCACGAGAGCACCCGCGACGTTCGACTCACCTGCAAGGCTCATCAGGGAACGGCGGTGGGCGTCCCTGAACGTGCCTGCGTCGAGCAGGCAGTGGAGGAGGAGCGTCCAGAACGCGTCGTCGGCTGCAAGCAGGACGAGGTCGCCAACCTGCCGGCGCCGGGCCAGGCAACCGGCGGCCCCCTCGAGCCGGAGTTCCTGGAAGCGACCGAAGGCCAGGTCGGTGACGACGTCGAGCTTGACCCAGCAGTCGTCCGCATGATCGTAGGTGACGAAGAAGGCATGCGATCCGCGGCCGTGACTCGGGAGGCGACGGTAGGCGAGCGGCGCAAGAGCTTGCTCGAGCCGCAAGAGGTCCGACGGTGACGCGAGGATGTCCACGTCCTGGTCGGTCGAGGCGAGTTCCGACTCCCCTCGCAGGAGCGCCCAGGAAACCCCGGACTGCTCGAGGGCGTTGAGTGCCCGCCGAACCGCGGCGTGAACACGAGGCCGCTCTGGGCCGACGCCCGCGGTCGTTTCGGGACCCGCGGTGAGCACGCCCGACGACTGGCCTGCGGCGCCTTCCCGCTGGGCCGGGTCGATCCGAACATGCGCACACATCGCTAGGCGCCCGACCGACGGAATACGGCAGGGATCGTTCGAAGCAGGATCTCGAGGTCGAAGAGGAACGACCGCCGCTCGATGTACTCGATGTCGAGCCGGAGGCGCTCGTCGAATGTCGTCAGGTTCCGGCCCTCGACTTGCCACAGCCCGGTGATGCCCGGTGTTACCTCCAGTCGGTGCGCATGCCACAGGCTGTACGTGCTCGCTGCGAACGACGTCGGCCGCGGACCCACGAGGGACATGTCCCCACGGAGAACGTTGAAGACCTGCGGCAGCTCGTCGAGGCTCGTCTGCCGCAGGATCTTCCCCACTCTCGTGATGCGAGGATCATCAGGAATCTTGAAGTCGGGAGGTGGCACGACGCTGAGGTGCGCCAGTCCGGCCTTCAGCTCCTCGGCGTTCCGAACCATCGTGCGGAGCTTGTACATCCGGAAGAGATGCCCATCTCTGCCGGTCCGCGTCTGGCCAATGAAGACACTCCCACGTGAGTCGAGCACAACGGCGAGCGCGCAGAGGGCAAGGAGCGGCAGGACCACAGGGAGGAGAAAGATGCAGAAGCAGACGTCGAACGCCCGCTTGGTGACGAGGTAGGAGCGACTCGCCTGATGGGCGCGCAACGTCTTTCCTCTGAGCTCCCCGGTTATCACGCGGCCGGCGTCTCCCCCTGCCCGCGTCGCGCCAGTGCATCGAAGAGCGCGCCACTTGTCAGACCGTCATCCGGAAAGACGGCCGACGACACTTGAGCTCCCGCATCCTCCCCGAGCAGTCTCGCCACGGGGTCTCGCCACCGAGCGAGCGTGGCCTCCAGCTTGGTGCGATCGCATTCGGGCAGGAGCACGTATACGCCCGATCCCTGGATCCACACCCGGTCGACGCGTCGGACGAGTCCGTCGAGCGAGCCCGCAACCTCGCGAAGGAACGTCCATCGTTCCCGCTGGGTCGGCCGACACCAGATGCCTACGAGCGCAAACGGATGGCCAAACCGGCGGCTCCGCTCGAGCTCGAGTTGGAGCTCCTGCGCCGGGCTCCAGCGCTCCGGCGCGAGCTGGCTCCCAACTCGGCCGTTGCGCCTGAGGCGCCGGATCGAAACACGTGTGCGAAACGCCTGGCGACCTTCAAAGGGCCACGAGCCCGCGGCTTTCTTGGGCGCCCCACCTTCTTCGCGGATCAGCGCTTCCGATCTTCCAATTTCCGCAGTTCTCTTGGGCGCCCCACCTTCTACGCGGGTCGGCGCTTCCGATCTTCCATTCTCTCCATGAAACCCCAACATCAGCAACCTCCTCCCTGAAAGTCCAGTCACTGCCAGAGGCCAGAGCGGCCAGCGGCAGCACGATCAGCGGAGGGGCTTTATCCGGGGCGCGTCAGCTGAAAGCCAGCAGAGGCGGCACGCAGCGGCGTCGTGCGTGTTGACAGCCTGCTTCCGAGGAGCTGCGCGAATGCGAAGAAGCACAGTGCGGCGAGCAGACCAATCGCCAAGCCTCCTGCTCCCCCTCCACCGCCGGCGGATCCGCTGAACGCGCCTCCGGTCCCGAAGACGCTCGAGGGCCACGGCGTTCTCGGAGAGGGAGAAGGCGACTGATGCGCAGGTTGTGGAGCCGCAGGCTTGCCCGCGTTCGAGCTGGCCGTTGACGAGCCGGGGCTGGAAACGCCCGTGACGCCGGTCCCGCCGGTCACCGCGTTGAGAACGTCAACCAGGGAGGAAACGGACGGGTCCGGTAAGGCGACGAGCGACGGCTCTAAGTCGTGAGACGCTATGGGAGGCTCTGCTATGGGAGGCTCTTCGGGGGGAGGGATAGGCTCGGGTGGAGCGACCTCGACTGGAGGCACCTCCGAAGGAGGAGCGGGCGACTCGACGGGGGGCGGACTCGAGTCGACCGGTGTCGGCTCCGGTTCCGGGGACGTCGGCTCGACCGGTGGCGGAGCCGGCTCCTCCGTGGGCGGAGCCGGGTCGATCGGTCCCATGCTCGGCTCCTCGGGCGACGGAGTGATCGCCTCGTCGGGCGGCAGAGTCGTATCGGTGGGCGAGGGTGTCGTGGACGCGTCCGCCGTGGAACTCGTGTCGGGCGCCGGACCTTCGGCGTCCAGGGGCCCAGCCGCATCTACCGAAACCACGACCGTGTCCTCGGCTCTCGACTCGGCGACGAAAGCGGACAGCCAGAAGAACGCGAGCGCCGAGACCACGAGCAACCAGCGGCTCACCCACCGGGCAGCGTCACAGGTTTCCGACGCACCGCAGGGACGGAGTGTCCGCCTCGGTCCCTTTGATCCTGCTGCGTTCATTCCCCGCCCCTTAGACAGCTCTTACCCTGACCCGCTGCAGATTTACTAATCACTCTGGCCATGTCAAATCAGGACTGCCCGTTTCTCAACGATCAGAACCCACGTCAGGAACCCGCTCGAAGAGCTGGCCTCGTGGTGTCGACAGGTGGGTGCTCACCGGGGAGTCGGACTCCCTCAAGCTCAGCTTGAGATTGATCCACGTCCAACAGTCCGGGAAGCTCGATTTTGTCGCGAATCGTCCCCCACGCAAACCATCGAGCACGACTTGAGAGTCTGAGGGCGCCGACGCGTCGACAGCGGTCGCGCTAGAATCGCCGCTTCCTTCGCGCACTGAGAGTGCGAGGAGAGGCGAGGGAGCAGTACACCGTGTTGCGGCAACTCCGAGGCATTCCAATCAAAGTGCGGCACGCTCCCCGGAGCAAGAATTGGGAGTCGTCGAGCGCAGGACCGGAGGCCGAGCCCGGCGGAATGACGAAGGCGGCTCTCTACGAGGAAGCTCGGCGCCTCGGCGTCGCCGGCCGTTCGAGCATGAGTCGGACCGAACTCGAAGGGGCCGTCGCCTCGGCGAGACGCGCGAGGCGCTCGGCCGACCGCCTCGCGCGCGTGCGTGACAAGCGGATGGGGACGGTCGGATTCCTACTCGCCCTCAAGGGCCTCCGATCGGCGTCGCTCAGGGACCGGGTCAACCTGCAGAGCCTCAAGTCGTTGCTGCGCACTCCTGGCCCCCTACGCGCGGCGATCCTGTCCCTCGCGACACTGGCGGCCGGCGTCCTCGGCCTCGTCGTCGCCTACGGCGTCGTGCCGAGCGAAAGCGTCGCCGCCCAAGCAAGAGCAACCACACTGCGCCTCGTGACGGTCACCGGACCCGAAGGTACGACGACCATGGCAGTCACGAGGACGAAGCAAGGGAAGACGAAGATCGTGCCCGTTCGCGTTCTTCGTACCGTGACCGGACCCGGTGGGGTCAGCACGGTTTCAATGGCGATCGCCGGGCCGTCAGTTACTCAAATTCGAGAGCACACGAACACGCAAGTCGTGCAGAACACCCAGACCGACGTCGTGACTGAAGTCGTGACGGAATTCCAGCCTGTGACGGTCGTCGTCACGCAACAGGAGACCGTGGTCGTCACCGATACCGTCTTCGTCGAGGTGACGGTGACGCTGCCGGCCGGGCCGCCGCCGCAGTAACGAACGCGGCCGAGATCATCGTCGCGCGGTAACCGGACTCCAACCGCAAGTTGGCCACATCTTCACCGCGGTCGCGCCTACGGTTGCGTTCGTGGAAGCGAGATCCCCCCAAGAGTCGATAGCCGCTGTCTGGGGCCTGGTTCACAATCGGCCCGTGGAGCGATTCGCGGCTCTTCGACACGCGCTTACTCATCGGGCGAAACCGGCCTCAGGCTCCACCCCCGCTCGGGTGGCGCCATCGGCCGAGCGGAGGACCGAGGATGCGCCCGACAGCAGACTGCCGGGACTCCTCGTGCTGCTGGTTCCTCTCGCGGCGCTCGCGTGGGCCGCGATCGGTTGGTTCGTCTATCGACTGATCACCTGAGCTCCACCGCCTTCCGCGCTCTGAATTCTCTGAGGCGCGACGCGCGGTAAACGAGCTAGTCGACGTCCGGGTCGATGCGGCTGGCCCGCTGCGAGACCTGCTCGGCCCGCATGCGCTCCTGCCTGGCCTGCTCGGCCTGCTCGTCTGCGAGAGCCTGCCGCTCTTCCGCACGCCTCGCGCGGGCCGCGGATTCGTCCCTCAGCTCGCGCGCTTCGTCCCGCTTGCCTTCGATCCGTCGCTCGTTCGCCCGCCGGGCGGCCAGGAGCAGGACGATGACCACGACGACGGCAACTGCGATCACGATCCAAACCCACGTGTCCATGACATCTCTCCCCTGTTGGCGACTGGGTACAAGGAAGCCATCCCCTCGAATTCGCACGCCAAACTTGCGGGCGCTTGCTAGCCGGCGGAAACGCGGGCTTCGGCCGTATAGCGCTCGCGCTTGTACGGAAGCGGAATGGCCGGATTCTCGGAGTCGATCTCGCGCGCCAGGCGGTGGCCGTCGAAGACGGCCTCGGAGATGAGCCGTGGCGCGACGCAGTCCCCGATCCTGAAGACCGCCTCGATCCCCTCCGCGCGGAGAGCGTCCTCGTCCGCCTTCAGCTCGAGGTAGAGGCTCTCGTTCGAGAGGCGCTGCGTCACCAGCACGACCGCGTCCGCGTCGATCTCCACCGGCTCCATGAACTCGTCGTGCGCCGTTACGTGTCCGGGCTGAATCGCCGTCAGGAACGCGCCGAGCCGCTGCCCCACTCCCACTTCGTGGAGATGCTGGCGGACCAAGGGACCTTCGAGCGTCTCGTCGCAGACCGGCGCTACGCGCTCGAAGGGCGTGACGATCTCGACGCGGAACCCCTCTCCCGCGAGCTTCTCCGCGATACCCGCGCCGGTGTAGTAGCCCTCGCAGTCGAAGACGATCACGCGCTCGCCGGGAGGAACCTTGCCCTCGAGCATCACCTGCTCGGGTGTGAGCACGTGAGGGAGCGAGACGTCCGCGCCGTCGATCGGAGCGTGCGTCACGTAGTTGACCCCGTCGCCGGCCCATCGTGCGCCGGTCGCAACGACCACGAGCTCCGCCCCGTACTCGCGCACGCCGTCCGCATCGAGCCGCGTGCCGGTGATCACCTCGACGTTCGCGAGCTTCTCGAGCTGTACCGCACGCCAGTTGAGGACGCGGCCCCATTCCCCCAGTCCGGGCAGACGCGGGACCCACCGCATGATCCCGCCGATCTCGGCTTCCGCCTCGACGAGATGGACGCGGCGCATGCCGCGCTTGCCGAGAACGATGGCGCACTCCATGCCCGCGGGCCCGGACCCGACGACGAGCACGTCGCGGTCGGCGTTCGCAGCAGGCTCGAAGCGCTCGGGGTGCCAGCCGCGCCGGTATTCCTCGCCGACCGTCGCATTCTGCGTGCAGCGAATCTGGTTCCCGTACTCGGCACCGGCGGCGCAGATGTTGCAGCCGATGCACTCGCGGATCTCGCCGTAGCGGCCCTCCTCGATCTTCTTGGGGAGGAATGGATCAGAGATGGAAGGGCGTGCGGCGCCGATCAGGTCCCAGACACCGCTTCGCACGATCTCCGCCATGCGGTCGGGGTTCGTGAGCCGCCCCACGCCGACGATCGGCTTGGCGGTCACCTCGCGCACGCGCCCGGTCCACTCGAGCTGGTAGCCCTCCGCGAAGTAGCGCGACGTGCCCGAGTCCTTCGACCAGTCGAGGATCGAGCCGACGTTGACGTCCCAGAGGTCGACGAGGTTGTCGGCCAGCGAGATGTACGCAAGCCCTTCCTCGAGCTCGACCCCGGCCGGCCCGAGCGCCTCCACGCAGAAGCGCACGGCGATGGCGCAGTCCTCCCCGACCGCGGCGCGGACATCCTCGAGCGTCTCGAGCCAGAAGCGCGCGCGGTTCTCGAACGAGCCGCCGTATTCGTCGGTGCGGCGGTTGTAGAACGGCGAGAGGAACTGGAGCGGCAGATAGCTGTGGCCGCCGTAGACGTAGATGATGTCGAAGCCGGCGTCGCGGGAAAGCTGCGCGGCGCGCACCCAGTCGCTTCGCACTCGCCGGATGTCCTCTTTGTCCATCGCCTTCGGAACGCAGAGCGGCTCGTAGTCGCTCGCGAGCTGCGACGGGCCGATCGGAGGGGTGCGCGCCTCGCGCGAGCGGGCGTGCACGCCGCCATGCGTGAGCTCGATGCCCGCGAGGGCGCCATGCTCGTGCGCGTCCTCGCACATGAGCGAGAGGTTGCGTGCGTCCTCCTCGTCCCAGACGCGCACCGAGACGATGGGCCAGTAGTCGGAGTCCTCGCTCACGAGAGCCTCCTCGGTGCAGACCGCAGCCCAGCCGCCCTCGGCCTTCATTCCACGGAAGCGGGCCTGCGACCACGGCTTCTCGGTGCCGAAGCCCGTGCAGTGCGGGACGCCGTAGAAGCGGTTCCGGAGCGTCTTCGGCCCGATCTGGACGGGCTCGAAGAGGATGTCATGACGCGGGTCGCGGGACATCGACCGCGATAGCATCGCGGTTCGTGGCGCAGTCAGTCAAAGAAGAAGCCGTGGCCGGCCCCGCAAGGGCCGGCGTCGCGCTGGAGGGTCTCAGCAAGCGCTTCGGCGACGTCGAGGCCGTCCGGCAGCTCGATCTCGAGATTCGCGAGGGAGAGTTCTTCTCGCTGCTCGGCCCCTCCGGCTGCGGCAAGACGACGACCCTTCGCCTCATCGCCGGCTTCGAGGAGCCCACGACTGGGCGGATCGTCCTCGGTGGAAAGGACGTGACCGATACGCCGCCGCACAAGCGTCCGGTCAACACGGTCTTCCAGAACTATGCGCTCTTCCCGCACCTGAACGTGCGCGACAACGTCGCCTTCGGCCTCCGTTTTCAGAACGTCGAGCGGCAGGACCGCGACAGACGCGTCGACCGCGCGCTCGCACTCGTCCGGATGGAGCGCTTCGCGCGCCGCAAGCCGGCCCAGCTCTCCGGCGGCGAGCAGCAGCGCGTGGCTCTCGCCCGCGCACTCGTCCTCAATCCGAGCGTCCTCCTTCTCGACGAGCCGCTCGGCGCCCTCGACGCCAAGCTGAGACGCGCGCTCCAGATCGAGCTCAAGGCGATCCAGGAGCAAGTCGGGATCACCTTCGTCTACGTCACCCATGACCAGGAAGAGGCGCTGACGATGTCGGACCGCATCGCGGTCATGTCCGACGGCCGCGTGCAGCAGATCGGGACGCCGCGCGAGGTCTACGAAGAGCCGGAGACGACGTTCGTCGCCGACTTCCTCGGCGTCTCGAACCTGATGGCCGGCGAGGCGGACGGCCGGGGACGCGTGCGCGTCGGCGACGCCGAGCTCATGGCCGCCCGCGGCGACGTCGAGGCGATCGGCGACGTTCAGGTGACCATTCGCCCGGAGCGCGTGCAGCTCGAGCCCCCGGGGCCCGAGGGCAACAACCGCCTGCGCGCCATCGTCACGCGGGTCGTCTACCTCGGGGCGACCACGAACGTCCTCCTCGAGCTCGCGCAGGGAGAACGGCTCCAGGCCGGTCTGCAGAGCGGTGCCGAGGCCTATAGGGAGGGAAGCCCGGTCGGGGTCTACCTCCCGCCCGAGTCGCTGCGGATCCTCAGGCGCTCAGACGCGTAGCTGCGCGAAATCGTTCATCGCCGATCCGCCTTCGCCGCGCGCACGCCGCGCGATACGCAGGATGAGGAAGGCGAGCGTCACGGCGAAGATCGTGGCGAACAGCATCACGCTCGCGAGCGCGTTCAGCGCCGGGGTCGGCGCGCCGCGCGCGTTGGCGTAGATCTTGACCGGGATGGTCTCCGTGGAAGCATCCGCCGATAGGTACTGGCTGATGACGAAGTCGTCGATCGAGATGGCGAAGACCATCATGAAGCTCGCGAAAATCGCGGGCATGAGGAGCGGGAGCAGGGCCAGACGCAACGCTTGCACCGGTGAGGCGCCGAGGTCCATCGCCGCCTCCTCGTAGTCGCGCCCGATGGATAAGAGACGCCCGCGAACGATGATGACGACGAACGCGAGCGAGAAGGTCACGTGCCCGACGAGCTGCGCGGTCGTCCCGAACTGGATGAACGTGAAGAGGTTGATGACGGTGAGGAAGAGCGCGACGCCGAGGACGAGCTCAGGCGTCACGACCGGAAGCAGCGTCGTGAAGCGCGCGCTGCCGGCTCCGCGTCCGCGCCAGCGCGTCAGTGCGAGCCCGAGAGCGAAACCGAGCGGAACGGTGATCAGCATCGCGAGGCCCGCGAGCTTGAGGCTTTGGAAGAGCGCCTCGCGAAGCGAGGGGTCATGCCAGACCGAGAGGTCAGGCTCTTCGTAGTACCAGCGCGTCGACCAGCCTTGCGCCGTGCTTCGTGAACGACCCTCGTTGAAGGAGAAGCGAACGGCGAGGAGGATGGGGAGGATCGACCACATCATGTAGAGGAACGTGATGAGCGCGAGGACGCGCGGACGTCCCCACGGGTTGGCGAGGCGACCACGCAGCCCGTTCATGCCTCGAGCTCCTTGGTCGCGCGCGTCGTCGAGACGAGGTAATAGAACATGAAGACGAGCAGCAACAACATGAGCACGATCACGAGCGCCGCACCGACCTGGCGCTGCGAGCCTCCCAGGATGAAGAGCGTGATCTGGTTCCCGATCATGCTCGTGCGCGGCGAGCCGGACAAGAGATCCGGCGTGTAGTAGTCGCCGAACATCGGCAGCGCGATGATGACGCTGCCCGCGAGGATGCCGGGCTTCGACAGCGGCAGGGTCACGCGCCGAAAGGTTTGGAAGCGACCAGCGCCGAGATCGCGCGCAGCTTCGAGAAGGCTCTTGTCGATCTGGTCGAGCGCCGCATAGAGCGGCAGGATCAGGAACGGCACATAGCCGTAGACGAGGCCGAGGACGACGGTCGAGGCGCGGCCGTCGAGCCACGCTCGTGGCTCGTCGATCACGTGCAACCACATGAGCACGTCGTTGACGTAACCGTCGTCCTGCAAGAGGTTGACCCAGGCGAGCATCCGCATCAGATAGCTGATCCAAAACGGCGCCACGAGCCCGATCAGGAGGAGCGTCTTCCAGCGTCCTCCGTGACGCGCGATGAAGTAGGCCACCGGGTATCCGATGGCGAGCGAAAGGGCGAGCGCGATGGCCACGTACGCGAAGGTCCGCACGAAGACGACGAAGAACGTCTCGCCCGGCCCGAACTGCGAGAAGACGGTCTCGAAGGCGCTGACGTCCCACTCGAGCGGATTCCAGGTCGGATTGGGATCGAGGAAGATCGGGTCCGGCTTCCCCATCGCGATCGCGAGGATCGTGTAGACGGGGATGACGAAGAAGACCGCGGACCAGACGATCCCCGGAGTTCCGAGAACACCCCAAAACCAGCGCGGATACCTCATCCGCGTCGGCCTTGAATCAGGCGCCGGCTTTGAACTCCGCCCAGATCGTCTGCCAGCGCGCGTCCACCTCGGGCGAGAGCTCGAGGAGCGTGTACCCCTCGTCGAAGTCCTCGGGCCGAACTACCGTCGAGGCGAGGTGAGCGGGGATGACCTCGTCTGAGACCAGCAGGTCGGGGTTGAGGGAGTTCAACGGCGGCTGGTAACCGACGAAGTTGTAGAAGTTCGCGTAGGCGTTGTCGTTGTCGAGCATGAAGTTCAGGAAGTGGTGCGCGAGGACGGGGTTCTTGGCGGTGCGCGGAACCGCCATCGTGTCGCTCCCGACCAGGCCCTTGCCGTCGGGCGGGAACCAGTAGCCGAGGTCGGACGTCTCGACACCCTGGGCGAGGTAGTACTGAGCCGACACGAAATCGCCTGACCAGGCCTCGTGCACCCACGCACGCCCTTCGGGCACGTACTGATAGTCGAGGACCGACGTCTTGACGTTGACGGCGTCGGTGAGAGCGAGCAGGTCTTCGCGCACCTGGTCGAGCGCGGCCTGGTCGTCCGTGTTCATGTCGGTGACTCCGTTGCGAAGGAGCAGCTGACACATCGCCTCGCGGTAGTCGTCGAGCAGATAGGTCTTGCCGCGGTACTTCTCTTCGAAGTAGATGTCGTATGGATTGGGGAACTCGTCCGGCGGCGGGTCGACGTGGTCTATGCGGTAGCCAATCCCCGTCGTGTAGATGACGTAGGGAACCGTGTAGCGCGAGCCGACGTCGTAGAACGGGCTCGTGAGCTGCGGCCAGATGTTCGCCTCGAGGTTGGGAATGTAGGAGAGGTTGACCGGCTGCAGGAGCTTCCCCGCGACGAGCTTTCCGAGCCGGTCGACCGTCGGGAAGAAGACGTCGAAGTCGACGCCCCCGCTCCGAAGCTTCGCGACGGCCTCGTCCATCGTGTTGAAGATCGTGATCTCGGTCTTGACCCCGAACTCCTTCTCGAACTTCTTGAGCGTTTTCTTGTCGAGGTAGTCGATCCAGTTGTAGATCTTGAGCGGACCGGCCTCGGGCTCGAGGTTGGCCGCGATCGCCGGGTTGTCGTCGTAGAGCGGCAGCGTGACCGGGTTGTCGCGCCGGGCAAGCTCGAAGGGCGCCGCGGTCGTGCCCGTCCCCCCGGCGTCGCCGCCTTCCGAGGAGCAGGCCGCCAGGAAGGCGCTGCTCCCGGAGAGCGCGATCGCTGCGCCCGCCGACCGCTGCAGGAACTCGCGCCGGTCGAGGCGCCCTCGCTCACGGGGGTGCCGCATGAGGGTGAGGGTTTACTCGACCTGGCCGGAACCGTCAAGATCGTACGGTGGTCGTTCCCGAGCTTCCGGCCGAGGTCCTTGATCTCAAGCGGCGCGCGGCGCGTTTCGTCGTCGAGGAGCTCTATCCGGCCGAGGAGCGGATCCTCGAGCGGGGCATCGACCACGCGGACGTCGCGGAGCTGAAGGAAAAGGCCCGCGCGGCCGGTTTCTCCAACTACAACCTGCCCGCCGAGCACGACGGCCCCGACCTCCCCATGCTCGCGCAGGTGGCGATCGAGGAGGAGGCCGGCAAGCCGACCAATGGGCTCGGGTTCATCGTCGCCGAGCGCGCGCCCCGCGAATTGCTCGAGCTGGCGAGCGAAGACCAGATCGACCGTTACGTCCTGCCCGTCATTCGCCACGAGAAGCAGGAGGCCTGGGCGATCACGGAGCCCGGCGCAGGTTCGGACGTCTCGGCGATCGCGGCGACGGCGACGCGCGACGGCGACGACTGGGTGCTCGAGGGTGAGAAGTGGTTCGTCACCGGCGGCGACAAGGCCGACTACTTCATCGTGCTCGCCAAGGCCGAGGGCGAGCAGGTCCTCTTTCTCGTCGATCGCGGCACGCCCGGCTGCGAGATCGTCCGCGAGCCGCGCTTCATGCACGACCCCTACCTGTACAAGCACCCGGAGATCCGCCTCACGAACTGCCGCGTGCCGGATGCGAACCGCGTGCCGTCGGGCAGCGAGGGCGCGCGCAAGTGGTTCACGGTGGAACGGCTCATGATCGCGGCCCGCTGCTGCGGCGCCACCGAGCGGCTCATCGAGATCGCACGCGAGTTTGCCCTGGAACGAGAGGCCTTCGAGCGTCCGATCGCCGAATACCAGGGAGTACAATTCCCCTTGGCGGACTCGCTGACCGAGCTCCTCGCCGCGCGACTGCTCACCTACCACGCGGCCCACGAGTTCGACACGAACGCCGACGGGAGGATCGTCCACGGAAAGGTCGTCATGGCCAAGCTGTTCGCTTCCGAGATGGCGGGTCGCGTCGCCGACAGGGCGGTGCAGATCTTCGGCGGCCGCGGCTACATGACCGAGAACCCCGCCGAGCGCCACTTCCGCGAGCTGCGCGTCGACCGGATCTGGGAGGGAACCAGCGAGATCCAGCGTGTGATCATCGCGCGCTGCCTGCTGAAGCGCGGCGTCGCCCCCTACGCGGGATCGGAGCCGTCGCTGTGATCACGGACGCGCCGGAGCTCCGACGTGCTCTCGACGAGGGCGCCACGCTGCCGGCGGACTGGTACTGGGACAGCGACGTCGCGCGCCTCGAGGAGGAGCGGATCTTCGCGCGCTCGTGGCAGTACGTCGGGCCCGCGGAGCGCGGGGCGCGTCCACCGGCGGGAGCGAAGGTCGAGACCTGGGGCCCGCTCGTCTTCGCCAACAACGATCCGGACGCGCCTCCGCTGGCCGAAACCCTCGGCGAGGTTCCGGGAATCGTCGCCTCGGGCGGCGTCGACGTCGGCGAGCTCCGCTTCCGCGAGCGGGTCGAGTGGGAGATTCCCGCCAACTGGAAGGTGGCGATCGAGAACTACCTCGAGTGCTACCACTGCCCGGTCGCACATCCCGGGTTCAGCAAGGTGATGGACGTCGATCCAGACGCTTACCTCTTGCGCTCGCACGGGGTTTGCTCGACGCAGCTGGCGCCCGTGAAGGAATCAGCACGCTCAGGGAAGGGGCCCGCGTACGTAGCGAACGGTGCGGTCACGCAGGCGCAGTACCACTTCGTCTGGCCGAACACGACGGTGAACGTCGAGGCGGGGCCGATGAACATGTCGGTCGACATCACGCGGCCGGGAGGCGCAGAGCGCACGGTCGGCTTGACCGACTACTACTTCGCGGAAGGCGTCGACGACGAGACAGTGCGCGGGATCATGGAGTTCGCGAACCAGGTCGGTCTGGAAGACGCAGCGCTCGTCGCGTCGGTGCAGCGAGGCCTCGGCTCCGGGATGATCCCCCACGGACGCCTGCTGCTCTCGAGCGAGCACCTGATCCAGCACTTCCAGAGTCTCGTCTTCGCCGCGCTTACGCGCTGAGCACGACGCGGGCGTCGAGCCCGAGGGCGCCCGTCGGCGTGACGAGCAGCGGGTTGATCTCGATCTCTTGCAGGTTCGCCCGCGACGCCGCCACGTGTGAGAGCGCGGCCGCCGCCCGCGCAGCCGCCGCGAGGTCGAGCGGGCGCCGTCCCCGCGTCCCCTCCAGCAAGGGTGCGGCGCGCAGGGACCGGATGAGCCCCTCGGCTTCGTCGGCCGAGACCGGGGCGAGCGCGACCGCGACGTCGGCGAGAACCTCGGCGTAGAGGCCGCCCACCCCGACGAGCAACACCGGGCCGAAGCGCGCGTCCCGGCGCGCCCCGACGATCAGCTCGATTCCCTCCTCGACCGGGGCCATGCGTTCCACGGAGAACCCTTCCGAGGCCACCGCCGACATCCGGGACAGCGCCGCTTCCAGCTCCTCGGGCCCGCCGATCCCAACTGCGACACCGCCGACGTCGGACTTGTGCAAGGGCCCCACCGCCTTGAGCACGACCGGGTAGCCGAGCGCCTCGGCCGCCGCGAGCGCCTCGGCCGGCGTGCCGGCGGCTTGTGCCTTGGCAAAGTCGATTCCGGCGCGCGCGAGCACCTCCCGCGCCGGCCAGTAGCTCTCCGCGAGAGCGGAGTCTTTCTCGGGGTCCGGCAGGTCCGGCACGCCGGGCGGCGTGCGTTCCGTGCGGTCGGCGAGGCGCGCCAGCACGCGGACGACGGCGTCCACGTCGTCGTAGACGGGCACACCGGCGCCGCGCAGCGCATCGGCGGCCGGCGAGCGCGGATACATCGTGTGCACGAGAAACGGCCGCTGCGCGGACTGCGCGGAAGCCGCGAGCTCGCGGGCGACCTCGACCTCGCGCTCCCCGAGCGCGGGCGAGTACTCGGCATAGCCGCCGAGGTAACCGGTCAGGACGACCGCGTCGAATTCCGGGCGCTCGAGGAACACCGCGGTGGCGGCGGGAAAGCTCGCGAGGTCCTCGTCGTCGACGAGGTCGAGCGGGTTGGCGGCCGTCGCGCCCGCCGGCAGCGTCGGCGCGAGCGCCTCGGCGAGCTCGTCCGTGACGGGAGGGAGCTCGAGCCCGTGGGCGACGGCCAGGTCGGCCGCCAGCGCTGAGTGGCCTCCCCCGTCCGACACGATCGCGGTGCGCCGTCCGCCCGGCACGCGTCCGGCCGCGAGCGCCTGCGCGAGCTCGACGAGCTCCTTCGGCGACGAGACGAGGTCGACGCCGGCGGCGCGGCACGCCGCCTCGATCGCAACGCGGTCGCTGACGAGCGCGCCCGTGTGGGAGCGCGCTGCGCGCGCGCCTGCTTCGCTCGCACCGACGGTGAGAAGCACGACGGGCTTTCCGGACGAGACCGCGGCGTGCGCCGCACCTGCGAAGTCACGGCCGTCCTTGAAGTCCTCGCAGTAGAGGGCGATCAGGCGCGTCGGCTCGTGCGCGGTCAGGTCGCGGACGAAATCGGCCGCGTTCAGGTCTGCCTGGTTGCCGATCGAGACGAAGCGCGAGAAGCCGACTCCGGCTTCGGCCGCCAGAAGCCCGACCTCGATCGCGACGTTGCCGCTCTGCGACACGAGCCCGATCGAGCCGCTCGGCATGTCGTTCGTGCTGAGCTCGAGCTCGGTCGCGGCGTCGATCAGCCCCATGCAGTTGGGGCCGACGAGCACCGCGCCGGCGGCGCGCACCCGCTCGACGATCGCGCTCTCGTAGGCGCGTCCTTCCGCGCCCGTCTCCCCCATCCCCGCGGTGATGCCGACGAGCCCGCGCGCGCCCCGTTCGAGGGCCGTCTCGACAGCGTCGGCGAAGCCGGCAGCCGGAACCGCGAGGACGACGAGCTCGGCCGCCTCGGGCAGCTCGTCGAGTGAGCGATACGCGCGCCGGCCGAGGATCTCGCCGCCGTTTCGGTTCACGAGGAAGACCGGCCTGAGCCGCTCCCCCTTTACCGCGTTGCGGGCGAGCCAGTGGCCCCACTTGGCGGAGTCGTTCGAGGCGCCCACGATCGCGACCGAGCGCGGCTCGAAGAGGGGGCGGAGATCGCGCACCGGGCGATTCTCCCATGGCGAAAAGGGGCCCGCAGACCACTGAGCTATGGTCAGACGCGTGGACGATGTCCGCGCGTTTCTCGATGCGACCGAAGCGTTCTTCAGCGCGCTCGCGTCCGTCGGCTGGGGTGCACTCCTCCTCGGGGTCGCTCTTCCACGTCGTCAAGCTCGCCCTGCGCGTCCGCGGATGGCAGAACATCCTGCGGGCCTCGTATCCCGCCGAGCGCGTGTCGTACGGCGGCGTGTTCGGCGCCTACATCGCCGGCGTAGGCGTCAATTCGATCGCGCCCGCCCGGGCCGGCGACGTCGTCAAGCTCTACCTCGCCAAGCGGCGAGTGCGGCACTCCACGTACCCGACGCTCACTTCGACCCTCGTCGTCGAGACGCTGTTCGACTTCGTGGTGGCGACGGCGCTCTTCCTCTACGCGATCAAGCTCGGGATCCTTCCGGGCGTCCCCGACCTCCCCGCTCTTCCAGCCTTCGACTGGTCGTTCGTCATCGAGCATCCGCGCCTCGCCGCGCTCCTCGGCAGCATCATCCTCGCGGGCATCCTCATCTTCACCGCGTGGGCGTCCCGACGCGTGACGGCGTTCCGCGCGAAGGTGAGCCAAGGCTTCGACGTCCTGCGGCATCGCAGGGTGTTCCTCACGCAGGTCGTGTCGTGGCAGGCTGCAAGTTGGATCGCGCGCGCACTCTCCGTCTACTTCTTCCTGCGCGCGTTCCACGTTGACGCGACGGTCGAGACGACCGCAGCCGTTCTCGTAGTGCAGGGGCTCTCGACCATGCTCCCGTTCACGCCGGGCGGTCTCGGAACCCAGCAAGCGGTGCTCCTCTTTGCGCTATCGGGTGCCGCCGCGCGCAGCACGATCCTCGCCTTCAGCGTGGGCATGCAGCTCGTGACGGTCGTGGTGAACGTCATCCTCGGCTTCGGCGCCATCGCGGTGATGATGCGGACGCTCCGCTGGCGCGGGCGCGTCTTTGCGCCTGAGGAAGGGCTTGCTAGTGGGACGGCGACGTCGCCGACCGCTCCGACCGAGCCAACCGGGTCACCGTCGAAATCAACTCTTCGAGGGTGAAGGGCTTCCGGATGGTGGCGTCGCCGACCACGTCCGCGGCGTCACGCGAATAGAGGCCGCTTCCCGTCAGGAAGGCGACGGGGATCCCCGGTCGCGTCTCCTTCAGCGTGCGGGCGATGTCCATGCCGTCCCGGTCACCGAGATGGATGTCGAGGAGCAGCAGGGCAAACTCTTCGTCCGTCGCCATGAGACGTTCGACCTCCTCCCCGGAATCGGCCTCGAAAACGCGGAAGCCCTCGAGCTCGAGGTTGACGCGGCAAAGCATGCGCATCGCAGCGTCGTCGTCCGCGACGAGGACGGCCGGGAGGTCCTGGGCGACCATCGGCCTCGAGTGTAACCGCGTATCATCAGCCCCTGCATGGAACGGACCGTGCGGGCAGGCGAGGGACAGGCGTACGCGGTCGCCGTCGCGAGCCTGTGGGAACGCATCGGATCCGTCCTCGTCCGCCTGGAACGGATCGCCGACTCGCCGACGGACCTCGTGGAGAGCGACCTGCTCGAGGAGCTGCCCGGGCTTCAGTACCGCCTCCATTCCGGCGCCGAGCTCGCCGTCGGCATCGACCCACCGCCCGCCGCGGCGGGCGCCCACGCCGACCTCGTCGGCGCCCTCGCCGAGGCGCGCGACGCGACCGCCGAGATGGCGGGGGCACTCGAGACCGGCGACCCCGAGCTGATCCAGGCGCTGCTCCCGGAGTGGCGCGGAAGCCTCTTTCGGGTGCGCCTCGCGAGGCTCCGGGCCCTCGAGCGGCCGATCCCCCAGGCCCGGCCGGAGCCTTCCGGTGCGTCGCAGCGCCGCCAGCCGCGCGTTCCCGAAAAGACGCCGCTCTCGGCGATCGCCGCCACGGTTCTCGTCCTCGGGGGAGCACTCCTCTTCACTGCCGGCGCCGTTCTCGTCGCGTGGCCGCTGTGGGCTGCGGGCCTCGCGCTCTTCGCCGGGGGATTCATTCTGTACCGCCCGTAACCGCGTTCCCGCCGACTCCGTTTAGCGCTTAGATATCGGATGCACGGAGTGTCCAATGCACGGGGTTAAACCGGTTCAACGCGAAGACAGCCGCTGGTTTCCGCGGCCTACGGCCGAGTTTCGTCGGCGCGCGTGGCGGGCGTTCCAGGCCTCCCTGGACCGCCACCTCCGTCGTCGCCGGCACTGAGGGCGGCGTCGAGGCGGGCGAGCGTTTCGTCGCGCCCGAGGAGCTCGATGCTCTCGAAGAGACCGGGCGAGATCTTCGACCCGGTCACGGCGATGCGAATCGGCTGAAAGGCCTGCCGCGGTTTCAGGTCGAGCCCCTCGGCGAGCGCGCGTAGGGCAGCCTCGATCCGCTCGGCGTCGAAGGGCTCGAGCGCCGCGAGCTCGTCGCGCGTTTTCGCGAGGACGGCACCTGCGCTGTCGAGCTCTGCTCCGTCGGGCTCGACCCGCCGGAAGAGAAAGCCGGCGAACGTCTCGTACTCGCCGAGCGTCGCGATCTTCTCCTGCACGAGCGGCACGGAGCGCCGGACGAGCTCCTCGTCCAGCGCGGTGTCCTGCTCGCGCAGATACGCGAGCAGCGTGTCCCCGTACTCGTCCTCGGACAGCGCACGCAGGTAGACGCCGTTCATCCACTCGAGCTTCGCGTAGTCGAAGACAGCCGGGCTCGAGCCGACACGCACGAGCGTGAAATGGCGAACGAGCTCGTCGCCGCTGAAGAGCGTCGTCTTGTCGTCGTAGCTCCAGCCGAGCAGCGCGAGGTAGTTCATGAGCGCCGGAGCGACGTAGCCCTCGCGCCGAAACTCCTCGACGGAGACGGCGCCGTGTCGCTTGGAGAGCTTGCGGCCGTCGGTTCCGAAGACGTTGGGGACATGCGCGTAGACGGGGGCGGCCGCGCCCATCGCCTGGAGCAGGAGGATCTGCTTCGGCGTGTTCGAGACGTGGTCCTCGCCGCGGATGACGTGCGTGATGCCGCCGTCGGCATCGTCGACGGGTGCTGCGAAGTTGTACGTTGGCGTGCCGTCGCTTCGGAGGAGGACGAAGTCCTCGACGCTCTTGTTCTCCACCTCGATCCGGCCCTTGACCGCGTCCTCCCAGGCCGTCGTGCCCTCGTCGGGAGCGCGGAGCCGGACGGCGCCCTCGTCCTCGTAGGCCTTGTCCTCTGCAACCAATGCCTGCGCGACCTCGCGATGCCGCTCGAGCCGGTCGAGCTGGAAGGCCACGTCCTCGTCCCAGTCGAGACCGAGCCAGGAGAGCGAGCTCTGGATTTGCTCGACCGACTTCTCCACCTCGCGGCTCTGGTCGGTGTTCTCGATGCGGACGAGAAAGACGCCGCCCTCGTGGCGGGCGAAGAGCCAGTTGAAGAGCGCCGTGCGGACGCCGCCGATGTGCAGAAAGCCGGTCGGGCTCGGCGCGAAGCGGACGCGAACGCTCACGGTACGGTGCTACCGGTCACCGAACCGCAGATCTGACGGCGAAAAGCGAGTCAGGCAAGGACGCAGGGAGCTCGCGTATTTGACCAATACGTGAGCGACTGAGGACGAAGCCTGACGACGCTTTGCAGCAGTCCAGAATGCGGTAGAGGTGGCCGGTGGCACTGTTTGTATCGTAGTGCGGTGCTCGCCGGCGCCCACGTCTCGACCTCGGGCGGTATCCATACGGCCATCGACCGGATCGAGGCGATCGACGGCGAGGCGGTCCAGATCTTCACGCAGAGCCCGCGGGCGTGGCGCCCGACGAACCACGATCCCGCCAACTTCGAGCGGTTCAAGAAGCGGCGGGCAGAAGCGAACATCCGCGGCGTGGTCTGTCACGCGGTCTATCTCGTCAACCTCGCTGCGCCCGACGACGAGATCTACGAGAAGTCGGTGGCGACGCTCGAGAACACGGTCGACGTCGCCTGCGCGATCGAGGCGGACGGCGTCGTCTTCCACGTCGGCTCCCACCTGGGGGCGGGTCTGGAGACCGGGCTCGAACGCGCCGTGCCTGCGCTGGAGCGCACCCTCGAGCGCTGCTCGGACACGACCTGGCTCCTGATGGAGAACTCGGCCGGCGCCGGCGGGACGATCGGCCGCTCCGTGGAGGAGCTGGCGGTCCTCTTCGAGCGCCTCGATCGTCACCCCCACCTGGGGATCTGTCTCGACTCCTGCCACCTGTGGGTGTCGGGGGTGGACGTGACCGAACGCAAGGCGCTCGACGCCCTCCTCGCCGAGGTCGACGACAGGATCGGGCTCGACCGCCTGCGGGCGGTCCACGTGAACGACGCGGCCGCCCCGATCGGATCGAACCGCGACCGACACGCCAACATCGGCGAGGGCGTCCTGGGCGACAAGCTCTCCGTGTTCGTGCGCCATCCGAAGCTGAAAGGGCTACCGGCCTTTCTCGAGGTCCCGGGCAAGGACGGTCACGGGCCGGACGCGGACGAGATCCGCAAGCTGAAAGCCCTCCGCGACGGCGGAGGGAAGGCTAAGCGGTCGCGTCCGTCCGGTCGATCACGCGGAACGAAGGCTCGCCCCGCGGCAACTCGGAAAACTCGGGGTTGACGCAGCCGAGCTCGTCGGCGCGGTTCTCGTAGCAGCTCGCAACCTCTGACTTGCACATCGGGAGCGGCTGACGCACGGTCCTCACCGCGCCGAACCCGCCTTTGCGGAACTGCGCCTCTTGGATCGCGTCGAGATCTATCTCGACGCCGTAGACCTTCTGCATGCAGCCGACGTACGTGCGTCCGAGCTCCTGGTAGGCGTAGAGGAAGGGACAGGAGCGCTCGACGCACGCGGCCGGGTACACGACCTTGTCGCAGTGCACGCTGCAGCGTCTGCACTGGGTCTCGTCCTGGGGCCTTAAGGGAAGCTCGGAGGCGAGTGGGAGCCGCCGCTGCACGCTGTGGATTGTTAGCACGGTCCCCCGGCACCGCAAGACTTGACATGCCCGGTCGCGGGGTGTAGTGGCCCTGTGGATAACTCCCGGCCGGGCCCTGCTAGGTCTCGCCGGCGAGCCGCCGAACGACGTTGAGAACGTCCATGGGCGTGAAGGCCTCGTAATCCGGATCGAGGCCGCGCTCGTCGTCGTCGGCGCGAAACCAGAAGGCTTGCACCGTCGTCATGCCGAGCTCCTTGGCGCCACGCACGTCCTCGTAGCGCCGGTCGCCGACGAACAGCGCGCGCTCCGGCTCGATGCCAAGTTGGTCGAGAGCCGCGCGGAAGATCGACGGGTCGGGCTTGCGTCGCCCGACCTCTGACGAGAAGACGGCGGCGTCGAGGCGCTCGGCGAGGCCCATTTGCTCGAGGTCACGGTGCAGGAGCCAGCCGGGATCGAACGCGTTCGAGACGAGGCCGGTCTTCAGGCCCCGGTCTCTCAGGCTGTCGAGGAGCGCGTGCGTCTGCGCTCCCATCTGGCGGGCCGGCTCCCACGCCGCGTGTTCGGCATCGAGGAACCGGTCGAGCTCCTCGCCGTCGAGCTCGACGCCGAAGCCGGCCAGAAGCTCTCGCACCATGCCCGGGTACTCGACCTCCTCGACGGCCCCGGGCACCCAGAGCAGCGGGACGTAGCGCTCGCGAAAGCGCTCCGCGGTTTCCTCGTGACGCGGCAGCTCGTCTCGGCCGACCGCAGCGAGACCCGCTTCCCACCCAGCTTCGAACAGCGCCTCGTCGTACGCGAAGTGAAAGAGGGTGTCGCCCCAGTCGAACAGCACCGCGTCTACCGCCACGGTCAGAGGGTAGGGTGCGCGCGCCTTGACGCGCAAAGTTCTTTACGCCCTGCTCTCGCTGGGGCCGCTCGTCGTCATTCTCGACCGCTTCGTGGGGATCGGGGACACGACGCTCTTCATCCTGGCGGCCCTCGCCCTCATCCCTCTCGCCTGGTTGATCGGGGACGCGACCGAGCAAGCCGCCCACCACACCGGCCCCGGAGTAGGCGGCTTCCTGAACGCGACCTTCGGCAACGCGCCGGAGCTCATCATCGCGCTCTTCGCCGTCAATCAAGGCTTAGAGGAGGTCGTGCGCGGCTCCCTGACGGGTAGCGTCGTCGGCAACCTCCTGCTCGTCCTCGGCTTCTCGCTTCTCTTCGGCGGCGAGGGACGGCTCGACCGCGAGTCGAGCCTGACGTCCCTTGCGCTCGTCGCGCTTGCTGCGGCGCTCTTCCTCATTCCTTCGATCCCCGGCTGGGAGGGCGACCCCGATCGAGATTCGCTCGCGGTTCTGTCGCTCCCGGTCTCGATCGTGCTGCTCATCGTGTACGTCGCAGTAACCTGGCTCGCCCTTCGCCGCCATCGCCAGCTGCACCTGCGCGAGGAGCCGAGCGACGTGCGGGCTTGGTCGATGCGCGTGGCCTTGGCTGTCCTGGCAGCCGCAACGGTCGTGACGGCGTTCGTCGCCGAGACTCTCGTCCACACGCTGCAAGCGTTCGGCGAGGACGTGGGCCTCTCGGACTTCTTCCTCGCGACGGTCGTGGTCGCGATCGTCGGCAACGCCGCGGAGCACGGCGGCGCGGTCGTGGTCGCCTACCGCGGGAACATCAAGCTCGCCGCCGAGATCGCGCTCGCCTCGAGCGCCCAGGTGGCGGTTTTCCTCATCCCCGCCGTCGCCCTGCTGTCCTGGCTGATCGACCCGCTGGCGCTCTCCTTCCGGCAGATCGAGTTCGCGGCGGTGGCAGGCTCGGTCGTCTTCGCAGCCCTGCTCCTCTGGGGCGGGCGCTCGAGCCGGTGGCGGGGCGTCGCGCTCATCGCGGCCTATGTGGCGGTGGCCACAGCCTTCTTCCTGGCCGGCGACCGCTGACCACTTCGCGGGCGACCGCTGACGACTTGACTCGCGCGCGGGCCCTGACTACGTTCGTCGTTCCTACCTTTTTGCACCCGTCCCCCTTGGAGGCGAATTCAGCGTGAGCGTGGACGAAACGAAGACGAACGGACACCCCTACGCCGACGGAAACGTCGTCTCGGCCCAAGACGTGAAGCGGCAGTACGGAAGCGGAGACACTGCCGTTCACGCCCTTCGCGGCATCTCGCTCGACATCCGCCAGGGACAGCTGACCGGGATCATGGGCCCGTCGGGCTCCGGCAAGTCGACGCTCATGCACATCCTCGCCGGCCTCGACCGGCCCACGTCCGGGGAGGTCGAGATCGGCGGCACCGCCATCTCGAAGCTCGGCGACACCGACCTCACGAAGCTTCGCCGCGACCACATCGGCTTCGTCTTCCAGTTCTTCAATCTCCTGCCGATGCTGACCGCCGAGGAGAACATCGTCCTCCCCCTCGAGCTCGCCGGCGCGAAGAAGGACAAATCCTGGATCGACGACATCATCCAGCGAGTGGGCCTGGACGACCGCCGCACGCACCGGCCGTCCGAGCTCTCCGGTGGACAGCAGCAGCGGGTGGCGATCGCCCGCGCGCTCATCTCCAGGCCGACCGTCGTCTTCGCCGACGAGCCGACCGGGAACCTCGACTCATCGACGAGCGCCGAGATCCTCGCGCTCCTGCGTGAGTCGGTCGAGCAGTACGGCCAGACCATCGTCATGGTCACGCACGAGGCTCGGGGCTGCGAGATCGGGGATCGCACCCTCTTCCTCGCCGACGGCCAGATCGTGCGCGAGCTCGGGCGGGCCAATGCGCACGAGATCGTCGAGACGATGGAAGAAGTGACGCGGCGCTGATCGCGGTCGCGCTCAGAGGCATCGCGGGGCGCAAGCTCCGCACAGCGCTCACATCGCTCGCCATCATCCTCGGCGTCGCGATGATGAGCGGCACGTACGTCCTGACGGACACGATCGACAAGGCGTTCTCGAACCTCTTCTCGGAGACGTACGCGGAGACCGACGCCCGCGTCACCGGAGCGGGCCCCGACATCAACATCGACGGCGAAGCGGCCGCGAGCCCAGGTATCGCCGAAAGCTTCCTCGATGAAATTCGCGCCGTGCCGAGCGTGGACGTCGCCGCCGGCGGCCTCGTCAACGAACAGACGAGGATCCTCGACAAGAAC
This sequence comes from uncultured Actinomycetes bacterium, assembly GCA_963747715.1. Lineage (GTDB taxonomy): Bacteria > Actinomycetota > Thermoleophilia > Gaiellales > Gaiellaceae > CAVVGB01. The sequence goes on from CAVVGB010000009.1 coordinate 486,978, forward strand.
GGCGAAGCGATCGCCCCGGACGCGCCGACGTTCGGTTTCGGCATCGACGTCAGCCCCGAGTTCGAGCGCTTCAACCCGACCGAGCTCGTCGCAGGCCAGTGGCCGAGCGGCCCTGACGAGGTCGTGATCGACCGGGGGACCGCAGACAACGAGGGGTACAAGGTCGGAGACACCGTCGGGATCGCTACGGAAGGGCCGGTCCAGGAGTTCGAGATCGTCGGCATCGCGCAGTACGGCGGCGTCGCTTCGATCGGAAACGCGACGTTCGCCGTCTTCGACCTCGCCACGGCCCAAACGCTGCTGGACAAGGAAGGCCAGGTCGACGAGATCTTCGTCGCGGCCAAGGAGGGGGTGAGCCCCGAGCAACTGGCGGCCGACCTGCGGAACGCGCTGCCCGCGTCCGTGACTGTTCAGACCGGCACGGAGAGCGCTCAGGAACAGACCGACGAGATCACGACGTTCACGAACATCATCGAGTACTTCCTCCTCGCCTTCGCCGGCATCGCGCTCTTCGTGGGCGCGTTCGTCATCTTCAACACGTTTTCCATCACCGTCGCGCAGCGCACGCGCGAGTTCGCGACCTTGCGGACGATCGGCGCGTCACGCCGGCAGGTGCTGACGACCGTGATCGTCGAGGCGTTCGCGATCGGCTTGGTCGCGTCACTCATCGGCCTCGGCCTGGGCGTTCTCCTCGCTCTCGGGCTGAAGGCCTTGTTCGCCTCGTTCGGCGCCGAGCTTCCCGAGGTCGGGCTCGTCTTCGCCACGCGCACCGTCATCGTCTCTCTCCTCATCGGCACGCTCGTCACCGTCGCCGCCGGGCTCGCCCCCGCACTGCGCGCGACCCGCGTCCCGCCCATCGCGGCCGTGCGGGAAGGCGCCGAACTGCCGCCGTCCCGCATGTCGCGCTACACGCCCTACATCGGGATTGGCACGATGGTGCTGGCGGTCCTGCTGCTCGCGTACGGGATGTTCGTCGACGGCGTCGGCACCGCACAGCGCCTCTTGGCGCTCGGCGCGGGCTGTCTCGCACTTTTCACCGGCGTCGCGCTCCTCTCGTCGCGCCTCGTGCGTCCTCTAGCGACCGTCGTCGGTTGGCCCGCGCAGCGGATGGGCGGCACGGCCGGGAGACTGGCGCAGGCCAATTCGAAGCGCAATCCGGGCCGGACGGCATCGACGGCCGCGGCCCTCATGATCGGCCTCGCGCTCGTGACGTTCGTAACCGTGCTCGCCAGCGGCATCCGCTCGTCGAATCGCGAGGCAATCGAAGACCAGGTGCAAGCGGAGTACCTGATCACGGCGCAGGACGGGTACTCCCCCGTCGTCCCGGAAGCCGGCGACGCGGTCGGCTCCGCGTCGGGCGTCGAGCTCGTCTCGAACGTCCGCTCGGACGGCGGAGAGGTGGCCGGCTCAGACAAGTACGTGACCGGCATCGAGCCGGACACGATCGGGACCGCGTACGGGTTCGACTGGAAGGAAGGCTCGGACGAGACCCTGGCGACCCTGGGCGAAAACGGCGCCATCCTCGACGACGACTTCGCAAGTGAGAAGGATCTGGCCGTCGGCGACACATTCACGCTGCTGAGCGTCGACAACAAGAGGGCCGAGTTCGAAGTCAAGGGGATCTACGAGCCGCCGCCGTTCTATCCGCTGCTGGGAAGCGTCAGCATCACCGAGTCGGCCTTCGACTCGTTGTACGAGCATCCGCGCAACCTCTTCACGTTCGTCGACGTGGAGGGCGAGGCCACGAACGAGACGACTCAGAGCCTTCAGCAGGCGGTCTCCGACTTCCCCGACGCAAAGGTGTGGACGCGCGGCGAGTGGATCGACTGGCAGGACTCGGAGATCGGCCAGTTCCTGACGTTCCTCTACGTGCTCCTCGCGCTGTCCGTCATCGTGAGCATCTTCGGCATGATCAACACGCTCGTGCTCAGCATGTACGAGCGGACGCGTGAGCTCGGAATGCTTCGGGCGGTCGGCATGACGCGGCGGCAGACGCGCCGGATGGTGCGCCACGAGAGCATCATCACGGCGCTCATCGGAGCCGCTCTCGGCCTGCCGCTCGGCGTCTTCCTCGCCGCGCTGGTCACACAGGCGCTGTCGATGTACGACCTCCAGCTGAGCGTGCCGCTCGACCAGCTCCTGATCTTCGCGATCATCGCCATCGTCGTGGGCGTGATCGCCGCGCTGCTGCCAGCCCGCCGGGCTGCGCGCCTGAACGTCCTCGAAGCGCTCCAGTACGAGTAGTCAGGCCCCTCTGGGGGCAGCGGGAACTTTTCGAGGCCCTCCCCGGTCCGAGAGCCGACAGTTCCTGATCGGAGGAAGACATGAAGTCGGTAGCCATCCTTCTCGTCGCAGCCGCTGCGCTTCTCGCCGCGGGCTGCGGCGGTAGCGGGGACAACAGCGGCGACGGCTCGAGCAGCGCCGTCGAGCGGGCTCAGCTGGCCGCCTACGGGGACCAACCTGCCCCTGCCCCCGCAGGCTTTTCGGGGGCGGGAATCACCGTCGTCGGCACGGGCTCGGCCAGCGCGGTTCCCGACGAGGCGGAGTGGTCGTTCGGCGTCCGGGCGGAGGCCGCAACGGCCGCCGGCGCGATGAGCCAGGCCGCCAGCACCTCCAAGCGAGTCGTGACCGCCCTCAAGAACGCAGGCATCAAGGGAGAGGACCTCCGCACCGAGTCCATCTCGCTCTATCCGCAACAGGACGAGATGGGCCAGAGCATTATCGGCTACACGGCCTCGAGCACCGTCCACGCGACGATGAACATCACGAAGGCGGGTCAGATCATCGACCGCGTCGTCGCAGCCGGTGCCAACGAGATCTATGGGCCGACTCTGCGCGTGTCGAACTCCGACGAGCAGTACGCGCAGGCCGTCGACGAGGCGTTCGACGACGCGCGCACGCGGGCGGAAGCGGTCGCGGCGAAGGCCGGCGTCACGCTCGGTGCCCCGGTCGCCATCGTCGAGGGTGGCGGCGCGATGCCGATGCCGTACTACGGAACCGCCCTGCTTGAGCGAGCCGAGGGCGCGGCTGATATGTCCATCGAGCCGGGCGAACAGGACATCCAGGCGAGCCTCACCGTCACGTTCGCTATCTCGTAGAGCGTTCTAGGAAGTCTGCGCGTAGGCGCCGCCCCGCGCGGCGCCTACGCCGACGGCGCGGACGATCCCGTCGATCGCCTGCTCCATCTCCTCGGCGCTGACGTCGAGGTGCGTGACCGCGCGAAGCACGTCCCTGCGGGCGCCGTAGGAGAGCAGGACGCGCTCGGCGCGCATGCGCTTCACAGCTTCATCTGCCGCGAGACCGAGTTGCCCGACGTCGAGGAGCACGAAGTTCGTCTCGACCTGCTCGAGGTCGACCGGAAGCCCGGCGGCGGCCAATCCCTCGCCGAGGCGGCGTGCGTTGGCGTGGTCCTGGGCCAGGCGATCGACGTGATGGTCGAGCGCATAGAGACCGGCCGCGGCGACGATGCCGGCCTGGCGCATGGCGCCACCGAACAGGTGCTTGAAGCGCCGCGCCTTCTCCATGTGGCGACGGTCGCCGGCAACCACGGCGCCGAGCGGGCAACCGAGGCCCTTCGACAGGCAGAGCGTGACCGTGTCGAACTCGCGCCCGTACTCGGACGCGGCGACGCCGCTTGCGACCGCGGCGTTGAGGAGCCGAGCGCCGTCGAGGTGCAGGCTCAGGTCGTGGCTGCGGGCTTCCGCGACGACAGCTTTCACCTGGGCGAGCGGCCACACACGTCCCCCGCCGCCGTTGTGTGTGTTCTCGACGCAGAGGATCCGCGTCCCAGCAGCGTGCAGATCACCCCGTGGACTGACGGCGTCGCGTACCTGGTCGGGCGTGAAGATGCCGCTGTCGGTGGGGAGCGCCTTCATCGCCAGGCCGGAGTGGACGGCCGGCCCGCCGAGCTCGTAGCGAAAGACGTGCGCCATGGACTCGGCGACGACCTCGTCGCCCGGCTCGGACAGCGTGCGGAGCGCGATCTGATTCGCCATCGTCGCCGTCGGAAGGAAGATTGCCTCTTCCTGGCCGAGCAGCACGGCGGCGCGCTCCTCGAGCGCGATCACGGTCGGGTCTTCGCGCTTCTGCTCGTCGCCGACCGTCGCTTCGGCGATGGCCTTGCGCATGCCCGGCGTGGGCTGCGTGATGGTGTCCGAGCGAAGGTCGATCACGACCTCACCGTACCGCTTTACTCGAAGAACGTGTCCTCGTCGCGGTAGGGCGGCGCGCAGCAGCAGAGGATGCGGAGCTGGCCGGAATCGTCGGCGCGCAATTGGTGCCAGGCACCCGGCGGGATGAGGACGGCATCGCCAGGTTCAACTCGCGCCCGGTCGCCATCGACCTCCATGTCGCCGCCGCCGTCCAGCACGACGTAGATCTCCTCCGTCTCCGCGTGGTAGTGGCGCTGCGTGGCCTGTCCCGCCTGGAGCGTCGCCTCCGCCAGGCTCTGGTTGCGGGCCGCGAGCAACTCGCGAATGGTCGAGCCGTCGAGCGTCGTGAACGGCTCGGCGCGCTCGCGCGAGGCGATCTCCACTACGCGCCCTTTTGCGCTTCGATCGCCTCGCCCTCGGCCGGAGTGCCGGCCAGGTCGGGGTGCTCCTCGAACCCGTACTTCACGATCGCGCGTTTGGCCGCCTTGACCTCGTCGAGACGACGGACGGGACGATGGTGCGGCGCCTCTTTGAGCAGAGCCAGATCGGATGCGGCTTCCTTCGCGATCGCGATCATCGCGTCACAGAAGGCGTCGAGGGTCTCCTTCGGCTCGCTCTCGGTCGGCTCGATCATCAGCGCCTCGGGCACGATCAGCGGGAAGTAGATCGTCGGCGGGTGGAAGCCGTAGTCCATGAGCCGCTTCGCGACGTCGAGCGCGGTCGCTCCGTGCTTTCGCTTCAGGTTGCGCGCCGAGACGACGAACTCGTGCATGCAGAGGCGCTCGAACGGCAGGTCGTAGTGCTCCCTGAGGCGCGCGAGGCAGTAGTTCGCGTTCAAGACCGCGGCCTCGGACATCTCGCGCAGGGCAGGCCCGTACGAACGGATGAACGCATACGAGCGCACGAAGACGCCGAAGGGCCCGTAGAAGCCGCGCACCTTGCCGATCGTCTTCGGCCGGTCGTAGTCGAACCGGAACGCGTCGCCCTCACGAACGACGGCCGGCACCGGCAGGAAGGGCTCGAGGATGTCGCGCACCGCCACCGGCCCCCCGCCCGGACCGCCACCGCCGTGCGGCTGCGAGAACGTCTTGTGCAGGTTGATGTGGACGATGTCGAAGCCCATGTCGCCGGGCCGCGAGATGCCGCACACCGCATTCAGGTTGGCGCCGTCGTAGTAGAGCAGGGCGCCGGCGCCGTGGAAGATCTGCGAGACCTCCTCGATGTGCTCGTCGAAGAGACCGAGCGTCGAGGGGTTCGTCAGCATCAGTCCGGCAGTGCGCTCGTCCACGTTCTCGCGCAGGAAGTCGAGGTCGAGGTTCCCGCGCGCATCCGTTCCGACCTTCTGGAGCTTGTAGCCCGCCATCGTGACGCTCGCCGGGTTCGTGCCGTGCGCTGTGTCGGCCACGAAGATGTTCTCCCGCTCCTCTCCGCGGTCTGCGAAGTAGGCGCGCATGAGCATGAGACCCGTCACCTCCCCCTGCGAGCCGGCCGCCGGCTGGAGCGAGACAGCGTCGAGCCCGCACACCTCGGCCAGGATCTCCTGGAGCCGCCACATGAGCTCGAGCGCCCCCTGGGCGCCGTCCTCGTCCTGGAGGGGATGGAGGTCGCGGAAGCCCGGGAGCGAGACGACGCGCTCGTTGAGGCGCGGGTTGTACTTCATCGTGCAGGAGCCGAGCGGGTAGAAGCCCGTGTCGACGCCGAACGTCCGGTCGGCGAGCGCGGTGAAATGACGCAGCACCTCGGGCTCGGCGAGCTCGGGCAGGCGCGGCGCGCGCTTGCGTCGAAGCTCCTCGGGGACGTCGGCCTTCGGCAGGTCGTAGCGCGGCAGCGACGAGGCGCGCCGGCCGCTCTTTGACTTCTCGAAGATCAGCTTCATTTCCTCACGCTCCTGGACGTCGCCGGCTCTCGCCGGGCAAAGCCCGGCTGTGCCGGGCGACTGGCCCCGCTGGCTGCAGGATGCTGCGCTCGCAGGCGCTCGCCGTACGTCCTGTGTACTGTCTCGCGCTCGCTCGCTTGCCTCCTTTGCCAGCGGTGCCCCAGAAACGTGAGGTCCGCCCCTGGATCCATCAGCGAGTCACCTCGCCGAGAACGCGCGCGAGCCGCTCGATGTCGTCCGGCGTTCGTTTCTCCGTCAGACAGACGAGCAGCGCGTCCTCCATCCCTTCGTAGTCGCGGCCCAGCGCGTAGCCGGGGTGCACGCCTTTCGCCCGCGCGGCTTCGACGACGTCGCTCGCGTTCCGCCCGGCACGCACGGCAAACTCCTTGAATGTTGCCTGCTCGGGAAACAGCAGCGGGACGCCGAGACGCTCCTTCGCGTGCTCGGCGAGGCTCATGCAGGTCTCCCCCAGCTCCCGAATGCCCTGCGGGCCGAGCCAGGACAAGTAGATGAGGCCGGCGAGCGCCAGCAGCGTCTGATTGGTCGTGATGTTGTGGGTCGCCTTCTCGCGGCGAATGTGCTGCTCGCGCGTCTGGAGCGTGAGGACGTAGCCGCGCTGCCCCTCGATATCGGTCGTCTCGCCGACGATGCGTCCGGGCATGCGCCGGATGTAGTCCGAGCGTGCGGCGATGAAGCCGTAGTGCGGACCGCCGTAGGCTTGGTAGTTGCCCGCGCCCTGGCCCTCACCGACGGCGATGGCGCAGCCGTACGCCCCGGGCGCTTCGAGGACGCCGAGCGAGAGCGGGTCGACGTGGGCGATCGGCAGAGCCCCGGCGTCGTTGGCGGCCGCGGCGAGGTCGGGGGCCGGCTCGAGGCAGCCGAAGAAGTTCGGCTGCTGGAAGATCACGCACGCGGCGTCGGCCGCCGACGAGGCGAGCTGGTCTACATCCGTCACGCCGGCCGCGTGGGGCACCTCCGTCACCTCTAGACCGAATCCGGGCGCGTAGGTCTTCACGACCTGCCGGACTTGCGGGTTGACTGTTTCGCACAGGACCACCTTGGAGCGGCCCGTCACGTGCTTGGCGATGTAGCACGCGTCGGCGGCAACCGTCGTGCCGTCGTAGCTCGACGCGTTCGAGACGTCCATGCCGGTCAGCTCACAGATGACTGTCTGGTACTCGAAGATCGCCTGGAGAACGCCCTGGCTCATCTCGGGCTGGTACGGCGTGTACGCCGTCAGGAACTCGCCGCGCGCGAGCATGGCGTCGACGATCGCAGGGACGTAGTGGTCGTAGATGCCGGCCCCGAGAAACGAGAGCTCCTGGCCCGTGTCGACGTTGCGCGCCGCCAAGGCGCCGAGGTGGTCGAGGAGCTCGGGCTCGGAGAGCGCCGGCTCCAGGTCGAGCTCCCGCTGGAAGCGGACGCTCTCAGGAATGTCCTGGAAGAGCTCGTCGACGGACGAGACGCCGACCGCGTCGAGCATCGCGTCGCGATCTGCGTCTGTGAGCGAGAGGAACGGGCGAGGCATGCCTCGCCCCCTACATCTCCTGGAGGAGCTTCTTGTACGCCTGGACGTCGAGCAGGTCGTCGACCTCGCCCGGATCGGAAAGCCGGACCTTGACGAGCCACCCCTGACCGTACGGGTCGGAGTTGACCGTTTCAGGCGCCTCGACCACCGCCTGATTGATTTCGACGACCTCCCCCGAGAGAGGCGCGATCAAGTCGGAGACCGCCTTGACGGACTCGACCTCGCCGTAGCTCTCGTCGCGCGCGAGCGAACTGCCGACGTCCGGTGGCTCGTAGTGGACGAGCTCGCCGAGCGCATCCTGCGCGTACCACGTCACGCCGAGCGTCGCCGTGTCGCCCTCGATGCGTGCCCAGTCGTGCTCGCGGTGGTACTTGAGCTCGTCGGGGTAGTTCTCGTCCGCCGCCATAGCGCTAGCTCTCCTCCCGCTTGTAGATCGGTTTCTTGACGACGCGCGCCTTCTTCTCCCGGCCGCGCACATCGATCGTCAACGTGGTCTGGGGCCCAGCGTTTGCGGCTTGCACGTACGCAAGGCCGATGCCCTTGCCGAGCATCGGTGACAAAGAGCCCGACGTCACCTCGCCGCCCTCCGCGATCAGCATCCCCTGTCGGGGGATCCCACTCTCGTCCATGACGAACGCGACGAGCTTCTCGCGTGGCCCCTCTTCCTTCTGGCGGCGCAAGACCTCGACGCCGGTGAAATCCTTGTCGAGCGCGCACGCCCATCCGAGCCCCGCTTCGATTGGCGTTCGCTCCGGCGAAATGTCGTTCCCATGCAGCGGGTAGCAGACCTCGAGCCGAAGCGTGTCGCGCGCGCCGAGCCCGCAGGGTGTCACCCCGCGCTCGAGGATCGCATCCCAGAGGACGGCCGCGTCGTCCGGGTCGCAGCCGAGCTCGCAGCCTCGCTCGCCCGTGTAGCCCGTTCCCGCGATGAGACAGCGCACGCCGAGCACGTCGTCCTCGCGAAACGCGAACGGCTCGATCGTGGTCTCGAGACGCTCGAGCGCATCCGGGCCCTGCACGGCGAGGAGCGCCCACCGAGACGACACGTCCTGCGTCTCGCCGAGGACCGAATGGTCGGCGTCGACGTTCGAGGCGTTCACGATCAGCAGGTAGTCGTCGTCGCCCCGGCGGTACGCGATCAGGTCGTCGACGATGCCGCCCTCCTCGTTCGTCAGCAGCGTGTATTGCGCCTCGCGCGCGCCGACGCGGTCGAGGTCGTTGGAGAGGCGCGCTTGCAGGTACTCGTGCGCGCCGTCGCCGGCGAGCTCGAGCTGTCCCATGTGCGAGACGTCGAACACGCCTGCTGATTTACGAACAGCACGATGCTCGTCTGTAATCGAGGTGTACTGGACGGGCATCTCCCATCCCGCAAACGGCACGAGGCGCGCGCCGAGAGCGGCGTGGCGCTCGTACAGGGGCGTACGCCGGAGGGTCTGCACCGCGCAGGATCCTATCCGTAACCGAATGCGCCGATACCTCGTTCTTATCCCTGGAATGGGCAGAGAACACGAGAGAATCGCCGAGACGGAAGCGCTGTTCCGCGACGTCAACGAGCAGATCGCGGAGACCGCCGAGCGCTTCGAGGTGGGCACCGCCGACTTCTACTGCGAGTGCTCGGACGTGGGGTGCCACGACCGTGTCGAGGTGCCGCTCGAGGATTACGAGGAAGTGCGAAGCGAGAGCACCCACTTCATCGTGTCGCCCGGCCATGAGGACGAGCGCGTCGAGCGCGTCCTCGCGCAGCGAGGTCGCTACGCGGTCGTGGACAAGGTGCACCAGGCCGTCGCCGCCATCGTCACGCGGCTCGATCCGCGCACGAGCGAGGCCTAGAGCGGACGGAAGCGTGCCGTGAAGTGCCGGAGCACCGGCGCTTCCGACACCATCTGGAGACCGCGGACCGAATCGCCGTCGGCGAGAACCGCAGCGGCAGCGTCGCCGGCCTGCTCGAGCTGTCGCGACGTGTACACGCGCCGCGGCACGGCGAGGCGGACGAGCTCGAGCGGCGGACGCCGGTTCTCCCCCGTCGCCGGGTCGCGCCCCGCCATGACCGAGCCGATCTCGACGCCGCGCACGCCGCCTTCGAGGTAGAGCGCGCACGCGAGGGCCTGCGCAGGAAACTGCTCGGGCGGGATGTGCGGGAACATCGGCGTGGCGTTCAGATAGACGGCGTGGCCGCCGAACGGACGCAGCACCGACGCGCCGTTCTCCCCCAGCACGTGACCGAGGTACGCGACTTGCTCGATCCGGTGACGCAGGTAGCTCGGGTCGAGCACCTCGTGCAGGCCGGTCGCGATCGCCTCGAGGTCGCGGCCTGCCAGTCCGCCGTACGTCGGGAATCCCTCGAACACGATGCCGCGCGCCTGTAGCCGGTGGAAGAACTCCTCGTCCTCGCGCACGGCGACGAACCCGCCGATGTTGGCGAGACCGTCCTTCTTCGCGCTCATGAGGACGGCATCCGCCTCGACTACCATCTGCTTCGCGATCTCGGTGAGCGGCGTGTCCGCGTAGCCCTCCTCGCGCTGCTGGATGAACCAGGCGTTCTCGGCGAAGCGCGCGATGTCGAGGACGAGCTTCTTCCCGTAGTCGTGGGCGAGTTTGGTGACTTCCGCGATGTTGGCAAGCGAGACGGGCTGGCCGCCGCCCGCGTTGTTCGTCACGGTCAGCATCACGATCGAGACGCGCTCGCCCTCGGGGCCGTCGAGGAGCCCTTCGAGCGCCGACGTGTTCATGTCGCCCTTGAACGGCTCGTCGAGGTCGGGATCGAGAGAGCCCGGAACCGGAAGGTCCAGCGCGATTCCCTTTCGCACCTCGATGTGCGCGCGCGTCGTGTCGAAGTGCGCGTTCGACGGCACGATCTCGCCCGGGTCGATGACTGCTCCGAAGAAGATGCTTTCGGCGCCGCGACCCTGGTGTGCGGGCACGACGAGCGGGAAGCCGAGAGTCTGGTAGATCGCGTCCCGGAAGCGCTCGAAGCTTCGCGAACCGGCGTACGACTCGTCGCCCCGAAGCAGCGAGGCCCACTGCTCCTGGCTCATCGCACCCGTGCCCGAGTCGGTCAGCAGATCGAGCTCGACGTCTCGCGCCGCGAGCTGAAAGAGGTTCCAGCCGGCGTTTTCGAGCGCGCGTTCGCGCTCTGCACGCGTCGTTTCGCGAACGGGCTCCACCATCTTGATGCGAAAGGGCTCGCGAGGAGGCCGCACTCGAACCTCGTTACCGCGCGACCGTGAGGAGCTCTGAGACTTGCGGCGCGGCGAGAAAGCGCTCTCGCCGCTCCTCGGAAAGACCCGCTGCGAACGCATCGACCGTGGAGCGCGCCTGGTTCGATGCAGCCTCCGCCCCGGAATCGTCGCCGACGGCGTACAGAGCCTCCGCGAGCTTGCCGGACGACCTCCAGACCGACGGTGGATGCTTGAGTGTCTCGGCCTCGGCGAGCGCCTGGCGAAGCACCTCAGCCGCACTTGCGGCGTCCCCTTGCGCCAGCAGTGTGGCGCCGATGGTCTGCCGCGCGGCGGCGACATACTTCAGCCGCCGGTAGTGCTCGGCGTGCTCGAGGGCGCCGTGCGCGGCTTCGGCGGCTTTGTCGAGCCGGCCAGCGGTGAGCTCGAGCTCCGCGGCGAGGGCCCGGATGCGCGCCGTCCAGAGCCACTGGTGCCAGCCCTTCGTCGCGGCGGCCGCCTCGAGCAGTTTCGGGAGCGTGTTTTCGGCCGCGCCGACGTCACCCGAAAGGAGGGCGAGGACGGCAAGGTCGATCTGGCCGCTCACGACCGCTCCGGCAAAGGAGATCCCGCCCGCCAAGTCGATGGCCTCGTCGTTGAGACGGCGCGCTTCGTCCAGCTCGTACAGCTCGCGGAGCGTGCCGGCCCACATGTTCAGGAGCCGTGAGGTGAAACGCGGCTGGAGCTCGAGCTCACGACCCTGCGCGGCGCCGCGCGCGAAGACCTCGAGCGCCTCCTCGTGCCGGCCGAGGCCGGTGAGCGAAAGACCGAGATCGCCGTGCCCGTTGACGACCCCGTAGACGCTGTAGAGCTCGGTGCCCACCTCGATCGCCTGGCGGGCGACCTCGACGCCGCCTTCATAGCGTCCAAGCCAGTAGTGGTGGAGGCTGTGCCACTCGAGCGCCTCCGCTCGATCGGCCCGGCGCGTGCCGGGCTTCCACAACGCGAGCGCCTCACGTCCGAGGACAAGCGCTTCCTCGACCGCTCCGTCCATCGCCGTGGCTGCCGATTGCTTGTAGAGAGCCACGGCCCGCAGCTCCTCGTCGCCGAGCTCCTCGGCCAGCCGGCCCGCTTCCACGCTGATGGCGCGCGAGCCCTCGGCGTCGGTGAGCCCCCAGAACGTGCCCTTGAAGCGGCTGTCGAGCGCTTCGAACCGATCACGACCTTCCAGGCCGGGGATGAGCTCGTCGAGCTCGGGGAGCGCCTGCGGGAACTCGCCGGCCTGCACGAGCGTCGTCGCGCGCTCGAGGCGCAACCGGTGGCGTCGCGGGTCGTCGGCCGGAATGAGATCGAGCGCTTGCGAGTAGAGGGCGACCGCCTCCGCCTTCGCCCACGCGCGCCCGGCGACACGCGCCGCGCTGATCATGTACTCGACGGCCTTGTCGAGCTCACCCGCCTGCTCCCAGTGGTGGGCGAGGATGGACGCCGACGCGCCGATTCGCTCCCCGACGAACTCTTCGATCTGCGTGGCGACGACGGCGTGGCGCTCGCGCCGAACGGCCTTCGGCAGCGTGCCGTACGCCACCTCGCGGATGAGCATGTGCTTGAAGGAGTACTCCTCGTCGCCTTCGAGGCGCGACGTCGGCTCGCGCCGAACGAGATCGCGGGCCTCGAGCGAGTCGAGAATCGCATCGAGCGCTCCGTCGCCGCTGCCGAGACGCTCGAGCACGCCGCGCCAGAAGAGCTTGCCGACGACGGACGCATCGAAGACGACGGCCCGCTCTTCCTCGGGAAGGCTGTCGAGGCGGGCAGCGATGATTCCGTGCACGGTCGTGGGAAGCTGCGCGAGCGAGCCTCCTCCCTGCTCGGCGAGCGATGCGGCGAGCTCCTCGATGAAGAGCGGGTTTCCCTCGGCGGTCTCCCCGAGGCGGGCGACGAGCTCGGCGTCGACGTCGACGGAGTCCTCACGCAGCAGCCGGAGCGCGAGCTCGCGTGTGTTCGCCGCGCTGAGCGGGTCGAGCGGAAGCGCGGTGTAAGAGAGCAAGCCGCCGCCCCACGTCGGCCGCGTTTGCAGGAGCTCCGGCCGCGCGAGCGCAAGGATGAGAAGGGGAACGTCGCGCAGGCGCGCCGCCAGGTGCTCGATCAGGTCGAGGAGGCTCGCGTCGGCCCAGTGGATGTCCTCGAAGACGAGCAGCAGCGGGTGCTCTGCCGCGAGCGCTTCGACGAACCGGCGCACCGAGAGGAAGAGCACGTGCTTGTCGGGAATCGTCTCGTCGCCGAGGCCGAGGAGAGCGGCCAGATGGCGACCGACGTCGGCGCCCGCCTCCGCCTCGAACAGCCCGCCGACGGCAGCCATGAGCTTCTCGCCGGCCACCGCGGGCGCGTCACTGTCGTACACGCCCGCGACCTGCTTGACCTGCTGGCTGAGCGCGCCGTAGCCGCTCGTCTGACCGTACGGAAGCGATCGTCCTCTGACGACGGCGCCTCCGGCCGATTCGGCCAGGCGGGCCACCTCGAGCGCGAGACGTGTCTTGCCGATGCCCGGCGGGCCGAGGACCGTGACGAGGTGAGCCCTCCGCTCGCCGGTCACGCGCTCCCAGACGCCGCGCAGAACGACGAGCTCTCCGTCACGCCCGACGATCGGCGCCGCCGGCGCGCCTTCGGGCCCGACGGTAGCGAGCTTCGTCGCCCGGTAGGCCGGGATGGGCTCTTCCGTCGACTTGATCTGGACCGGAGAGACGTCTTCGTACGCGATGGCGCGGTCGGATGCGCGGCGCGTCTCCTCCCCGACGAAGATCTCGCCCGCGGTGGCGGCGGCCTGGAGGCGCTGGGCGGCATTGACTGCGTCGCCCAAGACGGTGTCGCGCTCGTCGGGCCCTGCCGGCGCGAAGTAGACGTCGCCGGTGTTGATGCCGATGCTGAGCGCCAGTCCGCCGAACTCCTCTTCGTTGTCGACGGCGCATTGCTGCATCTCGAGGGCAGCGCGGACCGCGCGCTCCGGGTCGTCGCCGTGCGCGACGGGCGCACCGAACACGGCCATGAGCGCGTCCCCGATCACCTTGTCGACGAAGCCGTCGTAGCGCTCGACCACGGCGGCGAGCTTCGTCATGCACGAGTCGACGATCTGCTTGAGATCTTCCGGGTCCTTCGTCTTGGAAATGTTCGTGAACCCGGAGATGTCGGCGAAGAGGACGGTCGCGAGGCGCCGCTCTCCGGGAAGCCGCCGCTCCGTGGCCGCGTCCCCGAGCGCGTTGCCGCAGTTGCCGCAGAACTTGGCGCCGGGGAGGTTGGTTGCGCTGCAGGTCGGGCACGCCTGCAGGAGCGACGTCCCGCAGTTCGTGCAGAAGCGCTGATCTCCGTCGTTCTCGTGCCCGCAGGCAGAGCAGCTGAAGACCTCGGCCATCGCGGTAATTCTCTCCTATGCTCGCCGCGCGGTGGACCGGCGCGACGTCATCGCGGTGGGCGACGTCATGATCGACGTCTCGGTCGCGGACGACGCGCTCGCGCACGGCGGCCACGTGACCGGCAAGGTGCGGATCACGGCCGGCGGATCAGCGGCGAACGCCGCGGCGTGGGCGCGCGCCGGCGGAGCGAACGCCGCGGTCGTCGGCCGCGTCGGCGACGACGTCGCCGGGAGGATGCTCCGGTCGGCGCTCGAGGGGCGCGGGATCGAGGCTCTTCTCGCAGCCGACGGAGCGAGCCCGACGGGCGCCGTGCTCACGCTCGGCTCCACGATCGTCGCCGAGCGCGGCGCCAACGCCCGCTTCTCGCCGGACGACGTACCTCCACGCCTCCAGGCAGGAGCCGTGCTCGTCTCCGGCTATGCGCTGCTCCAAGCCGACACGGAGGGCGGGGCGCTCGCCGCCCTCAAGCGGGCCGACGCGGAGTGGGTCGCGGTCGACGCCGCCTCGGCGCGCCTGCTCGACCGCTACGGCCGGGAGCCCTTCTTCGCCGCGACGAGCGGAGCGTCTGCCCTTCTTCTCAACGAGGACGAGGCCTTCGCCCTCACGGACGAGGAGCCCGAGGGGGCGGCCAGGGCCCTCGGCGATCTCTTTCGCCTCGTCTGCGTGAAACGGGGTGCGGCCGGGGCTATCGGAGTGGTCGACGGGGAGGTGCTGCAGGCGCCCGCTCCGGAGGTCCAGGTGGTCGATGCGGCCGGGGCGGGCGACGCGTTCGCCGGCGCACTCCTCGCCGCGCTCGCCGCGGGGCGCCCATTCGCGCAGGCGCTCGACGAAGCGGTCCGCGCGGGCTCAGCCGCCGCGGCGTCTTCGTCTTCCTGGCCGCCCGGCTAGCGGCGCCGCAGGAAGGACGGAACTTCGAGCACGTCCGCGGGGAGCTCGAAGCGCTCCGAGCTCGCCGGCTCCCGCTGAGGCTCCTCCGCCGGGCGGTCCCTGCGCTCGCGCCGCAGGCTGCGGTCGAAGCCGGTCGCGATCACCGTGACGCGCACCCGGCCGGCGAGGTTCTCGTCGATGACGGCGCCGAAGATGATGTTCGCGTTCGTGTCGGCAGCGCCCGTCACGACCTCGGCGGCCTCGTTCACCTCGAAGAGACCGAGGTCGGAGCCGCCGGTGATGTTGAGGAGGATGCCGGTCGCGCCTTCGACGGAGGCCTCGAGGAGCGGAGAGGACACGGCCACGCGAGCCGCCTCGGCGGCGCGGCTCTCGCCGTCTGCCTCGCCGATTCCCATGAGGGCGGAGCCGGCGTCGGTCATGATCGTCCGAACGTCGGCGAAGTCGAGGTTGACGAGCCCGGGGATCGTGATCAGGTCGGTGATGCCCTGGACGCCCTGGCGCAGCACGTCGTCGGCCATGCGGAAGGCCTCGATCACGGACGTCTGCTTCTCGACCACCTGGAGCAGGCGGTCGTTGGGAATCACGATCAGGGTGTCGCACTTGTCGCGCAGGTTCGAGATGCCGGTCTGGGCCTGCTCGGCCCGCTTGCGACCCTCGAAGCCGAACGGGCGGGTGACGACGCCGACGGTGAGAGCGCCGAGCTCGTCGCGTGCGATCTCGGCGATGATCGGCGCGCCACCGGTGCCGGTGCCGCCGCCTTCGCCCGCCGTGATGAAGACCATGTCGGCGCCCTTCAGCGCTTCTTTGATCTCGTCGTGGCTCTCCGCCGCCGCGCGCGCGCCGACCTCCGGATCGGCGCCGGCTCCGAGCCCTCGGCTCGTCCGCGCCCCGATGTGGAGCTTCTGGTCGGCCTCGGACATGAGGAGCGCCTGCGCGTCGGTGTTGACCGCGATGAACTCGCAGCCGCGCAGGCCCGCTTCGATCATCCGATTGACGGCATTCGACCCGCCGCCGCCGGCTCCGACGACCTTGATCATGGCGAGATACGCGCCGCTTTGATCTCTCACGAACTCCTCCCGTCTCTGAAGCTCAACCTGAGCGTCGCCTGAGCCTATGCCCCGCTTTCCACGATGTCAACCAGGTGGTTTGCAGGGACTATGTGGACAAACCCTAAACCTCAACCTACGACTTGAGGGTTGTTCGCTGCAACGGGGCGTTCAGGGAGGCTGACGTCCAGATAGGCGAGAGTGGCGCGTTCCTCACCGCTGAGGGCCGACAGAACGCGGGCGGCCGCCGCCAGCTTGAGCTCGAGATCCACCGGTTCGCCGAGCCGAACCTCGGTGCTGTCGCCAACCGTGAGGATCACGTTGCCCCCGGCCAGGGCCGCGAGACGGATCCGCACCGGGAACTTCTTGTCGACCTTCGCGAGGGCGCTCAGCGGCACGCGGACGGCCGGGGCCTCGAGCGTCTTCCCCGGCGATGCGGACCGCATGCCGGCGAGCTCGATGCGCGGGTAGCTCTGCGTCTCGTCGGCGTCCGCCCTCCGCAGCACACGTCCGCGCTCGGACACGAGCCAGCGCGTTCCGCCTTGAGCCACGACGGCGACCGGCCGTTCCGCCTGGACGAAGATCGTGAGCGTGTTCGGGAAGGCGCGGTCGTACTCGGCGGAGATGACGGTCGGCAGCGACTCGACGCGCCGGACGAGATCGTCGCCGTCGAGGGCGACGAGACTCGTGCCGACGAAGCGGGCGACGGCGCTCTCCACCTCAGCCGCCGTTTCGGGCGGAGCGCCTCGGACCTCGACCTGCTTGACCGCGAACAACGGCGTCGTGCGGGCGGCGACGTAGGCGAGGGCGACGGCCACGACGACGGCGGCCGCGATCGTCAGCGTTCTGCGCGAAGGCAGGAGCGCCGCGCGCGCAGGCAGGCGCGGGCGCGCGAGCGCAGGCGTCGTCCAATCCGCCACCGTTTGCAGTTCGGCACGAGGGGTCCGGGTCCTGACCGGGGGAGAGATGGGATCTCGATGGATCCCAGCAGCTGGACCTCGGGCTCGAGCCGCACGCCGAATTCCTCCAGCGCTCGACGGCGCGCCTCGGCGATCAGCGCGATGGCGTTGGCGCTCGTCGCCCCGCCCGCGTTCTCGATGAAGTTCGCGTGCTTGGGAGAGATCTGCGCCCCGCCGATCCGGTGACCGCGCAGGCCGCAGGCCTCGAGCATCCGCCCCGCGGTCAGCTCGTGGTCCGGGTTCTTGAACACGCTTCCGAAGGTGCGCTTGTTGGTGGGCTGAGCTGCTTTCCGCTGGCCCTGCATCTCCGCGACGGTCGCCCGGATGTCCTCCTCCGCCCGGCGCTCGAGCTGGAACTCCGCTCCGGCCACGATCTGTCCCCGGCGCAGGTCTGAGCGCCTGTAGCTGAGGCCGATCTCGGCGGGAGTCATCCAGCGGGCCCCGCGCGCGTCGACCACGTGCGCGCGCGTCAGAACGCCGGCTATGTCCCCGCCGTAGGCGCCCGCGTTCATCCAGACGGCGCCGCCGACGGTGCCAGGGATCGCGCAGACGAACTCCATCCCGCCGAGCCCGGCGGCCCGCATGCGGTGCAGGCAGACGGCGAGCGCCGTGCCGCCACCGGCCATCAGGCGGTCCTCTCCGGTCAGCGCCACGGCGAGAGCGCCCTTGAGCCGCAGCGCCACGCCGTCGAAGCCCTCGTCCGCCACGAGGAGGTTGGAGCCGAGGCCGATCGGGGCCGCGGGGATCTGCCGCTGATCGGCAGCCGTGAGCACCTCGGACAGCCCTTCGACGTCCTCGGGCTCCGCGAACCAGTGCGCCGGCCCGCCCGTCCCGAGCGTTGTGAACTTCGAGAGCTGGACGTTCTCCTTGAGCTTCACGCGGCGAGCTTCTCGAGCAGGAGCGGGATGGTCTTGTCCACGTCGCCAGCGCCGACGGTGAGGACGAGGTCGCCCGGCCGTGCCCGGCCGGCGACGATTGCTGCAGCGTCTTCGAGCGTCGGGCCCCAGCCGATTGGCATGCCCGGCCTGAGCGCGGCGAGCTCGTCGACGACGAGCTTTCCACTCACGCCCTCCACCGGGTCCTCGCGGGCCGCGTAGACGTCGGTCACGCAGGCTACGTCGGCGTGCGCGAGCGCTTCGGCGAGCTCGTGCGCAAGGTGCGCCGTCCGCGAGTACAGATGCGGCTGGAAGAGGACGAGCAGCCGTCCACCGTCTTCGACCAGCGAGCGGGCTGCGGCGATTGACGCCGCGACTTCCCTCGGGTGGTGGCCGTAGTCGTCGACGATGCACACGCCGCCTTCCTCGCCACGCGCCTCGAGCCGGCGGCCGACACCGCGGAACTCGCTCAGGAAGCGGAGCGCGTCAGGGCGCTCGACTCCCGCGGCGGTGAGCGCGGCGAGCGCACACGCCGCGTTGGCCCGGTTGTGCTCGCCCGCAACCGCGAGCTCGAGCTCGGGCGGCGCAGAGACCTCTTCTCCACGGATCACGACCGGAACCGTCTTGGCCCAGCGCTCGAACTCGTCGGCGAGCTCCGCAGTCGAAGCGAACGTCGTGTGGTGGTCGAGCTCGACGTTCGTGATCACGGCGATCTCGGGGCTCAGTGAGAAGACAGTGCGGTCCGACTCGTCGCCCTCGACCACGAGCCAGCCACTCCCCGCCCTCGCGTTGCCGCCGAGTTGCGGGACCTCGCCGCCGATCAGGAAGCCCGGATCGAGACCGAGCCGGTCGAGAACGAACGCGATCATTGCGGCGGTCGTGGTCTTGCCGTGCGCGCCCGCGACGACGATCGCACGGTGCAGCGACACGAGCTCGGCCAGAAACTCGGCGCGGCTCCGTCCCGTGATGCGCGGAGCGAAGGCCGTCGAGACGACCACCTCCCAGCCGGCCGGAACGACAGGCTCGAGTTGCACCTCGACCTCGATGCCCGCTTCGCGAACGTAGGCGAGGTACGGGGTCTCGACCTTGTCCCAGCCTCCCACCTCCGCGCCGAGCGCCTTCGCCACGACCGCGTAGCCGGACAGGCCGGCACCGCCGATCCCGGCAAACCAGATCTTTCTACCCGCCAGCGGAGGCAAGCTCGATCAACTCCTCCGCGATCGCATCCGCGGCGTCCGGGCGAGCGACCGCGCGCATCGCACGGCGCATGCGCTCCAGCCGCGCACCGTCGATGAGCAGCTCGTCCACCTGGCGGCGCAGGTCGAGCTCGTCCTCGGGCACGACGAGCGCCCCGCCCGCCTCCTCGAAGAAGCGCGCGTTCTTCGCCTGGTGGTCGGCCGTCGCGTGCGGATAGGGAACGAGGAGCGCCGGCTTCCCGGCCGCCGCCACCTCCCACACCGAGCCCCCGGCGCGAGCCACGACGATGTCCGTCGCGGCCAGTGCGGCGCCGAAGTCGTCCGTGAAGGGGAGCAGCTTGTATCCCGCGCGCGTGACACGGGGAGCGAGCGCCTCGTAGTCGCGCTCACCGGACAGGTGAAGGACGCAGGGGCCCCCCTCGCCGAACGCGGCGACGGCCGCCTCGTTGAGGCGCTTTGCCCCCTGGCTCCCGCCGAACACGAGCACACACGGCGCGTCGCCGGGCAATCCGAATTTCCGCCGCGCTTCGTCCTGTCCGTTCACACGCGAGCGCGCCGGAATGGGCCGACCGACGACGCGGTACTTGTCACCCTCGAGGCCCTCGATGGGGAACGAAAGGAACACGCGCTTGGCGAACGGACGCGCGAGGCGGTTGGCGAGGCCGAGATGCGCGTCGGCCTCCATGAGCGCAGCGGGAATCCGCAGAGCTCCCGCAGCGAGGACCATCGGCCCGGCGACGTAGCCACCGCCGCCGAGGACGACGTCGGGCCGGCGCCGGCGCAGGATCTGAACGCACGCGGGCGGCGCGAAAGCGGCGCGCGCCAGTGCGCGCGCCAGCGCGACGCTCGGCCTGCGCGGAAAGCCCTCCACACGGAACGTGTCGAGCTCGAAGCCCGCGGCCGGAACGAGCCGCGCCTCGATGTGGTCAGGCGTACCGGCGAAGCTCACGGCCGCGTCGCGCGCTGCGAGCGCTTCGGCGACTGCGATCGCCGGCAGCACGTGGCCGGCCGTCCCGCCGGCGGCGATCAGGCACTTCGGCTTCGGCGACGGAGCCATTCACGGCGATGTTAAGGAGGACTCCCACCGACGTGAGGCCGATGACGAGGCTCGAGCCGCCGTAGCTCACGAAGGGAAGCGGGATACCCGTGAGCGGCAGGAGCCCCAGCACCGCGCTCATGTTGAGGGCAGCCTGGCCGCAGATCAGCGCGGTGATGCCGGTCGCCAGGACCTTGCCGAACGGGTCGCGGCAGCGCAGCGCGACGTTGAAGCCCGCGTAGCCGAAGAGCGCGAAGGCGGCGATGACGGCGAGCGAGCCGAAGAGGCCGAGCTCCTCGCCGACGATGGCGAAGATCATGTCCGTCGAGGCCTCGGGGAGGTAATAGACCTTCTGCACGCTCTCGCCGAGACCGACGCCGAAGAACCCGCCGGACCCGAGCGCGATCAGCGCCTGCACGGACTGGAAGCCCGCGCCGTCGGGGTCCTGCCACGGGTCGAGGAAGCTGAAGAAGCGGGCCCGCCGATAGGGCTCGAGCCAGATGGCGACGAGCACGATGGCGGCGCCAATCCCTGCGCCCGCGAGCAACACGCGAAGCCGCGTCCCCGCGACGACGAGCATCGCGCTCGTCATCACCGCGATCGCGATGGCCGTGCCAAGGTCCGGCTCGATCAGGATCAGCCCGCACGCGAGCCCCACGACGAGACCGAGCGGCCGTAAGAGCTCACCGAGCGTGGTCGGCGCCGGCCGGCGCACGAGGAGCCCTGCGACCCAGAGCGCGACGGCGAACTTCGCGAGCTCGGAGGGCTGGAAATCGATCACGCCGGTCGAGAGCCAGCGCCGCGCACCGTTCACCTCCGTCCCGACCGCGAGCACGGCGACGAGGAGGAAGAAGCTGACGCCAAGCAGTGGCCCGCCGACGTGCCGCAGCGCGCGAAAGTCGATGCGCGTCATGAGCGCGAGCAGGCCGAGGCCGAGCAGCGCGTAGAGCGCCTGGCGCTTCAAGTAGTAGGCCGGGTCGTTCGCCGCCAGCATCGCGCGTGCGGAGCTCGCGCTGTAGACCATGACGAGGCCGAAGGCGACGAGGCCGAGTGTGAGCAGGACTAGGAGGTGGTAATCGAGCTGCGCGCGCGAGGCTTTCGTCACAGCGCCTTCACCAGCTCACGGAAACGTTCGCCGCGCTCCTCGAAGTCGCGGAACTGGTCGTAGCTCGCACACGCAGGCGAGAGGAGCACGACCTCGCCCCGCTCGGCGTCGGCGAACGCCTCGCTGACAGCCGTCTCGAGGTCGCCCGAGTGGCGGAAGCGAACGCCCTGCGAGGCGAGCGCCTCGGCGATGTCGTCGGCGGCTTCACCGATCACGTATGCGCACGACACGCCGGCGATGCGCGCCGTGCGTGCGAGCCCCGCGTAGGAGGCGCCCTTGCGGCTGCCTCCGAGGATGACGCGCAGACCGGGCGGGTAGGCGGAGAGCGCGCGTTCGGCGGCTTCCGGGTTCGTCGCCTTCGAGTCGTTGACGAAACGAATGCCGCCGACCTCGCGGACGAGCTCGAGGCGGTGCGGCACGCCGGCGAAGGTCCGAAGCGCCTCCGCGATCGCGTCGTCGCCGATGCCGATGGCGCGCGCGGCGGCCGTCGCGGCCGCGGCGTTCTCGCGGTTGTGCTCGCCGGGGATGAGCGGATCGGCCGGCAGCTCGTCATCGGGCGCAAACTCGATGCGGCGTCCGCGGCCGGGGACATCCTCGAAGCCGCGCGGCACGATCGCGACGTCGTCTTCCTCCTGGTTCTCGAAGACGCGCAGCTTGGCGGCGCGGTAGTCCTCGAAGGTCCCGTGGCGGTCGAGGTGGTCCGGCGTCAGGTTGAGGAGAACGGCGACGCGTGGGCGAAAGGCGTCGATGTCCTCGAGCTGGAAGCTCGAGAGCTCGCAGACAACCCACGCGTCAGGCGCGATGACGCCGTCGAGTCCCGTGAGAGGACGTCCGACGTTGCCGGCCACGGCGACCGGTCGGTCGGCCGCGCGGAAGATCGCTCCGAGGAGCTCGGTCGTGGTCGTCTTCCCGTTCGTCCCGGTAACCCCGAGCACGGGATTCGCGAGCAGGAGGCCGCCGAGCTCGATCTCGCTCCAGATCGTGAGCCCACGCTCGCGCGCGGCCTCCACGAGGGCCGCCTCGCGGGGTACGCCGGGGCTTTTGACGAGCAGGTCCACGCCTTCGAGGAGCGCGGGGTCCTCCGCGCCGAGGACGACTTCGACGCCCGCGGCGCGAAGCCTCCCGACGTCGAGGTCCTCCCGGCGGTCGACCCCGAGGACGGCCGTCCCGCGCCGGCCGAGCGCCAGGGCGGCGGCCTCGCCGGAGCGCGCGAGCCCGAGAACGAGCGCGCGCTCAGGCAGCGAACTTCGACGCGTACCGGTAGTAGAGGACAAAAGCGCAGGCGCAGAGGATCGCGGCGGCGATCCAGAAGCGCACCATGATGCGCGTCTCCGACCACGCCTTCATCTCGAAGTGATGGTGCAACGGCGCCATCAAGAGCACGCGCTTGCCGAGCCACTTGAACGTGAAGACCTGCAGCATCACCGAGAGCGCCTCGATCACGAAGATGCCGCCGATCAGGATGAGCAGCGCCTCGGTCTTCGTCATGATCGCGAACGCCGCGAGTGCGCCGCCGAGCCCCATCGACCCCGTGTCCCCCATGAAGACCTGCGCGGGAAACGCGTTGTACCAGAGGAAGCCGATCGAAGCCCCGATCAGCGCCGCCCCGAGAATGGCGAGATCGAGCTGCTCGACGTCGGCGGTGCCCCGCCGCAGGCTGACGAGGTAGGCGACGAGCGTGATGGCGGTGTACGTGAAGATCGAGATCGTCGCGGTGCCCGACGCGAGACCGTCGAGGCCGTCGGTGAGGTTCACGCTGTTCGACGCGCCCGCAATGATCACGAAGAGAAGGACGTACCAGCCCCACGAGAGCGGCACGTCGATGTCCAGAAGCGGCAGGTAGATCGTCGTCTTGAAGTCGCCGCGCTCGACGACGACGGCGACGAAGAGGGTGATGGCCGCGAGGAGCGCGAGCTTCCAGCGGCCCGGCAGTCCGAGCGAGCGCCGGTGCGACACCTTCATCCAGTCGTCGACGAAACCGATCGCGGCGCAGCCGAGCGCGACTGAGAAGGCGGTCAGCGCCGGGACGGTGTGCTCCGAGAAGATCAGGAAGGGGAAGGCCATCGCGATCATGATCAGGAGGCCACCCATCGTGGGCGTGCCCTGCTTGACCACGTGCCCCTGCGGCCCCTCCTCGCGGATCTGTTGGCCGAACTCGTTCCGCCTCAGGAACTCGATGAACTTCGGCCCGGCCGCGAGCGAGATGACCATCGCGATGATGCCGGAGAGAAGGACCTCGACCACGTCTGGGCTTGGAGCCTAGTCCGAGTCGGGGACGGCCGACGCGTCAGCGCGCGACGGGAACGACCGCGACGGCCTCGCCGATCACCTCGAGGCCCATGGCCCGCGAGCCCTTGACGAGCACGTAATCACCCGGCTCGAGCACTTCGCGAACGGCGGCGAGACCCTGCTCGACCGTGGGCGCGTACCTCGTCACCGGCACGCCCCGTGCGCCGTCGAGGTACGCACGCGCGAGGCCGCCCACCGCGACGAGCGCGTCGATTCCGAGCCGGGATACGACCGCGCCGACCTCGCGGTGGTACGAGGATGCTCCCGGCCCGAGCTCGGCCATGTCCCCGAGCACGGCGACCGTACGCTTCCCCGCTCCGCGCTCGACGAGGTTCTCGAGCGCGGCGACGACCGAGATCGGGTTGGCGTTGTAGCAGTCGTTGATGAGGACACCGCCGCCGGCAAGGGGCAGCTCCTCGCCGCGCCAGCGCGACAGCTGGACCTTGCGCGCTCCCTTCTGCGCCTTGCCGAGCGGCAAGCCGAGCGCGTGGTAGGCGGCCAGCGCGGCGAGCGCGTTCGTCGCGTTGTAGCGGGAGGTGAAGCTGAACTCGAGCGTCAGCGAGCGTCCGAATGCATTCACCTTGAGGCGCGAGGTCTCACCCGTTGCCGAGAAGTACGACAGGCTCACGTCGCCGCCCTCGCCGAACCGGATGACGGAGATGTCGTCCCGCCACAGGTACGGGTCGAGGTACTGCTCTCCGGCCGGAACCACCGCGGTCCCGCCGGGCGGCAGCGCCTCGATGAGCTCGGCCTTCGCCTGCGCGACCCGCTCGACGGTCCCGAGCAGCTCGAGGTGGACGGGCCCGATCTTGGTGATCACACCGACGTCGGGCCGCGCCGTGTCGCAGAGCTCCGCGATCTGGCCCAGCCCGCGCATGCCCATCTCGAGCACGACGATCTCCGTGTCCTCCTCGATGCGACACAGCGTGAGCGGAAGCCCGACCTCGTTGTTCTGGCTTCCCTCCGCGACGACCGTGCGGGCGTGCGGAGTGCACAAGGCGCCGATGATGTCCTTCGTCGAGGTCTTCGCCGTCGAGCCGGTGACGGCGACGACGCGCGCCGAGCTGCGGGACCGGACCTCGCGCGCGAGGGCAGCAAGAGCGGCGAAGGCGTCGTCGGGAACGAGTGCCGCTCCGGCGCCGCGGGCGAGAGCGTCGTCGACGAACTCGCTGCCCCGGCCGACCGCGACGAAGAGATCGCCCTCCTCCACCGTGCGCGAGTCCACCCTCACGCCGGTGATGCGCTCCGCTCCCGTGGCGGCCCTCAGCGTGCCGGGCGCCAGCGCGCGTACCTCGTCGAGGGTGAGCGGAATCACGCTGCGGCTCCGGCCTCGAGCCGGCGCAGGACGTCGCGGGCCACCTCGCGGTCGTCGAAGGGAATCGTGCGGTCGCGGAACTCCTGGCCCTTGCTCGTGACCCTTCCCGGCGATGACGACGACGTCACCCTCGTCGGCGCGCTCGAGCGCCCACGCGATCGCCGTCGCGCGGTCCTCCTCCACCTCGACGTCGCCGGACATGCCCGGGAGGATCTCGTCGATGATCGCGCGCGGCTCTTCGCTGCGCGGATTGTCGGACGTGACGACGGCGACGTCGGCGAGCTCGTCCACGACCTTGCCCATGAGCGGCCGCTTGCCGCGGTCCCTGTCGCCGCCGCAGCCGAACACGCACAGGACACGCCCGCGCGCCAGCCCGCGCGCTTCGCGCAGGACGTTCTCGAGCGCCTCGGGCGTGTGCGCGTAGTCGACCAGGACCGTGAACGGCTGCCCTTCCTCCACCGCTTCGAAGCGGCCCGGGACGCCGGCCAGGTGCTCGACACCGGCGGCGACCGAGGCGCCGTCGATTCCGAGCAGACGAGCGGACGCGACTGCACCGAGCACGTTCTCCACGTTGAACCGCCCACGAAGCTTGGTCCTCAGGTCGATGCCGTCGGCGCTGAAGCGGGCCCCCGCTGCCGTGAGCTCGAGGTCGTCCGCGCGAATGTCGGCGTCGTCGGTGAGCCCGAACGTGAGGGGTCGCTCTCCCAGCTCCCGTAGCTCCTCCGCCAGCCGGCGGCCGTGGTCGTCCCCGATGTTCACCGCAGCGGGCGGGCGGCGCCCGTCGACGTCGGGCTCGACGAACAGGCGCCGTTTGGCGTCGAAGTACGCGTCGAGCGTTCCGTGCAGGTCGAGATGGTCCTGGCTCAGATTCGTGAAGACGAGCGAGGCGAAGCGCGTACCGACGAGCCGCTTGAGCTCCGAGCCGTGCGACGAGGCTTCCATGGCGACGCTTCGGTCGCCGGCGTCGAGCATCTCACGGAACGTGCGCTGGAGATCGATCGCCTCCGGAGTTGTGCGGACGACGGCGCGTCGCTCGCCGCCGATCCGCTTCTCGACGGTCCCGAGCAAGCCGGGCCGCCGGCCGGCGGCGGCGAGAATCGCGAAGAGAAGAAATGCGGTCGTCGTCTTCCCGTTCGTCCCGGTGACGCCGGCGACCTGCAGCTCGCGGGTGGGAAAGCCGAAGAAGGCATCGGCCGCGAGCGCCGTCGCAACGCGCGCGTCCTCCACGAGGAGCTGCGGGACCGGGACGTCGAGAGGACGCTCGACGATGAGGGCGACCGCGCCTGCCTCGACCGCGGCCCGCGCGAAGTCGTGCCCGTCCGCCTTGGCTCCTGGAACGCATGCGAAGAGCGCACCGGGCTGCACGGAGCGCGCGTCGTACGCGAGGTCCGCAACGTCGACCGGAGCAGGATTGATGGTGCGCAGAGGCCGCAGGGCCTCGCTCAGCAGTTCGAGCTCGATGGGCGCGATTCTAGCGAGGCGCTACGCGATCAATACGCGGTGCCGAGGCCGAGGCCGCAGTCGCTCGCGCCGAGGCCGACGAGGATGTCCGCTTCCTGCGCTCCCACTGCCGTGAGTCGCTCCTGCAGCTCGAGCAGCGCGCCGGCGTCACCCTTCCGCACCGCGTTCAGCACCGCCGCGACGAGGCGCTCGTCCCGGTCGAACAGCGCGAAGAGCCTCGCCAGCTCGCCCCCGTCCCCCTTGGCCGGGGGAACCGCGGCGAAAGCGTCGTTGTACTCCCTGTTCTTGCCTTGCAGGTCGACGAGCAGGGTCTCGAACTCGCCAAGCGTCGTGGGCTGGTCGTACTGCCCCATGTCCTCGCGCGCGCGACGGCACAGCGCGTTCGTCTGGCGAATCCAGCGGGCTTTGTCCGGCGTCAGCTCGTCCGAGGCGACCGCAGGCGCAGCACCGCCGCCCTTGTCCTTCTCTTTCTCGTCCTCCCGAGTGATGGGCTGGAGATTCGAGGGCGGCGGAGGCTCGGCGTTGTCCCAGGTGCCCAGCCGCTCTCCTCCGTACACAAGCGTGCCGGCGAAGATGCCAAGGATGGCGACGACAAAGATGACAACCCGAACCATGGGTCCTCATGTTTCGTCGGCAGTGCCGCAGCGCCGCGTGTCACCCAAACGGGTGACCGGCACGCTCTACGAGGTAGGCGGAACTTCCAGATACTGGAGCGCGAACTTGGCGATCTCGGCGAAGGCGGGTGCGGCGACCGTGCCGCCCCAGATCGCTCCCCGCGGCTCGTCGACCGTCACGAGGATGACGAGGCGCGGCTTGTTGGCCGGCACGAAGCCTGCGAACGACGCCACGTAGCGGTAGTCGGAATACCCGCCCATCTCGTCGGGCTTGGCGGCGGTTCCCGTCTTTCCCGCGATGCGGTAGCCCGGCACCTGCGCCGCCGTACCGGAGCCCTCCTCGACGACGTCGCGGAGCATGTGGCGAACGTCGCGCGCCGTCTGGGGCGAGATGACGCGCCTCCGCTTCGGCGCCGGCACCTTGCCGTCCTCGATGCGGTCGACGAGGTGCGGCTGAATCCAGGTCCCGCCGTTTGCGATCACGCTGTAGGCCGCAGCCATCTGCAGCGGTGTCACCGCGATTCCCTGCCCGATGGGGACGTTGCCGATCGTCGAGCCCGACCACTTCTCGGGCGGGAGGACGATGCCCTCCGTCTCGCCGGGGAAGTCGATGCCGGTCGGCTTGCCGAACCCGAAGCGCTCGATCCACTCACTCAAGCGCGCCTGCTGCAACTGGAAGGCGACCGTGATGACGCCGACGTTCGACGATTGCGACAGGATCTGCGCGACGGTCATCGTCTGCGTGCCGCGCTCGACGGCGTCGTGGATGACGCGGTCGGCAACCTGCAGCGAGTACGGGAGCGTGAAGCTCGTCGTCGGCGAGACGATGCCGCTCTCGAGCGCGCCGGAAATGGTCACGATCTTGAACGTCGAGCCCGGCTCGTACGTGTCGGTAACGGCTCGGTTGCGCTGGTTCTCGCGTGGCACCCTCGGAAAGCGGTTCGCGTCGAAGCCTGGCTCCACGGCAAGCGCGAGCACCTCGCCCGTGCGCGGGTCCATGACGACGGCGCTCGCGGCCTGCGCCTCCCACCGCTCGCGTGTGTCGGCCAGCACGCGCTCGACCTGACCTTGAATCGTGTGGTCGATCGTCAGCCAGACGTCGCGGCCGTCGCGCCGCGCTTCGGAATCGATGACGTCGAGCGTGCGGCCGAACGGATCCTTGACGATGGTCTTCGTCCCGTTCTCCCCGCGGAGCACGCGCTCGAGCCGAAGCTCCAGGCCGGCGAGCCCATGGTTGTCGACGCCGGCGTAGCCGACGACCTCCGCGGCGACGCCGCGCTGCGGGTAGTTGCGACGCTCTTCGTCGTAAAACCCGAGCCCCACGATCCCGCGACGCTCGAGGGCGGCGGCCCGCTCCGGATCGGCCTGCCTCTGGAGGTACACGAAGCCGCGTGAGCGGTCCGAGAGGAGCGGCAGGAGCTCAGTCGCATCGAGGCCGAGCTCGTGCGCGACCGCCTGCGCGACGAGGTTCGGCTCGCGGATC
Organism: uncultured Actinomycetes bacterium; assembly: GCA_963747715.1. Classification (GTDB taxonomy): domain Bacteria; phylum Actinomycetota; class Thermoleophilia; order Gaiellales; family Gaiellaceae; genus CAVVGB01. The sequence continues at coordinate 515,359 of CAVVGB010000009.1, forward strand.
TCCTTCGGGTTCGCGTAGACGGTGACCGCGCGCTCGCCGATCGCGAGCTCGACGCCGAGGCGGTCGTAGATCGTCCCGCGGTGGGCCGGAAGGGTCATCTCGACGCGCTGCTGGCTCGTCGCGAGCTTGTCGAGCGCGTGCGCCTTGACGGCCTGCAGCCAGCCGATGCGCAGGAAGGCGACGGCGAAGACCGCCGCGAAGACGGCGACGAGAAGGCGAATCCGCCGGTTCGCCGCCCGGGCGCTCACCGCGCTCGGCGACCGGACCGAAGCTCGAGGTACGTCGTGTCAGTGGGCGCAACGAGACCGAGCTTGCTGCGCGCGAGCCGCTCGATGCGACCGGCGGCTGCGGCAGCCGAGAGCTCGGAGGACAGCGCGTCGTTCCCGCTCACGAGCTCGTCACGCTGCGTGTCGAGGCGCTCGACCTTCATGTTGAGCCCGAGCACGGCGACGTTCAGCGCGACGATCCCGGCCAGGAGCGCAGCGACGACGACGATCCACGCAACACCGCCCGCGACCCGCGGGCGCGCGCGGGCGCGCGTCCGCGGACGCGGTTGGGGCCGGGTTTGCGGGCGGCGGGCGGGCCGAGGCTGTGGGGCTCGGCGGGGACGGGTCTCGGCGGGAGCGGCGAGACTTGCCATCTACGTTGCCTCGGTGCGGGCGGCGACGCGCAGGCGTGCGGAGGCCGAACGCGGGTTGCCGGCGACCTCCTGCGGCGCAGGACGCACCGCTTTCTTCGTCACGAGGCGCAGGCGAGGCTCGTGCCCGCACACGCAGACGGGAAGGTCGGGCGGGCACACGCAGCCACGGGCCTCGGCGGCGAAGAACCGCTTGACGATGCGATCCTCGAGCGAGTGGAAGCTGATGACGGCCACGCGGCCCCCCGGCCGCAGCATCGTGAGCGCAGCGGGAAGCGCGCGCTCGAGCGAGTCCAGCTCCTGGTTGACGGCGATGCGAAGCGCCTGGAAGACGCGCTTGGCGGGGTGACCGTCGCCGAAACGGCGCGGCGCGGGCAGCGCAGCCTTGATCGTCTCGACGAGGTCGGCGGTGCGCTCGAAGGGCTGCGTCTCGCGGCGGCGAACGATCGCACGTGCGATCTGCCTCGCGAAGCGCTCTTCTCCGTAGCGGCGCAGGACGTCCGCCAGCTCCCGCTCGTCGAGCTCGTTGACGATCTCGCGAGCCGACTGCGGCGCGGACGGATCCATGCGCATGTCGAGCGGCGCGTCGACCGCGTACGAGAACCCGCGCTCGGGACGGTCGATCTGCATGCTCGAAACACCGAGGTCGAGGATGACGGCGTCTGCCTCGACCCCGTTCTCTGCAAGCTGGTTGAGCACGATCGCGAAATCGCCGCGCAGAAAGCGAGATTGCTGCGGCAGCTCGCGCCGGAAACGATCGAAGTACGTCCGCGCTTCGGGGTCGCGGTCGATCGCGATGAGGCGTCCCCGCCCGGCGAGCTCGGAGGCGAGTACGCGCGAATGGCCGCCCGCTCCGAAGGTCGCGTCGACGACGGTGGCTCCCGGCTGCACGTCGAGGAGCTCCCGCACCTCATCCGCGAGCACGGGGACGTGGTCAGTCTTGCTTTGCTGCAATGCGTTCGGCAACAAGCTCCACGCTCCCTTCCACCTCTTTCAGCTGCTCCCGCCAGCGGGCCCGGTCCCAGATCTCTACGTGGTCACGAAGCCCGGCGACGACGACCTCACGTCCGAGGCCCGCGTGCTCGGAAAGCGCGGGGGGCACCATCACGCGCCCCTGCTTGTCGAGCTCGGCCTCGGTCGCGCCTGCGAAGATGAAGCGGCTCATCTGCCGGGCCTCCTTCGAGAACGGGCTGAGGCCCTGCATGCGAGCAGCGACGAACTCGTCCCAGTTCGCGCGCGTGTACACGACAAGGCATCCGTCCATGCCCCGCGCCACGACCACCTCGTCGGCCAGCGCCTGGCGAAACTTCGCCGGGAGCGTGAGCCGGTTTTTGTCATCGATGGTGTGGTCGTACTCGCCGAGAAGCATTGAACCGCCTTGCGGTCATCACCCACTTCGCCCCACTCTAAACCACAACCCACCACTTGGCAACCCCCGCGACCCAAGGAGGCCCCGATGGACCCTGACCAGCTGAGCGTGGCCGAGCTCGCCGACCTTCTCCGGGAGGCCGAACGGGCACACGGTGAGTTCGAGAAGACCCTCGGCCGGCGTGACGAGGACTGGCCGAGCTGGTACGCGGACTACATTCTCAAGAAGCTGCGAGAGAGCGGGTAGCCCCCGCTCCGTGAGCCCCGCGCCGCGCCAGGGCGGCCGCACCCGTCTTGGCGGCGAACGCCACGGCGTCGGCGACGGGGCGCCGCTCGGCGAGCGCGAAGGTGAGCCCGGCGGCGAAGCTGTCCCCCGCGCCGTAGGTGTCCTCGAGGCGGCCGGGTAGGGCAGCACCCTCGTAGCGCACGGGCACGGCGCCCGCGACCGTGTAGGAGCCGCCGAGCTGGCCCGCGGTGGCGACGTCGAGATGCGGCGGCGGGTCGAGATCGCCGGGCTCGAAGCGCTCGCTCACGTCCCGGCCGCTGCGCACGAGCGCGTCGACCTGGGCACCCGCCTGTTGCAACACGGACAGTGAGCGCGCGGTCGCGACGAGCACGCGCGCCCAGCGCGAAGCGCGGACTGCTCCGGCGTCCCCGCTGACGAAATAAACCGCGTCGGCGAGGGCGAGCTCGTCCCACGGAAGCGGGTCGTCGCCCGACGGGCCGAGGCGCTCTCCGATGACGGTGATGGTGCGCTCGCCGGCGTCGTCGACGTGGGTGAACCCGCGACGCTGGAAGTCGCCCCTGAAGACGGCCTGCACGCGAACGCCGAGCGCGGCGAGCTCGTGGTGGACGCGGTGGCCGAGCTCATCGTTGCCGAGTGCTGTGTAAAACGTGCAGGCACCGCCGAGACGCGCGAGCTGGACGGCGGCCACCGCACCGCCGCCGGCCGGCTCGGCCCACACCTCCTGCGCGTGCACGATCTCGCCTGCCTCGGGGACCTGCGCGACCCGCGCGAATTCGACCCACTCCACGTGCCCGACGACCGCGAACTTCATGATCGGGAAGTTTCACCCACCACCCCACCCCCTGACCCCGCGACCCGTCTCACATTCCTGCACCGTCCAGCGTTTCAACGGATGATGGACACGGCCGTGAGCACGATCCCGCCGTTCGAGCGGTTCTACGAGCAGCACCGCGACGAGGTGTTCGGCTACCTCGTCCGGCTCGTGGGTCGCCAGGCGGCCGAGGATGCGTTCCAGGAGACGTTCCTCCGCGCGCTGCGCGGCTACCCGACGCTCGCCCACGGGCGCCAGCTGCGGGCCTGGGCGTTCACGATCGCGACGCGGGTCGTGCTCGACCTGCGCCGCCGACGCGAGCCGGCCCCGCTGGCCGTCGAGCCCGCGACGACAGACGAGCGCCCCGCCTACGCGGAGCTCGAGCATCTCGCCGGTGAGCTGCCCGCGACGGAACGAGCAGCCGTCGTCCTTCGCTACGGCTACGACCTCGAATACACGGACATCGCCAGTGCACTCGGCTCGAGCGAGGACGCGGCTCGCCAAGCGGCCTCGTCCGGTGTTCGCAGACTGCGAAGGAGAATGACATGACCATCGACCCCAATCTCGACGCACGGTTCCGCGCCCGCGCGGCCGAAGAGCACCTGCTCGACGTCGCCTACGACTACGCCGACTCGCCGGTCGGCTCGCTGCTCGTCGCGACGACCGAGCGTGGCCTGTGCCGCGTCTCGTTCGACCCCGAGCCGGAGCGCGAGCTCGACGAGCTCGCCCGCCTGCACGGAACGCGCGTGCTGCGCTCGGCGCGTCCGCTCGACGACGCGCGGCGGGAGCTCGACGAGTACTTCGACCACCGGCGGACGACGTTCGACCTGCGCGTCGACGTCGCGGGCCTCCCGGCCTTTCAGCGGAAGGTTCTGACGGAGCTCGCGCGCATCCCGTACGGGGAGGTCGCCACCTACGGCGGTCTTGCTGCGAAGATCGGCAAGCCGCGTGCGGCGCGCGCGGTGGGCGGCGCGCTCAATCGCAACCCGATCCCGATCGTGCTTCCCTGCCACCGCATCGTCGGCGCGAGCGGCAAGCTCGTCGGCTACGCGGGAGGCTTGGAACGCAAGCGGGCGCTGCTCGCCCTCGAAGGCCGTTAGGCAGGCGCGGCCCGGCCCGGCCTGGCCTGGCCTCCGGCCCAATTGTTCTCACGCGCGCGTGAACATAGGGGCTCGGGGGTGGAAGCAGACAAGATGTCGCGATGCGTCCGCTTGCGCTCCTGCTCCTCATCGTCCTCCTGGCCGCGTGCGGCGGCGACGAGGAGGGCGTAGCGACGGGAACCACGACCGCGGGCGAGCCCGAAGCGACTGCGCTCATCACGACTGCCGGCGAGGAGGTCGAGCTCTCCGTCGAAGTGGCGGACGACGAGGCCGAGCGGGCGCGTGGGCTCATGCTCCGAACGTCGCTTCCGGACAACGCCGGGATGGTGTTCCTCTACCCCGAGCCGACCGAGGGGTCGTTCTGGATGAAGAACACGCTCATCCCGCTCTCGATCGCCTTCTTCGACGACGAGGGAACGATCCTGCGCATCCTCGACATGGAGCCGTGCCGCGAGGATCCGTGCCGGCTGTACACCCCCGGGGTCGCGTTCACCGGCGCGCTCGAAGTGAACCGCGGCGCCTTCGCGCGCCTGGGAGTTCTCGAAGGTGACCGGATCGAGCTGCGCGGAATCGGCGCCGAGGCCGACGCGTTAACCACCACATCGGGCGAGTGAGGAAAGCGACCGCCTGGCGGGTGGAGCTTCCGCTCGTCGGCGCAGGCGGAGAGAAGGTCGACCTTTGGCGAACGATCGTCTCGCACGGGATCGCCTCGCTGCCGCCGGCGCGCGTGGACGAGGAGGCGCGCCTCCTCGAGCTCACGCTGCCCGTGAAGGGCACGCGCCCGCACACCGTCGCCATCACCGAGGGCGACAGCCGACACGCCGTCGTCACCGCTGTCGGCGCCGCCCCTTCCGCGCGCAAGGCCGACGCGATCCTGGCGGGCGTCGGGCACGTCCTCCGTCTCGACGAGGACCTGTCGGACTTCTACGCGCTCGTCGCCAACGACCCGGACCTTGCCTGGGCGATACAGGGCGCCGGGCGCATGATCCGAAGCCCCACCGTCTTCGAGGACGTCGTCAAGACGATCTGCACGACCAACTGCGCGTGGTCGGCAACGCAGCGCATGGTCGGTGCGCTCGTCGAGCATCTCGGCGAGCCGGCGGCCGGCGCACCCACCGACGGCCCGTACGGACGTGCGTTTCCCACGCCGGAAGCGATGGCCGCAGCGGGTGAGGACTTCTACCGCGACGTCGTCCGCGCCGGCTACCGCGGGCCGTACCTCATCTCGCTGGCGGGCTCGGTCGCTGACGGAACGATCGACCTCGAGGAGCTCGGCACGCTTGGGCCCGACGACCTTCCCGACGAGGAGGTGACGGCGCGCCTGCTCGCTCTCCCCGGCGTCGGGCCGTACGCGGCCGCGCACGTGATGATGCTCGTCGGCCGCTATTCGCCGCTCATCCTCGACTCGTGGACGCGGCCGACGTATGCACGGCTGAGCGGTCGCGCCGCCAAGGATGCGACGATCGAGCGGCGCTTCCGACGTTACGGGCGTTACGCGGGGCTTGCCTTCTGGCTCTACCTGACGCGTGACTGGGCCTAATCCCCCGTCGCGCTACCGCGACGGGGCGCGCGCGATCGCGCCGATCGCCGTCGCCGCGGCCGCGTTCGCCGCCTCGTTCGGCATCCTCGCACGCGCGGCCGGCTTCGGCGCGGTCGCGGCCATCGTCATGTCGGCCACGACGTTCGCCGGCTCCGCGCAGTTCGCCGTCGTCTCGACACTCGAGACGGGCGGCGCCGTCGCAGCCGCGATTGTCGCAGCCGTCCTCCTCAACGCGCGCTACGCGCCGATCAGCGTGTCGGTCGCCCCGTTCTTCGGCGGCAGCCGCTTGCGGCGCTTGTTCGAGTCGCAGCTCATCGTGGACGAGTCCTGGGTCGTGTCCCGGCGACGGGACGGCCGTTACGACCGCCGGATCCTCATCGGCGCCGGCGCCGTCCTCTACGTGGTCTGGGTGACCGGCACGGCCGTCGGCGTGCTCGTCGGCGATGCCATCGCCGATCCCGAGACGCTCGGCCTCGACGCGGCGTTCCCGGCGCTCTTCCTCGCTCTGCTCGTGCCGCAGATCTCGTCACGCCGAGCCCTCGCGGTCGCCGTGCTCGCCGCCCTGATCGCGCTCGTGCTCATTCCGTTCACGCCCGCCGGCGTGCCGATCATCGTCGCGAGCACCGCGTGCCTGCTCGGCTGGAGGCGGGCGTGAGCAACATCTGGCTCGCAATCGTGGTCGTCGGCGCAGCCACCGTCATGCTCAAGGCGGCGGGACCCCTGCTCCTCGGCGGCCGGGACCTTCCGCCGCGCGTCAACGCACTCGTCGTCCTGCTCGCGCCGGCTGTGCTGGCGGCGCTCGTCGTGACGCAGGTCGTCGGCGGCGACCGTGAGCTCGTCTTCGATGCCCGCCTCGTCGGGCTGGTAGCCGCCGGCGTGGCCATCACGTTGCGCGCTCCGCTGGTTGTGGTGGTCGCCGTCGCAGCGGCGGCCACGGCGGGCGTACGCGCACTCACCGGCTGAGTGCGATCCCTGCCGATGCGGGTTTGTACAGCCAGGTATGCGTTTTCTAAAGGCCCTGGATCAAGCGGTTGACACACACCCCCGACTAAGAAGAGACTCCTCCGAACCGGGAAGGGGAGCCGGCCTCGCGTTTCCGTGGGCGGAGGAGAGCGCGGGCGGCCCTCCTGTCGTAAGAGCGAACAGGAGGTACTAGATGAAGAGCGTTTTTCGCGTTTTCGTCCTAGCGCTCGTGGCGACCGGGCTGCTTGCGTTTCCGCTCGGAGCGCAAGGGGGCCACACGAGCGATCCGCGAACGAGCAACCTCCAGCCCAGGGGGCACATCGTCGAACCGGCGAGCTTGTTGAACCCGGCGATCGCCAATCCAGACATCCACACGGACATCGCGTTCTGGGGCAACTACGCGATCCAGGGGAACTGGGACGGCTTCAACATCCGCGACATCTCGAATCCGGATAACCCGACGCAGGTATCGCGGACGTTCTGCAACGGCGACCAGGGCGACGTGGTCGTGTGGGACGACATCATCGTCCGCTCGTGGAACTCGAACGCCCCGGGGACGACGACGTGTGACGGACAGCTGGTTCCTGCCGGGTTCGAGGGGCTCCACGTCTTCGATGCCAGCAACGTTGCAAATCCGCAGCTCGTCGCCAGCGTGGATCTGCCGTGCGGTTCGCACACGGCCACCGGCGTCCCGGACCTCGCCAACGACCGGCTGCTGATCTACAACGGCAACTCCGGCGCGGCGTGTCCGTGGATCGACATCGTCGAGGTGCCGCTGGACGACCCGTCCGAGGCTGCTTTCATCAGGAACGAGCCGGCAGATCACACCTGCCACGACATCGGCGTCATCCTCGGCAAGGCGATGAAGGCCGCGTGCGCCGGCGGGCCGGGTGTCCGTGTGTTCAGCCTGGCCGGTCCGAATGGCCTCGAGGATCCGGAGATGCTCTTCCACATTGAGGAGCCCGGCGTAACGATCGGCCACTCGGCTGCCTGGTCGTGGGACGGCAAGAAGATCGTCTTCGGCCACGAGCCCGGCGGCGGCGTGGACGACCAGTGCAAGGCGACCGACCCGGTCATCAACCGGACGTATTTCTTCTACGACGGCAACACCGGCGCGAAGGTCGGGCAGTGGACGCTGCCGCGGCCCCAGTCGAACGCCGAGAACTGCACGCTGCACAACCTGAACGTCGTACCGCTTCGCAGCGGCCGCGACATTCTCGTGCACGGCTCGTACCAGTCGGGAACGAGCGTCGTGGAATTCACCGATCCGCAGAATCCGAAGGAGCTGGCGTGGAGCGATCCCCCGCCGATCCCGGTGACGTTCCCGACGCCGTTTTGCCAGCCTCCGGGGTGTGAGCTGGGCGGCGTGTGGTCGTCCTATTGGTACAACGGGTTCATCTACGAGACGCACATCAACGAAGGCTTGAACATCTACCAGTTCACCGGGAAGCAGACCAGGCGCGCCATGAGTGTGGGGCACCTGAACCCGCAAACCCAGGAGTTCACGATCCCGTAGGGAGCGGGTTCGCAGGACGCAGAGAGGGCGGCTTCGGCCGCCCTCTCGCTTCCTGAGATAGTGCGGCCGTGCTCCTTTACGACAGCCCGGTCTCCGGCAACTGCTACAAGGTGCGCCTCCTGCTCGCTCACCTCGGCATTCCGTACGAGCGACGCGGGCTCGACGTGGCCGATCGCTCCGACCGGCCGGACGTGCTCGAAGGGCTGAACCCCTCCCTGCGCATACCGACGCTCGTGCTCGACGACGGCCGGCCGCTCGGCGAATCCGGCGCGATCCTGTGGTACTTCGCCGAGGGGACGAGGTTCGTCCCCGAGGATCGCTACGAGCGGGCGCAGGTGCTGCAGTGGATGTTCTTCGAGCAGTACGACCACGAGCCCGCCCTCGCAGTCGTCCGCTTCTGGGTCGCGTACTCCGGCCGGCCCGAGGCGTTCGCCGACCGGCTCGAAGAGCGCATGGAGGCGGGCTACAAGGCGCTCGACGCCATGGAAGGGCATCTCGGCGAAGGCAGGGACTACTTCGTCGGCTCGAGCCTCTCGCTCGCCGACATCGTCCTCTACGCGTACACCCACGTGGCTCCCGAAGGCGGGTTCGACCTCGGTCGCTATCCAACCATTCGCTCCTGGCTCGACCGCGTCGCGGTCGAGCCCGGCCACATTCCCATGGATGCTTAGCTCGGGCCGGTCTCCTTGACAGAAATGTGCAAGTCCGGGGAGAGTGACCGGTTCCAGTAGGGGGAGCAGTTCCGAGCTCGCGGGATTTTCGCGGCCAGGTCTCGGGGGAGGCGGGCGACGCTCCTGTCGACGGTTCGAACAGGAGGTTCGATGAGCATTCGCAAACTTGCCATCGTCTGTACGTTCGTGCTCGCGGCGGCGCTGCCATTGAGCGCAGCATCGGCGCAGGTCGTCGACGCCACGAGCACGTTCACATACACGAAGAACATGCATCCGCTTGGATTTTCGGAGAACACCGTCCCACTCGACAACAATGTGCCGGGGAACGGCGTTTTCAACTCCGACCTGGCCTTCCAAGGGAAGATGGCCGTCCAGGGCACGTACTCGGGCTTCCGGCTGATCGACGTCGCCGATCCTGAGGATCCGCAGCAAATCATCGACTGGACGGAGTGCGCAAGCCCGACGAACACCGTCGGGAACCAGGGCGACGTGATCATCTGGGGCGACTTCATCTTCAGGTCGTGGAACTCGGGGACCCCGGCTCCGCGGTATCCAGCAGGGCACCCACTGGCGGGTCAGACCATTCCGGTCACCGACCCGGCGCGGTTCACGACGCCGGGGGCGTTCTGCGGCGACTGGGCCATGTTCCGCGAGCCGGCTGCAGAGGGGCTCCCCGAGCGTGGCCAGGAAGGCGTGCACGTCATCGACATCAGCGACCCGCAGAACCCTGACGTCGTCGGATTCGTCGACACGCCGTGCGGGTCGCACACGGAGACGCTCGTGCCCGACCTCGAGAATGGCCGATTGTTGATCTACAGCAACTCGTCCGCCAACACCACGTTCGGCTCACCGGAGCCCGGATCAACGCCCGCCTCGTGCGCCGGCATCGACATCATCGAGGTGCCGCTCGACGACCCGGCCTCGGCTTCGTACCTGCGTTTCGAGATGGCCGGTGACGAGACGGAGGAGGAGCATCACTCCTGCCACGACACGGGCGTGATCCTAGGTGACGCCAACCTGGTGGCATGCTCTGGGACCGCCGGTGGCACCAACACCGGCGTGAACGTGTTCACGGTCGATCCCGCTCTCGGCGGATCGAAGGAAGATCCCAAGTGGCTCTACCACAAGGTGACGGGCGGCATCTCGCTCGGCCACTCCGCCTCGTTCACGTGGGACGGTGAAGTCCTCATCGTCGGACACGAGCCGGGAGGCGGTAGCGGCGCAGAGTGTGAGGCAACCGACGACCCGCTCAGGCGCACGTTCTTCTACCTCGATGCGCAAACCGGCGAGTCACTCGGCCAGTTCACGATCCCACGGCCGCAAACGAACGTCGAGAACTGCACCACCCACAACTACAACGTCGTTCCCACGGACAAGCGCTACGTCATGGTGAGCGGCAACTACCAGTCGGGGATCAGCGTGATCGACTTCACCGATCCAGAGAACGCGAGGGAGATCGCGTTCGCCGACCCAGCTCCACTTGTCGACCCGAATCCACCGGTCGGCATCGAGCTCGGCGGCGACTGGTCGACCTATTGGTACAACGGCTTCATCTATGAGTCCGACATCACGCGCGGGCTCATCATCTGGAACCTCAGCGACCGGGCAGTGGCAGGGGCCAAGAAGCTGCCGCGGCTGAACCCGCAGACGCAGGAGAGCACGTTCGAAATGAAATAGGCCTCCCGCTCTTGGGTACCGAGAGGGCGGCCACGGCCGCCCTCTCGCGTTTTGGGCTTGAATCGCGCATGGAGACTGTGAAAGACTGCGCGGCGGTATAGGGGAGCCAGCCGGGCTCGCGAGCATCCTTTTCGCGGCGAGGTCTCGGGGGAGAGCGGGGCGAAGCTCCTGTGGTGTAACCGAACGGGAGGTTCGATGAGTCCTCGCAAGCTGGCCATCGCGTGCGTTTTCGTGCTCGCCGTGGTGGCCCTTCCACTCAGTGCTTCGGCCGCGCCCGTCGACGACGCCGTGAGCACATTCACCTACACGAAGAACCTGCATCCACTCGGGTTCTCCGAACGCGCCGTTCCTGCCGAAAACGCCACGCCCGGGCAGGGCGTGTTCAACTCCGATCTCGCCTTCTGGGGCAAGCGGGCCTACCAGGGAACGTACAACGGATTCCGAATCATCGACGTGTCCGACCCGGAGAATCCCGTCGAGATCGTCAAGTACGAGAACTGCGTCAGCCCGACTTCCACCAACGGAAGCCAGGGCGACGTGGTTGTCTGGGGAGACGTGCTCGTCCGCTCGTGGGATGCGCCACGGAACGTGGCAGACCCGGCCCTCCGCACGTGCGGTGAGATCGTGACGCCCCAGAACCAGGAGGGCGTGCACATCTTCGATATCAGCGACCCGGCGCACCCCGTTGCGGTCAAGTTCGTCCAGACGCCGTGCGGCTCGCACACGGCGACCGGCGTGCCGGACCTAGAAAACAACCGACTGCTCATTTACAACAGCGCGTCGTCGGGGGCCGCCAACTGCCGCGGCATCGACATCCTCGAGGTTCCGCTCGACGATCCGGCCTCCGCGTCGTTCCTGCGCTTCGAGCCCTCGGGCACGCCGCTCGTCGGCCTGCCCAACCTCGTGACGGTGGACGCGCCGCTCGTCGGCGGCCGGCACGTACGGGGCCAGTGCCTCGAACTGGCATCCAGATCCGACCGTCGAAGGAGTGTCCGGCCCGATCGTGCTCGTGAACGCCGCTGCGAATCGGCCGCGTTCCCGACTGCGACGTCCGACGCAGGGCTGCGGCCCGCTGGTCGGCTTCCCGGCCGGCGCGATCGCACTGATCGATCGCGGGACGTGCACGTTCCTCGACAAGGTCCACAACGCCGAGGACGCTAGGGCGGTCGCGATGATCGTCGTCAACAACGCCGCCGGGACGCCCGGCGACGATGGGCGGCGACGACCACACGGTGATGATTCCGTCCGGCATGGTCTCCCAGGCCGACGGGGACACCATCAAGGCCGGGCCTGTCCGGCCAAGCGGGAAGCTCAGCAGGGCTCCCGGCGCAGTCGACGTCGACCGGCCTTGCCACGACACGTCGGTCATCCTCGGGCGACGTGATGATGGCCGCCTGTGCCGGCGGCAACGGCGTCAGTGCATGGAGCATGGATCCGGCCGACGGCGGTTCGCTCGAAGATCCGCAGCTCCTCTACTCAATGAACCACGGGACCGGTATCGGCCACACGGCCGCGTTCACGTGGGACGGCAAGTACATCATCTTCGGCCACGAGCCCGGCGGCGGCACCCAGGCGATGTGCCAGGCGACGAGCGGTGACTTCAACCGCACGATCTGGTTCCTGGACGCCGAAACCGGTGAAACGGCCGGAGAGTTCCTCCATCCACGGCCGCAGTCGAACCTCGAAAACTGCACGTGGCACAACCTGAACGTGGTCCCGACGGACAAGCGCTACGTGTTCGTGAGCGGTAACTACCAGTCGGGCATCTCGGTGGTCGACTTCACCGACGTGGCGAACCCGAGGGAGATCGCGTTTGCCGATCCCGCTCCGCTCGCTGACCCGAATCCTCCGACCGGCATCGAGCCCGGCGGAGACTGGTCGACGTATTGGTACAACGGGTTCATCTACGAGTCCGACATGACTCGGGGCCTGCTCATCTGGAACCTCACCGACCGAGCGGTGGCCGGCGCCAGGAAGTTCGGCCACCTGAACCCGCAGACGCTCGAGACGTCCTTCGAGCTGAAGCGGTAAGCCCAGCTCCGTTCGAACCGAGAGGGCGGCTGCGGCCGCCCTCTCGTCGTTAACCGCACTAGGCAGCCGACGCGACCAGCCGGTAGCCCACTCCCCACACGTTGAGGACGAAGGCGGTCTCGCTCGCCTGGCCGAGCTTGCGGCGCAGGCGGCTCGCGTGCGAGTCGAGCGTGCGCGTCCGGCCCAAGGAGCGGAAGCCCCAGACGTTTCGCAGCAGCTCTTCCTTCTTGAACACGCGCTCAGGGTCCTCGGCGAGCGCCACGAGCAGCTCGTACTCCTTGGCCGAGAGCTGAACCTGCTCGCCGCCCACGCGCACCGTGCGCGAGGCAAGGTCGATCTCGAGATCGCACACGGCGAGACCGGGCGTGGCGCGGCCCGTTGGAGCGGCGAAGGACGGCGCGCATGCGCGCGAGCAGCTCGTCGTAGACGAACGGCTTGCACAGGTAGTCGTCGCAGCCACGGTCGAAGCCGCGTACGCGGTCGACCGGCTCGGCGCGGGCGCTGACGATGATCACCGGCACGTCGCGATCCCACGCGCGCCCGGGCGCGCCCTCGCGCAGCCGAGCGCAGAGGTCGAAGCCCGAGCCGTCCGGCAGCACGGCGTCCAGAAGAACCAACGCGGGAGAGGCGGTCTCGACGAGCTCGAGCGCGTCGCCTACGCGGGCGGCGGAGAGCACGTCGAAGCCGTCATCGGTCAGCTGCTGCTCGAGGAAGGAGCGTGTCGCCGGCTCGTTCTCGACCAAGACGATCGTGCTCTCCGCCATGGCGGCGAAAGTAGCACCGGCTCTCGCCGCCTCAACAGATGTCCTTTACGGAAAAACAGTGACAAGGCGTCGACAGCGTGCTTCACAGCCGTCCGGAGCGGACGACGCCGTCCTGACCTTGACGGCGAGAAGCTTCGGGACGGAGGATCGAAGCGCTCGACGTCCGAGGCTCTTCCGTTCAGCGAACAGACCTGCCGCCGCCTGCCATGCCCCCTCGCTGGAAGACGGCCGTCGTCGTGTGGACTGGCGATCTACCCGAGCATCACGCTGATCTTGTGGCTCACCGGACCGACGATGCAGAGTTGGCCGTTAGCGGTGCGCACGCTCGTGATCACCCTCGGCGTCGTGCTCTGATGGTCTTCGTTCTGATCCCAGCTTTGCAGCGCCTGTTGGGCCCCTGGCTGCGCGGGGCTAAAGCGTCAGAGCCGTCCTGAACGGATCACGCCCCACACGAGCCAGAAGCCGAGCAGCGCCGACGACGCTGAACCCGATCACGGACAGGAAGTGCAGGCCCCAGATCTGCGGGCCGTCCTCCGCGAAGATCCCGATGATGCTCGACCCGAGCACGCCGGCCGCCGCGATCACCGCGACGACGAGCCGGTTTACGACCTTGTCCATCTGGTGTGACAGGTCTTCCAGCCCCTCGTGCCGGAAGCCGATCTCGATCTGGCCGTCGCGCGTCTGCTCGAGCGTGTCGTAGATCTGGTACGGCAGCGCGTGCAGCATGCGCGCGTAGTTCTCGACCTCGGTGCGGGCCCGTCGCGCGATCCGCTGCGGCGTGAAGCGCTCGAGCATGAGCTCGCGCGCGTACGGCTTCGCCACGTCGAAGACGTTGAAGTCGGGGTAGAGCTCCATGCCGACCGAGCCGAGCGTCGCGATCGCCCGGTCGAGCATCACGAAGCGGGTCGGAAGCTGCAGGTGCATGCGGTAGATGAGCGAGAACGCCTCGCGGATCACCTGCACGGGGTCGATCTCCGAGAGGCTCGCGCCGTAGTAGCGGTAGTACACGTCCCGGAGCTCCTGCACGAACTCGGCTTCCTGCTCCCTCGGGTACTTGACTCCGAGAGCGCTGAGACGGCGCGGCAGGGCGTCGATGCGCTCGTTGACGGTGTCGATGAAGAGACCGGTCAGCTTCGACATGTCGTCGTCGGAGAGCTTCCCGGCCATCCCGAAGTCGACGAGGCCGATCTGCTCGCTCGCCTCGAGCACGAGGATGTTCGACGGATGCGGGTCGGCGTGGAAGAACCCGTGCCGGAAGATCATCGTCATCCAGGCCTCGGCGATCAGGTACGCGAGCCGGCGGCGCTCCTCGTCCGTGTAGCGCGTGACGTCCAGATCCCTGAGATGAACGCCCTCGAGGTACTCGAGCGTGAGCACGCGCGAGCGCGAGTAGCTCCAGTACACGCGCGGGACCCGCACGTGCGGGATGACCGGCGAAGTGACGGTGGAACTGCTCCGCGTGCCGCGCCTCCATCCGGTAGTCGAGCTCCTGGCGGATCGTGCGCGCGAACTCGTCGACGAGCGCGACCGAGTCGATGAACTGGAGCGCCTTCACCCGTTCGCGGACGAGGCGCGCGACCTGGTACAGGAGCTCGAGGTCGGCCTCGATCGTGCCGGGCGCGTCCGGCCGCTGCACCTTGACGGCGACGCGGCGCCCGTTCGGAAGCACCGCCTTGTGCACCTGGCCGATCGACGCGGCCGCCACGGGCTCGCGCTCGAACTCGAGGAAGAGCTGCTCGACGTCGAGGCCGAGCTCTTCGCGGATGACACGCTCGACGTCCTCGTACGGGAACTGCGTGACCTGGTCCTGGAGCGCCTGCAGCTCGAAGACGATGTCCGGCGGGACGACGTCGGGGCGCGTCGAGAGGAGCTGTCCGAACTTCACGAACGTCGGCCCGAGCTCGTCGAGCATCTGGCGCAGGCGCTGGCCGCGGGTCGAGCCTTCGTCGCCCGGCTCGAGCTCGTGCTGGCGGCGCGTGCGCACGCCGCCGGCAGGCGCGACTCGAACAGGTAGCCGAAGCCGTGCTTGGCGGCGACCTGTGCGATCTCGGAGACGCGGCCGAGCTGCCGGACGGCCGGACGGCGTAGCTCACGGACGCGGGGCGGGAAGCGGCGTCGGCTGGCGCTCGACCAGGCGCAGGCGGTGCTCGAGCTGCGCGAGCCTGAGCTCGAGCTCCTCGTACTCGCGCCGTGTGACGAGCCCGACCTCTCGGAAGACCCCGCTGAGCGTGGAGCCGCGCGCTCGCCGAGGCGAAGGGCGTCGCCGCGCCAGCGCCCCATCATGTCGTCGACGAGCTCGCGCGCGTCCTCGCGCGTCAGCTTCCCCTTGCCGGCCAGCTCGTCGACGAGCTCGTCGACGCGCTCCTTCGTCAGCGCGACGGCGCCGACGCCCGCCAGGAAGCTCTCTTCCGCGAAATCGCGCAGCGACTTGGCGGACTGACTCAGCGCGCTCGGCCATGAGGCCTCGTGCGCCGGCGCTTGCGGCGCGCCTCGCGCCGCGCTGCGGCCGACGCGGCAGCGCCGTCTCCGTCGCCGGCCGTCGGCTCGGCGGCCACGACGGGCTCGTCCACCGCCTCCGCCGGCGCCGGGCTTCCTCGGCTCGGCTTCCGCGGGCGCGGGCTCTTCGACAACGTCGATCTTCTCGCGCAGCCCGGCTTCCTTGCGCTTGGCGTACTCGGGCTCGCGCTCCTTGAGGACGACCAGGAGCGGCGCCGCGATGAAGATGGTCGAGTACGCGCCCGAGGTGATGCCGACGAGCAGCGCGAAGGCGAAGTCCTTGAGCGTGTCGCCGCCGAACAGGAGCAGCGAAGCGATCGGAAGCAGCGTGATGAACGACGTCGCCAGCGATCGCCTGATCGTCTCCCACAGCGACTGGTTCGCGATCGCGGCGAAGCTCGACCGCCGCATGAGCGGAATGTTCTCGCGCACGCGGTCGAAGATGATGATCGTGTCGTAGATCGAGTAACCGAGGATCGTCAGGATCGCCGCCACGGTCGCCGCCGTCATCTCGCGGCCGGTCAGCGAGTAGAGGCCGAGCGTGATGAGGATGTCGTGCAGGAGCGCGACGAGCACCGGCAGCGAGAACTTGAACTCGAAGCGCAGCGTCACGTAGATGACGATGAGCGCGAGCGAGACGATGATCGCGAGGATCGCGCCGCGCAGGATCTGCTCGCTGAAGCTCGCCGACACGTTCTTGACGCCGATCGAGGTGGCCTCGAGCTGCGTTCGCAGAGCGTCCTGCAGGTTCGATCTGGGCGCCGGCGGAGAGTGACTCGGTCTTGAGCGTGAACTGCCGGTAGCCGCCGTTCTGGATCTCGCCTCGGCCCTGGATGATCGCGTCGGCGCGACCGATCTCGGCCGCCTCCTGGCGGACCTCCTCGACCGAGGTCGCCTGCGGCGTTTCGAACGTGATCTGGCTGCCGCCCCTGAAGTCGATCCCGAGGTTGAGCCCCTGGACGATCAGCGACCCGATCCCGATCGCGATGACGGCACCGGAGATCGCGAACCAGAGCTTGGCGCGCCCGACGAAGTCGATGCGCTGCCAGGCCGGGATCTTCTGCGCGGTCGCGCCCATGAACGCGGGGTTGTTGAACCAGCGGAAGCCGGCGAGCAGGCCGAGGAGCGCACGAGTCGCGGCGACGGCGGTCACCATCGAGAGGAGCGTGCCGACGAGGAGCATGAGCGCGAAGCCCTTGACTCCCGACGTCGCGACGGCGTACAGGACGAACGCGGTGATCATCGTCACGACGTTGGCGTCGATGATCGTGTTGAAGCCCTTGTTGTAGCCGCCGGCGATGGCGGCGCGCACGGATTTGCCCGCGCGCACCTCCTCCTTGATGCGCTCGAAGATGACGACGTTCGCGTCGGCCGCGACACCGATCGTGAGGACGAGACCGGCGATTCCCGGAAGCGTCAGCGTGACGTCGAAGATGAGAATCGCGCCGTACAGGAGCGCGCCGTAGATCGCGAGACCGATGATCGCGATGACGCCGAGGAAGCGGTAGAAGATCAGCAGGAAGAAGGCAACCGCGATGAGGCCGGCGACCCCGGCGATGATCGCCTCGCGCAGCGAGTCCTCGCCGAGCGTGGCCGAGATGTCGCTCCGCTCGACCTGCACGAACTCGACCGGCAGCGCGCCCGTTTGGAGGACGAGGGCGAGGTCCTCGGCTTCCTCGAGGTTGTCGAGACCTTCGATGATCGCCTGGCCGCCCGAGATCCCGTCCGGCAGGTTGTTGAAGTCGATCGACGGGAACGAGCGGATCTCTCCGTCGAGGACGATCGCGAAGCTCTGGTTGAAGTTCTCCTCGGGGACCCCCGGATTGAGATTCGCCTGCGCGCGGCCGCGCTGTGCAAGCTCGCGCGTGATCTCGTGGAACTTGTCGCCGCCCGCGTTCGTGAAGTCGAGCGTGACGATCGGCTGGTTGTTCTGGAAGTCGACCCGCGTGCCGCTGCCGTTCAGATCCTCACCGGTGAGCTCCGGGATCGTCTCCTCGGCGTTGTTCGGCTGATACTTGAAGAGGTAGTAGTACTCCTGGTTCGGAACGCCGACGCCGGGACAGAGCCGGGCGTTCTCGTTGCAGGTGAGGATCGTCCGCCCTTCCGGGACCGCGTAGAACTTCGAGCCCTCGGGCGCCTTACCGCCGGGGAGCTGCTGAAGGATCTCCTGCCTCGTGTCGGCCGGCCCGGCCAGGCGCTCCTTCTTCGAGCCGTACAGGTACCACGCTGTCGGAGTCCCCTTCTTGGCGAGCTCCTGCTGGCCCGAGAGGAGCGGCAAGAGCTGCGGCGAGGCGACGATCTGACCCTGCGCGCCGAGCGTCGGGCTGAGCGCGTCTCCCTGCAGGTTGTAGAACTCGAGCGTCGCGGTCTGCCCGATCAGCCGCGCGGCGCGCGCGGTGTCGTGCACGCCCGGCAGCGAGACCGAGATCTGGTTGTCGCCCTGCTTGCGGATCTCGGGCTCCGAGACGCCGGTCTTGTTGACGCGTTCCTCGATGATCTCCTTCGCCCGGTCGAGGTCCTCCTGAGTCAGCTCGCGTCCTTGCTCGGGTCTCGCTTCGAGCACGACCTCGAGGCCGCCCTGGAGGTCGAGGCCGAGCGTCGGCTGGCGCATGACGGCGAGCACGGCGACACCGCCGAGCGCGACGATCAGGGCGACCAGGATGAGCAGATGGCGGCGCACTAGGAAGGCTTGGCGGAACCTCGCTCCGCGCAGGGGTGCTCTGGGCGTCGCCAGGCAAGGACGCAGGGAGCGTTCGTATTGAAATCAAATACGGGCGCGACCGAGGACGCAGCCTCGCGGCGATCCAGGGCGGCACTGCGGGTCAGCTGATGTTTCGTCAAGTCTTCCTTAGCTGGAGGCTTGCTTCTCCGTCCGTTCCTCTGCGGTCAACGGCTCCTCGACAGTGGTGGGCTCATCGCCCTCGAGGCGCGCGAGCTCTTCGGGGGGCACGACGTTCGCGATCGCCGTCTTCGCAATGGCGACCTGCACGTCGTCGTCGATCTCGATCATGACGCGCTCCGTGTCCACGCCCGTGACCTCTCCGTAGATCCCGCCCGAGGTGATGACCTCGTCGCCGACCTTGAGGCTCTGAAGCATCTGGGAATGCTGCTGCCGCTGCTGTCGCTGGGGGCGGATCAGCACGAAGTACATGAAGCCGAGCATCACGAGCAGGACGAGAAAGAAAGGATCCACGCAGAGACCTCCTAGCCGGGGACGTCGGCCGCCGCGCCGAGCCGGTCGAGCGCCGCCGCCTTGAAGGCGCGGAGCTCCCCCCGCCCGATCGCGGCGCGGGCGCCCGCGGTCAAGTCGAGCAGAAACCGCACGTTGTGCTGCGACAAAAGTATCAGGCCTAAGAGCTCTTGTTGATTCACCAGGTGCCGCAGGTAGGCCCGGCTGAAGCGGGTGCAGGCGGGGCACGGGCACTCGGCGTCGAGCGGCCGCTCATCGGTCGCAAACCGGGCGTTCTTGAGGTTGAGGCGACCCTCCCAGGTGATCGCGGAGCCCGTGCGGCCGAGCCTGGTCGGCAGGACGCAGTCGAACATGTCCACGCCGCGCTCGATCACCTCGAGGATCCCGGCGGGGTCCCCGATCCCCATGAAGTAGCGGGGCTTGGCCTCGGGCAGGAGCGGGGCCGCCCAGGCGACGGTATCGAACATCGTCGTGCGGTCCTCCCCCACACTCAGGCCGCCCAGCGCGAAGCCGTCGAAGTCGAGCGAGCCGATCTCCTCGAGCGAGCCGCGCCGCAGGTCGGAGTCGGTCCCGCCCTGGGCGATGCCGAAGAGGAGCTGGTCGTCGGCCCGCGGGGCCGCGAGCTGGCGTCGCGCCCAGAGCGTTGTGCGGCGGCAGGCGTCGGCGAGGTCGCTCTTCGCGGAGTCGGCAGGCGGGCACACGTCGAGGCACATGGCGATGTCCGAGCCGAGACGACGCTGCACGTCGGCGACGAGCTCGGGCGTGAAGCGCGCCGGCTGCCCGTCGTAGACGGAGCGGAACGTGACGCCGTCGTCGTCGACCTCGAGGATCGTGTCGCGGAGCGAGAAGACCTGGAAGCCGCCCGAGTCGGTGAGGATCGGGCCGTCCCAGGCCATGAAGCGGTGCAGGCCGCCGAGCTGCTCGACCACCTCGGCCCCGGGACGGAAGAAGAGGTGGTACGTGTTGCCGAGCAGGATCGTGACGCCGAGCTCGCGCAGCCGCTCCGGCTCGATCCCCTTCACGCTCGCCTTCGTCCCGACCGGCATGAAGGCCGGCGTCGGCACGTCGCCGTGCGCGGTATGGAGAACGCCGGCGCGCGCCTCGCCGTCCGTAGCCGTGACCGTGAAGCTCACAGGACCAGCATCGCATCGCCGAAGGAGTAGAAGCGATACCGCTCTTCGATCGCGGTCCGGTAGACGTGCCGCGTCTCCTCCACGCCGGCGAAGGCCATGACGAGGGCGAGGAGCGACGAGCGCGGCAGGTGGAAGTTCGTCACGAGCGCGTCGGTTCGCCGGAAGTCGAACCCCGGAGTGACGAAGAGGCGCGTGCGCCCCTCGAGCGGCGCGCCGCGCGCCAGCGACTCGAGCACTCGCACCGTCGTCGTACCGACCGCCGTGACGCGCTCGGCCGAGCGGATGCGCGCCCACGCGCGCTCGTCGACGCGGTAGCGCTCGCTGTGCAGCTCGTGATCCTCGAGTGCCTCGGCGGTCACCGGGCGGAAGGTGTCGAGCCCGACGTGGAGCGTGACGCGCTCGACGTCGAGCGCCGCGAGCAGCTCGGGCGTGAAGTGCAGGCCGGCCGTCGGCGCCGCCGCCGAGCCGAGCTCGTCGGCGTAGACGGTCTGGTAGCGCTCGGGGTCGGCAAGCGGCTCGGTGATGTACGGCGGCAGCGGCGTCTCGCCCGCCGGGGCACCGTCCAGCCGGACGCGCCACCTCCCCTCACCGAGATGCTCGACGAGCTCGACTGGACCGAGACGTGTGCCGGCGCGAAGCCGCCGCGTCGGTCGCGCGAGGGCTTCCCACACTCCGTCGTCGCCGGGCTCGAGGAGGAGCACCTCGGCGTCGCCACCGCTCTCGCGGCGCAGGCGCAGCCGCGCGGGCAGCACGCGCGTGTCGTTCACGACCACGAGCGACTCGCCGAGCTCAGCGGGCAGGTCGCGGAACGTTCGGTGCCTGATCGCACCGGTTCCGCGCTCGAAGACGAGCAGCCTCGATTCGTCGCGACGCTCGAGCGGATGCTGCGCGATCAGCTCGGGCGGAAGGTCGTAGTCGAGCTCAGCCGTCCTCATCCGATCCCATCCGACCCCAAGGTTAGAGTGGCCGCCGTGGATCGAGACGCTCTGGAACGGGCCCGCAAGCGGCTCACGAGCGTGCGTGGCGGCGGCACCGATCCGGCGGCCGTCGAGGCTGCACTGACGCGCACGCGCGAGGCGCTCGACTCCTTCGCCGCGTCGGCTGCCGAGCTTCAGGCGACCGTGCCGGAGCGCGTCGGCGACGCGATCGAGGACGCGCTTCGCAACGAGGTGCTGCCCGTTGCGCGCCACATCGCCGAGGTCCGTGGCCTCTCGTCGCAGACGATTCGCCGGCTCGAGCACATCCAGGGCGACCTCAGCGCGGAGCGCACCGCGCGCGTCGAGGACCTTGCGCTGCTCGTCGACCTGATCGCGTCCGGCTGGCGTGGCGTTGAGCGGCGGCTCGACCGGCTCGAGCGCATCCTCGACCGCATGGAACGGTCCCTGGAAGATCGTCCTCTGGCGTCTCTGCATCGCCTCGAGGACCGCCAGGCCGGCGCCTAGCTAGTCGATCAGCTCAATCGCAACGCCCGGGTGGCCCTGCTCCCACGCGCTCAGGTAGCCCTCCACGTACTCACGCAGGCGCTCGTGGTGGAGCGACGAGACGGCGGACGCTTCGATCTCGTTCGAGGTCACGCGCTCGACGACCACGTCGGGCGCGCGGCCGAGAAAGCCGATCAGATCGTCGACTAGAGAAGCCTCACTGACGCGAACTCGCGTTGCCGCCCCCTTCCCACTCATTTTCTGTCCGCCATCCGCTCCCGCCAATCACGCGAACGGGTTATCGCTACCGAGCCGGCAGCCTAAGCTCGAACCGCGATCCGCGCCCAACCTCCGACTCGAGACGGAGCTCACCGCCGAGCGCCCGGGCAAGACCCCGCGCGATCGGGAGGCCGAGGCCGGTCCCCGATCCGTCGCGCGTGTAGAAGGGACGGAAGATGCGATCGCGCTCCTCGCGCGCGATGCCAGGCCCCGAGTCGGCCACGGCGACGGAGACGGTGCCGTTGCCCGCGGCGAGCGTGAGCTCCACCTTGCCGCCGTCCGGCGTCCACGAGAACGCGTTCCCGAGCAGGTTCGACACGATCTGGAGAACGCGGTCTCCGTCTGTCTGGATGACCGGCTCGGCCCGGAAGGAGCGCTCGTATTCGATCCCGCGGCGGCGCGCCTCCTCGCTGAAGGCCTGGTAGGCCTGCTCGACGAGCCGCTGCATCTCGACCTCGTCCTGCTCGAGCGTGAACTGGCGGG
This sequence comes from uncultured Actinomycetes bacterium, assembly GCA_963747715.1. Classification (GTDB taxonomy): domain Bacteria; phylum Actinomycetota; class Thermoleophilia; order Gaiellales; family Gaiellaceae; genus CAVVGB01. The sequence goes on from CAVVGB010000009.1 coordinate 537,686, forward strand.
CATCGAGACGCGCCAGATCGAGCACGTCGCCGACGAGGCGGGCCAGCCTGTCGCTCTCCGTGCGGATCACCTCGAGCGAGGCGTCGCGCGCCTCGGCGTCCTCGGCGAGACCCTCCCGCAGAGCCTCGATGTGACCCCGGATCGCCGTCACCGGCGTCCGCAGCTCGTGCGAGACGACCATGAGGAAGGTGCGCTCGCGACGCTGGGACTCGGCCAGCCGGTCCGTCATCTCCCGGAAGCGGTCGGTGAGGTGGCCGATCTCGTCGTCGGAGCGGGAGCGCGGCAGCTTCGCGTCGTAGCGTCCGGCGGCGACCTGGTCGGCCGCGCGAGACAGAGCCCGCAGCGGGCGGGTCACGCTGCGCGAGAGGTAGATGACGAGCACGAGCGCAGCGACGAGGCCGCCGAGGAACGCGAGCCCCAGGCGGCTGATCAGCGCCATGAACTCGTCGTGCAGCTCGGCCCTCGGCTTCGCGACGACCAGTGCGCCGAAGGTCTCACCGCCGAGCTCGATCGGCTGCGCCGCCGCCAGGTAGAAGCGGTCCGTTCCCGGCGGCTCGAACTGGAGCGTCTGCACCTCGCCCGCCTCGACCATCTCCCAGTCGAGCACGTCGCGGTCGAGCCGCCGCAAGCCCGAGATCTGCCCCGGGAAGATCTCGACCCCCGCGTAGTAGAGGCGCGTGCCCGTCGCCTCCTCGAGCAGGGGCGCGGCAAAGCGCGGTGACGATCTTCCCTCCTCCACGCTTTGAACGGCCTGAGTGGCGTACAGCTCGGCGAGCCCCTCCGCCTGGCGGCGCAGGTCGCTGAGCGTCTTGTCCTCGTTGTAGTCGAGGAAGAGCTGGAGGGCGAAGCCGCCGGTGACGAGCGCAGCCACCGTGATGCCGGCGAGGAAGATGGCGGGCACGCGAAAGCGCAGCGACTGCACTACGCCTGCCTATGAAGCTTGCGCGACCTTGGGCTCCGTCGAGACCTTGTAGCCGACGCCCCAGACCGTCACGATCGGGCACGCCTCTCCAAGCTTGCGGCGAAGCTGGCGCACGTGGACGTCGACCGTCCGGGTATCGCCGGCGAAGGTGTAGCCCCAGACACGCTCGAGTAGTTGGTCGCGCGTGAGCACGAGCCCGCGGTGATCGAGGAGCTCCCAGAGCAGGTCGAACTCCTTCGGCGCGAGCTGGAAGTGCTGCGCGCCGACGCTGGCCTCGCGACGGCCCGCATCGACCTTGAGGTCGCCGTGCTCGATCACGGCGCTTTCGAGGTCGCGTCTTTCCGGGCTGGCGCGCCGAAGGATCGATTTCACGCGCGCGACGAGCTCGCCAGGATTGAACGGCTTGGTCAGATAGTCGTCGGCGCCCACCTCGAGCCCGATGATCTTGTCGACGTCCTCGTCGCGGGCGGTGAGCATGAGGATCGGGACGTCGGACGACTGCCTGATCCGGCGGCACACCTCGATCCCGTCGATATCGGGGAGCATGAGGTCGAGCACGATCAGGGCCGGAGCCTCGGACGCGACCTCGTCGATCGCCGCGCTCCCGGTCCGAGCGGCGCGCACGCCGAAGCCCGCCTTCCTGAGATACATGCCGATGAAGGACGCGATGCTCCCCTCGTCTTCGACCACGAGGATGGATTGGCTCCTGGCGGGCGTCACCCGGTTCCTATCCTGCCAGAGGCCTAGGCGGGCCGCAGAGCCGCCGGCGCTAGTCGGCGAGGCGAAAGCGTGTGCGGCTGGCCGGCCACGAGCGGTACGCGCCGCCGTCGATCGAAAAGCGGCCCCGAGCCCCTTCGCGGTCGAGCGTGAGGTAGCCGCGAACGACGCCATCGGCGTCGATGTTGCGGCCTCGCATGCGGACGCGCCAAGGTCCGCCGAACACCCGGCAGGACACGCCGCGGCCGCGGTAGACGACCGTCGAGCTGCTGACGCGCCGACCGCTGCGGTCGCAGGTGACGCTCGGCGGGGGCCCGTCGGGGAGGTCGGTGATCGCGATGCGTCCCCGGCCGATCCGAACGAGGAGCGATCCCCGCCGCGACACCCTCGCGTAGCCGACCCCGTCGCGCAGCGAGACGCCGACCGCACCGGGGGTCCGCTGGGCGATCGGGCCGGAAGCATCGGTAGCCGACGAACCGGCCAGGGCTAGTCCCACGCCAAGGACGAGCAGGAGGAGTGGCCGCATGTGAGCAAGCGGACTATCGCGGCCGTTGATGAGCCTTCGATGATGGGGTTGTAAGGAAAATGCGACGGAAAAGAGGAGGAGTGAGGCGGCGCGGCTCGAAGGCGTCCGGCGGCGAAGCTAGCATCCCGCCCGTCTCGAACCCCGGCCATGGCGACAAACCCCAAGCACGACCGCACGATGAGGCTTTTGGAAGCCAGGCTCGAGGCACTCGCAGTCGTCTCCGAGCGCGCCCCATCCGGGCCGCGCCCGTACGACCGGCACATCCTCGGCGTCGTCGCCGCCACGCGGCACGCCGTGGCGCTCGACCTTCTGTCGCCCCAGGAAGCCGGCGAGATCTGGGCGGGAGTCGCCCGCCGGCACCCGGACGCGTCGTGGTGTCGCCGCGACGCGCCGGCGTTCGCCTAGGGCGCGCTAGCTAGTACCGGTAGAACCCTAGGCCGGTCTTGCGCCCGAGGGCGCCCTCGTCGCGCATGCGGACGAGGCGTGGCGGCGGGGCCATGCGCTCCTCCCCGAGTGCCTGGTAGAGGGCCTCGGAGGCGTGCACGTGCACGTCCACGCCGATCAGGTCGATGAGCGCGCACGGCCCGATCGGCCAGTTGACGCCGGCCGTCATCGCCTTGTCGAGATCCTCGGGCGAGACGCCGGCCTCGTCGAGGACGCGGACGCAGTCGTTGAGAAGCGGGATGAGGATGCGGTTGACGACGAAACCAGGCGTGTCCCCGCAGCGAATCGGGTCCTTGCCGATCCTCCGCGCGAACTCGTAGGCGGTCTCGACCGCCTCGTCCGAGGAAAGCTCCGTCCGCACGACCTCGACGAGCGGCAGCACGGGGGCCGGGTTGAAGAAATGCATGCCGACGACGCGCTCGGGCCGGCTCGTGGCCGCCGCCACCTCGGTGACGGACAAGGCCGACGTGTTCGTGGCGAGAACGGCGTCGCTCGCGACGACCCGATCGAGATCGCGGAACAAGCTTCGCTTCGCGTCGAGGTCTTCGACGATCGCTTCGATGACGAGATCGCAGCCGGCCACGTCGGCCACGTCGGTGGTCGTCTGCAGGCGCCCGAGCGCCGCCTCCTTTTCCTCCGCGGTCAGCCTTCCCTTCTCGACGCCGCGACCGAGGTAGTGGTCGATTCTTTCCCGCGCCTTCTCGACGAGCTCGTCGCTGACCTCGCGCCCCACCGTCTCGAAGCCGGCCTGCACGCAGACCTGGGCGATGCCGGCGCCCATCGTCCCGAGCCCGATCACTCCGACCTTTTGCACCTCCCTGGCCACGTCGCAAAAGGGTATTCGGGCGGCCGGAAAGCGGGTCGCGTGGTTGAATAGCGCGCATGGCCGTGACCGTTCAGGAACGAAAGCTCCTGCTCGACGGCGAGTGGGTGGAGACGGGCGAGTGGCAGGAGGTGCGCTCTCCGTATTCGGGTGAGGTAGTGGCGAGGGTCGCGCGCGGTGGCGCCGAGGAGACTCGGAGAGCCCTCGACGCGGCCGAGCGCGCAATGCGAGAGCCGCTTCCCGCCCACCGCCGCGCCGAGATCCTCGACGCCGTTGCGCGCCTCCTAGCCGAGCGAAACGACGAGCTCGCGCGCACGATCTGCGCCGAGGCAGGGAAGCCTCTCAAGGCTGCCCGCGTCGAGGCCGAGCGCGCCGTCTCGACCTACACGAGCGCCGCTGTCGAGGCGCGCAAGCTCACGGGCGAGGTCGTGCCCATGGACGCGACGCCGGCGGGAGTCGGGAAGCTCGCCTTCACGCTGCGCACGCCGATCGGGATCGTCGGCGCGATCTCTCCCTTCAACTTTCCGCTCAACCTCGTCGCGCACAAGATCGCACCGGCACTCGCGGCCGGCTGCGCCGTCGTCCTCAAACCGGCCGCGCAGACGCCGCTCTCAGCGCTTCTGCTCGCCGAGCTCGAGCTCGAGGCGGGACTGCCGCCCGGCTGGCTGAACGTCGTCGTCGGAAAGGCATCCGAGATCGGGGACGTGCTCGTCGCCGACGAGCGCGTACGTCTCATCACCTTCACGGGCTCGGCGGAGGTGGGCTGGAAGCTGCGCGAGCGCGCGGCGCGGAAGCGCGTGTCGCTCGAGCTCGGCAACGCAACTCCCGTGATCGTGGAGGCGGACGCCGACGTCGACGAGGCCGCGGCGAAGCTCGCCGCCAACGCGTTTTCCTTCGCGGGCCAAAGCTGCATCTCCGTGCAGCGCATCTACGTCCACCGCCAGGCTGTACGACGACTTCGTCGGCGGCTTCCTCCCGAAGGTGGAAGCACTGAAGCTGGGCGACCCGGGTGAGGAAGAGACCGACGTCGGGCCGGTCATCGACGAGGACGCACGCGAGCGGATCACCGCCTGGATCGACGAAGCGCGCTCCGCCGGCGCCACGCTCCTCGCGGGGGGCGAGGTCGTCGACGGGATCATCCAGCCCACGGTGCTCGCCGACGTCACGCCCGAGATGAAGGTGTCCTGCGCCGAGGTGTTCGGGCCCGTCTGCACCGTCACGCCCTACGACTCGCTGGACGAGGCGCTCGCGCTCGCCAACGGCACGGAGTTCGGTCTCCAGGCGGGCCTCTTCACGAGCAACCTGAAGACCGCGCTCGCCGCGTCCTCGGCCCTCGAGTTCGGGGGCGTCACCGTCAACGAGGCCCCGACCTTCCGCGCCGACCAGATGCCCTATGGCGGGATCAAAGCGTCCGGCAACACGCGAGAGGGACCGCACTACACGGTGCGTGAGATGACCGAGGAGCGCTTGGTCGTCCTCAATCGGTAGCGGCTAAACTCGGACGGCGAGATGGCCTGGCTGCGGAGAACACGCTTCGCCCGTCCCGCCGGGCCGCCGCCTCCCCCGCCCGCTGCGGATGGCGCCCCCGTCGGCGACCCGCTCTTTCAGGTCCCCACGCCCCGGCGTATGCGCCATGAGCGGCACGCCCTCGCGCGTCGGCGCGAGATCGAGATTCGCGACGTCGGCGGCCTCGCCGTCGAGATGGTTCGCCGCGACCGCTTTCGGCCCGAGCTCCTCATCGAGCGCGCCGGCGACGTCCTTCTGATCGAGCAGCGGCTGAACGAGCTCGACGCGCTCCTTATGGCCTCGCTCGTCGCGACGCGCGGGCCGCTGCGAACGCTTCCGCGCTGCGAGTGCGGTGCGCCGCTTCCGCCGGGCGTCCATTTCTGCTCTCACTGCGGACGGCCGGCGCCCGGCTCTCGCCCCGTCGCCGTGTGCAGCCACTGCGGCCAGCCGCTTCCCGCCGAAGCGAACTTCTGCGCGTACTGCGGCAACTCGGCCGCCGCGGACGAGTTCGCGGCCGAGCACGATCTCTCCGACACCATCGTGCGCTCGTGGCCCGCCGCGGACGAGCGGGCCGGAGACGGCTAGTGGTCGAGCCGCCGGGACCGCCGCCGCCCCCTCCGCCCGAGCTGCCTCCCGAGCCGCCGCCTCCCGCCCCGGAGCCGCCGGCCCCGGATCCGTACCTCTGTCCGCGCTGCGGCGCCCCGCACGACGCGTTTCAGGAGTACTGCCTCGAGTGCGGCATCAGGCTGCCGGCACCGGCTGGTACCACAACGGTGCGCAGCACGATGTGGACGCGCGAGTCGCCGCTCTGGCTGTGGGCGGCCCTCGCTGCACTGCTGCTCGTGGCGCTCGTGGCGGGCGCGATCGTCGCCGTCGCCGCAACCGACGGGGAGGAGACGGGCGTCGTCGTCTCGACCAACCCGACGACGACGCAACCGGTCGGGGTGATCACCCAGCCGCAGACGTTCACGATCAACCCGGGCACGACGTCCACTGCGCCGACCACGACCACGCTGCCGACCACGAGCTTCGGCACGACGACGACGGCCACGACGACAACGGCCACGACCACGACGACGAGCACGACCGGCTCCCTGACGACCTGGCCGCCGGGGAAGGACGGCTTCACCGTCGTTCTCAAGTCCGTGCCGAAGAGCCAGGGCCGAGCGCCGGCCGAGGCCGAAGCCCGCCGCGCTCAGAGCCAGGGCCTCCCGCAGCCCGGCGTGCTCGACTCCTCCGACTACAGCAGCATGAACGCGGGCTACTACGTCGCCTTCAGCGGCGTCTACGACACGAAGGCGCAGGCCGAGAGCGGTCTCGCCACGGCGCGAAGCAGGGGCTTTCCTCTCGCGTACGTGCGCCGCGTGGCCGACTGAACCACGTGTTTGTAACATCGGCAACGCGGAGTTTGTAACACGCTTCGAGCGGGGTAGACTCTCCCTGGGAGAGACCCCCAGGCCGCGCTTAATCTGGGGTTAACACAACTTTGCAGGTGCTTTCCATGTGGGACGGTAAGCTCACATGCAACATCGGCAGGACGGACTTCGCGAACGTATGTATCAGTACTCCAGAGCCATTTACCGCACGATCAAGGACCTGATCGACCCCTACGTCGATGCGCAGACGCAGCTCGAGTACCGCCGCGACGTCCTGGCAGCCTGTGAGGACACGGTCGAGCGGCTCGCCCGCGACCCCCGCTATTTCGCGCATCCCGACCGCACGCTCTTCCAGGACATCCGCCGCTTCTTCCCGATCAGCCACCAGGCGCAGGTCGCCTGGGCGGTGACCGAGGGGATCGGCGCAGCGGTCGAGTTCATCGAGGCGCAGATCGAGGCCGGCGCTTTCGACGGCGGCGCGGCGCGCTGCCAGGCGACGACGCGCAAGGGCAAGCCTTGCCAGCGCACGCCGCTCCCGGACCGCGAGTACTGCCCCTCGCACCAGCACCTCGAAGTGCACGAAGACGTGCGCTCCGCGGCTTAGCGGCTTAGCCCAGCGCTAGCTGCTCGAAATCTTCGAGGTTGGAGACGCTGACGCCGACGAGGCGTAGCGCGCCCGGCCGTTCCGCGAGCCCGCGGTCGAGCAGGCTGCAGGCGAGCTCGCCGATCCGGGCTCCATCCGCACAGCCGGCCGGGAGCGTCGTCGAGCGGCTGCGGATCGAGAAGTCGGGGTAGCGAAGCTTCGTGGTGATCGTCCGGGCGACCTGCCCGGACGCCTTCAGGTGATCGCCCACCGAAAGCGCCATGCGGCGAAGCTCGGCGTGCAGCTGCTCCCGGTCGGCGATGTCGCGCGCGAAGGTCTCCTCGTGCCCGATCGAGATGTTCTCGTACACGGTCTCGAGCGGCCGCGGGTCGACTCCCTGCGCCCGCTCGCGCAGGAGCCGTCCAACCTTCCCCGGCAGGAGGCGCGCGAGCGCTCCGTCCTCGAGCGCCGCCAGCGCGCCGATGGTCTCGATTCCGTGGGCGCGCAGCCGTGCGTCTGCACGGGGACCGACGCCCGGAAGGAGGCGAACGGGGAAGGGCGCGAGAAACGCCGCTTCGCGCCCGGGCGCGACCAGCGTGAGCCCGCCGGGCTTGCGCCGGTCGCTCGCGACCTTGGCCACGACTTTGCAGGTGCCCACTCCGATCGAGCACGAGAGCCTCGTGGCGCCGCGGACGGCCGTCTGGACGGCCTCGGCGATCTCGCGCACCTGCGACCACCTCGTCACGACCTCGCCCAGGTCGAGGTAGCCCTCGTCCATGCCCGTCCGCTCGACGGTCGGCACGACCTCGCGCACCACGTCCCAGACAGCGCGCGAATGCTCGGAATACAGACGCTTGTTCGGCCTGACGAAGACGGCGTGGGGACAGCGCCTGACGGCCTCCGCGCAGCTCATCGCCGAACGGATCCCGTAGCGCCGGGCCTCGTAGTTCGCCGTCGCCACGACCCCGCGGCCCTGCGGGTCGCCCCCCACGACGAGGGGCTTCGAGGCCAGCTCGGGCTGCTCGAGCTCCTCGACGGCGGCGAAGAAGGCATCCAGGTCGAGGTGGCCCACGATTCTCGGCACCCCTTGCATGGCCTGAAAGAATAGGTTCGGTGTCGCACGACACTGACAAGCTGATCCGGCAGCTGTCGCTCGTCGCCTTCCTCATGGCCGAGCGGCGTCCGCTGACCGCCAGGGACATCAAGGGCACGGTCGAGGGCTACTCGGAGATGTCGGACGAGGCGTTCGCGCGCCGCTTCTACTCGGACCGGACCGAGCTGATCGGCCTCGGCGTTCCACTCCACTCGCAGCGCGACGAGTTCACCGGCGAGGAGCTGTACACGCTCCGCTCGGACCAGTACTTCCTCCCCGCGCTCGACCTCAAGGACGACGAGCTGGCCGCGCTCCAGATCGCGCTCCACCTGCTCGAGGGCAAGTTCGCGTACTCGGAGCCGCTGCGTCTCGCGCTCCAGAACCTCGCGCTCGGCCGCGCGTCGCGCTCGGAGATCGAGACACCCGAGAGCGCCGTGCGCGTCGAGCTGCGCGACCCCGACTACAACGCGGAGATGTCGGGGCGCCTGACGAAGCTCGAGGCCGCCATCTCGAAGCAGCGCACCGTCAAGTTCAACTACTGGACGCTCAGCCGGAACGCGACGAGCGAGCGGACGATCGACCCGTACGCGCTCCTCCACGACCAGCAGTCGTGGTACGTGATCGGGCTCGACCACAACCGCAAGGACATCCGCACGTTCCGCGTCTCGCGCATTCGCGGCGAGATTCGCTTCGCGACGCGGCGTGAGCGCGACTTCCGCCTACCCGAGGACTTCGATCCGCAGAAGTACCGCGGCCGGCAGCCCTGGCAATACGGCGACGAGTACGCCGGCGAGGCCGAGATCGAGCTCGACCCCGACACGGCCTGGTGGGCCGAGCGCGTGTTCGCCGAACGCGCCCGGGTCGACGACGACGTCCTCGTGACGCCGTACGTGCAGATCGGTCCGCTCGCGGGCTGGGTGCTGCGCCAGGAGGGACGCGCGCGCCCGCTGGCCCCGCCCGAGCTCGTGCGCGAGGCCAAGGAGGGCGTCGAGCGAGTGGCGACGGTGCACGAGGGCGAGCCGTCCAAACCGCCGCGAGCCACGCGAGAACGACCGGTAGTCGCTGCCGAGCGGCCCGTCGGCCCCGTCGCTCCGGAGCGCTTCGGCGTCCTGCAGGCCCTGCTTGCGCACCTGCTCGTGCGGTGCGGCGAGGAGCGGTCGGCACGGATTCCCGCTGAGGAGCTCACCGAGCGCTTCCACATTCCACCCGACGAGCTCGAGGATCACCTCCAGCTGCTCAATCTCGTCAATTTCGGCGGGGGCTGTTACGCGATCTACGCGACGCTCCAGGACGGCGAGGTCCACGTGGACAAGGAGCTCTTCGGTGACACGTTCCGCCGGCCTCCGCGCCTGACGCCGCTCGAGGCGCGCGCGATCCGGCTGGCGCTCGACTTCGTGGGGCCGATGATCGCCGCCGACGCGCACACGACGCTCGACCGCGTGCGGCGCAAGCTCGAAGAGACCTTCGGCGAGTTCAACCTGCGCGAGACGCCGGACTCACACGTCGGCGAAGAGGAGGAGGCTCTCATCCGCACTTTCTCGCAGGCGATCGAAGAGCACCGCCTCGTACGAATCCAGTACGTCGACGCGGAGGGCGCCGCGAGCGAGCGGACGGTCGAGCCGTACTCGTTCGAGCGCGAGCTTCCCAACTGGTACGTGCACTGCTGGGACCAGACACGCGACGCCGAGAAGAGCTTCCGCATCGACCGGGTGCGTGGCGCCACGCTCCTCGACGAGCGGTTCGAGCCGCGCGAAGGTCTCACGCTGAAGCGGCTGCGGGACGCGCACGTCGCGCAGGTCCTCTACTCGGGAGAAGCGGCACGGCGCCGCCTCGAGCGGCCCGGCGCCACGCCGCTCGTCAAGGGCCAGGTTCTCGCGGAGGAGCGCTACGGCGGCGCAGACTGGCTCGTCGGCGAGATTCTCAACTGGCGCGGCGAGGCCGAGGTGATCGAGCCGGCCACGATGCGCAAGGAAGTCGCCCGCCGCGCGCGTGCACTCGCGCGCGACCTGCGGCCCGCGAAGCGGGCGACCGCCAAGGCCACCCGCAGCCGTTAGAGGCGAGCTGCTAGCGCCTGACCGGCAGGCGCAGCGTAAACGTCGCGCCGAGGCCGCTCTCCGACGCGACCTCGAGCGAGCCCCCATGCGCCTCGGCGATCGAGCGCGCGATGAAGAGGCCGAGGCCGGCGCCGGGCTTCGACTTGCCGCCGTGGTTCAGGCGGCCGAACTTCTCGAAGACGAGCGTGTGCTGCTCGGAAGGGATTCCCGGCCCGTGGTCGCGCACGGTCACCGTCACGAGGCCGTTCGTGCTGCCGGCCTTCACCTCGATCTCGTCGCCGGCGACGGTGTACTTGGCCGCATTCGTGAGCAGGTTGACGAGCAGCTGGCGTAGGCGCTCGCGGTCCCCTTGTACGACCGGCAGCTTGCGCTCGACGCGCGTCTTCACGCTCACCTCGTCGTGACCGAGCTCGACCATCGCCGCCGTCTCGCGCACGAGGTCGGCGAGGTCGACGTCCGAGAAGACGTAGGTGAAGGTGCCGGCTTCGATGCGCGAGGTGTCGAGCACGTCGCCGATCAGGATCGAGAGGCGCGTGGTCTCCTCGGAGATGAGGGCGAGGAAGGATTCGCGTTGGTCCGGCTGCAGCTCGCGCCAGCGCTCGCGCAGCGTCGTCGCGCAGCCGATGATCGAGGCCATCGGCGCGCGGAGCTCGTGCGATACGAGCGAGACGAAGTCCGCTCGAAGAGCTGACAGCCGCCGAAGCTCTTCCGCGGCGCTGCGCTCGGCGGCGTAGGTGCGGATGTTCTGAACCGCGTAACCGATCTGCCGGCCGAGAAGCGTGACGAGGTCGACCTCGTCGCGACTGAACGCGTCGGCCTCCTGGCGCGAAACCGACACCATCCCGAGGATGCGGCCGCCGGCATTGAGGGGCGCGACGACGCGCGTCTTGAGCCCCGCTTCGGCGAGCTCACGCTCCTCCGGGTAGAGCGGGTTCGAGTCCATGTCGCCGCGGACGACCGTCTCGCCCGCGAGCACGGTCTCCATGATCGAACCGCGCAGCGGGCGGCGCGTACCGCGCGCGAAGAGCTCACCTTCCCCGAGCCCCGAGTTGGCCATGACCTCGACCTCGTCTCCCTCCGCAAGGACGATGGCGAGTCGGTCGTAGTGGAAGACGCTCTGCACCTCGCGCAGGAAGCGCTGGAAGGCCTTCTCCTCGTCGAGCGTCGAGCTGAGCGCACGCGCCACGCGGTTGACCGACTCGAGCTGGTCTGCGCGGCGACCGAGCTGATCGCGAAGGTCCTCCGCCTCAGCCGCGCGCGACTCGGCCAGCTCGGCCTCGCGGCGCAGCCGGCGCGCGAGCCAGCCGACGACGAGGCCGATCATGAGCATCACGCCGAACGGGAACGTGATTCCGTCCGCGTCGAAGTCGTAGTCGTCGAGCTGGTCGGCCCGCAGCCACTCTCCCGCTGCGAGCACGCCGACCAGCACGAGCGGCAGAACGATGCCGCCGATGAGCCCGAAGCGAACAGCCGCCTCTGCGATCGGCAGGAAGAGAAGCAGCCTGATCGGGGTCCCGATCTCGAAGGCGTAGTAGAGGAGGAAGAACGCCGAGACGACGGCGGTGTCGAACACAAGGGAGGTCACTGCGAGGCGCTGCTGGGCGGCTAGCGGGCGCTCGCGGCGCGAGAGGATCCAGAGCAGCACGGCGCCGACCGCGAAGACGCCGGTGATCGCCCACGCGCCGTCCTCGTAGCCGGGCGGGTAGTCGGTCGTCATCAGGCCGACCTCGAGCGCGGCGAACGGCACGGCGAACAGCCGGATCCACGCGATCCAGCGCTCGATCTCCAGCAGACGTTCCAGGTGGTCGCTCATCCTCACCCGCTTAATCGGTCGGCGGCCCACTGGGCATGATCGCGAAGCAGCGGGTCGTCCCCGTCCGCGAACGGCGCGACTGCGTCGAGAAGAGTCGGGTCGCCGGAGTTGCCGGCCGCGACGAGCGCGTTGCGGCGCAGGTAGCGCGCATCGTTGCGCGGGAAGTACAGGCGGTCGTAGCGCGTGCGCAGGTCGTCGGCGGGCGCGCTCAGCCACTCGCGGAGCGAGACGACCGGCTCGGCATCCGGGGCCGGCTCGACGCCGGCGCGCCGCTTCTCGACGCCGCGGTTCCAGGGGCAGACGTCCTGGCAGATGTCGCAGCCGTACACCTGGCTCCCGAGCGCCTCTCGGTGCTCCTCGGGAATCGGCTCGGGCGCCTGCGTCCAGTAGGAGAGGCAGCGGGTCGAGTCGAGGACCCCGGCCTCCTCGAGCGCGTCGGTCGGGCAGGCGTCGATGCAGAGGCGGCACGAGCCGCAATCGAGCTCGAGCGGAGCGCTCGCCTCGATCTCGACGTCCGTCACGAGCGTCCCGAGCACGACCCAGGAGCCGTACCCGCGCGTGATCAGCAGCGTGTTCTTGCCGTAGAAGCCGACGCCCGCGCGCGCGGCGCCCTCACGGTCGACGTGCTGGTTCGCGTCGACGAACACGCGGTAGCTCCCGCCGATCCGCTGCCCGAGAGCGTCGAGCTTCTCGCGCAGAAGCGTGTAGTGATCGGACCATGTGTACCGCGGCAGCCGCCCCTGGCCGGGCTCCGGCTCGGGGCCGGGCGCGTAGTACGAGAGCGCGGCGGACACGACCGTGCGGGCGCCCGGCAAGAGTGTCTCCGGGTGACACGACACCTCCGGCTGCGCCATCGTGAAGCGCATGTCGGCGAACAGTCCGCGGCCGCGGCGCTCGCGGATGTGGCGCTCGGTTTCCTCGTACGGCTCGGCCGGAGACGCGCCGACGACGTCGATGCCGAGATCCTCGCCCGCCCGGCTCAACTCGGCCTGGGTCACGAAATTCACGGTAGCACCGCCAAACGCAGGTTACGATCGCGGCCGTGAAGGCGGTTCGGATCCACGAGGACGGCGGCCCCGAGGTCCTGCGGTACGAGGACGTCGAGGATCCGCAAGCGGGGCCCGGCGAGATCCTCGTCAGGCTGAAGGCGGCGGCGCTCAACCACCTCGACCTCTGGATCCGGCAAGGCCTGCCGTCCGTTCCCAAGCCGCGCATCCTCGGCGCCGACGGGGCGGGCGTCGTCGCCTCTCTCGGGGAGGGGACTGACCGCTTCGCCGAGGGCGACCCCGTCCTCATCAACCCCGGGCTCGCGGACGGCGCCAAGATCGTCGGCGAGCACTGCGACGGCACCCACGCCGAGCTGATCGCGGTCCCGGCCGAGAACGTCTACCGAAAGCCCGACTCGCTCTCCTTCGAGGAGGCCGCCGCCTTTCCGCTCGTCTTCGAGACCGCCTACCGGATGCTCGTGACCAAGGCACAGCTCGCCGCCGGCGAGTGGATCCTCGTGTGGGGAATCGGCAGCGGCGTGGCGACCGCCTCCTTTCAGATCGCCAAGGCGCTCGGGGCGCGCACGATCGTCACGTCTTCGAGCGACCAGAAACTCGAGCGCGCACACGAGCTCGGCGCCGACGTGGTGGTCAACCACGGTTCCGGCGACGTCACGGCCGCCGTGCGGGAGGCAACGGGCGGACGAGGCGCCGACGTCGTCGTCGAGCACGTCGGCGAGGACACGTGGAAGACCTCACTCCAGGCCGCCGCTCCGTCGGCGCGAATTGCAGTCTGCGGGGCGACGAGCGGGCCCAACCCGCCGGCGCAGCTGCACAGGATCTGGTGGAAGCAGCTCACGATCTACGGCTCGACGATGGGCACGCGCGAGGACTTCGAGGGCGCGTACGAGCTCGTGGCGAGCGGCAAGGCCAAGCCGATCGTCGACCGCGTCTTCCCGCTCGAGCAAGCTGCCGAGGCACACGCGCACCTCGAGCAGGGCCGCCAGCTCGGCAAGGTCGTCCTCTCCATCCCGGGCTAGCTTCTGGATACCCCTGCGAATACCGCGCCTGCCTCTTGGAATGAAGGCCGCAGCGGCGTAGGCTCGTCGCTACCTCTCGCCTGCGCTTTCACTGGCAGAGAGACGGGCGGGGGTCTCGTGGCTGGGGGGCGGGCGCGAGACCCCCACTCCCCCTATTGGCCTCCTACTAGCCGAACCCGAGGATGAACTTCGCGTCGTCCGACATCTTCTCGGGCGACCACGGAGGGTCCCACGTGAGCTCGGACTCGACCTCCTCGACACCCTCCATCGAGGCGACCGTGTCGCGGATCTGCTCCTCGATCATGGGACCGACGGGACAGCCCATCGACGTGAGCGAGAAGGTGACGTGGACCTTGGGGCCCTCGACCTCGACGTCGTAGAGAAGGCCGAGGTCGACGATGTCCATGCCGAGCTCCGGGTCCTCGACGACCCGAAGAGCGTCGATAACCTGTTCGCGGGACGGCATGAAATCAGTGTATCCCGCGCCGTCTCGCCTCCTGGGGAGTTACCCCGTGGACGCGGTAGGATGGCCTGTCTGCTGTGAGTAGCGCCGCGACCATGCTCCTCCAGGCGGTCGAGGCTGTTCCGGGCAAGGACCTCACCGTCTCCCTTGGCGAGCTTGCGCGCGCGCTGCCCGTGCCGACCTCGAGCGAGGTCGTGGCGATTCGGCTCAGAGCGACCGACGGCGACCGGCTCTTCCACGTCGTCGCCCTCGAGGGTGCCTCCCCCCGTGAGCAGCGGTCACGCGCGCTCAACCCGATTCCCATGGCCGCCGTGAAATCCATCGTCGCGCTGGGAGCGCAGCATTCGCTTTCGCAGACTCTCGGCTTCCGCTGGCTGCACTCGGGTTGGATCCCGAACGATGGCGGTCCCGCGGGCGTCGTCTTCCTGGCAGCGCGCACCGAGCGTCGCATGACCGAAGCGGGACGGCGTCTGCTCGACGAGGTCTGCGAGCGACTCGGCACGCGTCTCGAGAAAGCCGACCGTAGCGAGAAAGCCTTGCTCGACGCTTCGCGCCGCCTTGCGCGCGAGTCAGCCTTCATACCCGACACCACGGTCGACGAGCTCGAAGCGCTCCGTCCCCGGGAGCGAATGATCGTGACGCTCTACGCGGAAGGCTTGGCGGTGGACGACATCGCGCAGGTGCTCGTGATCTCTCCGCACACGGTCCGCACGCACGTGAAGAACGCGTTCCGCCGGCTCGGCGTTCATTCCCGGGATGAAGCTGCCCACCTCGTCTTCGCGGACGAGGTCCGCCGACTCTCTGCTCTAGCCCAGTAGGCGCACTTCCTCGCGCCGCTCGCGGGCGAAGAAGTGAATCCCGTCGACGAAGCGCACCCAGTTGTGGCGCGTGCACATGACGAGTGAGTGCGTGCGCGCGCTGTCGGCATGGAAGCGAACGCCGCGCAGGAGGTCGCCGTTCGTCACCCCCGTCGCCGCGACGATCACTTCGCCCGGCGCGAGCTCGTCGGTCGTGAAGACGCGGCGCACGTCCTCGATGCCCGCTTCGGCCGCCTGACCGATCTCGTCGCGCGTCGTCGGCCAGAGCTGCGCCTGCAGCTCGCCGCCGAGGCAGCGCAGGGCAGCGGCCGACAACACGGCCTGGCGGGCGCCGCCGATCCCGATGGCGATGTGGTCGTTCGTCCCCCGGATCGCCGCTGTGATGGACGCCGTAACGTCGCCGTCCTGGATGAGCTTGATGCGCGCACCGGCGGCGCGGATCTCCTCGACGAGGTCGTGGTGACGAGGCCGGTCGAGCACGATCGCCGTGATGTCGTTCGGACGGCGGCCGAACGCTTCGGCGATCGCCTGGATGTTCTCCGCGATGGGACGGTCGAGACCGATCTTGCCCCGGGCGACCGGGCCGACCGCCATCTTGCGCATGTACATGGGAGGCAGCCGCGGGAAGCTGTCCGAGTCGCCGATGGCCACCATCGCCATCGCGCCGTAGTCGCCGCGTGCGACAACCGCCCGGCCCTCGAGCGGGTCGACCGCAAGGTCGAGCGCCTCGCCGCCGCGTCCCGCGGTCGTTCCGATGGCCAGCTCTCCGTCGTCGCCACCGACGACGATGCGTCCCTCGATGTCGAGACGGTCGAGACCTTCACGCATCGCGCTCGTCGCGGCAGCCTCCGCTCCCTCCACGTCCCCGCGCCCCAGCCAGCGCGCGCTTGCGAGAGCCGCCCCCTCCGTAACGGCGGCGAACGCCTCGCAGTGGCAGCCGCCGCTGTCGGCGCTCACCCGAGGGTCGCCGACTCGACGTCGGCGAGTACGAGCTCTATGACCCCGTCGACGGCTGTGTCGACGCTCGGGTTGTCGATGACAGGGATGCCCGCCTTGCCGGCGCGGGCGATCAGGTAGTTCTGGATGCGCCTGATTTCCGGGAGGGCGGCGAGGTACTTCTCGAACGGCCGCAGGCCTTCCGAGGCGGCGTCGCGCGACCAGAAGTGGTTGGCGTGCTCCTCGTCGTCCTCGATCGCCAGCAGGCAGTGGCAGACGACGGCTCCCCGGATCGACGTCGAGATCGAGCCGGGAACGAGGTGGACGCCCTCGAGCACGAGCGAGTAGCCCTCCTCGATCGCCCGGCTGATGACCGCCTTCACGCCGACGAGGACGTTGCGGGTCTGCTCGAGGAAGCCGAGCAGCGTCGGATCGGCGGTCTCGTCCTCCGGCACACGCACGGCCGCGCCCGCCTCGAAGCTCGAGTAGTGGATGGAGGGCATGAACTCGCGCGAGAAGAACGCCCGCATGGTCTGGCGGACGACGTCCGTCGACGTGACGCGCGTGATGCCGAGCCGGTGGGCGACCTCGGTGGCGACCGTGGACTTGCCCGTCCCGGTCGCACCGCCCACGAGGACGATGAGCGGCATCTCGAGCTCCCGCAGCGCCTCCAGGCGAACCAGCGCCTCAGGTGAGACCAGCGTCGCGTCGGGCGGCCGGCGGTCGTTCACGCCGTGACCTCCTGGCGGCTGAGCGCGTCTGCGAGAGCGGTCAGCCGCTCGTCCAGATCGGCGCCGCCGCCGACCGTCTGCACCTCGTTGTCGCAGAGGACGACCTGCGTGCCGCTCTCGTCCGCGGCCTCCGCGACGACGTCGATCGCGGCTGCCTTGAGCTCCATGAGGAAGACGTCTGCGCCTCGGGCCTCTTCCGAGTCGAGCTCCTTGCGCAGCTCGTCCCGGCGTGACAGGTTCCCCGAGACGAGCACGACGTCGGCGCCGTGCTCATCCTCGAGATGCTTGCGAAGGCGCTCATGGATCGCTTCCGGAGCGGTCGTGAAGTAGGCGACCTTGCGGCCGTCGATCGAAGACACCGGCTTCGGACGGAGGATCGTCTCGATCACGGGAAGGTCGGGATCGACGTCGGCGATCGCTTCCCGCAGGCGGTCGACGTCCTCACGCGTCGCCAGCGGCTCCTCGCAGTTGGTCAGAACGACGAGGTCGCTGACGAGCAGGCGGTAGGCGCCGAGGTAGCCGGTGACGAGCTCCGGGTCCTGCGCGGCGCCCGCGACGAGCACGCGCCGCCCCACTTGCACCGGAGGAAGCGCCGCGCCGCTCCCTTCGAAGACGACGAGGTCGGGCTCGAGCGAGGCGGCCAGCGCGCGCGGCCGAGGCGACGTTCGAGACGAACGGGGCGCCGGCCAGACCGCCCCCGCATCTGCGGGCGCCAACGGTGACGACACGTGCGAGCGCGGCGTCCTCGAGGTAGTCGGAAGCCGCGTGCTTCCCGTCACGCGAGAGCGCGAGCAGGTCTTCGACGGTCGGCTCGGCCTCCGTGACGACCGGCTCCGCCGGTCCGCCGCGTCCCATGGCGACGACCACGACCTCGCGCGAGCGCGAGAGCAGGCGTGCGACGTGACCTGCGACCGCCGTCTTGCCCACGCGCTTGCCGCTCCCGATCACGGCAAGTGCGGGAACGTCGAATGGCTCGAACTCGACGGGATCCAGACGGAAGTCGGCGCCGACGTACGGCACCCCGGCAGCGAGCACGCGGCTCGCGACGCGAAAGCGGCGGCGCGCATCGAGCACCGGCTCGTCTGAGAGGTCGAGCACGACCTCGGGGCGTGTCGCCGCGAGCCCGCTCTCGAGGTCGTCGAACAGCTGGACGCCGTACTCGTCCCCGCCGCGCAGCTTCTCGGTCCCACCGAGCATGACGGCGCCGACGACGTCGAACGTGGTCTCCCGAAAGGCGGAGCGCACGACGTCCGCGTAGTGCTCGCCGTCGATGAGCGCGAGCGCCTTCACGGCCTGCTCGTGACCTCGTCCTCGATCCGCGACGTGTACTTCTCGAACTCGAGCGTGTCAGCGGAGAACTGGATGATCCGCTCCTGCCCGTGGTAGGGGTACTTGCGCCACACGTCCACGTGCCGGCCATCGATCTCGATGAGGTTGTAACAAGGGCGCGTATTGCCTCTCAGGCGCAGCGACGACACGGTGCCGGTGTTGACGATGAAGATGTTCTCGAGCCGCCACGCATAGGGGACGTGCTTATGCCCGGAGAGGACGAGGTTGACGCCCGCGCGCTGGAGCGCTTCGAGGGCGTCGCCGGCGTCGTAGACGACATTGCGCTCGCGGCCCGTGCCCGGCACGGGCAGCAGGTGGTGGTGGAGGACGAAGATCCGGAAGTGCGCCTCGCGCTCGAACTGCTCCCTGATCCAGGCGTAGCGGTTGCGGCCGATGTGGCCGTGGTCGAGGTCGGGCTCAGAGGAGTCGATCGCGACGACGGAGACGCCGTTGCGGTGGACGACCTGGTTGCGCTGGCCGAAGAGCTCCTCGAAGTGGATGTAGCCGACGTTGCGGGAATCGTGGTTGCCCGGGATCACGACGAGCTCTTCGCAGTGGAGCCGGTCGAGATAGGCCTTCGCATCCGCGTACTCAGGCCGGAAGCCCTCCGCCGTGAGGTCGCCGGAGCAGATGACGATCTCCGGGCGAAGCTCGTTGATCTCGGTGATCGCCCGGTCCATCAGGTCGGGCACGAAATACGGGCGACCCGCAGTGCAGATCGGAGATATGAGCGATCCGGAACATGGCAGCCCCTCGTTCAGAGTGTAGTGCGGGTTCATCCGAAGAGATTGCTACTCTCGGAAACAGATGCCTTCGGAAACGCCCGATTTCCAGGCAAAACCGTCCGCCCATACTCCTCATTTCGTCAATCAGGCCGAGGAGGAATGCGCCAGGATGCTCGACTTCCACGGCGTGCGCTGGGAATACGAGCCCCGCTCCTTCGTCCTCGAGGAGGACGAGGAGGGCCGGATCCTGGAGGCCTTCACGCCCGACTTCTATCTCCCCGAGCAGGACCTCTACCTGGAGGTCACGGTGATGAAGCAGTCCCTCATCACCCGCAAGAACCGCAAGATTCGCAAGCTCAAGGCCCGTTATCCCGACGTCAAGGTCAAGCTCTTCACGAGGCGTGACTTCGAACGCCTCGCCGACAAATACGGTCTCAAGCCCGCCTAGCCCCTGAGCCGCGCCTCGGGGATGTCTACCTCTCCGAGGACGAGATCGCCACGCGCGTCGAAGAGCTCGGCGCGCAGATCGCGCAGGACTACGCGGGCCGTGACCTCGTCCTCGTCACGGTCTTGAAGGGCGCATTCATGTTCTTGGCGGATCTGTCGCGGGCCGTCCCGATCAACCACGCCCTCGACTTCATGGTCCTGGCCGGCTACGACGGGGCGCTGGGCGGGCGCACGCGGATCCGGGTGATCAAGGATCTCGACCTACCGGTGGCGGGCCGCGAGGTCCTCGTCGTCGAGAACGTCATCGACACGGGCCTGACGCTGAACTACCTCATGAAGACGCTCGCGCTCAAGGATCCGAGCAGCCTCGCCGCGTGCACCCTCCTCGACCGGCCCGTACCGGCGCCTGGTCGACGATCTCCCGCTTCGCTACGTCGGGCTTCACCGTGCCGGACGAGTTCTTCGTCGGTTACGGCTTCGACCTCGACGGCCGCTACCGCGGCCTGCCCGATCTCCGCATCCTCGCGCGCCACTAGCGCGCCTTACGTAGCGACTCCCGCCCCCTCGCGTTTCCCGCTGCGAGCGCACGGGCAGGAGGTAGGCATGAGCGAGCGCGAGGTGCAGCACGACCCGCAGGTGCTGGAGGGCGAGGACGAGGTTCCGCGCCAGCCGGCTCCGCCGACCGATCCCTACACGCCCGAGCCCGGTCCGCGTGCGGGCGACCGGCGGGCGTTCCGAGTCCTGCCGTGGGCGTGGCTCGTCGTCGCGATCGTCGTCGCGCTCGTGATCTGGGCGCTTTTCCGGTAGCTGACGACTAGCTCGCGGCTGGGGCGTCGCCTGGCAAGGGAGCCAAGCGAGCGGGCGCGAGACAGTACTCAAGACGTACGGCGAGCGTCCGCGAGCGCAGGATCCTGCCGCCAGCGGCGTCAGGCGACGGCGAAGCCGGGCTTCGCCCGGCAAGAGCCGTGCCGCCCAGTCGCGAGCTAGAGGTAGCCCATCGGGTCCACGGCGGAGCCGTTCACCCGGACTTCGAAATGAAGATGCGGGCCGGTGCAGCTGCCCGTGCAGCCGACCGCCCCCACGCCCTGCCCCTGCGAGACCGACCCGCCGCCGATCCAGATGGACGACAGGTGCGCATACGCGGTGGCCAGGCCGTTGCCGTGGTCGATGACCACGATGTTCCCGTAGCCGCCCATGACGCCGGCGAAGACGACGCTACCGCTCGCCGCCGCACGCACGGCCGTGCCGGTCGGAGCCGAGATGTCGATGCCTTCGTGCATGCGTCCCCAGCGCCAGCCGAAGCCGCTGGTGACGACTCCGCTCACGGGCCAGATGAGACCGCTCGCCGAGACACCGCTACCGGTGGAGCCGCCGCCCGAGGACCCTGGAGCTGGGCGGCCAGCGCGGCGCTTGCAGCCTGAAGCTCGGAGAGATCCTCCTCCGCGTGGTTCCGATCCTGTTTCGTCTCGGAGAGGAGGCCCTGCTTCTCGGAGACCGCGGCGTTCAGAGCCGCCTGTCGCGCGAGCAGTGTCGCCCGCGCCGCACGCTGTTCTTCCGTCTTTGTCGCAAGTGCGGCCGTCTCCTTGGCCACCTGTGCCTTGACCTCGGCCGTCCTTTGGCGGGCGAGGCGCATCTCGAGCTTGAGCTGTGTGATCTCGGTGACGATCGCGCGGTCCTGCCGCCCGATCTCCGTCACGTAGTCGACCTGCTCGATGAGCTCGGAGAGGCTCTCGACCTGGAGCAGGATGTCGAGGACGCCCGCCTCCTCGGACTGGTAGATCTCGACGAGGCGGGCCTCGAGCCGCGCCTCCGCGATCTCGAGCTGGCGGCGCAGGTGGATGAGGTTCCGCGTCTGCTCCTCGAAGCGGTCCTCCAGGCGATTGAGGCGCGCGCGGTGGGCGGCCAGCTCGCGCTCGAGGACGGCCAGGCGGGCCGACAGCACCCCGATGTCGTTCTCGAGCGAGTCGACCTCCGTGCTCGCGTTGGCGATCTCGCTCGACAGCGCCCCCTCGCGCTGCTTCGCCTGCGCGATCGCGCTCTGCAGGCTCGAGATGCGCGCGTCGATCTGCGACTTCCGGTCCCACGTGCTCTGGCCGCCGGCGAGCGGGGTCAGGAGGAGCGCCGCTACCCCAAGGAAGGCGACGAGAAGGCTGGTGCGGGGGGGACTGGGCACCTGAGGGGAGTTTCGCCGGGCGCGCGGACGACCCTGCGCGCCCGCCTGGCGTTTGCCGAGCAGAAGCCTAGTTTTCTACACCAGGACGGACGAGGCCGCCAACCGGTACCCCAGAACCCTCAGTTCTTGGGGCTTTTGGCCCTCTTCCTGGTCTGCGGCGCCGGGGGATGCTCAGGATCCGGAGCCGGCTCCGCCGGGGACGGGTCGGGCTCCGGCGTGGGCGGCGTGCCCTCGTCCGGCGGGGGCCACGGCTCCGGGACACGGGCCGGCTCGGGCGGCAGGGTCTCCAACCGCTCCGTCGGCGAGCCGCCGGCCTGCGCCCGCTGGACCCTCTCCTCCATCTCTCTCAGCATGGTGTCGATCTCGGCCTCCTTCTCGGTGATCCGCTGCGCGACGCCTTCGAGCTCGTCGCGTGCACCCTTCGTGCCCGCCTTGTCCTCGTGGTACACCGCCTGACCGAGACGCTGGAAGCCGCGCGTCCGTTCCGCCTCGAGCTCCGCTCGATCACGACGGGCGCGGAAGAGGTCGAGCTGGCCACGCGAGCGCGCGGCGACGGCTTCGCGCGTCGCGGAGAAGCGGGCCCGAAAGTTCCCCCACGCCCGCTGCGCAGCCCGGCGCTCCGCCTCTCGCTGAGACAGGAAGAGAAGCGCGGCCAGGAGGAGCACGACGAGCCCCCACGCCCATGCGCCGCCGGCGAGCAGGATGACCCCGCCGACGGCGACGAGCCCCACGACGATGTGAAACGCCTCCGGCGGCCAGCGCCGGCGGTACTCCGGCGCCGTACCCTCGCCGGCGAGCGCGCGTCCGCACTCCGGGCAGAAGCGGCTTCCGGCCGGAACGGTCGTCCCGCAATGCGGGCAGTCAAGCATTCGCGCCCGCCTTTGGCTGCGCGTGCTCGCCGGCCGTCGCGCGAACGCTTGGCGCGTCGAGAGCTTCGAGCGCGGCAGCGGCTTGCCGCCGCAGCGGGACGACGAGCTCGCGGTAGTCGGCGTCCGAGATCTTCCCGGTGCGGTGATCGAACTCGAGCTCCTTGAGCGCAGCGAGCGCGCGGTCTCGCTCTTCGACGAGCTCGAGCCGCCTGCGCTCGCTCTCGTCGTTTGCGGCGAGGCGATCGTTCTTCGCCTGCGGCTCGCGCAGGAAGGGGCGCGCGACGAACGCGACGCAGGCGACGGCCAGACAGGCGGCGAGAACGAGTGCGGCGACCTCCATCGTTACGCGGGCGTGTACCCGGGCGCGTACGGGCCGAAGCGGCGCGCAAGGCGGGCCTGCTCGCGCGCATCGGGCCACATGACGACGACCGACCCGAGCAGGAACACGAGCCCAGCCAGCCAGATGAGGTTAACGAGCGGGTTGACGAGCACCCGGAGGAAAACGGAGCCGTCACCGTAGAAGCGGTCGGCGATGACGAAGAGGTCTTCGGCGCGCAGCCAGTCCGAGCGGATCGCGACTTCGTTGGACGTCTGCTGCTCGGCCAGGTACCGGTTCTTCCCCGCTGCGACCGCGCCCAGACCGTCGTCGCCGCGCGCGACGTCGAGGCGGGCACGCATTTCGAGCGCGTTCGCCCCACGATGCTGGTCGCTGCCGAGATACGTGACGGTGTAGTCGCCCACCCGAATCGACTCGCCGGGCTGGAGCCCGCGCCGAGCTCTCCGAGGCGAACGCCCCGATGCCGACGGCACCGATGAGGAGTAAGATCACGGAGGCGTGCACGACGTAGCCGCCGTAGCGGCGGCGGTTCCGCCCGATCAGGCTCGTGAACGCGCCGAGCCAGCTGCCGCCCGAGAGCGACCGGCGCGCGCGCGTCCCGCGTGCGAACTCGAGGACGATCGCCGCGAGGACGAACGCGGCGAACGTGTACCCGATCAGGCCGGCGGCGCTCGAGCCAGCGCCCGCGACGAGCAGCGCAACGCCGGTGACGAGCGCAACCGCAGCGGGCCAGACGAGCGCCGCGCCGAGCGCGCGCAGCGACGCGCGCCGCCATGCGATCAGCGGGCCGATGCCCATGAGCAGGACGAGCGGGAGGCCGAACGCAAGGGCGAAGAAGTCGTAGTACGGCGGCCCCACCGTGACCGGCAGCCCGCGCACCGCCTCGGACAGGATCGGGTAGACGACGCCCCAGAGGATCGTGAGCGCGAATGCGACCAGGAAGAGGTTGTTGTAGAGGAAGGCTGCCTCGCGCGAGACGAGGGACTCGAGTCGCGTGCGCGTGCGTAGAGACGGCAGGCGCCACAGGATCAGCGCGGTCGACGCCGTCGCCACGACGGCGATGAACCCGAGGAACCAGGGTCCGATCGCAGACTGCGTGAAGCTGTGGATCGAGTTGACGACGCCGCTCCTCGTCAGGAACGTGCCGAAGAGCGACAGCCCGAACGCGAGCGCGACGAGCACGACGTTCCAGACGCGCAGCATGTCCTTCTTCTCCTGGACCATCACGGAGTGCAGGAACGCCGTCGCAACGAGCCACGGCATGAGCGCGGCGTTCTCGACGGGGTCCCACGCGTACCAGCCGCCCCAGCCGACCTCCTCGTACGCCCACTTGGCGCCGAGCAGGATGCCGACGCCGAGGAACGTCCACGCCATGAGCGTCCAGCGGCGCGTCGCGACGATCCAGCGCTCGTCCGTGACGCGCGACGCAAGGGCGGCCATGGCGAACGCGAACGGGATGGTGAGCCCCACGTAGCCGAGGTAGAGCAGCGGCGGGTGCGCGAGCATGTACGGGTTCTGCAGGCTCGGGTTGAGCCCGTTGCCGTCCGCCGGAGCCGCCTGCATCGCGAACGGGGACGCGATGAAGACGAGCAGCAGCGCGAAGAACGTCGCGACCGCGGCGAGCACCGGGACCGTCCACGGCAGGACGTCGCGAACGAGCCGCCGGTTGAGCGCGAGCGCCGCCGAGCCGACGCCGGTGAGGACGAGCAGCCAGAGAAGGAGCGAGCCGGCCTGGCCGCTCCAGAACGCGGCGAGTGTGTAGCCGAGCGGCAGCTCCCTGCTCGTCGAGCGGGCGACGTACTCGAACGAGAAGTCGCGGCTTGCCAGAGCGCCCAGCAGGACCGCCGAGGCGACCGCCGTTGCGCCGAAGGCGGCGAGCAGGGCGTTGACGGCCGATTCGTGCAGCCGCCGGCGACGGCGGAGCGCGGCGTAGGCGCCCGCGCCGAGGGCGTACAGGATCAGCCCGAGAGCGACGACGAGCGCGGCTCGACCGAGCTCGGGCACGCTAGCTCCCGGTCGGCGCGTACTTCGACGGGCACTTCGTCACGAGCGAGTCGGGCTCGGCGACGAACACACCGTTGCGCAGCTCGCCGCGCATGTACACCTGACGGCCGGCCTGGAACAGGTCCGGGACCGAGCCCCGGTAGACCACGGCCACCGTCTCGCTCCCGTCGATGTCGCGCAGGCGGAAGCGCATGCCGTCCCCGCGGGGATCGCCGCTCACGGGGCCGACGACGTTGCCGGCGAGGCTGACCTTGCCGGAGTGGTCGGCGAGCTCGCTCGGGCGCAGCGAAGGCGTCGCCCCGCCCGCGAAGCTCGTGTACAGCAGGAAGACGGCCAATACGGCCGCCACCGAGAGCGCGATGACGAGGCGCGCGGGATTGCGCCGTCGGGCCACGGCCCGATCTTACCGAGGGAGATTCCGCCTAATCCGGGAGAGCAGCCGGCTTCCGCGCCGGGATCTTGTACCCGTGGTCGCGGCAGAGGGAGCCGGGCGCGTCCTCGGTGAGGGCGTCGCAGTAGCCCTTGCCGTACGCGGCGCGGAGGAAGGCGGCCACGACGTCCAGATTCCACTCATTGACGCCGCAGGCCTCGCTCCAGAGGTCGGCGAGCCGGAGGTCGATGTCGAGCTCGAGGAGCTCGATGCGGGTGGGGCGCTTGGCCATGGGCTGAGGGTACGACCGGGATCGGACGGTACTCTGGGCCCCGTGGCGACCATCCGTTTCGGCCCCGCCCGCGTGCCTTCGCGGGAGACGCCGGAGAGGGCCGTCGAGATCCTCGTCGAGCGCGGCTACGACGCCTGTGAGATCGATTTCGAGGGTGGCTTCTGGATGGACTACCCCTGGGCGGAGCGCTTCGGCGAGCTGGCCCAGAAGGCGGCGATCGCTCTGTCAGTCCACGCGCCCATCGCAGGCTTCATGGGCCACGTCGAGCGCGACAAGAAGCAGCGGATGGCGGTGGGGATGCTCGACCACTCTGCCGGCGTCGCCGTGGCCTGCGGCGCAGAGCTCGTCGTCTTCCACCCCGGCTTTCTGCTCGGGCGCACGCGCGAGGACGCCATCGCCGCCGTCGTCGAGCAGCTTGCCGAGCTGCGCGAGCGGCTCGAAGGAAAGGGCCGGGCGGTGCCGTTCGGCATCGAGATCATGGGCCGGGTGCGGGAGCTCGGCACCGCGGAGGACGTCTTCGCCATCTCGGCGCAGCTCGGCTGGGTCCGCCCCGTGCTCGACTTCGCTCACCTGCACGCCGTCACAGATGGCGCGTTCGTCGAGGCCGAGGCGTTCGCCGGCGTGCTCGAGGTGGCCGATTCGATTCTCGAGCCCGGCGCGCCGTTCCACGTTCACTTCTCCGACATCGCCTACGCCAACCGCAACGAGACGAAGCACCTCCCGTACGGGGAGGGCACGCTGCGAGCAGAGCCGCTGCGCGATGCGCTGGCCCGGTTCGAGCGCCCGGCGACGGTCATCTCAGAGTCGCCGGGTGAGGAGAGCCATCAGGCCGTCAAGGCGATCCTGGTCGGGTCCCGGCAACGGCCCACGCGCGTGCGCTGAGCTCGAACGGCTCGTCTCCTACGCCGAGGCGGTGCTGGAAGGCGTCGTGCAGCTTCACCCGGGCCTCGTCGTCCAGCGACTTGGTGAACGCCCCGGCGGGACCGACGCCGGCCGGAAGCGGCGCCCACAGGTCTTCGAAGCCCGAGTAGGACGCCTGTGCGAGCAGCGGCGCAGTACGCACGTCGGCGACCCGCCGCAGAGCTCCAAAGGTCACTGAGCTCGTCCGGCGAGCCGAAGCGGAGAAACGCTTCGTCGGACTCGGCAGCCCGTTCGGCGTCCACCTCGTGCGCGGCGCCCCAGAACGCGCGGAGGAGCGGCATCTCGCCGGCGTAGTCCCACACGCACGCGGCAACCACCCCGCCGGGCCGGGTCACCCGCGTCATCTCCGCGACGCCTTGCTCCGCATCCGCCATGAAGTTCACGACGAGTTGCGAGAGGGCCACGTCGAACGCGGCATCGGGGAACGGCAAGCGCTCAGCGGTTCCAGTGACGACCTCGGCGCCGGGAACACGCCGACGGCACGCCTCGGCGAACGGCTCGGAGGGATCGACGGCCGCGACGTTCCCCGCGCCGAGTTGCTCCGCGAGCGCCGCGGTCAGCAAACCGGTACCGCAGCCGACGTCGAGAGCGCGCATCCCGGGCTCGACGCCGGCGAACCGAATCAGCGAAGCGGCGAGCGAAGGCCCGTAGCGGCCCATGTAGCGGTCGTAGACATCCGCCGCCATCAGAAACATCTCCGCGCCGGGCATCGCGCGGGCCAGCCTAATAGGATCCGGGAGTCGTGGGCTTGTTCGATCGCGATCGCGACGAAGTCGCAACCGCGCGAGACGACGACCGCGGTCTCGGCTCGGCGTTCAGCCGCATCGTCGCGACGGGCGGCATCATCGGAGCCGGAACGGGGGCCGCCGCGATCATGGGCTCGCAGGACGTCGACGCCTGGATCATCGGGATCGTCGTGTCGGGACTCTCTGTCCTGCTCGCGGCGATCGTCTGGAGCCGGAACGCTTAACGGCTAGGCGCTGACGGCGACAGTCTTTTCCGCGCCGGTCTGCCGCCACGAATCGCCGAGCTTCTCGTTCAGCTTCGCCTCGAGCTCGCCGTTGGCCGCGAGCTCCTCGACGATGTCGGCACCGCCGATCAGCTCCCCGCCGATGAAGATCTGCGGAATCGTCGGCCAGCTCGTCAGCGCGGACAGCTCCTGACGGATCGCGGGGTCCGGCAGCACGTCGACCGCGGTGAACGACGCTCCTACGGAGCGGAGCGCGTGCATGGCACGGAGCGAGTTCCCGCAGGCTGCCCGCTCGTGCGTCCCCTTGACGAAAGCGACCACGGGCTCCGACTCGATGGTCGTCTGAATCTGGTCCCGCAGCTGGCTCATGTGGCTCCTCTCGTCGTGATTCGAAGCTCGTGGATGCTGCCGTCGTCGAGCGGCGCCGCGAGGGCGTCGTACACGAGGCGATGCTGGTCGACGAGCGCGAGGTCGCGGAAGCGCGGGCTCACGACCGTCACGTGAAAGTGGTCGCCGCCGCCGGTGCGATCGATCACCGACACCTCACTCGCATCGGGAAACGCGTCGCGCAGGAGATCCTCGAGTCGCGCACTCATCGGCTTCGACCTTACCACCCGCTAAGCTGAGCTCCGTGCGGGGTCTCGTCGCAATGCTGCTTGCCGCCACGGCGCTCGTCTCCCTTCCAGCCGCCTCGGCCGCGATCGACGGTGACCGAGCGAAGCAATTCGCCGGCCGCATCGCGGACCTCGGCAAGAGCCGCGTGGCCGGGAGCGGCAAGGAGTTTCAAGCGTCGGCGATGGTCAAGAGGAAGTTCACGAGCTTCGGCTACGAGACAACGCGCCAGACGTTTCCTCTTCCCAACGGCGACACGTCGCGGAACGTGATCGGGCGGACACCCGGAACGCTCCGCGTGGTGATCGTCGGGCACATGGACGGCGTGTGGAACACGAGGGCCGCGAACGACAACGGTTCGGGCACGGCCGGCGTCGTCGAGGTCGCCCGCGAGCTTGCCGGCGAGCAAGGTGTTCTCGTCGCCGCTCTCGGCGCCGAGGAAAGACATGTCACCGGCTCCTCCCTGCATCTCGGCTCGGACAAGCTCGTCCGGAGCCTGAGCGCCGCCGAGCGCGACTCGATTCGTCTCGTGGTGTCGCTCGACATGATCGCCGTGGGCACCGTGCTGAACGTCCGCGGGCTCGAATCGAGCCCCAACCGCTCCGCGCGCAAGCTCATCAACGCGGCCGAAAGGATCGGCTATCGCGTCAGCTATCTGCAGGATCCCGGCGTGTCGGACCATGCCGAGTTCACGCGCGCCGGTGTGCCGGCGACGCTCCTCACGTGGCGATGGGACGCCTGCTGGCACGAGCCGTGCGACGAGGCCCACCGCCTGGTGCCGAAGAAGCTCAAGAAGGCGTCGCGCCTTGCGCTCGTCGCCGCCCGCGAAGTCCTGAACTAACTCGGGCCTACCGGATGTGGAGTTCGATCCCGAGCAGGACGAGGGGCCAGAGCAGCACGGCCAAGAGCGCAGAGATGATCTGCTTGATGTTGTCCAGGTTCTCGAAGTAGTCGCGTGCCACGGCGACGAGCACGCCGATGACGAGGTACACCAAGGCGACGACGTTGATCCGCACCGCTATTCGATCGTGAGGTTATTGAAGATGACGACCTTGCGCTCGAGATCGAACATCGCGCTGTCCGCCCGCTTGAAGAGCTTCAGGAGGACCTCGGCGTCGTCGGCCGTCGGGCGGAGGACGTATTCGTCGGCACCGTTGTCGAGGATCAACTGCAGCGTGAACGCCCCGTCGCCGCCGCGGTCCTGCTCGGTCCAGGACGCCTGGACGTGGGTGACCTGCCGAACCTGGATCTGCTCCTCGGTCCGCTGCTCGCTTCCTTCCGCCACGAAGGGATAGCTACCCGGTCGGGACCGCAAAAAACCCAGCGGCACCGCACAGGCCCGCGAAACCCGTCGCTTGCGGGGAGTTTTAACTACGCGTCGGTGCCGAACGCGTGCGTGGCTAGCAGTATCAGGGGAAGACCGAGGAGTGGTACGACCAGGGCAACCTTGAATGCTCGCTCGCGCCCCGTGAAAAGGGCAAGCGCCGGAAGAGCGATTGCCGCCGTAACGTCGATCAGTATCGCGATCAGCGCAGCCTCCATTCCTCCTCCATTGCAGTAGCCGTCTGATCCAAACGAGCCATCGTCCTCGCAGAGGCCCGCGCTGACGAGGATCGCGGCAATGAACCCACCTGCAAAAGTCAGGGCCGCAGAAACAACCCACAAAGCGGCTCTTGTTCTCGCTCTCACGCCACGATGTCTTCGGCCCTAAAGAGGCCGTCCTTGAGAACAAGCGGAGCGGTGACCCGTTGCGTGGGCGGCAGTTTCTAGGAGCGGACGAGGGGGCTCGAACCCGCGACCCTCAGCTTTGGCGTCGCGGCCGGACCGTACAACGACGGACGGGGTGGTTGGTACTTTCGAGCGCGAGGAGTGCCGGCTATCGAGCGCACGGGACCCGGGCGGCCCATGCAACGCTGCCAGCCCGAAGCAGTTGCTCCTCCAACTGCAGCTCGAAGCGCGCAAACTGATCGCGACCGTACTGCGCGGCCAGACCTCGCGTAGTTTGTCCGAGTGGGCGAGGACGGCCTTCCGACGCTCTCCTTCGCGTCTCCCGCCGAGTGGGAGGAGTGGTTGGAGAAGAACCATGCCGGTCCGACGGGGTCTGGATCAAGATCGCCAAGAAGGACGCGGGCATCGAGAGCGTCCGCTACCCGGAAGTGCTCGAGAGCGCGCTCTGCTTCGGCTGGATCGACGCGCGGCGCGAGGCGCTCGACGGGCACTACTTCCTCCAGCGGTTCACGCCGCGGCGGCCGCGCAGCAAATGGTCGCGGATCAACCGTGACACGGCCGAGCGGCTGATCGCGCACGGAAGGATGCGCCCAGCCGGTCTGGCCGAGGTTGAGCGAGCGAAGGCGGACGGTCGCTGGGAAGCGGCGTACACAGGCCAGAGGCAGAGCGCAGTGCCCGACGATCTCCAGCGCGAGCTCGACGACCGGCCCAAGGCAAAGGCGTTCTTCGCCCAGCTGAGCAGCCAGAACCGCTACGCGATCCTCTACCGGCTCCAGGACGCCAAGAGAGCCGGAGACGCGAGCGCGTCGGCTCGCGGAGTTCGTCGCGATGCTCGAGGCGGGCGAGACGATCCGTCCCTAGAAGCAGACGCGCGAAGCGATCGCGCCGATGCTCGCGAGGCTCGGCTGATGTCGAGCGGCTCGGTCAGGCGTGGGTGGGAGCTAGAGGTCGCAGTCGGGCGCAGCGTCCTGCGTGGCCTGGAAGGAGGTGCGCACGTCGGAGATGGCGGCGGACAGCGCCTGCACGGACTCGCCGCTGACCCCTGTCGCAGCGACCGCCTCGGCCTCGACGACGAGTGCCTGCACGGCCGTCTGAAGCGCGTCGAGCTCGTCGCCGAGCTCCGCATCGGCATCCTCCTGCGCGGCCTGCAGGTCTGCCTCGATGTCGGCCGCCGTCTGCTGGAGCTCCTCCAGGGCTCCCTCTTCGAGCTCGATGTCGCGCACGTCCTGGATCGAGCTCTGGATGTTCTCGAGATCCCCGCAGACTGCGGCCTCCTCCCCGCCGCAGCCGGCAGCAGCGAGCAGGGTCACCGCGGCGAGAGCGATGAGGGTCAGCGTGCGAAGCACGATGGCATCAGCCCTACCCGCCGTCGTCATCGCTAATCCCCGCCGGAATCACGGTATGAGCGCCTCGACCCGAGGGGGTCTGCCCCCGCCCGCCGCGACGACTCGTCGTCCCGGTTACTACAGAAGCACGGACGCTTGCACCAGCGCTTGCAAGGTAGTCGCGCCGTCACCTACCGCTCAAGAGAAAACCCCGCTGGAGCGGGGCTTTCAATGGAGCGGACGACGGGGCTCGAACCCGCGACCCTCAGCTTGGGAAGCTGATGCTCTACCAACTGAGCTACGTCCGCGCGCGAGCCATTGTATCCCCGCCCGCGCCTGATCTAATTGGGCGGTGATCGCCTCTGCGGACGCGCAGCTGCCAACGGAAGCGACGGAGGACCTGGAATACGTCGTTGCATCGTTTCGTCCGATGGACGTCGTGGTGTGCGATCTCGTCGAGCGCGGCCTTTTACCTCGGGCGACCTACGTGCTGCCCGACGGCACCCCGATGGTCCCCGCCGACCACGCCGCGCTACTCGAGGACGCCGACGGCGTCCCGAGGCGGTGGCGACTCGATTCCGCGACCGGTTCATCGCTGCCGGGGGCGACCCGGACGCCGTCGAAGAGGAACACCGCGCGTGGCTTTCGGGCGAATACGGAGCCTGTCTGCACAGCACCTCCCCGGAGGCCATCGTGGCGAAAAGCTCGCTCATGACGACCATCACCGCGCTCCTGGCCGATCCACAGCCCGACGAGGATCGTTGGCGAACCGCCCTCCGCGGATCTGTCGACGCCCTCGATGCGATCGAGCGGCCGTTCGCGCGCCACGACCGCGCCCGATTCGGGGGCCCCACCTCCCGCGACCGCCTCATCCATCCGAACGCGTGAGCGATTCCCCGACCTCTGGCAATAACCCGCAAACGAGCCTCAAGTCGGGCTCGCGTCCAGCCGATGTAGGGCCTACGAGGGAGATTGGCCATCCCCGGAGGTAGCCGCAGCTTCCGGGGTGCGAGCGCCGTCTCCCTCCTCCCTTCTTGACGAGGACTTGGCGGAACATCAGCAGTTGCGCAGGGCCGCGCTGGATCGCCGCGAATGCTGCGTCCTCGGTCGCGCCCGTACTTGAAATCAGTACGAGCGCTCCCTGCGTCCGTTGCCTCGCGACGCCCATCGCACCCCTGCGGGGAGCGATGTCCCGCCAAGCCCTCAACGGCTCAACCAAGCGGTTCCTCGAACGGGGGATGGTCGCTCGGCCCCGAAGAGACGAGCATGTGAGCATGAGGCGTCTGCCCCTTTTCCGCTTCGCCCGACGGCAAGACGGCCAGACGATGGCCGAGTACAGCATCGTCCTGGCAGTCATCACCCCGGCGATCATCGCTGTCCTTGCGCTGTACCACAACACGCTCGTCGCCGCGTTCCAAAGCGTCGTCGACGTGATGTCCTAGCCCTAGAGGTACTGGCGCAACCGCCTCACAGCGGAGGCGGAATAATCTCCTCCGAGAACGGAGAGGAGATCGCCATGGGCACACATTCACTTGCCGAGACCGCAAGGGCGCTCGTCGCGCCGGGGAAGGGCATCCTGGCCGCCGACGAGAGCCCGCCGACGATCGAGAAGCGGTTCCAGAAGATCAGCCTGGAGTCGACCGAGGACAACCGCCGCGCCTACCGGGAGATGCTCTTCACCACGCAGGGCATCGGCGAGCACATCTCGGGCGTGATCCTGTACGACGAGACGATTCGTCAGCAGGGAAGCGACGGGACGTCGTTCCCCAAGGTCCTCGAGCAGGCCGGGATCATCCCGGGCATCAAAGTGGACAAGGGCGCCAAGCCGCTCGCCGGCTCGCCCGACGAGAAGGTGACCGAGGGGCTCGACGGCCTACGCGACCGCTTGGCCGAATACCGCGACCTCGGAGCGCGCTTCACGAAGTGGCGCGCCGTCATCGAGATCGGCGACGCGATTCCGACTCCCTATTGTCTGCACGCGAACGCGCACGCGTTGGGTCGCTACGCAGCCCTCAGCCAGGAGGCCGGGCTCGTGCCCATCGTGGAACCCGAGGTCCTCATGGACGGAGGCCACACGATCGGGCGGTGCTACGAGGTCACGCGTGCAACTCTCGTCGCCGTCTTCCAGGAGATCCATCTCCAGGGCGTCGAGCTCGAGGGGATGCTGCTGAAGCCGAACATGATCGTCTCCGGCAAGGAATGCCTCGGAGCAGGCCGGCGTCGAGGAGGTCGCCGACCTCACCGTGCGCTGTCTCCGCGAGACGGTCCCGGCCGCGGTGCCGGGGATCACGTTCCTGTCAGGCGGCCAGAGCGCCGAGGACGCAACCGCCCACCTGAACGCCATGAACGGCAAGGGCGAGCAGCCGTGGCAGCTCAGCTTCTCGTTCGCCCGCGCGCTGCAAGGGCCGGCGCTCGAGACGTGGCGCGGCGAGGAGGGGAACCTGCAGCAGGCGCAGGAGATCTTCGCCCACCGCGCGCGTATGAACGGCGCCGCACGCAGCGGCAGCTATTCGGAAGAGCTCGAGCGCGAGCTCGCGACCGTCTAGCGGTACTCGCGCCCTGACAACCGAGAAAGCTTCTCGAGCACGTGCTCGGCCTGCACGCGTCGCACGGTCCCCGAGCGCGAGCGCATCACGATGGAGTCCGTGACCGCGCCGTCCTTCGTGTAACGCACGCCGCGTAGGAGCGCGCCGTCCGTGACGCCGGTCGCGGCGACGAAGATGTCCTCGCCGCCGACGAGGTCGTCCGTCGTCAGCACGCGGTCCGGCTCGTAGCCCGCGT
The DNA here is from genome assembly GCA_963747715.1 of uncultured Actinomycetes bacterium. Lineage (GTDB taxonomy): Bacteria > Actinomycetota > Thermoleophilia > Gaiellales > Gaiellaceae > CAVVGB01. The sequence continues at coordinate 571,400 of CAVVGB010000009.1, forward strand.
CCACGAGCTTTTGCCGCTCCTCGGCGTCGCGCGGCCAGAGCCGTCCCAGCACGATGCCGCCCAGGCACTTGACCGCAGCCGCGGCGATGACGCCTTCCGGCGTGCCGCCGATGCCCATCATCAAGTCGACGCCGGTGCCGGAGCGCGCGGCCGCGATCGCGGGAGCGACGTCGCCGTCGGTGATGAGGTTGACCTTGGCGCCGACCTCGCGCAGCTCGGTGATCAAGTCGGCGTTGCGGTCGCGGTCGAGGACGACGACGGCGACCTCGTTCGCCTTCACGCCCTTCGAGCGGGCGACGGCCTCGACGTTCTCGGTCGGGGAAGCGTCGATGTCGATCGCCTCAACGGCCTCGGGGCCGCCAGCGATCTTGTCCATGTACACCGCCGCGCCAGGGAAGAACATCGTCCGGCGCTCGGCGACCGCGATCACGGAGATGGCGTTCGGCTGACCGACGGACGTCAGGCGGGTCCCCTCGAGAGGGTCGACTGCCACGTCGACCTCGGGCGGGTCGCCGTTGCCGACTTCCTCGCCGTTGTAGAGCATCGGCGCCTTGTCCTTCTCTCCCTCGCCGATCACGACGACGCCGGCCATCGTGACCGTGTCGAGCATGGCGCGCATGGCGTCGACGGCTGCCTGGTCGGCCGCCTCCTTGTCGCCGCGTCCGATCCAGCGCCCGCACCCGAGCGCGGCCGCCTCCGTGACACGGACGAGCTCGAGCGCGAGGTTCCGGTCGGGGGCGGACAGGCCGGCCTCGGCGGCGGCCGCTGTAGGCGACCCCGTTGGCGCCTCTGTCACGGGCGAATCGTAACCTCGCCCGCCGCCTCGGGCGCGATCGGCTCCGGCTCCTCGTACAGAACGACGAGGGCGCCGGCGGCGAGCACGAGCGCGCCTCCGACCGCTACCTGCCAGCCCAGCGACTGGCCGAGGATGCCCCAGGCGAGGAAGGTTGCGGAGACCGGCTCGAGGTAGGCGAGCAGCCCCGCCGCCTGCGCCGTGACGTGCCGGAGGAGGGTGATGTAGGCGACGCCCAACACTCCCGTGAGGACAGAGCCGAGCAGAACGACGTAGAACCACTCGTCGCCCTGCGGCAGCGCGCGACCGGCCCCGGCCAGGAACGGCAGCAGCACGATGCTGACGATCACGTACTGCCAGAACGCCATCCCGAACGGCGAGACGTGCGGGACGACCATTTTCGCGCCGATGACGATCAGCGCATACGTCACCGCGGCGCCGATTCCCGTTGCGATCGCGACCGCGTCGGCGGGCGATCCCTCCTCGCCTGCCAGCGCGATCAGTGCGAGCCCGGGCGCGGACAACGCGAGCGCGACGAGCCCGACACGCGACCGGCGTTCGGGTAGCACCTGCGGCGCAATGATGGCGATGAAGATCGGAGCCGTGTAGACGGTCAGGATCGCGACCGCGACCGACGAGCGCTTCAGCGTCTCGAAGAAAAGCACCCAGTGGAGCGCGAGCAGCAGACCCAACCCGAGCACATGCAGTCGGCGCGTGCGCAAAGCGAGCGCGTCGAGGCCGCCGAGCACGAGCAGGACCAGCGGGAGCGTGAGAGCGGCGAGCAGGCAGCGCCAGAAGACGAGCTCCTCGCCGCCGAGGTCGACGCCCGCGACGATGACGGACACCAGCCCCCACGAGGCGGCAATTCCGGCCAGGGCTATGTTCCAGAGGCTCAGACGCACGCCGCCGGATGCTAGACGCCGCTCTCACCGATCTTCTCCAGCCATGGCGGCTCGCGACTCTCCTGGTCTCGTTGGCGGTGAGCGTGCTCGTCGTCGCGACCTCGTCGCGCGTCGAGGCGCAGGCGGATGCCCTGGTCGTGCTCGCCACGACGCTCGAGACGCCCGTCCTCGAGCTGCTCGCCGCGGCGGTCACGGACGAGCCCGAGCTGCTCGAGACGACGGTCGCCGGCCTGCCGACGACCGTCGCGCGTCCGGGCGGCGGCGGCGAAGCGCCGACGCTCGTAGTCGTGAACGGCGCCGCTGAGGAGGGACGCACCCATCCCGTCCTGCAGCGACTCGCCCGCGGTCTCGCGCGCGCCGGCTACGTCGTGCTCGTGCCCGAGCTTCCGGGCCTCGCGCGCGGCGAGCTCACGGAGGACACCGTGCAGGCGACGATCGACGTCGCGCGCGCGGGCGGCGACCGTGTGGGATTCGTCGGCGTGTCGGTGGGAACGTCGCTCGCCTTGGTGGCGGCCGCCGACGAGGCGCTGGCCGGCCGCGTTTCGGTGATCACCGGGACGGCGCCCTACGCCGACCTCTCGAACCTCGTGAGACTCGCGACGACGGGCTACTACCGCGACGGCGACTTGCTCGTTCCGCATGAGACCGACCCGTTCCTCGCGGTGGCGGTCGCGCGCTCGATCGCGAGTGCGTTGCCGGCCGGGGCGCAGCGGGATGCCCTGCTGGCGCTCGACGACGACACCGCCGATCCGCTCGCCCCGCTCCGGACCTTCGACCCGGAGACGCTCGCGCCCGACGTGCGCTCGATCGTAGAGCTGCTTGCGAACGAGGATCCGCGGCGCTTCGACGATCTCTACGCCGCGGCCCCGGCCGAGCTGCGCGGCATCGTCGAGCGCTTGTCCCCTCTAACCGCCGCGGCGGAGATCGACGCGAAGGTGGAGCTGGCGACCGCCCCTCACGACGAGTACGTGCCGCTCGCGGAGCCCCAAGCGATCATTCGCGCCGCGCCGGACGCGCGGCTGACGATCACGCGCACGCTCGAGCACGCGATCCCCGACCCCTCGGCCGGCTCTGTTCGGGAGCTCGTTCGCCTCAACGGCTGGATCGTCCGCTCGCTCCAAGCAGCCGCGTCCGAATGACAGGAGGGCTTGGCGAAACACAGCTGATGCCGCCTGGCCGCGCTGGATCGCCGCGAGGCTGCGTCCTCGGTCGCGCCCGTACTTGAAATCAGTACGAACGCTCCCTGCGTCCGTTGCCTCGCGCCGCCCATCGCACCCATTCGGCGGAGCGAATTCCGCCAAACCCTCCTAGGCTGCTTTCCGCTTGACGCTCGGCCAGCTCGCCATCACCGTCGCGGTCCTCGGCGGCCTCGGGCTCCTGGCGAGCCGCTTCGGCCTGTCCGCCATTCCTGCATACCTGTTCGCCGGTCTGCTGCTCGGCCCGAACGAGCCCGAGGTGCTCAGTTTCATCGAGCCCTCCGAGGTGACGGACTTCGTCGCGCAGCTCGGGATCGTCTTCCTGCTCTTCTTCCTCGGACTCGAGTTCACGCTCGACCGCTTCCGCCGTAGCGGGCGCCATTTCGGGCTCGGCGGCTCGATCGACCTCGTCGTCAACGTGGGGCTCGGCCTGCTCGTGGGGGTCGCGGCATTCGGCTTTTCGTTCGCGACGCTGATCCTGGCCGCTGCGATCTACGTCTCCTCGTCGGCCGTCGCCGTCAAAGGGCTCATCGACTTGCGCCGCCTCGCTGACGACGAGACGGACCTCGTGCTCGCGATCCTCATCTTCGAGGACATCGCGATCGCCTTCGTGCTCGCGTTCGCCGCGGGCGGCGGCGGCGATGCCGTCGAGACCTTCGAGCTCGTCGGCAAGGCTCTCGCGTTCATCGTGCTTTCGCTCGCGGCCTCACGCTGGCTGGCGCGGCCGATCGACCGCCTGCTCGATGCGATGCCACGTGAGTTCTTCCTCATCTTCACGTTCACGATCCTCGTCGGCATGGCCGCGCTCGCGCACGTGCTCGGCATGTCGGAGGCGATCGGCGCCCTCATGGGCGGCGTGATCCTCTCGGAAACGTCGGTGCGCGCCGAGATCGAAGAGCGCTTCCTCGCGTTTCGCGACATCTTCGCGGCCCTCTTCTTCTTCGTGTTCGGCCTCAGCATCGACATCGACGAGCTCGGCCGGCTCGGGTGGCTGCTCGCGCTCGCCGTCGTCGTCTCGGTCGGCGGCAAGATGGCCAGCACGTACGCGGCCGGTCGCGTGGGCGGCTTTACGCCGCGACAAAGTGTCAACGCGGGCTCCGCGCTCGTCGCGCGCGGCGAGTTCACGATCATCCTCGCGCAGCTGGCCGCGGCCAACGAAGCGTTGAGCGCTGAGACCCGTGCCGACATGGTCGCCTTCGCCGGCCTCTACGTGCTCGCGACCGCTCTGCTCGGCGTCGTCCTCATGAAGGAGTCCAAACGCCTCGGCCGCTTCCTCTTCCCTCTCCGACCTAGACTGGAGTAGACATGGCAATCGAGCTACGAGAGACCCGCCTGCCCGGCGTCGGCGTCAAGTACAGCTGTGCGCGCACCGCGCACGGCGGCCGCCTGGCCGTGATCATGCACAACGAGGGACTGCGGGAGATCTACTACTACCGGCACGCCGACCAGGATGAGCCGACGGCCGTCATTCAGCTCGAGGACGACGAGGCCCGGCAGCTCGGCGCGGTCATCGGCGGCGCGTACGACCGGCCGAAGATCGTCGAGGACCTCGAGATGGCCTTCGGGGAGCTCGCTATCGAGTGGGTCCCGGTTCCCGACACGAGCCCCGCGATCGGCAAGACGCTCGCGGAGTGCGGCTTCCGGCAGCGCACCGGCATCACGATCATCGCCATCCTGCGAGAGCCCGAGCCGGTGGCCGGCGCGCAACCCGGCGACGTGATCGAGAAGGGCGACACGCTCGTCACGGTCGGCAAGCTCGGCCAGTACCGGGAGTTCCGCAAGCTGCTCGCCGAAGGCCCGTTCGACGAGGAGCATTCGAGCTCAGGCGAGTAGGGCCGACCACGCCCGGCCCGGAAACGTCAGACGCGCTGCAGGTGCGTGTCCTTGAACCCCGTCGGGTACTTCAGCCCGTACCCGAGCGCACGGTCCACGCCGATGTGGGCGAGCCAGATCAGCGCGAGCTGGACGGCGACGTCGCTCTCGACGAGCACCCCGACCACGGCGAGCGCGACCGGCAACGTCGTCGTGTGTGCGACGTCGTACGCCGCGGCCCCGACCCGCGGGCCCGCCAGATAGCCGACCGCTGCGAGGTCCGGCGCGAGCGCGAGGATGAGGAACAGCCACCACGGATAGTCGAAGTAGACGTAGAGGACAACGGCCGCCACGAAGAGGGCCAAACCCTCGAGGCGAAGCAACCACCGGGGAAGTCGGTGGATCACATTCGCTCCGGCGCGTCGACGCCGACCAGGTTGAGGGCACGCGCGATCACCGTCCGCGTCGCCTGACAGAGCGCGAGCCGGAATGCCTCGGCCTCGCTCTCGAGCACTCGGTGTTGGTGATAGAAGCGGTGGAAGTCGTCGGCGACGCGGATCGAGTACGTCGGGAGCGCGTGCGGGCCACGCCGGTGCGTCGCTTCGGCCGCAACTCCGGGAAAGTCGGCCAACCGCTTGATGAGCTCGCGTTCCTCGACGGCCACTTCGGCAGGGGCCGTTGTAGAGACGGAGGACGTCGCCGCGTTTCGCAGGATCCCGGCGATGCGCGCATGGGCGTACTGCACGTAGTACACGGGGTTCTTCTCACTCTTCTCGCGCGCGAGGTCGATGTCGATGTCGTGCGGCTGATCGTGGCTGCGTTCGACGAGATACCAGCGTGCGGCGTCGACGCCGATCGCGTCGATCAGCTCGTCGAGAAAGACGACGTCGCCCCGCCGCTTGGACACCTTGCGCGCCTCGCCGCCTTCGACGAGCTGAACGAGTTGGTAGATGAGCACCTCGAGCGACTCCGGGTCGTGTCCCAACGCCCCCGCAAGCGCTTTCAGCCGGCCGACGTAGCCATGGTGGTCGGCTCCGAGGACGTAGATGAGCCGGTCGAATCCGCGTCCGTACTTGTGGCGCATGTATGTCGCGTCCGCCGCGAAGTACGTCGGCCGCCCGTCCGACCGTACGAGCACGCGATCCTTGTCGTCGCCCCACTGGGTCGTCCGCAGCCACGTAGCGCCGTCCTGTTCGTAGGTCGGCAGCGCTGCGAGCGCCTCGGCCAGACCCCCCTCCACTTCGCCCTGCCTGACCCACGTGTCGATCTGGATCCGAAAGCGCTCGAGGGTCGCTTTGATCGCTTCGAGCATGCGCTCGACCGGATCGCCGCCCGAGGCCGCAAGATCGGCCATGTATTCCCCCGTATAGGCGCCCGGCGGCGGCTCCTCGCCGCGAGCACGCGCTTCGACCGCCGCCCGGAAGACGTCGATCTGCTCGCCGACGTCGTTCACGTAGAACTCGCGCTCGACGTCGTGCCCGGCGAACGCGAGCAGCCGTGCGACCGAATCGCCGTACGCGGCGTTGCGCGCCGACGCGACCGTCAACGGCCCCGTCGGATTGGCCGACACGAACTCGACCTGCACGCGCTGCTTCGGCGCCGGCGTCCCGGCGCCGTAGCGGTCACCGTCGCGCAGGATCTCCGCGAGGACATCGCCGTACCACGCCGGCGACATGACGAGGTTGACGAAGCCCGGGCCCGCGACCGACGCGCTCTCGACTCCCGCGATCAATCCGGCTTGCCCGGCGACCTCCTCCGCGAGCTCGCGTGGGACCTTTCTCTGAGCGGGCGCGGCCTTGAGCGCCACACTCGTCGCGTAGTCGCCGAACTCAGGATTGCCCGGACGCTCGAGCAGCACGGGAGCGCCGGCGATCTCCTCCAGCTCACGCTCGAGGCGCTCGACCGCGCTCATGCCGGAACCGTCCTCACCCATCCGGCGATATCGTACGGTCGTGGACGACGAGGCCCGGGAGCGTCAGCTCAACATCCACCTGGATCCGGACAACCTCGCGGGCGTCTACGCGAACTTCGCCAACGTTTCCTTCTCGGACTACGAGTTCACGATCACCTTTGCCCGGATCGACCACGAGGTCGAGGAAGGCGATGTTCCGGGCGTGGTCGTGAGCCGGGTCAACATGGCGCCGCGCTTCATGCGCGAGCTGCTCGACGCGATGAACGACAGCTGGTCGAAGTGGGCCGCGCGGGAGGGCATCAGGAACCTTCCCGAAGCGCCTGGCGGCCCACCCGCTCCCTGAACGCCTCCGCCATCGCGATCCGGTCGATCGGAGCCGGGTGGCTCCCGAAGACGGCGTGGTACCACGCCGGAGGCCTCGGGTCCGCCAGATTCGTGGTCACGAGACGCTTGTCGAGCTCGGCCACGCTGTCCGGTTCCCGGGTCGCCTCGAGCGCGAGCCAGTCCGCCTCCGCTTCGTACCGGCGCGAGACGAGGTTCTGGAAGGGGAGCGTGGCGAGGAAGAAGACGAGCGCGACCGCGATCGCGAGCGGGACCTGCTCGGGCTGAGCGAGCCCGCCGCGCCGCTCCGTGACCCAGGCGATGAGGAACACCGCGGGGATGGCAAGGAGCGCGAACCACGCCATGCCTTTCCACAGATGGGCTCGCGCCACGTGGGCGAGCTCGTGCGCGGTGATGGCGCGAACCTCACCGTCCGTGAAGCGGCCGTCGAGAATCGTGTCGTAAAGGACGACTCGCTTCGACGGACCGAGGCCCGAGACGTAGGCGTTGCCCGCCGTCGTCCGGCGACTGGCGTCGGCCACGAGCACTTCGTCGACTTGCACACCGAGCCGCTCGGCGAGCGTCTCGATCTCTGTCACGAGCGCACGGTCCCTGACGGGCTCGAAGCGGTTGAAGAGCGGCTCGACGACGATCGGCTGCAGCAACGTGAAGAGCGCCGCGATCGCCACGAGCGCGGGCGCACCGGCGAGCCACCACGCCGACCCGAGCCTCCCGGCCAGGAACATCGCGGCCGCCACGGCGACGGCGACGAGCAGCATCCGCACCCCGAGAGAGATCGCGCTGTCGCGCAGCCAGTCGGGGTAGCCCTGCTCCGACAGCCCGTACCGCCGGCTCCACCAGTGGGAGATCGCTCTCAGCGGCAGGAGGACGACCCACAGGGTGAGGGCGACGAGAAGCCCCACCCCGACGCCCGTCCGGATTCGTCCGTGGAGCGCGCCAGCCAGGAAATCGGCGATGGCGCCGGCTTTCCAGACGATCACGGCCAGCATCGCGAGCTGTAGGACGAGCGTCGCGGCCAGCAGGAGCCGCGTCACCCGCCGGTAGTCCTCGATCCGCTCGAGCTGGTCCGCCCCGAAGTAGGCCCGCGGGTCGAGGTCGGGGAGGTCGAGCGGAGGAACCTCGGTCTGCCAGAGCACGATCCCGGAAATGATCCATACGGCGGCGGCGGCGAGCACGGCGGCCCGCTTCGCTAAGGTTGCGCGCCGCCGGTGCGCGTTGCGCTCATCTCCGATGTCCACGGGAATCTGCATGCGCTCGACGCCGTCCTCGACTCGATCGCCGGCGATGCGCCGGACACTATGTGGTGCCTCGGCGACCTCGTCGGCTACGGGCCGCGCCCCAACGAGTGCTGTGCGCTCGTGGCCGAGCGCACCGAGCTCTGCTTGATCGGCAACCACGACCTCGGGGTGCTCGGACGCCTCGACCTGGCCGAGTTCTCACCCGATGCCGCCGCGAGCGCACGCTGGACGGCCGAGGTGCTGAACGACGAGGCGCGAACCTACCTCGAGGCGCTCGAGCCACAGGCGGTCCGAGACGACGCGGCGCTCTACCACGCGAGCCCACGCGACCCCGTCTGGGAGTACGTCCTGTCGCCGCAGGTGGCCCAGTGCGTCGCTGGCGGCCGTCGAGGCACCGCTCGTGCTCGTCGGCCACAGTCACGTCGCCTTGCGCTACGGGTGGGAGCAGCAGGCGCTCGCGGTCTGCGAGGAGGGCACCCGAGTCGATCTCGCGCGCGAACGGTGGCTCCTCAATCCCGGCTCGGTCGGACAGCCGCGCGACGGCGACGCACGCGCCGCGTACGTCTTGCTCGACTTCGAGGCCAAGAGCGCCGAGTACAAGCGCGTCCGTTATCCCGTCGCGAAGACCCAGGAAGAGATTCGTGAGGCCGGCCTCCCCGAGGCGCTCGCCGAACGGCTCGCGCACGGCCTCTGATGGCGGTCTCCGTCGTCACCGCCGCGGCGCGCCCCGATCTCGCCGACCGTGCGGACGTCGAGACGGCGGCGGCGATGGCCGAGTTCCTGAAGCACGGCGACACGACGAGCAAGTGGTGGGGAGAGTTGTACGAGCAGCACGGCGACCTGCAGTTCGTCCTCTACGACGAGGAAGCGGATGAGGTGCTCGGCGAGGGCAACACCATCCACTGCAGCTGGGACGGAACCGTGGCCGGGCTCCCGGGCGGCGTGGACGACGTGCTGGAGAAAGCCTTCACGAGCGAGTCCGAGCCGAACACGCTGTGCGCGCTGTACGTGAGCGTCATCGCAGCGCACCAGGGCCGCGGTCTCAGCAGGACCGCGCTCCAGGCGATGGGACGATTCGCGGTCGAGCGCGGGCTCGGGGCCCTCATCGTCCCGGCGCGGCCGACGTGGAAGTCGCGCTACCCGCTCACGCCGATGGACCGGTACGCGTACTGGACGCGCAAGGACGGCCTGCCGTTCGATCCCTGGATCCGCACGCACGTGCGTCTGGGCGCCGAGCTCCTCGCGGTCGCGCCCGAGTCGTTGCGCATCACCGGCACGGTGGCCGAGTGGGAAGAGTGGACCGGGATGGCCTTCCCGGAGAGCGGCGACTACGTCATCCCGCGCGGACAGGTGCCGTTGAAGGTCGACCGCGACGCCGACCAGGGCGTCTACGTCGAGCCCGACGTGTGGCTACGACACCCGCTGCCGAGCTAGGAAGACGCCGTCTTCGTCTGGCGGCTGAGCTCGATCACGATGCCCTCGCGGGCGAGGCTCAGCTGAACTTCCTCGCGCGCCTTGAAGATCCGCCACTTGACGGTGGCCAGGGTGATCTCGAGCGAATCGGCGATCTCGATGTAGGAGAGGCCGACGATGTCCCGGAGCAGCAGGGCCATCTTCAGGTCGGGATTGAGCAGCGCAACCGCGCGCCAGACGGCGTCGATCGCCTCGACGCGCTCCGGCGGGGCGTCGACGACCTCGAGCGGGGGCATGTCGTCGAGGGTGACCACACTCTGCGGCTTGCGCTCCCGCGCCCGCAGCTCGTCGAGCACGCGGTTCTTCGCCACCTGGAAGAGCCAGGTCGTGAACCGGCAGCGGAGCGAGAACCCCGGCAGGCCCTGGTAGATGCGCAGGAAGATCTCCTGCGTAAGGTCTTCGGCCAGCGCCCGGTCGTTCACCATCCGCAGCACGTAGTTGAAGACGGGCGTCTCGTACGCGTCGAGAATGGTTCGGAAGGCGTGCTCGTCGCCCCGCTGCGCCCTGCGGAGAACGTCGAAATCTGGTTGAGGCAAAGGCACGTCTGAGCGACCCCCGGGGCCGACGGGTGAATCGGAGTATAGGCCCGGTTAGCGGACTGTGAGCAGATTCCTGCCCGTCATGGCGGCCGGCGCCTCGAGGCCGAGCAGCCCGAGACACGTGGGAACGAGGTCGGCCAGCGCGCCGCCGTCGGCGAGTCTCCCATTCTCGACGGTGGCGACGAGCGGCACCGGGTTCGTGGTGTGCGCAGTGTGCGGGCTTCCGTCCGGCTCGAGCAGCTTCTCGGCGTTGCCGTGGTCGGACGTCACGAGACAGACGCCGCCGAGGTTCTCGACGGCTGCCACCACCCGGCCCAGGCACGCGTCGACCGTCTCCACCGCGCGAACGGCCGCCTGGATCACGCCCGTGTGCCCGACCATGTCGGGGTTGGCGAAGTTGATGATCGCGAAGCCGTAGCCGTTCGGGATCTCCCGCTCGAAGCGGTCGGTCACCTCGAGCGCGGACATCTCGGGCTTCTGGTCGTACGTCGCGACCTCCTTCGGCGACGGAACCAGGATGCGCATCTCACCCTGCCACTCGTCCTCGCGGCCGCCGTTGAAGAAATAGGTGACGTGCGCGTACTTCTCCGTCTCCGCCACGTGCAGCTGCCGCACGCCGTGCTCCGCGAGTGCCTGCGCCATCGTCTCGGCCACGTCCTGCTCGGGAAATGCGACCGGGAACGGGAAGTCCTCGCGATAGCGGGTCATCGTCGTGAGATCGACGTCGGCCTCGAGCAGCTTTTCGGAAAGCTGGCGCGCGCGGTCGGGGCGGAAGTTGAAGAAGATCGCTGCGTCTTTGCCCGTGAGCCGCGGTCCCGGCAGGACGACGGGCTCGATGAACTCGTCCGTGACGCCCGCCTCGTAGCTCCGTTGCACCTCCGTGACGGGGTCAGACCCCGACGGAGGTTCGTCGCGGATCAGTGCCGAAATCGCACGCTCGGTTCGCTCCCAGCGCTGGTCGCGGTCCATGGCGTAGTAGCGGCCGCTGACGGTGACGATCCGCGCGCCCTCCGCGACCAGCTCGGCCAGGTCGCTCGCGGCCGAAGTGGGCGAGACGTCGCGCCCGTCCGTGAACGCATGCACGTACGTACGCTCGGCCATGCCCTGCCGCCGCGCCAGCTCGAGCAGCGCACGAAGGTGGTCGATGTGCGAGTGGACGCCGCCGTACGAGACGAGGCCGAGAAGGTGGACGTTCCCCTCTCGCTCACGCGCGCGCGCGAACGCTTGGGCGAGCGCCGGGTTCTCGTAGAGCTCCCCGGTCGCGATGGCCTTGTTGATCCTCATCAGGTCCTGGAAGACGACGCGGCCGGCGCCGATCGTCAGGTGGCCGACCTCCGAGTTGCCCATCTGACCGGGCGGCAGTCCGACGTCCTCGCCCGAGGCGCTCAGCGTCGTGTGCGGGAAGCGCCGCCACAGCGCGTCGAACACGGGCGTGTCGGCGAGCTCGACGGCGTTCCCGGGCCCGGGGGGCGCGCAGCCCCAGCCGTCGAGGATGACGAGCGCTACGAGCGGATACGTGCCGCGGCCTCGCAAATGGCGGTGAACGACTCGACTTGGAGCGACGCGCCGCCCACGAGCGCGCCGTCGACGTCCGGCTGGCCGAACACCGGCTCGACGTTGTCCGGCTTGCACGAGCCGCCGTAGAGGACGGGAACGTCGAGCAGGCTCTTGATGAAAGCGTGCGCGTCCTGCACCTGTTGCGGGGACGCGATCTTGCCCGTGCCGATCGCCCAGACCGGCTCGTAGGCGACCACGAGCCGCTCGTGCGGCTCGAGCACCTCGACCTGCCGCCGCAGAACGTCCTCGGTCACCCCGCTTTCGCGCTCCTCCTCGCTCTCCCCCACGCACGCGATGACTCCGAGGCCCGCGTCGAGCGCGTGGGCGGCGCGCTCGGCGACAGTCGCGTCGGTCTCGCCGAAATACTGGCGTCGCTCCGAGTGGCCGACGATCGCTCCCTGGACGCCGAGCTCGAGCAACATTCGCGCCGAGACCTCGCCGGTGAACGCGCCCTCGTCGTCCCAGTGGACGTTCTGGGCGTACACCGTGACGCCGCCGGCGACCGCTTCGCGCAGCGACGTGAAGGGCGGGCACACGATCACGTCGACGCCCGGCGGCGGGTCGAACGCGGCGCAGAACTCCTCCGTCTCCGCGGGCGTCTTGAACATCTTCCAGTTGCCGGCGATCAACACGTCAGGCCTCCGGGATGACCGCCACGCCGGGGAGCTCCTTGCCCTCGAGCAGCTCGAGCGACGCGCCGCCCCCGGTCGACACCCAGTCGATGCGGTCGGCGAGGCCGAGCTCTTCGATCGCGCGCACCGAGTCGCCGCCGCCGACGACCGTGTGCGCATCGGCAGACGCGACCGCCTCGGCGACGGCTTTCGTCCCGTCGGCGAAGCGTGGCCACTCGAACACGCCCATCGGCCCGTTCCAGAAGACCGTCTTGCCGTCGCGAATGAGCTCGGCGAAGCGCTCGCGCGACTGAGGACCGATATCGAGCCCGAGCCAGCCGTCCGGAACGCTCTCGAACGCGACGACCTTGGCTTCGGCGTCGGGCTCGAACGCAGCCGCGGCGACGACGTCGCTCGGAAGCTCGAGACCGTCGTCGGCATCGACCTGCTCGGCCATCTTCCCGCCGACGAGGATGGTGTCCGCGCGTTCGCCGAGAGAGTTCAGGACGCCGATCTTGTCCTCGACCTTCGCGCCGCCGAGCACGGCGACGAACGGCCGCTCCGGGCTCTCGAGCAGGCCGCCGAGCTCCTCGAGCTCGCGCTCGAGCAGGAGACCGGCGTACGCGGGCAGGAGTCTCGCCACCCCCTCGGTGGAAGCGTGCGCGCGGTGCGCACTCCCGAACGCGTCGTTCACGTACAGGTCGGCAAGCTCGGCCAGCTCGCGCGCGAGCTCCGGATCGTTCTTCGTCTCGCCGGGGTTGAAGCGGACGTTCTCGAGCAGCCGGACGCGTTCGTCGTCGAGGAGAGTCTCCAAGTGTTCTTCGACTGGACGCATGGAGAGGCTCGGGTCCTCGCCCTTCGGCCGTCCGAGGTGGGAGACGAGGATGACCTCGGACGCCCCCCGCTCGAGCAGCAGGCGAATCGTGGGCAGGGCGGCGCGAATGCGCGTGTCGTCGGCGACGCGGCCGTCCTCGAGCGGCACGTTGAAGTCGACCCGGACGAGGACGCGCTTACCGGCGACGTCGGCGTCGCGGACCGAGCGGGGCTTTCTCAAGGTGTGGGGGCGGGGCATCCCCCGCCCGTCAAAGGAGCCGCCCCACCAGGTCGACCAGGCGGCAGCTATATCCCCACTCGTTGTCGTACCAGCCGAACACCTTGACCTCGTTGCCGTTCGCCATAGTCAGGTCACTGTCGAAAATCGCCGAGTAGGAACTGCCGATGACGTCGGTCGACACGATCGGATCGTCCGAGTAGCGGAGGATTCCCTCGAGCTCGCCCTTGTCGGCCAACTCGGCGAACTTCGCGTTGACCGTGTCGACGTCTGCGGCGTTCTTGAGGTGCACGACGAGGTCCACCACCGAACCGTCGGGGACAGGGGCGCGAATCGAGATTCCGTCGACCTTTCCTTTGAGCTCAGGGATGACGACCCCGATCGCGCGCGCCGCCCCGGTCGACGTCGGGATCAGGTTGATGCCGGCGGCTCGTGCGCGGCGGAGGTCCTTGTGCGGGAGATCGAGGATCTGCTGGTCGTTCGTGTAGGCGTGGATGGTCGTCATGAATCCGGATTCGATCCCCCAAGCGTCGTTCAGCACCTTGGCCAGCGGCGCGACGCAGTTGGTCGTGCAGGAGGCGTTGGAGATGATCCGGTGCTTCTCCTTGTCGTACGCCTCATCGTTGACGCCGAGCACGATCGTCACGTCGGGATCCGTCGCGGGCGCCGAGATGACCACTTTCTCCGCGCCGGCGTCGAGGTGCAGCTGGGCCTGCTCGCGCTTCGTGAAGAGGCCGGTGGACTCCACCACCACCTGGACGCCCAGGTCCTTCCAGGGGAGCGCGGCCGGGTCCTTCTCGTTCAGGAGCTTGAGGTCGTAGTCGCCGACCCGAATGCCGCCGTCGGCCGGCTCCACCTCTTCCTCGAGCGGGCCCAGGACCGAGTCGTACTTGAGGAGGTGGGCCATCGTCTTGGCGTCGCCGAGGTCGTTGACGGCGACGAATTCGATGTCGGCGTTGCGCTTGCGGGCGGCGCGGAAGAAGTTGCGCCCGATGCGGCCGAAGCCGTTGATTCCCACGCGCACGCTCATTCCGCTCCTCCCGGCTCGACTACCCCCGCCGCGCGATTTTACCCGCGCCCTCGCTACGGAACGACGATTGGCTGTGGCCAACACAGCCCAGTCTTCACTTCGCCTGTTGCTCGTCGGCTGAAATCGCGGCGCAGCCGAAGATTTCGGCCGACTGAAAGAGCGGGCCGGAGGGGAAGCTCCGAGGACGACCTCCCCCTCCGGTTGAACCGCGCCCAAGACCGCGGTACCGGACGGGGTCTGAATCCGGCACCCGACGAGCACGGACCCGCTGGTGCCAGCCTACTCCTCTCTCCCTTCCTGTTGCAACCTGCTTTCAAGTCAACAATTGGCGGCGTGGCCAACACGTCGACTGTCAGCGTTCCGCCAAGCGCTGGAGCTTCGCGAAGCGCCTCTGAGCAGCCGCTTTCGTGAGCGGTGGCTTGCACTTCGCGGCAAGCTCCCGCAACGACAGCGTCGGGTGGCGTGAGCGAAGGCGCGCGACCTCCTTGAGCTCCGCCGGAAGCTCGTCGAGCCGGCCCGCGCTCTCCAGCCGCCTGATCGCGCGCAGCTGGGCGTCGGCCGCGCGGCTCGCGCGCACGATGTTGGCGTGGTCGGCGTTCGCGAGCCTGTTGGCCCGTGCGCGAGTCGCTGCCACGACGGCGTTCTCCTCGAGGCGCAGCGCGGCGTCTCCGGCGCCGAGAAACGCGAGCAGCTCGGCGATCGTCTCGCTCGCCTTCGCGTAGGCGATGGTGTGGCTGTCGCGCTCGTGGACGGTCAGCGGGAAGCCCTCCTGGCCGGCGATGCGAGCGAGGAACGCGGCCGCTTCCGGAGTCGCGGCGCGCAACTCGAGGTGCGCGTTGGGCGGGCCGCTGACCGATCCGGCCGCCAGGAGCGCTCCGCGCAGATAGGCCGCGCGGCAGCACGGGCGCGCGACGATCCTTTTCGGCGGCTGCTCGAGCGGCACGAGCCTCGCGTCGAGCACCCCGATCTCGTTGAGCACCTGTAAGGCGCGCGGGTCGTCCTGCAAATGGATCTGAAAGCGGCGCGCGTGCTCGAACGCCTGCTGGCGAAAGGTGCGGATCTCCCCCGCCACGCCGTACGCGCGCAGCAACGCGAACGCTCGCCGCGCGACGGCCGGGCTCGCGACCTCCAGATGGAGCGTGACCCGCCCGCCGCCGTGCAGGTGAACGCTCCCGCCCGAGCGCACGAGCGCCGACAGCTCGGCGAGCCTGCAACACGGCTTGCGCGGCGCGATCGCCGCCAGCTCGGAGCGGACATCCTCAGAGAGGCTCATGCCGCTCCAGCGCGAGCAGTCGCCGCTTGTACTCGAGGCCGAGCGAGCCGTACGAGCCGAGACCGCCCGCCGCGACGACGCGATGGCAGGGGACCACGATCGCGAACCGATTCGCGGCGCAGAATGTCCCCGCGGCCCGCTGAGCGTTCGGATGTCCTGCGAGCGCGGCCAGCTCGCCGTACGTGACCGTCTCGCCGTAGGGCACGGCTCGCAACGCCTCGGTGATCGCGCGTTGAAACGGCGTCACCTCGGCAACGTCGATCTCGACATCGGCGAAGTCGTCCGGTTCGCCCGCGAAGTAGCGGCGGAAGCGCTCGGCTAGCGGATGCCCGGCGCTCTCGCGAGCTTGACGCGCGCCCGGCAGGTCGTGGTGAAGAAGGCGGTCACCTTCGAGGTAGAGCTCCCCCACGCCCCAGCCCGGAGCCTCATACGACGCCACTTGCACGTCCTTAGAATGCCCGTTGTCCATGAGCGCTCCGGCCATCTTCCGCCCGCCGCCACCGGTCAACGAGCCGGTCCGTTCCTACGCGCCGGGCACGCCGGAGCGGGAAAGCCTGCAGAAGCGCCTCAACGAGATGCGCAGCGAACAGGTCGAGATCCCCTGCGTCATCGGAGGGAAGGACGTCAAGACCGGCACGCTCCGGAAAGCGGTCATGCCCCACGACAAGGACCACGTGCTGGCCGAGGTTCACCAGGGCGGCGCCGCCGAGGTCGAGCAGGCCATCAAGGCCTCCGCGGAAGCGTGGAACGACTGGCACCGTTTGCCCTGGGAGGAGCGCGCCGCCGTCTTCCTGCGTGCGGCGGAACTGCTCGCCGGGCCCTGGCGCGACACGCTCAACGCGGCCACGATGCTCGGCCAGTCCAAGACGGCGCACCAGGCGGAGATCGACGCCGCCTGCGAGATGACCGACTTCTGGCGCTTCAACCCCTACTTCATGGTTCGCATGTACGAGGAGCAGCCCTTCTCCTCACCGGGCGTGTGGAACCGCATGGAGTACCGCCCGCTCGAGGGCTTCGTCTTCGCCATCACGCCGTTCAACTTCACGGCCATCGGCGGCAATCTCCCCACCGCGCCCGCGCTGATGGGCGACACGGTCGTCTGGAAGCCGGCCGCGACCGCCGCCCTCTCCGCCTATTACACGATGCGCCTCCTGCAGGAGGCCGGGCTCCCTGACGGAGTCGTCAACCTCGTCTACGGGCCCGCCGCCGAGATCGCGAACACCGCGCTGGCGAGCGAAGACCTGGCCGGCGTCCACTTCACCGGCTCGACGGAGGTCTTCCAGGGGATCTGGAAGACCATCGGCGACAACATCGCCTCCTACCGCAGCTATCCCCGCATCGTCGGCGAGACGGGCGGCAAGGACTTCATCGTCGCGCACCCGACCGCCGACGTGGACGCCGTCGCCACGGCGATCGTGCGCGGCTCCTTCGAATACCAGGGACAGAAGTGTTCGGCCGCCTCGCGCGTGTACGCGCCCGCCAACCTCTGGGACGAGCTCAAGGAGCGGCTCGTCGAGCAAGTGGGCGCGATCAAGATGGGCGACGTCACCGACTTCTCCAACTTCATGGGTGCCGTCATCGACGAAAAGGCGCTTGCCAAGCACCGGGAGGCCATCGAGGAGGCGAAGACGAAGGCCAAGGTCCTCGTTGGCGGGACCGTCGACGACAGCGAGGGCTATTTCGTCGAGCCGACCGTCATCGAGACGAGCGACCCGAACTTCCGCCTTATGCGCGAGGAGCTCTTCGGCCCGATCGTGACGACCTACGTCTACCCGGAAGGGAAGTTCGAGGAGACGCTCGAGCTCGTCGACAAGACGGCCCCGTACGCGCTCACCGGGGCGATCTTCGCCGACGACCGCGAAGCGGTCATCAAGGCCGGGGACGTGCTGCGCTACGCCGCGGGAAATCTGTACGTGAACGACAAGCCGACGGGGGCCGTCGTCGCGCAGCAGCCGTTTGGCGGCTCGCGCGCGTCCGGCACGAACGACAAGGCAGGCTCCATGTGGAACCTCATCCGCTGGGTGAGTCCTCGGA
The DNA here is from genome assembly GCA_963747715.1 of uncultured Actinomycetes bacterium. GTDB lineage: Bacteria > Actinomycetota > Thermoleophilia > Gaiellales > Gaiellaceae > CAVVGB01. The sequence goes on from CAVVGB010000009.1 coordinate 589,163, forward strand.
CGATCAAGGAGACCTTCCTGTCACCGACCGACTACCGCTATCCGTTCATGGGGCCGGACGGGGCCAAGGGCGCGAGCTAGCCTTCGAGGCTTCTCCAGGTGGGAACAGGGCCCAAGGTGGCGCTCGCCGTCGCAGCCGTCGCGGTTGCGATCGTGCTGCTCGTCGTACTCAGGCCAGGAGACGAGGACGACGAGGCCGAGCCGACGACGCCGGCCACGACCGTCGTCACGACGACGGACGGTGAGACGACGACGACCACGACCACGACCGAGACCACGACCGCGGAGGAGCCGGACATACTCGTCCGGGCTGAGATCGTCGTCGAGGGCGGCAAGGTCTCGGGTCCGGAACGCGTGCGGCTCGAGGAGGGACAGCGGCTTGTCCTCGTCGTGCGCGCCGACGTCGTCGACCACGTGCACGTCCACGGTTACGACCTCATGCGCGACGTTGGGCCCGGGCAGCCCGCGCGGTTCGCCTTCCGCGTGACAGATCCCGGTCGCTTCGACGTCGAGCTCGAGGACCGGCAGCAGCCTCTGACCGAGCTCGTCGTCTCCCCTTGAACCTCTTGCTCGCGCACGGCATCGGCGGCGTGCGCGATCTGCCCGTCCCGGAGTGGCTGTTCATGTACGGGGCGGCGCTCGTCCTGATCGTTTCGTTCGTGGCGCTCGCGCTCCTGTGGGAGCGCCCGCTGCTCGCGAAGCACGCCGGTGGAAGGCCGCTGCCGGAAGGCGCGCAGAGCTTCGTCTTCTGGCCGGCGCTTCGCATCGCCGCGAGCGCGATCTCGGCGTTCCTTCTCTTCGTCGTGATCGCCGCGTCGTTCGCCGGCACCGACACGCCGCGGGAGAACCTCGCGCCGGTCTTCGTCTTCGTCGTCTTCTGGCTCGGGCTGGTGGCCGTCGTCATCGTGCTTGGGAACGTCTGGCCCGCGCTCAACCCCTGGAAGGCGGTCTCCGACGGTGTCGCGTGGATCTCGGAGCAGTTCGGCTCCGCCTCCGACCCGATGGGACGGTACCCCGAGCACTGGGGCCGGTGGCCCGCCGCCGTCCAGCTCTTTCTCTTCGCCGCGCTCGAGCTCGCCTACTTCGATCCGTCCAACCCGCGCGCGCTCGGCACCGCGATCGTCCTGTACAGCCTCGTGCAGTGGTTCGGCGCGGCGTGGTTCGGCCGCGAAGCCTGGTTCACGAACGCGGAGGCCTTCAGCGTGTACTTCGGCCTTCTCGCCCACATAGCGCCCCTCGCGGTACAAACCGGTGACGACGGGGAGCGAGAGCTCGTTCTGCGCCCGCCGCTCGTCGGCCTGACGCGCCTGGCGACACCGCCGGGAACGATCGCCTTCGTCGCGGTCATGCTCGGTTCGGTCGGCTTCGACGGCTTCAGCCGCACCTCTTGGTGGCTCGATCGCCGCGAGGACATACGAAACGCAGCCCCCGGATCGTTCGACCTGACGGGCACGCTGCTCAACGCCGTCGGCCTGGCGCTGGCCGTGGCAGCCGTGGCGTTGGCCTACCTGCTCGCCGTCGCGATCGCGAAGCGACTCGCGCGCACGGACGAGGATCTCGTCCACGCGTTCGTCGGCAGCCTCATCCCGATCGCCCTCGTGTATGCGGTCTCGCACTACTTCTCGCTCCTGGTCGGACAGGGCCAGGCGGCGATCCAGCTCGCGTCGGACCCGCTCGGAGAGGGGTGGAACCTGTTCGGCACGGCGGACATGACCGTGGATCTGACGCCTCTGTCGCCGAACACGATCTGGTACGTGCAGGTGACCGCGCTCCTCGCCGGCCACATCGCCGGCCTCATGCTCGCGCACGACCGTGCCGTCGAGCTCTTCCCCAGCTCACGCCAGGCGCTGCGCACGCAGTACCCGTTCCTCGTGCTGATGGTGCTCTACACGGTGGGCGGGCTCTGGCTTCTCTCGCAGGGCTAAAGGAGGACTTGACGAAACATCAGCTGTTCCGCAGGGCCGCGCTGGATCGCCGCGAATGCTGCGTCCTCGGTCGCGCCCGTACTGAATCAGTACGAGCGCTCCCTGCGTCCGTTGCCTCGCGACGCCCAGGCGCACCCTGCGGCATGCCGCCAAGCCCTCCTAGCGCGCGCGGACGCGCCCGACGGCGAGCACTGCGACCGCCGCGGCGAGAGCTGGTGCGGCGAGCACGATGATGGCCACCCGCACGCCCGCTGCGCTTGCGATCGCCCCGTCCACGAGGCTGGCGAACGGCCGCAGCCCGATGAACGCGATGCCCCAGAGCGCCATGATGCGGCCGCGCTGCGTCTCCGCCACTTCGAGCTGCAGGCGGCTCGTGGCCGCCGTGTTGGACGCGAGGTAGCCGAAGCCGGCGACGAGCAGCAGGGGGAACCCGATCCACAGGCTTGGGGCGAACGCGAAGGCCGTCAGGCCGCCCCCGAGCAGAATCAACGTGATCGCCATGCGCACGCGCGAGCCACGCGCACGCCCCGCCAGCGTGAGGGCTGCCACCACCGCTCCCGTGCCGAAGACGCCGATGATGTAGCCGGCGTACGTGTCCGGGTGCCCGAACTCGTTGGCGATCGCCGGTGAGAGCGTGTTGATCGGATCCGATGCGAATCCGACGACGGCCACGATCAGCAGGAACGCGAGCAGGCGCGGCTCGCTCCTGATCAGGCGCAGGCTCTCGAGCAGCCCGGCGGACTCCGCTCGTTCCTGACGCGGGGCCTTGATGATGAGCAGACCGACGAGGAAGAATCCGTAGGAGGCTGCGTTGATCGCGAACGCGGCCGGGATGCCGAGCGTGGCGATCGTCACTGCGGCCGCCGCCGGCCCCAGCGTCCGCGCGATGTTGAACGTCATCGAGTTGAGTGCCACCGCGGACGCGATCTCCGACCGCGGGACGAGTGAGACGAAGAGCGCCTGCTGCGCGGGCAGAGCGAACGCGCTTGTGACGCCGAGGCCGAGCCCGAAGAGGATCACGAGCAGTGTCGACTCGAGCCCGAGCGCCGTGATGAGGGCGAGTGTGGCGGCCAGGGCCGCAGCGATCAGCTCGAACAGGATCAGCACGCGGCGCCGGTCGAACCGGTCGGCAACGGCCCCCGCCCACGGCGCGAGGAAGAGCGTCGGGGCGAAGTACGAGAACGTCAGGACGCCGAGCAAGAGCTCGGAGCCGGTGAGGCGAAACACGAGGATGGCGGCGGCGAGGTTCTGGAACCACGTCCCGCTCGCAGAGAGCGCGTTGCCGGCGAAGTAGAGCGCGAACTGCCGCGAGCGCAGCAGCAGCCGGAACGCGGCCCGCGGCCCGACGGGCCGCGCAGCCTCTTCTACCGCCGCTGTGGGCTCGCTTATGCGGGCTCCGGGCTCGTCGCGTCGAGTTGCTCGAGCGCGCGCTCGAAGACTTCATGGGGCTGCGCGCCGAGAAGGAGCAGGCGATCGCCGAGGACGAAGGCTGGGATCGCGTGGATGCCGTGGCGCTGTGCTTCGCGCGTCGATGCGTCCACACGCTCCGCGTAGCGGCGGTCGGCCAGCGCGCCCTGGGCCTCGCCTCGGTCGAGCCCGGCTTCGGCGACGAGGTCGAGCAACGTCTCGTCGTTGCCGATGTCGGCGGCCTCTGACCAGTACGCCTGCATCAAGCGGTCGTGCACCGCCTCGTGCCGCCCCTCGTCACGCGCGAGCTCGGACACCTCCAAAGCCTTCCGCGAGTTCGGGATCACATCCGGCGGCTTGTACGTCAGCCCGGCGGCCTCGACTACCCGCCGCGTGTGCTCGTGAATGCCGGGGCCGTAGCGCTCGGCGAGCCGCTCCCTCGGAATGCCTTCGGGCGGGTACTCCGGGTGCAGGTCGAAGGGAAGCCACTCGACGCGGGCGCCGAACCGGCGCTCCAACCAGCCGGCCCGTTCGAGGCCGACGAAGCAGAACGGTCAGATGTAGTCGCTCCAGATCGTGACCGGCAAATCGGTCATGTCAGTCACCCGAGGGTTCATACAGCGACAGTTCCGATTCGATGTCCTCCCTCATTCCTTCAGGCGGGACGATGAAGCCTTGGTGCTCAAGAGTCGGGAAGACGACGAGCATGAGGCCGTCCTGAATCATCTCAGGAATCAGCTCGTAGACCCATTCGTGAACTTCGAAAGCCGCCGGCACAGTTCCCGCCCACTCGCCTTCGGCGCACGCTTGTGCATACCGCGGATGGGGCCACACTGCGAGGTATGACACGCCGTCGTCGCTCTTCGACGTCACGAGCGCGCCGTCGCGCTGCTCGAGCACCCAAACCCATTCCCAATCGGCGACCCGCTTGACGAAGTGGTTGTAGCGCTCACCCGGCGCGAGAGTGGTTACGGCGCGGAATTCCTCCTCGTTCAGGTCCCATGTGCGCGGCTCCCGCTCATTCATTGTCCGCTTCCTCGCGCCACACGCGCGCGCGCTGTTCGAGCGCAGCCGCGTACATCTCTTTTCCGTCGACGTAGCGATCCCGATCCCCACCGACCTCACAGACGAGCGTCCGTTTGAACTCCGCGTAGGCATTCTTCTCCCGAGCGTTGGCGCGCAGATAGTCGCGAAATGCAAGGTGGCGTTCCCAGTGATCTTCTCCGAACAGCACCGCGTGGACGTGATGGCTCCGCGGCCGTCCCTTGCGGAAGAACAGACGCCCCGGAATGCCGTTCTCGCCGAGATACTCGTAGCCGAGGCCTTCCAGCGCGGCAATCCTTTGTGAAGAAAGGGGGAAAGTCCTTAGCCCGGCGAGCAGGTCGATGACGGGCTTCGCGACGAGGCCAGGCACCGCCGTACTGCCGATGTGCTCGAGGCTCACGACGTTGTCGCCGAGGGCAGCTCGCAGCTTCTCGCTCTCGATTTCGAAGAGCTGGGGCCACTTCGCATCGTAGGCGACGACGGCCACGGGTTCGACGGGATCCGGCTTGGCACTCACGCGCCTCCGGCCTTGTGCAGCGCGGCGTAGATCTCCCGCCCCGTCTTCGCGGGAACGCCGGGCACGCCCTCGAGCTCCTCCGGAGACGCCGCCAGCAAGCGCTCCGGCGAGCCGAAGTGCTGGATGAGCGCGCGCTTGCGTGCGGGACCGACGCCGGGCAGTGCGTCGAGGATCGACTCTCGCGCCTCAGCGTCGCGCCGCTGTCGGTGGAACCCGAGCGCGAAGCGGTGCGCTTCGTCGCGGATGCGCTGCAGGAGCTGGAGGCCGGCCGATCCGGGGTCGAGGACGATCGGGTCGGGCCGCCCGGGCACGAACACCTCCTCGGCGCGCTTGGCGAGCGCGATCACCGCCACGCGGGGCAGGTCATACGCCTGCATGGCGGCGAGCGCCGCGGACAGCTGACCCTTGCCGCCGTCGATGATGACGAGGTTCGGCACGGCTGCGAAGCTCTCGTCGTAGTCGTCTGCGGACACCGACCGCATGCGCGCAAAGCGCCGCGAGACGACCTCGGCCATCATCGCGAAGTCGTCCTGCCCCTCGACGCGCTTGATGCCGAACTTGCGGTAGTGGGCCTTCTTCGGGACGGCGTCCTGGAAGACGACCTGTGACCCGACCGGGGCCGCTTCCTGGATGTTGGAGATGTCGTAGCACTCGATGCGAAGCGGGAGGCTCTCGAGGTTGAGTCTCTCGCGTAGCTCCTCGAGCGCCTCGATGCGGCGCAGCTTCGTGCGCTCCGTCTGCATGGAGTCGCTCTGGAGCGCGAGCTCGGCGTTCTGCTGCGCAAGCTCTTGCAGCCGCCGTTTCTCCCCTCTCTGAGCGGAGCGGATCTCCACTGCGGAGCCGCGGAGCCCGCTGAGGAACTCAGCGAGCCCGTGCAGCGGCCCCGAGTCCGGCGGAACGACGATCTGAGGCGGCACGCTCGGCGCACTGCCGTAGTACTCGAGGCAGAACGCCTCGAGCAGAGTCGGCATGTCCTGGCCCGCGACGTTCTCGAGGAAGAAGCTGTGCCGGTCGCTCATCCGACCTCCGCGCAGCGGGAAGACCTGGACGGCGGCGACCTCCCCGAAAACGGCGATGCCGATCACGTCGACGGTTCCGATGGCGCGCTTGTCCGCCGCCTGCCGTTCCGCCAGGTGGCGCACGGAGTAGAGACGGTTGCGATAGCGCGCGGCGGCCTCGAAATCCTGGCGCTCGGACGCCTCGTGCATCTTGTCCTCGAGCTCGCGCAGGATCGGGCGCGTCTCTCCGCTCAGGAACTCGACGACGCGGTCGATGATCTCGCGGTAATCCTCCTGCGTGACGTAGCCGACGCAGGGCGCCAGGCAGCGGTCGATGTGGTAGTCGAGGCACGGAATGCCCGAATGCCTGCCCGGTTGCGGGCCTTCGCACGGCCTGTACGGGAAGACGCGGTTGAGCACGTCGAGCGTCTCGCGCACCTTCTTCGCGTTCGCGTACGGGCCGAAGTAGACGACGCCCCGGCGATGCCGTTCGCGCGTGAACATGACGCGGGGATAGTCGTCCGCCACCGTCACGGCGATGTACGGATAGGACTTGTCGTCCCGCAGCCGGACGTTGAACGGCGGCCGGTGGCGGCGGATGAGGTTCTGCTCGAGGTGGTAGGCCTCGGGCTCGTTGCTGGTGAGGATGACCTCGATCCGCTCGACGCGATCGGTCAGCTTGTCGAGACCGACGCGGGAGTCGCCGCCGCGGAAGTACGAACGCACGCGAGAACGCAGCGACTTGGCCCTACCCACGTAGAGCACGGCGTCGCTGCTCCCGCGGAACAGGTAGACCCCCGGCTTGGGCGGGATGTCCTTGAGCTGCGCCTCGATCCGCTCGGTGCGGGTGTCGGCCTTCGTAGCCATGCCACGTTCAAGCCTAGCCCGGCCGTGTTTCGGCAAGGCCACAGGGGCGAGGGCCGGCCTCGCCCCTACGCCGATGAGCTCTACCGGTGCCTTACTTCTCGGTGTCGACGCGGATGAACGGGGCCGGCCGGGTCGGGTGGTTGTTCGGGCCGTTGACGATGACGTCACCGTCGAAGGTAACCTGGCCGGTCGCGGTCGCGGTGCGCTGCTGCCGCTTGCTTCCAGGCCCGTTCACGGTCGTCTCCAGCGGCCCGACCGCCGTCCAGGTCACGTCGAACGTGACGTCGTGCGTCACGCCGAATATGTCCCGCACTGTTCCCGATCCAGTGGCCGTGACGCTCTTCAGGTTCTCAGTGCTCGTGATCGTCGCGGGCACGATCCCGCCCCAGCTGAAGGAGCTCCCGTCCGGGCAGACGACCTGGAACTGCACCCTGGCCGTGGGGTCGGCATCCTCGGTGTCGGGCGACTCGAAGTCGCGCGTGCTCTGAACGAGCAGGGTTCCCTGCACGATCGTGCCGTCGGCACACTCGAACGGGACCGCCCAGAAGGCCGACGCCGTCTCCTCGAAGAAGAGCGACCTCTCCGCCGACGCGGATGTCGTAAACGCCAGGGCCGCGATCAACCCCGCGAGCGCGACGGCGGCCCAACGCCGCCGTCCGGCTTTCGTAGCGAACATGCTTGAACCTCCTCGGATGGGTTCGCTGATTTCGGGTTTCGGGAGGTACTACCGCCCCGCCCGCGCGGCGGATTTCGGGACCGGCCAGGAGGCTCAGTGACCTTGTCGGAACATGGACAGACCCTCCAGCACGCTGAAGGGCTCCAAGGCCGTTCTGGAGCCCTTCTCGTTGCTCAGGAGAACAATCGCCTGTACGTGCGGCGTCTAGCGCTTGATGATGTTGTGGATCTCGAGCACTTCGGGCTTGCCCGCAAGCTCGATCCCTACGTCCTTCAGCACCGGCATGAGGCGCTCACCAAACGCGTCGAGCTGCTTTTGCGAATCCCAGATCTCGCTGACTCGGAGCGTCCCGTTGGAGCGGAACGCGACGTGATACTCGAGCCCGTCAGGCAGCCAATCGCCCGACTTCTCGAGACGGCGGAGAGTTTCGTCGTACTGCTCGGTCGTCACGCCCGGCGCCGCCGTGAAGCGGGCAAGGACGCTCGTCGAACGATCCCGCATGTCGCGGACCGCAGACTCAGGACTGGTGGTGGCCATTGAATGGCCTCCTTCGTGTGGATGCTCCTGACCGAGCCGTCCTACAAACCGAACACCGTTAGGCGCTGAGCCTGGCGGGCGAGGAATCTAAGCCAGAAGACACTACGAAGTGTACCACCCTCCATGCTCGCGCCCAGGTCGGCGACCCCGCTTTCCGTCGACACGCCGGCACACGTCAACGCGACGCAGGGCTGGTTGAGCGAACCGCGATCGAGCTCAAGGGGAAGAGCAGGTCGTCGAGGTCGCCAGGCTCACCCTGGCGCCTGCCGGGATTAGTGCCGCCGCCTCGGTCGTTTGAAGAAGCGATGGCCGTAGAAGAGCGGCAGGAGTGGCTGGACCAGACCTTCGGGGTCGTGTGTAAAAGCGCGCACTGCACGGAGAAGCGCCGCCGCACCCTCGAGGAGGTCATTCAGCTCGCCGTCGAGATCGCCCGCGAGGGACGAGAAGGGCGCAAGATCGGAACTCTCTTCGTCGTTGGAGACGTCGAGAACGTCCTTGCGCAGTCGCGCTCGCTCCTGCTCGATCCGCTGTACGGACATCCGGGCGAGGCCCTGCGCGTCGATCTGCCCGAGTTCCGGGAGACGGTGAAGGAGTTCGCTCAGCTGGACGGGGCCTTCGTCCTCGGCGACGACGGCGTCTTCATCTCGGCCGGTCGCTTCATCGACGTCGACGTAAACGCTCCCACGAACTTCCTTCCCGGCCTCGGCACCCGCCACGCAGCGGCGGCCTCGGTGTCGCGGACGACCGGAGCGATCGCCGTCGTCGTGTCGCAGAGCTCGGTCGTGCGCGTGTTCGCAGGCGGCGGACTGCGCGCGGAGATCGTTCCCGAGCTCTACCTCATGTCGCAGGAACAGCTCTTCACCCGCGACGCGCGCATCACGCAGATGCCCGCGGCCGGCGTTACCCTCGCCGTCGCCGGAGAAGACGCCGCCTAAAAAAGCCCGAGCGCGCCCGGCCGCCCGCTGGCCGAACGCGCCCGCGCTTCTGTCGAAGGTAGAACAAACCCGGTTACACGGGTCGGTACGATTGCGCCGTGGCCGAGGAGAACCGCACGCAGTACGTCGCATACACGCTCTACCGCGTCGATCCGCTCTGGCGACGGCTGCCTGTCGAGGAGCGGGCGGCGGGCAAGGAGGCGTTTGCCGACGTCATCGCAGACTGGGCCGGGCGCATGGAGCTCAGGAGCTACAGCCTCGTCGGTGTCCGGCCGGACGCCGACTTCATGCTCTGGAAGCTCACCGAGCGCTACGACGACCTGCGCGAGCTCGGGGCCGACCTCAACGCCACGCCGCTCGCCGGCTACCTGACCACGCCGTACTCGTACCTGGCGGCGACGAAGCCGTCGCAGTACTTCGAGCGCGAGAGCTCGCGGCACCGGCGCGTGGTTCCCCGTGGCGCCCCCTACCTCGTCGTCTATCCGTTCGTGAAGAAGCGCGAGTGGTACTCGCTGCCGATGGACGACCGCCGGCGCGCGATGCAGGAGCACGCGTCGATCGGCGAGCCGCTTCGTCACGATCACGAACCACACGACCTACTCCTTCGGGATCGACGACCAGGAGTTCATGACAGCCTTCGAGTGCGAGAGCCCGGAGGACTTCCTCCAGCTGATGATGACGCTGCGCGAGACGGAGGCCAGCCGCTACACCGAGCGCGACACGCCGATCTTCGTCGGCACCGCCGAGGACATCCGCTCGATCCTCGATTCCCTCGACGGCGCCGCCACGCGCGTCGAGGCCTCGTAGCCCCAGCGGTAGACCTCTAAGACCCACGCGGCGAAGCGCTCGCACGCGACCTCGGAGCGCGGCGCGCCGAGGCGGTACTGCTCGATGTGCTTGGCCTCGTGCGCGGCCACGGTGACGAGGGCCTCCCGCCAGCACGCGATCTCGACGGGAGGCGACTTTTTCCGGTGCGCCATCGTCGAGGGAAACTCACGGTCGGGCCCAAGGCGGATGGTCACGAGGTACACGCTTCCCGGCGGTGCGTTCGAGATCTCCGGCACGCCGTCGTACGCATAGCCCGCGCACGCGTACGTGCGCGTGTTCTTCACGTTCACGCAGACGCCGCTCATGTCGACGTCGGCCGTGGCGAACTCGACGAGCTCGACGACCTCGGCTGTTGGAAAGCGCGATGTGTTCTGGACCAGCACGAGGCCGCCCCCGTCCCCCTTGGATCGCTCTTCTAGTAGCCGTAAGTGTGCTCCTCGCGCCAGACGCGCCACATGGCGAATCCGGCCGCGAAGAGCACGAAGAAGAAGATGAGGGTGTGCAGGCCCGTCTCGGGCCACGGCGTCACGAACCAGAGCCCGATGTTGACGAGCGCAAGAGCCGCGGCGGCGTAGAAGACGACCTGCGAGCGCCGCTTCCACATCGAGATGTCCTCCCGCCGGCCTCGCCACAGCAAGAAGAGGATGTAGGCGAGGGCGAGCAGGAAGAGGATGTTCAGGAACAGGAGGATCACCTCGAGACCCACCTGGAGCTGAAGCACGGTGATGACGACCGCGAGCGCGACGATGATCCCGAAGCCGCGTAGGGTCGGATTCACGTTCATGTCGCGGTGGTGTAGGCGCGCACTGCGAGGGCCGTCGCCAGGAGGGTAGCGCCCGTGAACCACGCCAGGCGCCGGGCGGGGACCGGCGGCGCGTACAGCCACGGCGACAGGACGGCGATGAGCGAGAGCGCGCCGTACAGGTAGTGCAGATCGTCGGCCACGCGGCGGCCTTCGGAGAGGAGCAAGAGGCCGAGCGCCACCTGCGCGATCACGAGCGCCTGGCCGAGAGCGAGCAGGTGTGCGTAGATCCGGCCCGGCGTGCGCTTGCGGACGACGAAGTAGAGGCCCCAGCCGAACGCGAGCAGGTTGGCCGCGATCAGGGCGACACCGTTGAGCTCGTGAAGGTCGCGCACGCGCCGGAGGGTAGTGGGTACGCTGGCCGTGATGGTCGAGGAAGGCCAAGAAGCCCCCGACTTCGAGCTCACGAGCGACGCGGGCGAAGAGGTGCGGCTGTCAGAGCTCCGCGGGCGTCCCGTCGTCCTCTACTTCTATCCCGAGGACGACACGTCGGGGTGCACGACGCAGGCCTGCGGCATCCGCGACGTGTACGGCGACTTTCGGCAGCGGGGCGCCGTCGTGCTCGGCGTCAGTCCCGACGACGAGGCCTCGCACGTTCGCTTCAAGGAGAAGTACTCCCTCCCGTTCACCCTCCTCGCAGATCCCGACCACCAGGTTGCCGAGCGGTACGGCGTCTGGGTGGAGAAGACGACCTACGGCAGGAAGTCGATGGGCATCAAGCGCTCGACGTTCGTGATCGACGCGGACGGCCGCGTGGCCAAGGCGCTATACGGCGTCAAGCCCGAGGGCCACGCCGAGCGAGTGCTCGCGGCTCTTCCCGGCTAGAGCGACCGCGCGGGCGACCAGCAGACGCCGACCGCCCTGCCAGGCGGCCGCCATGACGAGCACGGCGGCGCCGGCGACGATCAGGAGCGCCTGGGCGGCGACGGCGAAGGCGATCGCCTCCGACGTCCCGATCCCGCTCGCGATGAGGATGGCCGCGCCGGCGCCGGCCTGCGTCGCGGCCCCGGCCGGGGCGACCGGAAGCGCACCCGTCGCAGCCGCGGCACAGAGAAACGCGAGAGCGAGACCGAACGAGAGCGTGACGTGGAGCGCGGCGAGGAGGAGGAAGAGCGCGAAGGCGCGCGTCAGCCAGGAGGCGAGGACGAGCAGCCATGCCTTCCAGGCTTCGCGCGGACACGTCGTCCGCTCGCCGAGCCAGCGCGCGAGGCGGAAGCGGATGAGGCGCCCGCTCGCGACAAGCCGCGGCAGGATCGCGATGACGACGGCGGCGCCGAAGCCCGCGACTGCCACGACTCCCATCGCAATGCGAACCCCGGCCGACATCTCGCCGCTCGCCGCGGCGCTCGAGGCGAGTGGCATGAGCGCGGCGGTGTCGATCAGGCCGAGCATGAAGAGGGAAAAGCACACGGTCCCGACGCCTGACTGCGGTCCGGCCCAGCGGCGCACGACCGCGACCCGGACGACGTCGTCGAACCTGCCGGGCAGCGCCGCCCCACTCACGCAGGCTGCCCCTCCGGCCGCCGCCAGTGCGACGGGCCCTGGGCGCTCAGCGGGGGCGAAGAGGCGCTCCCACCCGAAGGCCTTCAAGCCGTACGCGAGGACGAACAGCGCACCGGCTGCTGCGACGAGCTCGAGGTTGGCGTTCGCAAGGGGCCAGCCGGTCTCGGCGAAGTGCCGGGCGGCGAGAAGGGCGATTCCGGTCGCGAGGAGAGCGCAGGCCACGTTGAGGACAAGGCGTCCTCTAGGCGACCGGCACCCGCGCAGAGCTCTCTCCATGCAAGGATCCATCGGCTGTTGGAGCGACGGCCTCGACCCGCAAACGGGTTACGGGCTGGGCAGCGAGTAGAGGCCGAAGCGGCCGTCATCGTAGACAGGCTCCAGGCCGGCCGTCGAAAGGTCCCCTCCGCGCCACGCGCGATCGACCAGAAGCCAGCCGGCGCCTGAGGCCTCGAGCAGCCGGCGCCGCTCGCTCGTGCCGGCGGCCACGAGTCGGTCGACCTCGCGCAGGCGCTCGTACGGGCGGTCGTCGGGCGTTTGCGCCACGTGAGCGAGCGGTGCGGCCAGGATCGTGACGGGAGCGTACGCCGCGACCCGGTACGACGTGACGGGATCCGAGACGACGAGCTGGCGGGGCTGGACGCGGCTCTCCAAGGCCGCCACGAGGCCGGCGGGAAGGGCATCGGGACGGTCGGTGCGCTCGAGATCGGCGAGGCGCAGCGCGACCGTGGGCACGACGACGGCGAGCACGACGGCAACGGCGGCAATCTCGTACCGAACCCAGCGCCGGACGAGTGTGGCCGCGACGAGCGCCGCGCCCGCGAGCGCGAAGGCGAGCGGGAGGAAATGGCGGATGCGGAGCGCCTGGGAGAGCGAGACGAGGTCGGCGAAGCGCGAGAAGAGGGCAGGCACGAGTGCGACGAGGAGGATGGGAATCGTGCCGCCCACGACGTAGGCCGCCCAGCGCTCTCGCCTGTCGAGGAGCGCGAGTGGCACGGCGACCAGCGCGGCGACGACCGCGAGGCCTCCGGCCGCGAGAAAGCTCGGATCGATGCGGAAGCTGTCTCCCGAGACGTCGAGGCGATCGGCGTAGTAGAAGAGCTCCTGCGCACGCCGTCGTTCCCCGGGCGTGTACGACGCCGTGTCGTTCGCGATCGGCAGCAGCCAGAGCAGAAACGCCCCGGCCGCCACGCCGACCACGCCGATCGCCACCGCGATCCGAAACGGATCACGCGTGCTTCTCGCAGCGAGGGCGCGGGCTCCGAGAAAGCCGGCGAGCGGAACGAGCACGAAAAGGGCATACGTCGGGTGCACGACGGCCAGCACGAGAGCCGCAGCGGCGACGGCGAGCAAGGTCCTGCGCTCCCCGGAAGCCACGAAGGAGAAGACGAGCGCCAGGAGCGCCGGAACGAGAAGCAGGATCGACGCGGCGACGGGTAGCGAGAGCAGCTTGAACGAGCTCACGTTCTCCCCGGCGAACTGGACGACGCCCACCTGTGCGATCGCCGTCGCCACGCCGCCGACCCAGCTCCGGAACAGCGTTGCACCGGCTGCGTAGGCAAGGACGAGCGCCAGGGGTGTCAGAACGGCCGACAGGCCGAGGATGACGTCGGTGACGTCGACGCCCCCAAGCCGGGCGACGAGGGCCAGCACCGCGTGCCAGAGGGGAAGCGCGTAGCCCGGATGGATGCCGCCGTCTGGGAACTCGCTCAGGGCCCGGAGCGAATCGAGCTCCGGTAACTCGACGAGCTTGCGCGCGCGCGCCAGGTGGAAGAGCGCGTCGCCGCGGAGAGGGCCGGCAGTTAACCAGACCGCGATGCCGAACACGGCTCCCACGAGCGCGACTCCCGCCGGCGCGAAGAGATCTGAGCGGGCCGGCCGCTCTAAGGCGCTCCGGCCGGGGAGCAGCGCGACGCCCACCGAGAAGGCCGCGACCAGGCCGAGGGTCAGGTTCGACGAAGCGCCGACGAGAAACGTGGCGACGAGCGCGGCGAACAGGATCGCGAGGCTCCAGGCAAGCGCGGCTGGAAGCGCCGCTGCGCCGGAGGGCGCGCCGACCCGAGTTACGACGAGCAGCCCGGGCAGCAGCAGGACGAGCGCCGCCGGGACGGCGAGCCGCAGCGCGAGGCCGAATCCTTCCGCAGGGAGCAGCCGCACGAAGCCGAGCAGAAGAAGCCCTGCGGCGATCCAGGCGAGCGAGCGGAGCCGCAGAGCGGCGCGACGAGCGGTCGTCAGTCCTCCGCCTCGGCTGTCGACCGCGGCGCAGGCACGTCCTCGAAGCGGACGTTGCCCGCAGGGACCATCCAGGTCATCACCTCGACGGCGAGCCGGCCCGCCCGTACTGCCGGGTCCTCGCTGCTGAGCCGGCGCGCGGTCTCGGGGTCGCAGCTCATGATCGAGATGCCGCGCAAGTGGTCGTCGTCCTGGTCGACGAGCGGCCCGCCACCGATGAGGTAGCCGCGGTCGCGCAGGTCGGCTCGGAAGGCGAGATGGCGGTCCTGGAGCTCGGAGGCCTCCTCGTCCGTGAGCTCCGGCGCATTGGGCGGACGCACGAGCAGCACGAGTGTGTGCCGGTCGAACTTCATGCGCGAATTAGACCAGGCCCGGGGTCAGGTCTTGCGTTGCCACACAGCGCACCGAACCCGGCGTCGCGACGCTACGTTGTCGGGCCATGACCACGGAAGTCCAGACTCGCCCGCTGGCGGACGGCAACGCGATCCCCCTCCTCGGCCTCGGCGTCTGGCAGGTCCCGGAGGGGCTCGAGACCGAGAACTCAGTCCGCTGGGCGCTCGAGCTCGGCTACCGGCACATCGACACCGCGCAGGCGTACGAGAACGAAGAGAGCGTCGGCCGCGCGATTCGCGCGAGCGGCGTTCCGCGGGAGGAGATCTTCATCAAGACGAAGTTCCATCCCCGTCGCAAGGACCCGGTCGCCCGCGCCGAGGAAAGCCTGCGGCGCCTCGGAGTCGACCAGGTCGACCTCTACGTCATTCACTGGCCGGGCGGCGGGCCGACGTGGGCATGGCCTGGGATGGAACGCGCCCGCGAGCTCGGCTACGCGCGCTCGATCGGAGTATCGAACTTCAGCGTCAAGGACCTCGACGCGGTGCTCGAGGTCGCGGAGACGCCGCCCGTTCTCAACCAGGTGCAGTTCAGCGCGGTCAAGTTCAGGCGCAAGCTGCTGGACGCCTGCGAGGAGCGCAACATCGTCCTCGAGGCGTACAGCCCGCTCGGGACCGGCGAGTACCTCTCGAACCCTCGGATCGTGGAGGTTGCCGAGCGCGTGGGACGCACGCCCGCGCAGGTGCTCCTGCGCTGGTGCCTGGAGCGGAACGTGGTGGTCATCCCGAAGTCGACGCACCGCGAGAGGATCAAGGAGAACGCGGCCATCTTCGACTTCCAGCTCTCCGACGAGGACATGGCTGCACTCGACGCGCTGGACGAGACGAAGGGCACCGAGCGCGCACGAGAACGCCGGTGGTGGCGATGACTATGCGGATGAGAGGACTTGAACCTCCACGGGCTTTCGCCCACACGGACCTGAACCGTGCGCGTCTACCAATTCCGCCACATCCGCGCGGCGAGGCGATTGTACCGGGCGCCTAGAGGCGCCTAGCGGCGCTGATCGTCTCGCTCTTCGATGACCGGGAGGTCTTCGAGGTCGCGCTGGACGCTCGCCACGAAGTCCTCGTCGCGCTCGCCGCCGACGACCTTGAGGCGACGCTTGCGGCGCGAGCGCGCGCGACCCGCCCACGCCTCGCTCCCCAGGCGCGGCCCCAGCCGAGACCACTCCGCGCCGATCAAGACGAGGACGGCGCAGACCAGGAGGCCGATGGCCAGCACGTCCACAACCCCCATTCTAGTGGTGAGGGTCTAAGGCCCCGCGCGACCCTGCCGATAAGGACGCCATGCCGCGGGACATACCTCTTTCGCTCTTCCTCCTTCTCCTCTTGGCGTGGGTGACCGTCGCGCGGGCCGTGCTCGTCTTCGCGCAGAAGCTCCCGCCGACCTGCCGTTCATGCGGACGCCGCTTCCAGCGCCGCCATATGGGCGAGCCGGTCTGCCGCTGCGAGGCCTAGGCCCTAGCCGGTAAGAAGATCCGCGAGAGCGCGCGCGAGAACACGCGCGCCGAGCTCGCACTGCTCCGGCGCGGTGTACTCGTCGGGGTTGTGGCTGACCCCGCCGCGGCTCGGGACGAACAGCATCGCGGCCGGGACGTGGCGCCCGAGCACCATCGCGTCGTGTCCGGCGCCGCTGGGCATACGCATGTGGCTCGCCCCCTCCTCCGCCGCCGCGCGCTCGAGCACGTCCTGGAGCGCCGGGTCGAGAGGAACGGGGTCGAGCCTGTGCGTCTCCTCGAGCTCGAGCTTGAGCCCCTCCTCTTCCGCGATGCGCGCCAGCGTGTCGCGTACGAAGCGATCGACCCGCGCAAACCCATCGGGAGTCGGCGAACGCACGTCCACCGAAAAGTCGGCCACGTCGGGAATGACGTTGAAGCCGCCGGGTGAGACGGTGCACATGCCGACGTTGGCTGTCATGTCGCCCCGCTCCCGAGCTTCGTCGCGAAGGGCGAGCACGGCTCGCGCAGCGCCCGCCAGGGCATCGCGGCGCAGCCCCATCGGCGTCGTTCCGGCGTGATTCGCCTCGCCCAGAAAGCGCGCGCGAAACCCGAGCAGGCCCACGATCCCCGTGACGATCCCGACGTCGACGCCCGCGTGCTCGAGCACGGGGCCCTGCTCGATGTGCAGCTCGAGGTAGGCGCCGACACGGTCGACCGCACGGGCCTCCCCGAGGCGGTCGAAGTCGAAGCCCGCTTCGGCCATCGCATCGGCGACACCGCGGCGGCGCCAGTCCTCGGTGTCCACCTCGCCGACGAAAGCGCGGCTCCCGAGCATCCCGGTGCGAAAGCGCGCGCCCTCTTCGTCGTTGAAGGACACGAGCCAGAGCGGGCGGCGGGGCTCGAGGCCTTCGCGCTTCAGAACGCGCACGGCTTCGAGCGCGGCGAGCACTCCGAGCGCGCCGTCGAAACGGCCTCCTTGCGGGACTGTGTCGAGGTGCGAGCCGGCCAACACCGCGGGGCCCTCGCCTGCGTCCCAGCGGCCGATGACGTTGCCGGCCGCGTCCACCTCTTCGGCCAGGCCGAGCTCCTCGATCCGCCGGACGAACCACTCGTTCGCCCGCGCAAGCTCCGGCGTCCAGGCGAAGCGCGAGATGCCGCCGTCCGCGCCGGCGCCGATCCGCGCGGCTTCCTCGAGATCAGCCGTCAGCGACGACATAGCGCTTCCGTACCCAACGGTAGAGCTCGACCGCGCCGGTAACCGCGAGCGCGATCACGAACGCCACGAGGAAGCCCTTCAGCGGCTCCTCCTCGAACACTCGGCCCCCGAAGTACCCGAGAAGGGCGGCGTACGTCGCCCAGCACAAGCCGGCGGCGACGTCGAAGGCGATGAACCTGCGCCAAGGCATCCGCAGGAGGCCGGCGGCGAGGGTGATCACTGTGCGCCCGCCCGGGATGAACCGCCCCACGATGATCAGGTACCCGCCTCGCTTGTCCACCTGTTCGCTCGCCCAGTTGATGCGCTCCTTCCTGCGCTCGGTCGCGAAGAAGCGGCGCACGATCCACGGCCCCGCCCGGCGGCCGATCCAGTACGAGATGTTGTCACCGACGATCGCGCCTCCCGCCGCGAACAGGATCACCGCGAAGATGTTGAGGTCGCCGGTTCCCGCGAGCACTCCGGCGAGGATGACCGACGTTTCGCTCGGAACCAGTGGAATGAGGACGTCGAGAGCGGAGACGCCGAAGAGGTACGGGTACGTCCAGACGGAGTCGGAGACGTACTCCTTGAACGATTCGAACACCGAGGATCAGTGCGAATGTTCTTCGGGAAGCCCGAAACGGCGCGCGGTGCCTTCCTCGGAGTCGAACTGGATGAGAACCGCCTCCTCGTCTCCCACGACCCACGCGTCGTGGCCCGGCTCGAGCACGACGACCTGCGGCGCGATGTATTCGAACGTGCAGCCGTCGTGGTACTCCCCCTGGATGTGGCCGCGCGCGAGAAACCCGATGTGCGCGTGCATGCAGAGCTCCGTACGGGACACCGGCTTCATGTGCGTCGACCAGCGGAACCCCGGCGGGTAGACGGCGCGTTTGATGCGCCCGTTCGCCGCGCGGACGGTGTCGACCTGCGCGCCGCCGACGTTCCTGTGATCGGCTCCCTCGATCGGCTCGAGCAGCGGGTCCACGGGAGGCAAGCTTAATCGGGCCCGGCAGGGCCGCGCACATACAGCCCTCGAACGACCAGCGGCCGGTAGCCCAGCTGGTCGTTCAGGGCCAGCATGCCAGGGTTTTCACGGTCGTTGCTCGTGAGGACCGACATGACGCCGAGCTCGGCGGCCCAGCGCAGCGACGCGGCCTTGGCGAGCCGCGCAAGCCCGCGCCGGCGAAACTCGGGCAGCGTCGCGGTCATCTCGTTCGTGGCGCGCTTGTGCTCCCTGTCGACCTCGAGGAGCGCGATCGACACGGGTCGCTCGCCATTCAGCACGACGAAGCTGCCGTCACGGTCGAGGCTGGGAGCCCCGAGCGTCTCGAGCTCCCATTCCTCGTAGGAGATGTTGTCCACCTCGAACACGTCCGGTGCGTCGGCCTCCCCGGCCATGTAGACGGCGAAGATCTCGCGCGCGCGATCGAGCGCGTCCCGCAGCGGCACGACCCGAAATCCCTCCGGCGCGTCGAGCCCAGGCAGATCCGTGCTCCGAGGATCGACGCTCGAGATTCGCTCCGTCCGCACCTCTCGAAATCCGCGCACCGCCAGGAAGCGCTTGCCTGGGTCAAACTCGGCCCAGCTCTGCACCTTGGCCGCCTCGATGGAAGCGAGGTGCTGGTCGGTCGCGTCGAAGAGAGCCGCTCCGACTCCGCGGCCGCGCTGCTCCCGCGCCACCGCGCCCCACACCTCGCCGACGCGCGCCTCGCTCACCTCCCAGCGGAGCTGCGCGAAGGCCCAGCCGACGATGGCCATGCCGTCGATCGCCACCCAGGTCGCTCGCCGCGCGCGCTCGGGCGATTGCTCCCAGTGGACGATGTCCGCCTCCGTGACGACCCATGGCGTCTCGAGCGCGCCCCTGAGGAGCTCGGCGACCGCCGCGGCGTCTTCCTCACGGAACGGTCTGATCACACGAAGCGCGCGGGATCGAACGGCGACGAATCGCCGGCGACGAGGCGCTTGCAGACAGCCGGGATCGTGACCATGCCGATCGACGAGAACCCGCCGGCCACGTCGACGCCGTCGAGACCGGGCACTGCGCCGGCCACCGGGAGGCCGTCGGGAGTCATGGCGCGCCTGCCGGACCACGCGGCGACGACGGGAACGCGCTCGAGATGCGGCGCGACGCGCACCGCGCGCTCCGCCAGCCGCCGCACGGTCTCGGGTGTCTCGGACTCCTCGAGCAGCGAGCGTCGCAGAGACGTTCCGATCAGACAGTGACCGGCAGGCCGACCGCCGAGCAGAAGCGACACGAGGGCCGGCTCCTCTTCCCCGGCCGCCACCTCGCCGAGCGTCGGTGCCACCGTGAGCTTGGCGAGCTCCTCCTGCACGGGCCACACCGCCTGCTCGATCGCGTACTGGGGAGGTGGATCGACCCGGCCCGTCTCGAGCAGCCAGCCCCGCGACGAAGCCACAGGCAGGTCGACTCCCGCGGTCCGTAGCAGGAAGCGAACACGCGGGCCGGATGCGACGACGACGCGTCCGCACGAGATGATGCCGACGTCCGTGGCAAGGCCGGTGACGCGCCCGCCCTCGACGAGCAGTCGCTTCGCCTCGCAGCCGAGCATGAACTCCACACCGGCGCCCCGCGCGGCCTCGGCCATGGCCATGGTCGCGCCCATCGCGTCGAGTGTGTAGCCGCCCTCGACGACGAAGCCGCCGGCCAGGTCGTCCGCGAACCACGAGTCTTCCCGCAGGTCGACCTCCTTACCGCCGACCACAGTCGCGTAGCCGCGCGCGTGCTCGAGCTCGCGCTCCTCCACCGCCACCAAGAGCATCGGCCAGGAACGGAAGTCGAATGGAACCGGACCGTCGTCCTGGAGCTCGGAGTAGATGGTCGCGGACTCGCTCAGAAGGTCGTTGATCCAGTCCGCGGGCTGACGGAACATGAACCCCCCGTTCCGACCGGACGCGCCCGAGCCGATTCCGGCGGCCTCGACAACGAGAACCCTTTCGCCCGCCTCAGCGAGGAAACGCGAGACGGAGCATCCGGCGAGGCCGGCCCCGACAACGACGGTGTCTGCGCGCGTCAGCTCGAGTGTGACTTTTCGTCGCCTGGGTGCGACTCTTCGTCGCGCCCGCGACGGTTGCGCCAGAAAAGGAGGCCGCCGAGCACCGCGCCGGCGCCGGCCACGATCGCTTTGGTGTTAATTCGAGAGCCTGCGCCTTTCTTCGCCGCAGCCGCTTTCGCCTTTCGCTTCATCGCGTACATCGCGATCGGCTTGCCGATCGTGTAGGCGAGGTAGCCGATCATTGCCTTGCGCCGGTTCAGCATCGCGCGGAGTTTACCCGGGCACGCTCCTCTGCCCAGGCGGGCGGAGGAGCGTTCTTAGGGAGAGATCCGGAACGGCGGCAGAGCACGCTCCGGTTCCAGACGAGGGGATTCCCCTCATCTAAAGGAGGCCTGGCGCCACCGAAAGCTTGCGTCTAGGAAGCTGCGGCGCGCTCGACCCGCCGCTTGGGCGGCAGGTGGATGGCGCGGCCGAGGGCGACGAGGCCTGCTTCCTTGACTGCCTCGGAGAGCGTCGGGTGGGCGGCCATTCCATCGGCGACGGTCTCGACGGTCGCTTCCGCGTCGAGCGCGACCACTCCGGCCTCGATCAGGTCGGTGACGTGGGGGCCCACCATCACGATCCCGAGTAGCTCGCCGTAGCGGCCCTCGTGGATCGACTTGACCCAGCCAACGGTCTCGTTCTGCATGAGCGCACGGCCGTTGGCCGCCCACGGGAACACGCCCGTGACGACGTCGTCGCCGTACTGCTCCCGCGCTTCGCGCTCCGTCAGGCCGACCCCGGCGACCTCCGGATCCGTGTAGATGGGACGCGGGACGCCGCGGTTGTCGACGACGGCTTCGTGACCCAGTGCGTTTTCCGCCGCCACTTCACCTTCGCGGAACGCGGTGTGCGCGAGCTGCCAGTAGCCGGCGCAGTCGCCCACCGCGTACACGTGCGGCACGGTCGTGCGCCGGTGCTCGTCCGCCGCGATGCCTTTCTTCTTGTCGAACTCGACGCCGAGCGCTTCGAGCCCCACGTCCTCGACGAGCGGCCCTCGGCCGGTGGCCACCAGCATCAGGTCGCAGTCGACCTCCTGGCCGTCGCCGAAGTGCACCTTGAGGCCGCCGTTCTGCTGCTCGACCTTCTTGCACTGCGACTCCAGGTGGACTGCGATGCCGCGCTTCTTGAACTGCTTGAGCAGCTCCTTGCTCGCGTCCTCGTCCTCCATCGGGATCAGTTGCGGCAGCATCTCGACGATCGTCACCTCGCTCCCGAAACGCTGGAAGATCGAGGCGAACTCGCAGCCGATGATCCCGCCCCCGAGGACGACGAGACGCCTGGGGACTTCCGTCTGGGAGAGGAGACCGGTGGAATCGACGCAGAGCTCGGAGTCGATGCCTTCGATCGGTGGACGCAGGGGATACGAGCCCGTCGCGATGATCGCCTGCTTGAAGGTGACGTCCTCCCCGCCCTCGACGGCAATCGTGTTCGCGTCCTTGAAGCGGCCCGTGCCCTTCACCCACTCGACACCGTTCGCCTTGAAGAGGCCGGCCACGCCGCCGGTCAACTGCTTGACGATCGCCGCCTTCCATTCGTTGGCGGTCGCGAAGTCGAGCTCCGGCTCGCTCACTTTCACGCCGAGCTTGGCGAAGGTCTCGCCGGCTTCCTTGAGCGCGAAAGCTGTCTGCACCCACGCCTTGGTGGGGATGCAGCCGACGCGGAGACACGTTCCCCCGAGCTCACTCTCTTTTTCGATACACGCGACCTTCGCGCCGAGCTGGGCGGCTCGAATCGCTGCGCTGTAGCCGCCGGGCCCGCCGCCGAGCACGGCGACGTCACATTCCATCCTGGCCTCTCCTAGATTCGCTTTTCACAGCGATCCTATCGGCGGGCCGATCCTATTCGCGGGCGCTAAATACGGGAGGGCGGCACAGGGCCGCCCTCCGTGACCCGGGGTTAAGCCGGTCACGGGAGGAAACGGCACGGGCGCGGGAGGCTGCGATCCCTCGTGCGAGTGAACGAGGTTTAGGCGATGTCTTCGGCCAGCTGCAGGCGATTGCCGTCCGGGTCGAAGACATCGAGGAGCCGGATCGTGCCCGGTATCTCCACGACCGTTCCGACCTTCACGCCCGCATCGCGCAGGCGCTCGGCCTCGGCTTTCACGTCGCCGACGTCGATGGTCGCCACCGCGCCGCCCTCTTCGATTCCCGCCTGCTCCGCGCCGGAGAACTCGCCTTCGGCGAGCGCGAGCTCGAATCCTTCGCGGTCGAGGCGCACCCAGCGGTCGTCCTCGTCGAAGTAGACCTCCTTGAATCCGAGCTGACGCGTGTAGAAGTCCCTGGCGCTTTCGACGTCGCTGACGCGGTACCAGAGCTGCACGGCTAGAGCGCCAGCCCCGGCTCTTCGAGGAACGCCTTGACATCCGCGAGGAACTCCGACGCCGAGGCACCGTCCACGGCCCTGTGGTCACACGAGAGCGTGAGCTCAATTCGCGGCTGCGCGACGACCTCGCCGTCCTCGACGACGGCGCGCTCCTCGATCGCGCCCACCGCCAGGATCGTCACCTGCGGCGGGTTGAGCACGGCGATGAACCTCTCGACGCCGTACATCCCGAGGTTGGAGATCGTGAACGTTCCGTTGACGAGATCGGACGTCTGCAGCTTCCCGCCGCGGGCGCGGTCGACGATGTCCTTGCGGGCCTCCGCGATCTGCGGGATCGTGCGCGCCTCGCAATTCGGGATCACCGGCACGATCAGCCCGTCCGGAACGGCAACGGCGATGCCGATGTTCGCCGTCGGGAACTGGTGAACCTTGCCGTCCGCGAAGTGCGCGTTGATCGCACGGTGGCGCATGAGGGCGAGCGCGCACACCTTCGTGAGGATGTCGGAGTAGGTCGGCTTGACGCCGCCTTCCTTCGTGCGGGCGACGAGGGTCTCGCGCAGGCGGATGGCGGCGCGCATGTCGGCCGACATGGCGATCTGGAAGTGCGGCGCCTGCCACGCCTCCGTCAGCCGGCGCGCGATCGTCTGGCGCATGCGCGTGAGCTCGACGACCTCCACTTCGGTCGGCGCCCCCGCGGCGGCCGCGGCCGGTGCCGGAGCCGTGCCCGCGCGCTCGACGTCCTCGGCGACGATGCGGCCTTCGGGGCCGGTCCCTCGCAACGCCTTGAGGTCGATGCCCCGCTCCTTGGCGATCCGGCGCGCGAGCGGCGAGGCCTTCACGCGCCCGCCGTCGACGGTCGCCGCGCCATCTTGCTGTTGCGGTTCCCTCGGGCCTTCGGGACCGGCCTCCCGCCCGCGTTCACGCTCGTCCTCCCGCGCCGGCGCCGGCTCGCCCTCTTCCTGCGGCTCCTCCTCTGTGACCTTGGTCGGCTCCTCGGCCTCGGCGGCGGGCTCCTCGATCTTCGTCGGCTCCTCGTCCGGCTCGGGCTCCGCGACCTTCTCGCCCTCCTCGCCGATGACGGCGACGGCCTTGCCGACCTCGATCTCCTGCCCTTCCTGCGCGAGGATCTTGAGCACGACGCCGCCGACGTCCGCCTCGACCTCCTGCGTGACCTTCTCGGTGTCGAGCTCGTACAGCGGCTCGCCCTTCTCGACCTTCTCACCCTCGGACTTGAGCCACTTGACGATCGTGCCGGACTCCATGCCCTGGCCGAGACGCGGAAGCGTGACCTGGCTCGACATCAGGAGCGCTCCACGGTGCGCTTGATCGCGGCGAGCACGTCCTTCTGGTGCGGCACGACGAACTGCTCCATGACGGGAGCGAACGGAAGCGGCGTGAACTTCGCGCCGACGCGCTGCACGGGCGCGTCGAGGTAGTCGAAGGCCTGCTCCTGCACGACCGCCGCCACCTCGGCCCCGAAGCCCATGCGGACGATCGCCTCGTGCGCGACGACGCAGCGGTTCGTCTTCTGCACCGACTTGACGATCGTCTCCTCGTCGAGCGGCTGCAGGGTGCGCGGGTCGACGACCTCGACCGAGATCCCCTCCTCCTCGGCCTCCTTGGCCGCACCGAGCGCTTCGTGCACGAGCCGGCCGGTCGCGACGACGGTCACGTCGTCCCCCTCGCGGTGCACGCGCGCCTTGCCGAGCTCGATGCCCTCGATCTCGTCGGGCACGTCGCCCTTGATCCCGTACAGCGTGCGGTGCTCGAAGAAGACGACGGGGTTGTCCTCGTAGATCGAGGTCCACAGGAGGCCGCGCACGTCTTCGGGCGTCGAGGCGAACACGACCTTGAGGCCCGGGACGTGCACGAACCAGCTCTCGAGCTGCTGCGCGTGCTGTGCGCCCGGCGACCAGCCGGCGCCGCCCTGCGTGCGAACCGTGAGCGGCACCTTGATCTGGCCGCCCGACATGTAGCGATGCTTCGCCGCCTGCGAGACGAGCTGCTCCATCGCGAGCGTGAGGAAGTCCTGGTACATCACCTCGACGATCGGCCGCATGCCCGGCGACGGCCGCGCCGACGCCGGCGCCGACGATCGCCATCTCGGAGATCGGCGTGTTGCGCACCCGCTCCGGGCCGAACTCCTCGAGCATCCCCTGCGTCACGCCCATCGAGCCGCCCATCTCGGCGATGTCCTCGCCCATGATGAAGACGTCCTCGTCGCGCCTCATCGCCTCGCTCATCGCGTCGCGAACCGCCTCGCGGTAGGAAAGCTCAGGCATAGACGTTCTTGAGCGCGTCCTCAGGCTTCGGGTCCGTGCCCTGCTTGGCGAACTCGACCGACGCCTCGGCCAACTTCGTCGCCTCTGCGTCGAGCTGCTCCCACTCCTCGTCGGAGAGCTCGAGGCGCTCGCGCAGCTTCGTGATCGGATCCTGGTTTTGCCGCAGCTCGCGCACCTCTTCCTTCGGGCGGTACGACCTGCGGGTCGCCGACGTAGTGGCCGGTGAGCCGGAACGTCTTGCAGACCATGAGGACTGGGCCCTTGCCCTCGCGCGCCTGCTTGGCCGCGCGCTGCGTCGCTCTGTAGACGGTCTCGACGTCCTGCCCGTCGACGCTCATCGATGTCATCCCGAACGCCTCCGCGCGCTTGGTCAGGTCGTCGATCGGCAGCTGCTGGTGCGCCGGCGTCGACTCGGCGTAGCCGTTGTCCTCACACACGAACAGCGCCGGCACGACCCACAGCTGCGCGAGGTTGAGCGCCTCGTGGAACGTCCCGATGTTGGTCGCGCCGTCGCCGAAGAACGCGACGGCGACGCGCGGCTCCTTGCGCAGCTTGAAGGCGAGCGCCGCGCCGACGATCGCCGGGAGCCCTCCTC